>NZ_JBITIY010000002.1:464893-1129747 GCF_044459385.1 Streptomyces sp. NPDC050287 | reverse complement strand
CGCGCGGTCCTGGCGGCCACCCTCTCCCCGACCTGGGGTGTCTACAGCGGCTACGAACTGTGCGAGAACACCCCGCTCAGGGAGGGCAGCGAGGAGTACCTCGACTCGGAGAAGTACCAGCTCAAACCCCGCGACTGGGACACCGCCGAACGCGAGGGCCGCACCATCGCCCCCCTCATCGCCCGGCTCAACGCGATCCGGCGGGCGAACCCGGCCCTGCGGCAGCTGCGTGATCTCCACTTCCACCAGGCGGACAAGGAAGCGGTGATCGCATACTCGAAGCGAAGCGGTTCGAACACGGTTCTGGTGGTCGCGAACCTCGACTTCCACCACACCCAGGAGGCCACGGTCTCGTTGAACATGCCGCAACTCGGCCTGGAATGGCACGAGTCGGTGCCGGTGCGCGACGAGCTCACCGGTGAGACCTATCACTGGGGCAGGGCCAATTATGTGCGGCTTCGGCCTGGCGGGGCACATGTGCTTACGGTCGGCCGGGGGCCCGAGGGCCACGCGGCGGAATCCGCCGACGTGGCGTCCTCGGACGAGCACAGCACCGTCCTGCGACCGTCCACCCCGCAGATCGGAGGGTCACCCACAACATGATCGTCAATGAGCCCGTCCAGGACACCTTCGAGGACACCCCCGCGAAAGACCGGGACCCGGAGTGGTTCAAACGCGCCGTCTTCTACGAGGTCCTCGTCCGTTCCTTCCAGGACAGCGACGGCGACGGCGTGGGCGACCTCAAGGGCCTGACCGCCAAGCTCGACTACCTGCAGTGGCTGGGCATCGACTGCCTGTGGCTGCCGCCTTTCTTCAAGTCCCCCCTGAAAGACGGCGGCTACGACGTCTCGGACTACACCGCCGTCCTGCCGGAGTTCGGTGACCTCGCCGACTTCGTGGAGTTCGTCGACGCCGCCCACAACCGCGGCATGCGCGTGATCATCGACTTCGTCATGAACCACACCAGCGACCAGCACCCGTGGTTCCAGGAGTCCCGCACCAACCCCGACGGCCCCTACGGCGACTACTACATGTGGGCCGACGACGACAAGCAGTACCAGGACGCCCGGATCATCTTCGTCGACACCGAGGCCTCCAACTGGACCTTCGATCCGGTGCGCAAGCAGTATTTCTGGCACCGCTTCTTCTCCCACCAGCCGGACCTCAACTACGAGAACCCGGCGGTCCAGGAGGAGATGATCTCCGCGCTGCGGTTCTGGCTGGACCTCGGCATCGACGGGTTCCGCCTCGACGCGGTGCCCTACCTCTACCAGGAGGAGGGCACCAACTGCGAGAACCTGCCCGCCACCCACGAGTTCCTCAAACGGGTCCGCAAGGAGATCGACGCCTCCTATCCGGACACCGTGGTGCTGGCGGAGGCGAACCAGTGGCCGGAAGACGTCGTCGACTACTTCGGCGACTTCGAGAGCGGCGGCGACGAATGCCACA
Source organism: Streptomyces sp. NPDC050287 (assembly GCF_044459385.1). Taxonomy (NCBI): domain Bacteria; kingdom Bacillati; phylum Actinomycetota; class Actinomycetes; order Kitasatosporales; family Streptomycetaceae; genus Streptomyces; species Streptomyces sp. NPDC050287. The sequence goes on along the minus strand of NZ_JBITIY010000002.1, from coordinate 1,128,298 downwards.
TGGCGTTCCACTTCCCGGTCATGCCGCGGATCTTCATGGCGGTACGGCGGGAATCCCGCTACCCCGTCTCGGAAATCCTCGCCAAGACCCCGGCCATCCCGTCGAACTGCCAGTGGGGCATCTTCCTGCGCAACCACGACGAGCTGACCCTGGAAATGGTCACCGACGAGGAACGCGACTACATGTGGGCCGAGTACGCCAAGGACCCCCGCATGCGCGCCAACATCGGCATCCGCCGGCGGCTCGCCCCTCTCCTCGACAACGACCGCAACCAGATCGAGCTGTTCACCGCCCTGCTGCTGTCCCTGCCGGGCTCGCCGATCCTGTACTACGGCGACGAGATCGGCATGGGCGACAACATCTGGCTCGGCGACCGCGACGCCGTCCGCACCCCGATGCAGTGGACACCGGACCGCAACGCGGGATTCTCGTCGTGCGACCCGGGGCGGCTGTACCTGCCCACGATCATGGACCCGGTCTACGGCTACCAGGTCACGAACGTCGAGGCGTCCATGGCCTCGCCGTCCTCGCTGCTGCACTGGACCCGGCGCATGATCGAGATCCGCAAGCAGAACCACGCCTTCGGCCTCGGCTCCTACACGGAACTCCCCTCGTCCAACCCGGCCGTCATTGCTTTCCTGCGGGAGTACGAGGACGATCTCGTTCTGTGCGTGAACAACTTCTCCCGGTTCGCGCAGCCGACGGAGCTGGATCTCAGCGCGTTCGAGGGGCGGCACCCGGTGGAGCTCTTCGGCGGGGTGCGTTTCCCGGCCATCGGTGAACTGCCGTATCTGCTGACCCTCGGCGGCCACGGCTTCTACTGGTTCCGGCTGCGCAAAGACACCGCGTAGGAGCGTGAAAAGCCCGCCTTGACCCCGGGCGGGGCGGTTTCCTCCGCCCCGCCCGGGGCACGCATCAGTAACACCCCGCCCACCCCGGGGAAAGGACGCGACGCCATGTCGGAAGCCGTCATCCGTACCGCCACCGCCAGCCCCGGCAACCCCGGCCTCCTTGCGTCACTGGATCCACTGCTGCGGGAGTGGCTGCCGCGGCAGCGCTGGTTCGCGGGCAAGGGGCGTCCGATCACCGGATTCTCGCTGGTGGCGGCCACCGAGCTGCTCCCTGCCACGGCCAAGCTCGGTCTCTACCACCTGCTGGTGCGCGCCCACCAGCCGCCCGGCCCGGGCGCCCCGCCGCACCCGGGCGACTGCTACCAGCTCTTCATAGGCGTGCGCGAGGCGCTGCCGCCCCGGCTCGCGCCCGCGCTGATCGGACACGTCGACGAGGGCCCGCTGGCCGGACACACGGTCTACGAGGCCCTGCACGACGCCCGGCCCGCCGAACTGCTCCTGGAAGCCGTACGCACCCAGGCACGCATCGGCGGGCTGCGCTTCGAACGGGACCCGCACCAGGAGATCCGCGACGGGCTGGTGCCCCGCCTGACGACCGGCGAGCAGTCGAACTCGTCGATCGTCTATGGAGATACGTTCATCCTCAAGCTGTTGCGCCGGGTCCTGCCCGGCGTCAATCCCGACCTGGAACTGCCGCTGGCGCTGGCCCGCGAGGGCTGCACCAGGGTGCCCGCGCCGACGGGGTGGCTGCGGGCGGAGCTGTCCGGTGACTCGTACGTCCTCGGCGTGCTCCAGCCCTTCGTACAGGGTGCGAGCGACGGCTGGGAGCTGGCGCTGCGGGAACTGGCCAAGGGCGAGGACTTCAGCGCGGAGGCACGGGCGCTCGGGCGGGCCACCGCCGAGGTGCACACGGCCCTCGCCCGCGCACTGCCGACAGTGACCCTCGGCCACGCCCAGCTGCACCTCCTGGTCGACGGCATGACCGAGCGCCTGGAGGCGGCCACCCAGGCGGTGCCCGCGCTCCGGCCGTACGCCCCCGCGCTGCACTCCGCGTTCACCGCGCTGGCCGACCTGGCCGCCGAGGGCCGTACCTGGACCGCGCAGCGCGTCCACGGCGATCTGCACCTCGGCCAGTGCCTGCGCTCGGCCGCCGGACAGTGGTCGCTGATCGACTTCGAGGGCGAGCCGTCGAAGCCGCTCGCCGAACGCCGGATGCCGCAGCCGCCGGCCCGGGACATCGCGGGGATGCTCCGCTCCTTCGACTACGCGGCCCTCTCCGCCGACCCGCCGGCCCCCGGCTGGGCGGAGGCCTGCCGGGCCGCCTACTGCTCGGGATACGCCGAGGTCAGCGGCGTGGATCCGCGGACCGACCCGGTACTGCTGCGGGCCTGTGAGACTGACAAGGCGATCTACGAGGTCGTCTACGAGGCCCGGCACCGCCCCGACTGGATGGCCGTGCCGATGGCCGCGATAGAGCGTTACGCCACATCCGACCTGATCTGACCGACCAGAGTTTTCGCCGAGGAGGCTCCCCCCGTGACCCCCCGCCCCCCGTCCAGCGGTTCGGATCCGAAGAAGACGGCTGCCGAGCCGGCTGCGAAGAAGGCCACGAAGAGTGTGAAGAAGGCCGTCGAGAAGGTCGAGAAGGCAGTGGCTCCGAAGAAGGCGACGGCCGAGAAGACGACGGCGAAGAAGACGCCGGCGACCAAGGCGACGGCCGCGAAGGAGACGGCCGCCAAGAAAGCGGTGACGAAGAGGGCCGCGGCGAAGAAGGCGGCCCCGGTGAAGGCCGCCCCGGTGAAGGCGGCGGCCAAGAAGGCGACGCCCGCCGCGAAGAAGGCTACGGCGACGAAGACCACCGCTACCAAGGCCACCGCAACCAAGAGCACCGCGACCAAGACCACCGCGAAGACCGCCGCCACCAAGGCCGCTGCGGCAAAGCCGACGGCGAAGAAACCCACCACTAAGGCCGCTGCCACGAAGGCCGCTGCCACGAAGGCGACCGCGAAGAAAGCCACCGTCGCCGTGAAGAAGACCGCGGCCACGAAGACCGCCGCGAAGCGGACTCCCGCGCCCGCGAAGACGGTCACCGCCAAGAAGACCCCCGCAGCCGCGAAGAAGCCTGCCAAGAAGACCCCGGTCGCCACGAAGAAGGCCACCACCGAGAAGACCCCGGTCGCCACGAAGAAGGCCACCACCGAGAAGACCCCGGTCGCCACGAAGAAGGCCCCTGCCAGGAAAGTCACCGCGAAGAAGGTCACCGCCAAGAAGGTCACCGCCAAGAAGGTCACCGCGAAGGAAGTCACGCCGGAGAACCTCGTCGAGCCGACCCCCGTTCCACCGCCGGAGGCCCCCGCGCCCGCCCCCGTCGTCGTCTCCCCCGTCATCGACGCCGATGACCGGGAGCGGCTGATCGCGGGCACGCATCACAACCCGCACGGCGTGCTCGGCGCGCATCCGGTGCCCGGCGGGGTCGCCTTCCGGGCGTTCAGGCCGTACGCGCTGTCCGTGACGGTCGTCACCGCTGATGTGCGGGCCGAGCTGTACAACGACGGGGACGGGTTCTTCTCGGGGCTGCTGCCGCTGCCCGAGGTCCCGGCGTACCGCCTCCTCGTGGCGTACGAGGGGTCGGTGCAGGACACCGAGGACGCGTACGCCTTCCTGCCCGCGCTGGGCGATCTGGACCTGCACCTGATCGGCGAGGGCCGGCACGAGGAGCTGTGGCGGGCGCTCGGGGCGGAGCCGATGACGCACCAGGGCGTGTCCGGGACCCGGTTCACGGTGTGGGCGCCGAACGCGCGGGGCGTGCGGGTGGCCGGCACCTTCAACTTCTGGGACGGCTCGGCGTTCCCGATGCGCTCGCTCGGCGGCACCGGTGTGTGGGAGCTGTTCGTGCCCGGTATCGGCGAGGGCGAGCTGTACAAGTTCGAGATCACCCGCCCCGACGGTTCGAAGACCGTGCGCGCCGACCCGCTTGCCCGCCGTACCGAGGTGCCGCCCGCCACGTCGTCGATCGTGCACGCCTCGCACTACGAGTGGGGCGACGAGGAGTGGCTGGCACGCCGCGGGGACGCCCCCGCGCACGAGGCCCCGTTGTCGATCTACGAGATCCATCTCGCGTCCTGGCGACCGGGGCTGACGTATCGTCAGCTGGCCCAGGAACTCCCCGTGTACGTCAAGGAGATGGGCTTCACCCATGTCGAGCTGATGCCGGTCGCCGAGCACCCCTTCGGCGGCTCCTGGGGCTACCAGGTCACCGGCTTCTACGCCCCGACGGCCCGCCTCGGCACCCCCGACGACTTCAAGTTCCTGGTCGACGCCCTGCACCAGGCCGGGATCGGGGTGCTGATGGACTGGGTGCCCGCGCACTTCCCGCGCGACGACTGGGCGTTGGCGGAGTTCGACGGGCGCCCGCTGTACGAGCACGAGGATCCCCTCCGGTCCGCCCATCCCGACTGGGGCACGCTGGAGTTCGACTACGGCCGGCGCGAGGTGCGAAACTTCCTGGTCGCCAACGCCGTGTACTGGTGCGAGGAGTTCCACATCGACGGCCTGCGGGTGGACGCGGTCGCCTCGATGCTCTACCTCGACTACTCGCGCGAGCCGGGCCAGTGGACGCCGAACGAGCACGGCGGGCGGGAGAACCTGGACGCGGTGGCGTTCCTGCAGGAGATGAACGCCACCGTGTACCGGCGGGTGCCGGGTGTGGTGACGGTCGCGGAGGAGTCCACGGCCTGGGACGGCGTCACCCGCGCCACCCACCACGTGGGCCCGGGCGGGTTCGGCGGCCTCGGCTTCGGCCTGAAGTGGAACATGGGCTGGATGCACGACTCGCTCGACTACATGAGTCACGAGCCGGTGCACCGCAAGTACCACCACGGTGAGATGACGTTCTCGATGGTGTACGCCTACAGCGAGAACTACGTCCTGCCGATCTCGCACGACGAGGTGGTGCACGGCAAGGGTTCACTGGTGTCGAAGATGCCGGGCGACTGGTGGCAGCAGCGCGCCAACCACCGCTCCTATCTCGGCTTCATGTGGGCCCACCCCGGCAAACAACTCCTCTTCATGGGCCAGGAGTTCGCGCAGGGCGCGGAGTGGTCGGAGGCGCGCGGCCCGGACTGGTGGCTGCTGGACCCGGAGTACGGGGCCGAGGCCGACCACCGGGGCGTGCGTGACCTGGTCCGCGACCTCAACACGGTCTACCGCCACACCCCGTCCCTGTGGCAACGGGACGCCGATCCGTCCGGTTTCCAGTGGGTGATCGGTGACGCGGCCGAGGACAACGTCTTCGCGTTCCTGCGCTACGACGCGGACGGCGTCCCCCTGCTGGCGGTGTCCCACTTCTCCCCGGTCGTCCGCCACGACTACCGGCTCGGCGTCCCCGACGACGTCCCCGCCTGGTACGAGGCCCTCAACACGGACGCGGCGCGGTACGGCGGGAGCGACGTCACCAACCCCGACGCCGTCAAGCCGGAAGCAACGGCGTGGCACGGCCGCCCGGCGAGCATCCGCGTGACGCTGCCGCCCCTGGCCACGGTCTGGTTCCGCCCGGCGTAGGGGCTGCCCGTCCCTGAGGGCTCAGCCCTCAGGGACGGGCCCGGCTCTCAGACGTCCTGTTCCCGCACGGACGCGAACGCCTCGGCGAGAGCGGCCGGAAGGGGCTCGGTGTGCAGCACGCCGAGATGTTGGGTCGCCCTCGTCAGGGCGACGTACAGGTCGCTCGTGCCGTACCGGCCGGGTTCGACGACCAGGACGGAGTCGAACTCCAGCCCCTTGGCCTGGCGGGGGTCGAGGAGGACGACGGTCCGGGTGAGGTCGGGTTCGGCGCCCGCCGTCACACCGTCCAGACGGGCGGCCAGCCTCCGGTGCAGTTCGCGCGGTGCGATGACGGCGAGGCGGCCCTCGGCCGGGGTCAGCTCCGCCACCGCCTTGGCGACGGCGCCGGGGAGGTCGTCGGTGGCGCGTGCCCAGGGCCGTTCCCCGGTGGAGCGCACCGAACTCGGCGGTTCGAAGCCCGGGTGCCGGGCGCGCACCACGGCCGCCGCGACGTCCATGATCTCGGCCGGGGTGCGGTAGTTGACCCCGAGGCGGGTGTGCTCCCAGCGGTCCTCGACATACGGTTCGAGGATGCCCGCCCACGAGCCGACGCCGGCCGCCTCCGCGGTCTGCGCGGGGTCGCCGACCAGGGTCATGGAGCGGGTGGGGCTGCGCCGCATCAGCAACCGCCAGGCCATCGGGGACAGTTCCTGGGCCTCGTCGACGATGATGTGCCCGAACGCCCAGGTGCGGTCGGCCGCCGCGCGTTCGGCGGCGCTGCGGTGGTCGTCCTCCTCATGGCGTTCGGCGAACCGTTCGGCGTCGATGATGTCGTGCGCGGACAGCACCTCGGAGGACTCGGGGTCGCCGTCCTCCTTGTCCTCGAACTCGTAGGTACGGGAGGCGTACGACACGTCCAGCACGCCCTGCGCGTACGCGATCTGTGTCTCCCGTTCCCGTTCCGCGCGGGCCCGCGCCACCCGGTCGTCCTCGCCGAGCAGTTCGGCCGCCTCGTCGAGCAGCGGTACGTCCGCCACGGTCCACGCCCGCGTCACCGGGCGGCGGATCGCGGCTGCGTCCTCCTCGCTCACGTACCCCTCGGGTGCGGCGAGGAAGTCCGCGACCAGCCGCTGCGGGGTCAGCCGTGGCCACAACTGCTCGATGGCCGACCAGACTTCACGGTTCTCGGCGAGCTCGTCGCGGATCTGGGTGATGTCGCTGGGGTCGAGCAGGTTGGAGCCGTCGTAGGGGTCGGTGCCGATGCGTTCGGCGACCATGTCGGTGAGCGTGTTGAGGATGTGGCCCTCGAAGTGCTCACGGGCCACGTTGTGCGGGAGCCCGGCGGCCCGGGTCCGCTCGCGCGCCACGTTCACCAGGTCGTCGTCCAGCATGAGGATCTCGCGGTCGTGCTCGATCGCGATCACCGGGTCGGGCAGCGCCTGCCGGTCGCGTACGACGGCGGCGAGGACGTCCGCCATGTCGGCACGGCCCTTCACCGCGGCCGCCTGAGGCGGGTCGGCGGCCGTCGCCTTCACGCCGGGGAAGAGTTCGCCGACCGTGGCCAGCAGGACGCCGGTCTCGCCCAGGGAGGGCAGTACCTCGCCGATGTAGCCGAGGAAGGCGGGGTTGGGGCCGACGATCAGGACGGCCCGCTTGGCGAGCAGTTCCCGGTGTTCGTAGAGGAGGTAGGCGGCCCGGTGCAGGGCGACCGCCGTCTTGCCGGTGCCGGGGCCGCCCTCGACGACCAGCACGCCGCGGTGCGGGGCGCGGATGATCTCGTCCTGCTCGGCCTGGATGGTCTGCACGATGTCGCTCATCCGGCCGGTGCGCGCGGAGTTGAGGGCGGCGAGCAGGACGGCGTCGCCGCTCGGGTCCTCGTGGCCGGTGCGGGTGACGTCGCCGAGGTCGAGGATCTCGTCGTGCAGGGCGGTCACCCTGCGCCCCTCGGTGGTGAGGTGCCGGCGCCGGCGCAGACCCATCGGGGTGTGGCCGGTGGCCAGGTAGAAGGGGCGGGCGACGTCGGCCCGCCAGTCGATGAGGATCGGGGTGCGCTCGGCGTCCTCGGTGCGCAGGCCGATGCGGCCGATGTGGTGGGTGACGCCGGAGGTGAGGTCGAGGCGGCCGAAGCAGAGCGACCCGTCGACCGCGTTCAGCGCCGCCAGCAGCCCCGAGCGCTCGGCGACCAGGATGTCCCGTTCCAGGCGGGCCTGCATGGGCGTGTTGCCCTGGGCGAGCGCGTCCGTGACGGAGACCTCGGTGTCGCCGCGCAGCGCGTCCACGCGCGCGTACAGCCCGTCGATGAATTCCTGCTCGCGCTTCAATTCACGATCTGGAAAGTCGTTGTTTGACAATTCCGCTCCCGCCCGGATATACTGTGGCTACTGAACTTCTTTGCGACCCGATACCGGTGAAGTCGCGAACCATTAAATATACGCAAGGAAATCCCCCGAGCGCAATTGCTCGGGGGATTTCCTCTTTTGGGCGTCAGAGCGTCAGGTCACAGGACGTCCGCCAGTTCCTCCAGCAGCCGTCGCTTCGGCCGCGCCCCCACCATCGCCTTCACCGGCTCGCCGCCCCGGAAGACCATGAAGGTCGGCATCGACAGGACCTGGTACGCGTTCGTGGTCTCCGGGTTGGTGTCCACGTCCAGCTGCACCACCTTCAACCGCTCGCCCTCCTCTTCGGCGACCGCACTGAGCACCGGCCCCATCTGCCGGCACGGCGGACACCAGTCGGCGGTGAACTCCACCAGCACCGGCAGTTCCGCGCCGATCACCTCCGCCTCGAAGTCCGCGTCCGTCACCTCGGCCACACCCGCCGCCTTGATCACCTGAGGTTCCCTCCCAGCTCGCACTGCGGCTCCGGACCACCCGGAGCCAGCGCCCCGACGGCCAGCTCGTCCCGGGCCCGCTCGGCCCGCACCAGCTGCGCCCCGACCTGAGCCCGCACGGCCTGCAACTCGCCGATCAGCGCGTCCAGTTCGTCCAGCTTGCGCCGGTAGACCGCGAGCGAGGCCGGACACGTGTCGCCCTCCGGGTGTCCGGCCCGCAGACACTCCACGAACGGCCGCGTCTCCTCCAGGTCGAACCCGAAGTCCTGCAGCGTCCTGATCTGCCGCAGCAGCTTCAGGTCGTCCTCGTCGTAGACGCGGTATCCGTTGCCGTTCCGCTTCGCGGGCAGCAGCCCCCGTGCCTCGTAGTACCGCAGCGTCCGGGTCGTGGTCCCGGCCCGCGCGGCCAGCTCGCCGATGCGCATACGTAGGAACGTAAGCCTTGACGCCGACGTCAAGGCAACCAAGCCACGGATGTCGCCCCTAGGCAGGCACTCGGGCGGACTCCTCCACCTCCAGCAGGGAGGCGCTCTGCCGCTCCTCCTCGAACGCCCGGCGGCCGCCCCGCAGGCCGAACAGCCGCTTGGCGAGGGCGATGTAGAGGACGGCGAGGACGTTCAGGACCAGTGTAGCGATCTTCAAACCGCTGATGTGCTCGGTGAGTTCGTAGATCTCCAGGGGGAGGAACGCGGCGGTGGCGACGACGGTCAGGTACTCCGCCCAGCGTTTGGCGTACCAGAGACCGACCGCCTCGACCAGTTCGATCAGCGCGTAGGCGAGCAGCAGAACCGCCACCAGCACCAGCGTGGAGTGCCGGTAGCCGAAGATCTTCTGGAAGGTGCCGACGACCGGTGAGTGGTCGAGGTCGTAGTGGAAGTGCCGGAAGACGGGGCGGAAGACGTCCAGGTACTCGTCGAAGAGCCGGCGGACCGCGTCCTGAGAGTTGCTGAACTTCCACACCGCCACCGCGACCAGCACGATGAACACCCCGCGCACGGCCCGCTCGACGGCCAGGAAGCGCAGGATGAACAGGTCGCGCAGTACCTTGCCGCGCGGGACGAGCGGGGCCCGGACGGCCGGCCCGGAGCCGTGCGGGTCGCCGAGGGCGAAGTCACCGCAGCGCAGACAGCGCCAGGCCACGCCCAGCGCGGTCTCGGCGTGCAGCCGCTCCCGCAGCACGGGTTCGTCCGGCGCGTACGTGACGTGCCCACGCCGGGCACAGGTCCGCCGGTCCCAGTCGATCTTCATCGCCCGCATGCCTCCGCATGAGCCTGCCGCACCGGTCGGTCCGGTGCGGCAGGCTAGTGGGGCCGGGTAAGAGTTCGGTGAGTCATCGTGCGGAGGCCGGCTCCCACAGACGCCGACAGAGGCTGACAGACCGGCGACCGGGCGGCTGAGACACGGGGGAGCACTCAGCCGCCCGGAGTCGACGGGCCGGGCCCGGGTTCAGGCTCCGGGCCCGGCCCGGCTGGGGGGATCTGCCGGTCGGGCTTGGGGCGCCTGCCGACCCGGTCGGAGACGGCTGCCGGTCAGGCGCGGAGGGTCGGCGGTCGGGCGAAGGGCCGGCCTCCTGCCTCCTGCCGGTCATGCCCGGCTCCAGGCGCCCGGCCCCACCCGCCTGGGGGCACCCGCCCGTCAGGGCCGGAAGGCCGGCCGGTCCGGCGCGGAAGGCCGGTCGGGTCCGGGTCCAGGGGGCCCGAGCCCATCCGCCCGCCAGGGCCAGAAGGCCGGGCCCCGTCGGGCGTGGGAGCCGGGGCCCACCGGGCGTGAGGGCCCGGACCCACCGGGCGTGGGGCCGGGCCCGCCGGGCGTGGGGCCGGGCCCGCCGGACGCGGCGGCGAGGCCCGTCAGGCCTTGGCCAGTTCCTTCTCGCCGCCCTGTTCGGGAAGCTGCGCGTGGGTGGAGTCGGCGGCATCGTCGGAGCCGTCGTCGAGGAGGGTCTTCTCGTCGAAGGGAATCTCACCGGAGAGCACCTGGTCGACGCGGCCCCGGTCGATCTCCTTGGTCCAGGTCCCGATCAGGATCGTGGCGACGGCGTTGCCCGCGAAGTTCGTCAGGGCGCGGGCCTCGCTCATGAAGCGGTCGATGCCGACGATCAGGCCGATGCCGTCGACCAGCGCGGGCTTGTGCGACTGGAGACCGCCCGCCAGCGTGGCCAGACCCGCGCCGGTCACACCGGCCGCGCCCTTGGAGGCGACGAACAGGAAGAGCAGCAGCGGGATCTGCTCGCCGACCGACATCGGCGTACCCATGGCGTCGGCGATGAACAGGGACGCCATGGTCATGTAGATCATGGTGCCGTCGAGGTTGAAGGAGTAGCCGGTCGGGACGGTGATGCCGACCACCGGCTTGCTGACGCCGAGGTGCTCCATCTTCGCGATGAGCCGCGGCAGCGCGGACTCGGACGACGAGGTGGACAGGATCAGCAGGAACTCGCGGCCCAGGTACTTGAAGAGCGTGAGGATGTTCAGGCCCGCGATCACCCGCAGCAGCGTGCCGAGCACGATGAAGACGAAGAGGAAACAGGTGACGTAGAAGCCGAGCATCAGCACGGCCAGGCTCTTGAGCGCGTCGACGCCGGCCGAACCGACCACCGCCGCCATGGCACCGAAGGCACCGATCGGGGCGGCCCACATCACCATGGCGAGGATGCGGAAGACGAGCCGCTGGATGTGTTCGACACCGCGCAGGACCGGCTGCCCGGCCGGACCCATGGCCTGCAGCGCGAAACCGGCGAGCAGGGCGATCAGCAGTGTCTGCAGCACCTCGCCCTCGGTGAAGGCGGAGACGATCGTCGTCGGGATGATGCCGAGCAGGAACTCGGTGGTGTCCTTGGCCTCGGCGTCGACCTGTGCGTGACCGGCGTTCTTGATCGCGTCGGTCACCGCGAGGCCCGTACCGGGCTCCAGGATGTTGCCGACGACCAGACCGATGGCCAGGGCGACCAGCGACATGATCGTGAAGTAGAGCAGCGCGATACCACCGACCGCGCCGACCTTGGCGGCCTTCCGGACCGAGCCGATGCCCAGCACGATGGTGCAGAAGATGATCGGCGAGATCATCATCTTGATCAGGTTCACGAACCCGGTGCCGATCGGCTTCAGCTCGACGGCGAAGTCAGGTGCGACCAGACCGACGGTGATACCGATGGCGACCGCGACGATCACCGCGATGTAGAGATAGTGCGTGCGGTCCCGCTTGGCTTTGGGTGCGGCAGGTGCCGTATCGGCTGCGCTGGTCACAGCGGCCCTCCTTGACGACGTCGTCGGCATCACCGGCGTGCGGCTCACGTCCGGGGGATGGGGGTTCTCATGGCGTTTCTGTACTGCGGCGTTGTGCGTTTCTGTACTGCGGCGTTGTGCGGTTCTGACTTCCGGCGCCATGCGGTTCTGTAGGGGGTTCCGCAGGGCGGCTCTGCATGGGGGGATGCGGTGACTATCTCCCGTCGTGTGAGGGCGGTCACCCTTCCGTTCATTTAGTTCACAATCAGCCAAGGGGCAGACTGACGACATGCACGTCCGCGTACCGACCCCCCGCAGCCTGGCCGGCCAGCTCTTCGCCATGCAGGCCGTGCTGATAGCGGTGGTCGTCGCCGGGTACGCGCTGTTCACCTACGTCAGCGACCGCAGCCAGGCCGAGGAAGCGGCACGCCGCCAGGCCACGGCGGTGGCCCGCTCGGTGGCCGATTCCCCCTCCGTCCGGGCCGCGATCCGCACCCCCGACCCCTCGGCGGAGCTCCAGCCGTACGCGCTGCAGGTGATGCGCGACACCGAGGTCGACTTCATCACGATCATGAACCCGCAGCGGATCCGCTGGACCCACCCCGTCGAGGACCAGATCGGCCAGAAGTTCCGCGGCCACATCGGCGGCGCGCTGGAAGGCAGGACGTTCACCGAGACGTACTCCGGCACCCTCGGCCCGTCGGTCCGCGCGGTCACCCCGATCGAGGACAACGGCAGGGTCGTGGGCCTGGTCAGCGCCGGCATCAGGGTCAAGGTGATCACCGAGCGGGTCCAGGACCAGCTGACGGCCCTGCTCGGTGTCCCGGCCGGCGCTCTCGCGCTCGGCGCCATCGGCACGTACGTCATCAACGCCCGCCTGCGCCGTCACACGCACAACATGAACGCGAGCGAGCTCAGCCGGATGCACGACTACCACCAGGCCGCGCTGCACGCGGTGCGGGAGGGGCTGCTGATGCTGGACGGGCAGTACCGGGTCGCGCTGATCAACGACGGCGGACGGGAGCTGCTGGGCGTGACCTCGGAGGCGGACGTGGTGGGCCGCTCGGTCGCGGAACTCGCCCTGCCCGCCCCCCTCACCGGGGCGCTGCTGGCGTCCGAGCCGCGGGTGGACGAGGTGCATCTGACGGCGGACCGGGTGCTGGTGATCAACACCTCCCCGGTGTCCGGAGGCGAACGCCGGGGGACGGTGGTGACCCTGCGCGACGTCACCGAACTCCAGGCCCTGATGGGCGAGTTGGACTCGGAGCGCGGCTTCACCCAGGCACTGCGCTCGCAGGCGCACGAGGCGGCGAACCGGCTCCACACGGTCGTCTCCCTGATCGAACTGGGCCGCGCGGAGGAGGCGGTGGAGTTCGCCACCGCCGAACTGGAGCTGGCGCAGGCGCTCACCGACCAGGTGGTGGCCGCGGTGAGCGAGCCGGTGCTGGCGGCCCTGCTGCTGGGCAAGACGGCACAGGCGAACGAGCGGGGCGTGGAGCTGGTGGTGTCGGAGGACAGCCGCCTCGACGACGGGCTGCTGCCGACGTCGCTGTCCTCCCGTGACCTGGTCACCATCCTCGGCAACCTGATCGACAACGCGGTGGACGCGGCGCAGGGGAGCCTGCGGGCGAAGGTGACGGTGACCGCGTACACCGAGGGCGAGGCGAACGGCCGGCTGGTCCTGCGCGTCTCGGACACGGGGGCGGGCGTGGACCCGGCGCACGCGGAGGCGGTGTTCCAGCGGGGCTTCTCGACGAAGCCGGCCGGGCCGGGCGGGCGCGGGCTCGGCCTGGCCCTCGTACGGCAGGCGGTGACCCGGCACGAGGGGACGCTCACGGTGGCGGAGGCCGACGGGGGCGGGGCGGTGTTCGAGGTACGGCTGCCGTTGCGGGACGGAGCCGATGCCGAGCGGGTGTCCGAGGGCGCGGTCCCGGCGGGCCCGGTTTCTGGAGGCGACGCATGACGACGAGCGAGCAGCAGCCGACCATCCGGGTCCTGGTGGTGGAGGACGACCCGGTCGCCGCCGACGCCCACGTCATGTACGTCAACCGGGTCCCCGGCTTCGCGGCCGTCGGCAAGGCGCACACCGGGGCGGAGGCGCGGCGCGCGCTGGAACGTACGGCGGTGGACCTGCTGCTCCTGGACCTGCACCTGCCGGACGTGCACGGCCTGCAACTGGCGCGCTCGCTGCGGGCGGCCGGGCACCTGGCGGACGTCATAGCGGTGACGTCGGCGCGGGATCTGACGGTGGTGCGGGAAGGGGTGTCCCTGGGGGTCGTCCAGTACGTACTGAAGCCGTTCACCTTCGCGACACTGCGGGACCGGCTGGTCAGATACTCCGAGTTCCACGCGGCGGCGGGTGAGGCGAGCGGGCAGGACGAGGTGGACAGAGCCCTGGCGACGCTGCGGGCACCGGGGCCGGCGGCGCTGCCGAAGGGGTTGAGCGGACCGACGCTGGAGCGCGTCACAGGCGCCCTGCGGGAGGCGGAAGAGGGCCTGACGGCTGCCCGGATCGCGGAGGCCGTGGGCATCTCCCGGATAACGGCCCGCCGCTACCTGGAACACCTGGTGGAGGCGGGGCGAGCGGAACGGGCTCCCGTGTACGGGCAGGTGGGGCGGCCGGAGTTGGTGTACCGGTGGGTGCGGGGGGTGGTGGGGCGGGGGCGTTGAGGCGCCGGGCGCGTTCGGTGAGACCCTTGAGGTGGTGCAACTGGCCAGGCTCCGCCGCATCCGGTTCCACGACCTACGCCACTCGGCGGCGACCCTCCTCCTGGAACAGGGCGTCGAACTCGTCGTCATCAAGGAACTCCTCGGCCACTCCCACATCGGCGTCACCGCCACCGTGTACGCCCACGTCTGGCTCCGCCTCCAACGCAACGCCATCAACCTCCTCGGCCACGCCCTCCGCCACCCCCACCGAGAGCACCAGCAAGCCCGACGACGGCAACGAACCACCCCCCTGTGCAACCCCAGCCCGCTGACGTTGCCGTCAACTACTGCCGTCAGACACCGCAGATGCCCCACCGGAACATCATTCCGGTGGGGCATCTGCGGTTATCGCTGGTCGTTATCGATGGGGAATTCTCCCAGTTCGGCGGCCAAGGTTCGCGTCAGAGATGAATTTCCAATTCAGAGAGACGAGGAATTCGCCGAATCGACCTGCAGTTGCTCCACCAATGGGTGGCAATTGATAGATCTCGCTATTTCTTCGAGACCATTGAAATTCCACCGCTCGCAAGGGAGAACATTCGCGCAAAAGCCTTGCGGGTATCCGGGTCTCGATCAATTCGCTCCAACGACTCGAACGTTGCCGGATCAAGATCGATCGTGGCGATTCCGCCAGCTTCCTCGCCATCCGCAGCCGAGAACAACACCAGACACCGGTATGCCCACACAGCCCCTCCGCGCTCCTCGCGCATCAGCGACTGGAGGACGACGGCGCTATCCCTGACCTGGCTGCGGAGCGCATCTACAGAGGACCATCGAGTCGCCCAGCCTCGCCTCTCCGCCTCCAACTGGATCGCGAGCAGCGTATCGAAGCTGATCTGACACACGCGAAAGTCAGGGTCAGTCGAATGAATCAGAGGCATCAGGCACTACTCCGGGTCGTAGACGTCAATACAACCGCTTCCAGCCGTACTTGTCATCCTCATTCGCCGCACGGAGCCCGAAGGACGTGTACGACGAATCATGCAACGCCGCGTACTTCACACCCGCCGTGGCGTCGAACTCCACGTCTCCGGCTGGACAGCTCGCGCTCCCGCCCTTGGCCACGTCGCGCGAATCCAACTGGTCCAACCAGTTGTCGGCCGAACTGTTCCAGGTCGTGCCCGAGTCGAACGACTTCGTCCGCCACAACTGCACCGTCCGCCCATCGCACGACCCGGACCACGTCTCATGCCCGACGAACGTCGCGCTGAGGATCGACTTTCCGGAGAACCGCGAGGTCGGAAACTTGTAGAACAGCCGCTTCACGTCGTACGGCGCGCAGTAGTCCCAACCGCAGTAGCCCACGCCGGCGTCCGAGTCCCCGTTGAACCGCCACTGCGGCGAGGACGCCCAGTACCGCGAGACCATCGTCCACTCCCCCGCCTTCGGGGTGTAGGTCTGTGGGTCGATGTAGACCGGGAACGTCGTCCTGGGATCTGTCAGCATTCCCTGGTCCGGCGTCAGCCGGAGTTCACTGTCATCCGATGCCACCTCGACATCGATCGGCGCTACATTCGCGCCATCCCCAGGTCCGTCTTCGACATTCGCCGCAGTGGAGGCCGCCCCTTCGACGGTCGCACTCCGCACCGTGTGCGCCTGGGTGCCGGATGCCTCCGCCGAGTCCCACATGAGGGGCTGGGCCGCCTCGAAGACAACACCGCCCGCGGCCTGATCCACCGCTGCCAAGCCACCTGAGGCCGTCTCCTGCAAGTCGAGCCCCGGAGAGTCGACGGGCAGCTTCAACTCGGCCAACGCAGGATTCTTTGCTGCTTCCGGGGACTTCACCACCAGCAGTTCACTGAAGCCGTCGGTGATCGAGCGGACCTTCAGGTCCACATCCGGCAGAACGTTCACGTATGTTGCCGTGTCCCCGTCCAGCGTCGGCGCCGATAACGATGTCGGCCACGAGAAAGACAGCTTTCGCCCACCCCTCTCCAACGTCACCAGCGGATCCGACCCGCCCCCGGAAAACGACAACCCCACCGCTGCGGCATTCGGCACCACGCTGCCGTCACTGCGCTTCCTCAAAGTGTTGTCGACCGCTCTCCACGCGCCGTCCATCCGCGTGCGCACCGGCTTCAGGTGCTGCACGGCCTCGAACTGCCCGTCCGGAGTGGCGTACACCTCACCCGACTCGGTGCGCAGGGAAGTGATCTCGACGTTCGAGCCACCGGACTCGGCTGCGGTCGCCGCCGCTTCCTGCGTCACCGCCGACTTGGTTCGTCCGCCCCCCGTGGCAGCGGTCAGCCCGTCTGCTGCACGGGCAGTGCTGCTGACGTCCAGTGACGGCACAACGCCCGCAACGACCGCTGACGCGATCAGTGCGATCAGTGCTCTGCCACCACTACGCCGTCTTCGGGACGCTCTCACATTCCCCCGCTCTCCGACCCCACAGAGCCCCCACCCCGGAGTCACAAGATCTTCAAAAGTGCCGGGAGCTTACCCCGCGCTTACTTGCGCTCGTCAAGAGAAGCGAACGGGCCACAAGTGCCACACAAAACCAGTCACAACTCTTCAGCCCCAGCTGCCACATGACTGCTTCACAGCGAATCGCGACCTCAATAACAGTTCACCCGCAACGCAAATCCGGATATGACCGGGTACCTCCCCAGCGAGAAAGAGACAACCGCTTCCCTCTACGCCAGTAATGCATGGCCAAAACTTGATAGACGCGAGCGAACCTGACCCAGGGCTCCTTCGATCTCGTGATCGGCCCGGCGTAGCCGTCATAGGCCTGATGCCTCGACTCGGACGTGATGGTGATCCGTGATGGGCCGGCCCGCTCGAGTTCGTCCCCGTCAAGGCCCCGGACTCGGAGTAATACACCAAGCTCCGGCAGATGCTCCGCTCCCCCAAGACCGCCCCGGACCTGGTCTACGAGGACACAAACTCGGGATGGCCGTCGAGGACACCCTCGGCCTCCCCGCAGCTCCCTGACCAGCCGCAATCAAATAATGCCGTGCGGTCCGCAGGATGACAGGAGACGCTGATGCGATGAATCAGGTTCAGGAGATCGTGGGACTGGTCGGCGGCGCGCTGGGCCAAGATGTCATCGGCACCTACCTCCACGGCTCCTCCGTGCTCGGCGGACTCAGGCCGGCCAGCGACGTGGACCTACTGGTCGTCTCCCGGCGGCCCATGGACGAGCAGGAACGACGGACACTCCTCGGTGGACTGCTCCGGATCTCCGGCCCCCGGAACAACCTCCGCCCGGTCGAGCTCACCGTGGTCGTCCAGGCCGAGGTCCGGCCGTGGCGGTACCCGCCGACCGGCGACTTCCTCTACGGCGAGTGGCTGCGCGCGGAGTACCAGGCCGGGAAGGTCCCCCAGCCGGAGCCGATGCCCGATCTGGCTCTGCTGATCGCTATGACGCTGGCCGGCGACCACCCCCTCACCGGCCCGCGCCCGGCGCAGGTCCTCGACCCGGTCCCGGAGGCCGACCTGGTCCGGGCGAGCGTGACGGGTGTCCCCGGGCTGCTGGACGACCTGGACAGCGACACCCGCAACGTCCTGCTGACCTTCGCCCGTATCTGGACCACGCTCGCCACCGGCCAGATCAAGTCGAAGGACGCCGCCGCCGACTGGGCCCTCGCCCACCTCCCGCCCGAGCACCGCCCCGCCCTCGAGCACGCCAGGCAGCTGTATCTCAACTGCTCCTACTCACAGGAGAGATGGAGTGATGCGTTGCGTGCGCAGGTGCGTCCGCATGTGGACCGCGTGCTCGCCGAGATCGACCGGCTGCGCGCCCGCCGATAAAAGCTTCGCGCGTGCCGCCGTCCGGATGATGTGGTGGCACGGTGACCGACCACGATGAAGCGGCGACTGTCCGACCGTTGACACTGGCTTGGGTGAGCCGGCACCTGGAGGTCGGCGAACGGATCGTCAGAGCCGAGGCGCTGCAGGGCGGCATCACCGCGGAAATGCGGAGGCTGACCATCGGCACGCCGGACGGAGGCACTCGTGACCTGGTGCTGCGGACCTTCGTCGACCCGTTCTACGTGGAGCACGCCGAGGACTCGCTGAACCGGGAGGCCGGCGCCCTGACCCTGCTCCCGGGGACCGGCGTGCCGGCTCCTGGACTGGTCGCGGCTGATCCGACCGCCGCGCAGTGCGAGTATCCGTCGCTCCTGATGACACATCTGGCGGGCCGGACGGTCCTCGACGATGAGGGACTGGAGGCGCGTGTCCCTCTGCTGGCCCGCCAACTCGTGGCGATCCACGCGTTGCGACCCGCCGAGCGGCCCCGCACCTATGTGGCGTTGACGACCGCCGACACCGTCGTGACTCCGAAGGGCGCCGGCGCGGCGGCATGGGCCGCGGCGATCGACGTGATCCGCAAGCCCGCGCCGCCCTACGAAGGGCGGTTCCTGCACCGGGACTTCCAGCCCGGCAATGTGCTGTTCGACGTGCCGCCCGCAAGGCCGGCGGGTGCCCGGATCACCGGCGTCGTCGACTGGGCGGCGACCTCTTGGGGCCCGGCGGATCTGGATGTGGCGCACTGCTCCGTCAATCTCGCGCTGCTGCACGGCCCGGCGTGGGGTCTGCGGTTCGCCGAGGCGTACGAGGAGGCCGGCGGGGTGCTGGCCGCGGCCCCGGGCGAGCGGCTGTACTGGCGGGTGCGGGACGGGCTGGCCGCCTCGGAAGAAGTGCGGTTGGTGGCGCGGCCCTGGCGGGCGGCAGGGAGGACGGAGCTGACGACGCGAGTCGTGGAGGAGCGGCTGGACGCCTATGTCACCGCCCTGATGGACACGCCGGGCTGAGCCAAGGCGGTCCGGGGCGCGGCCCCCGCCTCACCGTTCACCGCTCAACCAAGTGGGGCATCGACCACACCCTGCGGAAGTGTCGAACTCAGTAGCGAGGATGGGGCACAGGTCGGACGCTTGTTAGGCAAGCGTGCACTTGCCTATAGTGGGTGCGTGGCCGACGACATATTCAAGGCCTTGGCCGACTCCACCCGCCGCAAGATCCTCGACGAACTCACCGAGCAGCCGGGACAGACCCTGTTCGAGATCTGCTCCAGACTGACCATGAAGCACCAACTCGGCATGTCGCGCCAGGCCGTCTCCCAGCACCTCGCCGTACTGGAGGCCGCCGGGTTGGTCGAGAGCCGCCGGGAGGGGCGCTACAAATTCCACGACCTGAACACGGCACCGCTGAAGCGCATCGCCGAGCGGTGGATCAGGCCCGACGAACAGGAGCGGAAAGCATGAGGATCCACCTGTCGAGCGTCTTCGTCGACGACCAGGACAAGGCCCTGCGCTTCTACACCGAGGTGCTGGGCTTCGTGAAGAAGGCCGAGGTCCCGCTGGGCGAGGACCGGTGGCTGACCGTGGTCTCGCCGGAGGATCCCGACGGGACCGAACTGCTGCTGGAGCCCGCCGGCCACCCCGCGGTGAAGCCGTACCGGGACGCCCTGCTCAACGACGGCATCCCGGCCACCGCCTTCGCCGTGGACGACGTCCACGCGGAGTTCGACCGGCTGCGCGGACTCGGAGTGCGGTTCACCCAGGAGCCGCTGGAGATGGGCTCGGTCACCACCGCGGTACTGGACGACACCTGCGGCAACCTGATCCAGATCGTGCATCAGGCGTAGGGCGATCACCTGGGTCACCCTGATCACCTGGGTCACCCGGATCACCTGGTCACCTGGCTGGAGGGGGTGTACGAGATCGCCGTGTACCGGCTGGGGCGGGTGAAGCTGGACAAGCTCCCACCGAACCGGCTCGCCGCGCCGGCCCGTTACGGCCTGGGGTCGAAGGCGACGAGCCTGGAGCGGGCCCCAGAGCCGAAGGGCACCGCGATGCTGACCGCGGTGATGCAGCACCTGGAGGCCAAGGCGATCGACGACGCGCTGGAGCTGTTCACGGTGCTGATGTCGACCAAGCTGCTCAGCACCGCGAAGCGGCGGAGCCCGGGCGTGTCACTGGGGCACCGGGTCACGGGGTCACCGGGTCCGGTGAGACGGTGCCGACCGCGTCTCGGCGAAAAACGTTTGAGATGGCAACCTTTCCGCTCTGAGTGGCCACTTAGGGGTGTACCGACGAGGGCGAGCCGTGGTCAGCGGCGCAACGCCCTCTGTGTCAACACCCTGATCGGAGCATTCCGTGTCATCAGAGGACCCGAGACCCGCCGAACAGACGATGCCTTGGGGTCGTACACCCCGCCGTAGCCGGATGCTCCGGCATTGTCTCGTGGGGGCTGTGGCGGTGCTCGCCGCCTCGGCCGGTGTCGGCGCCCTGGCGCCCAGCGCGGTCGCCGCGCCGACCGTCGGCATCAGTGTGGATGCCGGTACCTCCTTGGGCACGGTGCCCAGCAGTGGTGCCGGCCTCAACACGGGCTTCGGCGACGAGCACATGGGGGACGCCAAGGTGTCCTCGCTGATGAAGGCCGCGGGAGTTCGGCAGCTGCGCTTTCCCGGCGGCTCCGGCGCGGACGACTACCACTGGAAGACCCACACCTCCGGCGACGGCAGCGGCTGGATCCCCTCCAACACCGACTTCGACCACTTCATGGCCACCGCGAAGAGGGTCGGCGCCCAGCCGATCCTGACCGCGAACTACGGTTCCGGCACCCCCCAGGAGGCCGCCGACTGGGTCAAGTACGCCAACGTCGACAAGGGCTACGGCGTGAAGTACTGGGAGATCGGCAACGAGGTCTACGGCAACGGGCACTACGGCGACGGCAAGGGCTGGGAACTTGACAAGCACGCCGACAAAAGCCCGACGGCGTACGCGAAGAACCTGATCGCCTACGCGAAGGCGATGAAGGCCGTGGACCCGAAGGTGAAGATCGGAGCGGTGCTCACCACCCCCGGCGGCTGGCCGGATACGGAGAAGGCTCCCGGTGACAGCGCCGACTGGAACAACACGGTGCTCTCCATCGCGGGACGCTCGATCGACTTCGTCATCGTCCACTGGTATCCGGGCGGCACCACCACGGCCGACCTGCTGAACACCCCCTCCCGGATCGCCGGTGTCAGGTCCTCGCTGCGCTCGCTGATCGCCAAGTACGAGGGCTCGCGCGCCGCTTCGGTGGAGATCGCGGTCACCGAGACCGACGCCGTCGGCTCGCCCGCCTTGACCAGCCAGGCCGCGGCCCTGTTCGCGCCGGACACCTACATGACCTGGTTCGAGCAGGGTGCCACCCACGTGGACTGGTGGAACCTGCACAACGGCACGGACCAAGCACCCACCACCGTCAACGGCCAGACCGACTACCAGGACGGGGGTGTGCTCTCCGCTGGAACCTGCGCCGGGGGGAAGTGCGAACCGCCGCGCGAGACGCCGTTCCCCACCTACTGGGGCATCCGCTCGCTGACCGCACTGGCGCAGCCTGGCGACACCATGGTCAAGTCGTCCTCGGGCAACTCGTCGGTTGCTGTGCACGCGGTGCGGAGCAGCAACGGCGGTCTGAACGTCATGCTGATCAACAAGAGCCCGCAGAACGCGGCGCAGGTGTCGCTCTCGTACGCCGGATTCACCCCGGCCGCAGGGGCGGTCACGACCGTTTCGTATGCCAAGGGAGACACTGCCCTGACGACGGCGGAGCGGGGCACGGCGGTCGCACAGACGCTGCCGCCGTACTCGATCACGACTCTTCAGCTGAAGCCCGCGTCGGGGACCGCCGGCGCTGACAAGCCGACGCCCGCCCCCACGCCGACCGCCGCCACGCCGGTTGTCTCCGCCTCCGGCACGACCGGCACCCGTGCGCAGGGGGAGATCGGCGCACCCGTCGGCCAGCCGACCCCGAGCAGCACGTCCGGCCCCCTGGCTTCCACCGGGGTGAGCAACGCCGTCACGTACAGCGCCCTCGGTGGCCTGCTGGTCATCGCTGCCGGCGGCGTGCTGGTGCTTCGCGGACGTCGCCGCAGGGCTTTGCACGGGAAGTGAGACCGCGTGAGTGACTGACGGCCCGGCAGCAACGCCACCCACCCGTGGCGTGCGCGCCGGGCCGTCGGCCTCCGCGCCGGCGTCGGCGTCGGCGGTCAGGAAACAAACAAGGACCGGGTCGTCGACCTGGACCTGGCCAACCCCGGCACCGGTCCCGACCCGTGGGACGGCCCACGGGCCGCGTTCCGGGCCACCGCGGAACTGCCGCGCGAGGACTTCGCGATGAACTACAACCAGGTCGTCCAGGCCGGCATGGCCGCCATCGGCACCACGCTCCGCGTCGGGATCGGCCTCCGGGCCGTCCAGGGCGAACAGCTTCCGCCGCTCGCCTGACGGCGGAGACGGCTCGGCCTCCTGCGCTCTTGAACGAGGTCGGGGTCCCGGCCGCCGCTGCCCGCGGTGCTGCCATCCGACAGCGACTCCTCGAACTACCCGGCCCCGTCGTTGCGGACGCCCTCGGCCACCACGACAGGACCACCAGCCGCCTCATCAGAGAGACAGGCGGGACATGGAGCCGATACGCCCCAGGAGATCACGCAAGGTCACCAACAGGCCGGCTTCCTCGAGGACCGGACCTGCCTTCTGCCAGTGGCAGAACACCGGCCCGACCGGGCTCGACGATCACTACAGTCCAGGCTCATGACGACGGTTACCACGCGCACGATCGAATACGCGGCCGACGGCCTGCCGATGATCGGGCATCTCGCGCTCCCGGCCGGTGTCGACCGCCGGCCCGCGGTCTTGGTCGGGCCCGAGGGGGTGGGGCTGAGCGACGTCGAGCGCCGCCGGGCCGATGTGCTCGCCGAGCTGGGATACGTGGCCCTGGCCTTCGACCTCCACGGCGGGCGCTATCTGGGCGACGCTGAAGAGATGTTGGCCCGTTGCATGCCGCTGCTCGCTGACCCGGACCGGATGCGAGGCATCGGCCACGCGGCGCTCGACGCGCTCCGCACCGAGCCGCGGACCGACCCGGACCGGATCGCCGCCGTCGGCTACGGCACCGGGGGCGCAATCGCGCTGGAACTCGGGCGCGACGGCGTCGACCTGCGCGCGATCGCGACAGTCAACGGACTGACCACGGGCCGACCAGGCGAGACGGCGCGCATTCGCTGCCCGGTGTGGGCCGGGGTCGGGTCGGAAGACCCGATCATGCCGCCCGCGCAACGGGACGCATTCACTGCCGAGATGCAGGCTGCGGGCGTTGACTGGCGCCTCGTGGTCTACGGCGGCGCCTTGCACGCCTTCCATCACCCACCGGTCGACCACATCGTGCTACCTGGGGTCGGTTTTCACCCTCAGCACGCGCAGCGAGCTTGGCGGGACGTCGTCGACCTGCTCGCCGAGTGCCTGCCCATAACGGAGTGATCTGGTCGGCAACCACGATCCCGGACCGCAAACCAAGCCGGTCGACCGGGGCTTTTCGGCAACCCGCGAGCGTGCGCGCCGGACGCCGCTGCGCAGATGGGGGTTTGTTCACAGGCTAGGCGGTCACACCAGTAAACCGTTGGCTACAGGCCCGCGATCCAGGGGTGTCCCGGGTGTACGCGGGCGAGTAGCTCGGCCAGGGTCTCGCGCTGAGCCGAGGTCATGCGCGGGAAGGTCGCCTCAAAGTCTGTTTGATCCTTTCGGCGGGCGTGCTTGGCCTTGAACAGCAGGACCAGTTCGGGCGCCAGATACGGGATGCCGTCCTGGGTGTGATGGACGATGTCGCTGTAGGGAAGCCGGATCCTCTCATCGCGTCGGCAGATCCAGGTGTCGCCGTCGTGCGGTTCGCGGAACACGTCGAGCAGGTAGCTTCCGGTGGCCGGATCGCGGAGCCATGTCTGGTGCACGGCGGCCAGCACCTCCGGTGTGGCGTCCTCCCAGATCCGGCCGCTGCCTACAGCGTCGAAGACGTATCCGGGGAAGCGGTGGCGGACCTCGGGAAAGCTCGCGGCCGGAATCCCGATCTCGATGTCTCCATGAGCGCGCGTCTGCGTGCCGCGGAACAAGTCCAGCGCCCAGCCCGCGGCCACGTACCAGGGCGTGCTGATCCCGGCCAACCGCTGCGCGACCTCACTCGGGGTCCAGCATGATGACCACCTGGCGGGGAGGGCTTCGATCTCGTCGGGTGACAGTTCGATGCCGCCGCTGGGTAGTTTCTCGCTCACCGAAGGAATCTATCAGCGGACTCGAAGGGTCCCTGGCCGTAGTCGATGAAGGCGATGAACGAGTCCTGGAGTTGTACGCCGCCGGCGATCACAGGCGGTCACCGGCGGGCTGGGTTCCTCGGGGAACCGGCGACAGTTGAATACGCGAGCCCACCAGTACCAACCCCCAATCCACGCACGCTCATTGACCTGACTAGACCATTCCTCTTACGTTCACACGGCAGCCATCCCGGCCACAGCGACGTGCCCGCAGGAGGTCATGCCCGTGCGCCCCACCGCCGTAGTACCGACCCTCATCGCCGTCACCGCACTCGCCGCCACCACCCTCACCGCCTGCGGCTCCGGCTCCGGCAGTGACCCCGACACCGTCACGGTCTCCTTCAAGCAGTCCACGGACAACTCGATCCACGTCATGGACGACTACCTCGCCGACGTCAAGAAGCAGTTCGAGAAGGAGAACCCGGGCAAGAAGGTCGAGTTCGTCCCCGTCAAGGCCCCGGACTCGGAGTACTACACCAAGCTCCAGCAGATGCTCCGCTCCCCCAAGACCGCCCCGGACCTGGTCTACGAGGACACGTTCCTCATCAACTCGGACATCACCAGCGGGTACTTGAAACCGCTGGACCCCTACCTCGCGAAGTGGCCGGACTGGAACCAGTTCATGGACACCGCGAAGGCGGCCGCGAAGGCCGAGGACGGGAAGACGTACGGCGTCCCGGACGGGACCGACACCCGCGGGCTGTGGTTCAGCAAGGACATATTCGCCAAGGCCGGTCTGCCCGCGGACTGGCAGCCGAAGAACTGGGACGAGGTCCTCGACGCGGCCCGCGCGATCAAGGAGAAGGTCCCGGGCGTCATTCCCCTGAACGTCTACACCGGCAAGCCCGTCGGTGAGGCCGCCACCATGCAGACCTTCGAGATGCTGCTCTACGGGACCGGCGACGCCGGAGACCAGGATCCGCTCTACGACCGGGCGTCGAAGAAGTGGGTCGCCGGCGGCGACGGCTTCAAGGACTCCCTCTCCTTCGTCGAGACCGTCTACAAGGAGAAACTCGGGCCGGCCGTCGAGGACGCCCTCGACCCCAACGTCATGACCCGCGTCCGCGGCGAGTGGCTCCCCAAGGGCAAGCTCGGTATCGCCCTCGACGGCTCCTGGCTCCCGCAGGACTGGCTTCCCGGCAGCGGGCACGAGTGGCCCGAGTGGTCGAAGGAACTGGGCCTGGCCGCGATGCCCACCCAGCACGGGCAGGCCCCCGGCAAGGTGAGCATGTCCGGCGGCTGGACCTGGTCCGTCCCGGACAAGGCCGCCAACCCCGACCTCGCCTTCGACTTCATCAAGACGATGCAGACCAAGGCGAACGCGCAGAAGTGGTACGTCGCCAACTCGGGGATCTCCGTACGCAAGGACGTCGCCGCCGATCCCGCGTACGTGAAGGCCCAGCCCGGCATCAAGTTCTTCACCGACCTCGTCGCCAGCACCCACTACCGGCCCGCCTTCCCCGCGTACCCGAGGGTGTCCACCGCCGTCCAGGAGGCCATGGAAGGCGTGACGACGGCCGACACGTCCGTGCCGGAGGCCGCGCGGGGCTACGACGACGCCCTCAAGGACGCCACCGACAACCAGGTGGTCCAGAAGTGACCACCGCCGCACCACGGGCGACGGGCCCGGGGGCGGCGAAGTCCCCCTCGGGTCCGCGCCCGCCACGATCGGACGACCACGCGACAGTCCCCCTCCGCCGCTCCCTCGTCCGCGCCCTCCCCCTCTCCCCCGCCCTGATCCTCCTGCTGCTCTTCCTCGCCGGGCCGATCGTCTACTGCGTCTGGATCGCCTTCACCGATCTGCAGCTCACCGGCCAGGCCGAGTCGTCGTTCGTCGGCTTCGAGAACTTCCGTACGGCGTTCCAGGACGAGGAGTTCCTCAACGCCGTATGGCTGACGCTGGTGTTCACCGTCATCTCGTCGCTGGTCGGGCAGAACACCCTCGGGCTGGCGCTGGCCTCGCTCATGCAGCGGGCCTCCAAGCCGGTCCGTACGCTCACCGGCGGGATCGTGATCACGGCGTGGGTGCTGCCGGAAGTGGTCGCCGGTTTCCTGCTCTACGCGTTCTTCCGCCGCGAGGGCACCCTGAACGCCATCCTGGACCAGCTCCATCTCCCGTCCCAGAACTGGCTGTTCACACTGCCGATCCTGGCCGTGTCGTTCGCCAACGTGTGGCGGGGCACGGCCTTCTCGATGCTCGTCTACTCCGCCGCCCTCAACGAGATCCCCAAGGAGATCACCGAGGCCGCCGAGGTCGACGGGGCGGGCGGCTGGCGCCGGTTGTGGCACATCACGCTGCCGATGATCCGGCGTTCCATCGGGACGAACCTGATGCTCAACACCCTGCAGACGCTGTCCGTCTTCGGGCTGATCTGGGTGATGACCAGGGGCGGGCCGGGCAACAAGAGCCAGACGCTGCCCCTGTTCATGTACGAACAGGCCTTCCAGAACAGCATGATCGGCTACGGCACCGCGGTGGCCCTGCTCCTGCTGCTCGTCGGCTCCTTGTTCTCCCTCGTCTATCTGCGCCTGCTGCGGACGGAGGTCTGACGACGCATGGCCCTCACGCTCTCCTCCCGCCGCCGCTCCCGCCGGCTGGCCGCCGACGCGGGACTGCTCGTGGTCGCCGCCGCCTTCGCGCTGCCGTTGGCCTGGGTGGTGCTGTCGTCCCTGGATCCGCGCGCGGACCTGCGGGTGAAGGCGCCCGACGGTCTCACCCTGGGCAACTTCGACGCGATCCTGACCTCCGACATCACCTTCACACCACTGCTGAACAGCCTGATCCTGTGCGGCGGCGCGACCGGACTGACGGTGGTGTGCGCGGCGCTCGCGGCCTACCCCCTGTCGCGGTTCAGGTCCCGCCTGAACCGGCCCTTCCTCCTCACGATCCTCTTCGCGACCAGCCTGCCTATCACGGCGATCATGGTGCCGGTGTACGCCTTGTTCGTGCGGGTGGACCTGATCGACACTCTCCAGGGCACGATCTTCTTCTTCGCGGCCTCCCAACTCCCCTTCGCCATCTGGCTGATGAAGAACTTCATGGACGGCGTACCGAAGGAGCTGGAGGAGGCGGCCTGGACCGACGGCGCCTCGTCGCTCCAGTCGCTCGTGCGGATCGTGCTGCCGCTGATGGGGCCGGGGGTGGCCGTGGTGACGGTGTTCTCCTTCGTCATGATGTGGGGCAACTTCTTCGTCCCGTTCATGCTCCTGCTCACCCCGGACCAGATGCCGGCCTCCGTCAGCATCAACGAGTTCTTCGGCAACCGGGGGATGGTGGCGTACGGGCAGCTCGCCGCGTTCTCGATCGTCTACTCGACTCCGGTGATCCTGCTGTACGTGCTGGTCGCCCGGCGGCTGGGCGGAGGGTTCGCACTGGGCGGGGCTGTGAAGGGTTGAAGCCGGGAGAGAGGGGCGAGCGGAGAGGGGACCGTTCGGTTTGCGCCGCGGGTTCTGCTCGCTCACCCGGCCGATCGTCGCGTCGGCCATGACGCACACATCTTCGAGGTCCCTCCGCACGGGCGAGGCCCGCGGCGTCCTGGCGAGGACCGACCGTCGCCAGGAGTCACACGTCCGGCATCGACGGACCTTCGCGCATATGCCCCTCTACCTTGCCATTCGCTTCGTACAGGAAAGTCGTGCGCCTCCCGGGCACCCGCCCGGGAGGCCCGGCGCCGTCCTCGCACCCCACCCCGGGCGCCGACACGGACGATCTTCGGCCACCCCGAACCCACGGCCGAAACCGTATGTTCCTACGATCCGTGATCCTGGCCGAACTGACCGTAGTCAGCGCACGCCCGCGCCCCTAACTTGTGGCCCGTGCGCCGTCCCCCACAGCCAAATCCGTCCAGCCCGCCGCCGCCTCCCCCGTTCGACGCCCCCGCCGCCCGCCGTCTGCGGACCGCCCTCGGAATGACACCCGAGCGCGTCGCCTACGACCTGCGCGCCTCGTACGGGCTCCCCTACGTCTCACCCGCCCTCGTGATCGCCTGGGAACGCGGGATCACCTCCCCCGACCACTCCGAACTCACCGCGCTCGCGGGCGTGTTGTGGTGTTCCACCGGTGACCTCATCGGCAGACCGCGCACCCTGCGCGAGCACCGGCTCTCCCGCGGCTTGCCGGCCGAGGAAGTGGCCCGGGCCGTCGGGCTCGAACTGCTCGTCTACCTCAGCATGGAGGAGCACGACGAGTGGCGCGGAACCGACCGTCAGTCGTCCGCGCTGGCCGATCTGCTGGAGCTGTCGCTGCCCGATTTCATCGCCGTCACGGGCCGCGAGCCGAAACTCGCCGAGCTGCTGCGCAACGCCGTGACCTCGCGGTGGCAGGCATACGTCCGTCCGGTCGCGAAGATCGTGCCGCTGGGCCGGCGGCTCCTGGAGGACACCCTCCACAAGCTGCACCGGCAGTACCAGGGGCAGATGGTCGCCACCCTCGGCTGGGGCGGCGGCGGGAGCGAGGCCGGTGAGACCGGCGAGGACTTCCTCGACCGGGTGATCGACCACTTCTGGACCACGGTCCAGAACAACACCGGCTAGCGAACCACGCCATGCCGCCCGGGCAAACGGCCTTAGAAGACCGACTCCACCTCGTCCATCCGGTCCTTCGGGACCGTCTTCAGCTCGGTCACCGCCTCGGCCAGCGGCACCATCACGATGTCGGTGCCGCGCAGGGCGGTCATCCTGCCGAACTCGCCCCGGTGCGCGGCCTCCACCGCGTGCCAGCCGAAGCGGGTGGCGAGCACCCTGTCGTACGCGGTCGGGGTGCCGCCGCGCTGCACGTGCCCGAGGATGACCGGCTTGGCCTCCTTGCCGAGCCGGCGCTCCAGCTCGTACGCCAGCGCCGTACCGATGCCCTGGAAGCGCTCGTGACCGAACTGGTCGATCTCGCCCTTGCCGTAGTCCATGGAGCCCTCGGCGGGGTGGGCGCCCTCGGCGACGCAGAGCACCGCGAACTTCTTGCCCCGGGCGAAGCGCTCCTCGACCATCTTGACGAGGTCGGCCGGGTCGAAGGGGCGCTCGGGCAGGCAGATGCCGTGCGCGCCGGCCGCCATGCCGGACTCCAGGGCGATCCAGCCCGCGTGCCGGCCCATGACCTCGACGACCATCACCCGCTGGTGGGACTCGGCGGTGGTCTTGAGGCGGTCCATCGCCTCGGTGGCGACGCCGACCGCGGTGTCGAAGCCGAAGGTGCGGTCGGTGGAGGAGATGTCGTTGTCGATGGTCTTCGGGACGCCGACCACCGGCAGCCCCGCGTCGGCCAGCATCCGCGCGGCCGTCAGCGTGCCCTCGCCGCCGATCGGGATCAGCGCGTCGATACCGAAGTCGCGCGCGATGTCGTAGGCGTTCTCGCAGGCCTCGCGCAGCCGGTCGCGCTGGAGGCGGGAGGAGCCGAGGATGGTGCCGCCGCGGGCCAGGATGCCGCTGACCGCGTCGAGGTCGAGGGTGCGGTAGTGACCGTCGAGGAGGCCCGCGTACCCGTCCTCGAAGCCGATGACCTCGTCGCCGTAGTGGTCGACCGCTCGGTGCACGACCGACCGGATCACGGCGTTCAGGCCGGGGCAGTCGCCGCCTGCGGTGAGAACTCCGATGCGCATCGTGCTGTGTCTCCTGCTCGCTGTGGATACCGGTGAGCCAGGTCCGATTGTTTCATGCTCCGTGGCGGGGCTGTCGCCGCCGGACCTGACGGGCGCCTTATATAGCGCCGGAGGTATTGTCAAGAGGGTTCTGCTCACCTCGGTGGGCGATTTTTATGGACCGGATCCCGGAAACCGGACCGGAATGCCGGCGGCCACGCCGCGATCATCGGCGCGCCGGATTCCCGCGGGATCCGGAAGTCCTGAACGAGAGACGGAACGGAGAACACACGTGACGCGCAGCGTGTACGTGACCGGTATCGACCGCGGCGACGGCCGCCAGGTCGTCGAGCTGGGGGTCATGGAGCTGCTGACCCGGCAGGTCGACCGGGTGGGCGTGTTCCGTCCCCTTGTCCACGACGGTCCCGACCGCCTGTTCGAGCTGCTGCGCGCCCGGTACCGGCTCTCCCAGGACCCGGCGACGGTCTACGGCATGGACTACCACGAAGCGTCCGCCCTGCAGGCCGAGCGCGGCGCCGACGAGCTGGTGTCGACGCTCGTCGACCGCTTCCACCGGGTCGCCCGGGACTACGACGTCGTCCTGGTCCTCGGCACCGACTACGCCGACACCCAGTTCCCGGACGAGCTGTCGCTCAACGCGCGCCTCGCCAACGAGTTCGGCGCGTCCGTGATCCCGGTGGTCGGCGGCCGGGGGCAGACCGCCGAGTCGGTGCTCGCCGAGACCCGCAACGCCTACCGCGCGTACGACGGTCTCGGCTGCGACGTCCTCGCCATGGTCACCAACCGGGTCGCCCGGGACGACCGGGACAAGATCGCCGAGCAGCTCGACGGGCGCCTCGCGGTGCCCTGCTACGTCGTCCCCGACGAACCCGCCCTGTCCGCGCCGACCGTCGCCCAGATCGCGCACGCGCTGGGCGCCAAGGTGGTCCTCGGCGACGACTCGGGGCTCGCCCGGGACGCGCTGGACTTCGTCTTCGGCGGCGCGATGCTGCCGAACTTCCTGGGCGCCCTGACCCCGGGCTGCCTGGTCGTCACCCCCGGCGACCGCGCCGACCTGGTCGTCGGCTCGCTGGCCGCGCACAGTGCCGGCACCCCGCCGATAGCCGGCGTCCTGCTCACCCTGAACGAGGTCCCCGGCGACGACATCCTCACCCTCGCCGCCCGCCTCGCCCCCGGCACCCCGGTCCTCTCGGTGCCCGGCAACAGCTTCCCCACCGCCGCCGAACTCTTCTCCCTGGAAGGGAAGCTGAACGCGGCCACCCCGCGCAAGGCGGAGACCGCGCTCGGCCTGTTCGAGCGGTACGTCGACACCGCCGCCCTCGACATGCGGGTCTCGGCGCCGAGCAGCGACCGCGTCACCCCGATGATGTTCGAGCACAAGCTCCTGGAGCAGGCCCGCTCGGACAAGCGGTGCGTCGTGCTGCCCGAGGGCACCGAGCCGCGCGTGCTGCACGCGGCCGAGGTCCTGCTGCGCCGCGGGGTGTGCGACCTCACCCTCCTCGGCCCGGTCGACCAGATCCGCAAGAAGGCCGCCGACCTCGGCATCGACGTGGGCGACGCCCGGCTGATCGACCCGGCCACCAGCGAGCTGCGGGACGCCTTCGCCGAGCGGTACGCGGCCCTGCGCGCCCACAAGGGCGTCACCGTGGAGCTGGCGTACGACGTCGTCTCCGACGCGAACTACTTCGGCACGCTGATGGTCCAGGAGGGCCTCGCCGACGGCATGGTGTCGGGGTCGGTGCACTCCACGGCCGCGACCATCCGGCCGGCCTTCGAGATCATCAAGACGAAGCCGGACGCCGACATCGTCTCGTCCGTCTTCTTCATGTGCCTCGCCGACAAGGTCCTCGTCTACGGCGACTGCGCGGTCAACCCGGACCCGAACGCGGAGCAGCTCGCCGACATCGCGATCCAGTCGGCGTCCACCGCCGAGCAGTTCGGCGTGGAGCCGCGGATCGCGATGCTGTCGTACTCGACGGGTACGTCCGGCTCGGGCGCCGACGTCGACAAGGTGCGGGAGGCGACCGAGCTGGTGCGCTCGCGGCGACCCGACCTGAAGATCGAGGGACCGATCCAGTACGACGCCGCCGTGGAGCCCACGGTCGCCGAGACCAAGCTGCCGGGCTCCGAAGTCGCCGGCCAGGCCAGCGTGTTGATCTTCCCGGACCTCAACACCGGCAACAACACCTACAAGGCCGTGCAGCGTTCGGCCGGCGCGATCGCGGTCGGGCCGGTGCTGCAGGGGCTGCGCAAGCCGGTCAACGACCTGTCCCGGGGGGCGCTCGTCCAGGACATCGTCACGACGGTCGCCATCACCGCGATCCAGGCCCAGACCCTCTCCGCGTCCCCCACCGCCGCGTCCCCGATCGAGAAGGCAACCGCCCAGTGAGCTCCACGCGTGTCCTCGTCCTCAACTCCGGTTCCTCGTCGGTGAAGTACCAGCTGCTCGACATGCGCGACAGCAGCCGGCTGGCCGTGGGGCTCGTCGAACGCATCGGCGAGGAGACCTCCCGGCTCAAGCACACGCCCCTCGCAGGCGGCGGGGAGTCGCGTGAGCGGACCGGGCCGATCGCCGATCACGAGGCCGCCCTGAAGGCCGTGGCGGAGGAGCTGGCCCAGGACGGGCTCGGCCTTGACTCGCCGGAGCTGGCGGCGATCGGGCACCGGGTGGTGCACGGCGGCAAGCTCTTCACCGCGCCGACGGTCATCGACAGCGCCGTGCTCGCCGAGATCGAGCGGCTGATCCCGGTGGCCCCGCTGCACAACCCGGCCAACCTGACCGGTATCCGCACCGCCCAGGCCCTGCGCCCGGATCTGCCCCAGGTCGCCGTTTTCGACACCGCCTTCCACACCACGATGCCGGAGTCGGCCGCACGCTACGCGATCGACGTGAAGACCGCCGACGAGCACCGGATCCGGCGCTACGGCTTCCACGGGACCTCGCACGCGTACGTGTCCCGGGCGACGGCGAAGCTGCTGGGCAAGTCGCCGGAAGAGGTGAACGTGATCGTGCTGCACCTGGGCAACGGGGCGTCCGCCTCCGCCGTACGGGGCGGGAAGTGCGTGGACACCTCCATGGGGCTGACGCCTTTGGAGGGACTCGTGATGGGTACGCGCTCCGGAGACATGGACCCGGCCGTCATCTTCCATTTGATGCGTGTTGGCAAAATGTCCACGGACGAGATCGACACTCTTCTCAACAAGAAGAGCGGATTGATCGGTCTGTGCGGGGACAACGACATGCGGGAGATCCGTCGCCGGATCGACGAGGGCGACGAAGAAGCCCAGCTCGCCTTCGACATCTACATTCACCGGCTGAAGAAGTACATAGGCGCCTATTACGCCGTACTCGGCAGGGTGGACGCGGTGGCGTTCACGGCGGGTGTCGGGGAGAACGCGGGCCCGGTGCGGGAGGCCGCCGTGGCGGGACTGGAAGGGCTGGGCCTCGCGGTGGACGGCGCGCTCAACGCCGTACGCGGCGACGAGCCGCGACTGATCTCGCCGGCTCACGCCCGCGTGGCCGTCGCCGTGGTGCCGACCGACGAAGAACTGGAGATCGCCACACAGACCTACGCACTGGTCGGGCAGTAACAATATGCGGCTCCGCCGCGTGGCCGGCTGAGCAATACACGGCAGTAACACGCCTGAGCACAGAGCCGCCCATTTGTTCTTCCACCAGACGGAATATTCCGTTGCGAAACAAACCGATAGGATCGCCCCATGCGCCGTTCGAAAATCGTCTGTACTCTCGGCCCCGCGGTCGACTCCCATGAACAACTCGTGTCGCTGATCGAGGCCGGCATGAATGTGGCCCGCTTCAACTTCAGCCACGGCTCACACGCCGAGCACCAGGGCCGGTACGACCGCGTCCGTGCCGCCGCCAAGGAGACCGGCCGGGCCATCGGGGTCCTCGCCGACCTGCAGGGCCCGAAGATCCGGCTGGAGACCTTCGCCGAGGGCCCGGTCGAGCTGGAGCGGGGTGACGAGTTCGTCATCACCACCGAGGACGTCCCCGGCGACAAGCAGATCTGCGGCACCACCTACAAGGGCCTGCCCGGTGACGTGACCAAGGGCGACCAGATCCTCATCAACGACGGCAACGTCGAGCTGAAGGTCACCGAGGTCGAGGGCCCCAAGGTGAAGACGATCGTCATCGAGGGCGGTGTCGTCTCCGACCACAAGGGCATCAACCTGCCCGGCGCGGCCGTGAACGTACCGGCGCTGTCCGAGAAGGACGTCGACGACCTGCGCTTCGCGCTGCGCATGGGCTGCGACCTGGTCGCCCTGTCCTTCGTCCGGGACGCCTCGGACGTCGACGACGTCCACAAGATCATGGACGAGGAGGGCCGCCGGGTCCCCGTCATCGCCAAGGTGGAGAAGCCGCAGGCGGTGGAGAACATGGAGGACGTCGTGATGGCGTTCGACGGCGTGATGGTCGCCCGTGGCGACCTGGCCGTCGAGTACCCGCTCGAAAAGGTCCCCATGGTGCAGAAGCGCCTGATCGAGCTGTGCCGGCGCAACGCCAAGCCGGTGATCGTGGCGACCCAGATGATGGAGTCGATGATCACCAACTCCCGTCCGACCCGCGCCGAGGCCTCCGACGTCGCCAACGCGATCCTGGACGGCGCGGACGCGGTCATGCTGTCGGCGGAGTCCTCGGTGGGCGCGTACCCGATCGAGACCGTCAAGACGATGTCGAAGATCGTCACCGCGGCCGAGCAGGAGCTGATGTCCAAGGGCCTGCAGCCGCTGGTCCCGGGCAAGAAGCCGCGCACCCAGGGCGGTTCGGTCGCCCGTGCCGCCTGCGAGATCGCCGACTTCCTCGGCGGCCGCGGCCTGGTCGCCTTCACCCAGTCCGGCGACACCGCCCGCCGCCTCTCGCGCTACCGCGCGGTCCAGCCGATCATCGCCTTCACCACCGACGAGGGCACCCGCAACCAGCTCACCCTCAGCTGGGGCGTCGAGTCGCACGTCGTGCCGTTCGTCAACAGCACGGACGCGATGGTCGACCTGGTCGACCAGGAGATCACCAAGACCAAGCGCTTCAACCCCGGCGACATCGTCATCATCACCGCGGGCTCACCGCCCGGGGTGGCGGGCACGACGAACATGCTGCGGGTGCACCACCTGGGCGGAGCCAACTGACCGGCCGCTGACCGCTGTTGTACGGCACTGAGGGCGCCTCCTGGGACAGGGGGCGCCCTCAGCCTTCGGATTGAGGTTCAAGGCGCGTGGCCGCTGATCCCTCCCCGGCTCTGGGTGAGCTGCTGCGGCAACTCGCCCAGGCGGTCGGGCACGACGAAGCCGGGGCCTCCTTCACCGACGGGCACGAGCGCTGGTCGCTCTACCGTGCGGCGATGGACACCCCTGCCGCGCTTTCGCTGCTGTTCGAGGCGGTTTCCCTGGAACGGGACGGTCCGCTGGCCTCGGGCGTCGTCGGCGACGTACTGGAACGGGTTCCCGAGGACGAGCGCCGGCGATGGGTGGAGGTCCTCCCGCCCTCCGTGCGCGACTTCCCGGCACGCCGGGCACGGGAACTCGGGGTCCTGGCCTCGCTGGAGCGGGGCGCCGTGCCGGTCGCGGCCGTCGGTGGACGCATCGACGGCTGGTCCGACTGGCTTCAGCTGAGAGCCGTCCGTGCGACCCCGGACAAGGAGGTCCTGCGCGTCATCTCCGAGCAGGGCCGGACCAAGAAGATCAGGCGGGCCGCCGCGGACGCGCTCCAGCGGCCGTAGCCGTCTCCGGCAGGACTGTGCCCCGCCGGGTGACTCCCGGCGGGGCACAGTCTGTTGCGGCTCCCGGAATGGTTCGTGTGGTGAGGCTCAGTCGGTGATGTACTGGCGCATCCCGGGGATGGTCAGCGTGCCACCGAACTGGCCCGCCTGGACGACCTTCACGTTGGTGAAGATGATGAGCGGGATGTTGAGCGGCGGCGGGTTGTCCGGGGTGAAGGTGAGCGGAATGAGGCCGAGCAGGTTCCCGGAGATGCTCTCTGTGTACATCACCGTCTTGCCGTTCTCGATCTTGGACGTCGAGCCCTTGGCCGCCTGCACGTGGTAGGTGTTGCCGGACCTCTTGTCCTTGACGGTCTGGTGCAGGTCGACTATCTCGGTGCCGTCGGAGATGACGTACTTCAGCACCTTCTTGACCTTGCCGCTCGCGGTCCGCACCTCGACGACGCCCTTGTAGTCGGCCCCGTTCAGCGTCAGCTTGCTGGCGTCGAGGTACCACGGGTCGTCGGGCAGCAGGACGTCGTTGTCGACGGCGCCGTCGGCCTCTGTGGCGGCCGGGCAGTCCTCCGGGGCCGTGGAGGCCCCTGCGGACGGGCTGGGCGACGAGGTGGCCTTCCCGGCGGCGTCCTTGGCGTCCTGGGCGGCCTTCTCGACGGCCTTGGTGGCGTCCTCGGCCGCCTTGGAGGCGGTGTCCGTCGCACCCTTCACGGTGCCGTCCACCGTGTCGGTGACCTTCTTGGTGGTGTCCTTGAGGGCGTCCGACGTGCCCTTGCCGGTGCTCGCCGAGCCGCCGGAGCCCGCCGTCGGGCTCTGCGAGGCGGACGGGGTGGCGGACGGCGTCGGGCTTCCGCTCTCGGTCGCCTTGGAACCGCCGGTGAAGATACCGGTGACCGCGTCGCCGATGTCGTCCAGCAGGTTCTTGTCGGTCTCGGAGGGCGAGGGGGACGCGGTGGCGTCGCTGTCCTTGCCCGTCGAGGCGGAGCCTCCGGCTGTGGGGGTCGGCGTGGGGTCGGCCTTGTCGTCGGAACCTGAATCCGACGAACCCGAACCGTCCGGGGATGCGGACGGCTTGGGGTCGGCCGTGCCGTCACCCTTGTCCGAGGAGCCGGAGGAGTCGTCCTTGGAGGCGTCCGCGGACGGGTCCTTGGACTCGTCGCTCGCGGACGGCGACGGGCTGGCCGACGCCGAGGCGCCGTCCTCCAACGCCGCCATGCACGCCTTGTACTCGTCCGCCGTGAGGGACTTGGACGTCGGATGGTCGTCGGCGAGCGCGAGCGTCGGCGTGAAGCCCATACCCATGAGGACCGCCGTCGGCATCGCCGCCAGGGCTATCGCCTTGCCCGCGGGCACGTGGAACCTGGTGAACAGTGGCTTCTTCGGTGCCGCGTGGCGGGGCCCGGATCTCACACGGGACGCTTCCACGTCAGCCCCGTGGGTCACCTCGTCAGCCGGCACTGTGCCTCCCGTTCGCCCCGTTGACCGGGCTCGTTCCTGACAGATCGTTCGGCTCGCCCACCGGGTTCACGGGCCGCAGGAGCGTGGTGTCGAAATCCGTGGCCTCGGGCGCGCCGCCCTCACCCGTCATGTCCTGCTTGGCCGGCTCCTCCGCGGGCGGTACGCCCGGCACCCACGCCACGGCCATCGCCCCGCCGATCAGCGCGAAGAGGAAGCCGACGATGAAGCCGCCGAAGTTGGAGACGGGCAAGGACACGAGGCCGAGCAGGATCGCCGCGACACCCGCGAACGTGCGTACGTGCTTCTGGAACCAGAGGGTGATGCCGAGGACGACGAGCAGCACGCCGATGATCAGGGATCCGGCGCCCGCCGTGGTGGCCATGGCGACGGTCAGGCCACCGAGCTTGATGTGCGCATACGGGAAGTACATGATCGGAAAGCCGCTGATCATGACGAACAGCCCCGCCCAGAACGGGCGGGTGCCCCGCCAGGCGCGGAACTGCTGCCTCCGGCGGGCGAACTGACCGGGCGCGGCAGGACTCTCGGCGCTCATGGAAAACAGCTCCCTGGTGCGGCGTTGCTCTTAGTGAGGGTGTAACGCGATGGAGATTGTGGGGGGATGTGAAGGCGTGGGCGGAGGGGTGGCGGGCGGGGGACCGTAACGGCTCCCCCGCCCGTCACCGAGCGCCTAGTAGCACTCGATTCCCTTGCCGCTGCCCCAGCTCAGCCCCATGTGGAGATTGGCGAGCTTGAAGGTGCCGGCCGTGGTGGCCCACGCCGTCTGCTGCACATCGGTCAGCGTGGCCTTGTCGGCCTGCTGAGCGAACCCGAACGGGTTGGCCTTCTCTCCGCTCTTGGGCTTCGGGGTCTTCTCACCGCCGCTCCCGGCGGGGACGCCGATGTCGATTCCCTCGAACACGGCCTGGGTCGAGTCGAGTTGGGCGACATCGATGTAGATCTGGTCGGCCACTACATCCGTGCCCTTGTCACCCGCGGTCAGCTTCAGGGTGACCGACTTGTTCAGGAACGGAATCGGGGTGACCACGGACTGGCACATGTCGGTGATGGTGGCGTGGTCGAACGCCGAAACCGACACCGGGTGTGCCTCGTCCTTGCCCTCAAGACTCTTGCCCGAGTCTATGGAGCCGTACTGATTCATGTCGTAGCCGACGAGCTTGCCGGCCTTCACCTTGAACTCCTGGCCCGACACACTGAACGACGCGGCGAGCGCGCCCTGCGCGAGAGCGACACCTATACACGCCGTGGCGGCAACGCTGGGCACCATCACCACAGCGAACCGCTTCCATCTTGTCCCGCCACGCACCTGGGACTCCATATTTCCTCCTTCTCGGACGTACATCTCCTGGCCCTGGCTGCCCCTGTCGAGTCGACGGTTCAGCCGGGCAGGGATGGGAGAAGTGCTACGTCCTCGGGAAGGAGAGCGCCCGCGCTCGGAGGCGCGAATCGCACCCGAATCACCGGCGATCACCCCCGAGCGACAACCACTGGTCGCGCCTGACACGCATCACGCACAACCCTGCTGGACAGGCTTCGCCGGATGAGCGAAGACCCCCCTGTCCCAGAGCCGGCGCCACTGCCGCCGGCTCTGCTCGGTGGGGACCCTGGGTTCCCGTCGACCCAACCGGCTGCCGGGGTACGGGAATGGACCGAGCGTCGCCGATCGTGGTCCATTCTCGCCGCTGACACAAGGGGGTTCGTTACTCGCTAGTAACGGCCGGATAACCGAACAACGACCCACCGGTCTCGGTCGGCAACGCTGGGTGGCAACAAGGGGCTGCACAAAACCGTTGACCACTGGACAGAATCCGACAGAACAACGGCCCTGGCTTACTGGCAGTAACAGCGGCCGCGTTTACCAAGTTTTGGTAAAGCGCGGCCGCAGTGGTCGTCTGTCGGCCAATCTTTCACTCGGGCATCACATGCTGTGACGTTTAACGACTGGTCAGAACGGGGCCGTCGGCCCGGTCAGAACAGCGCCCGCGCCAGCGCCCTGCGCGCCGCCGCGGACTGGTCAGAACGGGGCCGTCGGCCCGGTCAGAACAGCGCCCGCGCCAGCGCCCTGCGCGCCGCCGCCACCCGCGGATCGTCGCCGCCGACGACCTCGAACAGCTCAAGCAGCCGCAGGCGTACGGCGTCCCGGTCGTCACCCGCCGTGCGGCGCACGGTGTCGATGAGCCGCCCGAAGGCGTCCTCCACGTGCCCGCCCACCAGATCGAGGTCGGCGGCGGCGATCTGCGCCTGCGGGTCGGCCGGCTTCTCGGCCGCTTCCTTGCGCACCTGCTGCGGGTCCAGGCCCTGCACCCGGTGGAGCAACTCGGCCTGGGCAAGACCCAGTTTGGCCTCCGTGTTGCCGGGGTCGTCGTTCAGTACGTTCCGGTACGCCTGGACGGCACCACCGAAGTCGCCCGCGTCCAGGGCCCGTACGGCGGCTTCGAGGAGCGAGTCGTAGGGCCCGGCCGGCACCTCGGCAGCGGACTGGTCGGCACCCGCGCCGCCCGGCTCGGCGTCCGGGTCGACCACCAGGCCGGTCAGACCGAAGCGCTCCTCGGCGACCTGCACCAGCTGGTCCAGGGTCTGCCGGATCTGCGCCTCGCCGGCGGCTCCCTGGAAGAGCGGCAGGGCCTGCCCGGCGACGACGGCGAAGACGGCCGGGATCCCCTGGATCCCGAACTGCTGCATCAGCATCTGGTTGGCGTCGACGTCGATCTTGGCGAGCAGGAAGCGACCGTTGTACTCGACGGCGAGCCGCTCCAGGACCGGGCTCAGCTGCTTACAGGGCTCACACCACTCGGCCCAGAAGTCGATGACGACGGGCACCTCGGCGGACCGCTGCAGGACATCCCGCTCGAACCCTGCTTCATCGACGTCGATGACGAGATCGGCGGGCGGGACACCGCCGGTACCGCCGCCCTGCCGTGCGGCCTGGGCTCGCGCCTGCTCCGCCTTCGCCTTGGCCTCCTGGGCCGCCTTCACCGCGGCGAGGTCGACGACTCCGCTCATGGACATGTTCCGTGGCTGCATGCGTCTATCCTCCCCCGTCAGCGCGCAGGTGTGAAAAGCGTGGTGAAAGCCGGTCGTACGGCGTGGTGTTCGGCGCCGGGTCCCCACCCCGCGCCACGCCTGTGGTTTCGCTACGCGTCGTAGCGTAATGGCACTGGGTGCCTCGCGGCCAGCACCCCCCGGTGATCTCCCTCACGGATTCCCACCTACCGCCGGTTTATGGTCAGGGGATGCAGAGCCGCACTCCCGCCCCGCGCGCCACAGGACGCCCGCGCAGCACCGCCGCGGACGCCGCGATCCTCGCGGCCACCCGGCAGGCGCTGGTGGAGCTCGGCTGGTCGAAGCTCACCCTGGGAGACGTGGCGACGAGGGCGGGGGTCGCGAAGACGACCCTGTACCGCCGCTGGGCCGGCAAGAACGAACTCGTCGTCGACGCGGTGGCGGAACTCTTCGACGAACTGCGTCTGCCGCCCGACCGCGGCACCCTGGCCGCCGACATCGAGGGCGTGGTACTCCGCTTCGCCGGACTCCTCGAGCGCCCCGAGGCGAGGACCGCGCTGATGGCCCTGATCGCCGAGTCGACGACCGACGAGGCGCTGCGGGCACGCATCCGCTCCTCGATCGTCGACCGCCAGAAACTGCTCGTCCTGGAGGGCCGCGCCCGTGCCCAGCAGCGCGGGGAACTCCCGGCCGAGAACGACCCCGACGCCGCCGCCCGCACCGCGGACCTCATCTTCGACGTGATCGCGGGCGCGGTGGTCCACCGCGCCCTGGTGAGCGCCGAGCCCGTCGACCCGGAATGGACCCGGGCTTTCACCGAACTCCTGCTCAACGGCCTGGCCGCGTCGAC
The DNA here is from genome assembly GCF_044459385.1 of Streptomyces sp. NPDC050287. Taxonomy (NCBI): domain Bacteria; kingdom Bacillati; phylum Actinomycetota; class Actinomycetes; order Kitasatosporales; family Streptomycetaceae; genus Streptomyces; species Streptomyces sp. NPDC050287. The sequence continues at coordinate 1,087,421 of NZ_JBITIY010000002.1, read as the reverse complement.
AACGGCCTGACGTTCATCCCCGCCTGCCCGCGTTCCTGCCTTCCTGGCCTGACGTCCCGGCAGCGGTGACCGGCTCCGCGACCGCGTCGAAGTACTGCCATCCGTCCACTTCGATCACCTGCTCGGACGTCAGGTCAAGGGTCGGCATTGCCACGCCAGAAGGCGACGGACCGTTTCGCAGGCAGGCGTTGACGGCCTCGCCGACCAGTGGCGGCAGGGCCACCAGGCGGTGTCCACCCCCCGGAATCCGCCAGGCTCAGCGTGTCGGCGCCGCGGCCGATGCCCCGCTCGGATGCGAGCTCGTGGCGGGACGGTCGCTGAGGTGCCTTCGGCCGGTCAGCCTGCTGTCGGGCCCTGCGCGAGCTCCGCTCGCGTGAACCCGTGGCTCCGCTCCACCTTCGCCACATGGAGCGTGTAGCTCTGGTACCACTCGGCTCGCCCGCGCTTCTGCGCCGCGCGGTGCTCGGCGTTGCTCCGCCACTGCGTGAGGGCGTCGGCGTCGCGGAAGTACCCGACGGTGATGCCCAGCCCGCCAGGAGTCTGCGCGTGGTCCATCCCCAGGAACCCAGGGATGTCCTTCACCAGGTCTTCCATGCGTGCGTTGGTCTCGCTGTAGCCGCTCTGGTCCTGGGTTCGCACCGTAGTGAAGACAGCCACGTAGTAGGGGGGTTCATAGGCCTCGACGGCCGCGACAGGCGCTTCAGAGTGGTTGCTCATGGCGTCACCGTAAGGCGGGACGCGCCCAGCCATCCAGCGTCTTTTCTGAACGGGATGCACAACGGGATGCACAGGGATCGGGCTCTTGACCGAACCTGTCCGAGCTCTCCTCCGCTGATGCGGCACTAGAACCCCGCCGGCTCCGTATACACCCCCCACTCGTCCCGCAGCACCCCGCAGATCTCCCCCAGCGTCGCCTCGGCCCGTACGGCGTCCAGCATCGGGTCGATCATGTTCGAACCGTCTCGCGCGGCGGCGAGCATCGCGTCCAGCGCGGAGCGCACCGCGCCTTCGTCCCGCGTGGCCTTGCGAGCGCCGAGCGCCCGGATCTGCTCCCGCTCGACCTCGTGGCTGACCCGCAGGATCTCCAGGTCGCCGGTGACGGACCCGGTGTGGACATTGACCCCCACCACCCGCTTGTCGCCCTTCTCCAGGGCCTGCTGGTACTGGAAGGCCGACTCGGCGATCTCGCCCGTGAACCAGCCGTCCTCGATGCCGCGCAGGATGCCGGAGGTGATCGGGCCGATGGGGTGCCGGCCGTCCGGGTGGGCCCGCAGTCCCCGCTCCTTGATCTGCTCGAAGATGTTCTCGGCGTCCGCCTCGATCCGGTCGGTGAGCTGCTCGACGTACCAGGAACCGCCCAGCGGATCGGCCACGTTGGCGACGCCGGTCTCCTCCATCAGGACCTGCTGGGTGCGCAGCGCGATCTCCGCGGCCTGCTCGGAGGGCAGCGCGAGGGTCTCGTCCAGGGCGTTGGTGTGCAGGGAGTTGGTGCCGCCGAGCACCGCCGCGAGCGCCTCCACGGCCGTCCGTACGACGTTGTTGTACGGCTGCTGGGCCGTCAGGGAGACACCGGCCGTCTGCGTGTGGAAGCGCAGCCACTGCGCCTTCTCGGACGTCGCCCCGTACTCGTCCCGCATCCAGCGCGCCCAGATCCTGCGTGCCGCGCGGAACTTGGCGATCTCCTCGAAGAAATCGACGTGCGCGTCGAAGAAGAAGGACAGGCCGGGGGCGAAGACATCGACGTCGAGACCGCGGCTGAGCCCCAGCTCCACGTATCCGAAGCCGTCCGCGAGCGTGTACGCCAGCTCCTGCGCGGCCGTCGAGCCGGCCTCGCGGATGTGGTAGCCGGAGACGGACAGCGGCTTGTACGCGGGGACGCCGCCGGCGCAGTACTCCATGAGGTCGCCGATCAGGCGCAGATGGGGCTCCGGCTGGAAGAGCCACTCCTTCTGCGCGATGTACTCCTTGAAGATGTCGGTCTGGAGGGTCCCGTTGAGCACCCCCGGATCCACGCCCTGCCGCTCGGCGGCGACGAGGTACATGCAGAAGACGGGCACGGCCGGCCCGCTGATGGTCATGGACGTGGTCACCTCGCCCAGCGGGATGTCCTTGAACAGGACCTCCATGTCGGCGGCCGAGTCGATGGCGACCCCGCAGTGCCCGACCTCGCCCAGCGAGCGCGGGTCGTCGGAGTCGCGCCCCATGAGGGTCGGCATGTCGAAGGCCACGGACAGTCCGCCCCCGCCGTTGGCGAGGATCATCTTGTAGCGCTCGTTGGTCTGCTCGGCGTTGCCGAACCCGGCGAACTGCCGGATGGTCCAGGTACGCCCCCGGTAGCCGGTCGCGTACAGACCCCGGGTGAAGGGGTACTCCCCCGGCCACCCGATCCGTTCGAAGCCCTCGTACCGGTCGCCCGGGCGTGGGCCGTACACCGGCTCGACCGGGTCACCGGAGAGCGTGGTGAAGTCCGCCTCACGCTTGCGTGCGGCGTCGTACCGGGCCTGCCAGCGTCGGCGGCCCTCTTCGATCGCGTCAGCGTCCATGCCCTCAAATTTACTAGGACGTCCTAGTAACTGTCGACGGCACACCGCCGTACGTGCCCCGTACGGCGGAATACGACCGGATCCGAATACGGCGGTGGAGCCGGACAGCGCTACGCCTGCGCGCCCACCGGTTACGCCTTGGCGGCCACCGGCGCGTCCTCGGCGATCCGCGCCTCCAGCTCACGCGTGACCTTGCGCTCCACGAAGAAGGCGGCCGTGGGGATGGTCCCCGCCAGCAGCACCCAGATCTGCTTCTGGACCGGCCACTTCGCCTTCGAGCCCAGGTCGAAGGCGAAGACCAGGTAGACGACGTACAGCCAGCCGTGCGCGATGCCCACGACGCGGGTGAAGCTGTCGGCGCCGTCCATGTCGAGCAGGTACTTGGCGATCACACCGAGGGTCAGCAGGACCAGCAGCACACCGGTGACGTAGGCCATGACGCGGTAGCGGGTCAGCACGCTCTTTTTCATGCGTACGAGCGTAACCACGCACTCCGGGAGATCTTGCCCCGGGTCAGCGCCCCGGTCAGCCCTCCGACTCGGCGACCCGGTTCAGTCCCCTGCGAAGTCGTGCGCCGACACCCGCAGCGGCCTGAGCATCGCGAAGATCTCGCCGCACTCCTCGGCGTCGTACACCCCGAGTCCGAAGTCCATCGCCATCAGGTCGCGGGTGGCCGCCTCGACGACCTCGCGCCCCTTGTCGGTGATGACGGCGAGGGTGCCGCGGCCGTCGTTGGGGTTGGGCTTCCGGGCCACGAGACCCGACTTCACCAGCCGGTCGACCGTGTTCGTCACGGACGTGGGGTGCACCATGAGCCGCTCGCCGATCTTGGACATGGTCAGCTCGCCGGCCTTGGAGAAGGTGAGCAGCACGAGCGCCTCGTAGCGCGCGAACGTCAGTCCGTACGGCTTGACCACCGCGTCGACCTCGGCGAGCAGGATCTGGTGCGCGCGCATGATCGAGGTGATCGCGGCCATGGACGGCACGTTTCCCCAGCGCTGCTTCCAGAGTTCGTCGGCGCGCGCGATGGGATCGAAGGGAAGACTGAGCGGCTTCGGCACGTCTTTGACCTTACCGGCCGGTCACATGCCGGTCAGCCCCGTCTCGTCTTTCGGCCCCCGGCACTGGGGGAAACGGCCGGGCACGGCTCTACTCCGCCGGCCGCGCCAGATATGTCTCCACCGTCTCCACCTTGGAGGTGAGACCGTCCGTCACCCCGGGGCGGATGTCCGCCTTGAGGACCAGGGACACGCGCGGTGCCCGGGCCTCCACGGCGGCCACGGCGCGCTTGACGACGTCCATGACCTCGTCCCACTCGCCCTCGATCGAGGTGAACATCGCGTCGGTGCGGTTGGGCAGGCCCGACTCGCGGACCACGCGGACGGCGTCGGCGACGTACTCCCCCACGTCCTCGCCGACTCCCAGCGGCGTCACGGAGAAGGCGACGATCATGCGCCGACGACCCCTTCCTTCGCCTGGCGGGCGCGGGAGGCGATCACCGCGTCCTCGGCCTCGCGGCGCAGCTTGCGCTCGGCGAAGAAGCCGCCGGTGGGCAGCACCGACAGGACGAAGTAGAGGGCGCCGGTCTTCAGCGGCCACTTCGCGCGGTTCCAGGCGTCCGCCCAGAAGATCACGTACAGGATGAAGAGGACGCCGTGGATCATGCCCATCACGGGGACCGCGTTGAAGTCCGTGGTGCGCTTGAGCACCGAGCAGACCAGCAGGAGGAGGAAGGAGACGGCCTCGGGGGCGGAGACCAGGCGGAGGCGGCGGAGGGCGGTGGCGGTCTTGATGTCCACGGGTCACCTTCGGTGGGAGATTCGGTGGGAGAGACGTCGGACGGTCTGCGGTCGGTGCCTTGTGAACGCGAGCACAAACGTTCGCCCATTGTGGCAAACGGCTGCCGGAGACGAGTGAGGACCCCCTGGGGACCGAGCAACGAACCCCTTAGGGGTGCGATCAGGGTTCGCCTCCACCTGCAGGCCCTGTCCGCGGAGGCTCCCGACGGCTACCTTCGCTCCGTGGCGATGTTCCGACTTCAAGGCAGCAAGGTGCTCGCCGTCGACATGACCGGGGACGCCGTGAAGGCGAAGAACGGCTCGATGGTCGCGTACGACGGTCAAATGGACTTCAAGAAGCTCAGCGGCGGCGGTGAGGGCATCCGGGGGATGGTGACCCGGCGGATCACCGGCGAGCAGATGACACTGATGGAGGTGAAGGGGCACGGGACCTGCTGGTTCGCGGACCGGGCCTCGGAGATCAACCTCGTCGCCCTCCAGGGCGACAAGCTTTACGTGGAGTCGAGCAACCTGCTCGCGACCGACTCGGGCCTGCGGACGGGCACGTCGTTCACGGGGGTGCGCGGGGCCTCGCAGGGCAACGGGCTGTTCACGACGACGATCGAGGGGCACGGCCAGGCCGCGATCATGTCGGACGGGCCGGCGGTCGTGCTGCGGGTCAGCGCGCAGTATCCGCTGACCGTCGACCCGGGCGCGTACATCGCCCACCAGGGCAACCTGCGCCAGTCCTTCCAGTCCGGTGTGACGTTCCGCACGTTCATGGGCGAGGGCGGCGGCGAGGCCTTCCAGATCCGCTTCGAGGGGGACGGCCTGGTGTACGTCCAGCCGAGCGAGCGGAACACGATCGCGGGGGACGTGTGACATGGCCTTGCGTGAGATCAACTCCAAGATGGTCGAGGCGACCGTCATGCCGGGGCAGCGGCTGTTCAGTCAGCGGGGCGCGATGCTCGCCTACAAGGGCGAGGTGTCCTTCACCCCCAACATCCAGGGCGGTCAGGGCGGCGTCATGTCGATGCTCGGGCGGCGGGTGGCGAACGAGGCGACGCCGCTGATGACCGTCGAGGGCAGCGGCACCGTGCTGTTCGGGCACGGCGGCCACCACGTCCAGGTGATCAACATGACCGGCGACACGCTCTACGTGGAGGCGGACCGGCTGCTCGCCTTCGAGGGCACGCTGGAGCAGGGCACGATGTTCATGGGCTCCCAGGGCGGCGTCATGGGCATGGTCCGCGGCCAGGTCACCGGCCAGGGCCTGTTCACGACCACGCTGCGCGGACACGGCGCGGTGGCGGTGATGGCACACGGCGGGGTCATCGAGGTCCCGATCACCCCGCAGCGCCCGGTCCATGTCGACCCGCAGGCGTACGTCGCCCACCACGGCGACGTACGCAACAAGCTGTCCACCGCGCTGGGCTGGCGGGACATGGTGGGCCGCGGCTCCGGTGAGGCGTTCCAACTGGAGCTCAGCGGCAACGGCGCGGTGTACGTCCAGGCCTCGGAGGAGAAGCTGTGAGCATGTACGGGGCTCCGGGCGGCGGCCCGACGGTCTACGACCCCATGACCCTGCCGGTCGACGACAACGTCAACAACTACACCTTCTGCGTGGAGCTCAAGGGGAGCCAGTGGTTCCTGCAGAAGGGGAAGATGATCGCCTACTACGGCCAGATGGAGTTCAACGGCATCGGGCACGGCCGACTGGACCGCCTTGTCCGTACGTCCTTCCATTCGCCTCTGCACGCCGCCGACTGGGTCGTGGCGGAGGGCTCGGGCAAGATGCTGCTGGCCGACCGGGCCTTCGACGTCAACTCCTACGACCTCGAGAACGGCAACCTGACCATTCGCTCGGGCAACTTGCTCGCTTTTCAGCCAAGTCTGGCCCTCAAGCAGTCGATCGTGCCGGGTTTCCTGACACTCATCGGAACCGGAAAGTTCGTGGCCGCGTCCAACGGGGCGGTGGTGTTCATGGAGCCCCCGATCCGGGTGGACCCGCAAGCGCTTGTCGGATGGGCCGACTGCCCCTCGCCGTGCCATCACTACGACCACGGGTACATGACCGGCCTGATGGGCGGTCTACGTGCGATGACGGGCATCGGTGGGGCCTCCGGGGAGGAGCACCAGTTCGAGTTCGTCGGGGCCGGCACGGTCCTGCTCCAGTCGTCGGAGACGCTCATGGCCGAGCAGGCCACGGGGGCGGTTCCGCAGCAGGCCGGAGTGCCCGGCGGGGGCGGTGGTCCGATGGGCCCGGGACAGCAGCCGGGGGTACCGCGCCTTCCCGGACAGCTGGGGGACCTCCAGCGTCGCTTCGGGCTGTGAGCGGTAGTCTGCGGAGTGTGACGTCGAACGTGTGCGCGTCGACGTCACACCACCCTCACTAGTTCGCCTTTCAACCTTTTAGGTAGACTTCATTCATGGAGACCGAGACGGCCACACGCTGGCTGACCGATGCGGAGCAGTGCGCCTGGCGCACCCACCTGGAGGTCAACAGGCTGTTGACGTACCAACTCGAGAAGGACCTGCAGCCGTTCGGCCTGACAATGAACGACTACGAGATCCTGGTGAATCTCTCCGAGTCGGAGGACGTACGGATGCGGATGAGCGACCTCGCGTCGGCCACCCTCCAGTCCAAGAGCCGCCTCTCGCACCAGATCACGCGGATGGAGAACGCGGATCTCGTCCGGCGCGAGAACTGCGAGTCGGACCGCCGGGGTCTGTACGCGGTCCTCACCGAGCACGGCATGGAGACGATGAAGAAGGTCGCGCCCCATCATGTGGCGTCCGTGCGGCGGCACTTCATCGATCTGCTGGACCCCGAGGCCATGACGGAACTCGACAAGGCCCTGAAGCCCATCGCGGAACACCTCCGCGGGCAGCGGGGACGCCCGTGACCCCGACGTGCGCTAGCTGATCGGCAGGCGGAGCTCGAACAGGGCTCCGCCTGCCGGCGCGTCACGCACCGTGAGTGTGCCGCCGTGCCGTACGGCGACGTCCCGGGCGATGGCGAGGCCGAGCCCGGCGCCTCCGTCGTCCCGGCTGCGGGCGTCGTCGAGCCGGACGAACCGCTCGAATATCCGTTCCCGGTCCGCCTCGGGCACCCCGTCCCCGTCGTCGGCGACCTCCGCCACGACCCACTCCCCCGCCCGCCGCACCCTCACCCGAACGGCCGACCGGGCATGGCGCCCCGCGTTGTCGAGCAGGTTGGTGAGCAACCGCCCCAGCTGCCCCGGCGACCCTGCCACCTCGACGGCCCCGGCCGCCTCCACACTCACGCCCGGCCGCCTGTCGGCCTCCTCCCGCGCCAGCGCGGCGAGGTCGAACCGCGCCGCGGCCGCCGGCTTCTCCCCCGCGTCCAGCCGGGCGAGCAGCAGCAGGTCGGCGGCGAGGCGCTGCAGCCGTACGGTGTCCTCGACCGCTCCCGCCACGTCCAGCAACTCCGGGTGGGCGGCGCCCACTTCGAGCTGGGTGCGGAGGCTGGCGATCGGGCTGCGCAGCTCGTGGGAGGCGTCGGCGACGAACCGGCGCTGGCGCTCCACGGAGGCCTCCAGCGCGGCCAGCGTCTCGTTGGTGGTGCGGGCGAGGCGGGCCACCTCGTCGTGCGTGTCCGGGACCGGGACGCGGCGCGCGAGGTCCTCGGAGGCGGTGATCGCGGCCATCTGGCCCCGGATGCCCTCGACCGGTCGCAGGGCACGCCGGGTGACCAGCCAGGTCACGGTGGCGACGACGGCGAGCAGCAGCGGGAAGCCGATCAGCATGACCGTCAGCGCGGTGCTCACGGCGCCCTGTTCGGCGGAGAGCGGGGCGCCCGCGTAGACGGTGAGCGTGCCCTGCTGGTCGGTCTCCACCTTGACGGCGGCGAAGCGGTAGTCGGCGGTGTCCTGGTCGATGGTCGCGGAGCCGTTGCGGAACGTGGTGGAGTCGTCGATCTCGCCGGGTTCCAGGGCGTCACCGTCGTCGTCGGAGTCGTCGTCCTCGTCGCCGGCATCCGTAGCTTTCGGCTTCTGCGGCCGTACGTCCGACGTGCCCGTACCGTCGATCCGCTCCAGGTGCTCGCTGACGGCGAGCAGCGTGCCGTTCTCGTCGACGACCTGCACAGGACCGTCGTCGCCGTCCGGGGACAACCGGTCTGCCCTCTTCCCCAGGGCCAGCTCGGAGGCGACCGTCCGCGCGGCCTGTTCCGCGTCCGTACCGGCATGGCCGATCAGGTTGGAGCGCAGGGACAGCAGCACGGCCGCCCCGGCGGCGACCAGCGCCACCGCGACGACGAGGGAGGCGGCCAGGGTCGCCCGGGCCCGTACGGAACCGAGCAGGCGTCTCATGGCTGCTGCGCCTCCAGCCGGTAGCCGGCGCCGCGGACCGTCCGGATGAGCCCGGCACGCAGCTTGCGCCTGAGGGTGCTGACGTACACCTCGACGATGTTGGGATCCCCTTCGTACGCGAAGTCCCAGACGTGCTCCAGGATCTCGGCTTTGGACACCACCTCGCCGGGCCGCCGCACCAGCTGCTCCAGTACGGCGAACTCCTTCGCGGTGAGGGTCACCTCGTCCCCGGCGAGGAACACCCGGTGGGCGGCGGTGTCGACCTTGAGATCGCCGTGGACGCGCACGGGCGACGTCCCGGCGCCGCCTTGCCCGCCGCGACGCAGCAGGGCTTTGACCCGGGCGACGAGGACGACGTACGAGAACGGCTTGGTGAGGTAGTCGTCGGCGCCCGTGTCGAGGCCCTCCGCCTCGTCGTACTCGCCGTCCTTGGCGGTGAGCATCAGGATCGGCACCTCGTGCCCGGCGGCGCGCAGGGCGGCGCAGACGCGGTAGCCGTTGAGGCCGGGCAGCATGATGTCGAGGATCACGAGGTCGTACGTCCCCTCGGTGGCCCGGTGCAGGCCCTCCCGTCCGTCATGGACGACGTCCACGGCGTACCCCTCGGCGGTCAGGCCCTTGGCGAGCGACAGGGCCAGCCGCTTCTCGTCCTCCACGATCAAGAATCGAAAGGGGCGACGCGAAGCGTCTCGAGCAGGGTGGTGGTGGGTGACGGGCGGGCGCATGCCTTAAAGGTTCGCAAAGGGAAGCTGAAGATCACTTCAGGGGGCTTCAGGCGGGCTTCAGGGCCCGTCAGAGAGGTTGGTTCTCGTCGGAACGCAACAAGACGACCAACTCGGGAGGAATCCCTCATGAAGCGCAACATCGTCATCGCCACCGTCGCCGCCGCGGCCCTGGTCGGAAGCGGTACGGCCACGGCCCTGGCGGTCTCCGGCGACGACGGGGCCGCGGCCACGCGGGCGTCGAACGTGCGGACGGCGGACGACGACGCGCGGGACAGTGGCGTACGGCAGGACGACGACGGACTGAACGACGGGGACGACGACGGACAGGACGACGACGCCAGGCAGGCGGCGTCCGCCAAGGTGACGGCCGCCGACGCGATCTCCGCCGCCCTGCGGCAGACGCCGGGCACCGCCGTCTCCGCCGACCTCGACGACGATGACGACGGGTCCGTGGCCTGGGAGGTCGACGTACTCGCCAAGAACAACGCCTGGCACAGCGTCCGGATCGACCCCGGCACCGGAAAGGTCCTCTCCTCCCACGCCGAGCACGAGGACGACACCGCCCAGGTGCGGGCCGCCCTGAAGGGCGCGTCCACGTCGGCGACGGAGGCCGCGAAGGCCGCCGCCGCCAAGGGCAAGGTGACGTCGGTGGACCTGGACGAGGACGGCCAGTCCAAGGCCTGGGAGGCGGAGACCCGCGCGTCCAACGGGGCGGAGCAGGACTGGCTGGTCGACCTGAAGACCGGCAAGGTCACCGCGGACCACTCGGACGACGACTGACGCCGTCCCGACCGTCCGTAGCCCCCTGAGGGACCTCAGGGGGCTACGGAGGGCCGCGCGGCACCGAAGGGCCGCGAAGAGGGCACGGACATGCGAGAGGTTCCTCAACCGGGGGCGACGAGGGGACACCGGATCTCCGCGACGACCGGCGGCCGACTGCCGCCTGTCCGTCGCGGGCCTGGACGGCCCCTACGCAAAGAGGAGGAACATGCCGGTCGACGTACCAGCGGGTCCCGGAGTCGACCACCACGCCTCTGGCCGGCCCCCGGTCACCCGGCGCCTAGGCGGACCCCTCCGTCAGCCCCGCCACCAGCTCGTCCGCCGCCCGGTACGGGTCCAGCTCGCCCGCGACGATCCGCTCCGCCAGCGCGCTCAGGCGCCGGTCGCCGTGCAGGTCCGCTATCCGCTCGCGCAGGGCCGTGACCGCGATCGTCTCCACCTCGCGGGCAGCGCGGGCCTTGCGGCGTTCCGCCAGGACCCCCCGCTCCTCCATCCACGCCCGGTGCTTCTCCAGCGCCTCGACGACCTCCTCGATGCCCTCGCCCCGCGCGGCGACCGTCTTGACGATGGGCGGGCGCCAGTCGCCGGGGCCGCGGGACTCGCCGAGGCCGAGCATGTGGTTGAGCTCGCGGGCGGTCGCGTCGGCGCCGTCGCGGTCGGCCTTGTTGACGACGTACACGTCGCCGATCTCCAGGATCCCCGCCTTGGCGGCCTGGATGCCGTCGCCCATGCCCGGGGCCAGCAGGACCACGCTGGTGTCCGCCTGCGAGGCGATCTCGACCTCCGACTGGCCCACGCCGACCGTTTCCACCAGGATCACGTCGCAGCCCGCCGCGTCCAGGACACGGATCGCCTGCGGCGCGGCCCAGGCCAGGCCGCCCAGGTGGCCGCGGGTGGCCATGGAGCGGATGTAGACGCCCGGGTCGGACACGTGCTCGGACATGCGGACCCGGTCGCCCAGGAGCGCGCCGCCGGAGAACGGGGAGGACGGGTCGACGGCCAGGACGCCGACCCGCTTGCCCTGCTTGCGGTACGCGGTCACCAGGGCGGAGGTCGAGGTGGACTTGCCCACGCCCGGCGAACCCGTCAGCCCCACCACGTACGCCCCGCCGGTCAGTGGGGCCAGTGTCGCCATGACCTCCCTGAGCTGTGGGGACGCCCCCTCCACCAGGGAGATCAGCCGTGCCACGGCCCGGGGCCGGCCTTCCCTGGCCTGGGCGACCAGTGAGGAGACGTCCTGCATCACAGCTCCGTTCAGATCAGTGAGACGAACACGAGAGGCACCAGGGGCACGAGAAGGTCTCAGGCCTTCGGTACCCGCACGATCAGCGCGTCACCCTGACCGCCGCCACCGCACAGCGCCGCCGCGCCCACGCCGCCGCCGCGTCGCTGGAGCTCCAGCGCCAGGTGCAGGACGAGACGGGCGCCGGACATGCCGATCGGGTGGCCGAGAGCGATGGCACCACCGTTGACATTCACCCGTTCGGTGGACACCCCGAGGTCCTTCATTGACTGCACCGCGACCGCCGCGAAGGCCTCGTTGATCTCGATCAGGTCGAGGTCGGAGACCTCCAGGCCCTCCTTCTTCAGGGCGTGCGCGATGGCGTTCGACGGCTGGGACTGCAGAGAGTTGTCCGGGCCCGCCACATTGCCGTGGGCGCCGATCTCCGCGATCCACTCCAGGCCGAGCTCCTGCGCCTTCGCCTTGCTCATCACGACGACCGCGGCGGCACCGTCGGAGATCTGCGAGGCCGAGCCCGCCGTGATCGTGCCGTCCTTGGTGAACGCCGGGCGCAGCTTGCCCAGGGACTCGGCCGTGGTCTCGGCGCGGATGCCCTCGTCCTTGCCGAAGACGACCGGGTCGCCCTTGCGCTGCGGGATCTCCACCGGGGTGATCTCGGCGTCGAACAGGCCGTTCTTCTGGGCGGCGGCGGCACGCTGGTGGGACAGGGCGGCGAACTCGTCCTGCTCGGGGCGCTGGATGCCGAGGCGGGTGTTGTGCTTCTCCGTGGACTCGCCCATGGCGATGTTCTCGAAGGCGTCGGTGAGGCCGTCGTACGCCATGGCGTCGAGCATCTCGATCGCGCCGTACTTGAAGCCCTCACGGGACTTCGGGAGCAGGTGCGGGGCGTTGGTCATGGACTCCTGGCCGCCCGCGACGATCACGTCGAATTCACCCGCGCGGATCAACTGGTCGGCCAGCGCGATGGCGTCGAGGCCGGACAGGCACACCTTGTTGACGGTGAGCGCCGGGACGCTCATCGGGATGCCGGCCTTGACCGCGGCCTGGCGTGCCGGGATCTGCCCCGCCCCGGCCTGGAGCACCTGGCCCATGATCACGTACTGCACCTGGTCGCCACCGATCCCCGCACGGTCGAGGGCGGCCTTGATCGCGAAGCCGCCCAGGTCGGCTCCGGAGAAGGACTTGAGCGAGCCCAGCAACCGTCCCATGGGCGTGCGGGCGCCCGCGACGATCACCGAGGTCGTGCTGTTCGATCCAGTCATGAGGTGCGATCCCCTTACCGGCCTGCACAGGCCGAGGAGTGAACGAGGGTTTACTTCGAATGTACTGAGCGGTAGTGACGCCGTCATCCGGCTGCCGGTGTGATCGCGCGCACGTTGCGTAACCACCCGGGGAGAGTTGCACTAGCACCATGCTGACGCGAATCGACCACATCGGGATCGCCTGCCACGACCTCGACGCGACCGTCGAGTTCTACCGGGCCACGTACGGCTTCGAGGTGTTCCACTCCGAGGTCAACGAGGAGCAGGGCGTGCGCGAGGCCATGCTCAAGATCAACGATACGTCCGACGGCGGGGCTTCCTACCTGCAGCTCCTGGAGCCGACGCGGGAGGACTCCACCGTCGCGAAGTGGCTCGCGAAGAACGGGGAGGGCGTCCACCACATCGCCTTCGGTACGGCGGACGTGGACGCCGAGGCCGCCGACATCAAGGAGAAGGGCGTACGGGTTCTGTACGAAGAGCCGCGACGCGGCTCCATGGGGTCACGGATCACGTTCCTGCATCCAAAGGATTGCCACGGCGTACTGACAGAACTGGTCACATCCGCGCCTGTTGAGTCACCTGAGCACTGACCCTCGTACATATGGGCCGGTAGGGTTGGGGGCGGTCGCCGCTCCCAACCAGGGCGACCAGGGTCCTGTCGTGACGGCGGGACCTGGCCGGGGTCCGGGTTTCGGGGGACGAGCGTCGGGGCAGCAGCCCATGCTCCGCCGTTGATCTGACACCATTCCCCGGGAGCCCCGTCCGGCGGACGGACAGGGCTCGTACGGAGAGACTTGCGACCAGGGGACGGATGGGACCGCGCAGTGCGGGGCTACGAGAGCCAGGAGCGGGAACCGGCGGCTGACGTCGATCACCTCACTCGTTTCGAAGCCGAGATGAAGCGGCTGAAGACCGAGCGGGAAAAGGCGATCCAGCACGCCGAGGACCTCGGCTACCAGGTCGAGGTGCTGCGCGCCAAGTTGCACGAGGCGCGGCGCACCATCATGTCCCGGCCCAGCTTCGACGGCGGCGACCTCGGCTACCAGGCCGAGCAGCTGCTGCGCAACGCCCAGATGCAGGCCGACCAGCTGCGCCAGGAGGCCGAGCGCGAGCTGAGCCAGGCCCGGGCGCAGACCCAGCGCATCCTCCAGGAGCACGCCGAGCAGGCCGCCCGTCTCCAGGCGGAGCTGCACCAGGAGGCGGTCACCCGCCGCCAGCAGCTGGACCAGGAGCTGGCGGAGCGCCGGCAGACCGTCGAGTCGCACGTCAACGAGAACGTGGCCTGGGCGGAGCAGCTGCGCGCCCGGACGGAGCAGCAGGCCCGCCGGCTCCTCGACGAGTCCCGCGCCGAGGCCGAACAGGCCATGGCGGCGGCCCGGGCGGAGGCCGAGCGGGTGACCGCCGAGGCCCGCCAGCGGCTGCAGAGCGAGGCGGAGTCGGCCCGTGCCGAGGCCGAGCAGCTGCTGCGCCGCGCCCGCACGGACGCCGAACGGCTGCTGAACGCCGCCTCCACGCAGGCCCAGGAGGCCACCGAGCACGCCGAACAGCTGCGTACCTCCACCACCACCGAGTCGGAGGCGGCCCGCCGTGAGGCGCTGGAGCTGAGCCGCACCGCCGAGCAGCGCATCCAGGAGGCCGACACGGCCCTGCGGGAGGCGCGCGCCGAGGCGGAGAAGCTGGTCGCCGAGGCCAAGACGGCCGCGGAGAAGGCGCTCGCCGGCGCGGAGTCCGCCAACGAGCAGCGCACCCGTACGGCGAAGGAGCAGGTCGCCCGGCTGGTCACCGAGGCCACCAAGGAGGCCGAGGCCACCAAGGCGGACGCCGAGCAGCTCGTCGCGGACGCCCGTGCCGAGGCCGAGAAGCTGCTGGCCGAGGCCGCCGAGAAGGCCCGCACGCTCACCGCCGAGGAGAGCGCGACCCAGCTGTCCAAGGCGGCCAAGACCGCGGAGGACGTCCTCAACAAGGCCCAGGAGGACGCCCGTAACACCACCAAGGCGGCCTCCGAGGAGGCCGAGCGGATCCGCCGGGAGGCGGAGACCGAGGCGGACCGGCTGCGCGCCGAGGCGCACGACATCGCCGAGCAGCTCAAGGGCGCCGCGAAGGACGACACCAAGGAGTACCGCGCCAAGACGGTCGAGCTGCAGGAGGAGGCCCGCCGGCTGCGCGGCGAGGCCGAGCAGCTGCGCTCCGACGCGGTCGCCGAGGGCGAGAAGCTCCGCGCGGAGGCCCGCAGGGAGGCCGTCCAGCAGATCGAGGAGGCGGCCAAGACCGCCGAGGAACTGCTGTCGAAGGCCAGGCAGGGCGCGGACGAGCTGCGCCAGAAGGCCACCACGGACAGCGAGAAGGTCCGCACCGAGGCCATCGAGCGGGCGACGACGCTGCGCCGGCAGGCCGAGGAGACCCTGGAGCGCACCCGCAACGAGGCCGAGCGGCAGCGCGCCGAGGCCGTCGAACTGTCCGAGGAGATCACCGCCGCCGCCGAGCGGTCCGCGGTCGAGCTGCGCGAGGAGACCGAGCGGGCCATGGAGGCCCGCCGCGCGGAGGCCGCCGAGGAACTGACCCGGCTGCACACGCAGGCCGAGGAACGGCTCGCCGCCGCCGAGCAGGCGCTCAGCGAGGCCCGCGAGGAGGCCACCCGGATCCGCCGCGAGGCCGCCGAGGAGAGCGACCGGCTGCGCACCGAGGCCGCCGAGCGGATCCGTACGCTCCAGCAGCAGGCCGAGACCGAGGCGGAGCGGCTGCGCGACGAGGCCGCCTCGGACGCGTCCGCGTCCCGCGCGGAGGGCGAGGCCATCGCCGTACGCCTGCGGTCGGAGGCGGCGGCCGAGGCCGAGCGGCTGAAGTCGGAGGCGCAGGACAGCGCCGACCGGGTACGGGCCGAGGCGCAGGCCGCCGCCGAGCGGCTGGCGACGGAGGCCACGGAGACGCTGGCCGCCGCCCAGGAGGAGGCCAACCGGCGCCGCCGCGAGGCCGAGGAGTACCTTGGCGCGGCCCGCCAGGAGGCCGACCAGGAGCGTGAGCGGGCCCGCGAGCAGAGCGAGGAACTGCTGGCGTCGGCGCGCAGGCGCGTGGAGGACGCGCAGGCCGAGGCGGTACGCCTGGTCGAGGAGGCGGACCGGCGGGCCACCGAGATGGTGTCGGCCGCCGAACAGCACGCCCAGCAGGTACGGGACTCGGTCGCCGGGCTGCACGAGCAGGCCCAGGAGGAGATCGCCGGGCTGCGCAGCGCCGCCGAGCACGTGGCGGACCGGATGCGCCGGGAGGCCCAGGAGGAGGCGGACCGGGTCCGCGCCGACGCCTACGCCGAGCGCGAGCGGGCCAGTGAGGACGCCTCCCGCGTACGGCGGGAGGCGAGCGAGGAGACCGAGGCCGCCAAGGCGCTCGCGGAGCGCACGGTGTCGGAGGCGATCGCGGAGTCGGAGCGGCTGCGCTCCGACGCGGCCGAGCACGCCCAGCGGGTACGGACGCAGGCGTCGGACACCATCGCCGAGGCCGACCAGGCCGCCGCGCGCACCCGGGCGGACGCCCGCGAGGACGCCAACCGCATCCGCTCGGACGCGGCGACGCAGGCCGACACCCTCATCACCGAGGCGCGCAACGAGGCCGAGCGGCTCACCACCGAGACCCTCCAGGACACCGACCGGCTGCGCCAGGACACCGTCGCCGAGGCGGAGCGGCTGCGCTCCGAGACGGTCGCGGAGGCCGAGCGGGTCAGGTCCGAGGCACGCGCCCAGGCCGAGCAGCTGGTCGGCGAGGCCACCGGTGAGGCGGAGCGGCTGCGGGCCGAGGCCGCCGAGACGGTCGGGGCGGCCCAGCGGCACGCCGAGCGCATCCGCGGCGAGTCCGAGCAGGTCCGGACGGAGGCGGCCCAGGAGGCCGAACGGCTCGTCAACTCCGCGCGCGAGGAGGCCGAGCGCACTCTCGACGAGGCCCGCAAGGCGGCCAACAAGCGGCGCTCCGAGGCGGCCGAGCAGGTCGACACGCTCATCTCGGAGACCACCGCCGAGGCCGACAAGCTGCTCACCGAGGCGCAGCAGCAGGCGCAGAAGACCACCGCGGACGCGGAGGCGCAGGCCGACACCATGGTGGGCGCGGCCCGCACCGAGGCCGACCGGCTGGTGTCCGAGGCGACGGTCGAGGGCAACGCGCGGGTGGAGAAGGCCCGTACCGACGCGGACGAGCTGCTCGTCGGCGCGCGCCGGGACGCCACCGCGATCAGGGAGCGGGCGGAGGAGCTGCGCGAGCGCATCACGGGCGAGATCGAGGAGCTGCACGAGCGGGCCCGCCGCGAGGCCGCCGAGACGATGAAGTCGACCGGCGACCGCTGCGACGCGCTGATCAAGGCCTCCGAGGAGCAGTTGCAGAAGGCCCAGGCGAAGGCCAAGGAGCTGGTGTCGGAGGCGAACTCCGAGGCCGGCAAGGTGCGGATCGCCGCCGTCAAGAAGGCGGAGGGGCTCCTCAAGGAGGCCGAGCAGAAGAAGGCCACGCTGATCCGGGAGGCCGAGGAGCTCAAGGCCGAGGCGATCCGCGAGGCGAAGCGCACGGTCGAGGAGGGCAAGCGCGAGCTGGAGATCCTGGTGCGCCGGCGCGAGGACATCAACGCCGAGATCTCCCGTGTCCAGGACGTCCTGGAGGCGCTGGAGTCCTTCGAGACACCGGGAGCGGGCAAGGACGGCGTCAAGGCGGGTGCCGCGGTCGGCGCCCCCCGTTCGGGTGGCAAGACGCCGGACGGGTAGCGCCGAGGGCCCTTCGGCGACTAGAACCGAGACCGGATCCGGTGCCTTCTGAGGCCTTTGACCAACTCTTTGGCAAGTCGTCCGACGGTCAGCCACCCAAAAGGGGTCTCAATCTCCGTATCAAACGTGCATCCGCTCGATGACACACCGCTTTCGCCCCTAGGATTCCCCCTATCACCTCACCGGTCTCATTCGACAGGAACCCCATGAGCGACACTTCCCCCTACGGCTTCGAGCTTGTGCGGCGTGGGTACGACCGCGCTCAGGTGGACGAACGGATCTCCAAGCTCGCCTCCGATCGTGACAGCGCTCTCGCCCGTATCACAGCTCTGGAAAAGCGCATCGAGGAGCTCCACCTCGAGACGCAGAACGCCCAGGCTCAGGTGACCGACGCCGAGCCGTCGTACGCCGGCCTCGGCGCGCGGGTCGAGAAGATCCTCCGCCTCGCCGAGGAAGAGGCCAAGGATCTGCGCGAGGAGGCACGGCGCGCTGCCGAGCAGCACCGCGAACTGGCCGAGTCGGCGGCCCAGCAGGTACGCAACGACGCGGAATCGTTCGCCGCGGAGCGCAAGGCTAAGGCCGAGGACGAGGGCGTCCGGGTCATCGAGAAGGCCAAGAGTGACGCCTCGCAGCTGCGCTCGGAGGCCCAGAAGGACGCGCAGCAGAAGCGCGAGGAGGCCGACGCCCTCTTCGAGGAGACCCGCGCCAAGGCCGCGCAGGCCGCCGCCGACTTCGAGACGAACCTGGCCAAGCGCCGCGAGCAGTCCGAGCGCGACCTGGCGTCCCGTCAGCAGAAGGCGGAGAAGCGTCTCGCGGAGATCGAGCACCGCGCGGAGCAGCTGCGTCTGGAGGCGGAGAAGCTGCGCACGGACGCCGAGCGTCGCGCCCGCCAGACCGTGGAGACGGCGCAGCGCCAGGCCGAGGACATCGTGGCCGACGCGAACGCCAAGGCGGACCGCATCCGTTCGGAGTCCGAGCGGGAGCTGGCGGCTCTCACCAACCGCCGCGACTCCATCAACGCCCAGCTGACGAACGTGCGCGAGATGCTCGCCACGCTCACCGGCGCCGCGGTGGCCGCGGCCGGTTCGCCGGCCGAGGACGAGCCGATCTCCCGTGGTGTGCCGGCTCAGCAGTCCCGGTAAGCAGTCCGGTACGTGTGTGAGAAGTCCTGAGCAGTGATGACCGAGGGCCCGCGTCCCCCTTCCTGGGGCGTGGGCCTTCGGCATGCCGGTGCGGTTGTTGACGTCTTCGTCGGTCTCCGTTTGCCCGTCCGGGTGGCATCCGTCCGGCACGCGTCCTAGCGTGGTCGGCATGATCGAGCTCGAGGGGCTGACCAAGCGGTACGGCGAGAAAGTGGCGGTCAACAACCTGACCTTCGCCGTCAGACCGGGCATCGTGACGGGCTTCCTCGGACCGAACGGTGCCGGGAAGTCGACGACCATGCGCATGATGCTCGGCCTCGACCGTCCCACCGCCGGGGACGTACGCATCGACGGCAAGCACTACGACCAGCTCAAGGACCCGCTGACGTACATCGGCGCCCTGCTGGACGCCAAGGCCATGCACGGCGGGCGCAGCGCCTACCACCACCTGCTGTGCCTCGCACAGAGCAACGGCATCCCGGACAAACGGGTGCACGAGGTGCTGGACACCGTGGGCCTGACAGCGGTCGCGAAGAAGAAGGCCAAGGGCTTCTCGCTCGGCATGGGGCAGCGGCTCGGCATCGCCGGCGCGCTGCTGGGCGACCCGCGGATCCTGATGTTCGACGAGCCGGTCAACGGGCTCGACCCCGAGGGCATCCACTGGATCCGCAACCTGATGAAGTCGCTGGCCGCGCAGGGCCGTACGGTCTTCGTGTCCTCGCACCTGATGAGCGAGATGGCGCTGACCGCCGACCACCTCGTCGTCATCGGGCAGGGAAGGCTGCTCGCGGACACCTCCATGGCCGACTTCATCGCGCAGAACTCGCGGTCGTACGTGCGCATCCGCACCCCGCAGCGCGAGCGGCTGCTCGACGTCCTGCACGAGGTGGGGGTCACCGTCGTGGAGAGCGGCAACGGTTCGCTGGAGGTCGACGGCAGCAAGTCGGAGTACATCGGCGAGCTGGCCGCGCAGCATCACATCGTGCTGCACGAGCTGAGCCCGCAGCAGGCCTCCCTGGAGGAGGCGTTCATGCGGCTGACCGCGGAGTCGGTCGAGTACCACGCACACTCCGACGCGCCCCCGGTACCGCAGCAGGCGTGGGGCGACGGCTGGAAGGGGAACTGAGCATGGCGGCGATCCAGGTCGTCCGGTCCGAATGGACCAAGATCCGGTCGGTGGCGTCCACGGTGTGGACGCTCTCGCTGGCCGTGGTCGTCACCATCGCGCTCGGCATGCTGATCTCGGCACTGTCGAAGAACGACTTCGACCGCATGAGCCGCAACGACCGGCTCTCCTTCGACCCGACGTTCATCAGCTTCGCGGGCATGAGCCTCGGTCAGCTCGCGATGATCGTGTTCGGGGTGCTCGTCGTGTCGAACGAGTACAGCACCGGCATGATCCGCACCTCGCTGGCCGCCGTACCGCAGCGCGCGACCTTCCTGGCCAGCAAGATCGCGGTGGCCACCGGTCTCGCCCTCGCGGTGGGCCTCTTCACCAGCTTCGTCACCTTCTTCCTCGGGCAGGCGATGCTCGGCGAGCACAAGGCGTCGATCGGCGACACCGGCGTGCTGCGGGCGGTGATCGGCGGCGGGATCTACATGACCCTCATCGCGATGTTCTCGATGGGCGTCGCCGCGATGCTGCGCTCGCCGATGCTGTCACTGGGCATCCTGATGCCGTTCTTCTTCCTGATCTCCAACATCCTGGGGAACGTCTCGGCGACGAAGAAGATCGGCCGCTTCCTGCCCGACCAGGCCGGCAGCAAGATCATGCAGGTGGTCACCCCGATCGACGACGACACTCCCTACGGCCCCTGGGGCGGCCTCGGGATCATGGCGCTGTGGGTGCTGGCCGCGCTCGTCGGAGGATACGTCCTGCTCAAGAAGAGAGACGCCTGACGCTGCGGGCCGGAGCTCCGGGCTTCCGGCTCGGGCTTCCGGCTCGGGCTTCCGGCTCCGGCTTCCGGCTCCGGCTTCGGACTCCGGATTCCGGTCTCGGGCTCCGACTCCGTGCTTTGCTTTCATTTGAGCGGAACCGTCAGCGCCCCGATAAGCTCCTAACCCTTACGGGGGCGTGTGCCCCGCTGTCCTGAACCTTGCGATGGGTGCGGAGCATGATCGAGGCAGTCGGCCTGACCAAGCGCTACGGCGACAAGACCGCTGTGTACAACCTTTCCTTCCAGGTGCGGCCCGGTACCGTCACCGGCTTCCTGGGGCCCAACGGCTCCGGCAAGTCGACGACGATGCGGATGATCCTGGGCCTGGACAACCCCACCTCGGGGCAGGTGACGATCGGCGGCTACCCGTACCGCAGGCTGCCCAACGCGCCCCGCCAGGTCGGCGCCCTGCTGGACGCGAAGGCCGTGCACGGCGGCCGGGCCGCCCGCAACCACCTGCTGTGCCTGGCCCAGCTCTCCGGCATCCCGGCCCGCCGGGTCGACGAGGTGCTGGGCGTGGTCGGCCTGCAGGACGTGGCGAGGAAGCGGTCCAAGGGCTTCTCGCTCGGCATGGGGCAGCGGCTCGGCATCGCCGCCGCGCTGCTCGGCGACCCGCAGGTGCTGCTGTTCGACGAGCCGGTCAACGGCCTCGACCCCGAGGGGATCCTCTGGGTGCGCAACCTGATGAAGGCGCTCGCCGCGGAGGGCCGGACCGTCTTCGTCTCCTCCCACCTGATGAGCGAGATGGCGGTGACCGCGGACCACCTGATCGTCATCGGGCGCGGGCAGCTGCTCGCCGACATGAGCATCAAGGACTTCATCTCGGCGAACTCGGCGGACTTCGCGCGCGTACGGACGCCCGACACCGAGCCGCAGCTGCGCGAGAAGCTGTCGTCCGCGCTCACCGAGGCGGGCGGCCACGTGCTGCCGGAACAGGACGGTGCGCTCCGCGTGACGGGACTGCCCCTCCCCCGCATCAGCGACATCGCGCACGACTCCGACGTACGTCTGTGGGAGCTGTCGCCGCATCAGGCCTCGCTCGAGGAGGCGTACATGCGGATGACGCAAGGCGCTGTCGACTACCGCTCGACCATCGACCAGAAGGCGGGGCTCATGCAGCCGCTGCCGCCGGGCGCACAGCCGCCGATGCCGGTGCCGGGGCAGGGCCAGCCGGGCTGGTACGCACCGCCGCCGCCCCAGCAGGGGGGACAGCCGTTCGCGGGCGGACAGCAGTTCGCCGGTGCGCCCGGGCAGCCGGCCGCCGGTCCGTACGGCGCTCCGGCACCCGTGCCCGGTGCCGCCCCCGTCGCGGGCGGGTCACCCAACCCGTACGCGCAGCCGACGCCCGCGGCCCCGCAGCCCTCCGCACCCGCCTCCGCCCCTTCCTCCGACCTGACCAAGCCCGAGGACGCCCGATGAGCACCCCGCAGCCCCCGATGCCGCAGGCCGCCCCCACCTGGCAGGAGGCGCCCGAACCGTCGTATCCCGGCTACACGTCGCCGATCCCGGTGGTGCGCACGCACCTCGGGCACGCGATCGCCTCCGAGTGGACGAAGATCAAGTCGGTGCGCTCCACGATGTGGACGCTCGGAGTCTTCGTCCTGCTCGTCGTCGGCATCGGACTGGGGGCCGGCGCGCTGGTCGCCGCCAACTCCGGCGAGGGCGCGCTGGAGGGCGAGAACCCACTGTCGTTCGGGGTCTTCGGGCTGCTGCTCGGCAGCATGTGCATCATCACGCTCGGCGTGCTGACCACGGCCTCCGAGTACGGCACCGGCATGATCCGCACCACGATGGTCGCCTGCCCCTCCCGCGGCCGGGTCTTCGCGGCGAAGGCGATCGTGTTCTTCGTGGTCGCCTTCGTGGTCACGCTGGCCTCGGCCGTCGTGGTCGCCCTCGCGGACGTCGCCCTGCTGGACGGCGCCAGGGAGCCGACCGGTGGGGAGTGGCTGAAGGGTACGGTCGGCATCTCGCTGTACATCGCGCTGCTCGGGCTGCTCTCGCTGGTCATCGGCTCGATCATCCGGCACTCGGCGGGCGCGATCACCATCATGATCGGTCTGGTGCTGGCCCCGCTGGTCATCGCGCTGTTCATGTTCTCGCAGTCGCTGGAAGGCCTGCGCCAGGCCCTGTTCGAGTACTCCATCCCGAACCAGCTCAGCGTCTTCTACTCCAACTCCCTCACCGACTCCGGCCCGTCCGGCTGGGACCCGCTGTGGATCGCCGTCGGAGTGACGGCCGCCGCGTTCGCCGGCGCCTACGCGCTGCTGGAGAAGCGGGACGTGTAGCTCTTGGGAGAACCCGGGGTTCCTAGAATCTCGGCGCGTTACGGGACCGCTGCACCCGCGTGGTGCGGCGGTCCTTCGCGTTCCAGCACGCCTTGTGCCAGTGCCGGCGCTCGTCGACGCCCGAGTGCTCCGGCCAGGCCACCACATGCGGGACACCGTCCGGGATGAGCTGCTCGCAGCCCGGGCAGCGGTACGTCTTGCCCTGCGCGCTCGCCCCGGCCACGTGCCGTACGCTCCACTGCTCGCCCCGCCAGTCCTCCGCGTTCTGCCAGCCGCCGTAACGGCCGGACCGGTCGTCCTCGGCGCTGGGGCCGGACGAGCCGGATCCCTTGGGTCGGTTGCGACGCGGGGACACAGGACACCTCACGGGGCTATACAGGATGCAGGGCTCGCGTCCAGCCTACGCGTCACCGACCGGGGTAGGCGTGGGGAACCAACCCGCACAAGTCCCCTGTGCCGGGGACCCATTCTGCAGACAATCCGCAAATCTCTTCACCAGGCCGTGTCCTCGGCACGTGTCAGACGGTTATGCCGGGTGGGGGAGCTCCGTGTCGGAGCCAAGGAAGCAGGAAGAGCAATGCACGTAGGTAGTTTCGTGTTGGCGGCCCAGTTCCCGGGGCAGGGCCAGGGGGAGGCGCTGCATCGCGCGGTCCGCTCGGCCGAGGTGGCCGAGGAGGCCGGGCTGGACGCGGTATGGCTGGCCGAGCACCACTTCGTGCCGTACGGCACCTGCCCGTCGGCGGTCACTCTGGCCGCGTTCCTGCTGGGCCGCACCCGCCGTCTGAGGGTCGGCACGGCCGTCAGTGTTCTGCCCACCGCGCACCCCGTGTCCCTCGGCGAACAGGCCGCACTGCTGCACCTGACGAGCGGCGGCCGCTTCTCGCTGGGCGTGGGGCGCGGCGGTCCGTGGGTCGACCTGGAGGTGTTCGGCGCGGGACTGGAGGCCTACGAGTCGGGGTTCCCGGAATCACTCGATCTGCTGGTGCGCTGGCTGCGGGAACCGGCGGTCGCGGCCTCGGGCGAGCGGTTCACCTTCCGCGAGGTGCCCGTCGTCCCCCGCCCGTCGGAGGCGCTGACCGACACCGCGGGGCCCGAGGTGATCGTCGCGTGCACCTCGCCGGCGAGCGTACGGCTGGCCGCCGAGCGCGGACTGCCGATGCTGCTCGGCATGCATGTGGGGGACGAGGAGAAGGCCGAGATGGTCGCCCTGTGGCGCCGGCACGCGCGCGCCTGCGGGCATCCGCCGGAGCAGGTCCTCGGCGCGGCCCATGTCTCGGCGGGCGTCTGCCAGATCGCGGACCGGCGCCAGGACGCGGTGGAGACGCTGACGAAGGCGATGCCGGGCTGGCTGAAGCAGGGGCTCGGCGCCCATGTCACGGTCGACGGCCGCGAGCGCGGGATGCGGGACCCACTGGCGTACACCGAACTGCTCTGCGGGCTTCACCCGGTGGGCACCACGCGGCTGTGTGCCGACCGGCTCGCGGCGACCAGCGAGCGGACCGGCGTCTCCCGGTTCGCCCTGCTCGTCGAGGGCTCGGGAGATCTGGCGGCGACGGAGGAGAACGTACGGCGGCTCGGCGGCGAAGTCATCCCGCAGCTCGCTTGAACCGGCTCGTGCGGCTGAACCGGCTCGTGCGGCTGAACCGGCTTTTCCGGCTGAACCGGCTCGTGCGGTGTGACCGGCTCGTGCGGCCGCACCGTCTCGTTCGGTCGGCCCCTCCGCCGACTCGCCTGTGCGGCAGGGAGCTTGCCGCTCCGGTACGAATGCACCTCCCGCGTACGGAGCGGCAAGCCGACGGCTGACTGCGTCAGCAGTCCCTGAGCTCCGGGGACTGGTTCAACAGCTGGTTGCGCACCGAGGTGAAGCGTGCCAGCGTCTCGTCGACGGAGGAGTCCAACGGGAAGACGGCCACCCGATGGCAGTTCTGGAAGGCCAGTCGGACCCCGAAGTGCCGTTGCAGCGCGCCGCGTATCGCGTCACTCGCAAGCGCACGCAGCAGCTGACCGCGTGCCTGCTCGTCCGGCGGAGGCGTCTGGTTGTCGGCGAACGGTCCGCCGTCGACCTTCAGCTGGGCCACCAGGGAGCTGATCATCTCCCATGCGTAGGGCAGGGAGGTCCGGACGCAGTCGACGAAGGCGGCTTCGTCGACCTCGCCTCGCTCGGCCTGTTCCAGTAGGGCCGGTGAGACGTCGAGCGACATGGGTTCTCCTCTCGCACCCCCGGGTCACAGGGGTTGCCGGACAGATAAAGGGAGTTCGGGACTCAAACACGCTGCGTACACGACTCGCGACCTCCCGTTTACTACGGTAAGCACCCGGCGGTGACGGCACCAGGAGAATGCGTACATAGCCAGGCCTCATTGGGCACACAATCGGCCACAACCGAACAGGTCTATAACGGGCCGGATCGCGTGTACCCGCGCCCGTCGAGTAGCGTTGCCGACCATGCGTCTCGTCATTGCCCGATGCTCCGTCGACTACGCGGGCCGGCTCACCGCCCACCTGCCCTCGGCCCCCCGTCTGATCCTGGTGAAAGCGGACGGCAGCGTCTCGATCCACGCGGACGACCGGGCCTACAAGCCCCTGAACTGGATGTCGCCGCCCTGCACGCTGAAGGAGGGTTCCGGCGACGATGAAGGCGTCTGGACCGTCATCAACAAGGCGGGCGAGAAGCTCATCATCACGATGGAGGAAGTGCTCCACGACTCCTCGCACGAACTCGGTGTGGACCCCGGCCTGATCAAGGACGGCGTGGAAGCACACCTCCAGGAACTCCTGGCCGACCGCATCGAGACCCTCGGCGAGGGCTACACGCTCATCCGCCGCGAGTACATGACGGCCATCGGACCGGTCGACATCCTGTGCCGGGACGCGGACGGGCAGACCGTCGCGGTGGAGATCAAGCGGCGCGGCGAGATCGACGGCGTGGAGCAACTCACGCGCTACCTGGACCTGTTGAACCGCGATCCCCATCTGGCCCCGGTCCGCGGCATCTTCGCGGCCCAGGAGATCAAGCCCCAGGCCCGCGTCCTCGCCACCGACCGCGGCATCGGCTGCACGGTCCTCGACTACAACGCTCTGCGCGGCATCGAGGACGACAAGCTGCGGTTGTTCTGACGGTCACCCGCCATACCGTCACCGCACCAAAACGTCAGTCCGCTACGACGAGAAGGGCCCGGTCCGTTCACTCGGACCGGGCCCTTGTGCGCTGTGCCGTGACGGGACGGTACGTCAGATCACCGGCGCCGAACCGCTCGGTGAGCCCGCCTCGCTGCTCTGCGGGGCGCTCGCCGAGCTGCTGGTCTGCACGGGGGCGCTGGAGGACGCCGGGCCGCTGGCCGAGTTGGAGGTCTCCGGGGAGGTCGGCGTCGGGTTCGTGGGCGAGTCGGTCGGAGTATCCGTGGGGGTGTCGGTCGGCGGGTCGGTGGGATTGGTCGGGGGATCCGTCGGCGGCTTCGACGTGGACGTGGGCGGCTTGGACGAGGACGGCGGCTTCGAAGACGCGGGCGGCTTGGACGGGCCGTGCGACGGGCCGCTGCTCGGCCGTTTCGTCCCGCTCGGCTCGTCGGACGGCCTCGCCTGGTCCGTCGGCGTCGGGTCGTCGGACGTACCGAGCGTGCCGTCGGGGCCCGGGTCGGTCGGCCGGCTGGTCACCGTGCTGGGATTGTTCTTGCCGTCGTCGTTCTTCGGTTCGTCGGCGCTCAGGCTGCCGTCGTCCACGCCTTGGCTGGCGGACGGGTTGGGGCCCACCTGGTTGGACGGGGGTTTGGCGTCGTTGTCGGAAGTGGCGCCGAGCGTCACCACCGTGCCCAGTACGGCCGCCAGCAGCGCGCCCGCGCCCGCCGCCACGAGATTGCGCCGGGCCAGGCCCCTGAGGCCGCCGCGCGCCTTGTGCGTCGACGAAGTCGGCCCGGTGGGCCGGGAGGAGGCGGACGCGGCGGACGGCGAGCGGTAGGTGACCAGCGTGCCGCTGTCCGAGGGCGGTTGGAGCGCGGGGACCGCGGGGAACGCAGCCGGGACGCCGCCCGGGGGCGACTGGGACTCCTCGGACCGCGCGTCGGGCACCTCCTCCCCCGCTCTGGCGCCGAGGTCGGGCAGCAGGGCCAGGCCGGGGGTGTCGCCGGAGCGGTCGGCGACTAGGGCGAGGGCGCGGCGGCCGGCGACGGTGCCGCGCTTGTCGGCGAGGGCGCCGCGCAGGCCGATGGAGGCCTCCAGTTCGGAACGGGCCCGGCCGAGCTGTCCGCCGCACAGTGCGAGGATGCCGAGTTCGTGGTGGAAGTAGGCCTGTTCGGCGACCTCTCCGGCGAGCCGGGAGGCCTCCGCGCCGGAGCGCAGCGCCCGTTCCCAGGCGCTCCAGTGACCGCCCGCGGCGAACGCCGGTGCCGCCGTGCGGGCCAGCCGCACCCCGGGGCTCTCCTCGTCCTCGGCGGGCGGAGTCGTCGTCGGGAGGAGGGCGGTGAGGGCGGCGAGCAGGGCGTCCGCCTCGGCGCACACCCGCTCCGGAGTGACCGAGGGGTGTCCGGCCCACCAGGTGTAGTGCTGGGCGGCGGTGAGGGCGCGGGCCTCGGCCTCGTCGCCGTATCCGGCGGACTCCAGCTGGGCCTGGACGCCGGCGCCGAGCCGGTAGCGGGAGCCGACCGGGGAGACCAGTCCGCAGTCGGCCAGTTCGCCGAGCGCGGCGTCCGCGTGGGTGTCGCCGACGAGGGCGGGCAGATGCGCCTGGTGGGGCACCTCTCCGCCGAGGGCGACGGCGAACCGCAGGGTGGCGCGCGCCGATTCGCTGAGCCGGGCGGCGAGCAGCGGGGCGGGCGCGGCGGCCTCGCCGAGTGAGGGCAGCGGGACGTTCTCGGTCTCGTCCGGGTCGACGGGTACGTCGGGTGCGTCGGCCGGGAAGGCGTCCGCGAAGACTCCGAACTCGTCGACGGCATCGGCGCCCGCGCGGAGCCGGTCGCGCTGCCGCAGCAGGGCTCCGGCCTGGACGAAGCGCAGCGGCAGCCCCTCGGACTCGAACCAGAGGTCGCCTGCCCAGTTGGACTCCTCCTCGGTGAGCGTCCGGCCGACCGCGCGTTCCAGGACTGCCACTCCGTCGGCGCGTTCCAGGCCGCTGAGGAAGACCTCTTCGAGGACGGAATCGGCGGACGGGGCCGGCACGTCGGGCGTGGCCGCGATGAGGAAGGCGCACTCGGGTGTGGCGCCCAGCAGGTCGTCGAGGGCGGCCCCGCCGAACTCGATGTCGTCGAGGACGACGACCGCGCCGATCTCCCGGACATGGCCGAGCAGTTCGTCCTGGTCCGGGCGGTGCAGGGGCGCGTTGTGGACGGCGTAGAAGAGGTCGTACAGCAGGTCGCTCGCGGTGCGGCGGAAGCCGCTGAGGCGGATGACGCCGTCGGGTGCGAGGTCCGCGCAGTCCTCGGCGACGACGTCGAGGAGGCTGGTGCGGCCGGAACCGGCCGGGCCGGTGAGCCGGACGGAGCGCCCGCGGGCGAGCAGCCGTACCAGGCGTTCGCGTTCGTCCTGGCGGGCCAGGAGCGGCAGTTCGGGCCGGGGCAGGCCGGGTGGGACCGGCGGTCTGGCGGCGCGGGCCACCTCGGCGCGTTCGGCGGTGCTGAGCTTCTCGAGCCGGCCGGGGCGTTCTCCGGGCGGGCAGAGCTCTATCTCGCTGCCATCGACGGGATTGACGGTGAGCAGGTAGTCGCCCGTGACGAGTTGCACCGTGCGGGCCAGTGCCGGCGCGTGCGAGGCGAAGTCGGGTGTGAGGGAGTCCCTGGGCGGACGCGGGCGCGGCGCAGCACCGTCACCGTCAGCGTCGTGGCCGTACTCCTCGGGTTCCCGGTTGTTCGGGTCCATAGGTTCAAGCCCCCCAAAAGCGTCGTGTGCCAGCTCCGGCCCCTCCCGGCCTGTTGCACACCGCGCTGTCGCTTCTGGTCCGGGCCCGCTCGAGGGTTTTCTGCCGGCGGGCGACCGAACCCTAAACCTTCGCACAGTATCTACGACAGCCCGGGGTACCGCGCCGTCCGAGACATCACAGTCTCATGAGGATTGCGCGCGTCGTACGTTTCCTCGTACAACCGGAAGGATAGCCTCCGCCCGTCGGCCCCCACCCGTGCCGGGGGTCACACCCGAGGCAGGGACTCCACCCCGATGCCGCCCTCGATCGCCAGGATGCGGTGCAGCCTGGTGGCGACGAGCAGGCGCTGCATCTGCGGCGGTACGTCGCGCAGGACCAGGCGCCGGCCGCAGCGGCCGGCCCGTCGGTGCGCCCCCATGATCACCCCGAGTCCGGTGGCGTCCCAGGAGTCCAGCTCGGACAGGTCCAGTACCAGATCGCCGACTCCGTCGTCGACGGCCGAGTGCAGGACCGTACGGGCGTCCGCCGCGCTGCGGACGTCGAGGCGGCCCCCGACGACCAGCTCGGCGTGGTCGCCCCTGATGTACATATGCGCTCCCCTGTGCCTGCGTGCCGTGCTCCGCGAATGTGTTGCCTTGCTGTGTGCCAGGTGATGCAACTTCTGACGCTGTTCGACCCTCAGAGGTTGCCGTCCGTAAGCGAACCGATACCGAATTCACCCGGGCGTGTGAAGCACCAGGGGCGTGTGCGGTTCCGGAGGTGTCAGTGCTTGTCAGTGCTTGTCAGTGCTTTCTCAGTGCTTGTAGAAGCCCTGCCCGCTCTTGCGTCCGATGTCACCGGCATCCACCATCCGGCGCATCAGCTCCGGCGGGGCGAACTTCTCGTCCTGCGACTCGGTGTAGATGTTGCCGGTGGCGTGCAGCAGGATGTCGACGCCGGTCAGGTCCGCCGTGGCGAGCGGACCCATCGCGTGCCCGAAGCCCAGTTTGCAGGCGAGGTCGATGTCCTCGGCGGTGGCCACGCCGGACTCGTAGAGCTTGGCGGCCTCGACGACGAGCGCCGAGATGAGCCGGGTGGTCACGAAGCCGGCCACGTCCCGGTTGACGACGATGCAGGTCTTGCCGACGGATTCGGCGAACTCCCGCGCGGTGGCGAGGGTTTCGTCGCTCGTCTTGTAGCCGCGGACGAGTTCGCACAGCTGCATCATCGGGACCGGCGAGAAGAAGTGCGTGCCGACGACGCGCTCCGGGCGCTCCGTCACGGCCGCGATCTTGGTGATCGGGATCGCGGAGGTGTTGGAGGCGAGGACGGCGTCGCCACGGACGATCTTGTCGAGGGCGCGGAAGATCTCGTGCTTGACTTCGAGCTTCTCGAAGACCGCCTCGACGACGATGTCCGCGTCGGCGGCGGCGTCCAGGTCGGTGGTCGCGGTGATCCGGGCGAGGGCGGCGTCGGCGTCGTGCGCCTCCAGCTTGCCCTTGCCGACGAACTTGTCGTACGAGGCCTTGATGCCGTCGGTGCCCCGCCTCAGCGCCTCGTCGGTCACGTCGCGCAGGACGACGTCCCAGCCCGCCTGCGCGGAGACCTGAGCGATACCGGAACCCATCAGGCCGGCGCCGATGACGGCAAGCTTCCGTGCCACTGTGCGACTCCCCTTTGATGACTGCACACGAGCGCTCACACGCTGTTTACGAATGCCTCTCGGGCGGACCCTAGCGCTCGTGAGGGGCGCTGTGACCGCTAAGTAACGCGCGTCACGTCTCGTCTGACGGACATCACACCAGCACGGGTCACGGGAGGCTTCGTACGGCGTAGTTGAGCACCTTCTCGCTCAACGGCTCCTCGATGCCGCCGAGAAGCACGAGCACCTCTCGTGATACTTCGTCCGGATTGCGTCCGTCCACCATCTCACGACGGACGGCGACGAACACGGTCTGGCGGGTCCAACAGATCTGAGCGGCCATCAGGGTGGCAGCGGTCGTGGGAACCGGCACCGCTCTCCTCGCGGAGGTCGCCGCCAGGGGGTCCTGGATCGCCCTGGGCCCGCTCTGCCGCTTCATGCCGTTCCGCCGTCCGGTGGACGCGATGCGGGACGCGTACGTGGGCTCGTACACCACGACCACCATGCGGTACGGCGTCCTGGTGGCCGTCGGGCTCGCCGCGCTGTCCGTGACAGTGGGCACACGGGTCTTCCGGACGGCCGGAGCGTAATTAGTCTGACCTCATGGTCAATCTGACGCGCATCTACACGAAGACCGGCGACACGGGCACCACCAACCTCGGTGACATGAGCCGGGTCGCCAAGACCGATCTGCGGATCTCCGCGTACGCCGACGTCAACGAGGCGAACGCGGTGATCGGTACGGCGATCGCGCTGGGCAACCTGGACGAGACGATCGTCAAGGTCCTCACCCGCGTCCAGAACGACCTGTTCGACGTGGGCGCGGACCTGTCGACGCCGGTGGTGGAGAAGCCGGAGTTCCCGCCGCTGAGGGTCGAGCAGTTCTACATCGACAAGCTGGAGGCGGACTGCGACCACTTCAACGAGCAGCTGGAGAAACTCCGCTCCTTCATCCTCCCCGGCGGCACCCCGGGCGCGGCCCTGCTCCACCAGGCCTGCACGGTCGTACGGCGGGCCGAGCGCTCCACCTGGGCAGCGCTTGAGGCCCACGGCGAGACGATGAACCCGCTCACCGCGACCTACCTCAACCGCCTGTCCGACCTGTTGTTCATCCTGGCGCGGACGGCGAACAAGGAGGTCGGGGACGTGCTGTGGGTGCCGGGCGGGGAACGGTAGGGCGACCGGAAGCGGGGAGCGTCAGCGCGACCGGGAGCGTGCCGCCCGGGTCAGGCCGAGGGCGACGAGCGCGCCGCCGACCCACATCATCACCACACCGACCTTCGTCAACGTGACGACCGGGACCTCCACTCCTTGGGTGAACAGCCACAGCAACAGGCCGGCCGTGAAGGTGCCGGCTCCTTCCAGCAGGTTCTGAGACGCCTGGCTCATCGGCGGGTGCTCTCCTTCGGTGACGTGAGCCGCGGCTCCCCCGCGGCGTGGGGCGGGGCCTGCTTCGGCCAGATCAGGTAGCCCAGCGCGACCAGGCCGTGGATGCCGGCGGCCCGCAGCGCCACCCACTGGAAGGCCCGCAGGGACGAGACGTCACCGTGGTCGCCGACGTACCGGACCGCCCCCTGCAGCAGCGCGCACGCCACGGCCGCGGCCAGGACCGTACGCAGCCACAGCCGGCCCTCGTGCCGGGCCCGCGCCATGCCGTACCGCGGGGGTCCCGCCGGCCTCGGCGCCCCGCCCAGGCGGTGGGCGGCGTGGCCGTCGAGCCAGCGGATCGTGCAGTGGCCGTAGCCGACCGTGCAGCCGATGTAGAGCGCGGCCAGACCGTGCTGCCAGCCCGGCTCGGCGCCGTTTCGCAGGTCGATCGCGGTCACCGTGAACAGCACCAGCTCCAGGACCGGCTCGCACAGCAGCAGGGCCACGCTCGTGCGGCGCCACTTCAGCAGGTAGCGGACAGCCAGGCCGAGGGCCAGCAGCACCCAGAACCCGACCTCGCAGGCGATGATCAACGCGACGACCACGGTTCGCTCCTCCCGGTCACCTTCCAGGCTTCCGTGCCGGGCGAGCGGCGTCGTCGTCGGCGGTGACGAACCTGCGGTACATCGAAGGATGCAGCCGCGGACCCTTCCCGGGGATCAGGCGTCCGGCGGGCGGGGCGTGTTGGATGGAGTCATGGCCCTGCGACTGCCCCGCCCGCACCGCTTCGACGCGTACATCGCGCTCGGCGGGCTCCTCGGCGGGGTGCTCCTGGTGGTCATCGGGCTGGGGGTCCGGACCTCACGCGATCCGATCACGCTGTTCGACGGCCCCTGGCCGGTCCTGGTGCCGCTGGCGGTGACGGCCGGCTGCGAGCTGTCGCGCCGGACCGCCCCGCGCGCGGCCCTGCTGACCGGCACGGTCGCGATCACCGCGGACCTCGTGACCCAGGGCAACGTGGCCACGGTGCTGATGTTCACCGACCTGGTGTACGCCGCCGTCCTGTACGGTCCGCCCGCCTCGGCCCGCCGCATCCCCTGGATCACCGGGCTGCTCACGGTGGCGGGGACGCTGGTGCCGTTCGCGGTGTGGCGGGTGCCCGAGGCGCTGCTGATCGGGGTCGCCATCGGCATCGTGTCGTTCGGGCCGGCGGCCACCGGCTGGATCGTCCGCGACCACCGTGACGCCGCCGAGGCCGCCCGGCTGCGCGCCGAACAGACCGCGCTGCTCGCCGAGATGGACCGCACCCAGGCGATCACCGCCGAACGCGCCCGGATGGCACGGGAGTTGCACGACATCGTCGCCAACCACCTGTCCGCCATCGCCATCCACTCCACCGCCGCGCTCTCCCTGGACGAGCCGGCGACCTCCCGCCAGGCGCTCGGCGTCATCCGCGAGAACAGCGTGGCTGGCCTCGCCGAGATGCGGCGGCTGATCGGCATCCTGCGTGACGGCGACAGCGAGCCGGCCGCGACACCGACCCTCGAAGGACTCCCCGCACTCGTCGAGGGTGCCCGCGCCAACGGCCTCGACGTCAGCCTCGCCATGGATGGCAGCCGCGCCCTGAATACCGGCCCCGACCGGGGCACCGGCCTCGACGCCCCTCAGTGCCCGGTGCCCGCGCCGGTCGAGTTAGCCGCGTACAGGATCGTGCAGGAGTCCCTCACCAACGCCCTCAAGCACGCAGGGCCCGGCCGCGTCACCGTGACCCTCGCCCACCAGGACGACTCGCTCACCGTCACGGTGACCAGCCCGTACGGCGACCGGGACGGGCCGCGTGCCCCCGGCTCGGGCGCCGGACTCGTCGGGATGCGGGAACGGACGGAACTGCTGGGCGGCACCTTCGGGGCCGGACCCGAGGAATCGGCCGACGGCAAGCTCTGGGCCGTACGCGCCGCGCTGCCCCTGACGGACAGAAGGATCGCATGACGCAAGGGAAGACAGCATGACGGAAAGGAAGACCGGATGATCCGCGTCCTCGTCGCCGAGGACCAGTCCGCCGTCCGCGCCGGACTCGTCCTGATCCTGCGCAGCGCCCCCGACATCGAGGTGGTCGGCGAGGCGGCGGACGGCGAGCAGGCGGTGGCACTGGCCCGCGAGCTGCGTCCCGATCTCGTCCTGATGGACATTCAGATGCCGCTTCTTGACGGGGTGTCGGCGACCCGTCAGGTCGTCGCCGAGGACCTCGCCGACGTCCTCGTGCTCACCACCTTCGATCTGGACGAGTACGTCTTCGGGGCGCTGCGGGCCGGTGCCGCCGGGTTCCTGCTGAAGAACACCGAGGCGAGGGACCTGGTGGAGGCGGTGCGCACGGTGGGCCGCGGGGAGGGGCTGATCGCCCCGGCCGTCACCCGGCGCCTGATCGCCGAGTTCGCGGCGAAGCCGGTGCGCGGGGCGAAGGCCGATCCCGCCGCGCTCGACTCCCTCACCCGCCGCGAAAGAGAGGTGCTGTCCTGCCTCGGCGAGGGGCTGTCCAACGCGGACATCGCGACCCGCCTGGAGATGGCCGAGGCGACGGTGAAGACGCACGTCAGCCGGTTGCTGGGGAAGCTGGAGCTGCGCAGTCGGGTGCAAGCGGCCGTGCTGGCACAGGAGTTGGGGATCTGACATCGCGACAGGGGTGTGGTCCAGACCTATTGACCTGTGGTCCAGACCTTTCTATTCTCGCGACACTGCGGGCCTGATGGCTCAGATCACGCCCCGACACTCCCCCATAAGGAGGCGCACAGCATGCGCTTCAGACACAGAGCCGTGGCAGGGTTCGCGAGCCTGCTGCTTCCCCTAGCCGGTCTGGCCGGGCTCGCAGGCCCCGCCCAGGCCGCGACGAGCGCCGCCACCGCCGCCACCGCCACCTACGCCAAGACCCAGGACTGGGGCTCCGGCTTCGAGGGCAAGTGGACGGTGAAGAACACCGGCACCACCGCCCTCAGTTCCTGGACCGTCGAATGGGACTTCCCCTCCGGTACGTCCGTCACCTCCGCCTGGGACGCCGACGTCACCTCCTCCGGCACCCACTGGACCGCCAGGAACAAGTCCTGGAACGGCTCCCTCGCCCCCGGCGCCTCCGTGTCCTTCGGCTTCAACGGCGCGGGCACCGGCTCCCCGTCCAACTGCAGGCTCAACGGCGGCGACTGCGACGGCGGCGGCACGGTCCCCGGTGACGCGGCCCCCTCCGCCCCCGGCAAGCCCACCGCCTCCGACATCACCGACACCTCGGTGAAGCTGTCCTGGAGCGCGGCCACGGACGACAAGGGCATCAAGAACTACGACGTGCTCCGCGACGGCACCAAGGTCGCGACCGTCACCGGCACGAGCTACACGGACACCGGCCTGAAGGCCGGCACCGACTACTCCTACGCCGTCCAGGCCCGCGACACCGCCGACCAGACCGGACCGGCCGGCGCGGCGACAGCCGTACGCACCACCGGCGGCACCACCGATCCCCCGCCGACCGGTGACAAGGTCAAGCTCGGCTACTTCACCGAGTGGGGCGTCTACGGCCGCAACTACCACGTCAAGAACCTGGTGACCTCGGGATCGGCCGCGAAGATCACGCACATCAACTACGCGTTCGGCAACGTGAAGAACGGCCAGTGCACGGTCGACGACGCCTACGCCGCCTACGACAAGGCGTACACCGCCGACCAGTCCGTCAGCGGCGCCGCCGACACCTGGGACCAGCCGCTGCGCGGCAACTTCAACCAGCTGCGCGAGCTCAAGGCCAAGTACCCGCACATCAAGGTGCTGTACTCGTTCGGCGGCTGGACCTACTCCGGCGGCTTCACTCAGGCAGCCGCCAACCCGGCCGCGTTCGCCAAGTCCTGCAAGGCCGTCGTGGAGGACCCGCGCTGGGCCGACGTCTTCGACGGTATCGACATCGACTGGGAGTACCCGAACGCCTGCGGCCTGAGCTGCGACACCTCCGGCGCCGCGGCCTTCAAGAACCTGATGCAGGCCCTGCGCACCGAATTCGGATCGAAGTACCTGGTCACCGCCGCCATCACCGCCGACGGCTCCTCCGGCGGCAAGCTCGACGCGGCCGACTACGGCGGCGCGTCGAACTACGTCGACTGGTACAACGTGATGACGTACGACTACTTCGGCGCCTTCGACGCGGACGGCCCGACCGCCCCGCACTCGCCGCTCACGTCGTACGCCGGCATCCCGGCCGCCGGCTTCAACTCCGCCGACGCCATCGCCAAGCTGAAGTCGAAGGGCGTCCCGTCCGCCAAGCTCCTGCTCGGCATCGGCTTCTACGGCCGCGGCTGGACCGGCGTCACCCAGTCCGCCCCCGGCGGCACGGCGACCGGCCCGGCACCCGGCACCTACGAGGCCGGAATCGAGGACTACAAGGTCCTGAAGAACTCGTGCCCGGCCACCGGCACCATCGCGGGCACGGCGTACGCGTACTGCGGCAGCAACTGGTGGTCGTACGACACCCCGTCGACCATCGCCGGGAAGATGAGCTGGGCCAAGAGCCAGGGCCTGGGCGGCGCGTTCTTCTGGGAGTTCAGCGGCGACACCGCGGGCGGTGAGCTGGTGAGCGCCATCAACAGCGGGCTGGGGTAAGCCCCTTGAGCGACAGCGGGTGAATGCGGCTACGCCACGTTCACCCGCTGTCCGGGCGGGGCTGCCTCCAGCCACGCGAGGAAACCGGTCAGCGCGTCCTCGCTCATGGCGAGTTCCAGGCGCGTGCCCCGGTGCAGACAGGTCAGGACGATGTGGTCGGAGATCAGCGCCAGTTCCTCTTCCCCCTCGGGGACCCGGCGGCCGGCCACCTCGATCGCGGAGCGTTCCAGGACGCGGCGCGGGCGGGGGGAGTACGAGAAGATGCGGTACCACTCGACGCGGTCGCCGTTGTAGCGGGCGACGCCGTAGCCCCAGCCCTTGCCGCTGGTGTCGGGTTTCTCGGGGACGTCCCAGCGCAGGCTGCAGTCGAAGGTGCCCCCGGAGCGCTGGATGAGCCTGCGGCGCAGGCCGAAGACGAACAGCCCCAGCACCACAAGGGCGACCACGACTCCGCACACAGTCAGAGCGAGGACCATCGACACCGACCTCCTCGTCTCCTAGGTACCGAAAATAGGTAACGGAACGGAAAAAACACCTATATCTGCCTCAGCCGCGGCCGGCTCCGGATCGCTCCGGTGCCTGCCGCGGCTGAGTGACGTCATATGCCCGCCGGGGTCAGCGCGTTGCCGTCGCCGCCCGCAGTCGGACGTCCGCACGACGTTCCGCGGAGGCGTCGCCCTCCGCCTTCGCGCGCTCGAGTTCGCGCTCCACGCGCTGGACGTCGATCTCGTCCGACAGCTCGGCGATCTCGGCCAGCAGCGACAGCTTGTTGTCGGCGAACGAGATGAAACCGCCGTGCACCGCGGCGACGACTGTTCCACCGTCACTCGTACGGATGGTCACCGGGCCCGATTCCAGCACACCGAGCAGCGGCTGGTGACCGGGCATGACGCCGATGTCGCCGGACGTGGTGCGCGCGACGACCAGGGTGGCCTCGCCGGACCAGACCTCTCGGTCGGCGGCGACCAGCGCGACGTGCAGCTCAGCAGCCAAGGTGGCTCCTCGGGTCACCACCCGGCGGGTGTGCCGGGTGTTGGTTACAAGTCTAGTAGGCATGGGAGAGGGGGCGGGACGTGCCCCGCCCCCTCAGACGAACACGGGGGTCAGGAGACGCCCAGTTCCTTCGCGTTCTTCTTCAGGTCCTCGAGACCACCGCACATGAAGAACGCCTGCTCCGGGAAGTGGTCGTAGTCGCCGTCGCAGATCGCGTTGAACGCCGCGATCGACTCCTCCAGCGGGACGTCCGACCCGTCGACGCCGGTGAACTGCTTGGCGGCGTGGGTGTTCTGGGACAGGAAGCGCTCCACGCGACGGGCACGGTGGACGACGAGCTTGTCCTCCTCGCCGA
Source organism: Streptomyces sp. NPDC050287 (assembly GCF_044459385.1). Taxonomy (NCBI): domain Bacteria; kingdom Bacillati; phylum Actinomycetota; class Actinomycetes; order Kitasatosporales; family Streptomycetaceae; genus Streptomyces; species Streptomyces sp. NPDC050287. The sequence continues at coordinate 1,049,842 of NZ_JBITIY010000002.1, read as the reverse complement.
GCTCGTCGATACCGAGGATCGCGATGATGTCCTGGAGGTCCTTGTACTTCTGCAGGATCGTCTTGACGCGCATGGCGGCGTCGTAGTGGTCCTGCGCGATGTACCGCGGGTCCAGGATGCGGGACGTGGAGTCCAGCGGGTCCACGGCCGGGTAGATGCCCTTCTCGGAGATCGGACGGGAGAGCACCGTCGTCGCGTCGAGGTGGGCGAAGGTGGTGGCCGGGGCCGGGTCGGTCAGGTCGTCCGCGGGGACGTAGATCGCCTGCATCGAGGTGATCGAGTGACCGCGCGTCGAGGTGATGCGCTCCTGGAGCTGACCCATCTCGTCCGCCAGGTTCGGCTGGTAACCCACGGCGGACGGCATACGGCCGAGCAGCGTGGAGACCTCGGAACCGGCCTGGGTGAAGCGGAAGATGTTGTCGATGAAGAACAGCACGTCCTGCTTCTGGACGTCACGGAAGTACTCCGCCATCGTCAGACCGGCCAGGGCGACCCGCAGACGGGTGCCCGGGGGCTCGTCCATCTGGCCGAAGACCAGCGCGGTCTTGTCCAGGACGCCGGACTCTTCCATCTCCGCGATGAGGTCGTTGCCCTCACGGGTGCGCTCACCGACGCCCGCGAAGACGGAGACGCCCTCGTGGAGGTTGGCGACACGCATGATCATTTCCTGGATCAGCACGGTCTTGCCGACACCGGCACCACCGAACAGACCGATCTTTCCGCCCTTGACGTACGGGGTGAGAAGGTCGACGACCTTCAGGCCGGTCTCGAACATCTCGGTCTTGGACTCGAGCTGGTCGAACGCCGGGGCCTTGCGGTGGATGGACCAGCGCTCGCCCTCGTACTGCTCGTCGACGTTCAGCACCTCACCGAGGGTGTTGAACACCTTGCCCTTGGTGAAGTCGCCGACCGGGACGCTGATGCCCGAGCCGGTGTCGGTCACCGTGGCCTGGCGGACCAGACCGTCGGTGGGCTGCATCGAGATGGTGCGGACCAGGCCGTCACCCAGGTGCTGGGCGACCTCCAGGGTCAGCGTCTTCTTCTCGCCGGCCTTGGCCGGGTCGGCCACCTCGACGTGAAGGGCGTTGTAGATCTCCGGCATGGCGTCGACGGGGAATTCCACGTCGACGACCGGGCCGATGACCCGGGCGACGCGGCCCGTGGCAACGGCCGTCTCAACTGTCGTCGTCATTACCTGTCACTCCCCGCGGACGCGTCGGCCAGGGCTGCGGAGCCACCGACGATCTCGCTGATTTCCTGGGTGATTTCGGCCTGGCGGGCCGCGTTGGCAAGTCGGGAGAGCGAAGTGATCAGATCTCCCGCGTTGTCGGTCGCCGACTTCATCGCGCGGCGGGTGGCCGCGTGCTTGGAGGCGGCCGACTGGAGCAGCGCGTTGTAGATACGGCTCTCGACGTAGCGCGGCAGGAGGGCGTCGAGGACGTCCTCCGCCGAGGGCTCGAAGTCGTACAGCGGGAGGATCTCGTCCTTGCCGGCCGACTCCTCCGCGACCTCTTCGAGGCGCAGCGGCAGCAGACGACTGTCGATCGCCGTCTGCGTCATCATCGAGACGAACTCGGTGTAGACGATGTGGAGTTCGTCCACTCCACCGTCCGCCGTCTCCTTCTCGATGGCCTCGATCAGGGGAACGGCGACCTTCTTCGCGTCCGCGTACGAGGGCTCGTCGGTGAAGCCCGACCACGACTCCATGACCTTGCGCTCACGGAAGTTGTAGTGGGCCAGACCGCGGCGGCCGACGATGTACGTGTCGACCTCCTTGCCCTCCGCCTCCAGACGAGCGGTCAGCTGCTCCGCCGCCTTGATGGCGTTGGAGTTGAAGGCGCCGGCCAGACCGCGGTCGCTCGTGAGGAGCAGCACCGCGGAACGGGTCGCCGTCTCAGCCTCCGTGGTCAACGGGTGCTGGGTGTTCGAACCGGTCCCGACCGCCGTGACCGCGCGGGTGAGCTCGGTCGCGTACGGCGTGGAGGCCGCCACCTTGCGCTGCGCCTTGACGACGCGCGAGGCGGCGATCATCTCCATCGCCTTGGTGATCTTCTTGGTCGCGGTGACGGATTTGATGCGACGCTTGTAGACCCGGAGCTGGGCTCCCATGAGTCAGGTCCCTTCCGTCGTCACTTGCCCGCAGCGGCAGGGGTGTCCTCGCCGAGCAGCTTGCCGTCCGACGTCTCGAACTGCTTCTTGAAGTCCGCGATCGCGTCGCCGATGGCCTGCACGGTGTCGTCCGACATCTTGCCGCCCTCCTTGATGGAGGTCATGAGGCCCTGCTCCTTGCGGTGCAGGTACTCCAGCAGCTCCTTCTCGAAGCGGCGGATGTCGTTGACGGGCACCTCGTCCATCTTGCCGGTGGTGCCGGCCCAGATGGAGACGACCTGGTCCTCGGTGGCCATCGGCTGGTACTGCGCCTGCTTCAGCAGTTCGACCATGCGCTGACCGCGTTCCAGCTGCGCCTTCGACGCGGCGTCCAGGTCGGAACCGAAGGCGGCGAACGCCTCAAGCTCACGGAACTGGGCGAGGTCCACGCGGAGCCGGCCCGACACCTGGCGCATCGCCCTGTGCTGCGCGGAACCACCGACTCGGGAGACGGAGATACCGACGTTCAGCGCGGGACGCTGACCGGCGTTGAACAGGTCGGACTCGAGGAAGCACTGGCCGTCGGTGATGGAGATGACGTTGGTCGGGATGAACGCCGAGACGTCGTTGGCCTTGGTCTCGACGATCGGCAGACCGGTCATCGAACCGGCGCCCATGTCGTCGGAGAGCTTCGCGCAGCGCTCCAGCAGACGGGAGTGCAAGTAGAAGACGTCACCCGGGTAGGCCTCACGGCCCGGCGGGCGGCGCAGCAGCAGGGACACGGCACGGTAGGCGTCGGCCTGCTTCGACAGGTCGTCGAAGATGATGAGGACGTGCTTGCCCTCGTACATCCACTGCTGACCGATGGCCGAACCGGTGTACGGCGCCAGGTACTTGAAGCCGGCCGGGTCGGACGCCGGGGCGGCGACGATGGTCGTGTACTCCAGCGCGCCGTTCTCCTCCAGCGCGCCGCGGACCGACGCGATCGTCGAGCCCTTCTGGCCGATGGCGACGTAGATGCAGCGGACCTGCTTGTTCGGGTCGCCGGTGCGCCAGTTGTCGCGCTGGTTGATGATCGTGTCGACGGCCAGGGCGGTCTTGCCGGTCTGGCGGTCACCGATGATCAGCTGACGCTGACCGCGGCCGATCGGGGTCATCGCGTCGACGGCCTTGTAGCCGGTCTCCATCGGCTCGTGCACCGACTTGCGCTGCATGACCGTGGGAGCCTGCAGCTCAAGGGCGCGACGACCGCTGGTCTCGATCTCGCCGAGACCGTCGATCGGGTTGCCGAGCGGGTCGACGACGCGGCCGAGGTAGCCCTCGCCGACCGCCACGGAGAGGACCTCGCCGGTACGGGTGACCGGCTGCCCCTCCTCGATACCGCTGAACTCGCCGAGTACGACGGCACCGATCTCGCGCTCTTCCAGGTTCAGCGCGAGACCGAGGGAGCCGTCCTCGAACTTCAGCAGTTCGTTCGCCATGGCCGAGGGCAGACCCTCGATCTTGGCGATACCGTCGCCGGCGACGGTGACCGTACCGACCTCCTCGCGCGAGGCCGCGTCCGGCTTGTACGACTGGACGAAGGTCTCCAGCGCGTCCCGGATCTCCTCCGGCCGGATCGTGAGCTCCGCCATCTGGGTTCCCTGCTCTCCTTGTTGGGCCCGAAGTTTCACTTTGGGGGGATGGGGACTCCCCCCGTAACGAGGTGAATCCTCTGCACGACCCAACCGGGCCGTAGGTACACGTACTGCTTGCTGCTTACTGCTTATGAAGTTGCTGTCAGCTCGCCAGGCGGCGGCCGGCGTCCTCGATGCGGTCCGCGAGGGAGCCGTTGATCACCTCGTCACCGACCTGCACCCGGATCCCGCCGAGGACCGCGGGGTCCACGTCGAGGTTGAGGTGCATGGTGCGGCCGTAGAGCTTCGCGAGGGCGGCACCCAGGCGCTGCTTCTGCGGGTCGCTCAGCGGAACCGCCGAGGTGACGACGGCCACCATGCGGTTCCTGCGGTCGGCGGCGAGCTTGGTCAGGGACTCCAGTCCCGCTTCCAGGCTACGTCCCCGGGGCGCGGCGACAAGGCGCGTCACCAGACGCTCGGTCGTCGCGGCCGCCCGGCCGCCGAGCAGGCTGCGCAGCAGCTCGCCCTTGGCCGAGGCGTTGGCCTTGCGGTCGGTCAGCGCGGCGCGCAGCTCGGTGTTCGAGGCGACGATCCGGCCGAACCGGAACAGCTCGTCCTCGACGCTGTCGAGCGTGCCCGCCTGCTGGGCGGCGGTCAGGTCGGCGAGGCTCGCCAGCTCCTCCAGCGCGTCCACCAGGTCGCGCGACCGCGACCAGCGAGAACGCACCAGGCCGGAGACCAGGTCGACGGTGTGACCGCCGACCTGACTGCCAAGCAGGCGCTGCACCAGCTCGGCCTTGGCCTCACCGGCCTGCGACGGGTCGGTGAGGACCCGACGCAGCGACACCTCGCGGTCGAGCAGCGCGGTGACGGAGGCCAGCTCGTCGGCGAGCTGTGCCGCGTCCACGGACGTGGAGTCCGTCAGCGCGTCAAGACGCTCGCGTCCGGCTGCCAGGGCATCGCGGCTCGCTCCGTTCATCGCGCGGCCTCGGCCTTCTCCTCGAGCTCGTCGAGGAAGCGGTCGATGACGCGGCTCTGCCGGGCGTGGTCCTCGAGGGACTCGCCGACGAGCTTGCCGGCCAGGTCGGTGGCGAGCTTGCCGACGTCCTGGCGCAGCGCGGACGAGGCGGCCTTGCGGTCGGCCTCGATCTGGGCGTGACCGGCGGCGACGATCTCCTCGCGCTGCCGCTGGCCTTCCGCGCGCATCTCGGCGATGAGCGTGGCGCCCTGCTCCTGCGCCTCCTGGCGCAGCCGCGCGGCCTCGTGGCGGGCCTCGGCGAGCTGAGCCTTGTACTGCTCAAGCACGCTCTGGGCCTCGGTCTGCGCGGCCTCGGCCTTCTCGATACCGCCCTCGATGGCCTCGCGGCGCTCTTCCAGAACCTTGTTGATGTTCGGGAGGAGCTTCTTGGCGAGGAAGCCGAAGACGATGACGAAGGCGATGAGGCCGATGACAAGCTCGGGAATCGGCGGGACGAGGGGATTCTCCATCTCCTCGGCCGCCACGATGAGCAGCTGGCTCATATCGTTGCCTTTCGTCTAGTCGGCTGGTCGTGGATCCGTCAGATCACTTGCCGTAGACGAACGGCATGACCAGACCGATCAGGGCCAGCGCCTCACAGAACGCGAAGCCCAGGATCTGGTTGGCGCGGATCAGGCCGGCGGCCTCGGGCTGACGGGCCAGGGCCTGGGTGCCGTTACCGAAGATGATGCCGACGCCGACGCCGGGACCGATGGCAGCGAGGCCGTAACCGACGGAGCCGAGCGAGCCGGAAACAGCGGCAAGGGTCTGGGACATGCCAGTTCTTCCTTTTCTTTACGGACCGGTGGGGGTTGGCCACCGGACGACCAGGGGTTTTGGTGCGGGGCGGTCAGTGGTGCTCTGCGAGCGCGCCCTGGATGTACGTGCACGTGAGGAGCACGAAGACGTACGCCTGCAGTGCCTGGATGAAGAGCTCGAAGGCCGTCATGACGATCGTCATGATGAAGCTGACACCCGCGTAGGCGATGCCGATGCCGTTCAGCAGGTACCAGCTGGCGATCGTGAACAGCAGCAGCAGGGTGTGGCCGGCGAACATGTTCGCGAAGAGTCGCACGGCATGTGTGAAGGGCCGTACCAGCAGGTTCGAGAAGAACTCGATGAGCATGGCCAGCGGCAGCACCGCGCCCAGCGACTTGTCGTAGCCCGTCACGTTCTTGAAGAAGCCGACGAAGCCGTGCCGCTTGAAGGTCAGCGAGACCCACAGGATGTAGACGATGGCCGCCAGCGCCGCCGGGTAGGCGATGATCGACGTCACGGGGAACTGGGCGAGGGGGACGACCGCCCAGAGATTCATCATCCAGATGAAGAAGAACAGCGAGACGACCAGCGGGACGTACTTCTCGCCCTCCTTCTTTCCGATGGTCTCGTACACAACTCCGCGGCGGATGAAGTCGTAGCCCGCCTCGGCCACCATCTGGAGCTTGCCAGGGACGACTTGCGGCCTGCGGAACGCAGCCCAGAAGAAGCCGACGATGACGAGCGAGCCGAGCAGCGCCAGCAGCATCGTCTTGTTGAAATAGACGCTGCTGTCCGCGTCGCCCACGAGGGGCTCGAACAGGAACGAGTGCAGGCCGGGTGCCGGGAAGCCACAACCGTCGAAGATGTGGCAATCGGTCTCGAAGGCGAGCACCTGCGTCGGGTCAGCACTCACCGCGGGCTCCTTCAGCGTGACGCATGGGTACGGCAACCTCGTTGTGTCGGCGCGGCGCACGGCCGCGGTTCGGCACGGGACTGGTGGTTCGGATGTGAGGGCGGCTCTTGGGCATCTCGCCTCGCGATTGAGCAGGCGTCAGCTCGGATGCCCGCGCCCGCGATGCCGCAGTTGGCACCGGACGATAGCAGGAGATCTCTGACGTCTTTATCCCGGCCCTACCCCTCACGACGAGTGCCCCGTTTTTTCGGGTTCGACGTAGAGGATCTTGGACTTCATGTGCGCACGGGTCTGCGCGGCGATCCACGCGAGGGTGCCGGCGACCAGCGTGAACGCGAAGGCCCTGGGGTGGAAGAGCGTGGTGTTCTTGAACGCGGCGAGGAAGACGAACAGCAGCAGGATCTGCGCCGCGTACAGCATCAGGCCCATCGCCTGAAAGAGGTGCGGAAGCGATTTGGCAGTGCGCTGGAGAATGTAGAGACCGAGACCCATGAAGAGGATCACGATCAGGGTCGCGACAGCTGACCCGATCGCCCCCTTGCCGCCGACCACCACACCGCTGACGACGGCGGCAATCGCGCCGACGGCAACCGTGGGCACGGCAGCCTGGGCCAGGATCCGGACGTCGTTGGACGGCATGGCGGCAACTCCGCTTTCGCAGGGGGCAGGGGTGTCGTCATGGACGAGCGTAGTCCCGGGTCGAGTGTGAGCCTCACGCCGAGGGGCCGTCGCACCACGGCCCTCCGGCTCTACCCCGGGTTCTCGTGAACCGTATCACAAACTATTTGATGTGGTCTTTACCAAGTGGGTGTGCTCGCTGTCACACATGAGAGTGACCGTGCGCGTCTGTGCAGGAACTGGGGTGACTTGTCTGGTATTGGGGAGCTTTGCTTCCCCACGACTTGGCAATGCTCTCGTCAGATTCTTACCTTGCGACGGTCAGCGCGAGGTCTCGGCCTTGCGTCCGTCCAGGAGCCGAGAGCGGGTGCCGAGGGCGGTCGCCCCGTTGACACCCGCCACTCCGGCGGCGACCGGCGTGCGGCCCTCGGCCGGGGCGTCGGCACGGGGATTGAGCGCGCTGCCGGCCGCGGGCCCCTCGACCGGCTCCCCGGCCGGCCCTTCAGCGGGCCGGCGACGCCGGTAGCGCGGCGGCACGAAGCCCTCGGCCCAGCGCGGGGTTCGGGGCTGGAAGCGGGGCAGGAGCAGCAGCACCAGACCGATGCCGCTCATCGCGACCACCGCGAACACGATCCACTGGGACGCCGAGTGCACGGAGTACAGCACCGTGCCGAACGAGATCAGGGCCGACCAGAAGTACATGATCAGCACCGCGCGGCTGTGCGAGTGGCCGATCTCCAGCAGCCGGTGGTGCAGATGCCCGCGGTCGGCGGCGAACGGCGACTGTCCCTTCCAGGTACGGCGCACGATCGCCAGGATCAGGTCGGCCAGCGGGATCGCGATGATGGTCAGCGGCAGGATGATCGGCATGTAGACCGGCACCATCGTGTGAACCGCGCTGCGCAGGGAACCCGCGCTGAACGCGATGCGGTCCGGGTCCACCTGACCGGTGATCGAGACCGCGCCGGCGGCCAGCACCAGCCCGATGAGCATGGAGCCGGTGTCCCCCATGAAGATGCGGGCGGGATGCATGTTGTGCGGGAGGAACCCCAGGCACATGCCGATGAGCAGGGCCGAGAACAGCGTGGCGGGAGCGGCGGCCTCGATGCCGTAGCCGTACCAGAGCCGGTAGGCGTACAGGAAGAACGCCCCCGACGCGATGCACACCATGCCGGCCGCCAGACCGTCGAGCCCGTCGACGAAGTTGACCGCGTTGATGGTGATGACGATGAGCGCGACCGTGAGGAGGTTGCCCTGCCACGGGGTGATCGACACGGAGCCGACGCCCGGCACCGGCAGCCAGAGGATGGTCAGTCCCTGCATCACCATCACACCGGCCGCGATCATCTGCCCGCCGAGCTTGATGAGCGCGTCCACCCCGAACTTGTCGTCGAGCACGCCCAGCAGCCAGATCAGGGCGGCCCCGCTGAGCAGGGCCCGCGGTTCGTTGGAGTTGTCGAAGACCGCGCTGAGGTTGCTGAGGTGGTCGGCGACCAGGAGGCCCGCGCACAGGCCGAAGAACATCGCGATCCCGCCGAGCCGCGGTGTGGGCTCCCGGTGCACGTCACGGGCCCGCACCTGTGGCACCGCTCCGGCCACGATCGCGAACTTCCGTACCGGCCCTGTCAGCAGATACGTCACCGCGGCCGTGATGCAGAGCGTCAGCAGGTATTCACGCACGGGCTGCTCCCTGGCGTTCCGGAGTCGATCAGAGCCAGTAGCTTAGACGGTAGCGCGCTCCGCCCCTTCCCGTAGTTCAAGCCTCACAGGAACCCCGCAGGCCTCACTGGCACGGTTTCGCAGGCGTCTCCTGAGCCCCTTCATATGCAAGGGACCCTTCCCTTCGACAGACGCCTCCGATTCAGGAGACGGTTCCCGTCCAGGGGTACGGCGGGAATCTGCGCGCGAGTTCCCGGACCTCGTCGAGAATCCCGGGCTCCCGGCGCAGTGCCGCCGCGAACAGCACCGCGATCCGGGCCATCTCCGCCTCTCCCATGCCCTGCGTGGTCACCGCGGCCGTGCCCAGGCGCAGGCCGCGGACGTCGGCGTGGGGCAGCGCACAGCAGTCCAGCACCATCCCGGCGGCCGCGAGCAGCCCCCTCGCCGTGCGCCCGTCGACGCCGAGCGGCGCCGGGTCGGCCGTGACCAGGTGGGTGTCGGTCCCGCCCGTGGTGACGACGAACCCTTCGGCGGCCAGTCCGGCCGCGAGCACCCGTGCGTTGGCGACGACCTGGTGGGCGTACGCCGAGAAGGCCGGCGTCGCCGCCTCGCCGAACGCGACGGCCTTGGCGGCGATGGTGTGCATCTGGGCGCCGCCCTGTGTGAAGGGGAAGACGGCCCGGTCCACCCGCTCCGCCAGGTCCGAGCCGCACAGGATCATGCCGCCTCGCGGTCCGCGCAGCACCTTGTGGGTGGTGGCGCACACGATGTCGGCGTACGGCACCGGGTTGGGCGCCGCTCCCCCGGCGACCAGCCCGATGGGGTGCGCGGCGTCGGCGATGAGATAGGCGCCCACTTCGTCGGCGACCTCGCGGAAGAAGCCGTAGTCGAGGTGGCGGGGGTAGGCGATGGACCCGCAGACGATGGCCTTGGGGCGGTGCGTACGGGCGAGGGTGCGCACCTGGTCGCGGTCGATGAGCCCGGTCTCCGCGTCCACGCCGTAGCCGACGAAGTCGAACCAGCGGCCGGAGAAGTTGGCGGGTGAGCCGTGCGTGAGGTGGCCGCCGTAGGGCAGGCCGAGGGCGAGGACGGTGTCGCCGGGCCGCAGCAGCGCGGCGTACGCGGCGAGGACGGCCGACGACCCGGAGTGGGACTGCACATTGGCGTGGTCGGCCCCGAACAGCGCCTTCGCCCGCTCCACGGCGATCCGCTCGGCCACGTCCACGATCTCGCAGCCGCCGTGGTGCCGGGCGCCCGGGTAGCCCTCGGCGTACTTGTTGGCGAGGGGCGAGCCGAGGGCGGCGAGCACGGCCGGCGAGGTGAAGTTCTCGGCCGCGACGAGTTGCAGCGTCGTCGCCTGCCGGTCGGCTTCCCCGAGCAGGATGTCGGCCAGCTCGGGGTCCTGCCGCCGCAGGACGTCGGCGCTCACAGCGCTCTCAGGGGCATGGGTGACCGACATGGTGGACTCCGGGGCGTCGACGGTGACGTACGTCCAATGTAGGGCCGAGGCGTCAGATGCGCCCGATGTCGACGGCCACCTCTGTGGACGGACGTTCCACACAGCCGGCGGCACCGGGTGCCGTCACGTCCGCGCGGGCACCCCCGTCAGCGCCGTCACCACCGGATCCAGCGCCTGGTTTATCTCGTCGCCGATCGAGCGGAAGAACGTCAGGGGGGCGCCGTACGGGTCGTAGACCTCGTCCGCCTCGGCCGTGGGGGCCAGGAGCCACCCGCGTAGCGCGGCTGCCGCGCGGACCAGGGCCCGGGCGCGGGCGACCATGCCGTCCTCCAGGGGCGGGAGGGTCGCCGGGTCTATCGCCTTCACCAGGCGGGTGAACTCCTTCAGCGTGAACGTGCGCAGGCCCGCCGAGTGGCCCATGGAGATGACCTGGGCGCGGTGGTCGCGGGTCGCCGTCAGGACCAGGTCGGCCATGATGACGTGCTCGTCGAGCAGTTCCCGGCCGGTGAAACCGGAGGCGTCCGCGCCGAAGTCGGCCAGCACGGTCTCCGCGTTGGCCTCCATGGGCGCGCCCTCATGGCCCCAGGTGCCCGCGCTCTCCACGATCAGCCCGCCCCACAGCGGGTCGCCGAGCCGGTCCGCCAGGGCATGGCGGGTCAGCCGCTCGGTGATCGGCGAGCGGCACACGTTGCCGGTGCTGACGTGGAGGATGCGGAAGCTGTCGCGCGGGAGACCTGTGAAGGTCCGCGTCTCTTCACCGTTCCATATGCCACGCCCCGCGTCAGGGGCCGTCAATTCGCCACCTCGAGGTCGGGTACGACCTTCCTGAGCTCGTCCGCGGACAGCGCGCCCGCGCGCAGCAGCAGGGGCACCTCGCGGGTGACGTCGACGATCGAGGACGGCACGTTGCCCGGGGTCGGACCGCCGTCGAGGTACACGGAGACCGAGTCGCCGAGCATCTCCTGGGCCGCGTCGCAGTCCTCCGGCGCGGGGTGGCCCGTCAGGTTGGCGGAGGAGACCGCCATGGGGCCGACCTCGGTCAGCAGCTCGATGGCGACGGGGTGGAGGGGCATGCGGACGGCGACGGTGCCGCGGGTGTCGCCCAGGTCCCACTGGAGAGACGGCTGGTGCTTGGCGACCAGCGTGAGCGCGCCCGGCCAGAACGCGTCGACGAGTTCCCAGGCCAGCTCGGAGAAGTCGGTGACGAGGCCGTGCAGGGTGTTCGGGGAGCCGATGAGGACGGGGGTGGGCATGTTGCGGCCCCGGCCCTTGGCCTCCAGCAGGTCGTGCACCGCTTCGGAGGAGAACGCGTCGGCGCCGATGCCGTAGACCGTGTCGGTGGGCAGTACCACGAGCTCGCCCCGGCGGACGGCGGACGCGGCCTCGCGCAGACCGGTCGTGCGGTCGGTCGCGTCGTTGGTGTCGTATCGCCGTGCCATGTCTAGCGGGCCTCCTCGTACACGAAGTACACGTAGTACACGAACTGCTGCGGATCGGGAGTCTGCGTATCGAGAGTCTGCGGGCTGCTCACGGCATCGCCTTGCGGGCCGTGGCGAAGCGGGGGCGGTTGTTGAGGTCGGGGTGGTCGGCGGCGTCGGCCCAGCCCCGTTCCTCGGTGAAGATCCACGGCACCTGGCCGCCCTGGGTGTCGGCGTGCTCAATGACGACGACGCCGCCGGGCCGCAGCAGCCGGTGTGCCGTGCGTTCGATGCCGCGGATGAGGTCGAGGCCGTCCTCGCCGGAGAACAGGGAGAGTTCGGGATCGTAGTCCCGCGCTTCGGGAGCGACGTACTCCCATTCGGTGAGCGGGATGTACGGCGGGTTGGAGATCACCAGGTCGACGTGGCCGTCGAGGTCGGGGAAGGCGTCCAGGGCGTTGCCCTGCCGCAGGTCCACCCTGGATCCCTCCATGTTCTTGCGGGTCCACCTGAGGGCGTCCTCGGACAGCTCCACGGCGTGCACACGGGAGCGCGGGACCTCCTGGGCGAGGGCGAGCGCGATGGCGCCGGAGCCGGTGCACAGGTCGACGATGCACGGCTCGACGACGTCCATCGCGCGCACGGCGTCTATGGCCCACCCGACGACCGACTCGGTCTCGGGACGGGGCACGAACACCCCGGGCCCGACCTGGAGTTCCAGGTAGCGGAAGAAGGCCCGCCCGGTGATGTGCTGCAGCGGCTCGCGCTGTTCGCGCCGGGCGATGACCTCCCAGTAGCGGGCGTCGAAGTCCGAGTCCTTCACGGTGTGCAGCTCGCCCCGCTTCACGCCGTGCACGAACGCGGCGAGTTCCTCCGCGTCGTTGCGCGGCGAGGGCACGCCGGCGTCGGCCAGCCGCTGGGTGGCCTGAGCTACCTCAGCGAGCAGCAGGCTGCGGGGGCTTGGGGGTCGCCCCCCAAATGATTGCTGCACGCAAGTCCTCCGTGTCGTACTCGTGCGTGGGTACGCCTCTTACGCGGCTGCGAGCTTGGCGGCCGAGTCCGCGTCGACGCAGGCCTGGATCACCGCGTCGAGGTCGCCGTCCAGGACCTGGTCCAGGTTGTACGACTTGAAGCCGACGCGGTGGTCCGAGATGCGGTTCTCCGGGAAGTTGTACGTGCGGATCTTCTCGGAGCGGTCGACGGTGCGGACCTGGCTGCGGCGGGCGTCGGCGGCCTCCCTCTCCGCCTCCTCCTGCGCCGCTGCGAGCAGCCTGGAGCGCAGGATACGCATCGCCTGCTCCTTGTTCTGCAGCTGGCTCTTCTCGTTCTGGCAGGAGGCGACGACTCCGGTCGGAATGTGCGTGATGCGCACCGCGGAGTCGGTGGTGTTGACGGACTGTCCGCCGGGGCCGGAGGAGCGGTAGACGTCGATACGGAGGTCGTTGGGGTTGACCTCGACCTCGACCTCCTCGGCCTCGGGCGTGACGAGCACGCCGGCGGCCGAGGTGTGGATACGGCCCTGCGACTCGGTCGCCGGCACCCGCTGGACGCGGTGCACGCCGCCCTCGTACTTGAGGCGGGCCCACACGCCCTGCCCGGGCTCGGTGGCGCCCTGGCCGCCCTTGGTCTTCACGGCGACCTGGACGTCCTTGTATCCGCCCAGCTCGGACTCGGTGGCGTCGATGATCTCGGTCTTCCAGCCGACCCGCTCGGCGTACCGCAGGTACATCCGCAGCAGGTCGCCGGCGAACAGGGCCGACTCGTCGCCGCCCGCGCCCGCCTTGATCTCGAGGATGACGTCCTTGTCGTCGCTGGGGTCGCGCGGAACGAGGAGCAGCCGCAGCTTCTCCGTCAGCTCCTCGCGCTGCTTCTCCAGCTCCTTGACCTCGGCGGCGAAGTCGGGGTCGGCGGCGGCGTACTCGCGCCCGGTCTCGATGTCGTCGCCGGTCTGCTTCCAGGAGCGGTACGTGGCGACGATCGGGGTGAGCTCGGCGTACCGCTTGTTCAGCTTGCGCGCGTTGGCCTGGTCGGAGTGGACCGACGGGTCGGCGAGCTTCGTCTCCAGATCGGCGTGCTCGGCGACGAGTTCCTCGACGGCCTCGAACATCTTGGGGCTCCTGATACTGCGGATGAAGGGGAAGGCGGGCGACCAAAAACGCCGGTCCCGGCGCACTCCGAGGAGTGCGGCGTGGACCGGCGCTGGTGGCTCGCTACTTCTTGGCAGCAGCCTTGCCGAAGCGGGCCTCGAAGCGGGCCACACGGCCACCGGTGTCGAGGATCTTCTGCTTGCCCGTGTAGAACGGGTGGCACTCGGAGCAGACCTCGGCACGGATGGTGCCGCTCTGGATCGTGCTACGGGTGGTGAACGACGCGCCACAGGTGCAGCTGACCTGCGTCTCGACGTACTCGGGGTGGATGTCGCGCTTCAAGGTGTCTCCTAGTTTCGGGAGGGCGCCGGGTCGCAGCCGCGGGATGCGGAAGCGTGAACCGGAGCCGACGTACCAGTCTGCCAGGACTGGCGCCATCCCCCCAAACCGGGGGCCGCTGTGATCTATTCCCGCGGGCTCAGGACGAGCTCACGACGCCGTCGGCGTCGCCGGTGGCGTTGCCCTCGGTGGCCGACTTCGGGATCGCCCGGTCGTTCTTCAGGGCCGTCCACACCTGCTTGGCCTTGGCCTTCTCGACGATCACGCGGTTGCGGTTCGCCGGGTCGTACTGGACCGGCATCGTGACCATCTTCATGTTCGAGGAACTGATGCCCTTGAGGCCGTTGGCGAACGACATGAGCTTGTTGACCGAGCCGAGGTCGGAGTCGGCGGTCACCGTCTTGGTCCCGGTGTCGGCGAGGTCGTAGAGCTTCTTGGGGTTGCCGAACAGGTCGATGTGCTTGACCTGGTTGATCAGCGCCTTCATGAAGGCCTGCTGGAGCTGGATGCGGCCGAGGTCGGAGCCGTCGCCGACGCCGTGCCGGGTGCGGACCAGGCCGAGGGCCTGCTCGCCGTCGAGCTGGTGCGTGCCGGCCTTCAGGCGGAGGTGGCTGTCGGGGTCGTTGATGGCCTTGGTGGTGGTCACCCGGACCCCGCCGAGCTCGTCGATGAGCTTCTGGAAGCCGCTGAAGTCGACCTCCAGGTAGTGGTCCATACGGACCCCGCTGAGGGACTCGACGGTCTTCACCGCGCAGGCGGCACCGCCGGTGGAGTACGCGGAGTTGAACATCACGCCGGACGCCGCGTCGTGCTTGACGCCCTTGGTGTCGGTGCACTCGGGGCGGTCGATGAGGGTGTCGCGCGGGATGGAGACCACGGAGGCCGTCCGGTGGCCCTCGTAGACGTGTACGACCATCGCGGTGTCGGAGCGGGCGCTGCCGTCGTCGGTGCCCCCGCCGAGCTTCTTGTTGCTGCCGGAACGGGTGTCCGAGCCGAGGACGAGGATGTTCTCGGAGCCGTTGTCGACCTTGGTGGGCCGGTCGGTGCCGAGGGCGGAGTCGATGTCCACGCTCTTGATGTTGCCGTTGAGCTTGAAGTACAGGTATCCGGCTCCGGTGCCGCCCAGCACGACGATCCCCGCCGCGGTCCAGGCCATGACCAGGACGCCCTTGCGCTTTCTGCGGGGCTTGCGTCGGCTGCCCTTGGCGCGGTGGCGCCCGGTGCTGCCGTCCTCGCCCGGTATGCCGGACTCCGGCGTGCTCTCGGCGGACATGTGCTCCTCGAATCTCGTCCGGTCGGTTACCCCCTGCTTTCAGGGTCAGGCGCGGTCACGCGGAACCAGGTACCGCACCATGGTCGCTCCGCCTGTCAGACGGCGAAACTCGGGAAAGGGTTGCACAACGCACTGTGACCGTCCTGTGCGTCGACAGCCACATCGCGCAGCACCCTCTTCGGGACAAACCTCGCCCACCTGCGGTTTCGGCCAAGAATGCGGTACGGCGTGAAATAGCCTTCGCTGTGCCTTCTTGTGGCAAAGATCTCTCGGGCGACGGTGTCGGCGGCCAGATGCCGACGGTCGGATGCTGAAGGCCGGACGCGGCGGCCGGATCCCGACGACCATACGCCGACGACCAGCACAAAGGGCCGCCCCTACAGGGACGGCCCTCGTGTGGCACTCACGGACGACTGGTACTAGTCGCCGTTGCCCGGCGTCGGCGTCGTCTTCTGGATCTGCATCAGGAACTCGGCGTTCGACTTCGTCTGCTTCATCTTGTCGAGGAGCAGTTCGACCGCCTGCTGCTGGTCGAGGGCGTGCAGCACCCGGCGCAGCTTCCAGACGATCCCGAGCTCGTCGGGAGCGAGAAGGATCTCTTCCTTACGGGTACCGGACGCGTCGACGTCCACCGCCGGGAAGATGCGCTTGTCGGCGAGCTTCCGGTCGAGCTTGAGCTCGGCGTTGCCGGTGCCCTTGAACTCCTCGAAGATGACCTCGTCCATGCGGGACCCGGTGTCCACCAGCGCGGTGGCGAGGATGGTCAGCGAGCCGCCGTCCTCGATGTTGCGGGCCGCACCGAAGAAGCGCTTCGGCGGGTACAGGGCGGTCGAGTCGACACCACCGGACAGGATGCGGCCGGAGGCGGGCGCGGCGAGGTTGTACGCACGGCCCAGACGCGTGATCGAGTCGAGCAGGACGACGACGTCGTGGCCCAGCTCCACCAGCCGCTTGGCGCGCTCGATGGCGAGCTCGGCGACCGTGGTGTGGTCCTCGGCCGGACGGTCGAAGGTCGAGGAGATGACCTCGCCCTTGACCGACCGCTGCATGTCGGTGACCTCTTCCGGACGCTCGTCGACCAGGACGACCATCAGGTGGCACTCGGGGTTGTTGTGCGTGATCGCGTTGGCGATCGCCTGCATGATCATGGTCTTGCCGGTCTTCGGCGGGGCCACGATCAGACCGCGCTGGCCCTTACCGATCGGCGCGACGAGGTCGATGATGCGGGTGGTGAGGACGCCCGGGTCCGTCTCCAGACGGAGGCGGTCCTGCGGGTACAGCGGCGTCAGCTTGTTGAACTCCGGGCGGCCACGGCCGTGTTCGGGCGCCATGCCGTTGACGGAGTCGAGCCGCACCAGCGCGTTGAACTTCTCGCGCCGCTCGCCTTCCTTGGGCTGACGCACGGCACCGGTGATGTGGTCGCCCTTGCGCAGGCCGTTCTTGCGGACCTGGGCGAGGGAGACGTACACGTCGTTGGGACCGGGCAGGTAGCCCGACGTACGGATGAAGGCGTAGTTGTCGAGGATGTCGAGGATGCCCGCGACCGGGATCAGGACATCGTCCTCGTTGATCTGCGGCTCGGGGGTCATCTCGTCGCGGCCACGACGGCCACGGCGGTCCCGGTAACGGCCCCGACGGCCACGGCGGCCGCCCTCGAAGTCGTCGTCGTCCTGCGGGACGTTGTCGCGCTGGCGGTCCTGGCGGTCCTGCCGTCCGCCGCCCTGCTGCTGACGGTCCTGCCGGTCCGAGCGGTCCGGGCGGTCCTGACGCTGCTGGCCGCCGCCCTGGCCGCCCTGCTGCTCGTCGCCCTTGCCGCCACGGCGGTCACGGTCCCGGCCGCGCTCACGGCGGTCGCGACGACGGCCCTCGCCGTCACCGGCGTCGCCACCCTTGGCGTCGCCCTGCGGCTGCGTCTGTACGGGCGTCTCGGCCTTCGGCTCGCTCTTCGCCTCGGCGGTGACCGTCTCGGGGCTGCCCGCCTCGGCGGTGGCACGGCGACGGCGGCGCTCCGCGGGAGCGTCGTCTCCCCCGCGCTCGGCCGCGTGGGTGGGGCCGCCCGCCGGCTGGCCGGGGATCTCGATCTGCTGCTGCGCCGCGGCCTTCTCGGCGGGCGCCTCTGCCTTGACGGCTACCGCCTTCTTCTCGGCGGCGGGAGCGGCGTCGTCGCCGGTACGGGCCTTGGAGGTGGCCCGGCGCCTCGGCTTGGTCTCGGTGGCCTCGACAGCGGCGTTCGCGGCCTTCGCGGCCGGGGCGCCCCCTCCTGCCTGCGCCTCCTTGATGACCTCGATCAGCTGGCTCTTGCGCATCCGCGCGGTGCCCCTGATGCCGAGGCCGGATGCGACCTGCTGCAACTCGGCCAGCACCATGCCCTCGAGGCCGGTACCGCGGCGCCGCCGGGAGCCGGCACCGGTGGCAGGCGCGGAGGCGTCCGTGGCGGGCGCGGCAGCGGTCTCCTCGACACGTGCGCCCATCAGATCGGTGGTGTCGCTCACGAAGGGTCCTTCCCTGGAGCGGACGTCGGCCTGTCTGGCTCGGCGACCGGTTGTGCTGTCCGGCTTCGGTCCTTGCTGTGTGGACCGTGCCGGGGCGGTGGTCCGCCTAAGGCGGCGGAGGAATGTGATGACGGCGCTTCCGAAAGCCGTGGCACTGAGTGTCCGTGTCACGTGGCTTGGTCGCACCGGTTCCGGAGCGTGCCCGGCAGGTCGCTCAGTGCCCGCGTACGGCGTACTTCCCACGTACGTCGTACGAAACACAGTGCGGCTTGGGAGGCTCCCGGAAGAATGTCTGTCCCGGACGGGGACGTGAAGCACCTCGCCATGGTGGGGTCGGGTGCAGACTTGAGATTAACACTACCGGATCCAACAAACATTCCCCCCTCTCGAAATCCGGCGAGCTCCGCCGGTTTTCACATGTCACTGTCAGATGTCGCTGGTGGTCGTCGCGAGCGGCAGTACGACCGCTCCCTGGGCGTCGAGGTCCAGCCTGTTCGCGGCCCAGCCCTCACCCGCCAGACGGGCGACCTTGTCCGCGCTGTCCTCGTCGGCGAGGGCCAGCACTGTCGGTCCCGCGCCGGAGATCACTGCGGGGACTGAGTCGGCCCGCAGCCGCTCCACCAGCGCGGCGCTCTCCGGCATGGCCGGCGCCCGGTACTCCTGGTGGAGCCGGTCCTCGGTGGCGGGCAGCAGCAGCTCGGGGCGCCGGGTGAGGGCCTCCACGAGCAGAGCGGCGCGGCCCGCGTTGGTGGCGGCGTCGACGTGCGGCACGGTGCGCGGGAGCAGTCCGCGCGCGGTCTCCGTCAGGACCGGCTTACCGGGCACGAAAACCACCGGAACGATGGAATCGGCGGGCTCCATCCTGATGGCCCGGGCGGCCCCGGCCTCCATCCAGGAGAGCGTGAACCCGCCGAGCAGACAGGCGGCCACGTTGTCGGGATGCCCCTCGATCTCAGTGGCGAGTTCCAGCAGCGCGGCGTCGTCGAGGCGGGAGTCGCCGCCTATGGTCACGGCGCGAGCGGCGACGATGCCGGCGCAGATGGCGGCAGAGGAGGAGCCCAGGCCCCGGCCGTGCGGAATGCGGTTGGCGCAGACGATTTCCAGGCCGCGCGGTTGTCCGCCCAGCAGATCGAAGGCGGTGCGCAGGGACCGTACGAGAAGGTGGTTTTCGTCACGCGGGAGTGTCTCGCTCCCCTCGCCCGCGATGTCGATGTGCAGCCCGGAGTCGGCCACCCGGACGACCACGTCGTCGTAGAGCCCCAGCGACAGGCCGAGGGCGTCGAAGCCCGGGCCGAGGTTGGCGCTGGTGGCGGGGACGCGCACCCGGACGGCGGCGGCGCGGAAGGCTGGACCGGCCATCGCTCGATGACTCTCCTTGAGCTGCGTGACTGTCGAAGACATTCGATACAAATCTGAGGACCCTGGGATCCCTGTGACCCCAGGTGCCTCCGAGGACTCCGTGAGGACCGTGGGACCGCTTCCGGGCCGCGGAGACGGCGCGGCACCCGGCCGGATGCGAAGGCATATGCGGCGGGCGGGTTCGGTACAGCCTATCGAAGGAAGGTTCTGTGGCGACATAGGGCGCACAGGAGGCGCACGATGCGTGTCGTAAGCCCCTTGTGCACCCCTTCTCGGGCTTTCCTCTAGGTCTTACCCGTAGGTCTTACCCGTTCCCGGAGGCCGTCGCACGGCTCAGGCGAGGCCCAGTCGCTCGGCCGCCGTCGCCGCGTCGACCGGGACGGTCACCGGCTGCGGGGCGCCGGCCACGGCCCAGTCGGGGTCCTTGAGGCCGTTGCCGGTGACGGTGCACACGATCCGCTGGCCCGGATCGACCTTGCCCTGCTCGGCCGCCTTCAGCAGACCGGCGACGGACGCGGCGGACGCGGGCTCGACGAACACGCCCTCCTGAGCCGCCAACAGCCGGTAGGCGCGCAGGATCTCACGGTCCGTCACCTCGTCGATGAAGCCGCCCGACTCGTCCCGGGCGGCCAGCGCGTACTGCCAGGACGCGGGGTTGCCGATGCGGATCGCGGTGGCGATGGTCGACGGGTCCTTGACGATCTCGCCGCGCACGATCGGGGCGCTGCCGGACGCCTGAAAACCCCACATCCGGGGGGTCTTTCCGGCCACGCCGTCGGCGGCGTACTCCTTGTACCCCTTCCAGTACGCGGTGATGTTGCCCGCGTTGCCGACCGGGAGGACATGGACGTCGGGGGCGTCACCGAGCATGTCGACGATCTCGAACGCGGCGGTCTTCTGGCCCTCGATACGTACCGGGTTGACCGAATTGACCAGCGACACAGGGTAGTTGTCGCTCAGGGCGCGGGCGAGCGTGAGGCAGTCGTCGAAGTTGCCGTCGACCTGAAGGATCTTCGCGCCGTGCACGAGAGCCTGGCCCATCTTGCCGAGCGCGATCTTGCCCCGCGGGACGAGAACGGCCGAAACCATTCCCGCGCGCACGGCGTACGCGGCGGCGGAGGCGGACGTGTTGCCGGTGGAGGCGCAGATGACCGCCTTCGCACCCTCCTCCTTGGCCCGCGTGATGGCCATGGTCATACCGCGGTCTTTGAAGGAGCCGGTGGGGTTGGCGCCCTCCACCTTGAGGTGGACCTCGCAGCCGGTGCGCTCGGAGAGCACCTGCGCGGGCACGAGAGGCGTGCCGCCCTCACGGAGCGTCACGACCGGCGTGGTGTCGGACACGGGAAGCCGGTCCCGGTACTCCTCGATAATGCCGCGCCACTGGTGGGTCATTGCTGGTTACTCTCCTTCAACCCGCATGATGCTGGCGACACCACGCACGGTGTCGAGCTTGCGCAACGCCTCGACGGTGCCGCCGAGGGCGGCGTCGGACGCTCGGTGCGTGACGACGACGAGGGACGCCTCGCCGTCCTTCCCCTGCTGCCGAACCGTATCGATGGACACCCCGTGTTCGGCGAACACGGTGGCGACCTGGGCGAGAACACCCGGTTTGTCAGCGACGTCGAGGCTGATGTGGTAGCGCGTGACGACCTCGCCCATGCCGGACACGGGCAGCGCCGCGTACGAGGACTCGCCGGGCCCCGTGGCGCCGTTGAGCCGGTTGCGGCAGACCGCGACCAGGTCGCCGAGGACGGCGGAGGCGGTGGGGGCGCCGCCGGCGCCGGGGCCGTAGAACATGAGCTGGCCTGAGGCGTCCGACTCGACGAACACCGCGTTGTACGCGCCGCGCACGGAGGCCAGCGGATGGGTCAGCGGAATCATCGCGGGGTGCACGCGCGCGGTGACGGACGCACCGTCGGCGGCTCGCTCGCAGATGGCGAGCAGCTTGATGGTGCAGCCCATCTCCCTTGCGGAGGCGAAGTCGGCCGCCGTCACCTCGGTCATGCCCTCGCGGTAGACGTCGTCGAGGCGTACGCGCGTGTGGAAGGCGATCCCGGCGAGGATGGCGGCCTTGGCGGCGGCGTCGAAGCCCTCGACGTCGGCGGTCGGGTCGGCCTCCGCGTACCCGAGGGCGGTGGCCTCGTCGAGGGCCTCCTGGTAGCCGGCCCCCGTGCTGTCCATCTTGTCGAGGATGAAGTTGGTGGTGCCGTTGACGATCCCGAGCACCCGGTTGACCTTGTCGCCGGCCAGCGACTCGCGCAGCGGCCGGATCAGCGGGATGGCACCGGCGACGGCGGCCTCGTAGTAGAGGTCCTTGCTGTTCGCCTCCGCCGCCGCGTGCAGGTCGGCGCCGTCCTGGGCGAGCAGCGCCTTGTTGGCGGAGACGACGGAGGCGCCGTGCTCGAAGGCGGTGGTGATGAGCGTACGGGCGGGCTCGATGCCCCCGATGACCTCGACGACCACGTCGATGTCGCCGCGTTTGACGAGGGCGGTGGCGTCGGTGGTGACCAGGCTGGGGTCGATGCCGTCACGTACCTTGCCCGGCCGCCGTACGGCCACGCCCGCGAGCTCCACGGGGGCGCCGATGCGGGCGGCGAGGTCGGCGGCGTGCGTCGTCATGATGCGCGCCACCTCTGAGCCGACCACTCCACAGCCCAGCAGCGCCACCTTCAGCGGACGCGTACGCATCATCCGACCTCGTTTCCTCATACCGTCTACGGTTGGTCCAGTCTCACTCACCGGACGGGACTTTCTATCCCATGTCCGGATCGTGAGACATCTATTTCATTTGTACGGGGCCCGACGACAGGAGATCTTCCAGCTCCGGTTTTCCTGGGCTCTCTTGGGCTCTCTTGGGCTCTCTCGGGCTCTTCTGGGTTCTCCTGGGCTGTCCTTGGTTCTCCCAGTGCCTCACCCGACGTCGAGGCGCAGCAGGTCCTCCTCCGTCTCGCGGCGGACGATGACACGGGACTCGCCCTCGTTGACGGCGACAACGGGCGGCCGCAGCACGTGGTTGTAGTTGCTGGCCATCGACCGGCAGTACGCGCCCGTGGCCGGTACGGCGATGAGGTCACCCGGTGCCAGGTCGGCCGGCAGGAACGCGTCCTTCACCACGATGTCCCCGCTCTCACAGTGCTTGCCGACGACCCGGGCGAGCATGGGCGCGGCGTCTGAGCTACGGGAGACGAGGGCGACGCTGTACTCGGCGTCGTACAGCGCCGTACGGATGTTGTCGGACATGCCACCGTCGACGGAGACGTATGTCCGCAGCCCGTCGAGGGGCTTGATGGTGCCGACCTCGTAGAGCGTGAAGGCGGTCGGCCCGACGATGGCCCGCCCCGGCTCGACGGAGATGCGGGGCGTACGGAGCCGGGCGGCGTCGCACTCGCGGCTGACGATCTCGGTCAGCGCCTTGGCGATCTCGTGCGGCTCACGGGGATCGTCGTCGCTGGTGTAGGCGATGCCGAGCCCGCCACCCAGATCGATCTCGGGCAACTCGACCCCGTGCTCGTCCCGGATGTCCTTCAGCAGCCCGACCACGCGATGGGCGGCCACCTCGAACCCGGACATGTCGAAGATCTGCGACCCGATGTGGGAGTGAATCCCGATCAGCTCGAGCCCGTCGAGCTGCAGAGCCCGCCGTACGGCCTCCGCCGCCTGCCCCCCGGCCAGCGGGATGCCGAACTTCTGGTCCTCGTGGGCGGTGGCGATGAACTCGTGCGTGTGCGCTTCCACGCCCACGGTGATACGGATCTGCACGCGCTGCCGCTTGCCGAGGGACTGGGCGATGTGGGCGACGCGGACGATCTCCTGGAAGGAGTCGAGAACGATCCGCCCGACCCCCGCCTCGATGGCCCTGCGGATCTCTCCGGTGGACTTGTTGTTGCCGTGGAAGGCGATGCGGTCGGCGGGCATCCCGGCGGTCAGCGCGGTGGCGAGCTCCCCGCCGGAGCACACGTCCAGGTTGAGCCCCTCCTCGTGCAGCCACCGCACGACCGCCCGGGACAGGAACGCCTTCCCGGCGTAGAAGACATCGGCGTCGGCCCCGAAGGCGCTGCGCCAGGCACGGGCCCGCTGCCTGAAGTCCGCCTCGTCGATGACGTATGCGGGGGTGCCGTGCTCCTCGGCGAGCGTCTTCACATCGATACCGCCGACGGTGACGACGCCGTCGGCGTCACGGCCGACGGTCTGCGCCCACACCTTCGGGTCGAGGGTGTTCAGGTCGGCGGGCGGCGCGGAGTAGTGCCCTTCGGGGAGCACATCGGCGTGACGGGGCCCGGCGGGGTGTGCGGAACGGCTCATGTCTGGGTCTCTTCTTCGGCTTTCTGTGCGCTGTCGTCACAGGTGGTCGGGTGCGTCGATGCCGAGCAGGGCCAGGCCGCCGGCCAGCACCGTCCCGGCGACTTCGGCAAGAGCGAGCCGGGCACGGTGGGCGGCCGAGGGTTTCTCCTCGCCGCGCGGAAGGACGGTGACAAGAAAGGGCAGAACGGCATCGGCGACGGTGACGAGGTGCCGGGCGAGACGGTCGGGGGCACGGTGGGCGGCGGCCGCGGCGAGGATGCGGGGGTGGTCGGCCAGGGGGGTGAGGAGGGGGGCGGGGGCCGTCTCGGTGGTCGGACCGGGGTGACGGGGGTGACCTGGGTGTACGTCGCCGGGTTCGGCGTGGAAACCGAGGTCGGCGGCGTTGCGGCTGAGGGCTCGGATGCGGGCGTGGGCGTAACGGACGCGGAAGAGGGGATTGCCCTCACGCTGCACGAGGTGCTCGTCGCCGATCCGGGGCCGGTCATGGGCGGCCGGATGGAGGAGGGCCCAACGACCGGCGTCACGTCCGAGCGGGAGCGGATCGGCGGGGGCGGGAACGGGTCGTACCTCAACCTCGACAGGGGCCGGGGAGTCAGGACCGCGGGACACGAAGGCATCCCCGCGCGCGTCCGCATCCACCCGCACACCGAGGACGCTCTGCCATCCCGGCTGGGGGCGGCCTTCGCAGGTGACGCGCACGAGGGTGCCCTGCGAACGGAGGAGGCGGGCGACGGCATCCGCGACGACGACGGCACGGACTTCGTCGGCGGCGCGCAGTCGCAGGACGCTCTCCTGAACCTTCTGAGCCATCTGAGCCCTATGAAGCACAGGAGCCTTCTGGGGCTCCTGGATCCTCCGGGCCGGTCCGCTGGGCGCGCCGGTGTGTCCGTAGGCGTGCCCCTTGCTCAGGATCTCCTCGACGAGAGCGGCGGAAGCGACGCGGAGGAGGCTGATGTTCAGGAACCCCGGTCCCGTGATGGCCACATCGTCGACACCGTCGGCGCCGAGCAGATGACCTCGGAGCACCTCGGCGACGTAGCGGGGCGTCCGCTCGGCCGGCCGCGCGAGCTGAAGGGCGATGTTGGTGGCGTAGTCCCCACGCCCCCCGGGCCCGGGGGGCGTGACCACGACCCGCTCCGGAACGGTCACACTCAGCTCCCCCGCGTCGACAGCACGACGCACCGCGCGCAGCACGGTACGAGAGAGCTCGACGGGGGTCACGGGACAAGCGTAGGGGAGGAGGGGGGTGGGTAGGCGAGCCGGTTTTAGCGGGGTCCGGCATGTGGACGGGGCGGGGCGGGGGGCGGGGGATCCTCCACCGATCAGCCGCCGACTCGTTTCGACCACCCGCCGACTCAGCTCGACCAGTCCGCCGACTCAGTTCGTCCAGCCGCCGACTCACCGGGTCCGCTCAGCGGCCGACTCGCCGGGTCCGCTCAGCCTCCGGCGTGCCCGGCCCGCTCGGCCTCTCCGGTGCCCCCGAGGATGTCGTCGGCGCCTCCGAGGATCTCGTCGAACGCAGCGCCCTCGGCGTCGCCCTCCACGGCTCCCTCACCCCTCCCCGCCTCGGCCAACTCCCGCACGAGACGTACGAGTTCAGCAGGCTCGAACGGCTTGGCGAGGAAGGCGTCGACGCCGACATCGAGGCCGGAGTCGACCTCGTACTGAGTGCAGGCGCTGACGATGGCGAGGGGAAGATCACGGGTCCGGGGATCGGAACGCAGCCGTGCGGCGGTCCGCAGGCCGTCCAGTCGAGGCATCACGACATCGAGGGTGATCACATCGGGCCGCACCTGATGAACGACATCCAGACACTCGACACCATCGGCCGCGGTCACCACCTCGAAACCCTCAAGTTCGAGATTGACCCTGATCAGCTGCCGGATGACCTTGTTGTCGTCCACAACAAGCACCCGGCCAAAGGCGCCTGGCACAACTCGAGAGTAGGTCGGGACCGGCCACCGCGTCCGGGTTTTAGCCACTTCCACCCCGTGCGGGCGACACCGGCCCCGTGACGCCGGGAAACCCGTTCCTGATCACCTCAGGGGAGCTGGTAGTGTTCTACCCGTCGCCGCGAGCAAGCAGCTCCGCCACCGACACGCCCCCGTAGCTCAGGGGATAGAGCAACGGCCTCCGGAGCCGTGTGCGCAGGTTCGAATCCTGCCGGGGGCACCCAGACATAGGGTGTCGAAAAGCCCGTTGACCAGCAGAAATGCTGTGTTGACGGGCTTTTGGTTTTGCCGGCTCGTCGCGTTGAGGAGGTTGCTCGAAGGCGACGGATGTCTCTATCGACCCTTTCAGACTGAGGGTGTGGGCGGCAGAGGGAGGCGTGCTTTCTAACCGAGGGCGCGCTGCTCGGCCCGGGTCCGTGGGCGGCTGGGTCCTAACGCAAGGCGGCGGCGACGATGCCTTCGAGAGGTTCGCGCGGCACTTCGCCGCCGCTCACCAGCCGGTCGAAGATCAGCCCGTCGATGCAGGTCAGCAGGGTGTGCGTGCGGTTCTCGACATCCGTCACGCCCTGACCGGCGAGGAACAGTCGGACGGCCTCGCGGCCGGCGTTCTCGCGGGGGACGAGGATCTCGCGCAGCTCAGGGTCTCGCACGCTCTCGACGGCGCAGGCGTAACGGGCGAGCGAGCGACGGCGGCCCTGTCCGGTGAGTCGCTGTCGGGTGAGCAGCGCCATGCCGTCCACCAGTTCCTCGGCGGTGCGGATGGCCGGGAGATGCTCGGCCATCGTTTGCAGTTCCTCCTGGTCGAGTTGGACCAGCCGAGTGACGAGTCCGGTGAGCAGCGCGGCCCGGGTGCGGAAGTACGCCGACGTGGTGCCGGGAGGAAGAGCCGCTTTACGGTCGACTGCCCGGTGGGTCAGGCCGCGGATCCCTTCGTCGGCGAGTACGTCGAGAGCCGCGTCCGCGAGGAGGGTGCGCCGATCCGAAGCCATGGCTCCTTTCTACACCTGTAGAGCCTCGGATAGGGTTGTCTTCTACGGATGTAGAAGAAGGGGGGGCTTCGGCATGCGCAACACGGCAGTGGTGGTCGGAGGGGGCATCGGCGGGCTGGCCGCCGCGATCGGCCTGCGCCGCATCGGATGGGAAGTGACGGTCGTCGAGCGCGCGTCCACGCTTGAGGACGCGGGGGCGGGCATCTCACTGGCCGCCAACGGCCTTCGGGCACTGGACGGACTCGGTGTCGGCGAGGCGGTACGGGATGCCTCGCGCGGCCAGTACAGAGGCGGCACCCGCACGCCAGAGGGCGGTTGGCTGGCCCGGATGGACGGCGCGGTGCTGGAGAAGGCGGTGGGCACGCCGATCATGGGCATCCCTCGCTCCACCTTGCACCGGCTGCTTCGCGATGCTCTGCCCACCGAGGCACTGCTGATCGGCTCCGAGGCCGGCTCGGTCCGGCAGATCGGCCCCGGGACCGTTCGAGTCGGCTGCGGCGACACGGTCCTTGACGCCGATCTGGTGGTGGCGGCCGACGGCATCGGCAGCAAGGTGCGCGGCCTTCTCTTCCCAGCCCACCCCGGCCCGGTCTACAGCGGCTCGACGGTGCTGCGCGCCATCACCGAGCAGGCGGTCGAACTGCGCACCGACTTCGAGCTGACCTGGGGGCAGGGGGCCGAGTTCGGACACATCGCCTTCCGTGACGGGCGGGCCGAGTGGCACGCCGTCCTCAACCTGCCTGCCGGGACGCGGTTCGCCGACCCACTGGCCGAACTGCGCCGGAAGTTCCGCAACTGGCACGACCCGATCCCCACGCTGTTCGACGCGACCCGGCCCACCGCCGTGCTGCACCACGACGTCAGCGAAATCCGCACGCCGCTCCCCTCGTACGCCGTCGGCCGGATCGCTCTGCTCGGCGACGCGGCGCACGCGATGACCCCCAACCTCGGGCAGGGCGCCTGCCAGGCGTTGGAGGACGCGGTCACCTTGGCCGCCGCGCTCGCCACCGAGCCCACCGTCGAAGCCGCGCTCGCCCGCTACGACGCCGAGCGCCGGCCGCGCAGCCAGGCGGTCGCGCGGGCGGCCCGGCAGGCTGGGCGGATGGGCCAGCAGCTCTCCCATCCACTGGCCGTCACCCTGCGCAACACGGCGATGCGGCTGACACCCTCCCGCGCCGCAACGCGGATGATCCTTCGGCACCACGCCTGGGTCCCACCACAGCTGAACTGATCCGATTCGCGCCCCGCCAACTCACCACCACAAACCCCCTACGGGGACAAAGCCGAGCCGAGGGTCTGCCATGGGCGGTATGGCGGGCAGAGTGTCCGGGTGCGTGCTGATCTTGTTCCGGACGACCCGCACGTTCCCGACCGAGCGGCCCTCGTCGGCGTCATGGGCCACTTGGATGTACGGAGGTAAAGATCACTCCGCTGATCTGGGTTTTTTGCGCTGGTTGGCGTTGAAGCGCGCTTTCTTTTGACGATTCCCGCACGTGTTCATGTCACACCATTTGCGGGTGCGGCTTTGGCTGGTGTCGAAGAAGGCGGCTTGGCAGGTTGGTGACGCGCACAAGGCCAGTTTTCCGTCTCGTTCGCCCGCGATGATGCTGATCGCGTCGGCGGCGATAACGCTGAGGGCATCTTCCACGCAGGAAGCCGAGCTGAGCCGCCATCGCCGCTTGCCCTCGGGCGTCAGGATCGCCGCGGCCCGACCCTGAGAGCTGCAGTCATTGATGACTTGGACAGCAGACGCGGGGAGAGCGTCCTGGATCGCGGCCGCTGTCGCGGCGGCGTGAATCGACTCCCTCAGTTCCCGAGCGAGGTCGAGCTGGGCAGTGGTGCAGGAGTCCACGGCGAGGCCGTTCACTGCCAGCCAGTCGATGAGTCGGTGCGGCGTGGGAATGCGCTCCACGGCGTCGCCATGACGCTCCGACAGAGTCCCCGTGAAGCTGGTCGCCAGCACGTTGCCGAGGCGGAAGTCAGGGAATCCAGCGCGCATGGAACCACCTTAGCTGGTTGCACGTCGGCGTGGAGGCCTGCTAGAACCGTCTAAGCCGGTTCGCGATAGGTCGTAGCCGGTTCCGCGACGGCCAGGAGGTCTCATGCCCCGTCCAACCGGTGACGTGCAAGCATTTGAAGCCCACGCAACCGACGCCGACCTCGACGATCTGCGCGCGCGACTGACCGCGGTCCGGCTGCCGGAAGCTGAGACGGTGTACGGCGCCGCGCCCGGCCCTCGCCGATGGGAACAGGGCGTTCCTCTCGCCGACCTCGTCGATGTCGTGAACTACTGGCGCACCGGGTACAACTGGCGGTCGTTCGAGGAGCGCCTTGACCGTATCGGCCAGTTCCGCACGACCATTGACGATCTGGGAATCCACTTCCTGCACCGCCGATCCGCGCGCGCGGATGCCACTCCTCTGATCTTGACGCACGGCTGGCCAGGCAGCATTGCTGAGTTCATCGATGTAGTAGACGAACTGGCAGATCCGAAAGATGCAGACGCGCCGGCGTTCCACGTCGTGGTCCCGTCGCTGCCAGGCTTTGGTTACAGCGACAAGCCGGCCACCACCGGGTGGGGAACCGAAAAGATCGCGGCCGCGTGGGTGGAACTGATGGGAAGGCTCGGCTACAGCAAGTTCGCAGCCCACGGCGGCGATTGGGGAGGTAATATCACGACGGTTCTCGGCGGCAGGTTCCCGGCGCACGTTCTAGGCATCCACACAACGTTCGCGGAGGCGCCGCCCGGGTTGACAACGGACGGGCTGACGGCGGTTGAGCGCAGGTGGACCGAGGAAACCCGCGATTTCTGGCGCCACCACGCGGCGTACGCGAAGCAGCAGGCGACCCGGCCGCAGACCATCGGCTACTCGCTCGTCGACTCACCGGTCGGGCTTCTTGCGTGGATCCTTGACAAGTTCGCCGAGTGGTCGGACAACGAGGACAGCCCGTTCGAGACGATTTCCATAGACAGCGTTCTTGACGACGTCACCCTGTATTGGCTGACGCGGACCGGCGCATCGGCGGCCCGCATTTACTACGAAAGCCACAACTCGCTGGACCCGGAACTCCGGGTCGACGTCCCGTCAGCGATCAGTATGTATCCCCGCGACATCGAGAAGACTCCGCGCCCCTGGGCACAGGAGCGGTACCGACAGATCGTCCGATGGAGGTCACCCGAAATCGGGGGACATTTCCCGTCGCTGGAAGTTCCCGAATATTTCGTCAAAGATCTGCAAGAGGGCCTGGCGGCAGTGCTGGCCGCTGATCGGTGAACGCGGCCGGGTGCCGGCAGGCGATCACCGTCTGATCCGGCTCAAGGCGTTGCCCGACGGCTTTGACACCGAGTTCCAGGGAGACGTCGGCCCATGGGGGCTCCCCCTGTGGCCGGGGCCCCCATGGAAGGAACACAGGTCAGCCGATGCCCTGGAGGCGCCAGATCTGGTTCTTCTTGTTGTTCAGCGCGCTCGCCGGGTCGCAGGTCCACTGGTGGATCTTCGCACCGGTGGCCGTCGAGATCTGGCTGACGTCGACGCACTTGCCGCTGTGGACGGCGACCAGCTGGTAGTCCTTGCTGTTGCCGAGTGCCGTGACGGGGTTGAGGGTGAACATCTGGTTGGTGGCACCGTTGCAGGTGTACTGGATGACGGCGGCGCCGTCGGCCGTGGAGGCTCCCGAGACGTCCAGGCACTTGCCGCTGAGCTCGTTGACCACCCGGAGGGGCGCGGCTACGGCCTGGGGGCGTCGCGCCACTCGCTGGGGGACATCCCGTAGGCGGTCCGGAACACCCGGCTGAAGTGGGCGGCGCTGGTGAAACCCCAGCGGTGTGCCACCGCGACGATGGTCCGATTGGCCGTCCGGCGAAGCATCAGATCCCGTCGGCACGCTTCCAGGCGGCGGCTCTGGATCCAGCGGCTGACCGTGGTGTCCTCCCCCTCGAAGATCTTGTGCAGGTAGCGCACGGAGATGTGGTGGGCCCGCGCGATGGCCTCCGGGGTCAGGTCGGGATCCGCCAGGTGCCGGTCGATGAACGTCCGGATCCGCAGCGACAACACCGCGTCGCCGCTCGGCGTCCCCTCGGAGTCCCTGCCGAGTTGTTCATCGGCCAGGACGGTGAGCAGATCCACGACATTGCGGGCGAGCAACTCGCCAGTGCGCGGCCGAAACGTTCCCGCGGTATCCGCGATCCGGGACAGCATGATCGACAGCAGTCCGCCGAGTGCCGTGTCGGGGCGAACGGGAGATGCCGTGATCTGCCGCAGGTCCGACTCGCCCAGGCCCAGAAGCCCCCTGGGGAGGAGGACGGACTTCGTCTGGAGGCGTTCGGGGAACTCCATCCTGTGGGGGCGGGCCATGTCGTAGATGACGATCTCCCCGGCTCGCAGGCAGGCCTCGCGGCCGTCCTGTTCGAGCCTGGCCACGCCCTTGCCCTGGAGTCGCACGATCAGGTTCTCGGTGTTGCCCCGGGCGATCAGGCGTGGGGTGCGGACGGCCCGCAGGGAATCGCATTCCACTGTGACGACCTGAAGGTGGCCGAGTCGGGAGGTGCGGATGGTGCCCGAGTACACGTCGTCGGGGACGACGATGTCGACGGCGGTGAACGTCCGGGACAGGGCCTCGCACCAGTACGTGCGTCTTTGGGGGGCGGGCACCGAATCCGTGGTGAGGAGGCTGTCCACGTGGCGGTCTTCGTCGGGCGGAGATGCGACTGGCGTCATGATTCCGCCGCCTTTCAAGTTTCAAGCGCCTATCACCATCCTGGCGGCCCGCCTGTGCCCGCACATCGCACGGTTCGTCAAGCCGAGGGAATCCGTCGTGTGATACGACGCGGTTACTCTCCGCTGTCGCGGCTGGCCACCAGGTGGGCCAGCTCCACGCGCGAGGTGAGGGCGAGCTTGGTGAACGCGCGTCGCAGATGCGAGCTCACCGTGTGCGGTGAGAGGGAGAGGCGCTCCGCGACCTGCCGGTTCGTCAGTCCCTGTGCGACGAGCCGCACCACACCGACTTCCGAGACGGTCAGCTCCGGCCACCCCTTCACGGAACCCGCGGACGTGGTACGCCGGACGCCCACGGCCCGCAGGCGGCGGCGGACCCGTGCGGCGTCCCACTCGGCGCCGGCCTCCGTATAGAGGGCGTGTGCCGAATCGAGGTAGGGCACGGCTTCGGACACACGGGTGGCGGCCAGCTTGCGTCCGGCGTCCTCCACCGCCGATGCCCGTGCCAGGAGCCGGGGGCAGTCGTCGTACAGGCCGACCGCACGCAGGAGGTGGGCGAGGTCGTTGTCGAGCAGCCCCCGGGCGTGCGCGGCCGCGGCCGCCAGGATCGGGAACGCCGGGTTGAGCGTGGCCCGTCGCTCCGCCACGCGGACCGCCAGTTCGGCGCGCTCGCGCGCTCCGGCACGCAACGCCATACGGACGAAGACCGGCGCGTCGGCGGGATCGTCCGGGCTGGCAAGGGAGGGCCTCTCCTCGGCAAGCGCCCCCGCCGCTTCGTCGAGCACCGCCATGGCGTCGTCGGGGCGGCCCTCGAAGTCCGCCAGCAGTGCGGCCATCCACGAGCCCACGTTGCGGACGAGCGGCGCCTCGTCGTTCAGCATCCGCCTCCCCTGCTCGACATGGGCGCGGGCGGCGTCCAGGTCGTTCGTGTGGAGGGCGACGCGCACCAGCGTGTACAGCAGCGTGGCGTCGGCGAAGTTGCCCATGCCCAGCTCATCCACCATGGCCGACGCGCCTTCCGCTTCGGCTCGGGCGTCGGCCAGCCTCCCCGCGTCCAGGAGGGTGCGCGAGCGGTTCATGAGCCACAGGAGCATGGCGGCGGCCTGGCCCTGCTGCCGGGTCTCGCGGACGCCTGCCGCGGACGCCGCGAGCGCTTCGGCGGATCGCCCCGCCGCGTTGAGCAGGAATGTCGTCCAGAGTGCCTCGGGTACCCACAGCGAGTGCGCGATCCCGAGACCGGCGGCCACGGCGGCGGCCCGGTCCGCCAGCCGGAACGACTCGCTCCAGTCCATCCGGTAGAAGAGCACGACCGAGTCGACGGCGATCGCGGTCGCCTCGGCGGCCCGGTCCCCCGCCTGCGCGGCGGCCTCCAGTGCCTCGGTCACGGCGTGGGCGGTCGCCTCGATGTCGCCGACCATGGACAGGTTGAGGCACAGCAGCGCCAGCAGCTGGGCCCGCAGCGTTGCCGGGATGCCGGGCAGCGCCGCGCCGGTACGAGCCTGCCGGACGGCCTCCGTGAAGTCGTACTGGCTGGACATGCGGGCCAGATTGAGCCGCACCTGTGCTTCGTCCTCGGTCCGCATGCTGCCGGGCAGCGTCGAGGCACCCAGCGCGCGGGCTCGTGCGGCCTGCCCCGCCTGCCAGAGAAGGAGGATGGTCTCGGCGACGATCGCCGACCGTTCCGGGGCCTGCTGGGCGGTGAGTGCCAGGGCCCGGCCGCTGAGTTCCGCCGCCGAAGTGGGCGCGGTGGGCGCGAGTTCGGCCGCGGCGCCACGGAGCAGTCCGACGGCCGAGCGGTCGCCGATGTCCGCGCTGTCGGCCAGCAGCGTGGCGGTTTCGAGCACCGGGGCACCGCGTGCCAGCAACACGTCGGCGGCCTGGCGCCGCAGGGCCCGGCGTACGGACGCGGGGAGGCTGCCGTCGACGGCCTCGCGGATCAGGTCATGGCGGAACCGCAGGTGACCGTCCTGGTCGACCAGCAGGTCGGAGTCGAGGGACTCCCGCACGGGCGCGATCAGGGTGGCCGCCGGTCTGCCCATCAGCTCGGCCAGCAGATCGATGGGGACGGTGCGGCCCACCGCTGAGGCGGCCTGCACGACCTCGCGGGCCGGTCCGGAGAGCTGATCGAGACGCCGCTGGACGGAGGAGCGCAGGCGCTCGGGGATCAGGTCACGCGACAACCGTGCCACCTGGTCGTCGACGATCACCGAATCCTCGTCACGGAGCCCGCCGAGCAGTTCCACCAGCAGCAGCGGCATGCCCTCGGCCCGGCGGGCGACCCTCAGGACAGCCCGATCGGGCGCTGCTCCCAGGACGTCCTCGGCGATCTGCGCGACCGCCTCGTCGGTGAGCGGCCCGAGGCGCAACTCGTGTGCGCCGGCCTCCCGGA
Organism: Streptomyces sp. NPDC050287; assembly: GCF_044459385.1. Taxonomy (NCBI): domain Bacteria; kingdom Bacillati; phylum Actinomycetota; class Actinomycetes; order Kitasatosporales; family Streptomycetaceae; genus Streptomyces; species Streptomyces sp. NPDC050287. Next base: position 1,016,397 of record NZ_JBITIY010000002.1, on the reverse strand, counting down.
GCCGGTCCAGTGCCACGCGCACCGACGGGACGCCGGTCCCGCTGCGAAGGGCCACCACCCACAGGATCGCGTGCGACGAAAGTCTGGCCGAGAGGGTTCGCAGGGCGAGAAGTGTCAGGTCGTCGCACCACTGCAGGTCGTCGAGGAGTATCAGCAGCGGTGTATCGAGGGCCGTCTGCTCCAGCCGGTCCTGCAGCTCCTGAAGCAGCCAGAACCGCTGGTCGGGCGTCGCCGAGAGCTCTCGCACCGTCGCCGTGTCGAGCAGAGGCTCGACTCCCGACAACAGACCGTCCAGCAGCGGACCGAGGGGCACGAAGTGTTCGTCGGGATCCGCTCCTCCCCTGAACGCCCGGATGCCCCGCCGCACCGCGGCGGCGTACCCCTCAGCCAGGAGCCGGGTCTTGCCACTGCCTGGCGCGCCCTCGACGCACACGATCCCGCCATGGCCTCGGGAAAGGGCGTCGAGTCGGGCGTCGATGAATGCCAGTTCGTCGTCCCGGCCGCGCACCGGCGCCGGCACGGCACCTGTTCCGCCCGCAGGGGGTCGCTGGGTAAACCGGTCCACGAGCCACCCCAAGAGCCGTGGCCACACGGAAGGCGGCTGGCGCGGGCGTGCGGCGCGGTGAATGCAGGAAGCATGCCACATTTCAGCCGAACGACTGTCTGCCTTTCGGCCAGAGGCGCTCGTCTCCGGAGAGCAGGGGGATCGTTCGACGTCGGGGGGCAGGACCTACCGCTGGGCGGCCGCCTTCTCGGTGTGCCGAGGCCCAGAACGGAAGTGGGTGAGGGTGATCCGCCGACCTGCGCCCGCCGGGCTCGGCGCGGCTGCTGCGACGTCAGCGCCGTCTCCCGGCCCGGCCGTGAACCGCTGTCTGTCCGGGCGTGACAGCGCGGCGTCGGGCGAGCACACGGGCGGTCGGCGGTAATCGCCGTACCCGGTCAGCCGTTTGGCGTTTCAGTGCCGCAGGGCGGCGACCACGTCCTCTTTGCCGTGGCCGGCTCGGCGCCTCCACGACGGACTCGGTGTGCGACGTCGGCCCGCCGGCGAGGGCCCGAGGCGGCCCGTGCCTCTTGCCTCGCCGGCGGGGGCCGGGAACACCCACGCGCTCCTGTGGAGCCCTGACCGTCGGGAGCGCCTTCCGGCATGCGGGAGCCGGGTCGACTCCGCGGGCGACCCGGCTCCCGTTCGGTCACTTCGCGAGGAAGGTGAGAAGCGCCGCGTTGACCTCCTCCGCGTGGGTCCACAGCAGGCCGTGCGGGGCGCCCTCGATCTCGACGTAGTCGGCGGACGGAAGTGCCTGGTGGAACCGGCGCGCGGTGCCCTCGACGGGCAGGATGCGGTCGCCCGTGCCGTGCAGGATCAGGGCCGGTACGTCGATGGCCGGGATGTCGGCGCGGAAGTCGGTGTACCAGGTCGACGGCGCGGCGGCGGCAGCGAAGAAGCCGCCGCCCGCGGCGACGTTCCAGCTGTTGCGGACGGCGTCCTCGCTGATCCGGGTGCCGAGGTTCTCGTCGAGGTTGTAGAAGTCCTTGTAGAAGGCCGTGTAGTACGCGTAACGGTCGGCCTTCACGGCCTCGACGACACCGTCGAAGAACTCCTTCGGGGCGACCCCGTCAGGGTTGTCGTCGCTCTTGAGCAGGCAGGGCTCCAGCGAGGCCAGGAAGGCGACCTTGGCGACCCGGGAGGAGCCGTAGGTGGACACGTAACGGGCGACCTCACCGGTACCCATCGAGAACCCGACGAGGACGGCGTCCCGCAGGTCGAGGGTCTCCATCACGGTGTTCAGGTCGGCCGCGAAGGTGTCGTAGTCGTAACCGGTCGTCGGCTGGCTCGACTGCCCGAAACCGCGGCGGTCGTAGGTGATCACCCGGTAACCGGCGTCGAGCAGCACGGCACTCTGCCGCTCCCAGGAGTGACCGTCGAGCGGGAAGCCGTGGATGAGGACGACCGGCTGCCCGGTTCCGTGGTCCTCGTAATAGAGGTCGATGGCGGTGGAGTTCTCCTGGCCCACGGTGATGTACGGCATGGGTTGTACCTCGTTTCCGGGATGACGGGTGCGCGCGGCCACGCCCCTCTTCGGTGGTGCGGAAGCACACCGTCGTACGGGACCTCCGGGCCGTCGGCGGCCGGTCCGCGGGCGTGCGCGACGGAACGCCGTTCACGCTAGGGCTGACGCCGGTACCCCTGTTGCCCCGCTGTGCACCGGTCGTTGCCTGAGGGCGCAGACCACGCGTCAGAGTCCGCGCGCCGCACGCGGTCGCGGTGAGCGACCCGGCCCCTGTCACCGAACTGATCCTGCGCGCCACCCGCTCAGCCCGCTGACGAGCCGGCTGGCGACGCCTGGACCAACCCGTACCGCGCGCTGCTGCCGCCGATGGCTCATCGCAACGCCTCGCACGCCAGGGCGCCGACCGGATCGCCGCCGTAACGTCCCGTCCGCAAGGGAAAGGCCCGGCCCCCCGAAGGGGAGCCGGGCCTTTCCGCGGCCACGGGATCAGGCGGGGCGGATGTTCTCCGCCTGCGGGCCCTTCTGGCCCTGGGTGACGTCGAACTCCACCTTCTGGCCTTCCTGCAGCTCGCGGTAGCCCTGGCTGGCGATGTTCGAGTAGTGGGCGAAGACGTCGGGGCCGCCGCCGTCCTGCTCGATGAAGCCGAAGCCCTTCTCGCTGTTGAACCACTTGACTGTGCCCTTGGTCATGGCTTTCTCCTTCGAGGGAAAACCGGGCCCGCACCCTGCGTGCCCGGGAGGTGATCGCCCTGGTCCGGAGAGGTGCTGAACAGCAAGAACGCCCGTGATGCGATCACGGGCGAACGAGACTTCGGAACCACGACTGCTGGATCACAACGCTATACCGGCACGGCGGCAGCCGCCAGCGATAACACGGCAGCATCAACACCCGCCTTGTGGATGCATGCCCGGCACCGGCCGCCGGCACCGGCCGCTGCCGCGTCGCCGGCTGCGCGCCCGTCATCGGTTCCAGGAGCCCGGACGCCGTCGGCCATCAGGGTGTGGTGCCGGTGTGGGCCCGGTACTCGCGGATCTGGCCGTGGTGGTCCGCGACCCAGGTGATCAGGGACGTGACGACGTGGTGGAGGCTGCGGCCCAAGGGCGTGAGGGCGTACTCCACGCGCGGCGGCACCTCCGCGTAGGCGGTCCGGGTCACCAGGCCGTCCTGCTCGAGCTGGCGCACGGTGAGGGTGAGCATCCGCTGGGAAATGCCCGGCACCCCCCGCTGGAGGTCTGTGTAGCGCAGGGGGCCGGCCTGCAAGACGGAAATCACCAGCATGCTCCACTTGTCGCCGACCCGGTCCAGGATCTGCCGGACGAAGACCATCTGGTCAGCGGGGATGCCGGCGCACGGCCCCCGGCCTGCGGCGGCATCGGGTCGGTCTGCGGTGTCCATGACGCACATTCCCCTCCGGCACGGACATCGATGTGCCTTTTGTACGGCCTTCCATACTGGCCCATCATGGCGCTGCGCACAAAGAGTAGGAATTGGAGCGACGCGGCGATCCGCGGCCCGGACGGCTGCGCGGTTCCGGTCGCTGACGCCGCCCGCTGCTGATCCACCCGCCCGTCGGGCATCCTCTCCCCGCATGTCCCGGCGGCCACGACACGAAAGGGACCTGACTGTGCCCACTCTCGCCATCATCGGTGCCGGCCCCGGCATGGGCCTGGCCATCGCCCGCACCTTCGGCAGCCGCGGCTTCGACATCGCGCTGATCGCCCGCACCAAGGAGAAACTGGAAACGCTGGCCGGCCAGCTCGGCCAGGAAGGCATCACGGCCGCCGCGTTCCCCGCCGACGTCGTCGACCGCCCCTCGCTCACGGATGCCCTGGACGCGGCCAAGGACCGCTTCGGCGGCATCGACGTACTGGAGTACTCGCCGGCCCCGCACTCCCCGGTGCCCGGCTTCGCCCTGGCCGCTCCCTCACAGGTCACGGTGGACAATCTGCAGCCGCAGATCGAGTACGTCTTCTACGGCGCCGTCACGGCGACCCGGGCGGTACTGCCCGCGATGCGCGAAGCCGGCGCCGGGACCCTGCTGTTCACCACCGGCGGCGGCTCCGTGGACCCGGTGCCGATGCTCGGCAATGTCAACGCGGCCTCAGCGGCTCTGCGCAACTGGGTGCTCAATCTGGACAAGGAGCTGGCCGGCAGCGGCGTGCACGCCGCTCACGTGGCGATCAACGTGTGGATCGGCGACGGCGGCCCGGAGGGCTTCCCGACGGCCATGCCCGAGCAGATCGCCCCGCTGTACTGGGAGCTGCACGAAGACCGTGACCGCTCCGAGGCGGTCTTCAACGCCTGACCGGTCGGCCACCCGCTCCGGGGAGGGGCATCCGCTCTCTCCCCGTCCGGTCCCCACCGGCCGCGTCCGCTCCGGGTTCCTCGGCCACGACAAGGTCGGCTCCGCCATGAGCCGCGCCGACATCACCGCGTTCCTCGTAGCGCAGCTCACCAGCGCGGGAAGCGGCGCGAGGGCGCGGATCTCGTGCCAGATCCGGCGGCAGGGGTCACGTTCACTGAAAAGCAGCGGGCCGTCGTCGGCCTCGCTCGCCGGACCGCTGTACGGCGACACCCGGCGCCGTCCGGCAACCCGGCAACCCGGCAGGCAGGCGGAGGCTCAGCCGTGCCAGATGGCGTGGATCTGTTCGGCGTGGGTGGTGGCCTGGCGGTGGCCGGCTCGGGCTGCGGCGGGGATGCGGGAGGCGTCCAGGGGGTTGCGGCCGAATGCTCGGCGGGCCGGGCGGTCCGGGGTCAGGAGGGTGGCTCGGGTGCCGTCGGCCATGAGGGCGGCCACCTGATCGAAGGTGCTCGGGCCGGCACCAGGACCCTTGGGGATGGGGGCCAGGACGACGACCCGTCGGCAGTCGTGGGCCAGGTCGGCGTTGGCCGTGGAGCGTATGCCCCCGTCCATCCAGCGCCCCTTTCCGATCGTGATCGGCGGAAACAGGGGAGGAAGTGCGCAGCTGGCCGCCATCGCCCGTACCAGTTCGACCCCGCTGTCGGCGCCGAAGCCGGTCGGCTCGCCGGTGAGCGCGTCCACCGCGATCAGCCGCACCGGCCTCTCGGGCCACCGCTGGACCGGCAGTTGAGGGCGGATCAGGTCGAGGACCTCCGCCTCCGACACTCCGCGCACGCTCAGCGCGAGCCTGCTCAGCCGCTTGACCACGGTGTCCGGGTCGCGTGAACCGAGCGCCGCCCACAGGTACTTGGCGGTCATCGCCAGGGTGAAGTCCACCTCCAGCATGGCCCGCTTACGGGCGACCTGCTCCGCGTACAGGTCGGCCGGCGCCGCCCCCGCGGCCAGTTCCACCGCGAGCAGCGAGCCGGCCGATGTGCCGAGGAGCACGTCGGCATCGCCGAGGTCCACCCCGGCCTCGGCCAGTCCCGCGAGGACTCCGACCTGCCAGGCGTACGCGGTCAGCCCGCCGCCGCCCAACACCAGTGCCGTGTCCGCCACGTCCGCCCCTCCTCGACCTGACGGGGACCACTCCCCACTTCCCTTTCTCCGCACGTTAGCACGCAATCGGGGAGTGGTCCCCGCTTCTGTGGGAACTGCCCCCGCGAGCCCGGCGGCCTGATAGTGTTTTCGTGTACATGACCGACCTGGGAGGTGAGACCCATCAACGCTGTATCAGGCTGGGTGCTCTCCCTCCCCGTGGTGGTGCGGGTCGTCTGACGTCCGATCGTGGTGACGTCGGTGGTCCCGGGAGTGCCCGTAGGTATCCCGGAAGGCCATGGTTTTTCTTATGCGGTTTCCCTCAGGACGGTTCGCGGTCGGTGTCCCGGAACGTCCGGCTCCTCGCACGCGCTTCTTCTCCTCGTACGACGGCACCTCGCTCGCCTGTCACCTCTTCGGTGACGGTGACGGTGACGGTGACGAGGGCAGCGCCGGCGACGCCGGGGCCCCCGTCGTCTGTCTGCCCGGCGGGCCCACGGACTCCCGTTATCTCGGCGACCTCGGTGGGCTCGCGGCTCATCGGCCGGTCGTCAGGCTCGATTTCCGGGGCACCGGGGAGTCGGCCGTCGCCGAGGACACCGGGTCCTACCGGTGCGACCGGCTCGTCGGGGATGTGGAGGCGCTGCGCCGGCATCTCGGGCTGGAGCGGATGGACCTGCTCGCCCACTGCGCCGGCGCGAACGTCGCCGTCCAGTACGTGAGGCGTCATCCGCAACGCGTCCGCACGCTCACCCTGGTCACGCCCAGCGTGAGGGCCGTCGGACTCACGATCGACGGAGGGCTTCGGCTGGAGACGGCGCGGTCGCGGTCGCGCGAGCCGTGGTTCCCGGAGGCCTTCGCCGCCCTGGAGGCGGTGGTGGAGGGCCGTCCCTTCGGCGAGAAGGAGGTGAAGGCGATCGCGCCGTTCTCCTACGGCCGTTGGGACGAGGCCGCTCGCGCCCATCAGGCCGCCGACGAGGCGCGCAGGGACACGGAGGTCATGGCGGCCTTCGGGGCCGAGGGCGCCTTCGATCCGGACGGCACCCGCGCCGCGCTCGCTCGGTTCGCGGGGCCGGTGTTGTTGGTGGCCGGGGAGGTCGACCTCGCCGCACCTCCGAGGACGGTCGACGAGTACGCCGGGCTGTTTGCCGACGGGGAGTCCGTTGTGCAGCCCGGGGCCGGGCACAATCCCTGGATCGATGACCCCGAGTGGTTCGTGAGGGCCGTGGCGGGGTTCCTGACGTAAGTGGCGAGGTTCCTCATAAATCGGGCCTCGGGCCTCATGTATGGGGCCTCGGGCCTCATGTATGGGGCCTCGGGCCTCGCCTCCGACTCCCTCCGGCAGCGCGCCGGCGGACGGTCCGAGGGCTCCGCGTGCCAGTTCCACGACCGCGAGGGTGCGTTCGGCGGTCTCGATGTCCGACGGGGACGCCGATGGGCGCAGCCGGGCGTGGCTGACGTGCGATGCCGACGCGGCCGGGCGTCGATGCGGGCCCAGGAGTCCTCGACGGCGGGAATACTCATGATCGGGCCGCAAGGGCCACCACTGCCAACGGGCCACCGACGGCGATGGCCCGCCGCCGTCAACGGGACGGGCCCGCCGCGCCGTTGCGCAGACTGAGGAGGGCGCGTGGACACAGCGACCGTCACACTGGTCACGGGGGCGAACCGGGGCATCGGCAAGGAGGTGTCCCGGCAGCTCGCTGCCAGAGGGCACACGGTGATCGTCACCGCGCGTGCCGAGGACGCGGCGCGCAAGGCAGCCGAGGAGATCGGCCGCGGCGCCGAGGCGCTGGCGTTGGACGTGACCTCCGCCGAGGACGTCGCCCGGGTGACGCGGGAGGTCGCCGAGCGGCACGGGCGGCTGGACGTCCTGGTGAACAACGCCGCGATCCTGTACGACACCTGGCAGCGTGCCGTGACCGCCGACCTGGACGTCGTACGAGAGGCCAACGAGACCAACCTGTACGGCCCGTGGCAGCTCACGCAGGCGCTGCTGCCGTTGCTGCGCGCGAGCGCCCACGGCCGGGTCGTCAACGTCTCCAGCGAGGCCGGTTCGCTGGCCTCCATGGGCGGGGGCACACCCGCCTACTCGGTTTCCAAGGCCGCCCTCAACGCCCTGACCCGGATGCTGGCGGCGGAGCTGCGCGGCGACGGGATCCTGGTGAACGCGGTCTGCCCGGGCTGGGTGGCCACGGACATGGGCGGGGCGGGCGGGCGCCCGGTCGCCGACGGGGCCGCCGGGATCGTGTGGGCGGCGACGCTCCCCGACTCCGGCCCGACGGGCGGGTTCTTCCGCGACGGTGATCCAGTGTCCTGGTGAGCCAAGGACGATGTGGAAGACGCCGTGGAGGACACCGCCTGACACCGGGTCGGCCCGGGCGGCCCCGCGGATTCGGTCGCCCGGGCGGCCCCGCGGATCCGGTCGCCCGGGCGGCCCGGTCAGCCTGGTCCACCGGCCGAAATGGCGCCGTGTGACAAGATGCTGCGGCCTAACCCCCGCCAGAAAGGGACGTATTCCATGTCCAGGGTCGAGCTGACCACGAACTTCGGCCGTATCGTTCTTGAACTCAACGATGCCGAAGCCCCCAAGACCGTCGAGAACTTCCTGACGTACGTCCGGAACGGGCACTACGACGGCACGATCTTCCACCGGGTGATCGACGGCTTCATGGTGCAGGGCGGCGGTTTCACCGCGGAGATGGCGCAGAAGCCGACGCTGGCGCCGGTCCCGAACGAGGCCGACAACGGCCTGAAGAACACCGCGTACACCGTGGCGATGGCGCGCACCGGCGACCCGCACTCGGCGACCGCGCAGTTCTTCATCAACGTCTCCGACAACGAGTTCCTCAACCACACGTCGAAGGACGCGCGCGGCTGGGGCTACACCGTCTTCGGCCGGGTCACCGAAGGCCAGGACGTCGTCGACCAGATCAAGAAGGTGCGCACCGGCTCCAGCCGCGGCCACCAGGACGTACCCACCCAGTCGGTGGTCATCGAGTCCGCGAAGGTCCTCGGCTGACGGGACGGCAGCACTCGACGGGCCGCCGGGACCTGCGGCCACGGGCACGCCGCCGACGCGGCGCGCGGTCACGCGGTACGCAGGTCACGGGGTACGCAGGTCACGCGGTCCGTTTGCGGGACGCCGTCTTCTTCGCCGGGGTCTTCTTGGCGGTGCTCTTCGCCGTCGCCGTGCTCTTCGCCGACGCGCTCTTCTTCGCGCCCTGTGCCGACTTCGCCGCCGTCGACTTCTTGGCCGTCGTCTTCTTGTCGGCGGTCTTCTTCGCGGCGGACGCCGTGGACTTCTTGCCCCCCGCCTGCTTGGGCGCGGCTCGCGCCGACTTGCGGGCCGGCAGCCGTCTGACCTCCCCGTGCGCCTCGGCCTCCTCAGTCTCCTGGGCCTCCTGGGCCTCCCCCGCGGCCCTCTCGCCCCGGGACTCCTTCGCGTCCCGCACGCTCTTCTCCAGGGCCGCCATCAGGTCGAGGACCTTGCCGCCCCTGGCCGGTTCGGGCGACTCGGGCGGGGCCTCGCCCGCGGCCTTCGCGGCGACGACCTCCTCCAGGGCCTCGCGGTACTCGTCGTGCAGGTCGTCCAGGTCGATCTCGCCGAGGGTGTCCATCAGGGCGTCCGCGAGGTCGAGTTCCTTGTCGTTGACGGTGACCTTGGTGTCGGGGGCGAGGCCCTCGGGGGCGCGGACCTCGTCCGGCCACAGCAGTCCGTGCAGGGCGATGGCGTCGCCGACCACGCGCAGCATCCCGAGGCGTTCCCGGCCGCGGAGCGCGTATTTGGCGATGGCCACCTTCTGGCTGCGTTTGAGCGCCTCGCGCAGCAGGGTGTACGGCTTGGCGGCCGCGGCGCCGCCCGCCGCGAGGTAGTACGCGGCGTCCATCTGGAGCGGGTCGATCCGGTCGGCCGGTACGAAGGCCACGATCTCGATCGTCTTGGCCGTGGGCAGCGGCAGGTGGGACAGGTCCTCGTCGGTGATCGGGATGATCGTGCCGTCCGCGTCCTCGTAGCCCTTGCCGATCTCGGCCTGGCTGACCTCGCGGTCCTCCAGTTCGCACACCTTGCGGTAGCGGATCCGGCCGCCGTCCTCGCTGTGGATCTGGCGGAAGGAGATCGAGTGGCTCTCGGTCGCGTTGACCAGCTTGATCGGGATGCTGACCAGGCCGAACGAGATGGCGCCGTTCCATATGGATCGCACGTGCAGCACCCTTTCGATCGGTTTGCGATGACTTACATCTGTTTCAAGTCATTCCAGCCAAATGTCTGGGATTCTCATCGTATGACGCCGATCACAGAGGTGGAGGGGCGAAGGCTCGCGCTCAGCAATCTGGAGAAGGTGCTGTATCCCGCGACCGGCTTCACCAAGGGCGAGGTGCTGCACTACTACGCCACGACCGCCCAGGTCCTGTTGCCCCATCTGCGGGACCGGCCGGTGTCCTTCCTGCGGTATCCGGACGGGCCCGAGGGCCAGGTGTTCTTCACCAAGAACGTCCCGCCCGGTACGCCCGACTGGGTCACCACCGCCGAGGTGCCCCGCTCGGAGGGGCCGGCCCGGATGGTGCTGGTGCAGGACCTGGCGAGCCTGATGTGGGCGGCGAACCTGGTCACCGAGTTCCACACCCACCAGTGGCTGGTCGACGCCCCCGGCGAGGCCGACCGGCTGGTCTTCGACCTGGACCCCGGGACGCCCGCGACGATCGTCGAGTGCTGCGAAGTGGCCCTCTGGCTGCGGGAACGGCTCGCGGCGGACGGCATCGAGGCCTACCCGAAGACCGCCGGCTCCAAGGGGCTCCATCTGCTGGCGGCGACCCGGGGAGCGTCGTCCGAGGCGGTGTCCGAGTACGCCAAGCAGCTCGCGGTGGAGGCGGAGCGGGCGATGCCCCGGCTGGTCGTCCACCGGATGACGCGGAGCCTGAGGCCCGGAAAGGTGTTCGTCGACTGGAGCCAGAACGCCGCCCGCAAGACCACGGCCACGCCCTACACCCTGCGGGCCCGGGCCGAGCCCCTGGTCTCCGCACCGGTCACCTGGACGGAGGTCGAGGAGTGCGGCACACCCGCCCAGCTGGCCTTCCAGGCACCGGACATCGCCCCCCGCGTCCAGGACCACGGCGACCTGCTGTCCCCGCTGCTCGACGCGGACCACGCGGGATCACTGCCCTGAACACGACAGCCACCGCCGACCCGAGCCCCCACAACGCCCTACGACCACCCCCGGGCCGAACCGCGCCCCGAACAGCTCACCCGCCGGGGTCCCACGTCCGCCGGTCCCGCGCCATCGCGTGCAGCGCCTCCACGTCCGCCGGCTTCAGGACGCCTCCGGTTCGGGCCAGCCCCTCGATCTCGGTGTCCGTCAGGACCCGGGCCTCGCGCAGGGGCGCGGTGACCGTCACGTCCGTGGGGCCGACGAGGGCCAGGACCGGGCGGACCTCGGCGGTCAGGGCGTAGGAGGCGCGGTCGGCGTCGGCGCGGACGCGGCGCAGCAGCGGGAGCGGGTCGCGGCGGCCCAGGGTGACCATCGGGTCGGCGACGGCGACCCGCTGTTTGCGGGCGTACAGCGTGTGGACGGCGAACAGGCCGCCCGGGCCGATCGCCAGGTGGTGCACGCGGTCGCCGCCGGGCAGCGGGATCGAGTGCAGGGTGTGCCAGCCGGCGCCGTCCAGCCGGTCCAGCGCCTCCCCCACCGCCTGCTCGGCCGTGAGGGCCCGGCGGCGCGGGTCGGGGCGCAGCCGGCGGGCGGGACCCGGCTCCCGGTCGAGGGCGACGAGGAGCGCCTCGCCGGGGCGGTTGGGCGCCAGGTCGTCGTCCGGGTGCAGGGACAGCCGGGCCAGTTCGGCGGGGGTCGGGACCGGGGGCGGGCCCACGGCCACCGGCCCGGTCAGGAAGGGTCCGAGTACGTCGAGGACGTCCTGTTCGCGGTCCTCGCTGAGCAGGTTGATCCGGGCTGCCTCACGGTCGTACCAGGCGATGTTCCTGCCGTCCGTGAGGCAGACGTAGAGCCGTTCCTGACCGTGCCGCCAGGTCGGTACGACGCGTAGTCCGCTCATGCGCCATCACCCCCGACCATGGGAACAGGCGAAGCGCTCCCGTCGCAAGGCGCCGGTTACCTTTGAGGACGAGTGGACCCGGGTAGGTTCTGTCGGCCGTGGTGTGAGTTGGCAGGGGCTTGGGGAGGCGCCGTTGCGAACGCGCAGGAAGCAATCCGACGTACCCCCTCCGGACAGCCCGTGGAGCGAGATCGTGCCCGGTCTGTGGATGGGCGGGCACGAGTTCAGGAGCCGGCCGGGACAGGTCGGGTTCGCCGTCGTGCACAGCGAGTTCGACGTCGTGCAGACGCTGCTGAGGCTGCCGGGGCACGGTCCCGATCCCGGCGTCGAACACCATGTGTGGCCGATTCCCGACGGACCGCTGGACGGCACCCAGCTCGCCGGGGTGATCCGGCTGGCACGGGCCGCGTGCGACGCGCTGGACGAGGGCCGCCGGGTCCTCGTCCGCTGTTATCACGGGTACAACCGCTCCGGCCTGGTCGTCGCGCACGCCCTGATCCGCCGGGGGCGCTCCGCGGACGAGGCGATCGGGCTGATACGGTCCCGTCGCTCGCCCTGGGCCCTGCACAACGAGCTGTTCGTCGAGTACCTGAAGGCGGGGCTGCCGACGGCCCGGCTGCTGGAGGAGCTCACCGAGTAATCGTTTCTGCCCACTCTTCAGGCCTCTCGTCAGCCCGCTCTTCACCTTGCCGCGCAAAACGGACTTCCCACGGAATGCGGAATAAGGTGTACGGGGTTCATGATCACGCCCGTCCCGCCCCTTCCCGCCCCGTATCGAACCGAACCGCAGGAGCACCGTGTCCGCCCCGCGCATCCGCACCGCCGTCGCCGTCGGCCTGCTGCTGGCGGCTCTGGCGGCCTGCGGCGACACCGGCGCGCTGCGCGGGGCGGGTCCGACGGCGACCGCGATGAGTCCGGACCGGCTGTGGCCGGATCTGAGGCCGGCCTCCAGCCCGGCCTGGGACTACGACGACGGCGAGGCCGAGCTCATGCGGGGTGTCACGGCTCCGGGCGAGGACATCCACAAGCTGAACCCGGTGGCCGTCGTCCGGGCGGAGATCACCCAGCACCCCGACGAGTACACCGGCGGCAAGGCCACGTACTACGAGACCACCCGCCGGATGGCCGACTGCGCCGACGGGGCGGCCCGCGGCCGGTGCCCTGTCCTGAAGCCGTACTACCGCGACCTCACCGGCGACGGACGGGACGACCTGACCCTGGGCTTCCGGCTGCTGCCCGGCAACCAGACGGCGGTACGCGTCTACACCTTCGAGTCGGGCCGGCTGGTCCAGGTCATGTCCAACGACGACGCCGTGACCGGGGTGGAGTTGGCGGGGCGGTCCGTGATCGTCCGTTCGCCGTCCGACGTCGCGGGCTACGAGTACCGCTTCCAGTGGACCTGGGACCCGGACCAGCGCGTCATGCTGCTCACCCACGACGAAATGCTGCGCACCGGGGCGCGGAACGACGCCGAGCACCGGTCGGCCCCACCCTCGCGCCCGCCCCGGCCCTCACCCTCGGTGTCCCCTTCGGCGAGTGGTCCATGAGACGGCCCGCGCTGCCCCGGTGGGCCGGCACGCTCGCCGCGAAAGCCGCGGTCTTCATCACCGTGATGTGCTGCGCCCTGGCCGCGCTGCTCGGCGTCCTCGTGCACGTGTCGGTGACGAACCAGACCGTCGGGCAGGCCCGTGACCTGGCTCTGAGCCGGCTGACGGACGCGACGGCGGCGTTCGAGGCCGGGGAGACGATGCCGCCCGGCGCCGGGGTCGATCCCCCGGACCTGCCCGATCCGCTGCGGCACCTGGCGGCGGCCGGGGAACACGGCACGATGGTCGGCGAGTACCAGGGGCAGCCCACGATGTGGGCGGCGGGCCCGGTCGACGGCGGCCGGGCGCTGGCCGTGGAGGTCGACTACGCGCAGGGCAAGCGCACCATCGACGGACTCGACCGGTCGATCGTCTGGTCATCGGGGCTGGCGATCGGGGCGACGCTGCTGGTCGGCGCGGTCGCGGTGACCCGGGTGACCCGGCGGCTGCAGAGCACCGCGCAGGTGGCCCGGCGGATCAGCGCGGGCGACCTGGACGCACGGGTCGGCGACCCCCGTACGAAGGATCCGAGCCGGCCGCAGGACGAGGTGGCCGCGGTGGCCGCCGCCTTGGACTCCATGGCGGCCTCCCTGCAGGGCAAGCTGCTCAGCGAGCAGCGCTTCACCGCGGACGTGGCACACGAGCTGCGCACCCCGCTGACCGGGCGGGTGGTGCGGGCGTCCGGGACCGACACGGAGGTCGTCGTCGTACGGGACGCGGCCGTGGAGACGGACCGGCGGCGGCTGGAGCGGGTGCTGGGGAACCTGGTGGCGAACGCGCACCGGCACGGGCGGGGGCCGGTGGTGGTGACCGTCGACGGGGCCGCGGTCACCGTGCGGGATCACGGGGACGGGTATCCGCGGTACCTCGTGGAGCACGGGCCGCAGCGGTTCCGGACGGAGGGCGGGGCGACGGGGCACGGGCTCGGGCTGACCATCGCGTGCGGGCAGGCGGAGGCGCTGGGCGCGACGCTCGCCTTTCGCAACGCGCCGGACGGGGGAGCCGTCGCCGAACTGACCCTGCGCTCCTGAGGAGCGCCGGACCTCTGAGGAGCGCCGCGTCATTGGCCTCAGGCGCGGCCCGTCGCCTCGTCAGGTTCGGGCCCGCGCCACGCTGATGCCCCTGACGGAGGAAGACAAGGCGTTCCATTTGGGTAGGTTCCGGACATGACCAAGGCCGGAACCACCGTACGGACAGCGGACCCGCCCCTGCCCGTCGTACGCCTGTCCCGGCACCGTGGCATCGAACTGGCCCTCATCGTCCTCGCCGTACTGCTGTCGGTGTACGGGTACTGCGCTGTCGGCATCGCCAGGAACGGCACCGTCCCGCCCGGTGCCGCGGGCTACGGCGCCGGGCTCGGTGTGCTGGCCCTGCTCGCGCACGTCGCGGTACGGCTGCGCGCCCCCTGCGCCGACCCCCTGCCGCTGCCGATCGGCGTCCTGCTCAACGGACTCGGCCTGGTCCTCATCTACCGGCTCGACCTGGAGACGCCGCACGACCGGGCGGCGCCCACCCAACTCGTGTGGTCCGCCCTCGGCGTGGCCCTGTTCATCGTGGTCGTCCTCCTCCTGCGCGACCATCGCGCCCTGACCCGGTACTCGTACGTCTGTGTCGCGGCCGCCCTCGTCCTGCTCACCCTGCCGATCCTCTTCCCGGCGGTGAACGGCGCCCGGATCTGGATCCGCGTCGCCGGGTTCTCCCTCCAGCCGGGTGAGTTCGCGAAGGTGCTGCTCGCGGTGTTCTTCGCCGCGTACCTGGCGGCCAACCGCGACGCGCTGGCGTACGCGGGCCGTCAGGTCTGGCGGCTGAGGCGGATCCAGTTGCCCACCGGCCGCGTCCTCGGCCCGATCGTCGCCGTCTGGCTGGTGAGCGTGGGGGTGCTGATCCTGGAGCGCGACCTGGGGACCTCGCTGCTGTTCTTCGGTCTCTTCGTCGTCCTGCTGTACGTCGCCACCGGCCGCACCGGCTGGATCGCCGTCGGCCTGCTGCTGGCCTCGCTGGGCGCGGTCGCCGTGGGCTGGCTGGAGCCGCATGTGCACACCAGGGTCGAGGACTGGCTGCACCCGTTCGCCTCCATCGAGGCGGGCCAGGGCCCCAACCAGGTCGCCCAGTCCCTGTTCGCCTTCGCCACGGGCGGTGTCCTCGGCACCGGCCTCGGCCTCGGCCACTCCGTCCTGATCGGCTTCGCCGCCAAGTCGGACTTCATCCTGGCCACCGCGGGCGAGGAGCTGGGCCTGGCGGGCCTGTCCGCGATCTTCCTGCTCTACGGCCTCCTGGTGGAGCGCGGTTACCGGGCGGGCCTGCGTCTGCGCGACCCGTTCGGCCGGCTGCTGGCCGTCGGGCTGGCCTCGATCGTGGCGCTGCAGGTGTTCGTGATCGCGGGCGGGGTGACCGGCCTGATCCCGCTGACCGGCATGGCGATGCCCTTCCTGGCCCAGGGCGGCTCGTCGGTCGTCACCAACTGGGCGATCGTGGCGCTGCTGATCCGGGTGAGCGACTCGGCGCGCGGCGGGTCCGAAGAGCCGGCGCAGGCCATCGGATGACCCGGCACATCCGGCACGCCGCCGTCTTCTGCGCCCTGCTGCTGGTGGCGCTGCTGGTCAACGCCGCCCGCGTCCAGGTGTTCGATGCGCGGTCCTACGACGCCAACGCGGCCAACCGCCGTACCACGATCGCCCGTTACGGCCAGCCGCGCGGCGACATCCTGGTCGGCGGCAGACCGGTCACCGGATCCCGGGACACCGGTGAGCAGCTCCGTTACGAACGGACGTACGCCGACGGCCCGTTGTACGCGCCCGTCACCGGGTTCGCCTCGCAGGAGTACGGCACGACCCTCCTGGAGCACACGGAGGACGGCGTACTGTCCGGCACGGACCCGATGCTGGCGCCGTTCCCGCTGTGGAACGAGTTCACGCGCTCCCGCACCCCGGGCGGCGATGTGGAGACGACCATCGACCGGGCCGCGCAGAAGGCGGCGTACGACGGGTTGGACGGACGCAAGGGGGCGGTGGCCGCGATCGACCCGTCCAGCGGGCGGATCCTGGCGCTGGTGTCGTCGCCGTCGTACGATCCGGCGGCGCTGTCGGGGAACGACGCGGGGGTGGCCCGGTCCTGGGCGCGGCTCAACGGCGACGTGGACAAGCCGATGCTCAACCGGGCGGTGCGGCAGACGTATCCGCCGGGTTCGACCTTCAAGGTGGTCACCACGGCGGCGGCGCTGGACGCGGGGGTGATCACGGATCTCGACGAGCCGACCGACTCCCCGGCGCCCTACCGGCTCCCCGGGACGACGACCACGCTGACCAACGAGTCGGACGGCTGTGAGGACCTCTCACTGCGGGAGGCCTTCAAGTGGTCGTGCAACACGGTGTTCGCGAAGCTCGGCGTGGACGTGGGCGTGACGGACATGTCGGCCACCGCGCAGGCCTTCGGCTTCAACGACACGGCGCTCAGGATCCCCTTCTCGGTGGCGCGGAGCACCTTCGACACGACGGTGGACCGGGCGCAGCTCGCCCTGTCGTCGATCGGGCAGTACAACACGCGGGCCACACCGCTGCAGATGGCGATGGTCGCGGCGGCCGTCGCCGACGGGGGCCAGGTGCGGGAGCCGTATCTGGTGGAGCGCAGGACCCGGGCGGGCGGTGCCACGGTGGACACGGCCGGCCCGCGTCCCGTACGGCAGGCGATGCACCCGGTGACGGCCGCCCGGCTGAAGGAGCTGATGACGCAGGTGGTGACGGAGGGCACCGGCACCAACGCGGCCATCCCCGGCGCCACCGTCGGCGGCAAGACCGGCACCGCCCAGCACGGCCTGCTCAACTCCGGGACGCCGTACGCCTGGTTCGTCTCCTGGGCGCAGGGCGACGGCGACCTGGAGGCGAAGGTCGCGGTGGCGGTGGTGGTGGAGGACGCGTCGGTGGCCCGGGGGGACATCACGGGCGGCGGGGTGGCGGCGCCGATCGCGCGTGCGGTGATGAAGGCGGTGCTCGCATCGTGAGACGGGGGGTCCCGGAACGAGGCGTTCCCGACCTAACGTTCGGTACATGACTGACGCCACCTTCGAACTCGCCCAGGTGAACATCGCCCGCCTCAAAGCCCCGCTGGACTCCCCGCAGTTGAAGGACTTCGTCGACAACCTCGACCCCGTGAACGCCGACGCCGACGCCGCGGACGGCTTCGTCTGGCGGCTGCAGAGCGAGTCCGGGGACGCGACGGACATACCTGTCTTCGGCGACCACTGGCTGGTCATCAACATGTCGGTGTGGCGCGACACCGACGCCCTGACGGCGTACATGTACCAGGGCCGGCACCGGGAGATGCTGGCGCGGCGACGGGAGTTCTTCGAGCGGGTCCAGGAGGCGATGACGACGCTGTGGTGGGTCCCGGCCGGACACCGGCCGACGGTCGCGGAGGCGGAGACCCGCCTGCTGCACCTGCGCGCGAACGGCCCGACGCCGTACGCCTTCACCCTGCGGACGTCGTTCCCGGCCCAGGGAGCGGAGCCGGTCGCGGTCGCGGTGCCCGACGACCTGGGGTGCTCGGTCTAGCGGCGGCGGTTGATCGCGGTGAGGTCGATGTCGACGGGGAACGGGACGGTCAGCTCGAGCTTGTCGTGGAAGATGCCGGTGAGGCCGTAGGACTGGGTGGCGGGGTCGAGTCCGGTTCGCCCTACGATCGAGTGATCAGTGCGCGCACCGTTGACCTCCCTCAGCTCTCCACCCCCGCCTCGATCGCCCCCTCCACCTCCGCCACCCGCTCCTTCTCCTCGGCCGCGAACCGCTCCGCGTCCAGCCGCTCGGCGATCTCCTCGTCCTGGGACATCAGCAGGTCCAGGTTGGAGTCGCCCATGTCGAAGACGCCCATGTCGACGTAGGCCTGCTGGAGACGTTCGCCCCACAGGCCGATGTCCTTGACGCAGGGGACGATGCGGGAGAACAGGAGCTTGCGGAACAGGGCGAGGAACTCGGAGCGTTCGCTGTACTCCTCGGCCTCGGCCTTGGGGATGCCGAAGTTCTGCAGGACCTCGACCCCGCGCAGGCGGTCGCGCATGAGGTAGCAGCCCTCGATGACGAACTCCTCGCGTTCGCGCAGTTCGGCGTCGGTCAGCTGTTTGTAGTAGTCCCGCAGCGCCATCCGCCCGAAGGCCACGTGCCGGGCCTCGTCCTGCATGACGTACGCCAGGATCTGCTTGGGCAGCGGCTTGTCGGTGGTGTCGCGGATCATGCCGAACGCGGCGAGCGCCAGACCCTCGATGAGCACCTGCATCCCCAGGTACGGCATGTCCCAGCGGCTGTCGCGCAGGGTGTCGTCCAGCAGGGACTGGAGGTTGTCGTTGATCGGGTAGACCAGGCCGATCTTCTCGTGCAGGAAACGGCCGTAGATCTCCGCGTGCCGCGCCTCGTCCATGGTCTGGGTCGCCGAGTAGAACTTGGCGTCCAGGTCGGGGACGGATTCGACGATCCGGGCCGCGCAGATCATCGCCCCCTGCTCTCCGTGCAGGAACTGGCTGAACTGCCAGGAGGCGTAGTGCCGGCGCAGCTCGCCCTTGTCCTTGTCGGTGAGCTTGGCCCAGTGCTTGGTGCCGTAGAGGGACATCGACTCGTCGGGCGTACCGAGCGCGTCGTACGGATCGACCTCCAAGTCCCAGTCGATCCGCCGCTGCCCGTCCCACTGCTTGTCCTTGCCCTTCTGGTACAGGGCGAGCAGCCGGTCGCGGCCGCTGTCGTACTCCCAGCTGAAACGGGCCGCGCCGGTCGCCGGAACCTCCCAGGGGGAGTCTCCCGGGTCCGTGGCATACAGGTCATGAGTCGGCATTCCCGCAGGCTCACACGGGGTAGACAGCACGTCAACAAGTCGCGCGCAAGGGATTGACGGCCTTGCTGACAAGCAGTCTCATAAGCACGGAGGATGTGACCCCGGGTAACGAGGTGGGAGAACCATGACCCTGACGGAAGCCGACGCGCTGGAAGGCCTGCGCGACGCGCTCGGGCTGCTCAAGGACCGGGAGCTGGTGGCCGAACGGCTGCTCGCCTCTTCCGCCAAGCACTCCTTCGACCCGGACGAGGAACTGGACTGGGAGGCGCCCCTGGAGGAGGGCAAGTGGTTCTGGCCGCCCGAGCTGGTGTCGCTGTACGACACCCCGCTGTGGAGGCGGATGGGCGAGGAACAGCGGATCCTTCTCTCCCGGCACGAGGCCGCCGCGCTCGCCTCGCTCGGGATCTGGTTCGAGATCATCCTCATGCAGCTGCTGGTCCGGCACATCTACGACAAGGCGGCGACGAGCGCGCACGTGCGGTACGCGCTCACCGAGATCGAGGACGAGTGCCGCCACTCGAAGATGTTCGCCCGGCTCATCTCGCGCGGCGGCACGCCCTGGTACCCGGTGAGCCGGGCCCACCAGCACCTCGGCCGGCTCTTCAAGACCATCTCCACCACCCCGGGCTCCTTCACGGCCACCCTGCTCGGCGAGGAGGTCCTCGACTGGATGCAGCGGCTGACCTTCCCGGACGAGCGGGTGCAGCCGCTGATCCGGGGCGTGACCCGCATCCACGTCGTGGAGGAGGCCCGCCATGTGCGGTACGCCCGTGAGGAGCTGCGGCGCCAGATGGTCACCGCGCCGAGGTGGTCGCAGGAGTTCACCCGGGTCACCTCCGGCGAGTTCGCCCGCGTTTTCTCCGTGGCGTTCGTGAACCCCGACGTCTACACGAATGTGGGACTGGACCGACGGGAGGCTCTCGCACAGGTGAAGGCGAGCGGCCACCGCCGCGAGGTCATGCAGACGGGAGCGAAGCGGCTCACGGACTTCCTGGACGACATCGGGGTCCTGCGGGGAGTCGGGCGGCGGCTGTGGCGGTCGTCGGGGCTTCTGGCCTAGACGTCGCCTGAAGGGCCAGGGCGTACCGCCTTGTTTGCCCGGGTACCGGCAAAAGCCCCAGCGATTACGCTGCCGGTCATGACCCCTTCCGCCCCCACACCCGCCTACCGCCGCCTGAGCGTCGAGGAGCGCCGAAGTCAGCTCCTCGACGCCGCGCTGTCCCTCTTCGCGCACCGGGTGCCCGAGGAGGTGTCGCTGGACGACGTGGCGGAGGCGGCCGGGGTCTCACGCCCCCTGGTCTACCGGTACTTCCCGGGCGGCAAGCAGCAACTGTACGAGGCCGCCCTCAGGTCCGCCGCCGAGGAACTCCGGCAGTGCTTCGACGAGCCCCGCGAGGGCCCCCTCCTGGTCCGCCTCTCCCGTGCCCTGGACCGCTACCTCACCTTCGTCGACCAGCACGACGCCGGCTTCAGCGCCCTGCTGCAGGGCGGCAGCGTGGTCGAGACGTCCCGTACGACCGCCATCGTGGACGGCGTGCGACGGGCCGCCGCCGAGCACATCCTCAGCCATCTGCGGGTCACGGAGCCCGGCCCACGGCTGCGGATGACGGTCCGTATGTGGATCACCGCGGTGGAGGCGGCCTCGCTGATCTGGCTGGACGAGGACAAGCAGCCGCCCGCCGACGAGCTGCGGGACTGGCTCGTGGAGCAGTTCGTGGCGGTGCTGTCGGTGACCGCGCGCCGCGACCCGCAAACCTCCGCGCTGGCCGAGGCCCTGCTGGCCGAGGGCTGACGACGGCCGTACGGCGGGTGTGGGCCGGGGAGGGCTGAGGGCGGCCGTACGGCCGGTATGGCCGTGGAGGGCTGAGGGCGGCCGTCCGGCCGGTACGGGCCGCGGAGGGCGACACTGGTGCCGTGAAGAGCGAAGACACCCCCTTCGAGGGCGGACCGATGGACGGCCGGGTCCTGCCCGTCCTGCTGGGCCCGACCGGGCACCCGCCCAAGACGTACCGCATCCCGGTCCCGGACGCCGCCGGCGGCCCGCCCACCGTGCTCGTCTACCGCCGGGTCCCGCGTGGCCAGAGCAAAAGGCTGGGTATCCAGCAGGGCTGGAAGTACGAGTACGACCCGGAGGGGAAGCGGGACAGCGGGCTCAAGTGGCCCTGGTCGAAACCGGAGGCGAACCGGGACGCGGAACCGGACTCATGACGCGACTCCACGCCGGACGTCGAACCCGGCGCCGATCCAGACGCCACGCCGGGCGGCAAGCCGGACGACACGCACGGGTGACCAGGTTGCGCCGAAGCGCGCACACCCGGCGCGCGAACCTCCGGCACACCTCTGAAGCTCGCGATGCGGAGCCCCGCGGAAGGACCGCCTGCTCCGCACCGGAGGTGATGACGTGTCAGAAAGGCTTCTGCGTCTCGTCTGTACGGCGGCGATCGCGGCTGGAACGGTCCTCGCGCCACTGCCGGCGACGGCCGCTCCCGAGCCGGGGGAACCGGGCCACCGCTCCCTGTCCGACCTGCTGACGGACCTTCAGCGGCTGTACCGGGAGGCCGAACGGGCCACCGAGACCTACAACGCCACCGAGGAGAAGCTGAGGAAACAGCGGGCCCAGACCGGGCGGCTGGAGAGCGAACTCGCCCGCGCCCGTCTCGCCCTGCACGACAGCCGGGGCGCGGCGGGCCGTCTGGCCCGCCAGCAGTACCAGAGCACCACCGACATCTCCCCGTACGTCCGTCTCCTCCTCGCCCGCGATCCCCAGCGTGCGCTCGACCAGGGCCATGTGATCGGCCAGTTGGCCCGGGAGCGGGCCGAGACGGTCGGCCGCCTGGCCGGCACCGAGAAGAAGGCCGCCGCCCTGGCCCGCAGGGCCCGCACGTCCCTCGACACCCAACTCACCCTTGCCGCCCGGCAGAAGAAGACCCGTGACGAGGTCCAGCGGCGCCTGCGGGACGTCCAGGAACTCCTCGCCTCCCTCACCCCCGAACAGCTCACCGCCCTGGCCGAGTTCGAGAAGGACGGCGTCGCCAAGGCCCAGCGGAAGCTGGTCACGTCCGGCGCCCTCAACGACGACGACAAGCCGTCGGGCCAGGGCGAGAAGGCCGTACGTTACGCCGTGCGCCAGATCGGAAAGCCGTACCAATGGGGCGCCGAGGGCCCCAGGTCGTACGACTGCTCGGGCCTGACCTCCGAGGCCTGGCGGAAGGCCGGCGCCCCCATCCCCCGCACCAGCCAGGAACAGTGGGCGAAACTCCCGAAGATCCCGCTGCGGAGACTACGCCCCGGCGACCTGGTGATCTACTTCCCCGAGGCGACGCACGTGGCGATGTACGTGGGGAAGGGCAGGGTGGTCCAGGCCCCCCGCCCCGGCGAGAAGATCAAGCTCTCGCCGATCGCGTCCCACCCGATCCTCGGAGCCGTACGCCCGGATGTCCGGCCCGAGGGGGCGCGGGGCTGAGACATTGTGCGGCTCCTCGCGTGGGTGCGACCAGCCGCTCGCCCGCGTGGGCGCGACCAGCCGCACACGACCCGCGGCCGCCGACTCCCCGCGACCCCCACGGAGACTAGGCTCCGGTGACCGACCCCAGATACGCCCCGGTCTTCTCCGGCTCATAGAAGAAGTTCTCAAAATCGGCCGGGTCGTCGAACCCGTTGGCGAACCGGTCCGCCACCGGCGGCAACTGCCCCGCCGCCCCGATGAGGTTCAGCACATGCTCCGGCGGCGGAGCCAGCATCGCGTTGGTCCACTTGGTGACGTGCTGAGCCGTCTCCCAGTACCGCTGGAACGCCCCCCGCATCCACTCCTCGTCGAACTCCTTCTCCCCGCGCTCGAGAATTGCCGCGAGATAGGCGGCCGCGCACTTGGACGCCGAGTTGGAGCCCTGCCCGGTGATCGGGTCGTTCGCGACGACGACGTCGGCGACGCCCAGCACCAGACCGCCGCTGGGCAGCCGGCCGACCGGATTGCGCACGGTCGGCGCGTACCGGCCGCTCAGCACCCCGCCCGCGTCCGTCAGTTCGACCTTCGTGGCCCGCGCGTACTCCCAGGGCACGAACCTCTCCATGAGTTCCAGGGTCAGGGAGAGGTGTTCCCCCGGATCCTTGACGCCGTTGAAGACGTCGAGCGGACCGCCGGGTATGCCCTCCCAGAAGAGGATGTCGGCGCGGCCGGACGTGGTGAGCGTCGGCATGACGAACAGCTCGCCGACGCCGGGGACGAGGTTGCAGCGGACCGCGTCGTGGTCGGGGTGTTCCGGGCGCGGGCCCAGCCCGTGGACGTACGACACCGCCAGGGCCCGCTGCGGCTCGCTGTAGGGGGAGCGCTCGGGGTCCCGGGCGAACATCTGGACGAGCTCGCCCTTGCCCGCCGACACCAGGACCAGGTCGTACGTACGGGAGAAGTAGTCGAGGTCGCCGACGGCCGCGCCGTGGATGACCAGCTGGCCGCCGCGCTGGGCGAACGTCTCCATCCAGCCGGCCATCTTCACGCGCTGGTCGACCGACTGCGCGTACCCGTCGAGCCTGCCCACCCAGTCGATCGCCCGGGCCGCGGGGCCCTCGGCCCAGGAGCCCGGGGCCGCCACCGAGACGCCGAGCCCTTCGATCTTCGGGGCCTGGGACTCCCAGAAGTTCAGCTGGAGATCGCGCTCGTGCTGGAGTGCCGTGTGGAACATGCACTGCGTCGACATGACCCGGCCGGAACGGATCTCGTCCGCCGTCCGGTTGGACATCAGGGTGACCTCGTAGCCGTGCGACTGGAGTCCGAGGGCGAGTTGGAGACCGGACTGACCGGCTCCGACGACGAGTATCTTCCGCATGCGGGTGCTGGCTCCTTACGGGGGACTGCTCAGAACTACTCGGGTGTCTCGTCCAGCGCGTGGCGGACGAGCGACAGGAGGGTCTCGATCACCGAGATCCTGCGCCGAGCATCCATGATCATGACAGGTATGTGTGCGGGGATCGTGAGCGCCTCCCGCACGTCGTCCGGATCGAACAGCTCGCTGCCGTCGAAGTGGTTGACGGCGACGACGTACGGCAGCCCGCAGCTCTCGAAGTAGTCCAGCGCCGGGAAGCTGTCCTTCAGGCGGCGGGTGTCCGCCAGTACGACCGCGCCGATCGCGCCGCGCACCAGGTCGTCCCACATGAACCAGAACCGCTGCTGGCCCGGCGTGCCGAACAGGTAGAGCACCAGGTCGTCGTCGAGCGTGAGCCGCCCGAAGTCCATGGCCACGGTGGTCGTGAGCTTCTGCGGCGTGGCGGTGAGGTCGTCGTGCTCCTCGCTCGCCTCGGTCATCAGCGCCTCGGTCTGCAGCGGCGTTATCTCGGAGACGGCGGTGACCAGGGTGGTCTTGCCGACCCCGAAGCCGCCCGCCACGACGATCTTCGTGGCGATCGGGGCGCGCGTGCGGTCCGTCTGCCAGGACCTCAGGTCCTCCTCGGCCTCGACGAACGGGGAGACGACGCTACGAGCGGCGTCAGAGACGACGGAGTCCACTCAGCACCCTTTCCAGCAGCGCGCGGTCCGGGCGGCCGGTGCCGTGACCGGTCCCCGTCCCGTAGACACGGATCTTTCCCTGGTCCGCCAGGTCGCTCAGCAGCACCCGGACCACACCGAGCGGCATCTTCAGCAGCGCGGCGATCTCGGCCACCGTGCGCATCCGGCGGCACAGTTCGACGATGGCCCGCATCTCCGGCATGACCCGGCTGGTGAGGGAACCATTCGCCAGTTCCTTGCGCTCCTCGGGCGCTTCGAGCGCCGCGACAAACGTCTCCACGAGGAGGACGTGCCCGAAGCGGGTACGGCCGCCGGTGAGCGAGTACGGGCGCACCCGGGCCGGCTTGCGGTCGGCGCCGCGCACGGGAAGCCTGGTCGGCGAATCGCTCATGCCGTACTCCTCGTCACGGTCGGATCCTGCTCCAGCGACTCCCGCAGCTCGCTGCGGAGTTCGGGCGTCAGCACGTGCCCGGCGCGGCCCACGAAGAGCGCCATGTGGTACGCCACCACGCTCATGTCGCAGTCCGCGTTGCCGTGCACACCGAGCAGCGAACCGTCGCTGATCGACATCACGAACAGGCTGCCCTCGTCCATCGCGACCATGGTGTGCTTCACCGGGCCGGAGTCCATCAGCTTGGCGGCGCCCACGGTGAGGCTGCCGATGCCGGAGACGATGGTCGCGAGGTCGGCGGCGGAGCCGCGCGGACCGGAGGGCTTGGTCTCGCGGGCCTCCCTGGCCTCGGCGTTACGGTGTGCGTCGGAGGAGAGCAGGAGCAGGCCGTCGGAGGAGACCACGGCGACCGACTGGATGCCCGGCACCTCCTCGACGAGATTGGTCAGCAGGAAGTGAAGATTGCGGGCCTCACGGCTCAGTCCGAAGGTACTGGGCGCGGTCAACTGCTTGCCTCCTCGACGGTGCCCCCCGTGGCTTCTTCGGCTTGTGCGGTTCCTGCGGCGCCCTGTGCGGGCACCTGGTGCTGCCCCGTGTGCTCGGAGATCTCCGCCTCCACGTCGCGGTAGCCCGCCTCCGCCCCCCGGCGGAAGCCGCCCAGCCGGCGGCGGAGTGCCTCGGCGTCGACGGACCCGCCGCGCGGGCGCGGGACGGCGGCCGGGGCGGTGATCTTCGGGGTGCGCTTGGGGAGACCCTTGTCGGTGACGAGTTCTGCCGGCTGATCGGGGACGCGCTCGTGGCGGTCGGCGCCGAACGTGTAGGGGGCCGGGTCCGGGCCGATCGTGTGGGGGGACGGGGCCGGTGCCGGGCGCGGATCGGTGTCCGCGTGCGGATCGGTGGACGGGGCCGGGTCCCGGTGCGGATCCGGGTGCGAGTGCGGATCCGGGTCCGTCGCCTCGTCGGAGGCGGCCGGTTCGGGACGCTGCTCGGCGGGCTCCGGGAGCTCCGCGAGTTCCGGGAGCAGGAGCTCCATCGTGGTCTCGGCCGGGGTCTCGGCCGGGGTCTCGAGGACGGTCCGCGCCTCCGGTGCCGGTCGTTCGGCCCCTTCGGTCTCCCCGTCCCCTTCCGCCGTCGCCTCCGCCTCCGACCGCCGTACGGCCTTCTCGGCGAGCGCGACCAGCGGGTCCTCGCCCTTCGAACGGCCGCTCAGGACGTTGGAGTTGACCTCGGCGTCCGCGCCCGGCAGGGAGAAGCCGTGGGTGCCGGCCGCCGCCGGTGCGGACGACGCCGTCGGTACGGCGGCGGACGGCGCGGCGGCCAGCAGGCCCTTCGGCAGGACGACGACCGCGGCGACCCCGCCCTGCTTCTGCTCGCGCAACCGCACCCGTACCCCGTGCCGGTGGGCGAGCCGGGCCACCACGTACAGGCCGAGGCCGAGGCCCTCCTCGCCCTCCTGCGCCGCGGAGCCGCCGGACCCGTCCGATCCGTGGGATCCGTGGGATCCGTGGGATCCGTGGGATCCGTGGGATCCGTGGGATCCGTGAGACTCGTAGGACTCGTACGAGGTGTCCGGAGTGAAGTCCGCGAGGCGGGTGTTGAGCCGGTTCAGCCGGTCGGCGGTCATGCCGATGCCCTCGTCCTGGACGGAGAGCATCACCTCGCCGCTCTCCAGAAGCCAGCCGGAGACCTCGACGGGCAGGTCGGGCGGGGAGAACGAGGTGGCGTTCTCCATGAGTTCGGCGAGCAGGTGCGACAGGTCGTCCGCGGCGAAGCCGGCCACGTGCGCGTGCGGCGGCAGCGCGGCGATGCGGACGCGCTCGTACCGCTCGATCTCGCTGACCGCGGCGCGTACGACGTCGACGAGCGGGACCGGACCGGCGGTCTGCTGGACGTGCTCGGTGCCGGCGAGGACGAGGAGGTTCTCGCTGTGCCGGCGCATGACGGTGGCGAAGTGGTCGAGCTTGAAGAGGGTGGCGAGCCGGTCCGGGTCCTGCTCGCGCTCCTCCAGGCCCTCGATGACGGCCAGTTGCCGCTCGACCAGGCCCAGGGTGCGCAGCGCGAGGTTCACGAAGGTGGCGGAGATGCTGGTGCGCAGCCGCTCCAGCTGAGCGCCCGATTCGGCGAGTTCGGCCTTGAGCTGCTCGCGGGCGTCGGCCATCCGCTGCCGCTGGCCGACCAGGTGCTTGCGGTCGGACTCCAGGGTGGTGACGCGCTCGGCGAGGGCGGCGGCGTGCGCGTGCAGGGCGTTGACGGAGCGGACGACCTGGGCGAACTCGTCGTCGCGGCCGGTGAAGGTGATCGGTTCCTCGGCGACGAGGTTCTCCGCCCCGGCGAGCCGGGCCGAGCCCCGCCGCAGGACCGACAGCGGCCGGGTGAGGGTACGGGCCATCGCGGTGGCGACACCGACGGCCAGCAGCATCAGGGCGCCGAGGAGGGCGATGCGGATCTCCAGCGCGGTGACGTCGTCGTCGCGCAGCTGGGCGAGCTCCTTGACCCGGCGGTCGTAGAGGGCGGCCTCCGCGCCGCGCATCGCGTCGATCCGGGCGGAGAGGGCGGCGTCGACCCTGGTGGAGCTGGTGTCGAGCTCGCGGTTGCTCAGGGTCGGCTGGTCGGTGAGGGTGGCGAGGTACTTCTCGGCGGAGTTGACCTCGGGACCGGTGACCGTGGCGTCGTAGCGGGACTTGGCCTCGGTGGGCGCGGAGTCCCGGAAGTCGGCGAGGGCCACGTCGGAGCGCAGCCGGGCCTGCTGGGCGGCGGCGCTGAGGGCGTCGCGCAGCGCGGAGTCGGCGTTCGACGAGCCGGTCCGCGTGGTCGGCAGACCGGTGAGGGGGTCGATGACGGTCCGGGTCGTCGTCGGCACGTTCAGTGCGGCGAGCAGCAGCCCTCGGGTGGCGGCGGCCTGCTGGACGGCGGTGTCCAGTTCGGCGAACGCGTGGGCGCCGGAACCCGCGCGGGGCGGCATCAGCTCGGCCAGCTGCTCGGCGAGCCGGTGCAGCTCGGTGATGGCGGCGGAGTAGGCCTGGTGGGCCTTGAGGGCACTGCTCTGCCCGGTGAGTGCGGCATGGCGCACGGAGGCGATGGCGTCGAGGTCGCCGCGCAGGGAGGCGGGCGTGTCCGGGTCGGCGCGCAGCTCCTCGACCTGCCGGTCGACCAGGGCGCTCTCCTGCTCGGAAGGGGCCTTGGACTTCGGTCGCCCCGCCGCGATGTACGAGGTGACCTCGTCGCGTTCGTCGGCGAGCGAATGGCCGAGGGCGAGCGCGTCCTGGGTCTGCTCGGCGAGGGTGACGAGGTCCTGGGAGTCGCTGAGCTGCTCGGAGGCGGTGACCAGGGACGGGGTGCCGGCCCCGGCGATCGCGGCGGCCACGACGGCGACGGCGAGAATCAGCCGCGTGCGGACGTGCGCGGGACGGCCCTTGCCGACGGGGGTGATGGCGGGAACGGCGCCGGGGCCGCCGGGGACGCCACCGGGCGCGCCGGGGTGGGGGACGCCGGACGTGTCGGCGTGAGGGACGCCGGACGTGCCGGGGTGGGGCGTGCCGGGTGTCTGCTCCACGCCTTTGCCGGAGGCCGCCTGCTTGCCCGTACGACGAGGCCGCGTCTTCTGCACCGGTGCTCGCATTCCTGACTCGTGAATACCCATGGTCCGGATGACGCCCCATCAGCCCATCTATCGGGCCCAACTGGTGCATACACCCGGTACGGTTCCCGACCCTCCCAGTGCCGGTGGGCGGTGGTCGCGCATCACCTGACCCGCCACCCGAAGGAGTGAACATCGGACGGGAGCGGGCGGGCAAGTTCCTGCGGACCGTGCGGCAGCCCCGGGCGGCGGGCCGGTTGGACGTCCACGGCGGGCGGTGGCAATATTCGCCACCACGCCTTCCCGGAGCGAATCATTCCATCCCAAACCAGGCGTCTGACCTGCACGGCTGCGTCAATCCCGCAATCCTTGCCAGCCTTTCGCGCACCTTGTGAAGGGCTCGTGCAGACTGGCTGAATGCGTACGGAACTTGTCTCGGAGCCCGGCGACCGGGCCCGCCCCAACGAGGACTTCGCGAGCCTCGCCCTACCGGCTTCCGGACTGGGCGGCGCACTGGTGGTCCTGGACGGAGTGACGCCGCCCGAGGGAGCGACGGGCTGCGGGCATTCCGTCCCCTGGTTCACCGCGCGCCTCGGCGGCGCCCTGACCGAACTGACCGTTTCCTGCCGAGATCTACCCCTGCCGGAGATCCTCTCCCGGGCGATTCTTCGAACAGCCGAGGCCCATCAATCCTCTTGTGACCTTTCTCACCCACGCACCCCACAGGCCACAGTAGTTGTGGCCCGCTGGTCGGAGGAGACCGTCGAGTACCTGATCCTCTCCGACTCGGCGCTCCTGCTGGACTCCCCCGACGGCACGGTGACCCCCCACCTCGACGACCGCCTCGCCCTCCTCCCCCGCTCCGCCCTGGCCACGGACGCGCTCATCGACGCCACCGTCCGCAACAAGGAAGGCGGTTTCTTCACGGCGGCGGCGGACCCGACGGTGGCGGCCCGGGCGGTGACGGGGACCGTGCCGCGCGTCGACGTGCGCGCCCTGGCCGCCCTGACGGACGGCGCGACCCGCTGGGTGGAGAAGTTCCGGGAGGGCGACTGGACGGACTGCTTCACCTACGTCCGCAAGGAGGGCCCGCAGGCCCTGGTGGACCGGGTGCGGGCCCTCGAACGGGCCGATACGGACCGGGCGTTCCTGGGCCGCAGCAAGACCCACGACGACGCGACGGTGGTGTACGTGGAGCTATGAGGACGGACGGAGGTCTGCCGGATCTCCCGGAGGGAAACACCGAAGGCTGACACGGGAGGAAGACACCGGCGGCCCCTGGGCCTACCTCTCCATCCCCCGGTTCAACTCGTGCAGCAGCCGGGCCAGTTCCGTGACCTCCCGCGAATCCCAGTTCTCCAGGCGGCGGGCGTACCGGGCGCGCCGTGCCTCGCGCACCCGGGTCACCCGGTCGTGCCCCTCCTGGGTCAGGGCGACCAGCCAGGCCCGGCCGTCGGCCGGGTCCGGTTCGCGGGCCACCAGACCGAGGTCCTCCAGGGCGCGCAGCTGACGGGACATCGTGGCCTTGCCGACGCCGATGTAGCCGGCCAGTGCGGTGGCCCGCTGCGGGCCGCACTCGTCCAGGCGTACGAGGAGGCCGTACGCCGCCGACTCCAGGTCCGGGTGGACCTCGCGGGCCATCTCGGCCTGGTTGGCACGGGCACGCCGCAGCAGAACGGTCAGCTCCCGCTCCAGCGCGAGGAACCCGGGGTGGTTCAGACCGCTCCCGGACACGTCGGATTCGACTCCGCGTCCGTCGCCGTTTCCGTGTTCGTGCACGTCAGCCCCTGTCTCGGTTTTCCCGGTCCGGAAAGTTTCCGCCCACCGTCGTCATCGCCGCAGCTCCGCCAGTATTTCGCAGGCTCAGACCAACGGCAGCCTCCGACCCCTCTTCCCACCCGCCGGTCTACGTGCGTAGCTTTCTTTGCCAGGGAATCGCTGGCATGCGCACGCCAGTACTCCCTCGATGCACACCGCCCGCGTTACCCACCGAGCATCACCGAGCCCTCGGAGGCACGCCATGCCCGTGCACAGACCCGGACCGGTCCGCCCCCGGCGCGTCTTACTCGCCGGCCTTCTGCTCGCCGCCCTCTCCCTCGTCCTCACCGTCCCGGCCTCGGCCGCCACCACCACCGCGCCCACCACCGCCACCGCGCTGACCGACGCCACCGCTCCGGCCCGCGGCTCGGCCCACATGGGCATGGGCGTCGTGGCCCACGACGGCCAGGGCGGCGTCCCGGCCGGCACCCGCGCCGTCCAGACCGAGGGCGTGGACGTCTCCGGCCACCAGGGCAACGTGGCCTGGGCGACCCTGTGGAACAGCGGCGTCCGCTGGGCCTACACCAAGGCCACCGAAGGCACGTACTACACGAACCCGTACTTCGCCCAGCAGTACAACGGCTCGTACGACGTCGGCATGATCCGCGGCGCCTACCACTTCGCGACCCCCGACACGACCGGCGGCGCCACCCAGGCCGACTACCTCGTCGACCATGGCGGCGGCTGGTCCAAGGACGGCAGGACCCTGCCCGGGGCGCTCGACATCGAGTGGAACCCGTACGGCGACGCCTGCTACGGCAAGACCCAGAGCGCGATGGTCACCTGGATCCGCGACTTCCTGAACCGGTACAAGGCCCGCACCGGCCGCGACGCCGTCATCTACACGGCGACCAGCTGGTGGACCCAGTGCACCGGCGACTACGCGGGCTTCGCCGCGGCGAACCCGCTCTGGATCGCCCGGTACGCCTCCACCGTGGGCACGCTCCCGGCCGGCTGGAGCTACTACACGATGTGGCAGTACACCTCCTCCGGCCCGACCGTCGGCGACCACGACAGGTTCAACGGCGCGCTCGACCGCGTGGTCGCCCTCGCCAACGGCTGACGACCGCACCGCCGTCACTTCGGTCACATTCGTCACGTCTGTCACGTCTGTCACGTCTGTCACGTCTGTCACGTCTGTCACGTCAAGTACGTAGGTACGTCAGGTACGGCGAAGGCCCGGGCCTCCCTCACGGGACCCGGGCCTTCCCTTAACCGATGGCGTCCGTCACGCCGCCACCGGAACCTCCGGCGCGGCCTCGTTCGTCGCCGGGGCGAGCGCCAGCTCCAGGACCTGGCGGACGTCCGTGACGGCGTGGACGTCGAGCTTGTCCAGCACCTCCGCCGGGACGTCGTCCAGATCGGGCTCATTGCGCTTCGGGATGATCACGGTCGTGACACCCGCCCGGTGCGCGGCGAGCAGCTTCTGCTTCACGCCGCCGATGGGCAGCACCCGGCCGGTCAGCGAGACCTCACCGGTCATCGCCACGTCCGTACGCACCAGACGGCCGCTGAGCAGCGACGCCAGCGCCGTCGTCATCGTGACGCCCGCGCTCGGCCCGTCCTTCGGCACCGCGCCCGCCGGGAAGTGGATGTGCACGCCCCGGTCCTTCAGGTCGCCCACGGGCAGTTCCAGCTCCGCGCCACGCGAGCGCAGGAAGCTCAGCGCGATCTGCGCCGACTCCTTCATCACGTCGCCGAGCTGCCCGGTCAGGGTCAGACCCGCGGCACCCGTCTCCGGGTCGGCCAGCGACGCCTCGACGTACAGGACGTCACCGCCCGCGCCCGTGACGGCGAGACCCGTCGCCACGCCCGGCACCGCGGTCCGCCGCTCGGCCGGATCCTGGGCGGCCTCCGGCACATGGTGGGGCCGGCCGATCAGAGCGCGCAGATCCTCGTCCCGGACCATGAACGGCAGCTTCCGCTCGCCCAGTTCGTGCTGGGCCGCGACCTTGCGCAGCAGCCGCGCGATGGACCGCTCCAGGGTGCGGACGCCGGCCTCACGGGTGTACTCCCCGGCGAGCTTGCGCAGCGCGCTCTCGTCGAGCGTGACCTCGTCCTTGCTGAGACCGGCCCGCTCCAGCTGACGCGGCAGCAGGTGGTCACGGGCGATGACGATCTTCTCGTCCTCCGTGTACCCGTCGAGCCGGACCAGCTCCATCCGGTCGAGCAGTGCCTCCGGGATCGCCTCCAGCACGTTGGCCGTGGCGAGGAAGACGACATCCGACAGATCGAGCTCGACCTCCAGGTAGTGGTCCCGGAAGGTGTGGTTCTGCGCCGGGTCGAGAACCTCCAGCAGAGCGGCGGCCGGGTCGCCCCGGAAGTCCGACCCCACCTTGTCGATCTCGTCGAGCAGCACCACCGGGTTCATGGACCCGGCCTCCTTGACGGCGCGGACGATCCGCCCGGGCAGCGCGCCCACATACGTACGCCGGTGCCCACGGATCTCGGCTTCGTCCCGCACGCCGCCGAGCGCGACGCGGACGAACTTCCGCCCCATCGCGTGCGCGACGGACTCACCCAGCGAGGTCTTGCCGACACCGGGCGGTCCGACGAGCGCCAGCACGGCACCCCCACGGCGCCCGCCGATGACACCCAGGCCCCGGTCCGTACGACGCTTGCGCACGGCCAGGTACTCGGTGATCCGCTCCTTCACGTCCTGAAGCCCGGCGTGCTCGGCGTCGAGGATCGCCTTGGCGCCCTGGATGTCGTACTGGTCCTCGGTCCGCTCGTTCCACGGCAGCTCCAGCACGGTGTCGAGCCAGGTCCGGATCCACGACCCCTCGGGCGACTGGTCACTGGCCCGCTCCAGCTTGTCGACCTCCTTGAGAGCGGCCTCACGGACCTTCTCCGGCAGATCGGCGGCTTCGACACGGCTCCGGTAGTCATCGGACTCCTCGCCCTCCGACTCCCCGTTGAGCTCGCGCAGTTCCTTGCGTACGGCCTCCAGCTGACGCCGCAGCAGGAACTCCCGCTGCTGCTTGTCGACACCCTCCTGGACGTCCTTGGCGATGGTCTCGGCGACATCCTGCTCGGCGAGGTGGTCCCGCAGCTGCTGGGTGGCGAGCCTCAGCCGGGTCACCGGGTCGGCGGTCTCCAGCAGTTCCACCTTCTGTTCGGTGGTCAGGAAGGGCGAGTACCCGGAGTTGTCGGCGAGAGCGGACACATCGTCGATCGCCTGCACCCGGTCCACGACCTGCCAGGCACCACGCTTCCGCAGCCAGGCCGTGGCAAGCGCCTTGTACTCCTTGACGAGTTCGGCGACATGCCCCGGCAGCGGCTCGGGCACGCTCTCGTCGATCCTCGTTCCCTCGACCCACAGCGCCGCACCCGGCCCCGTGGTCCCCGCACCGATCTTCACCCGCCCGCGGCCGCGGATGAGGGCACCGGGGTCACCGTCGGCCAGCCGGCCGACCTGCTCGACGGTGCCGAGCACACCGGTGCTCGCGTACGTCCCGTCGATGCGCGGCACCAGCAGAACCCGGGGCTTGCCGGGCTCCGAGCGCGCGGCGGCCTGAGCGGCCTCCACCGCGGCCCGCACATCGGCGTCATTCAGGTCCAGCGGAACCACCATTCCGGGCAGCACGACCTCGTCGTCGAGCGGCAGCACAGGCAGAGTGAGCGGTGTGGACGTCGAAGCCATGATCTCCCCTTCGGCAGTCAAGTTGAGCTATGCCGACTCAATGCCTGGGAGCCCCGGATTGTTCCCCACCCCTCGTTCGCTCTGAGCGATCACGTCACCGGTGTCCCGCGACGGTGGACCTGGCTGGGCCGGCCTGACTGCGCATGCGTCAGTCCCCTGGCCGCGCAGAGAGGTTGGCCATGCATCTCGGCCTTACTGATCCGACCGGGCCCGCGCTTGCCTGATGATCCGTCGGAACCCGACGGGTGGATTCCCGTCGACCGCGCCTTTGCCGAGGTGGCAGACCGTTTCGGCGGCGACGCGGAGCATGGACTACCCGGCCGCACCTGTGCCCCCTGGGCTGCGCCGCCCGACCTCGCCGGCACACCCGAGTTCGCCGGTACCCCCGAGTTCGCCGGTACCCCCGACCGCGCCGGCACACCCGACCGCGCCCGCGACCGCTACCCCCGCCGCCACCGCCGCACCGAAGGCCACAACGCCACCCCCACCGCGAACGCCGTCAGATGCCCCCAGTTCGTCAGCGGATCCGTGAACGCGATCAGGTCCATCACCAGCATGACCCCGACCCCGACCACCAACGGCCACCGCAGCCACGGCGTGAGCAGCCCGGCCAGCGCCCCCGCCCCGGCGGCGACGCCGAAGCTCACGCCGTAGTCGAGGCGATGCAGCGAGCTGTCCGGCAGGTGCCCGACCAGCACCCCGATACCCACGGCCCCCTCGGTCACCACCGTGGCGAGGACATGCCCGAGCAGAAAAACACAGGCCGTCCGCGCTCCCCCTATCCGCCGCTCCAGCGCCGTGAAGACCACCACGAGCCCGATCGCGTACGGCGACAGCATCCCGCCCGCGATCCACACCGCACTCGCCAGCAGCACCGGCACAGGCGTCCGCAAGAGGTGGGCCACATCGGTGCTGGAACCCTGGTGCAGGGTGTGCACGAGCGAAGGCGCGGCGTGCTCCGTGACCAGCGAGGTGACGACGAGGACGACGACGTAACCGAAGGTGAACGGCGTACCGGCGGGCGTCGGCAGCAACCGCCACGGGCGAAGACGCCGAGCAGCAGCCACCGCCACAGGCGCCGCGGTCTCCGCCACCGGCACCCGAGCCTCGCGGGCCCGCTGCCCCGGCAGTCCCGGCAGCAGCCCCGACACATCGGCGAAGCAGGCGTCGTACGGCGGAGCAACCGCACCCACGGGCGGCGTCGCGTCGGCAGCCCTCGCAGTCCGTTCCACGGTGAGGCGCTCCTTCCGTTTCGCCCCACCCTCAGCGTCCCACGCGACGCTGTCTGTGACGGGCGCCACGAAAGCCGCCATTCACAGCAACTTCCCAGAAAGCCCCCCGGCCCACCGTGACCCGTCAACGCCCTCCCCCCGCACCGCGCACGTGCCAGGATGGTCCGGTGCTCACCCCGTACGACATCCCCGACCATCCCGAGACGCCCGAAGTCCTGGACCGGCGCGAGGGCCCGCACGGCGAGATCGTGCTGCGGCGGCACGGCGGGTTGCTGCAGATCATCGCCAACGGCTGCTTCCTGATGGACACTTCGGACGGCCGTTCCGAAAGGCGGCTGGTCGACGCGGCGCTGGAGGCGCTCAACGCACTCCACGCGCCGGACTTACCGCACGTACCCCACTCACCCCGCGCACCGCACGAACCGCGCCCCCTCGACCCCCGCCCCACCCTGCTCATCGGCGGCCTGGGCGTCGGTTTCTCCCTCGCCCACGCCGCCGCCGACCCCCGCTGGGCCCGCATCACGGTGGTGGAACGCGAGCCCGCCGTCATCGACTGGCACCGCGACGGCGGCCCCCTGTCCGCGCTTACCTCCACCGCCCTGGCAGACCCCCGCACCGAGATTCTGAAAAACGATCTGGTCGCATTCGTCAATGAGACATGCGACACATTCGATGCGCTGTGCCTCGACGTCGACAACGGCCCCGACTGGACGGTCACGGACGACAACGACAGCCTCTACTCACCCGCCGGACTCGCAAGCTGCGCAAGGGTGTTGAGGCCAGGAGGGGTACTGGCGGTGTGGTCGGCCCAGCCCTCACCGGAATTCGAGGGAACCTTGCGGAATGCCGGGTTCCAACAGGTGCGTACCGAAGAGATCCCCGTTGCCCGGGGCGTTCCGGACGTCGTGCATCTCGCCGTCCGGCCTGGATAGCAAAGGCGCGGTAACTGCCCGTACCCTGCTTCCCTGACGCCGATCATTCAAGCGTCAATCGCAGTCATGCGCAGACAAGGAACCACCCCACTGGTTCCGGAAAGCACACCTCAGGGGCGGGCGATGGAGCAGACACACACCTCCCACAACGGCACGACGGCGACTCCGGGC
Source organism: Streptomyces sp. NPDC050287 (assembly GCF_044459385.1). Classification (NCBI taxonomy): domain Bacteria; kingdom Bacillati; phylum Actinomycetota; class Actinomycetes; order Kitasatosporales; family Streptomycetaceae; genus Streptomyces; species Streptomyces sp. NPDC050287. Next base: position 980,233 of record NZ_JBITIY010000002.1, on the reverse strand, counting down.
GCACAGCGCCGGGTCCTGGTCGTCGAGGACGACCCGACGATCGTGGACGCCATCGCGACCCGCCTGCGCGCCGAGGGATTCCTCGTGCAAACGGCGGTCGACGGTCCGTCCGCCGTGGACACGGCAGAGGCCTGGCAGCCCGATCTGCTGATCCTCGACATCATGCTGCCCGGCTTCGACGGTCTGGAGGTCTGCCGCCGCGTGCAGGCCGCCCGGCCGGTGCCGGTGCTCATGCTCACCGCGCGCGACGACGAGACCGACATGCTGGTCGGACTGGGCGTCGGCGCCGACGACTACATGACGAAGCCCTTCTCCATGCGGGAACTCGCGGCACGCGTCCATGTGCTGCTGCGCCGCGTCGAGCGGGCCGCGCTGGCCGCCGCGACACCGCGCAGCGGCATCCTGCGGCTCGGCGAACTGGAGATCGACCACGCGCAGCGCCGGGTCCGGGTGCGCTCCGAGGACGTCCATCTGACGCCCACGGAGTTCGACCTCCTGGTCTGCCTGGCGAACACCCCGCGCGCGGTGCTCTCCCGGGAGCAGCTGCTGGCCGAGGTGTGGGACTGGGCGGACGCCTCCGGCACCCGCACGGTCGACAGCCACATCAAGGCGCTGCGCCGGAAGATCGGCGCCGAACGGATCCGGACGGTGCACGGCGTCGGCTACGCCCTGGAGACGCCGACGCCATGAGCGACGGGCCGACCGGTCGGAGAAACCCCAGGGAGCCCTGGGTCGGCGTGGTGAGCCCGTTCTCGATCAAGACCAAGCTGGGAGCGCTGGTCGTCACCTCGGTCCTGATCACCACCGGGCTGTCGATGATCGCGGTGCGCACCAAGACGGAGCTGCGCTTCATCACGGTGTTCTCGATGATCGCCACACTCCTCATTACGCAGTTCGTGGCCCATTCGCTCACCGCGCCGCTGGACGACATGAACGCGGTGGCCAAGTCGATCTCGCACGGCGACTACACCCGCCGGGTGCGCGAGCACCGCCGCGACGAGCTGGGCGACCTGGCCCAGACGATCAACCGCATGGCGGACGACCTGGAGGCGCAGGAACGGCAGCGCAAGGAACTCGTGGCGAACGTCTCCCACGAGTTGCGCACACCGATCGCGGGTCTGCGCGCGGTCCTGGAGAACATCGTCGACGGGGTGACCCAGGCCGACCCGGAGACCATGCGGACGGCCCTGAAACAGACGGAGCGGCTCGGCCGGCTGGTCGAGACGCTGCTGGACCTGTCCCGGCTGGACAACGGGGTCGTACCGCTGCGCAAACGCCGCTTCGAGGTGTGGCCGTATCTCTCGGGCGTCCTGAAGGAGGCCAACATGGTGGCCTCCGCGCGCGCGGGCATCGCCTCCGGCTCCGGCAGTCACACCCGTACGGACGTCCATCTCCACCTCGACGTGTCCCCGCCGGAGCTGACCGCGCACGCGGACCCGGAGCGGATCCACCAGGTCGTGGCGAATCTCATCGACAACGCGGTCAAGCACAGCCCGCCGCACGGCCGGGTCACCGTCAAGGCGCGGCGCGGGGCCCGGCCCGAGTCCCTGGAGCTGGAGGTTCTCGACGAGGGCCCCGGCATTCCGCAGTCGGAGTGGCACCGGGTCTTCGAGCGGTTCAACCGCGGCAGCGTGAACCGGCCGCACGGACCCGGCAGCGACGGCGGTACCGGGCTCGGGCTGGCGATCGCCCGGTGGGCGGTGGATCTGCACGGCGGCCGCATCGGAGTGGCCGAATCCAAGCGGGGTTGCCGGATTCTTGTCACCCTTCCGGGACTTCCATCTCTGCCAAGTTGACGTAAAGTTCGAAACGGAACCGCAAGATCCACGGGCGTCCGCACGGCTGGACACGTGTGATCAGGCACAGGCCCGCGCGCTCGGCGCGCCGAGGCCCGGCCGAGTCATCCCTCGCGAAGCGGAACCTCGCTTGTTTCCCGCCATTCACACCCCCGAAACCCGCGCTTTGATGTGACTTACACGACGATGGACGGGCCCGGCCTGACCTTCCCGGTCAGCAAGGCGTAGCCTTGATTCCCGCTGTCCATCACCTTGTGAAGCGGAAGAGGGCGGTTGCCGCCGTGTCGCCACAGTCCCCCAGTAACTCGAGCATCTCGACCGACACCGACCATGCGGGGAAGAACCCCGCGGCCGCGTTCGGGCCCAACGAGTGGCTCGTCGACGAGATCTATCAGCAGTACCTCCAGGACCCGAACTCGGTAGACCGTGCCTGGTGGGACTTCTTCGCCGACTACAAGCCGGGGGCGGCTGCCGCCTCGGCTCCGGCGGGTACTGCGGCCGCGGGGGCCGCAGGGACCACCACCCCGGCCCGGCCCGCACCCGCGGCCCCGCCGGCTCAGGCGCCCGCTCCGGCCCCGGCTCCCGCGCAGGCCGCTCCGGCGCCCGCCGCGAAGCCCGCCGCCGCGGCTCCTGCGCCCGCCAAGGCCGCCGCACCCGCCCAGGCGGCTCCGGCCGCTCCGGCCGCGAAGCCCGCCGCCAGGCCGGCGGCCAAGGCCGAGTCCGCCGCGGCGCCCGAGGGCCCGCAGCTGGTGACGCTGCGCGGCCCCGCCGCCGCGGTCGCGAAGAACATGAACGCCTCGCTGGAACTGCCCACGGCCACGTCCGTGCGCGCCGTCCCGGTCAAGCTGCTCTTCGACAACCGCATCGTCATCAACAACCATCTCAAGCGCGCCCGGGGCGGGAAGATCTCCTTCACGCACCTGATCGGCTACGCGATGGTGCAGGCCATCAAGGCCATGCCGTCGATGAACTGGCACTACGCGGAGAAGGACGGGAAGCCCACCCTCGTCAAGCCGCCGCACGTCAACTTCGGCCTCGCCATCGACCTGGTGAAGGCGAACGGCGACCGCCAGCTCGTCGTCGCCGGCATCAAGAAGGCCGAGACGCTGAACTTCTTCGAGTTCTGGCAGGCCTACGAGGACATCGTCCGCCGCGCCCGCGACGGCAAGCTGACGATGGACGACTTCACCGGCGTGACGGTCTCCCTGACCAACCCCGGCGGCCTGGGCACCGTGCACTCCGTGCCGCGTCTGATGCCCGGTCAGTCGGTCATCATGGGCGTCGGCTCGATGGACTACCCGGCGGAGTTCCAGGGCACCTCCCAGGACACCCTGAACAAGCTCGGCATCTCGAAGGTCATGACGCTCACGTCGACCTACGACCACCGGGTGATCCAGGGCGCCGCGTCCGGCGAGTTCCTGCGGATCGTGGCGAACCTCCTCCTCGGCGAGCAGGGCTTCTACGACCACATCTTCGAGGCGCTGCGCATCCCCTACGAGCCGGTCCGCTGGCTCAAGGACATCGACGCCTCGCACGACGACGACGTCACCAAGGCCGCCCGGGTCTTCGAGCTGATCCACTCCTACCGGGTCCGCGGCCACGTCATGGCCGACACCGACCCGCTGGAGTACAAGCAGCGCAAGCACCCCGACCTGGACATCACCGAGCACGGGCTCACCCTCTGGGACCTGGAGCGCGAGTTCGCGGTCGGCGGCTTCGCCGGCAAGTCGATGATGAAGCTGCGCGACATCCTCGGCGTGCTGCGCGACTCGTACTGCCGCACCACCGGCGTCGAGTTCATGCACATCCAGGACCCGAAGCAGCGCAAGTGGATCCAGGACCGCATCGAGCGCTCGCACTCCAAGCCGGAGCGCGAGGAACAGCTGCGGATCCTGCGCCGGCTGAACGCGGCGGAGGCCTTCGAGACCTTCCTGCAGACGAAGTACGTCGGCCAGAAGCGCTTCTCGCTCGAAGGTGGCGAGTCGGTCATCCCGCTCCTGGACGCGGTCATCGACAGCGCGGCCGAGTCCCGCCTGGACGAGGTCGTCATCGGCATGGCCCACCGCGGCCGCCTCAACGTCCTCGCGAACATCGTCGGAAAGTCGTACGCGCAGATCTTCCGCGAGTTCGAGGGCAACCTCGACCCGAAGTCGATGCACGGCTCCGGCGACGTGAAGTACCACCTGGGCGCCGAGGGCACCTTCACCGGCCTGGACGGCGAGCAGATCAAGGTCTCGCTGGCCGCCAACCCCTCGCACCTGGAGGCGGTCGACCCGATCCTCGAGGGCATCACCCGCGCCAAGCAGGACATCATCAACAAGGGCGGCACGGACTTCACGGTCCTGCCGGTGGCCCTGCACGGTGACGCGGCCTTCGCGGGCCAGGGCGTGGTGGCCGAGACCCTGAACATGTCGCAGCTGCGCGGTTACCGCACGGGCGGCACGGTCCACGTGGTCATCAACAACCAGGTCGGCTTCACCGCGGCCCCCGAGTCCTCGCGTTCGTCCATGTACGCGACGGACGTGGCCCGCATGATCGAGGCCCCGATCTTTCACGTGAACGGCGACGACCCGGAGGCCGTGGTCCGCGTCGCGCGGCTGGCCTTCGAGTTCCGCCAGGCGTTCAACAAGGATGTGGTGATCGACCTCATCTGCTACCGCCGCCGCGGTCACAACGAGTCGGACAACCCGGCGTTCACCCAGCCGCTGATGTACGACCTGATCGACAAGAAGCGCTCGGTGCGCAAGCTGTACACCGAGTCCCTGATCGGTCGCGGCGACATCACCCTGGAAGAGGCCGAGCAGGCCCTGCAGGACTACCAGGGCCAGCTGGAGAAGGTCTTCACGGAGGTCCGCGAGGCCACGTCCCAGCCGGCGGCGGTGGAGCCCTCGGACCCGCGGGCCGAGTTCCCGGTGGCCGTGAACACCGCGATCTCCACGGAGGTCGTCAAGCGGATCGCCGAGTCCCAGGTCAACATCCCCGACCACATCACCGTCCACCCGCGGCTGCTGCCGCAGCTGCAGCGCCGGGCGACCATGGTCGAGGAAGGCACGATCGACTGGGGCATGGGCGAGACGCTGGCGGTCGGCTCCCTCCTCCTGGAGGGCATCCCGGTCCGGTTGTCCGGCCAGGACTCGCAGCGCGGCACGTTCGGCCAGCGTCACGCGGTGATCATCGACCGGGAGACCGGCGAGGAGTTCACGCCGCTGATGTACCTCTCCGAGGACCAGGCGCGCTACAACGTCTACAACTCGCTGCTGTCCGAGTACGCGGTGATGGGCTTCGAGTACGGCTACTCGCTGGCCCGCCCCGACGCGCTCGTCATGTGGGAGGCGCAGTTCGGCGACTTCGTCAACGGCGCGCAGACGGTCGTCGACGAGTTCATCTCGTCGGCGGAGCAGAAGTGGAACCAGACGTCCGGCGTCACGCTCCTGCTCCCGCACGGCTACGAGGGCCAGGGCCCGGACCACTCGTCCGCCCGCCCGGAGCGCTTCCTCCAGATGTGCGCCCAGAACAACATGACGGTCGCGATGCCCACGCTCCCGTCGAACTACTTCCACCTCCTGCGGTGGCAGGTGCACAACCCGCACCACAAGCCGCTGGTCGTCTTCACCCCGAAGTCGATGCTGCGCCTGAAGGCCGCGGCCTCGAAGGCGGAGGAGTTCACGACGGGCCAGTTCCGCCCGGTCATCGGCGACGCGTCGGTGGACCCGGCGGCGGTCAAGAAGGTCGTCTTCACGGCGGGCAAGGTCTACTACGACCTCGAGGCCGAGCGGAAGAAGCGCGGCGCCACGGACACGGCGATCATCCGCATCGAGCGCCTGTACCCGCTCCCGGGTGCCGAGCTCCAGGCCGAGATCGCCAAGTACCCGAACGCCGAGAAGTACCTCTGGGCCCAGGAGGAGCCGGCGAACCAGGGTGCCTGGCCGTTCATCGCCCTCAACCTGATCGACCACCTGGACCTGGCGGTCGGCGCGGAGGTGCCCCACGGCGAGCGTCTGCGGCGCATCTCCCGGCCGCACAGCTCGTCGCCCGCCGTCGGTTCGGCGAAGCGGCACCAGGCGGAGCAGGAGCAGCTGGTGCGCGAGGTGTTCGAGGCGTAACCGCCACCCTCGCAGGCCGTACGTGACCGGGCCGCACCCCTCTTCCTGGGGTGCGGCCCGGCCGTTTCCCCGCACTTATCCTTGAGCCATGTACTTCACGGACCGAGGCATCGAAGAGCTGGAGAAGCGGCGCGGCGAGGAAGAGGTCACCTTCGAGTGGCTCGCCGAGCAGCTGCGGACCTTCGTCGATCTGAACCCGGACTTCGAGGTGCCGGTGGAGCGGCTGGCGACCTGGCTGGCCCGGCTGGACGACGAGGACGACGACGAGTAGAGACGACCGGCTTCGCACGGAGGGCGCCCCTCGGGGCGCCCTTCGCTGTCTGCGGTGCCGTCAGGAAGGCCCCGGTCGGTACGGCTCCCCGGAACGAGTGTCTTGACTTTCCGTGCCCGCGATATATCGTGAAGACAGAAGACGCGATATGGCGCGTTGCGACGGGGAGGTCTGCACCATGTCCGAGTGGTCCGTAACGGAGCCCGACAAGCTCACGTTCGACGATCCCGTCACGACCCTCCACGTACGCATCGTCAGTGGAACGGTGAACGTGGTGGGCACCGACGAAGGTTCCGCCCGCCTGGAAGTGTCCGAGATCCAGGGCCCACCCCTGGTGGTGACCCAGGAGGACGGCAGGCTGACGGTGGCCTACGAGGACCTGCCCTGGAAGGGCTTCCTCAAGTGGCTCGACCGCAAGGGCTGGCGGCGCAGCGCCGTCGTCTCGCTGGCCGTGCCGGCCGACACCCGCGTGGAGGTGGGGGTGGTCGACGCCGGGGCCGTCGTGTCGGGACTGCGCGGACCCGCGGTGGTCAAGGGCGTCACCGGGGACACCACACTCGTCGCGCTCTCCGGCCCGGTGCACGCCGACACGGTCTCCGGAAACCTGGAGGCGCAGGCAGTCACCGGCGACCTCCGGTTCAACTCGGTCTCCGGGGATCTCACGGTCGTCGAGGGCTCCGGCCCCTCCGTGCGGGCCGACTCGGTCAGCGGCTCCATGATCGTGGACCTGGATCCGGACGGACCCACCGACGTCAGGCTGACCAGCGTCTCTGGCGAGATCGCGATCCGCCTCCCCCAGCCGGCGGACGCGGACGTCGAGGCCAACACCGCGAGCGGCACCATCTCCAACGCCTTCGAGGGCCTGCGGGTGCACGGCCAGTGGGGCGCCCACAAGGTCACCGGCCGGCTCGGCGCGGGCACCGGCAGACTGCGGGCCACGACCGTCTCCGGCTCGATCGCCCTGCTGCGCCGCCCACCCCGCGAGGACGAGAGCGGACCGTGGGAGCACGAGAGCGGACCGCAGACGAACACCGCCCCCGCGACCGGCGCCCCGGCCGAGGGCACGACCGACAAGAAGGTGCTCTGACATGCCTCCCGTCTTCGCCCACGGCCGCCTCCGCCTCTATCTGCTGAAGCTGCTGGACGAGGCCCCCCGTCACGGCTACGAGGTGATCCGCCTCCTGGAGGAACGCTTCCAGGGCCTGTACGCGCCCTCCGCGGGCACGGTGTACCCCCGTCTGGCCAAGCTGGAGGCCGAGGGCCTGGTCACCCACACCACCGAGGGCGGCCGCAAGGTGTACGCCATCACGGACGCCGGCCGCGCCGAGTTGGCCGACCGCAGCGGTGAACTGGCCGACCTGGAGCTGGAGATCCGCGATTCGGTCGCGGAACTGGCCGCGGAGATCCGGGCCGACGTGCGCGGCGCGGCGGGAGACCTGCGCCGCGAGATGCGAGCGGCGGCCTCCGAGGCCCGCAGGGGTTCCACAAGCGCCGGCGCCACGACCGACGGCGCCCAGGACAGCCCCTTCGGAGACTTCACGGACCACACCGACAACGAGGCGTGGCGCATCGCCAAGGAGGAGATGCGCCGCGTCAAGCAGGAGTGGAAGGAACAGGCCCGGCGCGCCAAGGACGAGAGCCGGCGCGCCCGCGAGGAGGCCCAGCGGGCCCGCCGCCAGGCCAAGGAGGCCCAGGAGCGAGCCCGGAGCCAGGCCCAGGAGGACGTGCAGCGCATCGCCCGGCGCGTCCAGGAACAGGTGCAGGACCACTTCGCGCGGGGCGACTGGCCGACGGGCGTCCGCGAGGGCCTGACCGAACTGGCCAAAGAATTCGGGGAGTTCGGAAAGGACTACGGCAAGGAGTTCGGGAAGGACTTCGGCTTCGGCCGGCCCCACGGGAACGCGGAGAAGGCCACCCCGGCACCTGAGTACTCGCACACCCCGGAGGACTTCCCCGCCGAGTACGAACCGTCATGGGCTCACGAGGACTCCACCGGAGACCCGGCCCGCGACCTGGACCGCCTCCTCGACCGCTTCCGCGACGACATCCGCGACGCCGCCCGCGACCACGGAGTGACAGCCGACCAACTCCGCGACACCCGCCGCCACCTCTCCACCGCGGCGGCCCACATCGGGGCACTGCTGCGCAGCACCCCGAAGTCCTGAGCGACACTCTCCGACGGCACGGCCGACCACCGCGGCCGGCCGCACCACCGCAGGACATCCACCGCGCGGCCCTCAGCCCGCCTTGGCCTCTCCACCGCCGTACAGGACACGGATCAGCGTCTCGTACGTCACTCCGTGGTCGGCGAGGACCTCGGCGGGGACGCCGGGGCGGGCGGTGAGGGCCAGCAGCAGGTGCTCGTCGCCGATGTGACGGTCACGACGGGAGACGGCGATGCGCAGAGCCTTCTCCAGGACCTCCTTGGCGGCCCGCCCGAAGGTATGGCGTGCCGACCACCACGCCTTGTCCTGCCGGTCACCGGACATCGCCCCGACGCCGTGCGCCTCCTCGACCCGGGCGACGATCTCCGAGACGTCGATCCCCAGCCCGGCCAGGGCATCGGTCTCCGCCCGGGACAACCCGGCCCGGCGCCGGGCCTCGACGACTGCCGCGCGCACCGTTTCCCTGTCCTCTGCGAGCCCGAGTGCGGCCAGCGCGAACCAACCCCGGCCGGCCTCCTGGTCGAGCAACGCCAGCAGCAGGTGCTCCGCCTCGACGGACCGCGCCCCCGAGCGCTCGGCTTGCTCGACCGCCCCTCGCACCACGTCCCGGGCGTCCTTCGTGAACCGCTCGAACATCAATGCCTCCCGTACTTCTTGTGCACGGCCTGCCTGCTCACACCGAGTTCCGCGGCGATCTCCTGCCACGACCACCCCTGATTGCGCGCACCGCGCACCTGAACCGCCTCCAACTGCTCCAGCAGCCGACGCAGCGCGGCGACGGCCCGCAGTCCGACTCGTGGATCGCGGTCACCCGCCCGCTCGGCGAGATCCGTAGCTTCGGTCATGACGTCAACCTACGTTGACACCTCCCGCGCGTCAACCTCAGTTGACAAACCGTCCGCCGGATCCGCACACGCCGACGGCCGGCCCGAAACCCGGACCGGCCGCAAGAAAAAGGCAAACGCGGGACAGAACCGTTCCCGCAGCTCCAACCCTTAGTCCCCGGTGAGGACGATCTTCCCGAACTGGTCACCGGACTCGAGCCGTTCGAACCCCTCACGGGCCCGGTCCAGGGGAAGCACCTGGTCGATGACAGGACGTACTCCCGTGGCGGCGCAGAACGAAAGCAGATCCTCCAGCTCGTCCTTGGACCCCATCGTCGACCCCACGACCTTGAGCTCCAGGAAGAAGATCCGAGTCAGCTCGGCATGCGAGGGCCGGTCACCGCTCGTCGCACCGGAGATCACCACCGTCCCGCCCGGCTTCAGCGACTTCACCGAGTGCGACCACGTCGCCGCGCCGACGGTCTCGATCACGGCGTCCACACGCTGCGGCAGCCGCGCCCCCGACTCCAGTGCCTCGACGGCCCCCAGCTCGACGGCCCGCTTACGCTTCGCCTCGTCCCGGCTGGTGGCGAAGACCCGCAGCCCCGCGGCTTTGCCGAGCACGATGGCGGCCGTGGCGACACCGCCGCCGGCGCCCTGGACGAGGACGGAGTCACCGGGACGTACGCCGGCGTTGGTGAAGAGCATCCGGTACGCCGTCAGCCAGGCCGTGGGCAGACAGGCGGCCTCCTCGAAGGACAGCTCCTTGGGCTTCGGCACGATGTTCCAGGCCGGTACGGCGACCTGTTCGGCGAATGTGCCCTGGTAGCGCTCGGTGAGGATGGAGCGGGGTTCCTCGGGACCGACACCGTGACCGGTCTGCCCGATGACGGAGTGCAGGACGACCTCGTTGCCGTCCTCGTCGACGCCGGCGGCGTCACACCCGAGGATCATCGGCAGCTTGTCCTCCGCGAGGCCGACACCCCGCAGGGACCACAGGTCGTGATGGTTGAGGGAAGCGGCCTTGACGTTGACGACACTCCAGCCGGCACGCGCCTCGGGGGCGGGGCGCTCTCCCACCTCCAGGCCGGAAAGGGGCTGATCGCGATCGATGCGGGCGGCGTAGGCAGCGAACATGACCTTGACGATAGGCTCCACCGCGGCCACGGGGAACCACGGAGCTCTGTGACACACGCCCTCTTGTCAAAGCCGGGGGTGAGTCCTCGTAGTCCGCCCTTCCGAGGCCCCCCGCCCCGCCGCCGCAGGCACCACCACCCGAAGATCCCAGCCCCGAGCAAAGAAGTGCCCCCGCCCGAACCACAGACGGGGCCACTCAAACACACGCCCGGACGCCCGGACGCTCAGCGGCGAGCAACCCCTTCCGCCCGAGCCGCCGCGGCCACTGCGGCCGTGACCGCCGGCGCCACCCGCTCATCGAACGGCGACGGAATCACGTAATCCGCGGCGAGGTCGTCGCCCACGACCGCCGCCAGCGCCTCGGCCGCCGCGAGCTTCATGCCCTCGGTGATCCGGGACGCCCGCACCTGCAACGCTCCCGCGAAGATCCCCGGAAACGCCAGCACGTTGTTGATCTGGTTCGGGAAGTCCGACCGCCCGGTCGCCACGACGGCCGCGTACTTGTGCGCGACCTCGGGGTGCACCTCAGGATTGGGGTTGGCCATGGCGAAGACGAACGCGCCCTGGGCCATCGAGGCAACCGCCGGCTCCGGCACCGTACCGCCGGACACCCCGATGAAGACGTCGGCACCTTCCAGCGCCGCTTCCAGCGACCCGCTGATCCCGGCCTTGTTGGTGAAGGAGGCCAGTTCCCGCTTGACAGGGGTCAGATCGTCCCGGTCCTCCGACACGATTCCCTTGCGGTCCGCGACCGCGACGTCCCCGATCCCGGCTTCGACCAGCATCTTCGCGATGGCGACACCGGCCGCGCCGGCACCCGAGATCACCGCCCGCAGATCCCCGAGGCCCCGCCCCGTCAGCCGCGCGGCGTTCCGCAGGGCCGCCAGCGTGACGACCGCCGTACCGTGCTGGTCGTCGTGGAAGATCGGAATGTCCAGCCGCTCCTGCAGCTTCCGCTCGATCTCGAAGCACCGCGGCGCCGAGATGTCCTCCAGGTTCACGCCACCGAACGACGGCGCGAGCCGCACCACGGTTTCCACGATCTCGTCCACGCCCGTGCAGTCGAGCGCGATCGGCACCGCGTCGACACCACCGAACTGCTTGAACAGGATCGCCTTGCCCTCCATCACCGGGAGGGAGGCCTCGGGCCCGATGTCACCGAGGCCCAGCACCGCCGTACCGTCGGTCACGACCGCGACGACGGACGACTTCCAGGTGTAGTCGTAGACGAGTTCCGGCTGCTCGGCGATGGCGCTGCACACCTTCGCCACGCCGGGCGTGTACGCCAGGGACAGGTCGTCCTTGTCGCGGACGGGCACGGTGGCCCGCACGGCCATCTTGCCGCCACGGTGCAGCGCGAACGCCGGATCGAAGGAATCGAGGGGCTCTGCCCCACCGTCCTGGTCCGTACTGCTGTCGCTGCGAGGATTGACGATCTCCGCTGCCACTTTGTTCTACCCCTTAGGTCTTCATGGTTGAGGGTGGCCACTCCTGGTTGAGAAGTGGGCGGGCACCGCGCACGGCCCTGATGGTGCTGCGGTGATGCTGCGTACGGGGGTACGTACGGGCACATACGCGACGGGCGCGCCGCACACGCGCCCTGAGCCCCGGATGAGGGGTGTAAAGAACCTTCTTACCCGACGGACAGCGCCGAGGACGACCCCATACCGCACAAGGCCTGCAAGATCACATCCCACGGCGCACGTCAGTCCGCATGCCGGGAGCCGCCGAAGATCTTCCGGCCGGAGGCGCAGATTCCCGCAGATGGTGCCGGACAGTGCCGCACAGCGCGGTCAAGATGTACCGAACTGATGCGGTTCGGGGATCGCCCGTTATCCGATTTTGACATGGGTAGTCCCCTGATTGCCTGCGTCCGAATGGCAAGATGCCGTCATCACACGAGGTCGCGACACTCGAAGGCGTGTGCGCTCGTCGACCCAGGACCAAGCCAGGGTCCAAGGCACCTGCCGAACCCATCGGCGGCTGCCCGCCCCATCGGCAACTCCACCCATCCGCCGGAGGAACCCACCATGACCGCAAGCTCCACCCGTCGTCCGACCGCCGCGCACTCCCGGCTAGCAGCGGTCGGTGCGATCGCGGTCGCAGGCGCGCTGATTCTCACCGGTTGCGGTGACCAGACCAAGGACAAGGACTCGGGCAGCAGCTCGGCGGCGAGCTCGGCTCCACTGGCGGCCAAGCTGCCGAAGGCGATCCGCGACAAGGGCGTCATCAAGGTCGGTTCTGACATCGCGTACGCACCCGTCGAGTTCAAGGACGACTCCGGCAAGGTCGCCGGCATCGACCCGGAACTCGGGGCCGCGATGGGCAAGCAGCTCGGCGTCACCTTCCAATTCGAGAACGGCACTTTCGACGCCCTGCTCACCGGTCTGCGCTCCAACCGCTACGACATCGCCATGTCCGCGATGACCGACAACAAGAACCGCCAGGACGGCGTCGACCCCGACACGGGCAAGAAGGTCGGTGAGGGTGTCGACTTCGTCGACTACCTGACCGCCGGTGTCTCGATCTACACGCGTAAGGGCGACACGGGTGGCATCACCACCTGGTCCGACCTGTGCGGAAAGAAGCTTGCCGTGGAGCGCGGCACCGTCTCGGAGGACCTGGCCAAGTCCGAGACCAAGAAGTGCGCGGGCGGCAAGAAGATCACCATCGAGGCCTTCGACGACGACCAGCAGGCTCAGACCCGTCTGCGCTCCGGCGGCGCGGACGCGGCGTCCTCGGACTTCCCGGTCGCCGCGTACGCGGTGAAGACGTCCGGTGGAGGCAAGGACTTCCAGATCGTCGGCGACCAGGTCGAAGCGGCCCCGTACGGCATCGCGGTCTCCAAGGAGGACACCCAGCTGCGGGACGCGCTGCAGGCGGCGATGAACGCGATCATCAAGAGCGGCGAGTACCAGAAGATCCTCGACAAGTGGGGCGCGGAGGACGGCGCCGTCAAGGAGTCCGCCATCAACGGCGGCAAGTGACCGCGCATCCGAGCGGGCACTGAGAGGTAACACCCGTGACTGCTGACATTGACAAGACGGTGGGCACCCCCTCGGCCGGACCGGAGACCATCAAGGCCATCCCGGTCCGGCACTACGGGCGGTACGTCACCGCCGTCATAGCCATCGCGATCCTCGTCGCGATCATTTACGCGTTCGGCCAGGGCAAGATCAACTGGCATGCCGTTCCGGACTACTTCTTCGACGACCGGATCATGACCGGCGTCGGCAAGACCCTCCTGCTGACGGTCCTGTCGATGCTGATCGGCATCGTGGGCGGCATCGTCCTCGCGGTGATGCGCCTGTCGAAGAACCCGGTGACCTCGTCGATCTCCTGGTTCTACATCTGGTTCTTCCGCGGCACGCCGGTCCTGGTCCAGCTGTTCCTCTGGTTCAACCTGGGCCTGGTCTTCGAGTACATCAACCTCGGTCCGATCTACAAGGACTATTGGTCGGACTTCATGACGCCGCTTCTGACGGCGCTGCTCGGCCTCGGTCTCAACGAGGCCGCGTACATGGCGGAGATCTGCCGCGCCGGTCTGCTCGCCGTCGACGAGGGCCAGACCGAGGCAGCCCACGCGCTGGGCATGAGCCACGGCAAGACGCTGCGCCGGATCGTCATCCCGCAGGCGATGCGCGTGATTGTGCCGCCGACCGGCAACGAAGTGATCAACATGCTGAAGACGACCTCGCTCGTGGCGGCCGTCCAGTACCCGGAGCTCTTCCGCTACGCCCAGGACATCGGCCAGAACTCCGGTGCCCCGGTGGAGATGTACTTCCTCGCGGCGGCCTGGTACCTGATCATGACGTCGGTCCTGAGCGTGGGCCAGTACTACATCGAGCGGTACTACGCGCGCGGTTCCAGCCGCCAGCTGCCGCCGACACCGCTGCAGAAGGTGAAGGCCAACGTGCTGTCGCTGGGCCGGCCGAAGGGAGCCGTGGGCGCATGACCGACAAGCTGAGCAAGACGGACGCCGCCCCGCGCGACACGTCCACCGCCATGGTCAAGGCCGAGGGCGTCCACAAGTCCTTCGGTCCCGTCGAAGTGCTCAAGGGCATCGACCTCGAGGTCAACTCCGGCGAGGTGTTCTGCCTCATCGGCCCCTCCGGCTCCGGAAAGTCGACCTTCCTCCGCTGCATCAACCACCTGGAGAAGATCAATTCCGGGCGGCTCTACGTGGATGGGGAGCTGGTCGGATATCGCCAGAAGGGGGACAAGCTGTACGAGCTCAAGGACAGCGAGGTCGCCCTGAAGCGCCGGGACATCGGCATGGTCTTCCAGCGCTTCAACCTGTTCCCGCACATGACGGCGGCGGAGAACATCATCGAGGCACCGATCCAGGTCAAGGGCACCAACAAGGCCCAGGCCAGGGAGCGTGCGACGCAGCTCCTGGAGCGAGTGGGCCTGGCCGACAAAGCCGGGAGCTACCCCTCGCAACTCTCGGGCGGCCAGCAGCAGCGCGTGGCGATCGCCCGGGCCCTCGCCATGGACCCGAAGCTGATGCTCTTCGACGAGCCGACCTCGGCCCTCGACCCGGAGTTGGTCGGCGACGTCCTGGACGTCATGCGGGACCTCGCCGAGTCCGGCATGACGATGATCGTCGTCACCCACGAGATGGGCTTCGCCCGTGAGGTGGGCGACAGCCTGGTCTTCATGGACGACGGCGTGGTGGTCGAGTCCGGGCACCCGCGCGACGTCCTGACGAACCCTCAGCACGAGCGCACGCAGTCGTTCCTGTCGAAGGTGCTCTAGCGACAGCCGGACGGACAAGGGGCGGTACGGGACTCCCGTACCGCCCCTTTCGCGCGCTCCGGCGTTACTTCAGCGCCAGCACCAACGCGTCCGTCGGCGAGCACCACACCGGGCGTACCTCGCCGAAGCCCTTCTCGCGCAGCACGCGCGCGTGCCAGGCCGCGGAGGGTGTGTCGCCGTCCGCGTGCTCGCCGTAGATCTCGAAGCGCCGGGCGGTGGGTTCGGCGAGGACCGGGTCCTTGGCGGCCAGTTGCCACCAGTCCGCCCAGTCCAGGGCACCGTCCCGCTTGGCCTGTTCCCTGCGGGCGCGCCGCTGGGCCTGCTCGGCCGCGTTGATCCGGGGCGTGGACTCGTCGATCATGTGGTCGGCGTTCATGAAGACACCGCCGTCGCGGACGAGTTCCGCGACCTGACCGTAGAGGGCCGCGAGGGGTTCGCTGTGCAGCCAGTGCAGGGCCGTGGCGGTCAGGACGGCGTCGTACGAGTCGTACGGCAGCTTCGTGCGCCAGTGCGGGTCCTTGAGGTCGGCGGTGACGAAGCAGACCCGCTCGTCGCCCGCGAAGGTGCCCTCGGCGATGGCGAGGAGTGCCGGGTCGAGGTCGACGCCGGTACTGGTGGCCTCGGGGAAGCGGGCGAGGAGCCGGGCGGTGATGCTTCCCGTGCCGCACGCGAGGTCCAGGACGCGCGGGGCGGTGCCGACGAAGGCCTCGACCATGTCGAGCATGACCCGGAAGCGCTCCTCCCGGTCCGGCATGTACCACTCCTGCTGCCGGTCCCAGCTCTCCTGCCAGGCCGACCAGTCGGCGCCGGCCGTCGTGTTGCCCGTCTCCGCATCCGTGCCCGTGCGCTTGTCCGTGCCCGCGTGCGTGTCCGTCATCGATCCCCTCCGTCGCGTACCGCCACGTAATACCCTGGAACCACGACCGGCTGTTACCTCGACCGCACCACGACCATAGAGCGCCTCCGTAAGGACTACAAGTGGAACTGGCCTATTACTCGGATTACGCCGTACGTCTCGTCAACAGCGAGGAACCGACCCGGGGCAGGGACACGCTGACCTCGGTCGAGGCGATCCACGGCCTCTTCGGCGGGAACGAGGGGGTGGCCCGGCGCGCCACGGACGCGGACGTCACCCGGTTCCGGGGGGTGCGGGCCCGCCTGCGCGCGGTCTTCGAGGCGGCGGACACCGGCGACGAGACCCTCGCGGTGGACCTGCTGAACTCACTGCTGCTGGAGTTCCCGGTGAGCCCGCAGATCTCCGGTCACGACTACCGGGACGACGAGGGCCGCCCGCTGTGGCACATGCACCTGGCGGACCACCCGTCCAACGCGACCGCCGGCTACGCGGCCATAGCGGCGATGGGCCTGGCCTTCCACCTCACGGAGTACGGCGTCGACCGCTTGGGCCTGTGCGAGGCGGCCCCGTGCCGCAACGCCTACCTGGACACGTCCACCAACCGCTCCCGGCGCTACTGCTCCGACCGCTGCGCCACCCGCGCCAACGTGGCGGCCTACCGGGCCCGCAAACGCCTGGAGGCGGACCGGTCGGACAGCACGGGCCTGGCGGCCGACAGCGCCCAGCGCAGCGCGGCGAACGGCGAACGCTGATCCGGCTTCGGCGGCCGGTAGCGGAAGCGGACCCTGCCCAGGACCAACTCGTCCGGCACTGTGCCGTAGTCGGTGCTGTCACCGCCGGCGTACGGATTGTCGCCGAGCACCCACCAGCCCACCTCACGCCGCTCCACGGCCCGCTTCACGACCAGCAGGTCCTGCTGGAACGGATGGCGCAGGACGACCACGTCACCCGGCCTGATCCGGGCGCCCCACCGCACCACGAGCTGGTCCCCGTGGCGAAGGGTGGGCACCATCGACGGCCCGGTCACCTCGGCCAGCCCGAACGGCAGTACGGCACCTCTGCGCTCGGTCTCCTGCGACAGTTCCGGCATCACCCAGCACCTCCCCGGTCCATCCTCCACCAGTCTCAGTCTGACCCCGGACTTTTGTCCTAAGCCCATGGGGGCACCCGCGAAAACCCCTCCCCCGGGGAGTAATGTCGCACCTGAGAAGACGATCACGAGGAAGGAATGCTTCATGCTTTCCCGCCTGTTCGCCCCCAAGGTCAAGGTCAGCGCCCACTGCGACCTGCCCTGCGGCGTGTACGACCCTGCCCAGGCCCGCATCGAGGCGGAGTCGGTCAAGGCTGTCCAGGAAAAGATGGCCGGCAACGACGACCCGCACTTCCAGGCACGCGCCACCGTCATCAAGGAGCAGCGTGCCGAGCTGGCGAAGCACCACGTCTCCGTGCTGTGGAGCGACTACTTCAAGCCCCCGCACTTCGAGAAGTACCCGGAGCTGCACCAGCTGGTCAACGACACCCTGAAGGCCCTCTCGGCCGCCAAGGGTTCGACCGACCCCGCCACGGGCCAGAAGGCCCTGGACTACATCGCCCAGATCGACAAGATCTTCTGGGAGACCAAGAAGGCCTGACCACCCAAGTCGGCCTCCCGGACCGGCGATCGGTGCACCATCGCAGGTCAGCGGGCACCCGAAGGGGCTCGACCGGACATGCTCCGGCCGGGCCCCTTCGCCGTGTCCGCGCAGGGTGCACGTCAGTGGAACCGCGGCACGATCAGATAGATCCCGTACGCCACCACCGCCGCGCACGCGGTGAAGCACAGGGCGGCCTGGGCGAGACTCGCGGTGTGGGTGGTGCCGTGCTCCTCGCGGGCGCCCTCGAAACGGGCGAGGCCGAGGATGCCGAGGGCGAAGACGGCGACCACGGCGACGGTGACGCCGATGCTGACCGCGGTGACCTGGCCCAGTGCGTTCCAGTCGAGACTCATGTGTGAACTCCCGTGACTCGGACGGCTACTCGGATGGCTACTCGGGCGACTGCTGGGACGAGTGCTGGGGCGATGGGTCGGGCCACTGCTCAGGCCACCGTGCCGACGTCGGCCGGTGTGGTGGCGCGGATGGCGACCTCGTGGGCGTCGTTGACGTTGTCCGCGTGCACCGGGTTGCGCCGCGAGAGGAGCACGATGCCGGCGGCGACGGCCGCGCCGACCATGGCGACGACCACCGTGCCGACGTTCCCGCCGTGCTTGACCGCGCTCGCGGAGACCCCGCCGGCCAGCGCGGCCGCGGGCAGCGTGATCAGCCAGGCGAGCACCATCCGGCCCGCGATACCCCAGCGCACCTCCGCCAGCCGCCGGCCGAGGCCCGCGCCGAGGATGCTGCCCGAGGCGACCTGGGTGGTGGACAGGGCGAAGCCGAGGTGGGCGGAGGTCAGGATGACGGTCGTGGAGGCGGTCTCCGCGGCGAAGCCCTGCGGCGACTGGATCTCCGTCAGGCCCTTGCCCATGGTGCGGATGATCCGCCAGCCGCCCAGGTACGTGCCCAGACCGATGGCGAGCCCCGCCGACGCGATCACCCACACCGGCGGGCCGGCGTCGTGGCCGAGCGCGCCCGCCGAGATGAGGGTGAGGGTGATGACGCCCATGGTCTTCTGCGCGTCGTTCGTGCCGTGCGCGAGGGAGACCAGCGAGGCCGAGGCGATCTGCCCGAGCCGGAAGCCCTTGGTCACCGACTCCTTGCGGGCCCGGGCGGTGAGTTTGTAG
This sequence comes from Streptomyces sp. NPDC050287, assembly GCF_044459385.1. Classification (NCBI taxonomy): domain Bacteria; kingdom Bacillati; phylum Actinomycetota; class Actinomycetes; order Kitasatosporales; family Streptomycetaceae; genus Streptomyces; species Streptomyces sp. NPDC050287. The sequence continues at coordinate 961,562 of NZ_JBITIY010000002.1, read as the reverse complement.
GCGAGGTAGGTGGCGATCAGCGCCGCGACCCCGGCGACCAGCGGTGAGGCCACCGCCGGGATCAGCACCTTCTCGACCACCTTGTCGAAGTGCACGCCATGGGAGCCGGCGCCGACCCAGACCGCCCCGATCAGCCCGCCGAACAGCGCGTGCGACGAACTGGACGGCAGGCCGACCAGCCAGGTCAGCAGATTCCACAGGATCGCCCCGACCAGGCCCGCGAAGATCATTCCCGGGGAGACCAGGGTGTCGTCCACGATGCCGCCGGAGATCGTCTTGGCGACCTCGGTGGACAGGAAGGCGCCGACCACGTTGAGGACCCCGCTGATGAGCACGGCGGTTCTCGGTGTGAGCGCCCCCGTGGCGATGGACGTGGCCATCGCGTTCGCCGTGTCGTGGAAGCCGTTGGTGAAGTCGAAGGCGAGCGCCGTGACGATGACGACGGCCACCAGGAACGTGATGTGGTCCATTGCCCAAGGCAAGCAAGGTCAGGTCAATCCCCGGAGAACTGGAGGGAAAGCCTGTTCCAGGACGGCGCGCACAAGTGATGGAGGCCGTGTGATCCTGGGGGCGTGACCCTCGAAGACCTCGTCCGGCTGCGGCAGGCCCGCGACCGCATCAACCGTGAGTACGCCGAGCCGCTCGACGTCGCCGCCCTCGCCCGCACCGCCCTGATGTCCCCCGGCCACTTCCAGCGCAGCTTCCGCGAGGCGTTCGGCCAGACCCCCTACGGCTATCTCATGACCCGCCGGATCGAACGCGCCAAGGCCCTGCTGCGCCGCGGGGACCTCAGCGTGACCGAGGTGTGCCTGGCGGTCGGCTGCACCTCGCTGGGCTCCTTCAGCTCCCGCTTCACCGAACTGGTCGGTGAGACTCCGAGCGCCTACCGGGCCCGTTCGCACGAGGCGGGCGCGGTGATCCCGGCGTGCGTGGCCCGGACGTACACCCGGCCGAGACGAGCGGCGCGGCGGCCGTCGGGAGCCTAGGGCCTGTTGCGAAAGTGGCCTCTGCCGCGCGACGCCCGGCACGCACTCTCGCCGCACCGCCCGAAAGCCCGAGTACGCCCAGTACGAGGGCTTCCGGGCGGCACTCCCCCAGCCTTCGGCCGGGGGGACCCCCAGAGCACGCACCGGACGCCGCGCGGCCGCCCTCCGGGCGACGAGGCCACTTTCGCAACAGGCCCTAGGCCGTTCTGGGCCGGTACGTCCTGGGCGGCGTAGCCGGCCCTGCCGTCCTAGGCTGCGGATATGGACCTGAAACTCAAGCAGTGCTTCATCGCCGTCGACGACCATGACAAGGCGATCGCCTTCTACCGGGACGTACTGGGCCTGGAGATCCGCAACGACGTCGGGTTCGAGGGGATGCGCTGGGTGACCGTCGGCTCGCCGCTGCAGCCGGACGTGGAGATCGTGCTGGAGCCGCCCGCCGCGAACCCGGACACCTCGCCCGCCGACCGGGAGGCGATGGCCCGGCTGCTGGCGAAGGGGATCCTGCGCGGGGTCATCTTCACCACCGCCGACTGCGACGCCCTGTTCTCCCGGGTCGAGGAGTCCGGCGCCGAGGTCCTCCAGGAACCGATGGACCAGCCGTACGGGGTGCGGGACTGCGCGTTCCGGGACCCGGCGGGCAACATGCTGCGGTTCCTGGAGCGGGCCTGAATTTCCGGAGGCACCCAGGCCGTCGAGCTCTACGATCACCGCCATGAGCCGATCCGTCCTGTGGACCTACGCCTTCGTCGACCGCCCCCTCCCTCTGTTCGGTCGCGCCGGTGACTTCTGGACCGCCGTCACGGACACCCGGCGGTCCGAACTCCGGGGAGAACAGCGGGAATTCGTGACACTGCTGGCGGACGGCGCCGACGCCTGTGTGAAGGTCCAGGGGGTGATGGACGGCGAGGGCGGCGCCCATCTCGACTTCGCCGTGGCCGACGTACCGGAGTTCGTCGCGTCGGCGCACCGCCTCGGCGCGAGCACGGTCGCCGACCACGGCACGCTCGTCGTGCTGCGCTCCCCCGCCGGGCAGTTGTTCTGCGCGGTGCCGTGGCACGGCGAGTCGGTCCGCCCGCCGGTGGTGCGCGGCAGCCGCCTCGACCAGGTGTGCCTGGACCTCGCGCCCTCGTCCTACGACGCCGAAGTCGCGTTCTGGAGCGGCCTGCTGTCCGACTGGGAGTCGCTGCCGGGCGCGCTGCCGGAGTTCCATGTGATCAAGCCCGGTCCCGGGCTGCCGGTCCGCATCCTCCTGCAACGGCTCGGCGCGGAACGGCCCGCCTCCGCCCACCTCGACCTGGCCTGCGCGGACATCGAGGCGACCCGGGCCGCGCACGAACGCCTCGGGGCGACGGCGGTCTCCCGTGGCCGCCACTGGACGGTGATGCGCGATCCGGCGGGCGGCACGTACTGCCTGACGGGCCGGGATCCGGAGACGGGTGGACTGCCCGGTCGCAGGTGACCATGCAGCCGATCGCCGCCGGCGACGGTGGGCTCCGCCCGCTGCCCTGAGGTCCCCGGCACGGTCCAGGATGGGCCGGATCACCACCGGGCAGGTGGGAGCACCCGCGGGCCGGGTCCGGGAACGCCGGAGCCGGCCGGCGGCTCTCGACACGGCTCAGGACTTTTCTGAGAGGTTGTCCGGACGTTCTCAGGGCTTCTTCGGCGGTTGATTCTTGCCGGCGTCGGCGTGCGCGTCGGCGCGGGCGCTCTCCGCGCCCTCTGCGGCGTACGCCGAGCACTCGCGGTTGCGGCATGGGCCGGCCACCCACACCGGTACCCACGCGCCGAGCGTCTTGTGACGCCTCACGACCGTGTCGACGGGCTGTCCGCAGACGGGACAGGCATGTGCATCGCTGTCCATGCCTTCAGAGTAGGGCGCCCGGGACGTCAGCGCTTCCTGCTGTACGTGCGCACCAGCACGCCGTTCTTGAAGGCGCGTACGTCGTCGAGCGCGAACTCGCTGATCGCGAACGCGGCCCCGAACATCGGCATGCCCGAGCCCTGCACGACCGGGTAGGTCTTGATGACGAGTTCGTCGATCTCGTCGAGCAGCTCGCCCGCGAGCCTCGACCCGCCGCAGAGGTAGATGCCGAACTCGCCGTCCCCCGCCTTGAGTTCACGGACCCTGCCGACGAGGTCGTCCGCGATGATCTCGACGTGCGGGTCGGGCGACTCCTGCAGGGTGCGGGAGGCGACGTACTCGCGCAGATGGGCGTACGGGCTGGTGATGCCCTCCTTCAGCGCCACGTCGTAGCTGGCCCGGCCCTGGATGATGGTGTCGAACTTCCTGTTCGGCAGGTCGTCGATGCCGAGGGAGCGGCGGCCATGGGTCGGGAGGGTCTCGGGATACTCGGCCCTGAGGAACTCGAAGAACTCCTCGTCGACGAAGGGGTACATGTACGAGGCGTCACCCGCCTCGTCTCCGATGAAACCGTCGATCGAGCAGGCGATGTAGTAGGTGAGCTTTCGCAATCCGGTCTCTTTTCGTAGGCTGCGGTCCATCGATGAACCACTTCAGATGTAGTGCTTCATGTGTAGTGCTTCACTTGTAGTGGTTGCAAGGGGATTTCCGTCATCGACAGCAACTGGGAGAGGGGATTCCGGATGGCCGGCAACCCGCAGCGCCGCGCCGCGCTGGTCGACGCGGGGATCGAGGTGCTCGCGCACGAGGGGGCGCGCGGGCTGACGTTCCGCGCGGTGGACGCGGAGGCCGGGGTGCCGGTGGGCACGGCCTCGAACTACTTCACCGGCCGGGACGACCTGCTGCGCCAGATCGACGCCCGGCTGCACGAGCGGCTCGCGCCCGACCCCGAGGTGATGAACGCCCTGCTGGCGGGGCCGAGGGACCGCTCGCTCGTCACCGCCTTCATGGACGACCTCATGGACCGAGCGACCCGCGACCGCACCGGCTATCTCGCACTGCTGGAGATGCGTCTGGAGGCCACCCGCCGTCCCGAACTGCGTGCCTCCTTCACCACCTCGGTGCGCGGCGACCTGGAGTACGGCATGCGGTTCCACCGCGAGGCGGGGCTGCCCGGCGGGGACGAGACCGTCACCGTTCTCTATCTCGCGATGCTGGGGCTGATCCTGGAACACCTGACCCTGCCGGGCGTTCTGGACGGTGTGCTGTCCGGGGTGAGCGTCCCGGACGGGCTGGTGGAACGGATCGTCGCGACGGTCGTACCGGAGGGCTAGAACCGCTGCCCTGCCGCCGGTTCAAGCCGGTTCAAGCCGGTTCAGGCCGGTTCATGGCTGGGGCTCGCGCCACATCGGCCACATCTGCGGGCCGCTGTCCGGGAGGTCGAGGGGGCGGCCCAGGACTTGGAAGCCGAGGCGCTCGTACAACGTGCGGCTGCGGGCGTTGCTGGCCTCCAGGTATGCGGGCAGTCCCTCGCGGTCGCAGCGGTCGAGGACCGAGGTGATGAGCGCGGTGCCGAGACCCTCGCCCTGGCGCCCGGGGGCCACGCCGATCATCCACAGGTAGGCGTGGGCCCGGCCCGAGGGGTGGATCTGCGAGGTGAGCCGGCCGATCAGCTCGACGCGCTCGTTGTCCGGGTCGACGGCCGCTCGCAGCTGGGCGGGACCGTCGTCCTCGGCCGGGTCGTCTCCGTGGTCGTCGGCGGGCATGGACAGCCACAGCGCACACGCCGTGCCGTCCTCGGTGACATCGATGCGGCCCTCGGCGAGCACGATCTCGGTGAACGCGGCCATCAACTTGTGGTGCGTCGTACGGCGGTACTCCTCACCGGGGAAGACCCAGCCGCTCACCGGATCGTCCTGGAAGGCCTCGTCCAGCAGCCGGACCACCAGCTCCCGGTCCCCCTCGTCCGCCGTCCGGATCGCCACGCCCATGCCCCTGCCCCTTCACTTCAACTTATCGTGCCGCTATGGCTGTTGAGCCTATACGGACTGTCCGCGATCGCCCCGCTGACTGAAGGCGGCGGAAAGCGGCGGGTCCCGCACGCCGTGGGGATGTGCGGGACCCGCCGGGGCCGGAGCCCCGCGGCAGTGCGGGGTCAGGAGCCGCACGGCAGCGGGGACTCCGGGCTCCTGGGCGCCCTCCCCCCTGGTGGACGCCCGTCGGTGAGTCGTTGGTGACGGTCGTTGATGACATTTGTCGGTGACGTTTGTCGCCGGCTTCCGTCAGCTGCTGCGCCGGGTCACGAACTCGGCCAGCGAGAGCAGGCCGCCCGCCGCTTCCGGGTCGGACACCGCGCGGGACAGTTCCCGCATCGCGCGGGCCATCCGGTCGGCGGCCTGGACCTGCGCCCAGTCGCGTCCGCCCGCCCGCTCCACGACCAGCGCGGTCCGGTCCAGGTCCTCCTCCGCACAAGGGGCTTCGTACAACGAAGCCAGTTCGATGGCTTCCGGGGTGCCGGAGGCGAGCGCGGCGACCACTGGCAGTGACTTCTTGCGGGCGGCGAGATCCGCGCCGGCCGGCTTGCCGGTGCTGCGCGGGTCGCCCCATATGCCGATCACGTCGTCGATGAGCTGGAAGGCGAGCCCGGCCTCCCGGCCGAACGCGTCCAGCGCCTCGACGTCGTCGTCCTCCGCTCCCGCGTACAGCGCGCCGAGGGCGCAGGCGCACCCGAGCAGCGCCCCCGTCTTGGCCTCGGCCATGGCGAGCACCTCGTCGAGGGTGACGTCACGGGGGCCGAGCGCCTCCATGGCGGTGTCCGCGTGCTGCCCCGCACACAGTTCGACGACGCAGTGTGCGAGCCGGGCGGCGGCCCGCGCGGAGACCGGATGCGGATCCTCGGCGAGCAGCCTGAGGGCCAGCGCCTGGAGCGCGTCCCCGGCGAGGATCGCGTCGGGGACGCCGAACACGGTCCAGGCGGTGGGCCGGTGGCGCCGGGTGGTGTCCCGGTCCATCACGTCGTCGTGCAGCAATGTGAAGTTGTGGACCAATTCCACCGCGGCGGCCGCCCGCACCGCGTCGGCCCGCGCCTCCGGTCCGCCGAGCGCGGCGGCCGCGGTGAGGACGAGTGCGGGACGGATCGCCTTGCCCGCGTTGTCCGCCGCCGGGGTGCCGTCCGCGTGTTCCCAGCCGAGGTGGTAGAGCGCGACACGGCGCATGGAGACGGGCAGCGAATCGATCGCGGAGCGCAGCTGCGGGTCGACCGAGGCCCGGGCCCGCTCCAGGATCACCCCTGCCTCGTGCCCGTCCGCCGGCGGAGGCGGCCCGGTGGCGCGGTGCTTCGTCTCCGCCATGAACTCGGTCATGGGCGCCCCTCGGCGAGTCCGCGGACGCGGCCGCCCGCGCCGCGGCCGGGCACGCACGACCGGGACGTACCCGCCCCGCGGGCCGGAGACACGGCCCTCACGTGCCGGAACGTCACCTCCAGCGGCCGATCTCGACGTTCTCCAGCACACCGAGCGCGTCCGGCACGAGCACCGCCGCCGAGAAGTAGGCGGTCACCAGGTACTTGATGATCGCCTGCTCATTGATGCCCATGAAACGCACGGACAGGCTCGGCTCGATCTCGTCCGGGATCCCCGCCTGCTGGAGGCCGATGACGCCCTGCTCGGCCTCACCGGTACGCATCGCGATGATCGAGGTCGTGCGTGCATCGGTGACCGGGATCTTGTTGCAGGGGTAGATCGGCACCCCCCGCCAGGTCGGGATCCGGTTGCCGGCCACCTCGATGGTCTCGGGGACGAGTCCGCGCTTGTTGAGCTCACGGCCGATCGCGGAGATCGCTCGCGGATGGGCGAGCAGCAGCTTGGTGCCGCGGCGCCTGCTGAGCAGCTCGTCCAGGTCGTCGGGGCCGGGCACGCCGTTGTGCGGGTGGAGCCGCTGGTCGTACTCGCAGTTGTGCAGCAGCCCGAACTCCCGGTTGTTGACCAGCTCGTGCTCCTGGCGTTCCTTCAGCGCCTCGACGGTCAGCCGGAGCTGCTGCTCGGTCTGGTTCATCGGCTGGTTGTAGAGGTCGGCCACGCGGGAGTGGATGCGCAGCACGGTCTGGACGATGCTCAGTTCGTACTCGCGGGGCCGGGCCTCGTAGTCGACGAAGGTGTGCGGGATGTCCGGCTCGCCGCCGTGACCGGCAGCGAGGTCGATCTCCTTCTCGCCGTACTTGTTGGTGCGCTGCGCGGGGATGGAGCGCCGCTCCTGGAGGTGTGCGCGCAGCGACTCGGTACGCTCCGCGACCTGCTCGACCGCGTCGCGGGGCAGCACCAGCACCGTGCAGGCGGTGACCGCGCGGGCCGTGTACTCCCAGATGGCGTCCGCGTCGAGCAGTGCCTGGTCGCCGAAGTAGGCGCCGTCGGCGAGCACCCCGAGGACCGCGTCGTCGCCGTACGGCCCGGTGCCGACCTTCTCGACCCTGCCGTGCGCCAGCAGGAAGACCTCGCCGGTCGGGCTGCCGAACTCGGCGATCACGGTTCCCGGTTCGAACTCCCGCTGCTCGCAGCGGCGGGCGAGCTCGGTGAGCACCTCCTCGTCCTCGTACGACCGCAGCGCGGGCAGTTCGCCCAGCTCCGCGGGGATCACCTCGACCCGGTCGCCGGTCTTCACGAACGTCACCCGGCCGTCCCCGACGGCGTAGCTCAGCCGTCGGTTCACCCGGTACGTGCCGCCCTGCACGTTCACCCAGGGAAGCATGCGCAGCAGCCAGCGGGAGCTGATCTCCTGCATCTGGGGTGCGGACTTGGTGGTGGTGGCCAGGTTCCGCGCGGCCGCCGTGCCGAGACTCTGCTGCGGCCTGTCCTGCTGGGTGCGGACCTCTTCGCCTACCGACATAAGGAATTGCCCTCCCGCGGTCATGCGCGAAGGCGACTGCCTCGCGCATCGATGTGCCCGGACCAGCCTTCCATCACGGAGCGTGCCGGTGCTATTACACGAAAGAGCGGGATTGGATCATCAGGGGCTGGGCACACAGAAGGCTCTTGTCCAGTCGGGCACGGTCGGGCACCGCCGACGCGGCGGTCCGGACAGGGGGCCCGCGCGAGAGGCCTGACGAGAGGCCTGAGCGAGCCGTCCCTGCGAGCCGGACGACATTGTCCGGATCGGCTCGCACGCCGAGCGAAGAAGTAGTCCGGACCGCGCGCTTCCGGTACAAGCAGCGGTACGAGACGGCCGCGCACGGCGGCCGGCGCGCAGCGCTAAGGAGCCGGTCATGGCCTCACCCATGTCCGCGGGCAGTTTCCTGGCAGGTCTCAGGGCCGAGGGCCTCACCGTCGTCGAGGTGGGCGACTGGGAGCATCACAATCGCAACCACAAGGGCCCCTGGGGGCCCGTACACGGCGTGATGATCCATCACACGGTGACCAAGGGCAGCGCGCGGACGGTGAAGCTGTGCCGCGACGGCTACGCGGACCTGCCCGGCCCGCTGTGCCACGGCGTCATCACCAAGGACGGCAGGGTCCACCTCGTCGGCTACGGCCGCGCCAACCACGCGGGCCTCGGCGACGACGACGTCCTGCGCGCGGTGATCGCCGAGAAGGGTCTGCCGCACGACAACGAGGCCAACACCGACGGCAACCGCCACTTCTACGGCTTCGAGTGCGAGAACCTCGGCGACGGGCAGGACCCCTGGCCGGCGGCCCAGCTGGAGGCGATCGAGAAGGCGGCCGCCGCGATCTGCCGCCACCACGGCTGGACGGAACGGTCGGTCATCGGACACCTGGAGTGGCAGCCCGGCAAGGTGGACCCCCGGGGCTTCACGATGGCGTCGATGCGGCAGCGGATCAGGGACCGCCTGAAGTGACCGACGCCCCCGCCCGGCGGTGACAATGGATCCGTGACCAGCCTCGCCGCCCTGCGCCCCCGGCTCCCCTCCCCCCTGCAGGAGATCGAGGACGACCGCTTCGCCGGACGCGGCATCCGTCTCCTCCTCAAGCGTGACGACCTGATCCACCCGGAGCTCATCGGCAACAAGTGGCGCAAGCTGGCGCCGAACCTCGCCGCCGCGGCCGGCCGTACCGTCGTCACCTTCGGCGGCGCGTACTCCAACCACCTGCGTGCCACGGCCGCCGCGGGCCGGCTGCTCGGCCTGCCCACGGTCGGCGTGGTCCGCGGCCAGGAACTGGCCGACCGGCCGCTGAACCCGTCGCTGGGCCGGTGCACGGCCGACGGCATGCGGCTGCACTTCGTCGACAGATCGACGTATCGCCTCGCGGCCGATCCGGAGACGCTGACCGCGGTGCTGCGCGCCGCGGGCGCCGAGGGCGCATACGTCGTCCCGGAGGGCGGCAGCAACGCCCTCGCCGTCCGCGGCTGTCATGCCCTCGGGGAGGAACTGCGCGGGCAGGCCGATGTCGTCGCGCTCGCCTGCGGCACCGGCGGGACCCTCGCGGGCCTGGCCGCCGGGCTGGCCCCGGACCAGCGCGCTCTGGGCGTCCCCGTCCTACGGGGCGGGTTTCTGACGGCCGGGATACAGGCACTCCAGGCCCGCGCCTTCGACGGCCCACGCGGCACCTGGCGGCTCGACGAGCGCTTCCACTTCGGCGGTTACGCCCGCACCACTCCCGAGCTCGACGACTTCGCCGCCGACTTCGAGGACCGCCACGGACTCCCGGTCGAGCGCCTCTATGTCGCCAAATTGCTGTATGGACTGGTCGCCCTGGCAGCAGAAGGCGCCTTCGCGCGTGGGACGACGATCGCGGCCGTCGTCACCGGCCGACCCTTCCCGTAAGGCCTCGCGTCTCTCCCGTAAGGCCTCGCGTCTCTCCCGTAAGCCCCCGCGCCCCTGCCGTAGCCCTCCTGCGTCGCTCCCCCACCTCGCTAAACCGCCTCCCGGTAGGCCGCCGCCTCCTCCAGGTCCAGTCGGCGCAGCAGGGTGCGCAGCATCTCGTCGTCGATGTAGCGGCCGTCGCGGAGCCTGACGAAGACCGCGCGTTCGGCGCTGATCATCTCCCGGGACAGCCGCCGGTAGGTGTCGTCGACGCTCTCGCCGGTGAGCGGGTTGACCTGGCCGAGGCGTTCCCACACGGCGTTGCGGCGGCGCTCCAGGACAGAGCGCAGGCGGTCCGCCAGAGGGCCCGGGAGCTCGTTGCGCTCGTCGGAGAGGAGCTCGTCCAGGCGCTGCTCGGCGATCCGGGAGGCCTGCGCCTGGGCGTTGGCCTCCGCGAGCGTCTCGGCCTGCGCGTCCCGGCCGGGAAGCTTCAGCAGGCGGATCAGCGGGGGCAGGGTCAACCCCTGCAGGACCAGCGTGCCGATGACCGTGGTGAAGGTCAGGAACAGTATGAGGTTGCGATCCGGGAACGGTTCGCCGCCGTGCACGGTCAGCGGGATGGAGAAGGCGATGGCCAGGGAGACCACGCCCCGCATGCCCGCCCAGGCGATCACGAACGGCCCCTTCCAGGTGGGGGTGGCTTCGCGTTCCCGGATCCGCGCCGACAGCCGTCGGGGCAGGAACGTCGCCGGATACACCCACATGAAGCGGGAGGCTACGACCACGAGGAAGAGCGCGACCGCGTACAGGGCGGCGCGTCCCCCCTCGTATTCCCCGAGGCCCGTGAGGATCACCGGCAGTTGCAGTCCGATCAGGGCGAACACCGCGGACTCCAGAACGAACGCGACCATCTTCCAGACGGCCTCCTCCTGGAGGCGGGTGGCGAAGTCGACCTCCCACGCGCGGTGGCCGAGATAGAGCGCCACGGTCACGACCGCGAGGACACCGGAGGCGTGCACCTGCTCGGCGGCCGCGTACGCGACGAACGGGATCAGCAGGGAGAGCGTGTTCTGCAGCAGCGCCTCCTTCAGGTGGGTGCGCATCCAGTGGATGGGCACCATGAGCACCAGCCCGAAGCCGACCCCGCCGACCGCCGCGAGCAGGAACTCACCGATTCCGCCGGCCCAGGTGGCACCCTCACCGACGGCTGCCGCGAGGGCCACCCGGTAGGCGGTGATCGCGGTGGCGTCGTTCACCAGGGACTCGCCCTGCAGGATCGTGGTGATCCTGGACGGCAGCCCGACCCGGCGTGCGACCGCCGTGGCCGCGACCGCGTCCGGCGGCGCCACCACCGCACCCAGCACCAGGGCGGCGGTCAGCGGCAGCTCCGGCACGATCAGATAGGCGGCCCAGCCGACGGCGAAGGTCGCGAAGAGGACGTATCCGACGGACAGCAGCGCCACGGGCCTCAGCTGCGCGCGCAGGTCGAGGTAGGAGCTGTCGGTGGCCGCCGTGTACAGCAGCGGGGGCAGCACGAGCGGCAGGACGACGTGCGGGTCGAGGGTGTATCCGGGGACTCCGGGGACGTAACTGATCAGCAGGCCTACCGCGACCAGCAGCAGCGGCGCCGGCACCGGGGTCCGCCGGGCGGCCGCCGCGACCGCCGCGCTGCCCGCCACCAGCAACAGCAGTGGCATCACGTCCATGCTTCTCGCCCGCCCTCGTCCGTCCTGGTGCACCCGGCCCCGTACATCCTCATGCGCCCGCCCTCGGTTTTCCGCGCGGTCTTCCGCACACCCGTCGTAATCTGGCAATCATGAAACAGTGCACGCACGCCGACGAGCTGCAGCACCCCGAACCCGGGCCGCTGAGCGACACCTGTCTCGAGTGTCAGGCGGCCGGCACCCACCCGGTACAGCTGCGGCTCTGCCTGACCTGCGGTCACGTCGGTTGCTGCGACTCCTCGCCGGGGCGGCACGCGACCGAGCACTACAAGGACTCCGGACACCCGATCATGCGGACGTTCGAGCCCGGCGAGGCGTGGCGGTGGTGCTTCGTCGACCACGTCCTCGTGTGACCTCCGATCCGGACGGTTCGACCGTCTGACGTGTGGGTACGTCAACCCGGCGCCCGCTCTTCCCAATTGGGCCCGCAGACCCCCTAGCCACGGAGCGTATCCGTGTGTTTACTATGAGTGACAGCAAGGGGTTGGGGTCCCGGGGACAGGAAAGTTCAGAGCGCGGTAGCGTCACCGCTGAACCACGTATCGCGTTATCCCGGGGGGCGACCCTCGGCCCCCCGAAAAGCTTGTACCACCTTGGAGGTGAGGGTGTCCCAGATCGCAGGCGAGCCCGCGACCCAGGACTTCGTGGAAGTCCGGCTGCCGGCCGCGGGTGCCTACCTGTCGGTGCTGCGTACGGCCACGGCCGGCCTCGCGGCCCGTTTGGACTTCACCCTCGACGAGATCGAGGACCTGCGCATCGCCGTGGACGAGGCCTGCGCGATCCTGCTCCAGCAGGCCGTGCCCGGCTCGGTCCTCAGTTGCGTGTTCCGCCTTGTCGACGACTCGCTGGAGGTCACCGTCTCGGCGCCGACCACGGACGGTCACGCTCCGTCACGGGACACCTTCGCGTGGACGGTGCTGTCCGCCCTCGCGGGCAAGGTCTCGTCGGCCGTCGACAAGGACAAGACCGTTTCGATCAGCCTCTACAAACAGCGCGGCGCCGGCCCCGGGCCGGCGTGAGGAACGGGGACGGGCCGGTGCGGGACGAAGAGCGCGGCACACAGGAGCTGCCGGGCGCCACGGGCACGGGCACGGGCGGTCCGAGCACATCCCGACGCATGGCGGACGGCATCGACGGCATCCCCGAGCAGGCCCGGCCGCACCCGGAGGACGACTCCTCGGAGCCGGGTCTCCTGGACGACGGGCAGCGTGATCGGGAAGGTGCCGTGCAGAGCACGCCTCTGGACGGCGGGATCGAGGCCACCCCTGTCCGGGCCGAGGCGAGGGCTCGGGGAAGGGCGACGGGCGGGACGATGAGCGAGCACGAGCGACACTCCGAGGACGACGCGACAGGCGCGCCGCGTGTGCAGGCGACACGGCACGACCATCAGGACCGCAGCGGGGCGCGAGCCAAGTTCGTCGAGCTGCGCGGTCTGAAGGAGGGCAGCCCGGAGTACGCGGAGCTGCGCAACCAGCTGGTCCGTATGCACCTGCCGCTCGTCGAGCACCTCGCGCGCCGCTTCCGCAACCGCGGCGAGCCGCTGGACGACCTCACCCAGGTCGCCACCATCGGCCTGATCAAGTCGGTCGACCGCTTCGACCCGGACCGCGGCGTCGAGTTCTCGACGTACGCGACCCCGACGGTCGTCGGCGAGATCAAGCGGCACTTCCGCGACAAGGGCTGGGCGGTGCGGGTCCCGCGCAGACTCCAGGAACTGCGGCTGGCCCTGACGACCGCGACCGCCGAGCTGTCCCAGCAGCACGGCCGCTCCCCGACGGTGCACGAGCTGGCCGAGAAGCTGGCCATCTCGGAGGAGGAGGTTCTGGAGGGCCTGGAGTCCGCCAACGCGTACTCCACGCTGTCCCTGGACGTCCCCGACACCGACGACGAGTCCCCGGCGGTCGCCGACACCCTGGGCGCGGAGGACGAGGCGCTGGAGGGCGTCGAGTACCGGGAGTCCCTCAAGCCGCTCCTGGAGGACCTGCCGCCGCGCGAGAAGCGGATCCTGCTGCTGCGCTTCTTCGGCAACATGACCCAGTCGCAGATCGCCCAGGAAGTCGGCATCTCACAGATGCACGTCTCCCGGCTGCTGGCCCGCACCCTCGCCCAGCTCCGGGAGAAGCTGCTGGTGGAGGAGTAGCCGAAGGGCTACTTGCCGGCTTCCTGCGAACGGCCCGGCCCCTTGATCCCGAGGGCCTGGGTCGTCGCCGGATTGACCAGCAGCACCAGCGCGGCGACCGCGACCACGGCCAGTGCGATCCCTGCCGGAATCGCCACGCTGTCGGCCTGGAGCAGGTTGTAGGCCACCGGCAGCGCCATGATCTGCGTGATCACGGCCGGGCCCCGGCTCCAGCCGCGCCTGCCGAGCAGCCCGCGCGCGGCGAGCAGCGGGAGCAGCGCGAGCACGATCAGGGTGATGCCTCCGGTGACGGCCGACTGCCGGTCGTCCGGGTCGCCCACAAGGCCCTCGACGAGCATCCAGGCACCGCCCACGACCAGGGCGAGGCCCTCCAGCGCGGTCAGCGCCGCCGCGGCGGTCAGCCGGCCGGGACGGGGGCCCTCCTGGTGGGCGGCCGCCGCCGTTTCCGGAGTTCCCGGGCGTCCCGCGGTGTCCCGGGCTTCCGGAGTTTCCGCCGTTTTCGGGCTTCCCGCGGTGTCCCGGGCTCCCGGGGTCTCGGGGGTGGAGTTCTGCTCAGCGCTCACATCTGAAGCGTAGCCCTCGCCCCGTACGCCGCCGTGTCGAGGTTCACGCCCCGAAGTCTTACTTGATCCCTAACTCTCCCTGTGCCCGGTACCACCCAGTAGGTACGCTGCAATCCATGCGTGCACTTCTCGTGGTCAACCCGGCGGCAACCACCACAAGCGCACGTACGCGCGATGTCCTGATTCACGCGCTGGCGAGCGAGATGAAACTGGAGGCGGTCACCACCGAGTACCGCGGCCACGCGCGCGACCTGGGCCGGCAGGCGGCGGAGAGCACGGACGTCGACCTGGTGGTGGCCCTCGGTGGTGACGGCACGGTCAACGAGGTCGTCAACGGCCTCCTGCACGCCGGCCCCGCCCCGGAGCGTCTGCCCGGCCTCGCGGTGGTCCCCGGCGGCTCCACCAATGTCTTCGCCCGCGCCCTGGGCCTGCCCAACGACGCGGTGGAGGCGACCGGCGCCCTGCTGGACGCCCTGCGCGACGGCGGAGAACGCACCGTGGGCCTGGGCCTCGCCTCGGGTACGCCCGGCACCGAGGACGAAGCGGTGCCGGGGCGCTGGTTCACCTTCAACGCGGGGCTCGGCTTCGACGCCGGCGTGGTCGGACGGGTCGAGCAGCAGCGCGAACGCGGCCGGAGGTCCACTCACGCGCTCTACGTCCGCCAGGCGCTGCGCCAGTTCTTCGGCGAGGCGCACCGCCGGCACGGCACCATCACGCTGGAGCGGCCGGACGCCGAGCCGGTGCCCGATCTCGTCCTGTCCATAGTCTCGAACACCTCTCCGTGGACCTTCCTGGGCAATCACCCGATGTACGCGTCACCTAAGGCCTCGTTCGATAAAGGCCTCGACGTACTCGGACTCAGCCGTATGACGACGACCGCGGTTGCCCGGTATGGCACCCAGTTGCTCACTTCGTCCCCCGATCGTGGACCACAGGGCAAGCACGCCGTCTCCCTGCACGACCTGGACCAGTTCACCTTGCATTCGAAGGTGCCGCTCCCCCTCCAGATGGACGGTGACCACCTAGGGCTGCGTACGAGCGTGACGTTCACAGGCGTACGCCGTGCACTGCGTGTGATTGTGTGAGCAGAAGGGGCTAAAGTCCTTTCACTCGAACGTTTAGACCAGGATCCACCCCATGGAAGTACGGCTGTGACCTAGTCGACACCGAGGAATCAAAAAAAACTTTCCAGAAGGGGTTGTATCCGCCGCTGAGGTTTGCGAGTCTCTACGTGGCGATCGGGACGGCCCGCAACATCGGCCTCCACTGATCACCAGAACCCCTCTTCAACTCACAGGACCCACGCCAGGGAACCTGGCGATCGGCCCTTCACTTGTTGAGGGATTCGTGAAAGCGTTCACATTCACAAGCAACCCGCATGTAATACCAAGGAGAGGTAGCAGCCATGGACTGGCGTCACAACGCCGTTTGCCGCGAGGAAGACCCCGAGCTCTTCTTCCCCATCGGCAACACCGGTCCTGCGCTGCTGCAGATCGAGGAAGCCAAGGCCGTCTGCCGTCGCTGCCCCGTTATGGATCAGTGCCTGCAGTGGGCGCTCGAGTCCGGCCAGGACTCCGGCGTCTGGGGTGGTCTCAGCGAGGACGAGCGCCGCGCCATGAAGCGCCGCGCCGCCCGCAACCGGGCCCGTCAGGCCTCCGCCTGACAACACCCGCCCCGCTAACAGCCTGAGCTTGGCGGCGCGTACAGCGAGTACGCATCTCCCGCCCCCGAGCCGCAGCGCGCAGTACCCCCGATGCGCAGCGAATGCTGGCAACGAGCCACAGAGCCCCGGACCCCTGAACGGTCCGGGGCTCTTTGCTGTGCTGCCCGTGCGCCCGCAGCCGCGCTGTTTCCGCGCCCGCAGCCGCCCTATTTCTGCGCCCGCACCGGAACGTCGAGGATCACCCTGGTCCCGCGCTCCGGCGCCGGGACCATGTCGAAGGTGCCGCCCAACTCGCCCTCGACCAGGGTCCGTACGATCTGCAGGCCCAGGTTGCCCGAGGTGTGCGGGTCGAAGCCGGCGGGCAGGCCGACGCCGTCGTCCTGGACGGTGACCAGAAGGCGGGCCTCCTTCGCGGTGCCGCCGCGGACGGCCGAGACCTCGACGGTGCCGGTCTCTCCCTCACGGAAGCCGTGTTCGAGGGCGTTCTGGAGGATCTCGGTCAGGACCATCGACAGCGGGGTGGCGACCTCCGCGTCCAGGATGCCGAAGCGGCCGGTGCGCCGGCCGGTGACCTTGCCCGGGGAGATCTCGGCGACCATCGCCAGGACCCGGTCGGCGATCTCGTCGAACTCCACGCGTTCGTCGAGGTTCTGGGAGAGCGTCTCGTGCACGATCGCGATCGACCCGACCCGGCGTACCGCCTCTTCGAGGGCTTCACGGCCGCGGTCGGACTCGATGCGCCGGGCCTGGAGCCTGAGCAGGGCGGCCACCGTCTGGAGGTTGTTCTTCACCCGGTGGTGGATCTCCCGGATCGTCGCGTCCTTGGTGATCAGTTCGCGCTCGCGGCGCCGCAGTTCGGTGACGTCACGGAGCAGCACCAGGGAACCGATGCGGGTGCCCTTGGGTTTGAGCGGGATCGCCCGGAACTGGATCACGCCGTCGACGGACTCGATCTCGAACTCACGGGGCGCCCAGCCGCTGGCCACCTTGGCGAGGGCCTCGTCCACCGGCCCGTGGGTCGGGGCGAGTTCGGCGGTGGTCTTGCCGAGGTGGTGGCCGACGAGGTCGGAGGCGAGACCGAGGCGGTGGTAGGCGGACAGCGCGTTCGGGGAGGCGTACTGGACGAGGCCGTCCGCGTCGAGGCGGATCAGTCCGTCGCCCACGCGGGGCGAGGCGTCCATGTCGACCTGCTGGTTCGCGAAGGGGAAGGAGCCGGCCGCGATCATCTGCGCGAGGTCCGAGGCGCTCTGGAGATACGTCAGCTCCAGACGGCTCGGGGTGCGCACGGTGAGGAGGTTGGTGTTGCGGGCGATGACCCCGAGGACCCGCCCCTCCCGTCGTACCGGAATGGACTCGATCCGGACGGGAACCTCCTCCCGCCACTCCGGATCGCCCTCACGGACGATCCGGCCCTCGTCGAGCGCGACGTCCAGCATGGGGCGGCGGCCGCGTGGGACGTGGTGGCCGACCATGTCGTCCTGGTACGAGGTGGGGCCGGTGTTGGGCCGCATCTGGGCGACCGACACATAGCGGGTGCCGTCCCGGGTCGGGACCCACAGCACGAGGTCGGCGAAGGACAGGTCGGAGAGCAGCTGCCACTCCGAGACCAGCAGGTGCAGCCACTCGAGGTCGGAGTCGCCGAGGGCCGTGTGCTGGCGTACGAGTTCGTTCATGGAGGGCACATGTGCGAGCGTACCTGGCGGTACGGACATCCCCCGAGACCGCGGGTCCGGCGCTGTCCGGCCCCGGAAACACCCGCGGGCCGCGGCGCCCGGAGGGACCCTCAACCCTCCCGGCACCGCAGCCCGGAGCAACAACGGCCGTGGGGTGTGCGGTCCCGGTCGGCCGAAGGATGAGGACCCGGGGCAGTCAGGGCAGAGAGCCACGGTTCCTCGGTCCGCCCTCCTGTGCGGGGAGGACGGAAGCCTGTTCGCTTTCAGCTGTCCTCCGCATTGTGGACTAGACCACTACGTGTGTCCATGCGTTGGAGGCTGTTTGTTGTTGGGACTTTCCCCGCCGCGTCCGCCCTATTCGGACGTCCAGGTATCCGTGAAGAAGCCTACCCGTGTGGGTTCGTGTGCGGGGGTGGATGGCCGCGAGAATTTCAGCGAACGGGACCGGGAGCGCCGCGCGCGTGCGTGAGACGGTGGCCTGGGCCGGAAGAGGCGCCTCTGTTAGATTGGTCTAAACCACACAGGCCCGTTCCGGGCCCCCGTCGAGTCCCCTCCGTTCAGACCGTTTCCTCAGATCGGCAGGCCCAGCGTGGAAGTTGTCATCGTTCCGGACGCCAAGGCGGGCGGCGAGCTGATCGCCGGGGCCATGGCCCAGCTGCTCCGGCGCAAGCCCGACGCTCTGCTCGGCGTGGCCACCGGCTCGACGCCGCTGCCCGTCTACGAGGCGCTGGCGGCACAGGTCCGCTCCGGTGCCGTGGATGCCTCCCGGGCGCGGATCGCGCAGCTCGACGAGTACGTGGGGCTGCCGGCCGACCATCCGGAGTCGTACCGTTCGGTGCTGCGGCGCGAGGTGCTGGAGCCGCTCGGGATCGGGATGGACGCGTTCATGGGACCCGACGGCACGGCCGAGGACGTCCTGGCGGCGTGCCAGGCCTACGACCGGGCGCTGACCGAGGCCGGCGGGGTGGACCTGCAGCTGCTGGGGATCGGGACCGACGGTCACATCGGGTTCAACGAGCCGTGTTCGTCGCTGGCCTCGCGGACCCGGATCAAGACGCTGACCGAGCAGACCCGGGTGGACAACGCGCGCTTCTTCGACGGTGACATCGAGCAGGTGCCGCATCACGTGATCACCCAGGGCATCGGGACGATCCTGGAGGCACGGCACCTGGTCCTCCTGGCCACCGGGGAGGGCAAGGCGGACGCGGTCGCGGCGACCGTGGAGGGGCCGGTCGCGGCGGTGTGCCCCGCCTCGGCACTCCAACTCCATCCGCATGCCACGGTCGTGGCCGACGAGGCCGCCGCGTCCAAGCTGAAGCTGGCCGACTACTTCCGGTACACGTTCGCCAACAAGCCGGAGTGGCAAGGGATCTAGTTCAGGGACGGGCCGAGCGTTACCGTGCGGTACACGTGTGTCACTCACTTGACGGGGGTCGTCCGTGATCGAGATTGCCGTGATGTTCGGCTTGCTGGCGGGGGCGTGTTTGGGACTGATCTTCGTCCTGCTGCGCCGCCGGAGCAGCCCCACCGAGAACGCCGACGGCCTCCTCGTCGAACAGGCGCGTCGGGTGCGGGCCCATGAGGAACGGACGTCCTACTCAGCGCGGGCGCTCGACGGTACGTCGCCCACCATGAGCGATCACTACCGCCCGTAGACCCACCCAGGGGCCGGCGGGCCCCCACAACCGGAACACGCCAAGGCGCCGGATCCTCAAGGGATCCGGCGCCTTCGTGGCGGTGTGGACCGTACGCGCTATCTCCCCGCGATGACCTCCGCCGCCGCTCGGCCGCAGACGCGGGCCGCGCCGTGGGTGGCGATGTGGAGGGCGCCTCGGGGAGTGGCCTGCGGGAGGCCCATCTCGACGACGACGGTGTCGGGACGGGACGACAGCAGGGTGTCGAGGGCCGCGGACATCCAGGGGTGACGGTGTTCGTCGCGGACGACGGCCACGATGCGACGTCCGCCGGCCGCCTTCAGGGCAGTGGCACCGGCGTGCTCGTCGCTGAAGGTGCCCGTCTGCGTGCCGGGGATCAGCCGGGTCAGCTCCGCCGCCAACCCCCAGGGCGTCTCGTCGCCCACGGCGATGTTCGCCACCGGGGTGAGCGCGGCGACGTACGGGGGTTCGGTCAGCGGGGTGAAGTCCTCGGCCCGGGTGAGGCGCAGTGCACGGCGGGCAGCGCGCAGGCCGACGTCGCCGAGGGTGGTGGCGACCGACGAAGCCTGCGTCCCGCTCCCACGGCCGCCCGCCGAAGCGGTCCAGCGGGCCAGGGCCCGGACCCGTTCCGCCGCGTCGGTGAGGCGTTCTTCGGGGAGGTCACCGGAGCGTACGGCGGTGACGAGGGCGTCGCGCAGGCGGCGTACCGTCTCGTCGTCCGACAGGCCGCCGCCCACGCAGATCGCGTCGGCGCCGGCCGCGAGGGCGAGGACGCTGCCGCGTTCGATGCCGTAGGTGGCGGCGATGGCCCGCATCTCCATGCCGTCGGTGACGATGAGGCCGTCGTAGCCGAGTTCGCCGCGCAGGACGTCGGTCAGGATCCGGTGGGACAGAGTGGCCGGGCGGTCCGGGTCCAGGGTCGGGACGAGGATGTGCGCGGTCATCACCGCGCGGGTGCCCGCCGCGATCGCCGCGCGGAACGGGGTCAGTTCGCGGTCGCGCAGGACCACGGCCTCCGCGTCGATGCGGGGCAGCGTGTGGTGGGAGTCCACCGCCGTGTCGCCGTGGCCGGGGAAGTGTTTCGTGCAGGCTGCGACTCCGGCCGACTGGAGGCCGGTGACGTAGGCCGCGGTGTGGCGGGCGACCAGGTCGGGGTCGGCGCCGAAGGAGCGTACGCCGATCACCGGGTTGGCGGGGTTCGAGTTCACGTCGGCCGACGGGGCCCAGTTGAAGTTCACCCCGCAGGCGGCGAGGCGGCGGCCGAGTTCGCGGGCCACCTCTTTCGTCAGCTCCACGTCGTCCACCGCGCCGAGCGCGTTGTTGCCGGGGAAGCTGGAGCCCGTGCCCACCTCCAGGCGGGTGACGTCGCCGCCCTCCTCGTCGATCGCGACCAGCACGTCGTCCCGCTCGGCGCGCAACTGGGCGGTCAGCGCCGCCAGTTGGTCGGGGGAAGCGATGTTGCGGCCGAACAGGCCGACCGAGGCGAGGCCCTCGCCGAGGCGGCGGAGCAGCCAGTCGGGGGCGGTGGTGCCCGGGAAGCCGGGCTGGAGGACGGTCAGCGCGTCGCGCGTGAGGCCGTCTTTTTCCGGATCGAACGCAGTGGTACTGCGGGCGAGTGTCGTCATCGGGGGGCGTTATCCCTTCACGGCGCCCGCGGTCAGGCCCGCGGCCATCTTGCGCTGGACGAGGAGGAAGAGGACCACGATCGGCACGGCCATCATGGTGGATCCGGCCATCATCGGGGCGTATTCGGTGCCGTGCTTGGTGGTGAAGTTGCCGAGCCACACGGTCGCGGTCTGGTTCTTCTGGCTGAGCAGCATGAGGGCGTACAGGTACTCGTTCCAGGCCTGGATGAACGCGTAGACCGAGGTGGCGACCATGCCGGGGGCCAGAAGCGGGAAGACGACCCGGATGAAGGCGCCGGTGCGGGAGCAGCCGTCGACCATCGCCGCCTCCTCCAGTTCCTTCGGGATGTTGACGATGAAGCCGCGCAGCGTCCACACCGTGAAGGGGAGGATGAAGGTCAGGTACGTGATGATCAGGCCGGAGAGCTTGTCGTACTGGTCGAGGTCGTTGAGCAGCAGGAACACCGGGATGATCATCGCGACCAGCGGGATCATCTGCACGGCGAGGATGCCCACGATCACGACCTTGCGGCCGCGGAAGGCGAACCGGGAGATGGCGAGCGCGGCGAGCATGCCGACGACCATGCCGATCACGACCACCGCGAGCGACACGATCAGGCTGCGGCCGACCGGGCCCCAGAAGTCCGCGATGTCGAGCGCCCGGCCGAAGTTGGAGAGCGTGAAGCCCGTGGGCAGCAGGCTCGGGTCCGGGTCGATGGCGTCCTTGGCCGGCTTGAACGCGGTGTTCAGCATCCAGTAGACGGGGAAGCCGGCGGTGGCGAAGACGAGGAGGCCGAGGACGTTCCAGCCGGCCTTCGGCTTCCGGCGCGCGGGGGCCGCCCCGGGAGTCACCCCGGCCGCCCGCGCGGGAGTCGTCAGGGTGCTCATTCGACCTCTCCGATCTTCAGCATCTGGCGCATGTAGACGGCGACCACGCCCAGCAGCAACAGCACGGTCACCAGGGCGATCGCCGAGCCCTGCGCGTAGTCGTTGACCACGAACGCGCGGTCGTACGAGTACGTGGTGAGGAGTTGGAACTCGGCCTCCGGATGGCCGCCCCGCATCACGAAGACCTGCGGGAAGACGCCCATGTCCCAGATGACCGACAGGGTCGTGAGCATCACGATGATCGGCTTGAGGATGGGGAGGGTGACGTACCGGAAGACGTTCCAGGCGCCGGCGCCGTCGAGGCGGGCCGCCTCCTCCAGTTCCTGGGGGACCTGGGTGAGACCGGCGCTCAGTGTGATGACCACGAAGGGCACGGCTCCCCAGACCACCAGCAGCATGATCACGGCCAGGCCCTGCGGGCCACTGGCGAACCAGTTGTGGCCGATGAGGTCGACGCCGGGCAGCTTGCTGAGGACCGCGTTGAGGATGCCGTAGTCCGCGTCGAACAGCCATTTGAAGACCGTGGTCGCGACGACGATCGGCATGCCCCAGCTGGCCACCAGCGCGATGTTGATCAGGATCTTCACCCAGCCGGAGACCCGCTGGAGCAGCAGGGCGATCAGCATGCCGGCGACCATCGTGAAGATGACGCAGCCGGCCGCGAAGACGATGGTCCGCACGACGACCGCCCAGAACTCGCCGTCGTTCAGGATGCCCGTGAAGTTGTCGAACCCGACCCACTCGGCCGGCTGGAAGCCCCACAGCTGGGACTGGCCGAACTTCTGGAAGGACAGGGTGACCAGGCGGACCAGCGGATAGCCGAGAACGAGCCCGAGGACCAGCAGGCAGGGCGCGAGCAGCAGCCAGGGGGTGCCGGCTCCGCTCGACGTCCGCTTTCTGCGGGGGGTGTCCGCGACGGGGGGTGGCGGTGCCTGCCGCGGCGGCGGCACCTTGGCAGGGGTGGTCGTGTCGGCACTCATCCGCGCGCTCCTCAGCGGTCCCTCGGGTGGTACGCAAGCAAACGCCCCGCGCGGGGCAGGTCGTACGGGAAAAGCCAGGTCGTACGAGAAAGGGCAGGTCGTACGGGAAGCAGGGCCCCGCGCTCGGCGGGGCCCCGCCCTCACGTCACTTGTTGTTGATGACCTTGTCGATCGCGGCGTCCGCTTCCTTCGCGGCGGCCTCGACCGACTTCTTGCCGGTGCCGATCTCCTGCAGCATGGTCTGCAGGATCTGGGCCTTCTCGACCTGGCCCCAGCCCGGTGCCATCGGGACGAACCAGTTGGACTCGGCCGCGGTGGCCGGGACCGCCGTCGCCGGGTCCTTCTTCAGGGTGGCGAGGTCGGTCTTGTTGTTGGGCAGGTTGCCCTTGGCCATCAGGCCCTTCTGGCCGGAGGGACCGGTGAACGCGTTGATCCATTCGGCGGCGACGGCCTGCGCGTCGGACTTCACCGGCACGGCGAGGTCCGAACCGCCCAGGAAGACGGGGAGGTTCTTGCCGGACGGGCCGGGCATCACGAAGTTCTCGAGGTTGCCCTTGAGCTTGCCGGTCTTGTCGTTCTCCGGCGTCTCGGAGGTCGCGCCCTCCCAGGCCGCGCCGAAGATCATGCCGGACTTGCCCTGGCCGTAGACGATGTAACGGTCGGACTCGTCCTTGGTCTTGTCGCCGTGCATGTACTTGTCGACGACGTTCTTGAACTCGGTCAGGCCCTTGACGGACTCCGGCGAGGAGAGGCTGGCCTTCCACTGGCCGCCGTCCTCCTTGGCGATGGAGCCGCCGGCGTCGTAGACGAAGGACATGGCCGCGTACCAGTCACGGGTGGGCTGGTACCAGGCGGAGAACTTGCCGCCCTCCTTCTTCTGGAGCTTGTCCAGGGCGGCGGTCAGCTCGGCGTACGTCTTCGGCGCGGACTTGACGCCCACCGAGGCGAACAGGTCCTTGCGCCAGTTTCCGACGCGGCCGCCGGCGTAGTACGGGACGCCGTAGGTCTTGCCGTCGTAGGTCACCGAGGCCTTGAGGCCGTCCAGCCAGGCGGAGGAGCTGGTGAACTTCGCCGGGTCGAGGACGGCGAAGGCGCCCTTGACCATGTAGCCCAGCATCTCGGTGTTGCCCATCTCGACCACGTCGGGCACCTTGTCGGTGGCGAGGACGGCGTCGAGCTTGGCGTTCTTGTCCGGCCAGCCGTAGTACTCGTGGTTGATCTTGATGCCGGGGTGTGCCTTCTGGACGGCGGCGTCGGCCGCCTTCACCAGCTGCGGCCAGTTGTTCTGCGCGTCGACGGTGAGCCAGACGGTCAGCTCCTTGGCGTCCGCGCCACTCTTGTCCGAGTCCCCGCTGCCACTGTCGCCCCCGCACGCCGCGATGGAGACCATCATGCCCGCGATACCGATCGCGGCTATCAGCTTGCGCTTCACGCCACCCTCCTCAGGGATGCCACAAACCCCCCTGCTCCCTGCGGTGAAGGGCGTCGAATGCACCTACCGCCCGTGGGGCCGGGACCTGGACCAATGGTGTAGACCAGTAACCGGAGCTTGGCTTAGACCAAGGACCCTGTCAAGGGTGACGAATGGCCTCTGACCAGCCGTTATGCGACCTACATATGGAAGAACCTTTAAGTAAGAACCCATCGAAAACACCAGTGCCGGAGGGCACGCTTCCGGTGGACCACTTGACGTGGTGGACTAGACCAAAAGATATGGCGGCGGTATACAGAGGGGATCACGGAGCGTGCGGAGGACATCCCGGTACGCTGCCGTGCCACGATGTGAGCCGCATCCGGAGCCGGGAAGGCAGAGCATGACCACCGACGTGAGCAGTGCGGAGAACGAGGGTGGGGCGAGTGTCCGTACCGCGCGCGTGCCCAAGTACTACCGCCTCAAGAAGCACCTGCTCGACATGACGGAGACGCAGTCTCCCGGCACGCCCGTTCCACCCGAGCGCACGCTGGCCGCCGAGTTCGACACCTCGCGCACCACGGTCCGCCAGGCACTTCAGGAACTGGTCGTCGAGGGACGCCTGGAGCGCATCCAGGGCAAGGGCACCTTCGTCGCCAAGCCGAAGGTCTCCCAGGCCCTCCAACTGACCTCGTACACCGAGGACATGCGTGCCCAGGGCCTCGAACCCACCTCGCAGCTGCTGGACATCGGCTACATCACCGCCGACGACCGGCTCGCCGGGCTGCTCGACATCACGGCCGGCGGGCGCGTCCTGCGCATCGAGCGCCTGCGCATGGCCAACGGCGAGCCGATGGCCATCGAGACGACCCACCTCAGCGCGAAACGCTTCCCGGCCCTGCGCAGGTCGTTGGTCAAGTACACCTCCCTCTACACCGCGCTCGCCGAGGTGTACGACGTCCATCTCGCCGAGGCCGAGGAGACCATCGAGACCTCACTGGCCACCCCCCGCGAGGCCGGCCTGCTCGGCACCGACGTCGGCCTGCCGATGCTGATGCTTTCCCGGCACTCGCTGGACCGGAAGGAACAGCCGGTGGAGTGGGTGCGCTCGGTGTACCGGGGGGACCGGTACAAGTTCGTGGCCAGGCTGAAGAGGCCGGTCGACTAGGCCGGTCGACCAGACCGGGTTGAGGGGCGGACCGGCTGGGGGTCCGGGGGTCATCCCCCGGGTCAACACAGCGTGGCCAGGCTGAAGAGGCCGGTCGACCAGGCCGGTCGACTGACCGCGGCAGGGCTTCCGTTGCCGCTGAACCCGCCCCTCGCGATGGACACGGAACCGACACATACCGATATGCGGACGAGGGGTTCCGCACCCGGGACGCCGTGACCTACATTGCCTGCGCATTACACCGGTGATCAGCGAGGGGACGGAGCCGCCGTATGTCAGACACGCCCGAAGTGAGACCGCCGACGGTGACACCCGTGCGCGTGGTCATCGCGCTCTGCCTGATCGCTCCGTTCGTGGCGATGCTGTGGGTCGGTTCGTACGCCAAGACCGACCCGGCGTTCATCGGCATCCCGTTCTTCTACTGGTACCAGATGGCGTGGGTGCTGATCTCCACCGCGCTGACGATGACCGCGTACCAGCTGTGGCAGCGTGACCAGCGCGGCCGTTCCTCGAAGAAGGGCGGTGCGTCGAAGTGAACGACGGCGTCAACGGCGTCGCACTCGGCGTCTTCATCTTCTTCTTCCTGGCCGTCACGATCCTGGGCTTCCTGGCCGCACGCTGGCGCAGGGCCGACAACGAGCACAGCCTCGACGAGTGGGGCCTGGGCGGCCGGTCGTTCGGCACCTGGATCACCTGGTTCCTGCTGGGCGGCGACCTGTACACGGCGTACACCTTCGTCGCCGTACCGGCGGCGATCTACGCGGCGGGCGCGTCCGGCTTCTTCGCGGTGCCGTACACCATCCTCGTCTACCCGCTGATCTTCACCTTCCTGCCCCGGCTGTGGTCGGTGTCCCACAAGCACGGATACGTGACCACCTCGGACTTCGTGCGCGGCCGGTTCGGCTCGAAGGGGCTGTCGCTGGCGGTCGCCGTCACCGGCATCCTCGCCACCATGCCGTACATCGCGCTCCAACTGGTCGGCATCCAGGCCGTGCTGGACGTGATGGGCGTCGGCGGCGGCGAGGACACCAACTGGTTCGTCAAGGACCTGCCGCTGCTGATCGCCTTCGGCGTGCTGGCGGCGTACACGTACTCGTCCGGTCTGCGCGCCCCGGCGCTCATCGCCTTCGTGAAGGACACGCTGATCTACATCGTCATCGCGGTGGCGATCATCTACATCCCGATCAAACTGGGCGGGTTCGACGACATCTTCGCCAAGGCGGGCGAGGCGTTCAGCCAGACCAACCCGGCGACGGGCAAGCCGCGCGGCGCGCTCGCCCCGGCCGAGGCCGGTCAATGGACCTACGCCACGCTGGCGTTGGGCTCCGCGCTGGCACTCTTCATGTACCCGCACTCGATCACGGCCACGTTGTCGTCCCGCAGCCGTGAGGTGATCCGCCGCAACACCACGATCCTGCCGCTGTACTCGCTGATGCTGGGCCTGCTGGCGCTGCTGGGCTTCATGGCGATCGCGGCCGGGATCAAGGTGAGCAACGGGCAGTTGGCGATCCCGCAGCTGTTCGAGGACATGTTCCCGGACTGGTTCGCGGGGGTGGCCTTCGCCGCCATCGGCATCGGCGCGCTGGTTCCGGCGGCGATCATGTCGATCGCGGCCGCGAACCTCTTCACCCGGAACATCTACAAGGACTTCATCAAGCCGGACGCCACGCCGAAGGAGGAGACGAGGGTCTCCAAGCTCGTGTCCCTGCTGGTGAAGGTCGGCGCGCTGGCCTTCGTCCTGACCATGGACAAGACGGTCGCCATCAACTTCCAGCTCTTGGGCGGCATCTGGATCCTGCAGACGTTCCCGGCCCTGGTCGGCGGCCTGTTCACCCGCTGGTTCCATCGCTGGGCCCTGCTCGCCGGCTGGGCGGTCGGCATGGTCTACGGCACTCTCGCCGCGTACGGAGTCGCCTCGCCGACGCAGAAGCACTTCGGCGGCTCCGCGAAGGAGATCCCCGGCATCGGCGAGATCGGCTACATCGGCCTCACGGCGTTCGTGATGAACGTGGTGGTGACGGTGGTCCTGACCTTCGTCCTGAAGGCCCTGAAGGCCCCCGAAGGCATCGACGAGACGTCGCCGGCGGACTACACGGCCGACGCGGGCGACCCGGGCGTCCAGGTGGAGCTCCCGCCGGCGACGGCCGGCAGCGCGCACTGAGTCGTACGGAAGAGAGAGTCGTACCGGAGAACGGGCCGTCGGTGGAAAACCGGCGGCCCGTTGTCGTACCCGTCGTGCACACTCCCCGCATGGACATCCGTATCCGGCGAGTGACACCCACCGAGTACGACGCCCTCGGCGAGATCACCGCCCAGGCCTATCTCCAGGACGGCCTCCTCGACTTCGGTGAGAGCGACTCGTACCTCGGCGAACTCAGGGACGTGGCCAAGCGGGCCGCCGCCGCGGACGTACTCGTGGCCATGCAGGGCGACCACCTCCTCGGCGGCGTCACCTTCGTGCCGTCCGGCGGCCCCATGGCCGACATAGCCCGCCCCGGCGAGGCGGAGATCCGCATGCTCGCCGTCGCCCGCGAGGCCCGCGGCCGGGGCGCCGGAGAGGCCCTCGTACGCGCGTGCGTCGACCGCGCCCGGGGCACGACCGGCTGTACCGCCGTCGTCCTGTCGACCCAGCGCACCATGCACTCCGCCCACCGCATCTACGAACGTCTGGGCTTCGTCCGCGTCCCGGAACGCGACTGGAACCCGGTCCCGGAGCTCGACGACATCACTCTCCTCAGCTACGGGTTGACGCTGTGAAACCGGCGCGACACAACATATGGGGGTGGTTCCTTCACGCGACACAAGATGTATGCTCATGCTCGCTGTCGTCGCAGGGGAATCCGGTGCGAATCCGGAACTGTCCCGCAACGGTGTACTCATGCGCGCTTATGCCCACATGAGAGTCAGTCCGAGGACCTGCCGACAGTGCGCCCGGCCATCCGGCCCGGGTGCCTTGACGTCCGGGCCTCGTGGAGTGGGCCGGTGGACGCGACGCCGTGTGCGCTCGTGTGCTGCCCCCTGCCCTTCCTGAGGCCCCCTGCGAGCGAGGGAGAGCCCCACGTGACCATCGCGCCAGCCGATCCGGCGACAGCGACGACTCCGGCGGAACCCGACGGTCCCGGGACCGCGTTGCTGCGGAATCTGACCGAGCTGACCGCCGATCTTCCCGACGCCGACCCCGGCCGGGTCGCCGCCGCCGCGCTGCGCGGCCGGTCCGCGCCGGGGGCCGTGCCGGATGTCGCTGTGGAGCTGCGCGAGCTGGCCACGGAGGCAGCCGCCGGCCTCATCTCCGAGGACCCCGCCTACTCCCGGCTGGCCGCCCGGCTGTTGACGCTCGGCATCACCGCCGAGGCCGCCTCCCAGGGCGTCACGTCGTTCACCGAGTCCGTCGCCGTGGGGCACCGGGAAGGGCTCATCGCCGACCGCACCGCCGAGTTCGTGCGCCTCCACGCGGGCCGTCTCGACGCGCTGGTCGACCCGGCGGCCGACGACCGCTTCGGCTACTTCGGCCTGCGCACCCTGTACGGCCGCTATCTGCTCCGGCACCCGATCACCCGCAAGGTCATCGAGACGCCCCAGTACTTCATGCTCCGGGTGGCCTGCGGCCTCGCCGAGGACGACTCCGGCCGGGCGGTGGACGAAGTCGCCGCGCTCTACCGGCTCATGAGCCGCCTCGACTACCTGCCCTCCTCCCCCACCCTCTTCAACTCCGGCACCCGCCACCCCCAGATGTCGTCCTGCTATCTCCTCGACTCCCCGAAGGACGAACTGGACTCCATCTACGAGCGCTACCAGCAGGTGGCCCGTCTCTCCAAGCACGCCGGCGGCATCGGGATCGCCTACTCGCGCATCCGGGCCCGCGGTTCGCTGATCCGGGGCACCAACGGGCACTCCAACGGCATCGTCCCGTTCCTGAAGACCCTGGACGCCTCCGTCGCCGCCGTGAACCAGGGCGGCCGGCGCAAGGGCGCGGCGGCGGTCTACCTGGAGACCTGGCACTCGGACATCGAGGAGTTCCTGGAGCTGCGCGACAACACCGGCGAGGACGCCCGTCGTACGCACAACCTGAACCTCGCGCACTGGGTCCCGGACGAGTTCATGCGCCGGGTCGACGCCGACGAGCAGTGGTCGCTGTTCTCCCCCGCCGACGTGCCGGAACTCGTCGACCTGTGGGGCGAGGAGTTCGACGCGGCCTACCGCGCGGCGGAGGCGGCGGGGCTCGCACGCCGGACCCTGCCCGCCCGTGATCTCTACGGCCGCATGATGCGCACCCTCGCCCAGACCGGCAACGGCTGGATGACCTTCAAGGACGCCGCGAACCGCACCGCCAACCAGACGGCCGAGCCGGGTCACGTCGTCCACTCCTCCAACCTCTGCACAGAGATCCTGGAGGTCACGGACGACGGGGAGACGGCGGTCTGCAACCTGGGTTCGGTGAACCTGGGCGCCTTCGTGGACCCGGCCCGCGAAGACATCGACTGGGACCGGCTGGACGAGACCGTCCGCACCGCCGTCACCTTCCTCGACCGGGTCGTCGACATCAACTTCTACCCGACCGAGCAGGCGGGCCGCTCCAACGCCAGGTGGCGACCGGTGGGCCTGGGCGTGATGGGCCTGCAGGACGTCTTCTTCCAGCTGCGCCTGCCCTTCGACTCGCCCGAGGCCCGCCGGCTGTCCACCCGCATCGCCGAGCGCGTCATGCTCGCCGCGTACGAGGCCTCCGCGGACCTCGCCGAGCGCAACGGCCCGCTGCCGGCCTGGGAGAAGACCCGTACCGCCCAGGGTGTCCTGCACCCCGACCACTACGACACCGAACTCGCCTGGCCGGAGCGCTGGGCGGCACTGCGGGCCCGTATCGCCACGACGGGCATGCGCAACGCGCTCCTGCTCGCCATCGCGCCCACGGCCACCATCGCGTCGATCGCGGGCGTGTACGAGTGCATCGAGCCGCAGGTCTCCAACCTGTTCAAGCGCGAGACCCTGTCCGGTGAGTTCCTCCAGGTCAACTCGTACCTGGTGAAGGACCTCAAGCGGCTCGGTGTCTGGGACGCCCGCACCCGCGAGGCGCTGCGCGAGGCGAACGGCTCGGTGCAGGCGTTCACCTGGATCCCCGAGGACCTCCGCGCCCTGTACCGCACGGCCTGGGAGATCCCGCAGCGCGGCCTGATCGACATGGCCGCCGCCCGGACCCCGTTCCTCGACCAGTCCCAGTCGCTGAACCTGTTC
Organism: Streptomyces sp. NPDC050287; assembly: GCF_044459385.1. Classification (NCBI taxonomy): domain Bacteria; kingdom Bacillati; phylum Actinomycetota; class Actinomycetes; order Kitasatosporales; family Streptomycetaceae; genus Streptomyces; species Streptomyces sp. NPDC050287. The sequence goes on along the minus strand of NZ_JBITIY010000002.1, from coordinate 931,242 downwards.
CTCCAGACACCGACCATCGGCAAGCTCTCCTCGATGTACGCGTACGCCTGGAAGCAGGGCCTGAAGACGACGTACTACCTGCGCTCGCGCCCGGCGACCCGCATCGCCCGCGCGGCACAGGCAACTGTCCCCGTGCCACAGGCGGCAGACCCCGATGCCGTCGCCTGCTCCCTGGAAAACCCCGAGTCCTGCGAGGCCTGCCAGTGATGACCAGCCGTAATACCCACCTCCTCGACCCGGGCTTCGAACTCACCCTCCGCCCCATGCGCTACCCGGACTTCTACGAGCGCTACCGGGACGCCATCAAGAACACCTGGACCGTGGAGGAGGTCGACCTCCACTCGGACGTCACCGACCTCGCCAAGCTCACACCGGCCGAACAGCACCTGATCGGACGCCTGGTGGCGTTCTTCGCGACGGGCGACTCGATCGTCGCGAACAACCTGGTGCTGACCCTCTACAAGCACATCAACTCCCCGGAGGCGCGGCTGTACCTGTCGCGCCAGCTCTTCGAGGAGGCCGTCCACGTCCAGTTCTACCTGACGCTCCTGGACACCTATCTCCCCGATCCCGAGGACAGGGCCGCGGCCTTCGACGCCGTGGAGAACATCCCCTCCATCCGCGCGAAGGCCGAGTTCTGCTTCCGGTGGATCAACGAGGTCGAGAAGCTCGACCGGCTGGAGACCCAGGGCGACCGCCGTCGCTTCCTGCTCAACCTGATCTGCTTCGCCGCGTGCATCGAGGGCCTGTTCTTCTACGGCGCCTTCGCGTACGTCTACTGGTTCCGCGGCCGGGGTCTCCTGCACGGCCTGGCGACCGGCACCAACTGGGTGTTCCGCGACGAGACCATGCACATGAGCTTCGCGTTCGACGTGGTCGACACCGTCCGCAAGGAGGAGCCGGAGCTGTTCGACGACCGGCTTCAGCAGCAGGTCACCGACATGCTGAGGGAAGCCGTCGAGGCCGAGCTGCAGTTCGCGCGCGACCTGTGCGGTGACGGCCTCCCGGGCATGAACACCGACTCGATGCGGCAGTACCTCCAGTGCGTGGCCGACCAGCGCCTGACACGCCTCGGCTTCGCCCCGGTGTACGGCTCCGAGAACCCCTTCTCCTTCATGGAGCTGCAGGGGGTTCAGGAGCTGACCAACTTCTTCGAGCGGCGTCCGTCGGCGTACCAGGTCGCGGTGGAGGGCACCGTGGACCTGGACGAGGACTTCTGAGCCCCGTAGGCCTCACGGGCCCCCTGGGCCTCCCTGATCTGACGGTCGATGCGCCGGTCGCGCACGATGCCGATCACTGACGGGAGGGCCAGGAGGACGAGGATCCCGAGGACGGTGAGCATTCCGGTCAGTCCTTCTGTCTGCGCGGTAGTCATGACACCACTGTCACGCCGGATACTCCTTACCGACAGTGGCAGGACTGCCGCACACCCTCGATTTACTGCCAGTTCCGAGGCACACTGGCAGCATGTTGAAGAACGTGGTGGCCGTCCTCCTCGACGGATTCGATCCCTTCGAGCTCGGCGTCGTCTGCGAGGTCTTCGGTACGGACCGCAGCGACGAAGGCCTGCCGGTCTACGACTTCGCCGTCGCCTCGGCGGAGGGCCGGACGTTGCGCACGCACGCGGGCTTCTCACTGACCGTCGACCACGGGCTGGAGCGCCTGGAGACGGCTGACCTGATCGCCGTACCGGCGGGCGACGGCTTCCAGCACCGGTCTTTCCCGCCCGAGCTGTTGCGGGCCCTGTGCGCCGCCGTCGACCGCGGCACGCGGGTGCTCAGCGTGTGCTCCGGGGTCTTCGTACTGGCCGCGGCCGGTCTGCTCGACGACCGCCGCTGCGCCACCCACTGGCGCGACGCGGAGCAGCTGGCACGGCGCTATCCCCGGGCGGCCGTCGAGCCGGACGTGCTGTACATCGACGACGACCCCGTGATCACCTCGGCCGGCACCGCGGCAGGCATCGACGCCTGCCTGCACCTCGTGCGCAAGGAGCAGGGGCCGGAGGTCGCCAACAAGATCGCCCGGCGGATGGTGGTGCCGCCGCACCGGGACGGCGGTCAGGCGCAGTACATCGAGCGCCCGCTGCCCGCCTCCTCCTGCGACACGGTCGGCGAGGTCCTGGTGTGGATGCAGGAACACCTCGACGAGGAGGTCAGCGTCGAGCAGCTCGCCGAGCTCGCGCACATGTCGCCGCGCACCTTCGCCCGTCGCTTCCAGCAGGAGACGGGGACGACTCCCTACCGCTGGATCCTGCGCCAACGGGTGCTGCTGGCCCAGCGGTTGCTGGAGGCGACGGACGAGACGGTGGACGCGGTCGCCGGCCGGACGGGGTTCGGCAACGCGGCCGCGCTGCGTCACCAGTTCGTCCGGGCGGTGGGGACCACCCCGAACGCCTACCGGCGCGCCTTCAGAGGACCGGAAGCCGGATCCGAGGCGGAAGCAGAAGCCGGTACGGACGCCGCCTGACCGGGCCCGTCACCTCGGCACCGCCTTCAGCAGCAGCCGCTTCGGCCGCAGGGTGATGCCCACCCGGGTCGACTCGTCGGCCTCGGGAAGGCGCTCGAAGCGCCACTTCGGGATCACGGTGGCCAGGATCATGCCGAGTTCGGCCACCGAGAAGTGGTCGGCCGGGCATTTGCGGTTGCCCGCGCTGAAGGGACTCATCGCGTACTTCGGCACCTCCGTGGAGCGCCCCGGAAGCCAGCGGTCCGGGTCGAAGGCGAGGTGCCGCTCGTAGGACCGGGGGTCGCGCTGGAGGGCGAGCGGGCTGTAGACGATGTCCGCTCCGGCCGGAATGCGATACCCGCCCAGTTGCGTTTCGGCCATGGCCCGCCGCGTCAGAATCCATACGGCGGGGCGTATCCGGAGCGCCTCGGTGACCACATTGTTCGTGTGGGTCAGCTTGTGGAGATCGCCGAATGTGAGCGGGCGGTCACCCACGATCGATTTCACCTCCGCGCTCACCCGGTCGGCCTGTTCCGGATGTTCCGCCAGCAACTGCAAGATCCACATCAACTGGGACCCCACGGTTTCGCTGCCCGGCGTGAGAATTGCTATGACCTGATCGTGCACCTCCCGGTCGTTGACCGGTTCACCTTTCTCGTCCTTTGCGTCGAGCAAGGCGGTCAGCAAATCGTCGGGCTTCTCGGCGGCGGCCCGGCGTTCGGCGATGACCTCGTCGGCGAGGCGGTGCAGTTCGGCCAGTGCGCGGTCGAATTCACGGTGCGAGGGAAGCGGCAGCCGGTAGAACGGGCCGAAGGACAGGATCATCCGCCGGTACATGCCGCCGAACACGGTGGCGAGGGCGGTGCTCAGCCGCTCGGCCAGGTCGTCGATGTGCTCGATCTGCAGGAAGCACCGGGCCGTCATGCGCACGCCCACCCGGAACGCCTCCGCGGTGACGTCGACGGTGTCCCCGGCCTGCCAGCGCGAGGCGAAGGCCTGCGACTCCTCGACCATGACCCGCTCGTACTCGTGGATGACGTCCTTGCGGAACGAGGGCTGGATGGTCTGCCGCTGGCGCCGGTGCAGCGGCCCGTTGCTGGTCGCCACCCCCTTGCCCAGGAGCACGTCCAGGGTGTCCCACAGCGGCCCGCCGATCTCGTAGCCGGGGCTCGTCAGCATGTCGCCGACGAGGTGCGGCGCGGTGACGGCGTACACCGTCTTGGGGCCCAGCCGCAGCCGGACCAGGTCGCCGTCGTCGCGCAGCCGGGCCAGGAAGCCCAGCGGGTCGCGGACCAGCTTCCAGCCGTGACCGAGGCCGGGGACACCGCCGCCCGCGAGGGGCGGCTCACGCAGCTCCGGAGCCGGGGATGCCTCGGGCTTCACAGACTCGACGGTCATTTCTCACCTGCCGCTTCGTTGTTGACGTACGGGGGCGTGGACCGGTCGTCCCAGCTGTCCACCCGGTACCGGCCGGACTCGTGGTGGAACCAGTAGACGGTGCTGAACCAGTTCCGCATATTGCAGACGCAGGCCCGTACCGCGGCGCTGAGTTCCTTTCCGTGGACGGTGCCGTCGGCGAGTTCGTCGGAGAGGCGCAGTGCGTCCTGTTCGGCGACGAGGAATTCCGCTATGCATTCCTCCACGCGTCGCCGGACCTCCGCGACCGCTTCCTCCAGGGTCAGTCCCTCGTGCGTGATGAGACTGATTCCGAGATTGTGCACTTCGTCGCCCGCTAATTCCTTGGGCAGCGAACAGAGGTCGTTGTACCAGGCGGCGAATTCCTGGCTCAGCAGTGCGGCCCGCCGATATGCCGGGTGATTGCGTACCGGGTCAGGGAGTTCGCAGCCGGCGCTGGGCTCCAGCAGGTCGGTCCAGATCCAGTGCGCGAAGGTGAGGCGGCGCAGCGCCAGGTACTCCTCGACGGTCGGGACGATGCCCTCGGTGCGGTTGCGGAATTCCCGGTCGTACGCCTCGATCACCTCGTGGAAGTGCCGCGCGAAGCGGGCGTTCCACGTCCGCGGCAGGAACGAGTACAACCGCACCATGCTGTCGGCGAACCCGGCGACCAGGGGATCCTCGTGATGCAGATGGTCCCCGGGTGAGTCGAGAGCCGCGTGCAAGCGGAACCTGAGCCGCCGCCAGGCGGCCGGGCGGCCGTGCACGATGTCGCGGTCGTGCCGGTCGTCCCAGACGAAGAACCACGCGCTGTAGTCCGCTATCGCCTGGAGGACCTCGTCGGGGGCGCCGACGTAGTAGCCCGCCATGAGGTCGGTGTAGCACAGACCGTCGGCATATTCCTCCACCTTGTCCGGCGGCATGAGCCGTTTTTCCAGTAGCCAGGTACGTGTCTTCTCCTGGAGCCTGGGCCAATACGGGTGCACTTGCCTGGGAAACGCTGCTTCGATCACCGGGAGAGAGAGCGACGGCGGAACCGAGATCGCCGTCGGCGATGATGTGGTGCTGTGTGGGAAAGCAGGCACGAACAAACCCCTTCCAGCCGCCAGTTGCGCACACCCCTTCCGCTGTGCCGGGCGTGCGCCGTTGCGTATCCCCGCACTTCCATTCAGCACCATAACTGACCGTCCTGGGAACGGATTTGCTCCATTCGCCAACCCACAGTGCCGAGATTCTCCCTTGCGTGACTGGTTCTGGATCACCAGTCGTCCCATCAAAGAAGCACTCTCCAGGTGAAGAGGTGAGGTCCCGGCCGGACGGGACGCTCGCGGTCGCGCTGGGCGGCGACCGCGGTGTCCCGGCTGATCGGCGCGCCGGCCCGGCGGGAAGCGGGCGCTGACCGTACTGCGGCAGGCCCGTACTCAAGTCCGTGCACACGGGGGGAGACCGGCCGCAGTCGCGGCGCCGGACGCGGCCGGGCAGGTGGCCGTGGACCACCTGGACGGAGTGCTGGTGATCGCGCGTCCCGAGAGGCGGAAATGCGGATGCGAACGGGAAGAAGACGGTGGGACACCACGCGCTGAGAGAACCCGTGCGACGGACAGACGAACGGCGCCTGTTCGGGAAGGGGTTCCTGAACAGACGCCGCGAGGAAGGGAGTTGAGGGACGCGAGAGTCCTCAGTCGTTGGCGACCACGGGATAGCGGGGCTCGTTCTCGGCCATCTGCCGCAGCGCGTCCTTGCGTTCACGCTTGGAGAGCCGGTCGATGTAGAGGTAGCCGTAGAGGTGATCCGTCTCGTGCTGCAGACACCGGGCGAAGTAGCCGGTGCCGCGCACCTTGATCGGGTGGCCCTTCTCGTCCTGCCCGGTCACCTCGGCGTAGTCCGGGCGGGCGAGCGGCGCGTACGCGGTGGGCACGGACAGACAGCCCTCGTTGCTGTCGTCCAGCCGGCGCTTGTCGGCGGGCAGGTCGACGAGCTTCGGGTTGCACACGACACCGACGTGCCGCTTGCCGTCGTCGTCCAGGCAGTCGTACACGAAGACCTTCAGATCGACGCCGATCTGGTTGGCGGCGAGACCGACGCCCTCGGCGGTGCGCTGCGAGGCGAACATGTCGGCGACCAGCTGGTCAAGCTCCGCGCCGAACTCGGTGACGTCCTTGCACTCCTTGTGCAGCACCGGGTTCCCGACGACCGTGATCGGCCGCGAGGTACCGCGCTCACGCCAGGCGTTCTCGCGCTCCTCGGTCTCCTCGGTGTCGATGACGAAGCCCTCGTCGTCCACGGGGAGCACGCCCGCGTGCTGCTGATCGGTGTCCTGCTGCGCCATGACCGACGTATGCCTTCCTGCAAGCCTGGGAGATTCTGCGAGTACAGCCTAAAGGCAGCCGAGAGGCAGGATCCGTTCAGCAGACTTCTTCCAGGTCCCGCCAGTCCCGGGAATCGGGGCTGTCGGCGACCCACCCGTCCAGCAACCCCCTCACCAGCGAGGCCGGCGCGGCCACCCCGCACTCCCGCTCCGGCACCCACAGCTGCCCGTCGGTCCGGTGCCCGAGCGGCCCGGGATGCCCCGGCTCGCTGTGGTCGTGCGGATCGAGGTGCTCTTCCCCGTCACCCTCGTCGGACGGCATCCGCGACTCGGAACACATCCGGCACAGCAGCCGTACGGACGACGACCAGTCCTCGGCGGCGAAACCCGCGTCCGCGGCCAGCTGCTCCAGGGCGTCCCGGTCGGCCTCGGTCGCGGCCTCCAGCAGGACCACCCAGGTCGGCACGGGGGAAGGCGCCCACAGCTCGATCTCGTCGAACACCGGGTAGGCGTGCCCGGCGGTGGTGGTCCGCTCGCCGTGCGGGACCCCGTCGTGCAGGACGACCTCGCCCCAGCGCCGCCCGGAGGACGGCAGCGGGATGGACAGCACCTCGATGCGGGCGGGGTCCAGCCGCCGCCCCCACACCACCTCGGCCTCCCCCTCCGGGGACAGCCGTACGGCCGCGCTGCCCAGGTCCATCCCGAGCGGCTCGCCGTTGGCCGTGGCGCCACCGGGCACCCGCAGTCCGTACGCCTGCCAGGCCCGCCGGGCCAGCGGCCAGTCCTGCAGGGCGGTGGCGGCGATGCCGACGTTCCACCAGTCGGGCGCCCCGGTCTCCCGGTCGAGCAGGGCGACGGCGCGCAGTCCCGCCGCCCGGGCCTGCTCCCAGTCGTGCCGGAACTTGTGCAGGAGGGCGAGGTTGAACCAGGACTCCGACAGCCAGGGCTCCAGATCGGCGGCCCGCGTGAGCAGGGCGCCCGCGTCCTCGTACCGGCCGTCGCCGATCAGCGTGAACGCGCGGTCTGTGGCCTGCCGCCAGGAGGCGGAGGGCCGGTGCCGTCCCTTGCCGAAGATCCTCACGATTCCCGCCTGCCAGTTCCGTTCAGTGGGCTGGCTGTGCCCCCGGTCACCCTTTCCTTCGCATCCAACCACGTAGGGCCGGAAGGGCGCTCATTACCCATGGGTTACCCAGCCTGGGCGGGGGTCAGACAGTCCCGTGACAGGACTCTGGCCAGCGCCTCGACCACCTCGGAGGCGTACTCCCCGGGCCCCGCCAGGCGCAGCTCCTCCAGAGCCGTCAGCGGCCCGCCGGGACCGGCGTCGCGGGCCTTCTCCTCGTACGCGTTGACGGCCCGCACGATCCGCGCGGCGACCGGTTGCTCGGCGCAGGGGTCGGCCTGCCGCTCCACGACCGCCGCCACCTGGGAGTTCACGCCGGTCTGCCGGACCACGGCGCCGCCGAGCAGGGCGATGCGCCGTTGCTCCGCCTGTGGCAGTACGGCGGTGGCGCCCGCCGGCACCGGGTCGACGAGGCTCAGCTGGCCGATGTCGTGCATGAGGGCCGCGTACTCCAGGACGGTGAGCTCCGGCCCGGACAGCCCCAGGTCCCGGCCGACGGCGAGGCTGAGCGCGGCGACGCGGCGGGCGTGCCCGGTCGGGGTGCACCCGGCGATCTCGGTGGCCCGGGCGAGGGAGGTGATGGTCTGCCGGTAGGTGGCCCGCACGGCCGCGTACCGCCGGAAGGAGAGCTGGGTGAGCAGCAGCGGCAGCGAGAACACGGGCACCGCCCACAGCCCGACGACGGCCACCGCGAGCGCCATCACGGCCCCGGTCGCGCACACCGCGGTCCCGATCCCGGGCAGCGCCCGCAGCTCGTCCCGCAGCAACGGGCCGAACGGCCACCGGGTGCGGGAGTGGGCCAGCGCGGCGGCGAGCACGGCGTCGCACAGCGCGGTGAGGGAGAGCAGCGCCACCAGCAACAGGGCGTACGCGGGACCGCCCCACTCCCGGAACGCTCCCTGGCCGCACAGGGGTTGGAAGCACACGGCGGCGAATCCGACGGTGAGCACCCGCCGGGCCAGATGGTCGAGGGCCGGGCCCCGCCCGCACGCGATGTGCGGCACGCTGCCGAGGAGGGCGGCCGCGAGGACGACGGCGACGACCTGGCAGACACCGTGCCGCGTCGGCTGTCCCGCGTCCGCCCCGAGCAGGGCGTACGACAGCGCCCCCGCGGCGGCGAGCGGCGCGGGCTCCCTGGCCTGGGCGCCGGTCCACCCGGTGAGCTCACCGACGGTGACCAGTACCCCGAAGGCGAGGGCGACTCCGCGTTCGTCGAGGCCGCTCCAGAGGGTGACGGCGAGGGAGACGGTGACGAGGACGCCGGCGACGGCGTGGACGAGGGTGAGCAGCGGCAGGAGCCGGCGCGGGTTCACAGGCGCGCCTCCGGCTGACTGGAGGGCGCCGGGCGGGGAGGCGGCGGGTGGGCCTCGTCGGCGGTCACGGCCGGGTGCCAGCCGTGTCTGCCCACCGCCCGGACGAAGGCCTCCACCATCAGCGGGTCGAATTGCGTACCCGCGCACCGCTGGAGCTCCTCCAGGGCCACCGGCACGGGCCGGGCCCGCCGGTAGCACCGGGTGGACGTCATCGCGTCGAACGCGTCGGCGACGGCCACCACCCTCGCCGACTCCGGGATCTGGCTGCCCGCCAGGCCGTACGGGTAGCCGCTGCCGTCCAGTCGCTCATGGTGGTGCAGGACGGCCGCCCGGGCCTCCCCGAGGAAGGAGATCCCGCGCACCATCTCGTGCCCGTACTCGGGATGCAGTTCGATCACCCGCCGTTCCTCGGCGGTCAGCGGCCCGTCCTTGCGCAGCAGCCGCGTGGGCACGCCCAGCTTCCCCACGTCGTGCAGGATCCCGGCGAACCGCAGCGTCTCGACGCGCTCCTCGGGCATCCCCAGCTCCCGCCCGATCATCATCGAGGCCTGTCCGACCCGCTCGCTGTGTCCGCGGGTGTACCCGTCCTTGATGTCGACGGCCTGCACGAGCGCCCGGATGGTCGCCTGGTGGGCGGCCCGCTCCCGGTGGTACTGGGCGAACACCCACCAGGACACACACATCGGCAGCAGCACGAGCAGCGCGGCGACCGGACCGTAGGGACTGCGCCACAGCACGGCCATCATCAGCCCGGCCAGCCCGTGCACGGCGACCGGGGCGAGGGAGCGCAGGAAGAGCCCGCGCCAGGCCCGTCGTACGGGAACGCGCTCGGCGAGCGTCCGGATCCCCCCGTCAAGCACGCTCATCACCAGGCAGAACGCCAGCACCGCGGCCCCGGCGGGGGCGAGCGCGTACGGGAAGTCGGAGTCGGCGACGGTGTCCTGCCCGCCCAGCGCCCCGTGCACCCGCGCGGCCGCCCACACGCCGACGACGAGCTGCGCCGCCCGCCACACCCGCCGCAGCCACCGCGGCCGCTCCTCGACCGGGGACAGCAGCGCCCCCGGCAGCGCGACCAGTGCGGCGGCCGACGCGGGGAGCAGAAAGGCCCCGGCGAGCAGGACGGGGTAGAAAGTGCCGGCGAACCGCCAGCGGGCGGCGGCCTGCTCGCAGCCGGCGTACAGCCCGGCCAGCAGGAGCACCGCCCACCAGGACGTCCGCACGCTCGGCAGCGGAGACAGGCAGAGCAGCGCGAGGACAAGAGCGCAGGCGATGTACGCACGGGCCCGTGCCGGTACCGCCTCCATCACGCCCCTCCCCGGCCGTGCCTGCTCAGGGTCCGGAGCCTAGGACGGCAGGAGGGGGAAGCGCGGGCTTATAACCGGCGGGTTAGCACGTTCGAGTGACGACAGCCCCGCACCCGTGTCCGGTCGCGAGTTCAGGACTCCTGCGGAGCGGCGGTCACGTCGTGCTCGGGAACGGTCTGCCCGGAGCGGATCAGGTCGAGCCGCCCCAGCACCTTGGAACGCAGGTCGCTCGGCACGTCGTCATGTCCGCAGCAGCGCTTGACCAGCTTCTTCACGGCCTCCTCGAGGCCGTACTTCTCCAGGCACGGCGAGCACTCCTTGAAGTGCTGCTTGAACTTGTCGCGATCGACATCCGGCATCTCACTGTCGAGGAACTCGTACAGATGATCGAGTACCTCACTGCAGTCCGTCTCGTGCGGCTCTCCGCAGCTCATGAGCCCGAACCTTTCGCTTCGTTCGACTCTCCGGCGCCGGCCGGAACCAGCCCGCGCTCACGCGCGTAGTCCTCGAGCATGCCGCGCAGTTGACGGCGGCCCCGGTGCAGCCGGGACATCACCGTACCGATGGGTGTCCCCATGATGTCCGCGATCTCCTTGTACGCAAAGCCCTCTACGTCGGCGAGATAGACGGCGATGCGGAATTCCTCGGGGATCGCCTGAAGTGCTGACTTCACGTCCGAGTCGGGCAGGTGGTCGAGCGCCTGCGTCTCCGCGGAGCGCAGACCGGTCGACATGTGCGACTCGGCACGGGCCAGCTGCCAGTCCTCGATCTCCTCGGCCGCGGAGCGCTGGGGCTCGCGCTGCTTCTTGCGGTACGAGTTGATGAAGGTGTTGGTGAGGATCCGGTACAGCCACGCCTTGAGGTTGGTGCCCTCGCGGAACTGGTGGAAGGACGCGTACGCCTTGGCATACGTCTCCTGCACCAGGTCCTCGGCATCGGCCGGGTTGCGCGTCATGCGCAGCGCGGCCGAGTACATCTGGTCGAGGAACTCGAGCGCGTCCCGCTCGAAGCGCGCGGTGCGCTCGACCGTGGACTCCGTACTCGTGCCCCGGCCCTCGGGCTGCTCCGCCTGGCCGTGTTCGGTCCCTGCGTCGGTACCGGTGACCGGACCCACCTCCTCAAGATTGCGGACGAGACCGAGACCGGTCCCATCAGAATCGGAGGATAGACGACGATCCGGTCCGGCCGCCGCCCGAATAGGGGCGGCCTTCGCCGCGTGCAGCACGGTCCAGTCCAAGTCTGCGCGGCTGCTGCGACTCGGGCAGTAGGTCGAACCCATGCGGCGGACTTCCTCTCCACGACGGTAGGTGCTGGTGTTTCAGCACTTCTGTCCGCCTCAACAGAGGGCTTGTCCGCAACATTCCCGGGCCGTCACCCCAGTGACCCGGCCCACTCCACGACCGCGTCAGTGACGATCGCCACTGCCTGTTCCTGGCTGAGCTCCGCCTTCTTCGGCACGCCGAAGCCATGATCTCCGTACGGCACCTCGACCAGGTCGTAGGCCCCCTCGGGGAACTCCTCCGGCCTGCCGAACGGGTCGTTCCCCCCTTGGACCACGAGGGTGGGCACCCCCGCCGCGAGCAGCTCCCCGGCGCGGGACTTCTCCGGCCTGCCCGGCGGGTGCAGCGGGAAACTCAGGGCGAGGACGGCGTACGCGCCCAGCTCGGTGGCGGTACGGCAGGCCACCCGGGCGCCGGCGCTGCGCCCGCCGGAGATCACCGGCAGGCCGGGGCGGGCGAGGGCGGGCCAGATGCCCCGCCAGCCCACGTCGAGGGTCTTCGGCGCGGGCGCCACCTTCTTGCCCGCCACCCGCCACGGCTGCTCGACGAGGGCGACGGTCACTCCGTGCGCCGGGAGGGTCCGGGCGAGCGCCTGGAGGTCGCGGGCCCCGATGCCGCCACCGGCGCCGTGACTGACGGCCAGGACCAGCCGCGCCTTCTCCGCCCGGTGCCAGGTGACGCGGGCGGTCCCGGCGTCCGTCTCGACGGTCTCGGCCGTTCCGGTGGTCCCGGTGGTCCCGGTGGTCTCGACGGGCTCAGCGGTCCCGGCGGTCCCGGCGGACTCGGTGATGTCTTTGCTCACGTCAGAAGAGTGTGCCCTCTTCGGGCCCCTCCAGCTCCTTCAGCAGCTCCGGCCCGTTGTTGCGGACGTTGCTGACCGCGGTCGTGACGGGGTACGCCCGCATCAGCCCGGGCGGCGGCGGGTCGAGCAGCTCACGCAGGTCCTCGGGGTCCGTGCGGGCCGGGTCGAGCCAGGCGTCCCAGCGGTCGGGCGTGAGCATCAGCGGCATCCGGGGGTGGATGTCGGCCAGCGTGTACGGACCCTCGGCGGGCGCGACGGCCAGCGGTGTCTTCTCCGCCTCGGTGGTGATCACGGAGCAGGTCACCCACCAGGCCTGCGGGTGGTCGTCCGGCAGCGTCCTGTCCCGCCAGAACTCGTACAGCCCGGCCATCGCGAACACCGAGCCGTCGGCGGGGAGGACGAAGTAGGGCTGCTTGCGCGGCCGCTTCTTCTTGCCCTCCGTCTCCAGTTCCCGCTCCTGCTTGCCGGTGACCCACTCGTAGTAGCCGTCGGCGGGGATGATGCAGCGCCGGGCGGCGAAGGCCCGCCGGTACGACGGCTTCTCGTGCACCGTCTCCGCGCGCGCGTTGATCATCCGGGCGCCGCCCTCGGGGGTCTTCGACCAGCTCGGCACCAGACCCCACTTCAGCTTCCGCAGCTGTCGAACCGGCCTCGGCTCGTCCGCGTCCTTGAGAGGGCGGTCGAGAACGGCGTAGACGTCCTTGGTCGGGGCCACGTTGTAGTCGGGGGCCAGGGTTTCCTCGGGATCCCACTTCTCGACCTCAAAGGTTCCTGCGAGATCCTCGGGCCCACGACTGGCTGCATACCGTCCGCACATACGTGCCACACTGCCAGATTCGACGAGACGTACGGGAGCCACTGCCGAACATGCAAAGCATCGCATCCGAACCGCTCGCCTCCCTCTGGGACGAGATCTTCGGCAGCCAGCCCGACCCCGATCTGTGGGTGGTGCTCGCGACCCTCGTCGCCGCGGTCGCCGTGGTTGTCCCGCACGGCGTGTGGCGCGTCGCCCGCAACGCCATCACCATCGCCCACGAGGGCGGCCACGGCCTGATCGCGCTGCTCACCGGCCGCACCCTGACCGGCATACGGCTGCACTCCGACACCAGCGGGCTGACCGTCAGCCGGGGCAAGCCGCACGGCATCGGCATGATCCTCACGGCCGCCGCCGGCTACACCGCTCCCCCGCTCCTCGGACTCGGCGGCGCCGCCCTGCTCGCCACCGGCCACATCACGGCCCTGCTGTGGCTGGCCAGCGCACTCCTGGTGGCGATGCTGCTGATGATCCGCAACGCCTACGGCGCCCTCACGGTGCTCCTCACCGGCGGCACGTTCGTGATCGTCTCCTGGCTGACGGGCCCCCAGGTCCAGGCGGCGTTCGCGTACGCGGTGGTCTGGTTCCTGCTGCTCGGCGGCGTACGCCCGGCGTTCGAACTGCAGGCCAAGCGGTCGCGGGGCGGCGCGGGCGACTCGGACGCGGACCAGTTGTCCCGGCTGACCCATGTACCGGCCGGGATGTGGCTGTTTCTGTTCCATGCGGTGAGCCTGTGCTCGCTGATCGGCGGAGGCCGCTGGCTGCTGGAGGTGTGACCAGCGCTCACGCGCGCGGGGGCCGTGTCGACAGGCGGCGCCGGCCCGGGGGCGACCAGCCACAACGCTCCCGCACCCGGCGCACGGCCTCCTTATAAAGTGGGACCCATGGCCCCGAACGACGTACACACCGCCCTCTGGCCCGCCCCGCACGCGAGCGGAGCCGTCGACGCGACGGTCCACGTGCCGGGGTCCAAGTCCGTCACCAACCGGGCACTCGTGCTCGCCGCCCTCGCGAGCGAGCCCGGCTGGCTGCGCCGTCCCCTGCGCTCCCGCGACACCCTTCTGATGGCCGGCGCCCTGCGCACCATGGGCGTCGGCATCGAGGAGGGCGTCGGCCCCGACGGCACCGGTGAGACCTGGCGGGTGCTGCCGGCCGGCCTGCGCGGCCCGGCCACCGTCGACGTCGGCAACGCCGGCACGGTGATGCGCTTCCTGCCGCCGGTCGCGACGCTCGCCGACGGCCCCATCCGCTTCGACGGCGACCCGAGGTCGTACGAGCGCCCCCTGACCGGTGTGATCGACGCCCTGCGTGTCCTCGGCGCCCGCATCGACGACGACGGTCGCGGCGCGCTGCCGCTGACGGTCCACGGCTCAGGTGCCCTGGACGGCGGCCTGGTCGAGATCGACGCGTCCTCCTCGTCCCAGTTCGTCAGCGCCCTGCTGCTCTCCGCCCCCCGCTTCAACCAGGGCGTCGAGGTCCGCCACACCGGCTCCACGCTGCCCTCCATGCCGCACATCCGGATGACCGTCGACATGCTGCGCGCGGTCGGCGCCCAGGTGGACAGCCCGGAGTCGGGGGGTGAGCCGAACGTCTGGCGGGTCACCCCGGGCGCCCTGCTCGGCCGGGACCTGACGATCGAGCCGGACCTGTCGAACGCCCAGCCGTTCCTCGCGGCGGCCCTGGTGACCGGCGGCAAGGTCGTCATCCCTGACTGGCCGGCCCGCACCACCCAGCCCGGCGACAGGCTGCGCGAGATCTTCACCGAAATGGGCGGTTCCTGCGATCTGACCGAGTACGGCCTGGAGTTCACCGGTTCGGGTGCCATCCACGGCATCGACGTCGACCTGGGCGAGGTCGGCGAGCTCACCCCGGGCATCGCGGCGGTCGCGGCCCTCGCGGACTCCCCCTCCACCCTTCGGGGCGTTGCCCACCTCCGGCTGCACGAGACGGATCGGCTGGCCGCGCTCACCAAGGAGATCAACGAGCTCGGCGGTGACGTCACGGAGTCGGCCGACGGTCTGCACATCCGACCGCGCCCGCTGCACGGCGGGACCTTCCACACGTACGAGGACCACCGCATGGCGACGGCGGGCGCGATCATCGGTCTGGCGGTGAAGGGCGTACGGATCGAGAACGTGGCGACGACGGCGAAGACCCTGCCGGACTTCCCCGACCTGTGGACCGGGATGCTCGGGGCGTAGGTCCGGAGACAACGACATGCGCCGCTACGGCAAGCACACCGACGAGGACGACATCCGCTCCCGCCCGAACCGCAAGGGCAACCGGCCCCGGACGCACATCCGGCCCAAACACGAGGACGCGGTCGAGGGCATGGTCCTCACCGTCGACCGGGGCCGTCTGACCTGCCTCGTCGACGGCCGGATCGTGATGGCGATGAAAGCCCGCGAGCTCGGCCGCAAGGCCGCGGTGGTCGGCGACCGGGTGGGCATCGTCGGCGACCTGACCGGCACGAAGGACACCCTCGCGCGGATCGTCCGCATCGCGGAGCGCACCTCCGTCCTGCGGCGCACGGCGGACGACGACGATCCGTACGAGCGCGTGGTCGTCGCCAACGCCGACCAGCTGGCGATCGTGACCGCCCTGGCCGACCCGGAACCCCGCCCGCGGCTCATCGACCGCTGTCTGGTGGCGGCGTTCGACGGCGGCCTGGAACCCCTGCTGGTGATGACCAAGTCGGACCTGGCCCCGCCCGACAAGCTCCTTGAGCTGTACGGCGACCTGGACATCCCGTACCTCGTCACCAGCCGCGGGGAACTGGAGAACGGGGACGCGGCGGACCGGGTGCGCGAGCAACTGGACGGCAGGATCACGGCGTTCGTCGGTCACTCCGGCGTCGGCAAGACGACCCTGGTGAACGCGCTGGTCCCCGAGGACCGCCGCCGTCTCACCGGCCATGTGAACGCGGTGACGGGCCGCGGCCGGCACACCACCACCTCGGCGCTGGCGCTGCCGCTGGCGGGCGACGGGGGCTGGGTGATCGACACCCCGGGCCTGAGGTCGTTCGGTCTGCACCACGTGGATCCGTCCCGCGTGATCCACGCCTTCCCCGACCTGGAGCCGGGTACCGAGGGCTGCCCGCGCGCGTGCAGCCACGACGAGCCGGACTGCGCGCTGGACCAGTGGGTCGCCGACGGCCACGCGGACCCGGCGCGCCTGTACTCACTGCGCCGGCTGCTGTCGACGAGGGAACGCACGGAAGGCGACTGACCTCCGCGTTGTTTGTCTCCACCCAGGTCCGGTAAGGGCATAATCGCACCGAGCCGGATCCAAGCCTGACCAGAGCCAGACAAAAGGGTCCCCGAGACCGGGACCCGTGGACG
Source organism: Streptomyces sp. NPDC050287 (assembly GCF_044459385.1). Taxonomy (NCBI): domain Bacteria; kingdom Bacillati; phylum Actinomycetota; class Actinomycetes; order Kitasatosporales; family Streptomycetaceae; genus Streptomyces; species Streptomyces sp. NPDC050287. Next base: position 915,120 of record NZ_JBITIY010000002.1, on the reverse strand, counting down.
TACGGGAGGACAGCACATGGCGTGGCTGCTGGTCGTCGTTGCGGGGTTCCTGGAGACCGGTTTCGCCGTCTGTCTGAAGCTGTCGCACGGCTTCACCAGGCTCTGGCCCACGATCGCGTTCTGCATATTCGCCCTCGGCAGCTTCGGCCTGCTGACCCTGTCCCTGAAGAAGCTCGACGTCGGGCCCGCGTACGCGGTGTGGACGGGCATCGGCGCGGCCGGCACGGCGATCTACGGCATGGTCTTCCTCGGCGACCTCGTCTCGACCCTGAAGATCGTCTCGATCAGCCTGGTGATCATCGGCGTGATCGGACTCCAGCTGTCGGGGTCGTCGCACTGAGAGCGCGCCGACCGCGCTGAGAGCCACCCGGCGCCGGCCGCACTGACGCACCGGCTATGGCGTCAGCCCGGCTACGGGGTCAGCCGGCCAGGACGTCACCCCGACCCGGGGTCAGCCGGCCAGGACGTCACCCCGGCTACGGCGCCGGCCGGCCAGGGGCGTCAACCCATTACCGCGCCCCAGCCGTCCAGGACATCAACCCGGCTACGGCTTCAGCCGACCAGGACGTCTGCCCACTACCGCACCGGCCGGCTACGGCGTCAACTGGCGCGGCAGCGCGCTGCGTACGAGATCCGCCACGCCGCCATCGCCGGGCGGCGCCCCCACGCACGACAGTGCGAGCCGGACGACGAGTTCGCAGGAGCGGGCCAGCTCGGCGGCCTCCGCCTGGGGCGTGCCGGGCCCGGAGAGCACGGTGACGGCCCGGTCCCGGACCAGCGCCACCAGGTCACCGGGGGACGGCAGCGGCCCGTCCGCGCGGCGCTGCGCCGGCACCGCCGAGGAGGACGGCACGGCCGTCAGCGTCGGCGAGGGCAGCCGCTCGCTCCAGCAGCCGGTGAGCATGGCCCGTACCAGGGCGTTCTCTCGGGCGGTGGCGGCTGTCCACTCCGCGGTCGCGGTCAGGCACTCCCGGGCGTCGCCGTGGGCGGTCAGCGCCCGCTCGACTCCCGTGAGATACCCGTCCGCTTCCCTGCGGACGAGCGCTCGGGCCAGCCCTTCCTTGCTCCCGAACTCGTTGTACAGCGTCTGCCGGGACACTCCGGCCGCCGCGGCCACGTCCACCATCCGCACGGCGGACCACGGCCGGCGCGCCAGCGCCTTGTAAGCGGCGTCCAGCAGGGATTCCCGCGCTGCAGGCATCATCGCCTCCCGGGGCGATCGGCTCTGCGCCCAGATTTGACGCGCACAGAGTCACTGTCAAGGGTTCGCGAAGGCACGCGGGGGCGCTCGGCCGGCCGATACGAGCTGCCGCGGCGGGCACCACCTCCGGCACCACCACGGGCGCCCCCGCCGGCAAGGCCCCCTGTAGCCCGTACCCACCACGACAGATACCGTGCCCTACATGCCGGACTACCTCGATGACCTCCGCTTCGCCCACGTCCTCGCGGACGCGGCGGACGCGGCCACCATGGACCGCTTCAAGGCTCTCGACCTCAAGGTGGAGACGAAGCCGGACATGACTCCGGTCAGCGAAGCGGACAAGGCCGCGGAAGAACTCATCCGCGGCCAGATCCAACGTGCCCGCCCCCGGGACGCGATCCTCGGCGAGGAGTACGGCGTGGAGGGCACCGGTCCGCGCCGCTGGGTCATCGACCCGATCGACGGCACGAAGAACTACGTCCGCGGCGTACCGGTCTGGGCCACCCTCATCTCCCTCATGGAGGCGGGCGAGACGGGCTTCCAGCCGGTCGTCGGCGTGGTCTCCGCCCCCGCCCTCGGCCGCCGCTGGTGGGCCGCGCAGGGCCACGGCGCCTTCTCCGGGCGCAGTCTCTCCTCGGCCTCCCGGTTGCGCGTCTCCCGGGTGTCGAAGCTCTCCGACGCCTCCTTCGCGTACTCCTCGCTGACCGGCTGGGAGGACCAGGGGCGCCTGGGCGGCTTCCTCGACCTGACCCGCGAGGTGTGGCGCACGCGCGCGTACGGCGACTTCTGGCCCTACATGATGGTCGCCGAGGGCTCGGTGGACCTGTGCGCCGAACCGGAGCTCTCCCTCTGGGACATGGCCGCTAACGCGATCATCGTGACGGAGGCCGGCGGCACCTTCACCGGCCTCGACGGCCGCCCGGGCCCGCACAGCGGCAACGCGGCCGCGTCGAACGGCCTGCTGCACGACGAGTTCCTCGGGTATCTCAACGAGCGCACCTGAGGAGCACGGATGAGCGCGTGCGCCCTCAATTGGCCGCACACGCCCTCTTGTTGACCTCCGCTTTACCTGCCACCCTGAGGACACCCCCATTTGTGAACTTGTGAATCACTGAACTGTCGCGGTGATTCCCAGGAGGTGACTCACAGCCATGCTCGTCCGTGACGCCATGAGCACGGTGGTCCTCACCATCGGCCCCGCCCACACCCTCCGCCAAGCAGCCGCCCTGATGTCCGCACGCCGCGTCGGCGCCGCGATCGTCCACGATCCGGACGCCGGCGGCATCGGCATCCTCACCGAACGCGACGTACTCAACTCCGTGGGCCTCGGCCAGGACCCCGACACGGAGCCCGTCCACGCCCATACCACCACCGACGTCGTCTTCGCCGCCCCGGCCTGGACCCTTGAAGAGGCGGCCCGCGCCATGACGCACGGCGGCTTCCGCCACCTGATCGTCCTCGACCGCGAGCCCGTCGGCATCGTCTCGGTCCGCGACATCATCCGCTGCTGGGTCCCCGCCCGGCAGCAGACACTGGCCATGGCGAATCCGATCCGACATTAGACAATTTCCAAATCAAACTAAGATCCAAAGTCACACCTGTTCGGGACCTGGTCCTGTTTGCTGTTAGGGTGGTATGCATGAGCGACCTTCTGGAACGGCTGCGCGGACGCGGATGGCGGATGACCGCGCAGCGGCGCGTGGTGGCCGAGGTCCTCGAAGGCGAACACGTCCACCTGACGGCCGACGAGGTCCACGCGAGGGCTGTCGCCAAGCTGCCCGAGATCTCCCGGGCGACCGTCTACAACACGCTGGGCGAGCTGGTCTCCCTCGGCGAGGTGCTCGAGGTCGCCACCGACAAGCGCGCCAAGCGGTACGACCCGAACGCGCACCGGCCGCACCACCACCTGGTCTGCGCCCAGTGCGGCGCCATCAGGGACGTGCACCCCACCGGCAACCCGCTGGCCGACCTCCCCGACACGGAGCGCTTCGGTTTCACCGTCTCGGACGTCGAGGTGACGTACCGGGGCGTGTGCCCGAACTGCGCGGCGGCGTAGCACTTCCTCGCTTCGGCACACGGCCCCGGCACCGATGAGTGCCGGGGCTTTGTGCTGCCGGCGGACTTCCAGTATCTGACGGGTCGTCATATCGTCGTGCGGCACCCCCCACCCCGTACCGAACTCCGCAAGGAGCAACCGTGGGAGATCCGCACCCAAAACTCCACGCCACCGAACTGACCCGCACCTTCGGCCGCGCGCCCCGAGCCGTCGAGGCCCTGGGCCCTGTCGACCTCACCGTCGCCCCCGGCGAGTTCGTCTGCCTGGTCGGCCCCTCCGGCTGCGGCAAGTCCACGCTCCTGCGCATCGCCGCGGGCCTGCTCCGCCCGAGCACCGGCCGCCTGGAGATCCGTACCAGCAGTCCCCGCCCCGCGGCGATGATCTTCCAGGACTACGGCATCTACGACTGGAAGACGGTCCGCGCCAACGTCCGTTTCGGCCTGGACATCCAGCGTGTCCCGCGCCGTGAGGCGAACGCCAGGGCCGACGCCTGGCTGGCCCGTATGGGCCTCGCCGACTTCGCGCAGGCCTACCCGGCGACCCTCTCCGGCGGTATGCGCCAGCGTGTGGCGATCGCCCGCGCCCTCGCCGTCGAACCCGAACTCCTTCTCATGGATGAGCCGTTCGCCGCTCTGGACGCCCAACTCCGCATGATCCTGCAGGAAGAGCTGCTGGAGCTGACGCAGACCACCCGCACCACCACGCTCTTCATCACCCACAGCCTGGAAGAGGCGATCGTGCTCGGCGACCGGGTGCTGGTGATGTCCGCCCGCCCGGGCCGGATCATCGCCGAACACCGTCCCCCGTTCCCGCGTCCGCGCACCGGCGACATCCGCTCGACGCCGGAGTTCACGACCCTCAAGAGCGAGCTGTGGGCCCTCCTGCGGAAGGAGGCGGTGCCGGCATGACGACGGTCACCAGGCCCTCCGCCGAATCCCTCCTGGTGCGCCGCCCCGGCCCCCAGGAACTCCACCCCGTACGCACCCACCGTCGCCGCCGCGCCCTGGAAGTGTCGCTCGCCGCGGCCGTTCCCCTCCTGCTCGTCCTCCTGTGGCAACTGGCCGCCTCCCGGGCCTGGATCGACGACCGCGTCTACCCGGCCCCGTCCACGATCCTGGCCGACGGCTGGGACCGGGCGGCGGCCGGCGACCTGTGGCCGGACGTGTGGGCCACCCTGAAACGCGTCCTGGCCGGCTACGCCGTGGGCACCGCGGCCGGCTACGCCCTCGGCCTCCTGATGGGCTCCCTCCCGCTGGTGCGGGCCGCCCTCGAACCGCTCCTGGACGCTCTGTACGTCGTACCGAAACTGGCCCTCCTCCCGATCTTCCTCAACATGTTCGGGCTGGGCGAGGGACCTCAGGTGGCCCTGGTGGCGGCGACGGTCTTCTTCTTCGTCTGGATCTCGACCATGTCGGCGGTGATCACCGTCCCGGCCGGCCACCGCGACGCGGGCCGCGTCTTCGGCGCCTCGCCGTGGCAGATGTTCCGGCACGTCCTGCTGCCGGGCTCGCTTCCGCAGGTCCTGGTCGGCGCCCGGATAGCGGCGGGCGTGGCGGTGCTGGTGATCGTCGCATCGGAACAGATCGCGGCGACGAACGGCCTGGGCCATCTGATCTTCGACTCGCGCGCGCTCTTCCAGAACGACGTGATGTTCGTCGGCATCGTCTGTGTGGCCGTCCTGGGCGTGCTCTTCTCCGAACTGATCCGCCTGGTGGGCCGGTTGCTCACCCCGTGGGCACCGAGGGACAGAGGAAGGGGGCAGTCATGACGAGGGCTGCCGTGACGAGGGCTGTCGTCAGCAGATCCCGATTCGCGTACGGCGCCGTGGTCGCCGTCGGCGTACTGCTGGCGTCGGCGGCATGTTCGTCACCGTCATCGGGGGACCAGGAGCCGAAGGCGGACCGGGGGACACGCGCGATCCGCCCGGTGGAGGGCTGCGGCACCACGTCCTGGACGGACCCGACTGACCTCGCACCCACCCGCACCCCCGCCCGCTGCCGCCCCGGAGCCCCCGCCCCACGCCCCTTGCGGCAGCCCCGGACGCTGACGATCGCGACGGGAACACTGAGCGCCGAGTACGTGGCTCCCCTCCAGGTCGCCCTGGACAAGGGCGAGTTCAAGAAGGAGGGCTTGAACGTCACCCTGAAGGTCCTGCCGACCCCGGACTCCCTCCCCTTGTTGGCCAAGGGGGACCTGGACGCGCTGTGGGCGGCTCCGGAGGCGGCCGTCATGAACGGCGTCCGCGGCGGCTTCGACATCAGGTGGGTGGCGGGGAACTTCTCCCCCGACCCGAAGTCCGAGAGCGGCCTGTGGGTGCGGCTGAAGGAGGGCGAGAGCGTCGGGAGGGTGGCCATGGCCGGCCGGAAGATGGGCACGATGATCGGTAAGGGCTCGGTGATCGCGTACCCCATGGAGAAGGCGCTGCGCGAGCACGGCGGCGGCCTCGACAAGATCCAGTACCAGCAACTGGGCTCGGCCGACGTCCTCACGGCCCTGCAGAACGGAGGCGTCGACTCGGCCTGGCTCCTCGACCCGGTCTGGCGCCGCGTCGCCGACAAGCCCGACTACGCCTTCCTCGGCGGCCAGCCCCTCGGGGAACCCCTGGGCGGCATGCTGTACGGCCCGAACCTGCTGGACGACGACGTGGACGCGGGGGTGGCGCTGCTCCGGGCGTACATCCGCACGATCAACACGTATTTCGCGTCGGACTACAAAAGGAACGCGACGTTCGTCACATACGTGGCCAAACTGCTCGGGACGGACGACGCAACCCTCCGCTCCACCCCGTCCCTCCACATGGACTGGGAGATCCGCGCCGGCACGACGGACCGCCTCCAGTCGGCGTACCGCGCCCAGGGCGTGACACAGGGCGACGCGCTCCCGGAACGGGAAACGGTGAACAGATCGCTGTACGAGGAGGCGGTAGGCCACAAAGGCCCATAGCCGCCGACAGTCGCACATGACCGAGGGCCGGAACCCTTTCGGATTCCGGCCCTCGGCCTTCAGTAGCGGGGACAGGATTTGAACCTGCGACCTCTGGGTTATGAGCCCAGCGAGCTACCGAGCTGCTCCACCCCGCGTCGATGAATGCAACGTTACGTCAAGGACGCGCACAGAGGCAAATCACTTAAAGCCCCGGGCATCACCGCAGGTCAGCCGACCCCCACGCGGGCACACCCGCTGACGCCGCCCAGACCGGCGACCCCCGCTGCGCCGAGTCGCCCGTGCCGATCGGCACGGGGAGGGCAATGGGACGAGAGCCCCAGCTCGCCGGCACCAGCTCCCCGCGTCCATCGGCCCTCACCGCTCAACAGCACAGACCAAGCCCTGCCCCCGCTCAGCGCAGCGTCACGCCGACAGTTCCTGCCGCAAGGCATCCCGCAACCGGGCCGCCCGTTCCGTAACCTCCGCCGGTCCGAGCGACACCGCCCGATCCGCCCACCGCTGCCCCTCCGCCAGCTCTCCACGACGCGCGTAGACGAGGGCAAGCCGCAACGCCGCCCGCCCGTGCCCGGCGTCGGCCGCCCGGGTCCACCACACCGCCGCCTCGGGCTCGCTGCCCTCCCGGGCCAGCAGCAGCCCCAGATTGAACGCCCCGTTCCGGGACCCGGCCTCGGCCGCCTCCCGGTACCACCGAGCCGCCTCGATCACGTCCCCCCGGGCCGCCGCCAGCATCCCGACCCGCACCTGCGCCCGCCGATGTCCCTGGGACGCCGCCCGCTCGTACCACTCCTCGCACTCGCTCTTCTCGTGCACCGACTCGCCGAGTTCATGCGCGGGCTCCGGCGGCCGCCGCGCGTCCAGCACGGTGGCCAGGCGGTACGCGGCCTCGGCGCTCCCCCGCCCCGCCGCACACCGCAGATGCCGCTCGGCCTCCGGCTCGTCCCCGTCCCGCAGCCGCGCGATCCCGACCTGCAGCGCCGCCTCGGTGTGCCCGGCGGCCGCCGCCCGCTCGTACCACCGCAGCGCGGCCGCCTCCTCGCCCCGCCCGGCGAACAGGATCCCCAGGTTGAACGCGGCGTCCACGCTCCCGGCCTCCGCGGCCTTGGAGAACCACGGCTCGGCCCCGGCGGTGTCCCCGCCCTGCAGCAGCAGGATCGCCAGCGCGTTCGCCGCCTCACGGTGCCCGGCGTACGCCGCCCGCCGGTACCACTGCTCGGCCTGCGCGGTCCGCCCCTGCTCGGCACAGAGCAGCCCGAGGTTGTACGCCCCGTTGTCGTCGCCGGCGTCCATCGCGGCCCGGTACCACCGCTCGGCGGTCTGCGGCTCGCCTCGCTCGGCGTGCAGCGCGCCCAGCGCGTTCGCCGCGTTGCCGTCACCGTCCTGCGCCGCCCGCAGCCACCACACGGCCGCGCTCTCCGTGTCACCGGCGTCCCGCAGCAGGAACCCGAGCGCGCAGGCGGCCCGCGCCTCACCGTCCTTGGCGGACGTCAGGTACCAGCGCCCGGCCTCCTTGAGCTCACCACGCTTCTCGAGGATCGCCCCGAGGTGCAGCGCGGCCCGCCGGTGCCCGCGCGCGGCGGCCTGCTTGTACCACTGCTCGGCCTCGTCCGTCGCGGCGACACCGTTGTCGGCCCCGGCTTCCTCCTCGCCCTGCTCATGCCCCTCACGGCTCTCGTGCCCCTCAAGCCGATCCTGTCCCTCGCGTCCCTCATTCGGGGCTCTGCGATCCAGCGCGCGTGCCAGCCGGTACGCGGCCTCCCGGTGCCCCCGCTCGGCCGCGGCCCGCATCCACCGCTCGGCCCCGGCGTCCCCCCGATGCTCCAGCAGATCGGCGAGCGCGTACGCGCCCAGCGCGTGTCCCTGCTCGGCGGACTGGCGCAGCCAGTACTCCGCGGCGGGCTCGTCACCCCGCTCACGGTGGTGCCGGCCCAGCGCGTGCGCGGCCGCGGCGGATCCGGCGACGGCGGCGATCCGCCACCAGCCGGCGGCCTCGTCGGCGTACCCGCGCTGATGGAGAAGGACTCCCAGATTGTTGGCTGCGGCCCGGTCACCGGCCGCGGTGGCGGCACGCAGATGGGGCTCTGCTCCGTCAAGGTCTCCGCGGCGCAGCAGCATGGCCCCGAGGACGCTCATCGCCTCGACGTCGCCCGCTTCGGCGGCGAGTCTGCGGCGAAGCTCCTCGACGGCATCCTCAGCCGCCTCCCCGGCCTGGTCGAGCCCGGAAGGTTGCACAAAACGCCCTGTCTCGAACAGAGTTGCCTTGTCCCCCATAACGTCCATCGTCGCACCACCTGCAACCTGGGTACACCTGGTATACCGCAGCCATTGAGGTCACTACAGCGTTTTGTCGACATGCCCACAGAGAGACAAGTCAAACACAGGCTCAGCCAACTCCCCACGGCGGCACGGCCGCCCTTGTGTCGGCACATCCGTTCGCACACCACAAAGGCCCGGATCCTTGTCAGGATCCGGGCCTTCAGCGGCGAACGACTCGCGTCGTCCATTTCAGTAGCGGGGACAGGATTTGAACCTGCGACCTCTGGGTTATGAGCCCAGCGAGCTACCGAGCTGCTCCACCCCGCGCCGTTGTTCTGCAACCGTATCACGGCGCGGGGAGGCTTCTGATCAGCCTTTTGACCAGCCGCTGGAGGCAGCCTCTTGATCAGCCGCTGGGACTGGCGGACGGACTGCCGGACGGCTTCGGGCTGCTGCTCGGCTTACCGCCGCTCTTGCCGGCCTCGGTCTGGGCCTGCTCGGCCCGCGTCAGCGCCGCCTCCAGGTCCTTCTGCGCCTTGCCGTACGCCTCCCAGTCGATCGGCTGCTTGCTCAGCGCCTCCTGGCCGGCGTCGAAGGCCTTCTGGGCGTCGTTCAACGCCTCTTGGACCGTGGGGTTGGTGGACGTCTGTGGCGGTTTCGTCGTGTCACCCTGGTCCGGTGGCGGCTGGGTCGTCGAGACGTCCGCTCCGAAGACCTTGTTGAGGGCCGCGCCCAGGGTGTCCTCGAAGGCGGTGTTGCCGCCGTAGGTCACCAACAACTTCCGCAGCAGTGGGTACTTCAGGCCCCCACCGCGGACGTAGACCGGTTCCACGTACAGGAATTCGCCGTCGAGAGGCACCGCCAGCAGGTTGCCGTACTCCACGGTGGAGTCACCGCGGTTGAGCAGGCTGATGGTCTCGGCGATGTCCGGTTTGGAGTTGAACTGGCTCTGCACCTGTTTGGGCCCGTTGACGGCGGTGTTCGTCGGCAGTTTCAGGATTCTGATCTTGCCGTAGTCGCTGGTGCCCGCCTCAGCGTCGACGGACATGAACGCACTGAGGTTGTCCCGGCCGTTGGGCGTGAACGTCGTCGTCAGCGAGAACGCCTGCGAGGACTGGTCCGGCATCTTCATGCTCAGGTAGTACGGCGGCACCGCGTTGCCCGACTTGTTGGTCGGGTCGTCCGGCACCTGCCACACCTCGCTGCCGCTGAGGAACGTCTGCGCGTCCTCCACGTGGTAGCGGCTGAGCAGTTCGCGCTGGACCTTGAACAGGTCCTGCGGGTACCGCAGATGGTCCATCAGCGCCTGGGAGATGTCCCCCTTGGGCTCGACCGTGCCCGGGAAGGCCTTCATCCAGGTCTTCAGGACCGGGTCCTGGGTGTCCCACTGGTAGAGCTTGACCTGACCGGTGTACGCGTCGACGGTCGCCTTCACCGAGTTGCGGATGTAGTTGACCTGGTTCTGCTGGGCCACCACCGCACGCGAGTTGTTGGTCGCGGTCAGCGAGTCGGCCGTCGTGTCACCCAGCGTCGTCCGCGAGGCGTACGGGTATCCGTTGGTCGTCGTGTACGCGTCGACGATCCACTGGATCTTGCCGCTCACCACCGCCGGATAGGCGTCGCCGTCGATGGTCAGCCAGGGGGCGACCGCCTCGACGCGCTCCTTCGGGGTGCGGTTGTACAGGATCCGCGAACCCTCGCCGATGGCACCGGAGTAGAGGATCTGCGGCTCGTTGAACGCCACCGCGTACGCGGCCCGGTTGATCGGGTTGGAGAGGTTGACCCCGCTCTTGCCGGTGTAGCTGAAGGTCTTCTCACCGCTGTCGTCGGAGTAGTCGATCTCCTTCTGGGGACCGCCGACGATCGAGTACGTGTTGGTCTTCTCGCCGTAGTAGACGCGCTGCTGGTACGTCTTGAGGTCGCCCTTGGACGGCAGGTCGGACTCGGTGAAGACCGGGCGGCCCTGGGAGTCCGCCTCGGTGCCCTTGGCGGCGACCGCGCCGTACCCGTGGGTGTAGCGGAAGTGGTCGTTGATCCAGTTGTTCTTCGGGATGCCGTTGAGGTTCAGCTCCCGCAGACCGATGACCGTGTCCTGGTCGTTGCCGTCCTTGGTGCTGTAGCGGTCGACGTCCAGGTTGGTCGGGAAGGCGTAGTAGTTCCGCATCTGCTGGAGCTGCTGGAACGTCGGCGAGACGATGTTCGGGTCCATGATGCGGATGCTGGCCGCATCGGTGGCGTCGTCGCGCAGCTTGGTCTTCTCCGTGGTGGACTTGCCTTCGTACTCGCTGACCTTGGCGTCGTCGATGCCGTACGCCTCACGTGTCGCCTTGAGGTTCTTCGCGACGTACGGCGCTTCCTTGGCCTGCTCGTTCGGCTGGACCTGGAACTTCTGGACGATCGCCGGGTACAGGCCGCCGATGAGGATCGCGGACAGCACCATCAGGCCGAAGCCGATGACGGGCAGCTGCCAGGTGCGCCGCCACAGGGTGGCGAAGAACAGCAGCGCGCAGATGACGGCGATGCAGAACAGGATCGTCTTGGCCGGCAGATAGGCGTTGGCGTCTACGTACCTGAGGCCCGTCCAGTTGTCGGTGGCCTTGAAGTCGCTGGACTTCACCGCGAGTCCGTACCGGTCGAGCCAGTAGGCGACCGCCTTCAGGGCGACGAAGACGCCCAGCAGCACCGACAGGTGTCCGGTCGCCGCGGCCGTGGCACGCGCGCCCGGCGAGGTGACCCTGAGGCCGCCGTACAGGTAGTGGGTGAGCGCGGCGGCGATCACGGAGAGGATCGCGGCGGCGAAGCCGAAGCCGAGCAGGAACCGGTACCAGGGCAGGTCGAAGGTGTAGAACGAGATGTCCAGATGGAACTGCGGGTCCTTCTGGTGGAAGGGCACACCGTTGACCCACATCAGCCAGGTACGCCACTGGCTGGAGGCGGAGGCACCCGCGATCAGGCCCACCAGGGAGGTGATCCCGAGCAGCAGCCACTTCTTGTACGGTGCGATGCCCATCCGGTATCGGTCGAGGCTCTGCTGCTCCATGGACATGGCGCTCAGCGGAGGACGCAGACGGTGGGCGAGCCAGATGTTGACACCGACCGCGAGGGCCATCAGCAGACCGAAGACGAAGAACAGCCCGATCTTGGTCCACAGCGTCGTCGTGAACACGGACGAGTAGTTCACCGACCGGTACCAGAGCCAGTCCGTCCAGAATCCCGCGAACATGGTGAACGCCATGCCGAGTACGGCAAGGACGCCCAGCGTCATGAGCAGGGTCCGGACGCGCCGGGACGGGCGGCCCACTCTGATCCGTGGCCCCGTCGGGCCTCCGCCGCGGTCCGGCATCTGGAAAGCCAAGGTGCGCACCTCGAAGTTCGCTGTTGGTCCGTCAGGCCCGCGTCGTCACGGGCCGTCCATGGGCCACGTGATCGTAGGCCCTCATCTATGCAACTTACTCACGCTTTACTCGGTTCCCGATTCGGGTGGGGAACCAGGCAGGATTGTGACCATGTCCAACACTCCCATGGCGGCGAGCCCGCTGACCCGGGCGGTCCTCGAGATCGACGAGTACGCCTCCGGCCTCGGCTGGGACCAGCCCGCCCGCCTCTTCGCCCTCGTAGACACCGCCCGGCTGCGGGTCCAGGAACCCGCCCTCGCTGCCCAGCTCGACCTCCCTGAGGAGCAGGAGACCACGGGCCTCACCCCGATCGAGCAGGACGAGGTGCCGACGGGCAAGCCGCTCGACGAGTTCCTGGGCACCATCGCCTGGCCCGACGCGGTGGCCGGATGCGCGCTCACCGTGGAGCGCCTCATGCTGCCGCCGTCCGCGGAGGCGACGGTCCCCGAGGGCCTGAGCGAGAAGAAGCTCGCCCAGTGGGTGGCCGAGCACCCGGACCGCCAGGAGGTCCGGATGACGGTCGCGGTGCTGCGCGACGGCGCCCGTGAGTCGGCCCTGCGGCTGCGCGAGAAGGACTCGCCGACGGAGGTCCTCACGGGTTCCGACCTGGTTCCCGGTCTGGCGGAGGCGCTGGCGGCGACCTTCGAGGAGTAGCCCCCTCGATCGACAGGAGTAGCCCTGGAGGACCTGTGGGCTACTTCGTCGTGCACTTCGGCAGGTCGGCGGTGTCGCCGCTGCGGATGTCCCTCAGGGCGCCCAGCGCGTCGTCGATGGTGTTCACCTTGACCAGCGTGAGCCCGCTCGGAGGATCGCTCGCGGCGGCCGCGCAGTTGTCGGCGGGGGTGAGGAAGTACTGGGCGCCTTTGTCGCGCGCGCCGACGGTCTTCATCTCGATGCCGCCGATCGGGCCGACCTTGCCGTTGTCGTCGATGGTGCCGGTGCCGGCGACGAACTTGCCCCCGGTGAGGCTGCCCGGGGTGAGCTTGTCGTAGATGCCGAGGGCGAACATCAGACCGGCACTCGGCCCCCCGACGTCGGCGAGCTTGATGTCGATGGTGAACGGGAACGTGTGGTCGGTCCCCGCGGAGATCCCGACGATGGCGCGCTTCTCACCGCTGTCGTCGGAGGTCGCGGTGGTGATGGTCACGTTCTGCGTCTTCGCCGCCGTCCTGTTCGCCTTCTCGGCGGCGGCCTGCTTCTTGGCCGGCACGATCGTGAACACGACCTTCTGGCCCGGCTTGTGCTTGGTCACCTGCTTCGCGACATCGGCCGGCTCCTTCACCGCCGTACCGTCGACGGCCTTGATCACGTCACCGGCGTGCAGCCGGCCCTCGGCCGGGGAGCCCTTGACGACGGTCGAGACGATCACCCAGGACCGCACCGGGACGTCCAGCCTCTTCAGTGCGGCGACCTTGGCGCTCTCCTGGGACTGGCTGAACTCCTCGGCGTTCTCCTGGGTGGACTGCTCCTCCGTCTTGCCGTCCGGGTAGAGCGTGTCGTGGGGCACGACCCTGTTGTCGTGCGCGAGCCATCCGTAGACGGCCTCCACGAGGTTCATCTTGTAGTCGGCGCTGGTGACCCGGACGGTGGTCATGTTCAGGTTCCCGCTCGTCCCGTACGTCTTCCGGCCGGAGATCTGCAGTACCGGCTCGCCGTCGTGGTCCCCGAGGGTGTTCACCGTCGGACCCGGTGACATCTCCGAATACGGCACGTTGATGAAGACTCCCGCGCACAGGAGCGCGATCAGCATCAGAGTGGAGGCGAGCATCGTCGCGGTGCGGCGTGGCATGGCACGACAGTACGGGACGGTCCTGTCAGCGCACCGTCAGGGCCGCGCCCGGGTCATGTGCGGGAGTGGGACTTCTCCATGGCGGCGCGGAACCGGGCATATCCGTCCAGCTCGGGCCCGTCACCCCGGGTCTTGCGGGTCCGGTTGGCCCAGCTTCCCCACAGGCCGGCGCCGATCGCAGCCACCAGCGGAATCAGCAACCAGACGAGCGCCCCCATGCCGACCTCCAACCCCACCTCAACCATCACAACTGACTGATCAGCAGATTAACCATCCGCGCTGACAACGCTCATGCCAGGGGTGCGGTTACGCAACCGGAGGGGGTGGAGGAAGGGTTCAGCGGATGCGTCCGGGGTGGGCGGCGGGGTCAGCAGGCCCCCACCCATTCGTCTGTGCCGTCGGAGAACTTCTGGTGCTTCCAGATGGGCACTTCGTGCTTGAGGTCGTCGATCAGCTTCCGGCATGCCTCGAAGGCCTCGCCCCGGTGCGGGCAGGAAACGGCGACGACGACGGCCAGGTCCCCGACCCCGAGGTCTCCGACCCGGTGCACCGCGGCGAGTGCCCGCACCGGATACTCCGCGACGACCTTCTCGGCGATCCGCCGCATCTCGGCCTCGGCACTGGGGTGGCAGGAATACCCGAGCGCCTCGACATCGGCGCCCCCGTCGTGGTTCCGCACGGTCCCCACGAACAACGCGGTTCCCCCGGCGGCGTCGTCCCCGACGGCCCGGAAGACCTCGTCCAGGGAGAGTGCCGTCTCCCGAATGGCGAGCAGCTTGATCGGATCCTGAGCGACCTGCTCACCGGGGTGGTCGTATGTGGGTGCCATGCCCCCATCGTGCCGCACGCCGACGCGGGCGGGGAACAGCGCTGTCGCCCGGCACGCGCGTGCCCGTTCGGCAGGGACGGGACCGGCCAGGGACGGCGGGGGCGTGCGGCGGGACGGCGAACCCGACACCCCCACCAGAACCAGAACCAGGACCCGCACCCGCACCCGCACCCGCACCCGCACCCGCACCCGCCCGCACAGTGCCCCCGACAGCACCGCGCCACTCAGATCCGCCGCCGCGCCTTCCTGGCCCGCCGCACCACAGCCGCCGCCCCCAGCAGCGCCACCGTCGCCCCCGCGGCCCCGGCCGCCGTCGCGTCCTTGCGCCCCAGCCGCCGCCCGGCCACCGTGTGCCTCCCGGAGACCTCCTCCAGGAGCTCCGCGAGCACCTCCTCGTTGGTCCACTGCGGCCGCCACCCCGCGTCGTGCAGCCGGCTTCCGCTCACCACCCAGGGGTACATCGTGTACGCCAGATCCCCCGCCGGAGACGGCGTGAGCCCGATCCGGTGCAGCCGGGCAGCCGCCCCCAGCGCGACCGCCGACGGCAGCTCCATCCGCCGGATTCCGCTGAGCTCCTCGACCTCCTCCTGCTCCAGCCACCCGTCGCAGCCGACGGCAAACTCCCCCTCGACCTTCTCAAGGACGGCGTACTCCAGCGCACTGCACAGGTCCTCGACGTGGCAGAACTGCCAGGCAGGCCGCGAGCCGGCGACGACAAGGAGCCGAGGCGACTCGAAATATCTGGTCAGCGCGGTGTCGGTGCCTCCGACGAGCACGGCCGGCCGCACCACGGTGACATTGAGTCCGGGATGGGCCCGCGGAGCCCTCCGGGCCAGCCGTTCGATTTCCAGCAGGTCCCCCACGCCGGTCGCCTCCGCCGTGGCCCGCAGTTCCGCGTCCTCCGACAACGGCAGCTCGTTGTCCGGCAGGGCCCCGTAGACCATGGAGGACGTGCACAGCACGACCCGGTGGACACCCGCCGCCGCGGCCGCGGTCAGCACGGTCTGCGTCCCCCGCACGTTGTAGGCCGTCCGGGCGGCGGCATCGGTCTCCAGGTCGAGATCGAGAGCCAGATGGACCACCACGTCGGCTCCGCGCAGCTTCTCGGCGATGGCCGGATCCCGCACATCGAGGATGTGCCACTGGGCAGAGGCGCACTCGCCGCGCCGCTCGTCGAGTGCGATGACCTGCTTGACCTCCTCCGACGCGACGAGCCGCTCGGTGAGCAGCGCGCCGACGCCGGACGCGGCACCGGTGACGGCGACGACGGGCCCGCGGATGGCAGAACTGGTTGACGGGTTTCGCGCTGCGCGAACCTGCGGATCTGGGGAACTCACCGGGCGTCTCCAGTGGTTGTCTTCAGTAGGAACGCGAGTGACGCGTACGTACCAGGTGGCATCCATCCTGCCGCAGGCCGACAGTCGGCGAAGCATCGAGGCCCGAAGCGCCCATGGTGTCTACGCTGGGTGGTGTTGTCGGGCAGCCGCGCCGCCGGAGAGAACCGGTGGCCTTACCAGCCGAGGAATCCCGTGAGTGACACCCCATTCGGATTCGGCCTTCCGCCGGAGGAGCCGGACGACGGCGACGAGGGCAAGAAGAAGGACCCGCAGAGCGGCGGTGGTCAGGGACCGGCCAACCCGTTCGGTTTCGGCGGGATGCCCGGCGCCGGAGGCTTTGGCGGCCCCGGTGCGGACAATCCGCTCGCTGCCATGTTCGGTTCGCTGAACCCCTCCGACCTGGGCGCCGCCTTCCAGCAGCTGGGCCAGATGCTCTCGTACGAGGGCGGTCCTGTGAACTGGGACATGGCCAAGCAGATCGCGCGCCAGACGGTCTCCCAGGGCACCGCCGACGGCACCAAGGACGCGAGCGTCGGCCCCGCCGAGCGCAACGCGGTCCAGGAAGCCGTCCGCCTGGCCGACCTGTGGCTGGACGACGCCACCTCCCTGCCGTCCGGTGCCGCCTCCGCGGTTGCGTGGAGCCGCGCGGAGTGGGTCGAGGCGACCCTGCCCGCGTGGAAGGAGCTCGTGGACCCGGTCGCCGAGCGGGTCGGCACCGCCATGGGTGACGTCCTGCCGGAGGAGATGCAGGCCATGGCCGGCCCGCTGATCGGCATGATGCGCTCGATGGGCGGCGCCATGTTCGGCACGCAGATCGGGCAGGCCGTCGGCGTGCTCGCGGGCGAGGTGTTCGGCTCGACCGACATCGGCCTGCCGCTCGGCCCGGCCGGCAAGGCGACCCTGCTGCCGGTGAACATCGAGGCGTTCGGCAAGGACCTGGGCGTCTCGAAGGACGAGGTGCGGCTGTATCTCGCCCTGCGCGAGGCCGCCCACCAGCGTCTGTTCGCGCACGTGCCGTGGCTGCGCTCGCACCTGTTCGGAGCAGTCGACGGGTACGCGCGTGGGATCAAGGTCGACACCGCCAAGCTGGAGGACGTTGTCGGCCAGTTCGACCCGCAGAACCCCGAGCAGCTGCAGGACGCCCTTCAGCAGGGCATGTTCCAGCCGGAGGACACGCCCGAGCAGAAGGCGGCCCTGGCCCGTCTGGAAACGGCTCTCGCACTCGTCGAGGGCTGGGTCGACGCGGTGGTCCACGCGGCCGCGAAACCGCGCCTGTCCTCCGCCGACGCGCTGCGTGAAACCCTGCGCCGACGTCGCGCGTCGGGCGGCCCTGCCGAGCAGACGTTCGCCACACTGATCGGCCTGGAACTGCGCCCCCGCCGACTGCGGGACGCCTCCCGTCTGTGGGCCTCGCTCACCGACGCACGGGGTGTCGACGGCCGGGACGCCGTGTGGGCCCACCCCGACATGCTGCCGACCGCCTCCGACCTGGACGACCCGGACGGCTTCGTACACCGCGAGCAGCTGGACTTCTCCGAGCTGGACAAGATGCTCGGCGAGGCGGCGTCCGGCTCCGCCGGAAAGCCGGACCTGAAGAAGGACGACGCGCCCGAGGACGACAAGGGCGACGACACCGAGTGAGCCTGTACGACGACGCGGTCCTCGTGCTCAAGGGGTACGAGGACCAGGAAGAGCTGCGCCAGGCCTATCTGGACCACCTGGCGGCACACCCGGACGGCATGTGGAAGGCCTGCCACGCGGGCCACGTCACGGCGAGCGCGCTGGTGATCGATCCGTCGCGCGACCGCGTTCTGCTGACCCTCCACAGGAAGCTGCGGATGTGGCTGCAGATGGGCGGCCACTGCGAGCCGGAGGACGCTTCCCTGGAGGCGGCGGCCGTGCGGGAGGCCACCGAGGAGTCGGGCATCTCCGGACTGACGCTTCTGCCGGGCGGACCGGTGCGCCTCGACCGGCACCCGATCCCGGCGCCGTGCCACTGGCATTTCGACGTCCAGTACGCGGTCGCGGCTCCGCCCGGAGCGGTCCAAGCGATCAGCGACGAGTCCCTCGACCTGCGCTGGTTCGCCTACGACGAGGTGGCGGACGCAGCGGACGAGTCGGTCGTACGACTGCTGGAGGCGACGCGCGTCAGGTTGTGAGCTCGGCAATGAGTAAGGGGCACCCGCAACTGCGGACGCCCCTTACGCCGGCTTGCTGGACCCTCAGCTCCAGACGTTCCCCTGGTTCTGCGCCCGGGCCCCGTGCTGCCCCATGCCGTACTGGGCGGCCAAGCCCTGTCCGATCTGGGCGTTCTGCGGCGGCAGCAGCTCGCTGGGCTGGACCAGCGCGAAGCCGCTGCCCATGAAACTGAGCTCCCAGCCCTCCCCGGTGCTGCCGCGTCGCCGCCACACCCCGGAGGAGTGTGTCTGGGCCTGCATCTGCACGCGCAGGCCGGTCGACCAGGCGACGATCGCGTCGGCGTCGCAGTTGACGTACTTGTCGGGCGTCACCTGCATCATCAGCGGCGCGCCCGAGGTCATGAGGGCGACCTTGCCGCGGCCGGTGATGTTGAGCTGGTACTTGCCCGAGCCGGAGATGCCGTACTGGCTGTCGACGGCGATGACCTCGTGGTGCAGCGAGGAGTCCATCGCGAGCACGTAGCTGCTGTCGACGGTCAGGCCGTCCTGTTCGACGTCCACCACGTGGATGTGCTGGGCGAGGTTGGCGAAGTAGACCGTGCCCTGCCCGTGGCAGCGCATCAGGCTCAGGCCCTCGCCGGTGGCCGCACGCGCGTACGCCTGCTGGGTGCTCTGGTACTCGGCGTCGAACTCGACGAGGCCCTGGTAAGCGACCATGGTGCCCTTGCGGGCCAGGATGTCGTCGTGGCCCTCGAGGGTGACCCGCAGCATCTGCTTGTTCTGCAGGCTGTAGCGCTCCTGGGACTGGGAGTCGTTGAAGGCGAAAAGCGGACTCTGCATGGCGTTTCTGGCTCCCCCTCAGCCCCGGAACCGCAGGCGGTCGGTGCTGTCCTCGCTGGGCTGGACGACGACGATGCCCTGACCGGAGAAGGCCATCTGGTAGGCCTCACCGCTGCCGCGGCCGATCAGCGACTGCGCCTTGAAGCTGCGCTTGCCCTTCACCTTGAGGTTCGGGGACCAGGCGACGAGCGCGTCCGGGTCGACGCACGTCTCGTCGTCGCCACCGCCGCAGTCGACGACGATGGGCTTGCCGCGGGAGGTCAGCGCGACCCAGCCCTGCCCGGAGATCTTGGTGTTCCACAGGCCCTGCCCGGCGAACTTGGCCAGGCCCTTCACCCGCTCGACGCCCCAGGTGAGGGACGCGTCGAAGGCCAGCAGGTTGGTGGCGTTGACGGAGATGCCGTCGCCGTTGAGGTTGATGACGACGACGTCGGCGCCGTAGTCGGCGAGGTAGAGCAGTCCGTCGCCGGAGCACATCATCAGCGGCGCGCCCTCGCCGGTCATCCAGTCACGGGCGATCTGGCGCACGGCCGGCGGGTTGGGCTCGTACTGGACGAAGCCTTCGTAGGCGACCATCGACCCCACGCGCGCGAGGAGGTCGTTTCCGGTCTGCATGGCGACCTTCAGCATGTTGTTGCCGTGGTTCTCCATGCGCGCCGTGACGGGTGCGGGGGCGTAGCCCGCGAGCGGCTGGTTCATGACGGGCTCCCTCAGACCTCGTAGGGCTGGACGACGACGAAGTTGCCGGGGGCGGCCCGGAACTGCAGGTTGACGCTCTCCCCGGTGTCGCCCGGGTAGGCGTTGCGGCGCATCCGCACCTGACTGGAGACGATCACCTGGGCCGCGGCGGACCAGGCGACGACCGCGTTGCAGTCGGCGAAGGTGGTCGGGGTGACCGGCAGGACCACGGGCGTGCCGTGCGTCTTGACGACGATGGTGCCGGTGCCCTGGAACTGCATGGTGAACAGTGCGCCGCCGGGGATGCCGTGTCCCTCGATGCGGCGGACCTCGTACTGGAGACTCTCGTCGAAGGCGAGGACGTTCTCTGCGGAGACGCAGATGGCGTCGCCCTGGAGCTCGATGGGGTGCAGGTGGGTGGAGTTCTCGGCGAGGAACAGCTGGCCCTGGCCGGTGCAGCGCATCAGCTGCATCTCCTGGCCGGTCGCGTTGCCCACGAGCCGTCCGGCGAACCCGGCGCCCTTGTAGCTGAAGTCGACCTTGCCCTGGTAGAGCACCATGCTGCCCTGCCGGGCGAGCACGGGCTGGCCGCCGATGCCGAGGTCGACGCGGACGAGCTTCTTGTTCTGCTGCGTCCAGCGCTGGCCGGTGGGCGTCTCCTTGAACTTCTGCAGCGCGGCGGTCACACCGGCGTCCTGGGGCGCCCCCTGCGGAATGCCCTGCGGCGCGCCGTAGGGGGCCTGCTGCCCGGGGACCTGACCGAACGGGGGCTGCTGGCCGTAACCAGGCGGCGGAGCCGGGGCCTGCGGTGCCTGGGGCTGACCGTAACCGGGCGGCGGCGGGGCGGTCTGGCCGGGAGGCTGACCGTACGGCTGCTGCTGGGGCGGCTGACCGTACGGCGCCGGGGCCGGGGCCGGCGGGTGCACCTGACCGCCGACGGGCGGGGTCATCGGCGCGATGATGGTGGGCGCGGCATGCACGTTCGGGACGGGGGCCGGGGGCGGAGTCGCTCCCGGGGGCGGCGCGAAGCCCTGCGGCGCCGGGGCGGGGGCCGGCGCGACCGGGGCACCGAAAGCGGGCGGCGCGAAGCCGGGGGCGGCACCGCTCTGGGGCTGCTGCTGCGGGGCGGCGGGCGCCGCCTCCTCCTCCACCTCGCCGCCGAAGTTCTTCAGCAGCGCGTCCAGGCCGCCGTCGAAACCCTGTCCGACCGCCGCGAAGCGCCACACGTCCTTCAGGTAGAAGTCGCCCAGCATCACCGCGCGTTCGGTGGAGAACTCGCTGCCGTCGAAGGAGTACCGGGCGACCTCCTCACCGCCGGCGACGATCCGGAGGTGTCCGGGGGCGATCTGTGACATCTGGCCGGCGCCGTCGATCGTCGCCGTGAACGACAGTTTCTGGATCTGCGGCGGAATCTGATCGAGGGTGACCCGGAAGGACTCGGTGTCGCCCGCCTGCGGGCCCAGGAGCTGAAGGGAGTCCTCGGGAGACTTCGGCTGGTTGAAGAAGATGAAGTACCGGTCGTCCGAGAGCCGTTCGTCGGCGTCCAGTCCGAAGCAGCTGATGTCGAAGGTCAGCCCGGGGCCGGAGATCTGTACACCCACGTACAGATCCCTGCCCGCGGTCAGGTCACTGATCTTGGCCTTGTGGCCGCGTTGAAATTCCCTGGCCATGCGTAACGACCGTCCCCCATCCCGAATGCGAGTGCGTCGCGACAGGCTAACGGCAAACTCGGACACCGACGGAGGTCGGTACAGATCCGGTACAAAATCCCGTTCCGCGCACGGGCGGCACCGCGCGGACGGGTGTCACTCTCCGCGGGCGCCCGGCAGATGGGGCAACCGTTCGGCGGCGACCACGCCCTCGAGGTAGCCCCGGGCACGCTCGGTGCGCGGGTACGTCTCAAGCAACTGCCAGAAACGCGGTCCGTGTCCGGGCACGAGCAGATGCGCGAGTTCGTGCAGGAGGACGTAGTCCACGACGTACTCGGGCATGCCCTGAAGGCGGTGCGAGAGACGGATGCTGCCCTCGGCGGGGGTGCACGAGCCCCAGCGCGTGTTCTGATTGGTGACCCAGCGCACCGAGTTCGGCCGGGCCCGGCCGTCGAAGTACTGGGCCGAGAGCCGCTCGGCGCGCTCCGTCAACTCCGCGTCCCCGAGGACCCGCTTGCTCTCCTGGGCGGCCAGCTTGTCGAGCATGACGCTCACCCAGCGCTGCTCCTCGGCCTCCGACATCCGGGCAGGGATGAGTACGACGGTGCGATCGCCCTCGCGGTACGCGGAGACCGTCCGGCGTCGCCGGGCGCTCCTGCGGACCTCGATCGCGCTCGTCCCCGAGCCGCTCGGCGGCTGGCTCGTCGTGCTGCGCTGTGGCGTTCCGGCGCGGTGCAGTGGGTCGGCGGACACGCCCCGACGTTACCCGCTGCGCACGCGGGAAGTCCCGACTCCGGGACGGTTGGGTTCCGATGCGCTCCGATCCCCCACATGCGTTTGATTCCTACGACTGACTTGTACGACGAATACCCACCGCCTGTGGACAACTTTCGGCGCCCCGCGCCGGGCCGGGGCATCCTGGCGAGTGCCGGCGAATCACGTCGGCACTCGCCGGCACAGCTGCGACGGATGTCCGACCGGACCTCCGACCGGCCTGCACCGGCGAACGGGGATGTTCTACGAGGGCTACGGGGGCCTGTCATGCAGCCGACAATGACGCAGAAGACGAGTGCGCGGTCCACGACCTGCCCGTCGTCGATCTCGCAGTCGTCGATCTCGGAGGCGACCATCTCGCAGTCGATGGTGCCGATCGTGAAGCCGGCGCTCCGGCGCGGCTGGCGCGACCTCAATACCGTGCAGTTCGGGATGACTCCGGCGCACGCGATGACGCTGGGGCCCATGGACACGGCGACCGGCAGTTTCCTGGACCTGCTCAACGGCACCCGCGGGCTGCCTCTCCTGCGGGAGGAGGGACGCCGCATGGACCTGCCGGACGGTCATGTGGACGCCCTGGTGGAGCGGCTGGCGCGGGCCGGACTCGTCGACGACGCGAGAGGAGGAGGACCGGCCGCCGAGGCTCTGCGCGCGAAGGAGAAGGTCCTTGACCGGTTGCGCCCCGACCTCGCTTCACTGTCGCTGACCGCGTCCGAGCCGGGTGAGGCGATCGGGCTGCTGGCCGCCCGCCGCTCGCTGCGGGTCCAGGTCAGAGGCGCGGGCCGGGTGGGCGCCGTCCTGGCCTCGCTGCTGTCGGGGGCCGGGGTCGGCGAGGTCGAGGTGCGCGATGTCGGCCGCGTCGAACCAGGGGACGTCGCGCCGGGCGGGCTGCCCGCCGAGTCCGTCGGCGACCGAAGGGACGAGGCCGCCCGGCGGGTCGTGCGCCGAGCCGCCCCGGACAGCCCGCCGCGCCGCGGTCCCCGCACCGCGTCCGGGGGTGACGACACAGGCCTGTCCCTGGTGATCCTTGCCCCGCGGGACGATGTGGACGTGCACGCGCCCGCGCCGTCCGCCGCCGATCCCCTGATCGCCTCCGGGACACCTCATCTGTACGCCGGAGTCGTGGAGGGGACCGGGATGGTGGGCCCGTTCGTGCTGCCCGGCGAGACGGGGTGCGCGGGATGTCTGCACGAGGCACGCGCCGACCGGGACCAGGCATGGCCCCGGCTGGTCGCCCAGTGGCGCTCCGGCGGACCACGCCGGACCCGCCCCTGCGACCTGGCGCTGGCCACCACCGTCGCGGGCCTGGCGGCCACGCACGCGCTCACCTTCCTGGACGGCCGGGTTCCGTCGAGCGCGGGCGCACGCTGGGAGATTTCGCTTCCTTCCCTGGCCTGGCACGCGCGCCCGGTATGGGCACATTCCGCATGCCCGTGCGGTGCAGCGGAGAAAGGTAAGGGGGAACACACCTCCAAGGGCGAGGATGGGCACGAGACAATGGCGGAGCAACGACCGTCGACAGAGTTGCGCCGCAGGGCAGACGCGGCGGGGCTGGCTGGGACCTGGAGGGCGCATGTCTGATCTTCCCCGGAAGGCGGTTACCCGTACCGCCAAGCTGGCCGCGCTTCCGCTCGGTTTCGCCGGACGGGCGACCTGGGGACTCGGCAAGCGGATCGTGGGCGAGTCCGCGGAACTCGTCGGCCGCGAGCTGCAACAGCGCACGGCGGATCAGCTGTTCAAGGTGCTCGGCGAGCTCAAGGGCGGCGCGATGAAGTTCGGCCAGGCCCTGTCGGTGTTCGAGTCGGCGCTCCCGGAGGAGGTCGCCGGCCCCTACCGGGCTGCCCTGACGAAGCTCCAGGAGGCGGCGCCCCCGATGCCGACCCGCACCGTGCACACGGTGCTGACGGAACGGCTCGGCGAGAACTGGAACGAGCTGTTCCTTGAGTTCGAGGACAAGCCCTCGGCGGCCGCCTCGATCGGCCAGGTACACCGGGGGGTGTGGCACGACGGCCGCGAGGTGGCCGTCAAAGTGCAGTACCCGGGCGCCGGCGAGGCCCTGCTGTCCGATCTCAATCAGTTGAGCCGGTTCGCCCGCCTGTTGGGCCCCCTCGTCCCCGGCGTGGACATCAAGCCGCTGATCGCGGAGCTCCGGGACCGCGTCTCGGAGGAGCTGGACTACGGCCTGGAGGCGCAGGCCCAGCGCGCCCACGCCGAGGAGTTCGCGGACGATCCGGACGTGGTGGTGCCCGGCGTGGTCCACCAGCGCGAACAGGTCCTGGTCACCGAGTGGATGAACGGCGTGCCACTGTCGGAGGTGATCGCCCATGGCACGCAGGAGCAGCGCGACCGTGCCGGTCAGCTGCTGGCCCGCTTCCTCTTCTCAGGGCCCGCCCGCACCGGTCTGCTGCACGCCGATCCGCACCCGGGCAACTTCCGTCTGCTGCCCGGCGGCCCCGACGGCGAGGAGGACTGGCGCCTGGGGGTCCTGGACTTCGGCACGGTCGACCGCCTCCCGGGCGGCCTGCCGACCACGATCGGCAGGTCCTTGCGCATGACGATCGACGGCGAGGCGGAGGCCGTCTACGAACTCCTGTGTGCCGAGGGCTTCGTCAAGGAATCCATAGAGCTCGACCCCGATGCCGTGCTCGACTACCTCCTGCCGATCATCGAACCGGCCCAGGCCGACGAGTTCACCTTCACCCGCGGCTGGATGCGCAGCCAGGCAGCCCGCATCGGCGACCCCCGCTCCCCCGCCTACCAGTTGGGCAAGCAGCTCAACCTGCCCCCGGCCTACCTTCTGATCCACCGGGTGACCTTGAGCACCATCGGCGTCCTGTGTCAGCTGGGTTCGACGGTTCGTCTGCGGGAGGAACTGGAGGAGTGGCTGCCGGGGTTCGTCCCGGAGAAGAACGTGGAGATCGTGGACGAGGGAGAGTCGGCTGCGGAGGCATGAGGTCCCTCGGCCGGCTCACCACCAGGCCGAGTCCAACCGTCCCTCGATCGCTCTGAGGTTCTCCCGGGAGCAGCGGTCGCAGAAGTAGTGGCGAGCGCCGTTCTCCACGGAGCAGGTCCAGGTGGGCTGCGCCCCCTCGGCACGTGCGCCGCAGCGGGCGCACACGAGCGGCTGGGGCTGCCTGGCGGAACCGCCGTGGTCGCTGTCTCCGGAAAGACTCGTCACCCGGCGACGATATCGCCGCGGCCCGCGATCAGCGGACACAACGCACCGCGGGGGCCGGTCCGTTC
This sequence comes from Streptomyces sp. NPDC050287, assembly GCF_044459385.1. Taxonomy (NCBI): domain Bacteria; kingdom Bacillati; phylum Actinomycetota; class Actinomycetes; order Kitasatosporales; family Streptomycetaceae; genus Streptomyces; species Streptomyces sp. NPDC050287. The sequence goes on along the minus strand of NZ_JBITIY010000002.1, from coordinate 889,992 downwards.
GGTCGGACCGGCCCCCGCGAGGAGAGCTCCGCCTCCCCGGGCAGGGAGGCCACCGCTTCAGGTGTCCAAGGTCACTGCATGACGGCCATGGCGAGCGCACGGCGGGCGCGCAGCGAGGCGCGCTCGGCCCGGCGCTGCATCCGGCGGGCGGCCGCCAGGCGCGCGGCCTGTCGGTCCCGCTCGGCCTCGTGCAGAAGTTCGTGCATATGCGCACGAGCCAGGGCTTCTGGGATGAGTTGCATCTCTCGGGTCCTGTTCTGGCGCGAGTCCATCGCACCGCTCTTGGTGAGGTCTTCAGGCATCGCGCCTGCGGGTTCGTTGGTAGACGGCTTCATCGGGGCCTGCTTCTGGGGGTCGAGCGTGAGGGGGCGGTCGATCGTTCCTGCGGTGTTCATGCCGTGACCGGGTTCTTGCGCGGGCGACCACGCGGCCGCTTCCGGGCAACGACGACACCCTGCACGAACAGCTCGCCACCCCAGACACCCCAGGGCTCACGCCGCTCCTTGGCGCCGGCGAGGCAGGCCTCGACCAGCGGGCAGGTGCGGCAGAGGGACTTGGCGTACTCGACGTCCGCCGGCGACTCGGCGAAGAAGACCTCCGGGTCGTACGAGCGGCAGGGGACGGGCACGCCGAGGTTCTCGATGGCGTCGTCGAGCGCGGTGAGCGCGGTGAGCGGAATCAAGGTGGAGTCCTCCGTGAGGCCGGGCGGGGGGATCGTTTCGGAAGGCGGTACGGACGGGGCGTGCGCTTCTAGTTGCACGGTTCGTCTTCCTCGTCTGTCGTTCCGGTCCTGTTGGACCGGGTTGCGGCTGGTACCGGAGTCTTTTCTTGTCCCGAGGCCCCTTCGCTCCGCCGTCCCCGTTCGGGGACAAACAAATGGGCCGCGGATCCCGGGTGGGGTTCCGCGGCCCTGAAGGCGCCGGCCTGATCGTCGATCAGGCTGGATCACTCCAGGGTTCTGGCCCACGGAAGGCCCACATCAGGTGGTGCTGCGTCTGCTTCCGGCTACCGGCACCGGCCGCCGTAAAGGCATAGGCCTGCGCCTGTGCCGCTACTGCTTCCAGTGCCTTGGTCGGTCGCTCATTGCGCGCCAGGACGGGAAGACCCGCCAGAGACACGGAGGACGCCGGACGCGCGGCACGAATGCCGGACAGACCGGTGCCCGGGATCGAGGCGCCGAGCATGCACGTGGAGACGACCGAGCGATCGGTCATTTTGACGGTGCTGGTGGAGCTGCTGATGATGCTGATCACTGGAATCGCCTCCTCTCGGCGTCTACGGGACCGGGGTGAACCAGTCCGACGGATATGCAAGTACAGCACGGAATCGGGGCCTTCGAGAAGGCCTCCGTCCCCGTGGCTAAGAACCTATGGGGATTGCTGGGGCATGCGCAAACTATTTTTCCGACGACTTCGGATCAGTTCGCGCCTTCTTCTTCCCCGGCGTCCTGGCCTGCGCAGATGGCGAGGACATCGGCTCCGTAGCGGGTGAGCTTGCGCATGCCGACCCCGGGGATGCGCGCCAGTTCCCCCTCGTCGTCCGGGGCCGCCTCGGCGATCGCCATCAGGGTCTTGTCGGTGAACACACAGAAGGCGGGCTGTCCGCTGCGCTGCGCCTGCACCGCACGCCACTCGCGCAGCCGCTCGTAGAGGCCCTCGTCCATGTCGGACGGGCAGTCCTCGCAGCGCATCAGCTTCATCTCACCCGCGTCGGTGAGCGTGCGTCCACACACCCGGCAGCGGGCCGGAGTGCGCTGCCGCCGTCGAGGAGCGGCGCCCGGTCTGCTCGTGAAGCCCCGCTCGACGCCGCCGGATCCGCCCGCCGCGGCCCGTCCGGCGCCGGCGGCGGCCGAGCCGGGGCGCAGTCCGTCGAGGAAGCGGCTGGGACGGCGGCTGGGACGGCCGCCGGGTGAACGGGAGAGCGCCCAGGAGACATGGAGGTGTTCCCTGGCCCGGGTGACACCGACATAGAGGAGGCGGCGTTCCTCCTCTATCTGCTCGTCGGTCTTTGCGTAGGTGATCGGCATCATGCCCTCCGCTACGCCGACCAGGAAGACGACGTCCCACTCCAGGCCCTTGGCCGAGTGCAGGGAGGCGAGGGTGACGCCCTCCACCGTCGGGGCGTGCTGGGCGCCCGCCCTCTCGTCGAGTTCGGCGACGAGGTCACCGAGGGTGGCGCCGGGGCGGGCGGCGGCGAAGTCCTGCGCGAGGTTCACCAGTGCCGCCAGGGACTCCCAACGCTCTCTGACGGCACCGGAACCGGCCGGGGGCTCGGTGGTCCAGCCTTCGCCGGAAAGTACGGCGCGTACCTGGGAGGGCAGGTCGACGGCGTCATCGAGGAGGGAGTCGTTGCCGCCGAAGCGGGCCGCACCGCGCAGGGCGATTCCTGCCTTGCGGACTTCCGGTCGGTCGAAGAACCGTTCGGCGCCGCGCAGCTGGTAGGGCACTCCGGCGTCGGCGAGGGCCTGTTCGTAGGTCTCGGACTGGGAGTTGGTGCGGAACAGGACGGCGATCTCGCTGGCCCGTACACCGGCGTCCATGAGTTCGCGGATGCGGCGGGCGGCGCCCTCGGCCTCGGCGGGCTCGTCGGCGTATTCGGCGTAGACGGGCTCGGGGCCGGGGGCGCGCTGGGAGACCAGCTCGAGTCGGTGGTCCGCGGCGCGGCCGCGGGCCTGGGCGAGCAGGCCGTTGGCGAGATGGACGACCTGGGGTGTGGAGCGGTAGTCGCGGACCAGCTTGACGACGGTGGCCCCGGGGTGGCGGATGCGGAAGTCGAGCAGATGGTCGGGAGTTGCTCCCGTGAACGAGTAGATCGTCTGGCTGGCGTCGCCGACCACGCACAGGTTGTCCCGGTCGCCCAGCCACAGCTCCAGCAGGCGCTGCTGGAGAGGGCTCACGTCCTGGTACTCGTCGACCACGAAGTGCTGGTACTGGGAGCGGACCTGGTCGGCGACGTCGTGCCGGTCCTGGAGGACGGCGACGGTCAGCAGCAGAACGTCCTCGAAGTCGATGACCCCACGATTGCGCTTGAGGTCCTCGTACGCGGAGTAGAGCTGGGCGATCTCGGCCGGGTCGCGGGGGGCCTCACGGCCGGCCTTGGCGGCGGCGAGCGGGTAGTCGGCGGGGACGGTCTGGGTGACCTTGGACCATTCGATCTCGCCGGTGACGTCCCTGAGCTCGCCCCGGTCGAGGCGGATGCGGCAGGCGGCGGCCGCGTCGGCGACGAGCTGGATCTTGCGGTCGACGAGCCGGGGCATGGAGCCGCCGACCGCCTTCGGCCAGAAGTACTGGAGCTGGCGCAGGGCGGCGGAGTGGAAGGTGCGGGCCTGGACGCCGCCCGCGCCGAGCTGCCGGAGCCGGCCGCGCATCTCACCGGCGGCACGGTTGGTGAAGGTGACGGCCAGCACGCTGGACGGCTGGAGAATGCCCGCGCGCACGCCATAGGCGATGCGGTGGGTGATCGCCCGCGTCTTGCCCGTGCCGGCACCCGCCAGCACGCACACCGGCCCGTGCAGTGCCGTGGCCACTTCGCGCTGCTCGGGGTCGAGCCCTTCGAGCACCGCGTCGGCCGAGTCCGGTGTCTGCGGGAAGAGGGGGGAATGCGTTGCTGCTGTCACACGGCCATGCTGCCAGGTCGCCGGAGACAGGTGAGCCGGTTGTCCACAGGCAGGCACTCGCAGTCGTACTAATGCGGCAGGCGGCATCTCCGGACCGTGCGGCGAGGGTCACTCCGGGTTGACCACACCGACGGGAATGGTGGCCCTTTCAAGTACGTTGCACCACTGCGAGCACGTATCCCCGAGCCGCCGAAGGAGCGCGAAAACATGCCGGGCACTGTGACGATGTACAGCACCACGTGGTGCGGCTACTGCCGTCGGCTGAAGAGCCAGATGGACCGCGAAGGCATCGCGTACGAGGAGATCAACATCGAGCAGGACCCGGCGTCCGCCGCGTTCGTCGAGAAGGCGAACGGCGGAAACCAGACAGTTCCGACGGTTCTGGTAGTTCCCGCCCAGGGGGGCTCTGAGGTCGTCATGACGAACCCGAGCCTTGCCCAGGTGAAGCAGGCGCTCGGCGCCTGACCCAGATGACGCACACGACCCCCGACCGGCCTGGCGCCGGATCGGGGGTTTTGTATGCCCACCCTGTACGAGGCGGCTCGGCGGTAGGTGATCGACATGACGACCGAGGACGAGGCGGACTGCGAGGCGCTGGTCGGAGGCATGGTGAACGCGGGGGCGGCCTTCCGCCGGGGTGCGTTGGTGGAACGCCCGGCACCGCACAACGCACACGCCCTCCATGCCCACCTCCTCGTGCTGAAAGAGCACGGCTTCCACGCGGCTCCGACTCCCGTGGGTCTGACTGCTGACGGTCGTGAGCAGCTGACCTTCGTTCCTGGCAACGTGGCTCTGCCGCCGTTCCCGCCCTGGGTGCAGACGACAACCGCTCTCGAATCGGTGGGGATCCTGCTGCGCCGCCTTCATGAGGCCAGCGCGACCATCGCGGTCGACACAGACGTCGAGTGGTCCCAGGACCTCGCCGACCCGGAGGGAGGAACGATGTTGTGCCACAACGACGTGTGCCCGGAAAACGTCGTCTTCCGCGACGGTCGTGCCGCCGCCTTGATTGATTTCGACCTGGCGGCTCCGGGCCGTCCTCTCTGGGACGTAGCCATGGCCGCCCGCTACTGGGTTCCCATGCTTGATCCGGTATCCGCAGCTGCCCTGTATCCCGCCGGATTGGATGCGCCTGCACGACTGCGGATCCTCGCTGATGGCTACGGCCTCTCGGGGGGAGAGCGCGCCGAATTGCCCGGCGTGATCGAACAGGCCACGGAGATCTGCCGGGCCTTCGTCGCCCGCCGCGTGGCTGACGGTGATCCTGTCTACCGCCAAGCGCTGGCCGGCCGTGGCGGATGGGAAGGCTGGGACCGCATACAGGCCTGGCTCACCGACCACCGCGAGACGTTCACTGTCGCGCTGCTGGACTGAGGTGCGCGGGCGCTGATCCCCCTCATACCTGCCGAGGACCACCGGGACCACACCGATGCCGGACGCCAAGTGTGCGACTTTCCCGTTCTGGAAAGCCGGGCATGTTGACCTTGCTGTCCGCCGGTCGAAAGCATCGAACGTGACAAGGCCTGTCGACGTGAGGGGGGAAGACGGGGGTGCACCGTTGCGGAAGCTGTCGGGAGACCCGGAGTGCAAGAACGGCACGTGTCCCACGCTGAGGGGTACGGACGACGGCAAGGACTTCGTGGTGCAGGGTTACGTGATCCCTGACCCTGAACGGCTGCAATCCGGTAGGCGAAGAGCGGCCCCTGACAGGGGGCCGACAGAGCGAAGACGAAGAGCGCAAGCAGCCGGCAAGGCGGGCCGCGTGAGCGGCCCCCAGCAGGAAGACGAAGGCGCTGGCTCCCTTGGGGGCCTTCGGCCCCCTCCTTGTCCTTCGTAGACCTGGCGACGGTCAAGCAAGAGCAGCGCCGCCGGAAGTGGTTCGGCGAGTCGTCCACAGCTCCCCTGCCAGCCGACTTCGACTACGACAACTCGGCCAATCGGCTCCGCGAGGCAGAACACGAACCGCCGCCCTTCTGAACTTGGAACGACAGAAGGCCCCCAAGTCGGGAGCCTTCCTCGCTTGCTCATCCTGCATCAGGCGGACGCCGGAACCACCGTGGCTTCCCCTGCTCCCTGGGCTTCCTCATGGTCATTCGCCCGCTGCGCTGCCCGTTCCGCTTCGAAGTCCTCCCAGCGGCTGACAATCTCCCACTCCACACCCGTAAGCGGCTTCGGCTTCTCGTACGGCTTTCCCGGCAAAGAGATCGGCGTGATCGGTGAGAGCACCTGAGAAAACCTGGAGGGCACATCCCAGTACGTGATGCCCTGCTGCTTGATGTTCTCGATCAGGTCGCCGGGATCGACGGCCAGTACGTCATGTCCGAAGTACGCCTTGACCTTGTGCTTCTTCAGCCATTCACGCCGTTCGTCGACACTCGACCGCTCCCACCACTCCGCGTAGCTCTCGCCCGTACCCGTCCACACGGTCACCGGCTTCGGCCCCTCCTGGTTGGTGACCTTCTCTCGGTCCTGGGCAAGGCTGGCGACTTGCGAGGCGTACGCGACGGCGCTGAGCTCGTCCTGCTGGAGTTTCTTCAGGAGCTGGTTCATCTTGCCGTCGATCACGGCGAGCTTCGCCGCACGGCTGTCGTCGATGGTCGTCTTCGACTCCATCCGTTCCAAGTGACCGATCTCGCCCAGCAGGGTCGACTCCAGCCAGGGATACAGGTCTTCGGCCCAGAACCTCTGCTTCGGGCATGCCTGGATGCCCTTGCTCTTGTTGCCGTGACAGCGGTATCGCTCACGCTTGCCCTTGGCCGGGTCGCCCTTCACGAAGTAGAGGGCACTTCCGCACAACAGGCAGAACGTCACGCCCACCGTCGGCGACGTAGAGCCCTTCTGCTTCTTGTACTTGACCGAGGCGACGGCTTCCGACAGCTTCGTCCACTCCTCCTCGTTCAGTACCGGCTCAGAGCGCATGACGGGTGTGCCGTCGTCGTTGCGGGCTACGGCGCCACTGGCGCGTACGTACTCCCCGAGCAGGGAGCGGCTGATCAGTACGGCTTGCACTGTGGTCGGCGTCCACCTGGCTCCCCGAGGCTTCGGGTCCGCCAGCCGAGTCGTGCTCTCGCCTGCCGCCGCGCGGATGCGGGCGAGGTCCTGAGCCGTGGGCACACCTTGCTCGTTCAGCCAGTCGGCGACGGCCGAGAAGCTCGGCTTCTCGATGAAGCGCCGGATCATCTCGATCAGCGTCGGGCCGTACTCGGGGTCGAGTTCCAGAGTGAAGCCTGCGTCGCCCTTCACTGCTCTACGTCCGAACGGGACAAGGCCACCCGGCCAGCGGCCGGTCTTCCGCATGGTCTCCCGGGAAGCCTTGTTCCGGGCCTTGATGGCGTCCAGCTCGGCCTCTGCCACCACGGCCAGGATCTTGGCGATGGTCTTGCCCCACGGCTTCGAGAGGTCGAATCCCTCCTCGCAGGAGATGAGGCCCTTACCGTTCGCCTCGCACCACTCGATGATGTCCGAGAGGTGGCGGACCGACCGCGCGATGCGGTCGATCTTCAGGATGATGATGTGGTCGAACTGGTCCTTCTTGTTGTTGAGCCAGTCCCCCAGGGATGGGCGCACCCACGGCGAGATGGACGCCGACACGTCGATGTCGATGGCAAAGTCGACCAGCTCCATTTCCTCGGCATCGGCCCGCTTGCTGATGCGGGTCCGCTGCGTTTCCTCGCCGGTCTGGTTCTCGTTGCCTACAGACAGACGGACCACGCCAAGCGCCCTGGGCTTGTCGCTCACCCTTGCCCCTCCCCAAGACATGGGCGACCCTCCCTGGCCGCCACAAGCAGGAGGGAAGTCTACAGACCGTGCCGACCGTACTGTTCCCGGACGGTTCGACGCTCACGAACCCTTCGCTGGCCCAGGTCAGGCAGAAGATCGGCGCGTAGCGCTTCGCGGACGCGTTCCGGAAGGCGGTCCCTGGTACTTCAGGGGCCGCCTTCCTGTGGCTTGTCCCACACCAGCGTGTAGCGCCACAGGAGTCTGCGCCGGAAGCGGCAGCCGGGCAGGAGAGCGTGCGCGGCCTGCCGGACCTCGCCCCAGGACATCGTCGTGTCCTCGATGGGCATACCGACCGGGCCGCCCTCGTCCCGGCGTGACTGGTAGAGGCGGTTCGCCGGCACACCGCATGCGCTGATCACCCAGTCCAGGGCGGTCCGGTTGCTCGCCAGCCCGACGATCACCAGACGCCCGCCCGGCGCGAGCAGCCGCACCAGCCGTCCGACCGCGTCCTGGAACCGCGTGTGGTGGACGACGGCGACCGCGCTGACGAAGTCGTACCCGCCCTCGGGGAGCGAGGTGCTGTCGAGGTAGTCCGCCTCCAGGAAGGTGACGTTCGCGGGTACGTTCTCGCTCGCTTGCCGGACCATCTCCGGCGAGCGGTCCACGCCCGTCACCGATACGGCCCTCGCGGCGAGCTTGCGCGCGAGCAGGCCGTCGCCGCAGCCGACGTCCACAGCCGCGTCACAGCCGTCCGGCACCGCGTCGAGGACTGCGCGGTGGTAGTGGGTGTTGTGGCTCCAGTACGGGTCGGTCATGCGCGCGCCGGGCCGCCTCACCCTCGGTCGCCTCAGATGAAGCTCCTCGTCGGCAGTGGCTTGCCGTACCAGAGTTCGATCAGGCGGGCCGCGATGGAGATGCCGTACGGCGGGAGCACCTCGCCGGACTCGAAGGCGGCACCCAGTTCGTCGCGGGAGAACCAGCGGGCCTCGTGGATCTCATCGCCGTCGACGTTGATGTCGGTCGAGATGGCGCGGGCCATGAAGCCCAGCATGAGGCTGGAGGGGAAGGGCCAGGGCTGGCTGGCGACGTACTCGACCGGACCGATGACGATGCCGGCTTCCTCGAAGACCTCGCGGCGCACCGACTGCTCGATGGACTCGCCGGGCTCGACGAAACCGGCGAGCGTCGAGAAACGGCCTTCGGGCCAGTGGACCTGGCGGCCCAGCAGGATGCGGTCGTCCTCGTCCGTGACAGCCATGATCACGGCGGGGTCGGTGCGCGGGTAGTGCTCGGCGCCGCAGGCCGGGCAGCGGCGGATGTGACCGGCGGCGGCGATGACGGTGCGTTCGCCGCAGCGGGAGCAGAAGCGGTGCGTGCGCTGCCAGTTCTCCAGGCCGACGGCGTGCACCATCAGGCCCACGTCCCGGGGCGACAGGAGCAGACCGGCCTCGCGCAGGCCGGCGGGGCGCGCGGACTGGTCGATACGGCCGGGGAGTGCGTCCTTCTGGAGGGCGAAGTAGCGCACGCCTTCCTCGTCGATGCCGAGGAAGTAGCGGTGCGCCTCGGTGAGGGGCGCCTCGAAGGACGGGGTCATGACGAGTTCGGTGTGGCCGTCGGCCGTCTCGTCGATGAGGACCTGGCCGTCGGAGACCACGAAGCAGCGGGTCGTGGGGTGGCTCCACGCCGCAGCGAGCCAGGCCTCGTCGAGCCGGTGATGGGCGGCGCGGTCGATGCCGCTCGGGGCGGTGAGCGCGATGGGGCGGTCGGCGGTGTGGTCGGTCCAGGTGGTCACGGGTGCTTCCAACTCCCCCGGTGGAAAGGGTGTTTCGCGGGCGGTTCAGCGGGACGTACGGCGGGAGGCGGCCGGGTCCGGCGGGGCGGGGCTACGGGACAGCTCTTCCAGTGTGCCGCGTGCGCGATGCCGGTCCGGACGACTCGTGACGGTCAGGGCACATGGCTCCAGTGCTCCGCGAGGTCGCCCCAGAGGTACGCGCTGGTCTCGACGCCCTTGAGGAGCAGATCGAGTTCGACCTTCTCGTTCGGGGCGTGCCAGCCGTCGGACGGGACGGAGATGCCGAGGAAGAGCACGGGGGCGCCGAGGACGTCCTGGAGGTCGGCGGCCGGTCCCGAGCCTCCTTCGCGGGTGAAGCGGACGGGCTGTTCGAAGGCGCGGCCCATGGCGCGCACGACGGACTGCAGGGCCGGGTGGTCGAGCGGTGTCAGGCACGGGCGCGTGGCGGCGAGGAACGTGATCTCGCTGCGGATCCCGGCGGGCAGCTGTTCCTTGGCCCAGGCGCGGACGATCTTCTCGATGCGGTCGGGGTCCTGGCCCGCGACCAGCCGGAAGGAGAGCTTCACCATCGCGGAGGACGGGATGATCGTCTTGCTGCCGGGGCCCTGGTAGCCGCCGCCGATGCCGTTGACCTCGGCGGTGGGGCGGGCCCAGACGCGCTCCAGGGTGGTGTGTCCGGCCTCGCCGTGGGTGGCGTACGACTTGGCGGTGTGCAGCCACTGCCGCTCGTCGAAGGGCAGCTCGGCGAAGAGTTCGCGTTCGCGGTCGGTGAGTTCGACGATGCCGTCGTAGAAGCCGGGGACCGTCACGCGCGCGTGCTCGTCGTGCAGGGCGGCGACGAGGCGGGCGGCGGCGGTGGCCGGGTTGGGGACGGCGCCGCCGAAGGCGCCTGAGTGGATGTCCTGGTCGGGGCCGTGCAGATGGATCTCGCACTCGGCGAGGCCGCGCATGCCGGTGCACACCGTGGGGGTGTCCTCGGACCACATGCTGGTGTCGGAGACGATCACGGCGTCGGCGGCGAGCCGGTCCGTGTGCTCCTCGACGAGCGCTCGAAAGTGCGGGGAGCCGGACTCCTCCTCGCCCTCGATGAGCAGCTTGAGGTGGACGGCGGGGGCGGTGCGGCCGGTGGCGGCGAGATGGGCGCGGACACCGAGTGTGTGGAAGAACACCTGGCCCTTGTCGTCGGCCGCCCCGCGCGCGTAGAGGCGGTTGTCGCGGACGACGGGCTCGAAGGGCTCGCTGTCCCAGCCGTCCTCGCGGGCGGCGGGCTGTACGTCGTGATGGCCGTAGACCAGGACGGTGGGCGCCGCGGGATCGGCGGAGGGCCACTCGGCGAAGACGGCCGGGGCGCCCGGTGTCTCCCAGACCTCGGTGGTCGGGAAGCCGGTCTCCTTCAGCTTGGCGGCGAGCCAGTCGGCGCTGCGGCGTACGTCGGGCGCGTGGTCGGGCTGGGCCGACACGGACGGGATGCGCAGCCACTCGGCCAGGTCGTCGAGGAAGACGGCGCGGTGCTGCTCGATGTACGTACGGACGGCGCTGACGGCACTGTCAACGGGCTGGCTCATGGTCACGAGCCTATCGGCCCGCACTGACATCCTCGTCGTGCGGTTTCTCACCCCCCGGGCTCCTCCTGTCCCGGGTCTTCCAGGAGGAGCCGTTCCAGTGCCGCCCGGTCCGGCAGGTCGTCCGGTCGTACGACCTCGCCGCCGCGTACGTACAGGAAGGTGGCGGTGACCGACTCCAGGGGGACGCCCTGCTGCTCGGCCCAGGCGAGTCGGTACACCGCGAGCTGGAGCGGGTCGGCGGTGCGGGTGCGGCTGGTCTTCCAGTCGACGATCTCGTACGTCGCTGCCTCGCCGTCGCCCTCCTTGTAGACGGCGTCGATGCGGCCGCGGACCACGCGGCCGGCGATCGCGAGCTGGAAGGGGGTCTCCACGCGGTAGGGCGTGCGCTGGGCGTAGTCGGTGCGCTCGAAGGCGTCCTTGAGGGCTTCCAGGTCGTGTTCGTCGGCGATCTCGGCGTCGCTTCCGGGCAATTCCTCCGGCTCCAGCATGGGCAGGGTGAGCGCCTCGAAGCGGGACTCGACCCAGGCGTGGAAGCGGGTGCCGCGGCGGGCGGCGGGCTGCGGCGGGCTGGGCATGGGGCGGGCCAGTTCCTGTGCGAGGCCGTCCGGGTCGGCGGCCAGGCGCATCAGCTGGGAGGCGGTGAGCGACGCGGGCAGGGGGACGTCGGTGACGCTGTGCCGGGCGCGCAGGAGTTCGCCGGTGAGGGCATCGAGGTCGCGGTCCCAGGAGGCGATGGTGCGGGCCTCCTCCGGGGTGAGGGGCGCGTGCCCGGGCTCGGTGGGGTGGGGGCGTGCGGGCTCGGAGTGGGGGCGTGCGGGTGCTGTGTGGGGGGGTTCTGTGAGGCGCGCGGATTCCGGGCGCGGGTGTTCCGTGGTGTCCGGTCCGCTGTCCGGAGCTGCTGCCTGGTGCGGGACGGTCGGGCGGTCCGGGGTCCAGCCGTTCCAGGCGGCCGGGTCGTCCTCCGTGAAGGGGTCGTCCTCGACGAACGGGTCCTCGTCGGGGAAGGGGCCCTCCTCGTAGCGGGCGTCCTCGTAGGGGATGTCCTCGGGGAAGGGCTCTTCCTCCGGCGGGGCCGGCCAGTCCGGGTCGTCGTAGGTTTCCGGGTCGTGGGTGGCCGCCGGGTGGGCGGCGAGGTGCTCCAGGTGGGCCAGGACGGTCTCGGCGGCCGCCCGGCGCCGGGCCAGGGCCCTTTCGTCCAGGGGCAGTGGCCACACCTGGTCGGCGGACTCCCTGTGCAGGACGGGGTTTTCCTCGTCCTCGGCGGGCTCCTCCGCCCAGGCCTCGATGTCGCCGTACCCGGCGGCGCAGTGCTCGTAGAGGGCCTGCAGGAAACCGGACGGGCCGCGTGGCTTCTTCTGGGTGGGGCCCCACCAGTGGCCGGAGCCGAGGAGGAGGGAGCGGGGGCGGGTGAACGTGACGTAGCCGAGGCGGAGTTCCTCGGTGTGCTGGTGTTCCTTCATGGCCTCCTGGAAGGCCTTCAGGCCCCGGGGGTTCCAGGAGGCGACGTCGGGCAGGGTGGCGGCGTCGCCGCGCAGTTCGTGCGGCAGCACCTTGCCCTGGGAGGTCCACTTCTCGCGGCCCTGGCTGCTGGGGAAGGTGCCGGTGACCAGTCCGGGGACGGCGACCACGTCCCATTCCAGGCCCTTGGACTTGTGCGCGGTGAGGACCTTGACGGTGTTCTCGCCGCCGGGCAGGGCGTTGTCGAGGCCTTTCTCGTACTGGGCGGCGGTGCGCAGGAATCCCAGGAAGGCCAGCAGGCTCGCTTCGTTGTCGCCGGCGGCGAACGAGGCGGCGACGTCGAGGAAGTTCGACAGGGTCTCGCGGCGGCGGGCGGCCAACGCGTGCGGGGATGCCGAGAGTTCGACCTCCAGGCCGGTGACGGCGAGGACGCGGTGCAGAACGTCCATCAGGGGGTCGGCCAGGGAGCGGCGCAGGTCGCGCAGTTCGGTGGCAAGGCGCGCGAACCGCACGCGGGCGTCCGGGGAGAAGGGCAGCCCGTCGTCGTCCCCGTCCCCGTCGAACGGGGTCTCCAGGAACGTGTCGAGGGCGTCCGCGAGCGATATCACCTCCGACGGGTCGACTCCTTCGACGGCCTCGGCGAGCCGGCGGTCCGGGTCGTCGTCGCCGTCCACGCGCGCGTGGGACACCAGGAGCCGGGCGCGCCGCCCCAGGAGGGCGAGGTCGCGCGGGCCGATGCGCCAACGGGGGCCGGTCAACAGCCGGACGAGGGAGGCGTTGGCGCCGGGGTCCTGGAGGACCTCGCAGACAGCGACCAGGTCGGCGATCTCGGGCAGGTGCAGCAGCCCGGACAGGCCGACGACCTCGACGGGGACGTCCCGGGCCACGAGCGCGCCTTGGATCTCGGCGAAGTCGGTGGCCGTACGGCACAGGACCGCGATCTCGCCGGGCGCCTTGCCGGTGTTCACGAGGTGGGCGATCGAGTCGGCGATCCAGCCGATCTCCTCGGCGTGGGTGGGCAGCAGGGCGCAGCGGACCGTGCCGTCGCGTTCGGCGCCGGGGGCCGGGCGGAGGGCCTCAACGCCCGCGTGCATGGCGCGCAGGGGCTCCGCGAGGCCGTTGGCGAGGTCGAGGAGGCGGCCGCCGCTGCGGCGGTTCTCGCTGAGCGCCTGACGGGTGGCGGGGCGGCCGTCAGGGTGGGCGAAGTGCTCGGGGAAGTCGTCGAGGTTGGCGACGGAGGCGCCGCGCCAGCCGTAGATGGCCTGGCAGGGGTCGCCGACGGCGGTGACCGGGTGGCCGGTGCCGGCGCCGAACAGGCCCGCGAGCAGGATGCGCTGGGCCACGGAGGTGTCCTGGTACTCGTCGAGGAGCACCACCCGGAACTCGTCGCGCAGGATCGGGCCCACTTCGGGAATCTGGGCGAGTTGGGCGGACAGGGCGATCTGGTCGCCGAAGTCGAGCAGGTCGCGTTCCCGTTTGGCGGCGCGGTAGCGGACCACCAGGTCGGCGAGTTCGCGGCGGGCGGCGGCCGCCTCGGGGACCTTGCGCAGGTCCGCGTTGGTGAGCTTGGCGCCCTCCAGGGTGCGCAGCAGCTCGGCGTCGTACGCGCGCAGATCCTCCGGCCGTACGAGGTGTTCGGCGAGCTCGGCGTCGAGGGCGAGGAGGTCGCTGACCAGGTCGGCGAAGGAGCGGGTCAGCGCCGGGTAGGGGCCCGGGGCTTCGCGCAGCACGCGCGCGGCGAGCTGGTAGCGGGTGGCGTCGGCGAGCAGTCGGGAGGTCGGCTCCAGCCCGATGCGCAGGCCGTGGTCGGTCAACAGGCGGCCGGCGAAGGCGTGGTACGTCGAGATCACCGGCTCGCCCGGCGGGTTGTCCGGGTCGATGACGTCGGGGTCGGTGACACCCGCCTTGATCAGTGCCTTGCGGACGCGTTCGGCGAGTTCCCCGGCGGCCTTGTTGGTGAAGGTGAGGCCGAGCACCTGCTCGGGGGCGACCTGGCCGGTGCCGACCAGCCACACCACCCGAGCCGCCATCACCGTGGTCTTGCCCGAGCCGGCGCCGGCCACGATCACCTGCGGGGCGGGCGGCGCGATGATGCAGGCCGTCTGCTCCGGGGTGAACGGGATGCCGAGGAGCTCCTTGAGCTGATCGGGATCGGTGATACGGGCGGGCATGTCGGAGAGGCTAGCGGCGGCCACTGACAGCGGAGGCCGCATCGTCCCTCAGGGCCCGGAGAAGCACAGGTCAGCACGTGTGGTGGAACGGATCACACCAGTGCGCTCACTCCACCACGTGCCGTCCTTCGGGCTGCGCGCTGCACGACGCCCGGAACGCGCAGTGCGTGCAGTGCTGGCCGGCGCTCGGCGTGAACCGTTCGTCGAGGACCTTGCCGGCGGCCGTGGCCAGCAGGTCGCCGACCCACGCACCCTCCAGCGGCTCCTGAGCCTGCACCTTGGGCAGGGTCTCGCCGCCGTCCCGCCGGGCGGCGCCCTGACGCAGCTGGACGAGTTCGGCGCCGCCCGGTTCGGGGCGCACGCCGTCGAAGGCGTCGTCGACCGCACCCTCGCGGACGGCGAGTTGGTAGACGGCGAGCTGGGGGTGGTGCTCCACGTCCTTCGCGGTGGGCGCGTGTTTGCCGGTCTTGAAGTCGACGACGTAGGCACGGCCCTCGGCGTCCGCCTCGACGCGGTCCATGGAGCCGCGGATGCGCACCTCGTAGTCACCGGCTTCGAGGGTGACGTCGAAGTCGTGCTCGCTGGCGACCGGCGTGCGCCCGGTGCGGTCCATGACGTGCCACTTCAGGAAGCGTTCGAGCGCCACGCGCGCGTTGTGCTTCTCCTGCGCCGACTTCCACGGCGCGTCGAACGCGAGCGCGTTCCACACGGAGTCGAGGCGTTCCATGAGGACGTCGAGGTCGGCCGGGGTGTGTCCGGAGGCGACCTCGTCGGCGAGGACGTGCACCACGTTGCCGAAGCCCTGGGCGACCGTCGCGGGCGCGTCGGCCTTGACCTCGCGGCCCAGGAACCACTGCAGGGCGCAGGTGTTGGCGAGCTGGTCGAGGGCGCTGCCGGAGAGCACGACGGGCTGGTCGCGGTCGCGCAGCGGCACCTTGCTCTCGGTCGGTTCGAACATGCCCCACCACCGGTAGGGGTGGGCGGACGGCACCAGCGGGCGGCCGTCCTCGTCGGCGAGGGCGGCGAGGCGGGCCAGGCGGCGGGCGGCGGCCTCCCGGAGGGTGTCGGACACGCGCGGGTCGACCGTCGTGGCGCGCAGTTCGGCGACGAGGGAGGCGACGGCCAGAGGGCGGCGCGGACGGCCCGTGACATCCCTGGGTTCGACGCCGAGTTCGAGCAGGAAGCGGGAGGGCTGGTCGCCGTCGTCCGCGGGCGCCTTCACGGCGGTGACGACAAGGCGCTCCCGCGCGCGGGTGGCGGCCACGTAGAACAGCCGGCGCTCCTCGGCGAGCAGCGCGCCCGGGGTGAGCGGTTCGGCGAGGCCGTCGCGGCCGATGCGGTCGGCCTCCAGCAGGGAGCCGCGGCGACGCAGGTCGGGCCACAGTCCCTCCTGGACGCCCGCTACGACGACCAGGCGCCACTGAAGGCCCTTGGAGCGGTGCGCGGTCATCAGGCGGACGGCGTCGGGGCGTACGGCACGCCGGGTGAGCGTGTCGGCGGCGATGTCCTCGGCGTCGATCTCCTCCAGGAAGTTCAGGGCACCGCGGCCGCCGGTGCGCTCCTCCGCGCGCGCGGCCGTGGCGAACAGCGCGCAGACGGCGTCCAGGTCCCGGTCGGCGTTGCGTCCGGCGGCGCCGCCGCGCCGGGCGGCTCGCTCCAGACGCGTGGGCCACGGCGTGCCCTCCCACAGGTCCCACAGCGCCTCCTCGGCCGTGCCTCCGCCGGCGAGGCGCTCACGGGCCTTCCTGAGCAGCGCTCCGAGCCGCTGAGCACCCCGCGCGTACCCGGGGTCGTGGACGGCCAGCCGCTCCGGTTCGGCCAGGGCCCGCGCGAGCAGCTCGTCCGAGGGCGGTGGCAGGGGGTTGCCGGCGGCCCGCTCCTCGTCGCGCAGGGCCCGTCCGAGGCGGCGCAGATCGGCGGCGTCCATGCCCGCGAGGGGGGAGGCGAGCAGAGTGAGGGCGGTCTCGGTGTCGAGCCAGCAGGTGTCCGGTTCCGGTTCCTCGGCGGCAGGGTCGCCGAACGCCTCGTCGGTGCGTGCCGCCTCCGCCGCGGCCACCGCCCGCAGTGCCGTCAGCAGCGGCGCCACCGCGGGTTCGTGCCGCAGGGGCAGGTCGTCACCGTCGATGTCCAGGGGGACTCCGGCCGCGGTGAGCGCACGGCGGACCGTCGGGATGGTACGGGCGCCCGCGCGCACCAGGACGGCCATCTCGCCCCAGGGCACACCGTCCTCCAGGTGGGCCCTGCGGAGGATGTCGGCGACGTTGTCCAGCTCGGTGCCGGGGGTCGGGTACGTGTACACCTCGACGCGTCCACCGTCGCGTACCGCAGTGAGCTCCCGGTGGGCGCGCACCTTGTCGGCCGGAAGGCGGGTCAGCGGCATGCGCTGGGTCAGCAGCCGGGTCGCGGCCAGCAGCGCGGCGCCGGAGCGGCGGGAGGTGCGCAGGACCTCCACGGGCGCGGGACGGCCGTCCGCGCGCGGGAAGTCACGCGGGAACTCGAGGATGCCGTTCACGTCCGCGCCCCGGAAGGCGTAGATCGACTGGTCGGGGTCGCCGAAGGCGACGAGGGTGCGGCCGTCGCCGGCGAGGGCGTGCAGCAGCCTGACCTGTGCCGGGTCGGTGTCCTGGTACTCGTCGACGAAGACGGCGTCGTACTGGGCGGCGAGCTGTGCGGCGACCTCGGGGCGGCGGGCGAGGAGGACGGCGCGGTGGACGAGTTCGGCGTAGTCGAGCACGCCTTGGAGGTCCATGACATCGAGGTACTCGGCGAGGAAGGCGGCGGCCGCACGCCAGTCGGGGCGGCCGCTGCGGCGGGCGAAGGCGTCCAGGGTGCCGGGGCCCAGGCCCAGTTCGCGGCTGCGGGCGAGGACCGCGCGTACCTCGTCGGCGAAACCGCGGGTGGTCAGGCAGGCGCGCAGTTCGTCGGGCCAGCGCACGTGCGCCAGGCCGAGCCGCTCCAGGTCGGGCTGGCCGGCGAGCAGTTCACGCACGGCGACGTCCTGCTCGGGGCCGGACAGCAGCCTCAGGGGCTCGACGAACAGGTCGGTGTCCTGGTGGGCGCGGACCAGGGCGTAGCAGAACGAGTGGAAGGTGGTCGCCTGGGGGGCGCTGGCGGCTCCTATGCGCAGCGCCATGCGGTCGCGCAGTTCGACGGCCGCCTTGCGGCTGAACGTCAGCACCAGGACGCGCGCGGGGTCCCCTCCCCGGGCGATCCGCGCCGCGACAGACTCGACAAGGGTCGTGGTCTTGCCGGTGCCCGGACCTGCGAGGACGAGCAGTGGGCCGCTCCGGTGGTCAACCACGGAACGTTGTGCGGCGTCAAGACGAGGGGGATCCACCCGGGCCGGCGGGGTACGCACCAGTCGGTAAGCGCCACGGTTCCCCTGTCGCACCTGGGTGTGCGACAGACGCCTGGTGGAGGAAGAGGAGCTCACGTGGTTCGCCGGTCCTGGTGGGTGTGCAGTGGGGCCGACCTCCGCGCGGGGAGGACGGTGATCGCGGGATGAGGGGGACGCGCGCAGCCGACGCTACGCCGACGAGTGGTGCGGAAGCAGGGCTTCCCCTTCTTCCCGTGAGGCACTCGCGTCACGTACGCCCCTCGTCCCACGAACGTACGGCATGCCTCGGACGTCCCGTGTTTCCCCCGTACGGGCCCTGGGGTGCCCTTGGGCCGGTCCGATGGCGGAAGCTGTCAGGTGTGACCCTCCGCGCGCTCGCCGCCGTCCCATCGCGCCCGTCTCATGTCGAGCCGTGGCAGATGGTTCTCGGCGGCCCTGCTCGCCTCCTTCAAAGGCGTGCCCTCCGTGCGGTAGCGGCCGAGCGCGTCCAGTTCGTGTCCCGGGAGCAGGACGCCGTCCGCGCGGACGACGCGCCACCACGGGACGGCGCCTCCGTAGAGCGACATGACCCGGCCGACCTGACGCGGGCCGCCCTCCTCCAGCCATTCGGCGACGTCGCCGTAGGTCATCACGCGGCCCGGCGGGATCCGTTCGGCGACGTCGAGGACCCGCTCGGCGTACTCCGGCAGCGCGTCGGCGCACTCCGCGCGGACGTCGTCCGGAAGGCTCTGCTCGCTCATCCGTCCCATCCTGCCCCACCCCACCGACAACGTGACGCGGTCGTGACCGTGCGTGGTATCCCTCGCTCCGGGGCAGCGCTTCGGGCAGACTGTGCGCCCCGCACGTGCACCCTGATACCCCCGCGTGTCGGTGGGGCATGCCACCATCGTGCGGGCGGTGACCGGTGATACGAGACCAAGAAGAGGCGATGAAGCAGCAGGGTGTGCACCCCGAGGACGCGGAGAGCACCTCTGACGCTTCGTCGCGCTCGGGCGCCGGTGGAACGGACGGACAGGACACCGGCGACGCGGACGCGAAGGACGCCGTGAAGGAGACTCCCAGGCCCGCGTCGGACGACGAACCGGACGAGGTGTACGCGGACGAGGTGGAGGGCGACGAACCGCTGCTCCCCGCGCGCGTGCACCGGCCCTCCGATCTCATGCGGCTCCTGATCGGCGTGCTGGCCGTGGCCGTGCTCCTCGCGGTCGCCGCGTTCGCGCACGGCACCACCTCGGGTCTCGAACAGGACATCAACAAGGGCACCGGTCAGGCACCCGACCTGCTCATCAAGATCGCGGGGCTGGCCTCCAGCATCGCGATCCTCCTGGTGCCGGTCGCGTTCGCGATCGAGCGGCTGATCAAACGCGACGGGCTGCGCATCGCGGACGGCGTGCTGGCGGCGGTCCTGGCGCACGGGGTGACCCTCGCCACCGACCTGTGGGTCGCCAAGGCCGCCCCCGGCTCGATCCAGGAGGCGCTCACCCAGCCCTCCCCCGGCGACATCCACGCCCTCACCGACCCGGTGCACGGCTATCTGGCGCCCGTGATCGCCTACATGACGGCAGTCGGCATGTCACGAAGGCCCCGCTGGCGTGCGGTGCTGTGGATCGTGCTGACGCTCGACGCCTTCTCGATGCTGGTCACCGGTTACACGACACCGTTCTCGATCATTCTCACGGTGCTCATCGGCTGGACCGTTGCCTACGGAACGCTGTACGCGGTCGGCTCGCCCAACGTCCGGCCCACCGGGCGGACTCTGATGGCGGGCCTGCGGACCGTTGGCTTCCGCCCGGTGAGCGCCGCCCGCGAGGAGGCCCCCGACACCCCGGAGAACGGCGACCGCGGCAGACGCTACTTCGTCACCCTGGAGGACGGCGCACCCCTGGACGTGACGGTGGTGGACCGGGAGCAGCAGGCCCAGGGGTTCTTCTACCGTGCCTGGCGCAACCTGATGCTGCGCGGCCTGGCCACCCGCAGCAGCCTCCCGTCGCTGCGGCAGGCCCTGGAGCAGGAGGCTCTGCTCGCGTACGCGGCCATCGCGGCCGGCGCCAACGCGCCCAAGCTGATCGCCACCTCCGAACTGGGCCCCGACGCGGTGATGCTCGTCTACGAGCACACCGGCGGACGCACCCTCGACTCGCTCCCGGACGAGGAGATCACCGACGAGCTGCTGCGCGACACCTGGCACCAGGTGCGGGCCCTGCAGTCCCGGCGCATCGCGCACCGCAGGCTGGTGGGGGAAGCGATCCTGGTGGATCGTTCCGGCACGGTGATCCTCACCGACCTGCGGGTCGGCGAGATCGCGGCGGGCGACCTGCTGCTGCGCATGGACATCTCCCAGTTGCTGGTGACCCTCGGCCTGCGGGTCGGGGCCGAGCGCGCGGTGGCCGCCGCGCTGAGCGTGCTCGGACCCGACGCCGTGGCCGACTGTCTGCCGATGCTGCAGCCCATCGCGCTGAGCCGCTCCACGCGCGCGACGCTGCGGAGAATGGCGCGGGAGCGGGCCGAGCGCGAACGCGAGGCGGTCCTGGAGGCGTCCCGGCACGCCAAGCAGGCCCGTCTGGAGTCCGCGCCGGACGACACCGTGCCCGTACTCGAAAAGCCCGACAAGAAGGCCGTGAAAGCCGAGGCGAGGGCCGAGAAACGGGCCATCGACGAGGCGGTGGAGGAGGCGCGGGAGGAGGATCTGCTCACCCAGATCCGTCACCAGGTGCTGTTGATCCGCCCGCAGGCACCGGTCGAACCGGTCCGCCTGGAGCGGGTGCGGCCGCGCACGCTGCTCAGTTTCATGGCCGGCGCCATCGGCGCGTACTTCCTGCTGACGCAGCTGACACACATCGAGTTCGGCCCGCTCGTCGCCAACGCCGAGTGGGGCTGGGTCGTGGCGGCCGTGCTGTTCTCCGCGGCCAGCTACGTCGCGGCGGCGATGGCCCTGCTGGGCTTCGTGCCCGAGCGCGTGCCGTTCGTGCGGGCCGTCGCGGCGCAGGTCGCGGGGTCCTTCGTGAAGATCGTCGCGCCGGCCGCGGTGGGCGGGGTCGCCCTGAACACGCGCTTCCTGCAGCGGTCGGGAGTACGGCCGGGGCTCGCGGTGGCGAGTGTCGGGGCGTCGCAGTTGTTCGGGCTCGGCTGCCACATCCTGATGCTGCTGTCCTTCGGCTATCTGACCGGTACCGAGAAGACGCCGTCGCTGTCGCCGTCCAGAACGGTCATCGCGGGCCTGCTGACGGTCGCGGTCCTCGTGCTGGTCGTGACCTCGGTGCCGTTCCTGCGGAAATTCGTCGCCACGCGCGTGAGGTCGCTGTTCGCGGGTGTCGTGCCGCGCATGCTCGACGTCCTTCAGCGGCCGCAGAAGCTGGTCACCGGCATCGGCGGCATGCTGTTGCTGACGGCCTGCTTCGTGATGTGCCTGGACGCCTCGATCCGGGCGTTCGGCGACCAGACGACCTCACTCAGCATCGCCAGCGTCGCCGTCGTCTTCCTCGCGGGCAACGCGCTGGGGTCCGCCGCGCCGACCCCGGGCGGTGTGGGCGCGGTGGAGGCGACCCTGACCGTGGGTCTGATCGCCGTCGGCCTCCCGAAGGAGGTCGCCGCGCCGGCGGTGCTGCTGTTCCGGCTGCTGACCCTGTGGCTGCCGGTGCTGCCGGGCTGGCTCGCTTTCAATCACCTGACCCGCAAGGGCGCGCTTTAGGGTGCCCGGCTCCCTCTTACGGCCCGTGCCCCGAGCGTCCGCCCTGGGACAGCTCCAGGATGGGACCATGCCCAACCCGCCCCGGCCGCGCGCCGTTGCCCTGACCGCCGCCGCCCTGCTGCTGGCCACCGTACTGGCGGGGTGCGGCGACGATTCCCAGGACCACGATCAGGACCTGCCGGCGCAGAAGCTGAGCTGGAAGGACTGTCCGGCGCCGTCCGCGGCGGAAGGCGGCGGTGAGCCGCCCTCGCCCCTTCCGGGCGGCCAGGAGTGGCAGTGCGCCACGCTGAAGGCGCCCCTGGACTGGGCGAAGCCCAAGGGCGACACGATCGATCTCGCGCTGATCCGGGCGAAGGCGAGCGGGCCCGCGGGCAAGCGCATCGGCTCGCTGGTCTTCAACTTCGGCGGCCCCGGCGGCTCGGGCGTGACCACCCTGCCCGCCTTCGGCCAGGACTACGCGACCCTGCGCACCCGCTACGACCTGGTGAGCTTCGACCCGCGCGGGGTCGGCCGCAGTGACCCCGTGGAGTGCCTGACCGACCCGCAGCTCGACGTGTACTTCCAGCAGGACGCCACCCCCGACTCCGCTGCCGAACGCACCGAGCTGCTGGACAACACCAAGGAGTTCAACGCGGCCTGCGAGGAGAACTCCAAGAAGCTGCTGCCGCATGTGCGCACCACCGACGCGGCCCGCGACATGGAGCTGATGCGCCAGGTCCTCGGCGACGCGAAGCTGCACTACTTCGGCATCTCGTACGGGACCGAACTCGGCGGTGTCTACGCCCACTTGTTCCCCCGGCGGGTCGGCCGGGCGGTGTTCGACGGGGTGGTCGATCCCACCCAGAACTTCGAACAGGGCTCGCTCGGGCAGGCCGAGGGGTTCCAGCTCGCCCTCGACAACTTCGCCGAGGACTGCACCTCGAAGGCCGAGGACTGCCCGATCGGCGACAGCGCGCAGGGCGTGGAGAACCGTATCGCCGCACTGCTCAAGAGCCTCGACAGCAAGCCGATCCCCGGCATCGCCCCACGCAGGCTGACCCAGACAGCGGCGACCAGCGGTATCGCGCAGGCCCTGTACTCCAAGGACTTCTGGAAGTACCTCACGGAGGGCCTGGAGCAGGCGTACGACGGCAACGGGCAGATTCTGATGGCGCTGTCCGACTCGCTGAACGGGCGCAGCCAGAACGGCGAGTACAGCAACATCACCCCGGCGAACATCTCCATCAACTGCGCCGACGACAAACCCCGCTACACCGCCGCCGACGTCGAGCGGAAGTTGCCCGCGTTCCGGGCCGCGTCGCCGCTGTTCGGCGACTTCCTCGCCTGGGGCATGGTCAGCTGCACCGACTGGGCCGTGCCGGGCGCCGCCGACCATCCCGACGTGAGCGCGCCCGGCTCCGCGCCGATCCTCGTCGTGGGCAACACGGGCGACCCCGCCACGCCGTACGAGGGCGCGCGGAAAATGGTGGACGCGCTCGGCAAGGGCGTCGGCATCGAGCTGACGTACAAGGGGCAGGGGCACGGCGCCTACGACACCGACAACAAGTGCGTGCGGGACGCGGTGAACGGCTATCTCCTGGACGGGAAGCTGCCGGAGGCCGGGACGGTCTGCTCCTGAGGTGCGTACGGCCGTGGGAGCGACTGCGTGGACTCCACGGTGAACACGTATCTGCCGAGGGGCTCGGTGCCGGGGAACGGCAAGGTCTGTTCATGACGACGGCGGGGGCTTCGGGCACCCGTGGCACCCGAAGCCCCGCCGCCAGCCGACCGGGACGGGCCGAGACGCGGATCTTCTCCATCACCGATTCGCACTGAGTGCGGTCCGCCCGCTGCCCAGGCGTGACGACGAGCGACAGTGGGCGGCACCTGCCCTCCGCGCTCAGGTGCAGTTTGCAGGTCAGTCCGCCACGGGAGCGGCCGAGGCTCTCGCCTGCCGCACCGCCTTTCCCGCACGAGCCGCAGGTTTACGTTCACCGGCACGTGAAGGGGTTCTCCTCGGGCTCCCCACCCGTTGATCACCTGCCGGTGGTCCCGCCACCGGCCGCACCGGTTGTTGCTCTTCGGCAGCAGCGGCTCCAGCGCCGCCCACTCCTCGTCGGTCAGATCCCCCCTGCTGAGCATGACCGCAACAGCGACCTGCCTGATCGAAAAGCCAGTTTCTAGCGGGCTGCGGTCATGGATCCCATGAGAAGGACCGCGCGGCGTCTGGTGACTGCCCGGCCCAGGCTCGCCATCATGCGGTTGAGCCGGCCGGAGATGACGCTCGGTGGTGGTGTGCGGCGGTCGAGCGTCCGCAGTGCCGTCGTCACGACCTCCTGGGGGGACTGGCGTTTGGTGCCGCCGTCCGCGGAGTCCGTGCCGATGACGTCGAAGAACTCGGTGCTGGTCGCGCCGGGGGACAGGGCGAGCACGCGCAGCCCGGTGTCCAGGGACTCCTGCCACAAGGCTTCGGTGAAGCTCAGCACGAACGCCTTGGCTGCCGCGTAGACGGCCATGTTCGGGGTGGGAAAGTACGCGGCCATGCTCGCGACATTGATCAGCACCCCGGTGCCGGAGGTCCGCAGCGGCTCGATGAACGCCCGGCTGATGTCGACCACACCTGCGACATCGACGGAGATCTCCTCCCGCAGGCGCAGCGGGTCCTCGGTGTGGAACGGCCCGAAGGTGCCGAAGCCTGCGTTGTTCACGACGCTCGTCACGGTCAGGTCGCGCCGTGCCACTTCCTCAGCGAGGGTCTGGCCTGCCGCAGGCCGGCTGAGGTCGAGAGAGATGGCCGTGGCTTGGACGCCGTGAGCCGCGGTGAGTTCGGCGGCCAGTTTGTCGAGCCGTTCCCGGCGTCGGGCGACGAGGATGACGTGGGAGCCACGAGCGGCGATCTGGCGGGCGAACTCTGCTCCGATGCCGGCGCTGGCACCGGTGATGAGGGTGGTCTGGCCGCGGTAGTCGACGGCGTTCATGGGCTGCTCCCGGGAGACGGCGGCTGCACTCGATTTGTGGCACCGTAAGCCTATCTTGTCACTCAGTGCCAATAAGGTACTGGGTGCACAGCGCGGTAGGCTGGGGCTCATGAACGATCGCGAAGGCGGCCCGTCCGGGCTACGGCAGCGCACCCGGCGGGCAGTGCAGGCCGAGATCGCCGCCACCGCGATGCGGCTCTTCCTCGAACACGGTTTCGAAGCCACCACCATGGAACAGATCGCCGGCGAGATCGGCATCTCGCGGCGCTCGCTGTTTCGCTACTTCGGCACGAAGGAAGACATCGTGCTCGGCGACCACGCCGAAAGCGGCCGGACCCTGCGGGCCGCGCTGGAAGCCCGTCCGGCAGACGAGCCCCCGTGGGATGCACTCCGGGCGGCCCTCAAGGCGCTCGTCGAGTCTCTTCCCTATACACCGGAGGACTTCCTCAAGATCACCAGCATGCTCCACGCGTCGCCCTCTCTCCGGGGGCGTCAGCTGGAGAAACGGCAGCAGTGGACGGAGCTACTGCTGCCGGACATCGCCAGACGACTGGGCGCCACGGCGGACACCATGAACGAGCTGCGGGCCCGCGCGCTCATCGCCTGCGCTCTGGCGTGCTCCGAAGCCGCAACGGAAACCTGGGTCCGCAGCAACGGCGCGGTCGACATGGAGCGGGCCTTCGATGAGGCGGTTGCCGCGGTACGCGCATAGGACGCCGCGGCTTCGTTCTCTCGCGGCGAGAGGACGACGGCCGGCGCGCTTGTCGATCGCTGTTTCGGTGTGCC
Organism: Streptomyces sp. NPDC050287; assembly: GCF_044459385.1. Classification (NCBI taxonomy): domain Bacteria; kingdom Bacillati; phylum Actinomycetota; class Actinomycetes; order Kitasatosporales; family Streptomycetaceae; genus Streptomyces; species Streptomyces sp. NPDC050287. Next base: position 864,902 of record NZ_JBITIY010000002.1, on the reverse strand, counting down.
GATCGGCACGTGTGGTGGACCTGGGCCGACCGGCCGGACGATCCGCTGGAGATCTGTCCGGTGCCGGAGCTGTTCCGCTGACGACCCAACACCCCGGAGCGCGAGCGCCGGGCCGTCCCTGGGCCGTCCAAGGTCAGCCGACGTCGACCGACAACGACCGAAGCCCACGGCATCTGAGCTGGTCAGAGCCGTGGGCTTCTTCAGTCTTGCTGGTCAGCGGAGGGGCCGATCAGTACACCGGCTTGTCCGGCTCGATCTGGTTGACCCAGCCGATCACGCCGCCGCCGACGTGCACGGCGTCGGAGAAGCCCGCGGACTTCAGGACCGCGAGGACTTCCGCACTGCGGACACCCGTCTTGCAGTGCAAGACGATCTTCTTGTCCTGCGGGAGGGTCTCCAGGGCGGTGCCCATGAGGAACTCGTTCTTCGGGATCAGCTTGGCACCCGGGATGGAGACGATCTCGTACTCGTTGATCTCGCGGACGTCGATGATCTCGATGTTCTCTCCGTCGTCGATCCACTCCTTGAGCTGCTTGGGAGTGATCGTCGAGCCGGCTGCCGCCTCCTGGGCCTCCTCGGAGACGACGCCGCAGAAGGCCTCGTAGTCGATGAGCTCGGTGACGGTGGGGTTCTCGCCGCAGACCGCGCAGTTGGGGTCCTTGCGAACCTTGACCTGCCGGTACTGCATCTCCAGGGCGTCGTAGATCATCAGCCGGCCGACCAGCGGTTCGCCGATGCCGGCGAGCAGCTTGATGGCCTCGTTGACCTGGATGGAGCCGATGGACGCGCACAGCACGCCCAGGACGCCGCCCTCGGCGCAGGAGGGGACCATGCCCGGCGGCGGGGGCTCCGGGTAGAGGCAGCGGTAGCAGGGGCCGTACTCGGACCAGAAGACGGAGGCCTGGCCGTCGAAACGGTAGATCGAACCCCACACGTACGGCTTGTTCAGCAGCACGCAGGCATCGTTGACCAGGTAGCGGGTCGCGAAGTTGTCCGTGCCGTCGACGATCAGGTCGTACTGGCTGAAGATCTCCATCACGTTGTCGGCCTCGAGCCGCTCCTCGTGAAGGACCACGTTCACGTAAGGGTTGATGCCGAGGACGGAGTCGCGGGCGGACTCGGCCTTGGAGCGGCCGATGTCGGCCTGGCTGTGGATGATCTGGCGCTGCAGGTTGGACTCGTCGACCTCGTCGAACTCCACGATGCCGAGCGTGCCCACGCCCGCGGCGGCCAGGTACATCAGCGCCGGCGAGCCCAGGCCGCCGGCGCCCACACAGAGCACCTTGGCGTTCTTCAGCCGCTTCTGCCCGTCCATCCCGACGTCGGGGATGATCAGGTGGCGGGAGTACCTGCGGACCTCGTCTACGGTGAGCTCGGAAGCCGGCTCGACCAGGGGTGGCAGCGACACGGGGACTCCGTTGGTCGGTCAATCACTACAGTTGTTCTCCTCGTAACAGTGCCATGGGCTTCTTCATTCCGAGACACCTGTTCCGATCCGCGAGACGATGTCGTCCCAGTAGCCGGGCATGCTCTCCCAGGGGTCGCTGCGGCCCCAGCCGTCCGTGCGGTCGGTGAAGTAGATCGTCGCGGCGCCCTGCCAGCGGGCGATGCGCAGGGCCTCGTCGAGGTGGCCGCGCGGGACACCGTGGACGAAGTGACAGAAACGCTCGGGCGGGTGGTCGGCGGTCCACTCGGCCGCCTGGGACCACCGGTAGTCGCTCCAGGTACCGGAGAAGGTGACCAGCTGGTCGGCGTGCTCGAGGTAGCCGGGGTACGGGTGGGTGCCGTGGCCGAGGACGATGTGCGGGTCCCCATGGATCGCGCGGAGCGTGCTGACCGTCCGCCGGACCTCGGGGAGCGCGACGCGTTCGGTCGGGCAGCGGTCCAGGAGGAAGCCGTCGACCCGGTACCAGTCGATGTAGTGGTGCGCGTCGGAGACCAGCTCCCCGTAAGCGCGGGCGCCGTAGGTGGCGTCGAGGTGACCGAGGACCCGGACGCCCGCGTTGCGCAGGCGTCCGGCAGCTTCCAGACAGTGCGGGTCGGGGCGGGCGCCGGGGCCGTTGCCCGCGATGTTGAGGACGACCCAGTGCAGCGGGGTGCCGGGGCGGGTGAGCTCGGCCCACTCGGCCGGGGCGACCAGGGGATGCGCGAAGCCGGGGATGCCGAATCCCGTCCGGAGGCCGGTGCTCGCGGTGCCGGGGGTGAGTCTGGTCAGATGCGGCATGCCGCCTCCATCCAGATGTCGGCCAGGGACTCCTCGAGGTTGATCCGCGGGCGCCAGCCGAGCCGGTCGCGTGCGGTGCGCACGTCGGCCTGCTGCCAGCTGCCGCAGCCGTCCGGGTACGGGAACGCGGCCGGGGCCACGTGGTCCGGCTCGGTGCGGGGGTGGCCGATGGTCGGCCTGAGGTGGGCGCTGGGCGGACCGTCGAGTTCGTGGAGGGCACCGCCGTATCCGGCGACGCGCGCGAGGATCGCGGCGGCGTCGCGCAGCCGCACCGCGCGGCCCGAACCGATGTTGATGACGCCCTGCGCGGCGGAGAGCGAGGCGGCGTGCACGGCGCGGGCCACGTCCCGTACGTCGACGAAGTCCCGCTGGGCACCGAGGCCGCCGAGTTTGAGCTCGCCGTCGCCGGACTGCATGGCCCGGCGCATGGCCTCGGCGAGGCGGCCGAGTGGGGAGCCGGCGGGGGTGCCGGGGCCGGCCGGCGAGAACACCCGCAGGACCACGGCGTCCAGGCCGGAGCCGAGGACGAGTTCGGTGGCGGCGAGTTTGCTCACGCCGTAGGGCCCGCCGGGGCGGGGCACGGCGTCCTCGGCCGTGGAGGAGCCCGGCTGGCTGGGGCCGTACTCGGCACCGCAGCCGATCTGCACCAGGCGGGCGCCGCAGCCGCTGCGGCGCAGGGCTTCACAGACGGTGGCGACGGCGACGGTGTTGTGGCGGGTGAGGTCGCGGGCGCCGCCCCGGGTGGCACCGGCGCAGTTGATGACGACACCGGGGTGGACCGCGTCGAGGAAGCGGGTCAGGGCGCCGGGGCTGCCGGACGCGAGGTCGAAACGGACGTCGGCGTCGTCGCCCCGGCCGAGGGCGGTGAGCTGGACGGCCGGGTCGGCGAGCAGGCGGTCGGCGACGAAGCGGCCGAGGTAGCCGTTGGCTCCGATCAGCAGGACTCTCATCGGGCGGCTCCCGGAGCCGAGGCGTCGGATCGGGAGGTGATCATTTGGCGGTCTCCTTCGAGAAAGGGGGGTACTGGGGCCTGCGGGACCGGGGCCGGATGCCTGGGCCGGCCTGGGCGGAACGGTGGGGAGCCCTGCGAGGCCGGGGCCAGGTGCCGCAGGCGGCCCGAGCGGGTGAGGCGGAGGTCGCGTGCGCCGGCCCCTGCGACAGGTGTCCGGGGCTGACCGGTGGCCGTCATGTCGGCTCACCCGGTCGGGCATGGGCCGACGCTCGGGTCAGCGTGCGTGTGGCGTGGAGCAGGAGGGTGAGGGCGCCCAGGCCGCAGGTGAGGGTCTGGATGCCGCCCGGGCCCCAGGTGTCGGTGAGGGTGTGGACGGGAGTGGCGAGAAGGTCCCAGCCGGGAAGTCGGGCGGCGAACACCGAGGCCAGGGCCACTGCTTGGGACGCGGCCGTGGCGGTGAGGACGACCTTCGGAGCGTGGGTGAAGCCGTGGACGGTGAGGAGGCGGGCGAGGAGCAGGAGGGCACCCAGCGTGATCGTCTGGGCATAGGGCGACGGTTCGCCGAGGGCCGCACCGGAGACGGCCAGGAGGGCGGTGAGGACACCGAGGAAAAGAGCGAACGTGCCCAGCAGGAGGGGGCGTACGGAGGCGGCGAAGTCCTCCAGACCTCGGCTGGCCGCCAGTTTGCGACGGGCGCGGACGGCGAAGAGATGGGCGCTCCAGGCGGCGGGCGCGCACGCCCAGGCCAGGGCCAGAACGGGTGGCAGAGCAATGGGCCAGGGGGCGTTCGCGGTGCCGTCGGGTAGTCCGTCGGGGCCGCTGGCCAAGGCCGCCCCGAGCAGTCCGTCGCCGAGGAGTGCGCAGGCTAGGAGCCAGTACGTCCAGGTGCGGGTGGCGTTCGGGCGCGCGCCGGTTCTGGTGCCGAGCGGGCCGCGGGTCAGGACCGCGCGCATGCCCAGGGCCAGGGCCAGAACACCCACGGCGGCGACGGTCAGGCGGGCTCGGCCGCGGGTGAGGTGCAAGCCGATCACGATGGCCGAGCAGAGGGCACCGGGCAGGAGGGAGAGCAAGGTCCAGTCGGCGCGGGCCCGCGGGATGTCCTGAGTGGTGGGACGCGGCGGAGTCTCACCGTCACGGGAGACGCGGGCGTACATCTCCTCGGCGAGGGAGAAGACATCGCGGTGACGGAAGCGGGCCGCGGTGCGGTCGGTGACGCCATGGGCTTCCAGACCTGCCGCGATCTCCAGAGGGTCCACGGCCCGTTCGCACAGGTCACGGTGACGATGCATCAGGGCCTTCACGGGGTCCGCGCCCGTGCGCCGGGCAGTGACGGGCCGACGGCCCCCGGCCCGAGCCCCTCCAGCAGCCGCCTCAATCACTTCAGCGGTCCCAAAGGCGCCAAACGCACCAGCTGCGCCAGTTGGCTCAGCCGCCTCAGCGGCCTCAGCGGCGCCAATGAAGGCATCGGCTCCGCTGGACCTCCCAGCCCGGACGAGCTCATCCGACTCATCCATCTCGCCGAACTCGCCAACCTCACCCACCTCGCCAAGCCCGCTCATCACGCCCCCTCCGTCGCACTCACCGGTGTCGCGCCTCGTACCGACGGCGTATCGACCGACGGCGTACCGACCGACGGCGTATCGACCGACGAGGCACCGACCGACGAGGCACCGACCGACGTGCTCCCCACCGAGGAAGGCCCCGGCGACGAGGTCCCCTCGGACGTGCCCCGTACCGGCGGTCCCGCCGCCCAGCCGGGTCCGCCGTGGGCCACGAAGCGAGCGCCGCGCTCGGTCCAGCTGCCGGGTACGTGGGACTCAGCCGGGGCGGCGAACGGCAGGGGTTCGCCGGTGTCGTCGAGGAGGACCCGGCGGACCGGGGTGCGCGAGACGATCTCCAGGTAAATGCCGTGAAATGCCGTGATGTTCTGCTCGACCGTGAACAGTTCGAGCGCTCGGGCGCGTGCTGCGGCACCCAGGCGCGCTCGGCGCTCGGGGTCGCGCAGCAACGCCACGCACGCCTCGGCAAGCGCCCGCGGATTGCGCGGGGGGACGACGAGCCCGGTGCCGCCGATGACCTCCACGACCGCGCCCACGTCCGTGGACACCGTCGCCCGGCCGCAGAACATGGCCTCGACCAGGCCGACCGGAAAGCCCTCGACCACGCTGGACAGGACGGTCACGGCGCCGGCGGCGTACGCGTCGGCGAGGGCCGGCAGCTCAGGGCCGCCGATCTCCTCGAAGGACACCGGGTTGTCGCCGACGGCGTGTGGTCCGTCGGCCTCGTCGGGGAAGAGCTGTGCGGCCAGTACCCGGCAGTGACCGAGGTAGGCCGCGCCCTCGGGCCCCGAGGGAACGCCGATTATCCGGAGCCGGGTCTTGGGCTCCTCCTTGCGGATCTCGGCGAAGGCGTGCAGCAACGACACCAGGTCCTTGGCCGGTTCCACCCGGCCCACCCAGACGAGCGTGTCGTGGTCCGCGCACTCCTGCGACTCGCCGACCTCCGCGAAGGGAGCGGCTTCCATGCCCGGGTAGACCGTGCGCAGCTTGTCGCGCTGGGCCCCGCAGCGCTCCTGCCAGCGGCGGGCGTGCGCGTTGCCGGGCGTGACGAGCGCGGCCCGGCGGTAGGTCTCCGCGGCGAGCCTGCCGTGGAAGGCGGTGAGCAGAGCCCGTACGGCGGGCGCGGACTGTGTGGCCGTCAGGTAGTGGGTGCGCAGCCGCACGCCGTACTCGGTCACCAGCAGGGGTACGCCGGTGAAGTGCCGCGCCAGCAGCCCGGGCAGGGCCGCCGGGCCGCCGGAGGCCGCGTGGCACAGGTCGACCGAGCCGAGGCCGTCGTCCTCGTACCAGTCGAGCGACAGGGGGCGCAGGGCGCGTTCCAGGTACGCGGCGACGGCGAGCAGCTCGGGGACGCGCGCCTCACGGGCCGTGCGCGGGGCGCCGGGCGCACGACAGGCGCGCTCAAGGGCGCGTACGGCGGCCTCGGAGCGGAGCGCGCCGACCAGGCCGCCCTCGTCGCGGGCGAGTTCGGCGAGCCCGTACAGCGCGTCGGCGAAACGGTCCGCCTCAGTGGCCGACGACTCACCCGCGGCCTCCCAGGCGCTCCCCTCGCACAGGGCGGCCGCCAGCTCGCCGTAGCACTCTGCGAACCGCCGGCGTGCGCGCCGTCCGTACACCACCTCGTCGTCCTCGGCCATCCACAGCGGCGCCGTCCGCACCCTGCTGACCTGCGGCGGCAGCGGGATCCAACCCTCGTCCTCCTGGCGCTCGCTGCGGCTGAGCGCGTAGATGTCGAACTCGTGCTGCTCGAGCCCGCGCACGAGCCGGTCGCACCAGAGCCCGGCGTCACCGCTCACATACGGATAGCCACCCTCCGTAAGCAGTCCGATGCGCACGAACGCACCCCCGATCTCCCGTCTGGGGAGCCGCCGTTGGTCCGGCGACTCGCAGCGGGACGAACGTATGCGGACAAGGCGGTGGCGCGACGGACGGTTGTCCATCGCACCACCAAAAGGGGTGAACGGTCGTAACTTTCCTGCGCGGATCGCGTTCTGTCGCGCTAAGAGATCGAGTGCGCACAGATCGTCACAGGCGGACCGAGCCCGGGTGTCACGTCACAGCCGACTCGCGCCGGCCCGCGGCACTCGGTGGCGATTCGTGCCGCGCCGATTCGCGCCGGGCCGCCCTGCGCCGGGCCGCGGTCCGCGGGTCCAGTGCCGGTACGGCGGCGAGGAGTTGCCTGGTGTAGGGGTCCTGCGGGTTGTCGTACACCTCGTCGGCCGGCCCGGACTCGACGAGCCGCCCGCGGCGCATCACCGCGACCCGGTCGCTGACCTGGCGGACGACGGCGAGGTCGTGGGCGACGAAGACGAGGGCGAGCCCGAGTTCGCGCTGCAACTCACCGAGCAGGGCGACCACCTGGGCCTGGGTGGTGACGTCCAGCGCGGAGACCGGTTCGTCGCAGACGATGACGTGCGGGTCGGCCGCGAGCGCCCGAGCGATGCCCACGCGCTGGCGCTGACCGCCGCTGAACTCGTGCGGATAGCGGTCGTAGTGCGCTGCTTCGAGCCCCACGCGCTCCAGCAGTTCCCGTACGCGCCCCCGGATACGCCCTTCGTCCCGCTCCCCCCGCGCGCGCAGCGGGTCGGCGATGGACTCGCCCACGCTGCGGCGGGGGTTGAGGGAGGAGACGGGGTCCTGGAAGACCATCTGTACGGCCGGATTCACGCCCACGCGCGCGTGCCCGTCGTCACGCACCTCCCCCGCCGTCGGCTCCAGGAGGCCGACGAGCATGCGACCCAGGGTCGTCTTGCCGCTGCCGCTCTCCCCGACGACGCCCAGGGTCTCACCGCGGCGGATGGTCAGCGACACGTCGTCCACGGCGGCGAACGCCCGCTTCCCGCGCCCGAACTCGCGCCGCAGACCGACCGCCTCCAGGACGACCTCGTTCACGACGTCCTTGGCGGCCCCCTCCACGGCGGCCTCCCCCAGGACGCCCCCCTCCCAGACGGCATCCTCGGATGCCCCGGTCAGGGCGCGCGGAGCGTCCACCCGGGGAACGGCCCCCAGCAGTTCCCGGGTGTACGACTCCGAAGGCGCCCCCAGTACGGCACCGACCGGCCCGTGCTCGACGACCCGCCCATGCCGCATGACGAGGACGTCGTCGACGCTCTCCGCGGCGACGCCCACGTCGTGCGTGACCAGGAGCAGGCCCATGCCGGTCTCCTCGCGCAGGGTGTGCAGCAGGTCGAGGATCTGGGCCTGGACGGTGACGTCGAGGGCGGTCGTCGGCTCGTCGGCGATCAGCAGTTCGGGTTCGCAGGCCAGTGCCATCGCGATGAGGGCGCGCTGCCGCATGCCGCCGCTGAACTCGTGCGGCCGGGACCGGGACCGGCGCCGGGCGTCCGCGATGCCCACCCGGTCCAGTACGTCCACCGCACGCGCGCGTGCCGCTCGGCGCGAGGCGCGCGTGTGCACGCGGTACACCTCGGCGATCTGGTCCCCGATCGCGTAGTACGGGTCGAGGGACGACAGCGGGTCCTGGAAGACCATGGCGGCCTTTCCGCCCCGCAGCCGCCGCAGTTCGTCCTCCGATGCCCGCGCCACGTCGGTGCCGGCGACCTCGACCGAGCCGCCGACGCGCGCTCCCGTGCCGCGGTGCAGCCCCAGCAGGGCCGAGGCGACCGTGGACTTGCCGGAACCGGACTCGCCGACCAGGGCGAGGGCGGCGCCCTGCTCCAGCCGGAAGGAGAGCCCGTCGACGGCGCGCAGGTCGCCGAAATCGACGGTCAGATCCGTGATTTGGACGAGACTCATGTCAGTACTCACGTCAGTACCACCCGTCGGTCGGCCACCGCGTACAGCACGTCAGCGACGGCGTTGGCGACGACCACGAAGAAGCCGATGACCAGGACCATGCCGACGACCACGGGGAGGTCGACGACGTTCACGGCGTGCACCAGTTCCTGCCCGATGCCGGGCAGGCCGAAGAGCGACTCGACGAGGACGGCGCCGCCCACCGCGGAGCCGAAGTCGTTGGCGTTCAGGGCGATGATCGGTGCCAGGGCGCCCCGCAGCGCGTGCCGGCCGACGATCGACCCTTCACTGACGCCGTAGGCCCGGAAGGTGCGGATGTGGTCCTCGGCGAGCGTCTCGAGCATGGACGCCCGGGTCAGGCGGGCGAAGTAGGCCGCCTCGCCGAGGGCGAGGGTGAACCACGGCAGCAGGAGGCCCCATGCCCACTGCTCGGGGTCGTCGGACAGGGAGACGTACTCCGGGAAGGGCAGCAGCTCCAGTTGCCCGCAGATCACGATCATCAGGACGAGACCGATGACGAAGACGGGCGTGGCGACACCCGCGAGGGTGAGTCCGGTCAGCGCGCGCTCGGTGAACCGGCCGCGCCGCCAGGCGGAGAGCACTCCCGTGCCGACGCCCAGCAGCAGCCAGAGCACCATCGCGCCGACCACCAGCGAGAGGCTGACCGGCAGCTTGGTGAGGATGATCCGCATGACCTGTTGGTCGCTCTGGTACGACAGCCCGAGGCAGGGTGCCGAGCAGTGCTCGACGGACGTGCCGGTCGAGTAGTCCTGACCGGCGACGATGCCTTCCAGGAAGTGCCAGTAGCGCAGGTACAGCGGGTCGTCGAGCCTGAGCTGCTGGGCGACCTGGTGCACCTGTTCGGGCGAGCAGCGCGGGCCGCAGGTGATCTGGGCGACGTTGCCGGGAGTGGCGTAGAAGACCACGTAGATGATCACCGAGAGGGCGAGCAGGGTGAGCACCGCCCCTGCGGCCCGGCGCAGCGCGAAGCCGCCGAAGCCACTCATGAGCGCACCTCCTTCTCGGCGTCCGAGCCCGCCGTCTTCGCGACCTTCTCGGCCTTCGAGGCCTTCCCGACACCCGCGCCCGCCTTCGCCTCCCCCTTGCGCCCCGTACCGACGCGCAGGCGGGAGACCGCGCGCGGGTCCAGGGCGGTGCGGACGCCGTCGCCGAGGACGGTGAGGGCGAGCACGGTCAGGAACAGGGCGCCGGCGGGCAGCAGGAGGTACTGCGGGGCCGCCTGGTACCAGACGTTTGCGGAGGTGAGCATCTGCCCCCAGGACGGCGTGGGCGGCTTCACGCCGACGCCGAGGAAGGACAGGGCGGCCTCGATGGTGATGTTGGCCGGCACCATGAGCGCGGCGTAGGTGATGACGGGGGCGGCGAGGCCGGGCAGCAGTTCCCGGCGCGCGATCCGCAGGGTGCCCCAGCCGCTGAGCCGGGCGGCGGCCACGTAGTCGAGCTCCTTCAGGGTGAGCGTCTGGGCCCGGGTGATCTTGGCGATGGTGCCCCAGGCGACGAAGCCGATGATGAGCGCGACCAGCACCGGCCTCGGGAAGCTGCCGGGCACGACGGCCAGCAGGGCCAACGCCATGATCATCAGCGGCATGGCGACGATGATGTCGGTGATCCGGCTCAACAGTTGATCGACCCATCGGTTCCCGAGCGCGGCGGCGACGCCCACCACGACTCCGATGGCGACCTGGACGACGGTCGCGGCCAGCGCCACGCCCAGGGAGACCCGGGCGCCGTACACCAGGCGCGCGAACAGGTCCCGCCCGGTCTGCGGTTCCACGCCGAGCCAGTGGTCGCCGCCGATGCCGCCGAAGGACCCGAGGGGTACGCCGCCGCGCGCCGAGTCGACCAGTGAGGGGTGGTAGGTGGTCGGGTCCTGGCCCTCGATCGCGGTGAGCAGCGGTGCGGCGAGCGCGACCAGGACGAGCAGCGCGACGACGACCGCCGCGACGAGGGCGGCGCGCTGCGCCCGCAGCCGCCGCCAGAACTGACGGGCCCCCGAGGCCGCCGGCACGGGCTGCGTACCCGTACCGGCGGCCTCGACGGCGACAAATGCCTCGCTCATCGCGTTACTTGACCGCGACCTGCGAGATGTCCAGCACCCCGGTCCAGTCGCTGATCACGATGTTCCTGATGTTCTCGCCGTACAGCCTCTTGTAGACGGGGTGGAACAGCGGCACGGTCAACGCCTGCTCGCCGATCTTCTTGTCCAGCGCACCCCACCGCTCGGCGGCAGCGCCAAGATCGGTCAACTTGTTGATCGCGTCGATCTCGGCATTGACCGTCTTGTCGTCGAGAAAGCCCGTGTTGAAGTTCGCGCCGTCCTTGACGATCTGCCGGCCGTCGAAGATCGGGGCGAGGAAGGGGCCGCCCGAGGGCCAGTCGGCACCCCAGTGGGCGAGGAAGAAACCGGGCTCGGTCTTCACGTTGTGGATCTTGTCGGAGTAGTCGTTGTCCTCCAGACCCTGCAGCTTGACGGTGATGCCGGCCTTCTTCAGCGCGTCCTGCACCGCCGTCGCGATCTCGGGGCTGGTCTCGAAGTCCTTGCTGTTGGAATGGGTCAGCGTGATGGTCAGCCCGTTCGCGTACCCGGCGTCCTTCAGCAGTTCCTTCGCCTTCGCGGCATTGCCCGTCCGGCCGGCCGGGAACAGGTCGTACGGCGTGTAACCGAAGGACTTCTGGTTCGGCAGGTAGGTGGTGGCGGGCTCGGCCAGCGCGGACCCGCCGGCCGCGTTGATCACGGACGAACGGTCGATGGCGTACGAGATCGCCTGCCGCACCTTGACGTTGTCGAACGGCTTCACCTTCGGATTGAACGCGAGGTAGTTCGTGTAGCCGAAGTGGCCGGTGCCGACCCTCGCCGCCAGCTTCTTGTCCCCCGTCACCTTGGCGAGCTCGGCCGGGCCGAGGTTGGTGTCCGTGGTGACCGCGCTCGCGTCCGCGCCCTGGGACGCCGACAGCCGCTGGTTGATCACGGACGAGTCCAGCCCGGACCGTACGTCGATCTTGTCCGGGTAGGCCTTGCGCTCGGCGTCCGTCGCGGCGGACCAGTAGGTGTTGCGCTCCAGGACGAGGTGCTCGCCGTCGTTCTCGTTGCTGACGACCTTGTACGGCCCGGACGAGACCGGGTGCTCCTCGTACTTCGTCCCGGTGTCCTTGCTCTTCGGGACGGGCGTGAACTGCGTCTGCGTGGCCAGGTACGGGAACTCGCCCTCGGGCTTGTTCAGATGGAAGACGATGGTCCGCTCGTCGGGCGTCGCGATCGCCGGGAGCCCCTTCTTGTCCTTGTAGGGGCCCTGGTAGTCGGCCGCGCCGACCAACCAGTCCCGCAGGTAGGGGGCACCGCCGGAGAGCTCGGGCGCGAAGGAGCGCTCGATGCCGTACTTGATGTCGGCCGAGGTGATCGGGGTGCCGTCCTCGTACTTCAGCCCCTTCTTCAAGGTGTACGTCCAGACGGTCGCGTCCTTGTCGGGGCGCCCGGTGTCGGTGGCGAGGTCCGGTACGACCTTGGCCCCGGGGGCGCCGTTCTCGCGGTTGCGGGTGGTGAGCGTGCGGAACACCAGGGACGGCACGTTGCCGCCGCCGGAGGTGTACAGCCGGGCCGGGTCGAAGTCCTGCTGCGGGTCGGAGTTCAGCACCGTGAGGGTGCCGCCCTTGTGGGGCGTGGAGTCACCGCCGGAGGCCTTGGCATCGTTGTCCTCGGGCCCGCATGCGGCGGCGCCCGCTGCCAGAACCAGGCCTACGGATACCGCGGCCACGCGGCGCGCTCTGAGAGACGGATGACGCATCGGAGACGACCTCTCGAAGAATGTGTCTCGGATCACGAGACGGATTGACGAGGAGTGAGACAGAAGTGAACGGACGTCTGCCCCGGCGTCAGGTCGTCGGAAAGCCGTGACCTGGGGTCACGGGCGTAGAGGAAGGTCGCGACGCGTACGCCTGGGGGCGGGCGTCAGCGACAGAGAATGTCGGCCACGCAGAGCGGGGTCACACCGATCAGCGCAAGCTCGATGGCTGCGCGGGCGGAGGCGTGACGGGGCGACATGCGCAGCAATATGTAAGACTTTTCCGCGCCTGTCAATTTGACATCGATGCGGCCCGTCAATTCCCGGGGAACGGCCAGGGGTTGGCCCTGCAGTGGATTCCGTCGTGGTCGAGGAACTTGGTCTGCTGCTGCATGACCGGCGCGAGCTCGCCATCCTTGTCGCAGCTGACATGGCCGTTGCCGAGCCGGTGACCGACCTCATGGTTGATCAGCATCTGCCGGTACGCATAGATGTGATCACCGTACGTCGTTGATCCCCGGGCCCATCGATAGGCGTTGATCATCACGCGCTCGGTGGCCGCCGAGTCGCACGACACGTTGTCCACGGTGGTGTCCAGACCGGACTTGGCACACCAGTCGGCCGTCGTGCCCGGGCTGGCGAGCGTGATCACGAAGTCGGGCTTGCCCGAGTAGATCCGCTCGAAGGTACGGGCACCGTTGTGGGCCCAGCTCCGGTCGTCGTTGAGCGTCTTCTGGACCGCCTCCGCGAAGAGCTCGCCGTCGAGCCCGAGGCCCTGCTCCACGTCCACCCGGTAGGTGAATTTCTGCCCCTTGCCGGGCGCCTTGGCGAAGCCGGGAATCGCGTCGAACTTCCCCGAGCCCTTGAGGGTGGCGCCGAGCGCGTACGTTCGGTCCATCTTCTGTTGGTACGTCAGCGGCGCCGCGGCCGCTCCGGAGGGCACCGGCCGCTCACCGACCCGCGAGGCGGAGTCGCGGTCGTCCCGCGCCTGGTCGGTGGCGGACCGGGACCGGACATCGCCGCCGTCCCGACCGTCGGCGACCTGGCCGGCCACGACGATCGCCAGCACGGTGACGACCGCGGCGGCCACGATCCCGGTGAACGTCCGCCCCTTGCCGCCCTTGGGCTCCGCGGGCTCGCCCGTGGGGGCGGCGTCGTCGTCATCGCCACCGCCGACGCCCGCCGCGTCGGGCCACACGGTGACCGCGTCGTACGGTTCGGAGGCGTGCACGACGGTCTGCGTGCCGGTCGCGAAGGCCGTCCGAGACCCAGGAGCGGCCGGAGGCCCGGCGACAGGCGTACGGGGCCCGGAGACGGGCCTACGGAGCCCTCCGGCAGGCGTGGGCGGCCCTGCGGCGGGCGTACGCGACACGAAGACGTCCTCGTCCGCGTCCGCCTCGAAGGCGTCCAGATAGTCCTGCCGCGGTCCTGAACCGGCCTGCACCGGGGGCCGCTGACGCGGTATCACGGGCCCGCGCCCGCCGCGCCCGGCACCGGGCCGCCCGCTCGGCTCGCCCCAGCCACCGCCGTTTTCCCGCTGCTCGGGATGCCCCCCACGAACCTGGGGGACCCCGTGTGCGGGAGTGCCGTCGGCAAACCTGGGGATCCCATGGGCGGGCGTGCCATCGGGGTAACGCGGCATCTCGCGCGCGGGCGTTCCGTCCGGAAGGCGCTGCGTCCCGCGCGCGGGCGTCCCGTCGGCCGCCCTCGGGCCCCCTCGCGGGGGCGTCCCGTACCCGGGCGGCGGAACCTGAGTCCGGCTCCGGCCGCCCGTCACATCCGAGTTGTTGTCGCCGCTGTCGCCCTTGGGAGCGGTCTTGGGGGCAGGTCCACGTCGACTGTGGCGTCCCACGCCGTGCCTCAGCTCCCCGCGCCAGTGGTACTCGATGTACTCGACGGACTCGACATCCCGGCGCCCCTGACAGAGGCACCCGCCCCACGACCATAGCCGTCGAAGTCGCCACCCCCGTAGCCGGAGGCGTCCGTCTCCGCGAAAAGGTCACGGACCGCCGCCGCCACCGTCTGCGGGTACTCCATCATCGCCACGTGCCCCGCCTCGGGCAGGGTGAGCAGGCGGGAGTCGCGGAAGGCGCGGGCCGCCTTCTGGGCCATACGGAAGCCGACGAGCTGGTCGCGGCCGCCGTAGACGAGGAGTGTCGGGGCGAGGACGCGTTCGGCCTGGCGCCACAGCGCGTGCTGGCCACCCAGGGTGTACGCGTTCACGATCCCGCGCGCGGAGCGCGTCATCGCGTCCCAGAAGTACGGCAGTTGCAGCCGCCGCTCCATCTCCTCGACCGCGTTCCTGAACCCGTCGGGCGTCACCCGCCCGGGGTCGCCGTAACACAGCGCGGTGACCCCGCGGACGCGCTGCTCCGCCGTCCATTCCTTGGTGAACCGGGTGAACAGCGCGGCCACACCGGGCACCGCGAGCAGTGCCGTCGGCACGGCGGTGCGCTGGACGCGAATCTCCGGCAGGGCGGGCGAGACGAGCGTGAGCGTGCGGACGAGGTCGGGCCGCACCGCGGCCACCCGCGTGGCGACCGCGCCGCCGAGGGAGTTGCCGAAGAGATGCACGGGACCACGCCCGGACGCGTCGAGATAGCGGATGACCGCGCGCGCGTGCCCGCTGACCGAGTAGTCGCCGTCGTCCGGTGGCGGGGAGTCGCCGAAGCCCGGCAGGTCGACGGCCTCGCCGTCGACATCGTGCTCCAACTGCTCCATCAGGGCCGACCAGTTCTGCGACGAACCGCCCAGCCCGTGGACGGACAGCGCGGGCGGCAGACCCTCGCGCGCGGGCGGCCTCGACCGGACCGTCAGTGTGATCCCCGGCAGCCCCACCGACCTCAGCCGCTCACCCTCCGCGACCCTGACGGGCGCCACCTTGGGGAGCACGTTGGCGGGCGGCACGAACGGCAGCTCGGTCGAAGACATGCGCCAATGTTACGAGACGATCACGCTCTGGTTCATGTGTTCGCCGTCACAGACAGGTGTCCGGATCGATGGCGTACAGATCGCGTGTCTCCTAGGCTCGTACGCAGGGCACCCGGATGTGGCCCCCTGTTGCACTCAGGGATGTTCTAGGAAGGGAGCCCCTCATGACCGTCGACCCCACCGACCCCGAGACGTTCGTGGACGAGACCGCCGAGGCCGCCGAGAGCGCCGAGAGCGCCGAGACCACGGAATTCGACGTCGAGGCCCCCGAGGCGGACGCGGCCGAGCAGCACACCGAGGTCAAGCCGGACCGCGACGACCCGCTGACCGGCGTCGACCCGGACCGCGCCAGCGAGGCCGATCTCATCGAACAGGCCCGGATCGTCTCCCTGGACGAGGACGACTACCGGTGACGGAACCCGTGACAGAACCGGTGACACAACCGGCGGCGCACGGGAAAGACCGCCGCTGAACAGGAGTGGTGCGCGCTGATGCCCGGCAGATCCCGTCTTGAAACCTTTTGTGCCGCTACGACCACCGTCCGGTCCGTGAAATTCTGCGCTCACACCGCGCACACCACGGTTACCGAAAAGTACGATGGCCGCGCGGCGCACACCGCGAGTGGACGACATTGGGAGGCGGCGTGACAGCCATCGAGCAGACAGAGGCAGCACGCCCGCGGGGCACGCGCCTGCCGCGCCGTGCCCGACGGAACCAGTTGCTGGGCGCCGCCCAGGAGGTCTTCGTGGCGCAGGGCTACCACGCCGCCGCCATGGACGACATCGCCGAGCGCGCCGGGGTCAGCAAGCCGGTGCTCTACCAGCACTTCCCGGGCAAGCTCGACCTGTACCTGGCGCTGCTGGACCAGCACTGCGAGTCCCTGATCCAGTCCGTACGCAACGCGCTCGCGTCGACGAGCGACAACAAGCAGCGCGTCCGGGCGACCATGGACGCCTACTTCGCGTACGTGGAGGACGACGGCGGCGCCTTCCGGCTGGTTTTCGAGTCGGACCTGACGAACGAGCCCGCGGTGCGCGAACGCGTCGACAAGGTCACGAACGAGTGCGCGGAGGCGATCTGCGACGTGATCGCCGAGGACACCGGCCTCTCGCGCGCGGAGTCGATGCTGCTCGCCTCCGGTCTGGGCGGCCTCGCGCAGGTGGTGGCCCGCTCCTGGCTGCACAGCGACCGCAGCGTGCCGCGCGACCAGTCGGTGCAGTTGTTGACGTCCCTTGCCTGGCGGGGCATCGCGGGCTTCCCGCTGCACGGCACCGACCACCACTGAGTCCGCCGGGGCCCCACTGAACACGTGCACCCGCGCGTGCGCTCGCCCCGCACGCGCGGGTGGGCGGCGCGTGCACTCGCCCCGCCCGCGCGCCTGCGGGGCGTTTGTTCCCGCCCGATGTTCGCTCCTGGCGTTCTTGGGCGGAGCGTGCACGTCCCCTCACCGGGCTAATGTGTGCTGGTACGGCGCGGAAGGTCGCGCACTTACTGACCGTCGGAGGGAACAAAGCCGTGGAGGTCAAGATCGGCGTGCAGCACGCGCCCCGCGAGATCGTTCTGGAGAGCGGTCAGAGTGCCGAGGAGGTCGAGCGGGCGGTGTCCGAGGCGCTGGCGGGCAAGTCTCAGCTGCTGAGCCTCGTGGACGAGCACGGCCGCAAGGTCCTCGTGCCGGCCGACCGTCTCGCCTACGTCGAACTGGGTGAGCCGGCCCCCCGCAAGGTGGGCTTCGGCGCGCTGTAGTCATACGCGAGTCACGCGCGCACTCCGCGCGACGGGAGGGGCCCGGCGGCCACGTGGCGCCGGGCCCCTCCCGTTTTGTCTCCGCCACATACGGACACCCGTGCGGGGCACATGTACGGCGCACAGGTCGCACACAGAGCAGGATTGCATTCCGCAGGTCACGGGTATGACGGGCTACGACCGCGAAGCACAGTGTGGCCGTGTGGGAGGGACCCCATGATGTTGTTCGAAGCGCTCGGCTCCGCTCTGCTCGGTCTCGTGCTGGCCGGGGTGGCGATCCACCGGCTGTCCGAACGTCTGCCGGCCCGTTCCCTGGTCCTCGCGACCGGTGTCGCCGGTGCGCTGATCGGCGCGTTCGTCACGCACAGCGCGCTGGACGCCGGGGGCGTTCTGGTGACCCTGGTCGGCGCGGTGGTCGTCTCCGCGGCCTCGCTCTCGCTGCTGCTGCGCCCCGCGGGAAGACTCCGCCGCCGGTCGGCGACCGCCTGATCCACCGCCGATCGCGGCACCTGAGGCGAGGAACGACCAAGTAGCCAGGCCTCGTTGACCGGCCGGCCGGTACGCCGCGGCGTGGTTGAACGGTAGGCCGCGGCGTCGCCGAACGGCCTCCAGGGCCTGTCCGGCGGATCAGGCCGGCTGCAGGCAACGGTGACTGATCGGCACAGATGGGCGTGCCAGGCCCCGCGACGCCGGCATGATCCGCCGGACAGGTCCTAGGCCGCGAGTCCCAGTGCCGCCATCCGCTTGGTGTGCGCCTCGGTGATGCGGGAGAACATGCGGCCCACCTCGGCGAGGTCGAAGCCGTCCGCGACACCGCCCACGAGCATCGTCGACAGGGCGTCCCGGTCGGCGACCACCCGCTGGGACTGCGAGAGCGCCTCGCCCATCAGCCGTCGCGCCCACAGGGCGAGCCGTCCGCCGACGCGCGGCTCGGCGTCGATCGCCGCGCGCACCTTCTCCACCGCGAAGCCGGCGTGCCCGGTGTCGTCGAGGACGGCCAGGACGAGTTCGCGGGTGTCCGCGTCGAGGCGGGCGGCGACCTCGCGGTAGAAGTCGCTGGCGATCGAGTCGCCGACGTACGCCTTGACCAGGCCCTCCAGCCAGTCCGAGGGCGCCGTCTGCCTGTGGAAGCCGTCCAGCGCCGCGACGAACGGTTCCATGGCCAGCGTCGGCTCCTCGCCGATCTCGGTGAGCCGGTCCTTCAGCTTCTCGTAGTGGTGGAACTCGGCCGACGCCATCTTCGCGAGCTCCGCCTTGTCCGCCAGCGTCGGTGCCAGCTTGGCGTCCTCCGCGAGCCGTTCGAAGGCCGCCAGCTCTCCGTACGCCAGCGCGCCGAGCAGGTCGACGACCGCCGCCCGGTAGTGCGGGTCGGCGGAGGCCCGGGCCCAGTCCTGGGCGGCGACTGCGGTGACCTTCTGAGAAGCGTCCGCGGGTGCGTCAGAGGTGTTGTCAGGCGTCGTCATGAAGCGCACAATAGCTCGCTCGTCGCGCGACGGAAGTTCCTGGTCAATCACTGTGACGACGACTACGTGACCAAATCGGCCATCGCATGTGCGCGATTCCGGGGTATGGTGGTAATGCGCCCGGTGAGGACTTTGACGTATCTCGACGGGCCGCACGAATGAGGATGCCCGGTCGGTGGCCCGATCGGCTCCGACCCGACAGCCCTCCTCGTCCGTACGGCACGCTGCGTACGGAATCCGGAGGGGGACCCTCAGCGGTACGAGCGCTAGAGCGTCGGCAGTGGTCCCGTGCCATACGGCCAGCCCGTAAGGCAGTCGACGTCCCCAGCACGGTCCCAGACGACCCCCGCGCTCGCCTCGCACCGCCCACACAGAAGAGGCAGCACCCTGACTACGTTCCGAGAGCTCGGGATCCTTCCCGAGACCGCCGAGGCCCTCGAAGCCGTCGGCATCACCAGTCCCTTCCCCATCCAGGAGATGACCCTCCCCGTCGCCCTGACCGGCACGGACGTCATCGGACAGGCCAAGACGGGTACGGGCAAGACGCTGGGCTTCGGCCTTCCGCTCCTCGAGCGCGTCACCGTTCCCGCCGACGTGGAGGCCGGACGCGCCAAGCCCGAGGCGCTCACCGACGCCCCGCAGGCGCTCGTCGTCGTCCCCACCCGCGAGCTGTGCACGCAGGTCACCAACGACCTGCTGACCGCGGGCAAGGTGCGCAACGTACGCGTTCTCGCCATCTACGGCGGCCGGGCCTACGAGCCGCAGGTCGAGGCCCTCAAGCAGGGCGTCGACGTCGTCGTCGGCACTCCGGGCCGGCTGCTGGACCTCGCGGGCCAGAAGAAGCTCAACCTGAAGCACATCAAGTCGCTCGTCCTCGACGAGGCCGACGAGATGCTCGACCTGGGCTTCCTGCCCGACGTCGAGAAGATCATCAACATGCTGCCGGCCCGCCGCCAGACGATGCTGTTCTCGGCGACCATGCCGGGCGCGGTCATCGGTCTCGCGCGCCGCTACATGTCGCAGCCCACGCACATCCGTGCCACCGCGCCGGACGACGAGGGCCAGACGGTGCGCAACACCGCGCAGTTCGTCTACCGCGCGCACAACATGGACAAGCCCGAGATGGTCGCCCGCATACTGCAGGCCGACGGCCGGGGACTGGTCATGGTCTTCTGCCGTACCAAGCGGACGGCGGCCGACCTGGCCGACCAGCTCCAGCAGCGCGGTTTCGCCTCCGGCGCGGTCCACGGCGACCTCGGCCAGGGCGCGCGTGAGCAGGCGCTGCGGGCCTTCCGCAACGGCAAGGTGGACGTGCTCGTCTGCACCGACGTCGCCGCTCGCGGTATCGACGTCGAGGGCGTGACCCACGTCATCAACTACCAGTCGCCGGAAGACGAGAAGACGTACCTGCACCGCATCGGCCGTACCGGCCGCGCGGGCGCCAAGGGCATCGCGATCACTCTCGTCGACTGGGACGACATCCCGCGCTGGCAGCTCATCAACAAGGCACTGGACCTCGGCCTGAGCGACCCGCCGGAGACGTACTCCACCTCCCCGCACCTCTTCGAGGAGCTCAGCATCCCCGCGGGCACGAAGGGTGTCCTGCCGCGGGCCGAGCGCACCCGGGCCGGGCTCGGCGCGGAGGAGCTGGAGGACCTGGGCGAGACCGGTGGCCGCGGTGCACGCGGTCGCGGTGACCGCGACCGGGGTGGTCGCGGCGGCCAGGGCGGTCGCGGCGGCCGGGACCGCCGGGACGAGACCCCGTCCGCCGACCGCGAGCGTTCTGCGCCTGCGCCGCGGCGCCGCCGCCGTACGCGCAGCGGTACGCCGCTGGACGCCACGGCGCCCTCCGGGGCGGCCGAGGCGATCGCGCCGCAGGAGAGCGCCGCGGCAACCGCCGCGGTGTCGCCGACCGAGCCGGCCTCGGCTGTTACGCCGGAGGACACGACCGCGACGAGCCGGACCCCGCGCCGTCGTCGCCGTACGCGCGGCGGGGCGCAGGCCGAGGCCGCGCCGACGGCTGCGGTCGCCGCCGAGCCGGTAGTGCCGCAGGTGGCCGCTGAGGCCGCGCAGGAGGCCGTCGCGACGGCCGAGAGTACGGCGGATGTCGTGGACTCCCCCGAGGCCCCGGCGAAGTCGCGCCGACGCCGGACCCGCAAGTCCGCGGAGTCGGCGCAGTCGCCGGTCACGCCGGCCGAGCCGGTGACCGCGGAGACGGTCACGGAGACGACGCCGGTGTCCGAGGCGCCGGTGGCGCCGGAGCCCGAGGCCCCCGCCACCAAGCCGCGCCGCCGCACCCGCAAGGCGGCGACGGCGACCACGGCCACGTCGACTGCGGCCGAGGCCGCGCTCGACACCGCCGAGGGGACGACCGAGTCCACCGCGGACGCGGACGCCACGGAGGCCAAGCCCCGTCGTCGTACACGCAAGGCCGCCGCGGCTCCGGCCGAGGCCGCGCTCGACACCGTGGAGGCGGCCGAGGCCGCGCCGCGTCGTCGTACGCGCAAGGCCGCCGAGCCGGTCGCGGCCGTCACCGCCGACATCCCGGCCCGGACGGACCAGGAGCCGGAAGCCACCGAGACCAAGCCGCGCCGGACCCGCAAGACCGCGGCGACCAAGGCGACGGCCCAGGCCGCGGTGGACACCGCCGAAGGCGCCGAGACCAAGCCCCGGCGCACCCGCAAGGCCACCGCTGCCGTGGACACCGCCGAGGGCACGGAGGCCAAGCCGCGCCGCACCCGGAAGACCGCCGCTGCCGCGGAAGCCGCCGTGGACACCGCCGAGGGCGCGGAGGCCAAGCCGCGCCGGGCGCGCAAGACCGCGGCGGCCAAGGCGACGGCGGAGGACACGGCGCAGGCGCCCGAGGCGAAGCCGCGTCGTACGCGCAAGACCGCGGCGTCGGCCGAGGCTGCCGTGGACACGGCCGAGGGCGCCGAGACGAAGCCCAAGGCGCGCCGGACCCGTAAGGCCGCCGTTCCCTCCGAGGCCGCCGCCGACATCCCGGCCCAGGCGTCGGAGACGGTCGAGGCGAAGCCGAGGGTACGACGGCCCCGCAAGGCCACGGCCGCGACGGAGCCTGCGGACAGCTGATCGCTCGCTCGACGGCCCGGTTCACCTGAGGTGAACCGGGCCGTCGCCGTCTCTCCCGCCCGGCCCCGGGCTCCGCCCCCTGGTTCCGCGGCCCATGCCCACCCGGCCGCCCGTCCCGGTCGGCCGGCACCCCGCCACGAGCCCGGCCCACCGATACCCTCTCCTCGTGAGCCACCGCGTCTCCTTCACCCCGCCCCCCGGCGCCCGCGCCTACCATCTGCGCACCGCACGCGGTGAGTTCGCAGTCGTGGACTCGCCCGTGGCCGACGGTGGCGAGGGGCTCGATGGCGCCGAGGAGAAGGGGACCGTGCTGATGCTGCCCGGGTTCACCGGCAGCAAGGAGGACTTCACGCTGTTGCACGAGCCGCTCGTGGCGCGTGGGTACCGGATCGTGGCCGTGGACGGGCGGGGGCAGTTCGAGTCGGAGGGGCCCGAGGACGACGAGTCCGCCTACGCCCGCGACCAGTTGGCGAGGGACGTGCTCGCGCAGGTCGAGGCGCTCGGCACAGCCGTGCATCTGCTTGGACACTCCCTCGGCGGCCAGATCGCCCGGGCGGCCGTCCTGCACGACCGCTCCCCCTTCCGTTCGCTCACGCTCATGTCCTCCGGCCCGGCGCAGATCTCCGACTCCCAGCAGCAGCGCGTGAAGCTTCTGCGGGACGCGCTCGCCGTGATGAGCATGCCCGAGGTGTGGGAGGCCATCCAGGCCATGGGACCGCCGGAGGAGGTCGGCGGCCCCGCCGTCGGCGTCGGCGACCCGGACCAGCTGCGTCGGCGCTGGCTGGGCACCAAACCCGCCCAACTCCTCGCGACGGGACGCCAGTTGTGCACGGAACCCGACCGGGTCGCCGAACTCGCCGCCGTCCCGCTGCCGTTCCACGTGCTGTCCGGCGCCCGCGACGACACCTGGCCGGTGCCCCTCCTCGACGACATGGCCGTACGACTGGGGGCGCACCGGACGGTCGTCCCCGGCGCCGAGCACTCCCCCAACGCCGAGCAGCCCCTCCGCACGGCCCGCGCACTCGCCGACTTCTGGGACGGCGTCGGGCGCGAGAACGCCTGAGGATGTCCGAGGACGCCTGAGAAGGGCTGACGCAAGGGTCGAGAAAGGTCAGTACAGCGTGCGCAGGTGCTCCCAGAAGCCGTCCCGCAGGGAGCGGCGCAGGTCCGCCTGGCCGCGGAGCGAGTACTGCAGCAGGCCTTCCGCCTCCACCAGGAGGTCCTGGTCCACCGACCCCGGCAGGTACGGATGCCCGGGCAGCAGTTCGACGAGGGACTCGCGGCCGCGCGCCGCCAGCCACTTCGCGGCGATCTGCGCGCCCACGAAACGGACGTCATCGCGGGTGGGGCGGGCCACCGCGGCCTCGTAGGCGGGGACCGTGCGCCGGGAGACGTACGGCTTGAAGAAGTCCAGGTCGAAAGTGCGCTGGCTGTCGACCTCCCAGAGCAGCGGCTCGGCCTGGTTGCGACCCTCGGGCGCCTCGATGCCCCAGAGGTGGACGCGGGCGCCGTACCCCTGGGCCGCCTCCACCGCCGAGACCAGGTCCTCGTCGCCGCCGAGCAGGGCCGCGTCGCTGATGGCGCGGTGCCGGGCGAGGGACTCCAGGTCGGAGCGGATGAGCGAGTCGACGCCCTTCTGCTGGTTGTTGGCGTTCAGGTTGCCCAACCGGACTTTCACGTCCGGGAGTTCGGCGATCGACTGCTGTTCGGCGGTGTGGATGCGGCGTCTCGCGCCGTCGTACCAGTAGACCCTGAGCAGGCGGCTGTCCGCGAAGATGGTGCGGGCCCGGTCGATGAGCGCCTCGATCAGGCCCTCGGTGTCGAGGTCGAAGGCACGGCGGTCCTCCGTGCCGGTGACGAGGCGTCCCGCGGCGGCGTACAGGTATCCCGCGTCGACGAAGATGGCGTGCGTCGAGGGCGTCTTCGCCACCTCGGCGAGCATGCGCTGGAGCAGCTCGTTGGTGCGGTCGATGCGGGCGCTGAGGGCCGCGAGGTCGTCGTTCATCGTCTCCCATTGTCCCGGCGGTCACGCTGCGAACACAACCGGTCCCGGTCGGTCTCCTGACGGTCCCTTCCACACCGCTTACCAGTCAGTAATTAGCCGTTCGAAAAATTTCCTTAGCGTAGGGAATGCTTGTAACAACCATCGCGTTGACTACTCATGGAACAGGGGGCACCGACGCTCCGTGGGCCACCACCCACCAAGTAGTTCTCCTCAGGAGGATGACCAGACGAAGGGAGAAGCCGATGCGCTTCGAAATCATGCGACTCGACGATGTCGACGGTACGCCCGTGGACAGCACCGTCGTGGACGCCGCCTCCGTCAACCGTATCGTTCAGCAGGCTGCCGCGATCGGGCAGCGGCTGTGGATCCGCCCGGCCGAGACCTCGGCCTCGTAATCCAGGATCTCTCTACAGGTTTCAGAGCCCCCGCCCGGCACCGATGCCGGCGGGGGCTCTGCACGTTCCGCCAGGGCTCAGCCGCCCTGGACCGCCCGCACCGGGTCAGCCGCCCCGGACCACCTGCGTGACCCCGTTGATGATCTGCTGCACGGCGATCGCCGAGAGCATCATGCCCGCGAGCCGCGTCACCAGGACCACGCCGCCGTCCTTGATGACCCGGATGATCAGCAGTGAGTACCGCATCACCAGCCACAGCACCACATGGATGGCGAGGATCGCCGTCCACACCGACAGCTGGGTGGCGACCCCGCCGGCCTTCTGCACCGCCAGGATCACCGACACGATGGCGCCCGGCCCCGCCAGCAGCGGCATGCCCAGCGGTACGAGCGCCACGTTGACGTCCTTGGTCTGCTTCGGCTCGTCCGTCTTGCCGGTGAGCAGGTCCAGGGCGATCAGCAGGAGCAGCAGTCCGCCCGCGATCATCAGCGCGGGTACGGAGACATGCAGGTAGGCGAGGATCTGATGCCCGAGGAGCCCGAAGACGGTGATCACACCGCCGGCCACGCAGACGGCCTGGAACGCCATCCGCTTCTGCACCTTGGCGGGGCGCCCGGCGGTCAGCGCGAGGAAGATCGGGGTGATCCCGGGGGGATCCATGATGACGAAGAGGGTCAGGAACAGGGAGCCGAAGACGGCGACGTCGAACATGAGGGCCTTGCGGAGAGTACGGCGGGGCGGAGGAGGGAGAGTTGCGGAACGCGCTGAAGCCGAGCGCCAGGCAGACGGGCCTCAGACAGCCGAGCGTCAGACTCCGCCTGCCCCCGGCACCGGGAACGCCCCCGTGGCACGCCGCGTGATCTCCCCGTAGACCTCGGGGTCGGTGGTGTTCGCGCCGAGCGAGACGGTCTTGCGGCTGCCGTGGTAGTCCGAGGAGCCCGTGACCAGCAGCCCCAAGTCCCCGGCCAGTCCTCGCAGCCGCGCCCGCGTGTCCGCGTCGTGGTCCGTGTGGTCGACCTCGATGCCGTCCAGCCCGGCCGCCGCCATCTCGGCGATCGCGGACTCCGGCACCGTGCGTCCCCGCTTGGCGGCCGCCGGGTGCGCGAACACCGCGACCCCGCCGGCGCCCTTGATCAGCCGGATCGCGTCGAAGGGGTCGGTCTCGTGCTTCTCCACGAAGACCCGGCCGCCGTCGGCCAGCCAGTGAGGGGTGAAGGCGTCGTCCACGGTCGGTACGACCCCGAGCTCGACCAGCGCGGTCGCCACATGCGGTCGCCCCACTGAACCGTCACCCGCGATCCGCGCCACCTGCTCCCAGGTCACCGGCACACCCAGCTCCTGAAGCCGGGCGACCATGCCCTGCGCCCGCGGCACCCGGTCGTCCCGCACCAGCTCACGCTCGGCGAGCAGCGCCGGCTCCTCCGGGTCGAACAGGTACGCCAGCATGTGCATGCTGATCCCGTCGATACGGCAGGACAGCTCGGCCCCGGTGACCAGGGTGAGCCCCTCCGGCAGCGCGCCGATCGCCTCGGCGTACCCCCGCGTGGTGTCGTGGTCGGTCAGCGCGACGACGTCCAGACCGGCCGCGGCGGCGTTGCGCATCAGCTCGGCGGGGCTGTCCGTACCGTCGGAGGCGGTGGAGTGGCAGTGCAGATCGATGCGCACGGCGCGGACTCCAGGCGGTCGACGGGTGGAAGCGGACGCTCAAGGATAACCAGACTTTTCGACTCCGCCGTCACACCCGCAACAGCCGAGAGCCCCCTACGGACACCGGCCCGCTCAGCAGGCATTACCGCCCCAGCAACCGCGGCGACAGCGCCGGCCCACCTCGCAGGCCCCTACGGCCCCAGCGACCGTGGCGACAGTGTTGGCGCACCTCCGCAGCCCCTACGGCCCGAGCAACCGCGGCGACAGCGCCCCGCACGGAACCAGGTCCACCTCGGCCCCCGCGTCCCGCAGGTCCGTCAGCACCAGTTCGTCGTACATCAGCAGCCCCGACTGCTCGGGCCACACCACCGCCCACAGCCACAGCCCCAGCGCCTCCCCCGCGAAGACCGCGCGATCGCCGGGCGCACCGGCGACGAGCCACAGTGGAGTCGGCCGGCCGGCGGCCAGCACCTTGGCCTGCGGGGGTTTCTCCACGTCCATGTACGGCCCGGGGTCCGGCCCGTCGATGCCCGCGTACCGCGCGCCGAGGCCGACGCCGAGTTCCTCGGCCACCAGGATCAGTTCGCCCACGCCGCCGAGTGGTGCGGGGCCGGTGCAGGCCACCGCTGTCGCCCGGCCGCCGCTGCGGTCGTCACCCGCGCAGGCCACGCCCGTGAACAGCCAGCCGACCGGCAGGGGCCACGGCATCCACACCGGTACCTGCGTGCGGTGCACCACGACCTGGAGGGCCTCGACGCTGGGCGGGATCACGGGCTGCACCGGATGCACGGAGCCGTGCGCATCGCACTGCCAGGTATCGGCGAAGAGTCCGGGAGCCCTGACCCGGCCACCACACTTCGGGCAACTGGGTTCGCCCCTCATAGCGCCCCACGGTCCTACCCCTGCCCCGCCACGTCAAGGGACGATCACCCGTCCGGAGGGAAGCCGTTCACAAGCCGTTCGCCAGGGAGAACTAGATGTAACTTGCATTATTTAGCAGACCTAACTTAGTATGTGCATATACCAACTACCTTCGTCGGGATGGGAGAACGTGATGGGAGCCAGCCAGGACCCCTTCGACGCGGGAGCGGGCAGCATCCTGCGGCAGCCCAAGGCGGTGTGGGCGACCGCCGGGGCGTCCGTCGTCGCCTTCATGGGCATCGGGCTCGTCGACCCGATCCTGCCGTCCATCGCCTCCGGCCTGCACGCCACCGCCAGCCAGGTCTCCCTGCTGTTCACCTCGTACTTCCTGATCACCGCGATCGCGATGCTGGTCACCGGCTTCGTCTCCAGCCGCGTCGGCGGCAAGAAGACCCTGCTGCTCGGCCTCGCACTGGTCGTGGTCTTCGCGGGCCTGTCCGGAACCTCCGGAACCGTCGGTGAACTCGTCGGCTTCCGGGCCGGCTGGGGCCTCGGCAACGCACTGTTCGTCTCGACGGCCCTCGCGGTCATCGTCGGCGCGGCAGCCGGGGGCAGCTCGGCGGCGATCCTGCTGTACGAGTCCGCCCTCGGCCTCGGCATGGCGTGCGGACCGCTGCTGGGCGCACTGCTCGGTGACGCCAGCTGGCGCTACCCCTTCTTCGGTACCGCGTTCCTGATGGCGGTCGGCTTCCTGTGCATCACGGCGTTCCTGAAGGAGCAGCCGAAGCCGGCGCGCAAGACCTCGCTGCTCGACCCCGTCAGGGCACTCGGCCACGGCGGGCTCGCCTCCGCCGCCGTCTCGGCCTTCTTCTACAACTACACGTTCTTCACCGTGCTGGCCTTCACCCCGTTCGTGCTGAACATGACCCCGTACAAGTCGGGAGCCGTGTTCTTCGCCTGGGGTGTGCTGCTCGCCGTCTTCTCGGTGATCGTGGCACCGCGCATGCAGGAGCGGTTCGGTTCGCTGAAGGTGCTCGGCGGCTCACTGGTGCTGCTCGCCATCGACGTGCTCGTCCTCGGCTACGGCGACCACACCACGGCCATCGTCTGCACGATCCTGTCCGGTGCCTTCATCGGCGTGAACAACACCGTGTACACGGAGCTGGCGCTGGGCGTGTCGGACGCGCCGCGTCCGGTGGCGAGCGCCGGTTACAACTTCGTACGGTGGTTCGCCGCGGCGGCCGCGCCCTACTTCGCGCCGAAGATCGAGGAGTGGACCGACATCCACATCCCGTTCGTGGTCGCGGCGGTCACCGCCGCCGTGGGCGCGCTCGTGGTCCTCGTACGACGGAACGCGCTCACGCACGACGCTGCGGAACTGCAGCCGAAGCACGCGACCGAGGACGGCGTCAGCGTCTTCGCCGAGCAGGCCAACTGACGCTTCGTCGCCGAGCAGGCCAACTGACGTTTTCGAGCCACCGGTTGGTGAGATCGGTCACCCGATCGCCTCACCCGGTCTCACTCCAGCGGGACGGACTTCCGGGAGGGATCCCTGAGGTCCGTCCCGCTCGTCAGCCAGC
Organism: Streptomyces sp. NPDC050287; assembly: GCF_044459385.1. Lineage (NCBI taxonomy): Bacteria > Bacillati > Actinomycetota > Actinomycetes > Kitasatosporales > Streptomycetaceae > Streptomyces > Streptomyces sp. NPDC050287. Next base: position 836,896 of record NZ_JBITIY010000002.1, on the reverse strand, counting down.
GCTCCTGGAGAGCCTGGGCGCCGTGCACCCGCTTCCAGGCGGCCTCGTTCGGGGTCATGGGGAGCAGCGGCAGGAACCGTACGGGGTCGAGGGGCTCGTCGAGTTCCAGGTCCTCGACCAGACCGCCGGGCTCGGCGACCAGCACCGAGGTGAACGGGGCGCCGGGCCACAGCGGCTCACCGACGTCGAGGGAGGCGCCGGGCGCCACGATCACGCCCTCCACCTGCGGGGACGCGGCGAGCACGGCGAGCGGGCGGAGCACCTTGCCGGTGTCGGCCGGCCCGGAGCGGACCGAGAGGACCAGCTCGGCGCGCGGGCCCTTCACCGGGTCGGCGAGCACGGCCGAGGGGTCGCTCATCGGCTGCGCGGACATGCCGAGCGTGGCGTAGCGGACGATGTCGCCCTCATGGAAACGCAGCACCTCGATGCGGTCCGTGCCCAGGAACGTGACCGCCGCGCGCGCGTCCGGTTCGCCCAGCGCGGTGCGCAACCGGGCCTCGACCAGAGGAAGAACATCAGCCATGCGGCGAGCATAGAACTCGTCACCACGGGGCAAAGCAGCGCCTTGACAGTTCGGTCGGCTGGTACTCTGGCCCGGTGGTTCGGGGCAGCACGCAGAAGCGTCGCAGTCAAGCCCCGACGCCGATGAATCTCCCTTACGAGGGACCGGCCGGAGGAGGTGGGGCTGCAATGGACCGAAGTCGACCGTGCAGTAGCACCCGCTCTTCCCGCCGCTGATGTAGCTGCTCCGGCTCTGGCTGACTGCCACCTCTCGCACTCACTGCACCGCGGAAGAGCGCTTCGTTTCGTTTTACCTGATCTGTCTGATCTGCCTGCCTGAATCAGTGCCTGTATCAGTAGCGAAGCTCGCCACCGCGACGGTGCGGTGCTCCCCGCTTTGTGGACGTGCCAAACATCCCCTGCCGTGAAGGGCGGGAGACCCCTTGTCAGGACGTCCCCATTCCGGGTAGTTCCACCCGTCGCCGGCGGCCTTTCGTTGCCTGTCACGAAGGAGCCAGCCATGTCGATGATCCGTGACCTGCGTGCCGTCGTCCGCCCGTCCCGTGTCTCCCTGCGCAAGGACACCGGCCTCTACGACACCACCCGCGACCCCTCGACGCCCTCCTGCGTCGTCGACTGCGCCGTCTACCGCGACGGCACCCGCGTCCCGCAGGACACGCCTCTGACCCCGCACGAGGCGATGCGTGGGGTGCGCCGCGACGGCGGCTTCGTGTGGATCGGGCTGCACGAGCCGACGGAGGCCGAATTCTCCGGCATCGCCAGCGAGTTCGGGCTGCACCCGCTGGCCGTGGAGGACGCCGTACAGGCCCACCAGCGGCCCAAGCTGGAGCGGTACGACGACTCCCTGTTCACCGTCTTCAAGACCATCCACTACGTCGAACACGACCAGCTCACCGCCAACAGCGAGGTCGTCGAGACCGGCGAGGTCATGTGCTTCACCGGACTGGACTTCTTCATCACCGTCCGGCACGGCGGCCAGGGCTCGCTCAGGGCGCTGCGGCACCGCCTCCAGGACGACCCCGAACTGCTCGCCAAGGGCCCCTCGGCGGTGCTGCACGCGATCGCCGACCACGTCGTCGACGGCTACATCGCGGTCGCCGACGCGGTGCAGGACGACATCGACGAGGTGGAGACCGAGGTGTTCTCGCCGGGCCGCCGGGGCGGGGTCTCGCGCGGTGTGGACTCGGCGCGGATCTACCAACTCAAGCGTGAGGTCCTGGAGTTCAAGCGGGCCGTGTCGCCGCTGCTGCGGCCCATGCAACTGCTGAGCGAGCGGCCGATGCGGCTGATCGACCCCGACATCCAGAAGTACTTCCGGGACGTCGCCGACCACCTCGCCCGCGTCCAGGAGCAGGTCATCGGCTTCGACGAGCTGCTCAACTCGATCCTCCAGGCCAACCTCGCCCAGGCGTCCGTCGCGCAGAACGAGGACATGCGGAAGATCACCTCATGGGCCGCGATCATCGCCGTACCGACGATGGTGTGCGGGGTGTACGGCATGAACTTCGACCACATGCCGGAGCTGCACTGGCGGTACGGCTACCCCGTGATCATGTCGGTCACGGTGGCCCTCTGTGTGGGCATCCACCGCACGCTCAAGCGCAACGGCTGGCTCTGAAGGCGCCTGGTTAGGCTGAGCCCATGACAAGTGAGCTGCTCGACCAGGCCCTCGTCGAGGAGGCCACGAAGAAGTCCGGCCTCGTCTGGGTCAGGGGCCCCGGCTCCCCGGCGCGCGCCCTGTGGCACGTCTGGCACGAGGGGGCGGCGTGTCTGGTCGGGGACGGGCCCGGCGAGCAGCCGCTGCCGGGGCTGGTCGACGGGTCCGGGGCCGAGGTCACGGTCCGCAGCAAGGACAAGGGCGGCCGACTGGTCTCGTGGACGGCGAAGGTCGTGGAGCTGGCGCCCGGTTCCCCCGCGTGGGAGACGACGGTCGCCGAGCTGAAGGGCAAGCGCCTGAACGCGCCGGACGGCGAGGCGATGCCGGAGCGCTGGGCCCGCGAATGCCGGGTGCTGCGCCTGGAGCCGACCGGTGAGACGGCGGCGCTGCCGGACGGTGACCTGGCCGAGGCCCCGTTGCCGACCCCGGCGACGACCCGCCGACCCATCCCGGCGGGGCTGCCGCGGCTGCTGCTGAAGCGGCGCAAGCGCCGGTAACGGCCTCGACGATCAGGCTAGGACGTCGGCAGCTGCTTGCCGTAGTCCACCGTTTCGTCCTTCTCCGGTTCGGCCAGAGGGAAGTTCGTGCCCCAGGACGAGAAGGTCAGGGTGCCCGCACCGCCCGCCCGCACCAGGCGGAGCGGATAGGGCCGGCCCTCCAGGGAGACGTCCAGGGTGCCGCCGGAGCCGTTGTCGCCGGTGATGCGGATGGTGCGGACGCCCGCCTGCTGGTGGTGGCCGACCGTCTCCAGCGTGCCGTGCAGGGTCAGCAGACCGTCGAGGAGGACGTCCATGTCCGTGAAACCGCTGAACTTCTTGTACGAGGGGTCGCGCTGCGGCACCTTCACGTACTTGCCGTCGAGCTTGCCGGCCGCCGCGGTGTCGGAGGGGCCGCCCTTGTCGTCGTCCGCGTGGGTCCAGAAGTCCGCGCCGGCCTTCAGGAAGAGTGCCTCACCGACCCGCAGCAGCTGGAACGTCGCCCCCTCCGCGGTGACCGACCCGGCGCCCCCGTCGGACTTCAGACGCATGTCGAGCTTGTACCTACGGCCGCCGGCGACCACGTTCCCGGCCAGCCGCACCGCCGGGGCGGAATCGGCGGCACCGCGGGTCCGGGACTGGATCTGCTCCGGTGGCAGCTTGCCCACCCCGTTGGTGCCCTCGTCCGGGTCCTCTCCGCCGCATCCCGTCAGGACCGTCCCCGTCGCGGCCAGGGCGCACATCGCGCCCACCAGTGCGGCCCTTGGGGTACGTCGCCGGGGAATCGCAGTCACAGGTGGGGCTGCCTTTCTGACAAGGGTCCTTCAGCGGCGTACGGCAGCGTACCGGGGCCGCGGCACACCGGCGGAGCCAGACCGTCCGGACCGCTCACCAGGGCCTGTCCGATCGGGACGGGCTAGCCTGAAGCCCACCCGAGCGGGCAATCCGGAAAAGAGACCCACCCAGCCACCCAGGACACAACTCGGCACGAAACTCCGCGCGGAACTCCCTGTCGATCTCCGTACGAAACCCCGTAGGAAGCCCCGTACGGAATGCCGCGGGGAACTCCGCCCGGAACTCCGCTCGAACCCCGCACGAAAAGGAAGCACAGCCATGGCAGCGGGCGCCCCCCGGATCTTCGTCTCGCACCTCGCCGGCGTCGCCGTCTTCGATCCGACCGGAGACCAGGTCGGCCGGCTGCGCGACATGGTCGTCATGCTGCGCGTCGGACGGCGGCCGCCCCGCCTGCTCGGGCTGGTCGTCGAACTCGCCACGCGCCGCCGCATCTTCCTGCCCATCACCCGGGTCACCGGCATCGAGTCAGGACAGGTCATCACCACCGGCGTGGTCAACGTCCGCCGCTTCGAGCAACGGCCCACCGAGCGGCTCGTCTTCGGGGAACTCCTCGACCGGCGCGTCACCCTCGTCGAGACCGGTGAGGACATCACGGTCCTGGACGTGTCGGTGCAGCAGCTGCCGGCCCGCCGGGACTGGGAGATCGACCGGGTGTTCGTCCGCAAGGGCGGCAAGGGCGGCGCGTTCCGGCGCAAGGGGGAGACCCTGACCGTCGAGTGGTCCGCCGTCACCGGCTTCTCGCTGGAGGAGCACGGACAGGGCGCGGAGAGCCTGCTGGCCACCTTCGAGCAGCTGCGCCCCGCCGACCTCGCCAACGTGCTGCACCACCTCTCCCCCAAACGGCGCGCGGAGGTCGCCGCCGCCCTCGACGACGACCGCCTCGCCGACGTCCTCGAGGAGCTGCCGGAGGACGACCAGATCGAGATCCTCGGCAAGCTGAAGGAGGAACGTGCCGCCGACGTCCTGGAGGCCATGGACCCCGACGACGCGGCCGACCTGCTCGCCGAGCTGCCCACGGACGACCAGGAGCGGCTGCTGAGCCTGATGAAGCCCGCCGACGCGGCCGACATGCGGCGCCTGATGGCGTACGAGGAACACACCGCGGGCGGCCTCATGACCACCGAGCCGATCGTGCTGCGGCCCGACGCGACCGTCGCCGACGCGCTCGCCCGCGTCCGCAACGCCGACCTCTCCCCCGCCCTCGCCGCACAGGTGTACGTCTGCCGACCGCCCGACGAGACCCCGACCGGCAAGTACCTCGGCACGGTCCACTTCCAGCGGCTGCTGCGCGACCCCCCGTACACCCTGGTCAGCTCGATCATCGACGACGACCTGCAACCCCTCGACCCGGACGCGGCGCTGCCCCTGGTCGCCGGGTTCTTCGCGACGTACGACATGGTCGCGGCGCCGGTGGTGGACGAGGCGGGGGCGCTGCTGGGCGCGGTGACCGTGGACGACGTACTCGACCACATGCTGCCCGACGACTGGCGGGAGACCGAGTTCGACGACCTCGACGAGGACGACACCGACACCGAGGACGACGACGAGGAGGTGGCTTCCCGTGACGCCTGAGCGTGAGAGCGGCGCCCGGGAGCGTACGCCGGCCGGCGCCACCGCCACCACCCGCCCCCGTACGACCCGCCTGGACCAGCCGCGCCCGCCCCGGCGCCGGTTCCTGCCCGAGTGGGACCCGGAGGCCTTCGGACGGCTCTCGGAGCGCATCGCGCGGTTCCTGGGCACCGGGCGGTTCATCGTCTGGATGACGGTCGTCATCATCGTGTGGGTGCTGTGGAACGTGTTCGCCCCGCGCGACCTGCGCTTCGACAACTACCCGTTCATCTTTCTGACCCTGATGCTGTCCCTCCAGGCCTCCTACGCGGCCCCGCTGATCCTGCTCGCGCAGAACCGGCAGGACGACCGCGACCGGGTCAACCTCGAACAGGACCGCAAGCAGAACGAACGGTCCATCGCGGACACCGAGTACCTGACCCGGGAGATCGCCTCCCTGCGCATCGGTCTGGGCGAGGTCGCCACCCGGGACTGGATCCGCTCCGAGCTGCAGGACATGGTGAAGGAGCTGGAGGCGCGGCGCGACGGCCACCACCCCCAGCAGCACAGCGCATTCCACGCGATTCCGGCGGAACCGCCGCGGGGACGTGACGCAGACGACCACTGACGGGCTTTCCGAGGCCCGTGTGCGGCGCCGTACCATCTCCATATGGCTACGGAAGACGCGGTGCGCGAAGCACTGGCGACGGTGAACGACCCCGAGATCAACCGCCCCATCACCGAACTCGGAATGGTCAAATCGGTGGAGATCGGCGCGGACGGGGCGGTCGCGGTCACCGTGTACCTGACGGTCTCCGGCTGCCCCATGCGCGAGACGATCACTCAGCGGGTGACGGACGCGGTCTCGGCGCTCGAGGGCGTCACCCGCGTCGACGTCACGCTGGACGTGATGAGCGACGAGCAGCGCAAGGAACTGGCGACCGCGCTGCGCGGCGGCCAGACCGAACGCGAGGTCCCCTTCGCCAAGCCGGGCTCGCTGACCCGGGTGTACGCGGTCGCCTCCGGCAAGGGCGGCGTCGGCAAGTCGTCGGTGACGGTGAACCTGGCGGCGTCCATGGCGGCGGACGGCCTGAAGGTGGGCGTGGTCGACGCCGACATCTACGGTCACTCCGTGCCGCGCATGCTGGGCGCCGACGGCACTCCCACCCAGGTCGAGAACATGATCATGCCGCCGTCCGCGAACGGCGTGAAGGTCATCTCGATCGGCATGTTCACGCCGGGCAACACCCCGGTCGTCTGGCGCGGCCCGATGCTCCACCGCGCCCTCCAGCAGTTCCTGGCGGACGTGTACTGGGGCGACCTGGACGTGCTCCTGCTCGACCTGCCGCCGGGAACGGGCGACATCGCGATCTCGGTGGCCCAGTTGGTGCCGAACGCGGAGATCCTCGTCGTGACGACGCCTCAGCAGGCGGCGGCCGAGGTCGCCGAGCGGGCGGGCTCCATCGCCGTCCAGACCCACCAGAAGATCGTCGGCGTCGTGGAGAACATGTCGGGCCTGCCCTGCCCGCACTGCGGCGAGATGGTCGACGTGTTCGGCACGGGCGGCGGCCAGTCGGTCGCCGACGGCCTGACGCGGACCACCGGCGCCTCGGTCCCGGTCCTCGGCTCCATCCCCATCGACGTCCGCCTCCGCGAGGGCGGCGACGAGGGCAAGCCGGTCGTCCTGACGGACCCGGACTCCCCGGCGGGCGCGGCTCTGCGCGCGATCGCGGGGAAGCTCGGCGGGCGCCAACGAGGCCTGTCGGGACTGTCCTTGGGGATCACTCCGAGGAACAAGTTCTAGATCGGTTCCCGCGTCCTCCACGACTTTTCCATGGTCCTACTACGAGGATGGGGGCGCCGTCCGTGAGACGGCGCCCCCATCCTCGTGGAACCAGCTGGGCGTAGAACCGGCAGGCGTAGAACCGGCAGGCGCAGAGCCGGTTAGGCGTAAGCCGAGATGTCCTTGATCATCGCGAACCCGAGTCCGTACGCGCTCATGCCTCTCCCGTACGCCCCCACGTGCACGCCCTGCTGGGTCGACCCGGCCAGAACCCAGCCGAACTCGGACTCCCGGTAGTGGAAGGGCGTCGGCACGCCGTCCACGGGCAGGGACAGCGTCGACCAGTCGGACCCGTCGAGGTCGTCGGCCAGGGCCCACGCCGTCTCCGTCTGCTGCTCCAGCCAGTCGTCCCGCAGCGTGTGGTCCATCTGCCCGGGCCAGGTGAAGGACAGCAGCCCCACCCCCGCGAGCCAGGCCGCCGAGGACACCGACGTGGCTTCCAGGAGTCCGGTACCGTCCGCGCTGCGCCGCACGGGATTCGCCGCGACGGTCACCACCACCGCGAACTTCTCCTTGTCCTCCGACGACTCGTTCCGTACGGAGGGCTCGTCGCCGTGTCCGATCGAACCGTGTTCGACGGCCCCGTCGGCCGCCGTCCCGACCTGCATCAGCCAGCGCGGTCCCGTGAAGGCCTCGTCGAGGCCGTACCACGGGAAGGGCGCCAGCAGGTAGCCGTCGACCGTACGCCGGGCGGAGGGGACCGGTTGTCCGCCCTCCGCGGCCGGCGTCTGCGCGACTGCCCGACTCGTCGTCTCCATGTGCCCGGACGCCTCCTCGCTCTCGTCGGACCGGACGGCCCGCCCCCCTTCGGGCGGCGTTGCTGGTTCGCGTACGGCCCGCACAACAACTCGGCAGCATAGCCACACCGCTGCGAGCAGCCGGGAAAGCGCCCGGCGCGTGGGGCGTTCTCGGGGCGCGTTGAGACCGTACAGCGGCACGGCGGAGTATGAAACGCGTCACGTAAGGCAGTGCATGCCTACGGGATCACGGCGTGGCCGCTCAGGTGGCGTCCGCGTCGAAGGGCGGCCGGTCGTCTTCGGGCTTCTCCGGCTTCTTCGTCATGTCGATGGCGCCGCCGGAGGTTCCGGTCGAGGACCCCGACGACGAGGACCCGGTCGAGGAGGATTCCGGCTCGCGGCCGTGGACGGCGTCCGTGACCTCGGCCATCTCCTTCTTCAGGTCGAAGCCGTTGCGGATCTCCTTGAGCCCCAGATCGTCGTTGTCCAGCTGCTTGCGGATGAACGTCTTGGGGTTGAGGTCCTCGAACTCGAAGTCCTTGAACTCCGGGCCCAGTTCCTGCCGGATGTCCTGCTTGGCGCTCTCCGAGAACTCACGGATCTTGCGGATCGTCCGTGTGACGTCCTGGATGACCTTCGGGAGCTTGTCCGGACCGAAGACGAGCACGGCGAGGACAACGAGCGTCACCAGCTCGAGTGGTCCTATGTCATTGAACACCTGAAGCTCCTTGCGATGTCCTCGGTCCTCGGCCCTCGGTGGTCTGTGCGGTCTTCCGTGGTCCGGGCCGGGTCCACGGTACCCGGCGATCCTGTACGACCGGTACTGTCCCGGGGTTTCCGAATGTGACCGGCTGCTTTTCTGTGAGGTTGCTGTCAGCCTCCGGAGGATCCGAGGACCAGTGAAATGGTCCGCTGTTCGCCGCCGCGCTCCAAGGTGAGTTCCAGACGGTCGCCGGGGCGGTGCGCGCGGGTCCTGACGACGAGCTCCTCGCCGGAGTGGACGCGCCGGCCGTCGACCTCGGTGATGATGTCGCCGGCCTTGACGCCGGCCCGGTCGCCGGGGCCGCCGACGGTGACCGCGGGGCCGCCGTCGCTGCTCCTGGCGTCGACGCGGGCGCCGTCGCCGGTGTAGTCCATGTCGAGGGTGACGCCGATGACCGGGTGGGTCGCCCGTCCGGTGTTGATCAGTTCCTCGGCGACCCGCTTGCCCTGGTTGACCGGTATGGCGAAACCGAGGCCGATGGAGCCGGCCTTGCCGCTGTCCGGCTCGGAGTCGCTGCCGCCGTCGGCGGAGCGGATGGCGGAGTTGATGCCGATGACGCGGGCCCGCGCGTCGAGGAGGGGCCCGCCGGAGTTGCCGGGGTTGATCGGCGCGTCGGTCTGCAGGGCGTCGACGTACGACACGTCGCTCGCGCCGCCGGCGGTGATGGGCCGTTCCTTGGCGCTGATGATGCCGGAGGTGACGGTGCCCTCCAGGTCGAAGGGGGCGCCGATGGCGACGACCGGGTCTCCGACCTGGACGTTGTCGGAGTTGCCGAGGGGCAACGGCACCAGGCCGCTGACGCCCCTGACCTTGACGACGGCGAGGTCGTAGCCGCTGTCCCGGCCGACGACGGTGGCCTTGGCGGTGTCGCCGCTGTTGAAGGTCACCGATATCTCGCCGTCGGCTCCGGCGGACTCCACGACATGGTTGTTGGTGAGGATGTGACCGCGGTCGTCGAGGACGAACCCGGTACCGGTGCCCTGCTCCCCGGACCCGGTCACGTGCAACGTCACCACGCTGGGCAGGGCCCGCGCGGCGATCCCGGCCACGCTGTCCGGAGCCCGCCCGGAAGGCCCCGGGCCGACCTGCGGCAGCTCCACCTCCCCGATCCCCCCGTTGCGCTCCAGATAGGCCCCTACGGCCCCTCCCACGCCCCCCGACACCAGAGCGAGCAGCACAGCCGCCCCGACAAGCACCCTCCTGCCCTTCTTACGCCGCTGCTCCTTGGTCGACACGGCGGCTCCGGTCTGCTGGAGCGGGGCGGTGACGGGGGCCCAGGGGTCGTAGTTCTGCCAGGGGGTGGCGGCCGGCGGGGTGTCGGCGGGGGTGACGGGGGCAGTGACGGGGGCGGTGACGGCGGTGGTCGGGAGCGGCGGTTGTTGGTCGGCTGCGGACGCGGGGTGCGGGGGCGGCGGGCACGGGGCGGTCGCTGGAGCGGGGTGCTGGGGCGACAGCGCGGACGCCGGGGCGGGCGGTGGTGTCTGTATGGCGGGGGCGGGTGGCGCGGGCGCGGGCGGTGGTGCCTGCATCGCGGGGGCGGGTGGCGCGGGCGCGGGCGGTGGTGCCTGCATCGCGGGGGCGGGTGGCGCGGGCGGTGTCTGTACGGCGGGGGCGGGCACCGGATGCGGTGTCTGTGCGGTCGAGGCGGGCATCGGGGGCTGGGCGCGGGCGTCGGACACCGCCGGCGGGACGGGGGTGGTCGGGTGCTGTACGGGTGGGGCGGGGGCCCAGGGGCCTGGTTCGCCGTACGGAGGCGTGCCGTAGGGGTCGGGGTCGTGGAGAGGTCCGGGACGCTCGGCAGCGGGGCCGGAGGTGTCCGCCGCTGAGGGACCGACGGGCCGCTCCTCAGCGGGCGCGGGGATAACCGGGTCCGGGTGCCTCAGTTCGTAGTCGCCCTCGGAAGCTGCCGACGGGTGCGGTGCCCTGAGCTCGAAGTCGCCGTCGGAACCGACGGCGCGGGCACCCGGCCCGGCGTGGGTCGGTGCCGCGTCGGCCGTCCGGCTCGGGGTCGGTTCCGGCCTGGCCGACCCGTTCCCCGACTCCCCGCTCACCTCGGTCGCCTCGTCCGGCGTCGGGGCCGGTTCGTTCGCCTCCGCGGGCTTCCCCTGATTCATGCTCTCCCCACAGTCACGGCCTCCCGGGGCCGGCCGGCGGATCAGGCCCCGGACGCGACACCGGCTCTCCCCCGGAGGGTGGCGTCCGGAGGGTGGCGGCAGCTCCCGTGACCTGATGCGACGGACCGGCCCCGGCCCCCGCACGGCTCGTCGGCGGTGGCCGAAGTTCGTCGACTCCTCTGGATTCAACCAGGTTCGCGGGCCACCGGCGCTCAGGCAGGTCAGCGGGGGGTGCTGGAGGGAGCGGAGGTCTTGTCCGGCACGGGTACGGCGAGCAGACCGGGTGAGGGGTCCGGGGCGGTGGACCAGTCGGTCAGGGAGAGCGGCGGGGTGGCACTGAGCGGTCGTATCAACGGGGACATCGCGGCCGCTCCGGCCATCATGGGCGCGGCCAGCGCGTGCACGACCTCCTCGCGTGCGCCCGTCGCCGGCGACGGCACGCCGGGCAGCAGCGGCGCGGACACCGTGGTCGGGGCGACCGGGGTGTCACCGAGCGCTCCCTGGCCCTGCGCGAGCAGCGGGCCGGTGCCGCGGCGCCGCTGGCTCTCGGGCGCCGTGGTGGCGCCCGTGCCCTGGGTCCGGGCCGGGGTCACATTGCTGCCCGTCCCCGTACCACCGCGCGCGTCCACGGCTGTGTCGCCCGGCGTCACCGTGGTGACGCCGCCGAGCGCGATCGCGGCCAGGGAGACCGCTCCGGCCGCGGCGAACGCGAACCGCAGCCCGCGCGAGGACGACCGATCGGCGTCGTGACGGCTGACGTCATGGATGCGGAAGCCCCGGTGCGCGGGGGAGGGCGGCAGCACGGAGGCGTGCGGACGAGCCGGAACGTAGTCGAACTCGAACCGCTCGCCGCGCTTCAGGCCGAAGACCCCGGGGGCGCCGGGCCGTCCGGACAGTCCTCCGGTGAATCCTGATCCACCGAAGGGCGGATCGTCGTCCGCCAGATCGCTCTCGGCCGAGAGCCCCTGGAGGCGGGCCAGGAAACTCTCGGAGGGCGGGGGCGGGGCGGCCTCCGCGAAGACGTTCTTCAGCCGGCGCTGTGCGTCGGCCTCCGCCTTGCACTTGGCGCAGGTGGCCAGGTGCGCGAGGACGCGGTCGCGTGACTCATGACCGAGCTCGCCGTCCACAAGAGCGGCGAGTCGGTCTCCCAAGTGCTGTTCGGACGGGGTAGGCCGTGATCCACTCACGCGGTCGCGCCCCCTCCCCCCAGCGCGGGGACACGGGCCATGAAGGACCGACGCTCGGCCCGGGCCTCCGGGGAGCGGTGCGCGAGGGCCTTGCGCAGCTGCGAGCGGCCGCGGTGGATCCGGGAACGGACCGTGCCGAGCTTGACGCCCAGGGTCGCGGCGATCTCCTCGTACGACAGGCCTTCGATATCGCACAGGACGACCGCGGCGCGGAACTCCGGGGCGAGGGTGTCGAGGGCCTGCTGGACGTCCGCGTCGAAGTGCGCGTCGTTGAAGACCTGCTGGGGTGACGGCTCGCGGCTGGGCAGGCGCTCGGCCGCGTCCTCGCCGAGGGCGTCGAAGCGGATGCGCTGCTTGCGGCGGACCATGTCGAGGAACAGGTTGGTGGTGATGCGGTGCAGCCAGCCCTCGAAGGTGCCGGGCGTGTAGGTCGACAAGGAGCGGAAGACGCGGACGAAGACCTCCTGCGTGAGGTCCTCGGCGTCGTGCTGGTTGCCCGTCAGTCGGTAGGCGAGCCGGTAGACCCGGGCGCTGTGCGTGCTGACGATCTCCTCCCAGGTGGGCGGAGTCCACGCCTGCCCGTCCGCGTCGGTGGAGAAGGTCGCGGTCCGGTCGTGTTCAGCGGCGTGGCTGGGGTCAGCAGCGGTGTCGTTCACGGATTTCGGCCTGCCCGCCGATCCGAGGAAGCGCCGCAGCGCTCCTCCCCGATCCACAGGTACGGCCGCACCTCCCCTGTCGGCTCTGTGGGTGTCCACTGGAGCCCCTACCATAGCCACCTCGCCCGTTAGCTCCGGATAAGCGGTTTTACGAGAAATTGATCTGGGCTGACACGGCTCATCCGGCTGCGTCAGCACTTGCTCGAGCTCTCGCTCGTCACCGTGATCCAACTGTGTCCCCCCGCTCTGTCTCCCACCCCTCTAAACGCCCGGTCCCATCTGCGGGTTCCCGGCGCCAACGGATACAGTCACGCCCAGGCAACCACGGGGACAGGAGAGGGTCATTACCGGCAACCGGCAGACGAGCTGGGCGTTCGCCGACGCCTATGTCGCCGAGGACGAAGCCCTGCGCTGGGCCCGGGACCGGGCCCGCGAGGCGGGGCTGCGCTCGGTGTCGCCCGGCACGGGTGCGGCGTTGCGGTTGCTCGCCGCCACCGTGGACGCCAAGGCGGTCGCCGAGATCGGCACCGGGACCGGCGTGTCCGGGATCCATCTGCTGAACGGCATGCGCCCGGACGGTGTGCTGACCACGGTCGACCCCGAGCCGGAGCACCAGCAGTTCGCCCGCCAGGCCTTCCGCGCCAGCGGCTTCGCCAGCAACCGGGCCCGCTTCATCCCCGGCCGCGCCCTGGACGTGCTGCCCCGGCTCGCGGACGCCGGCTACGACCTCGTCTTCTGCGACGGTGACCGCCAGGAGTTCCTGGACTATCTCGCCGAATCGTTGCGCCTGCTCCGGCCGGGGGGCCTCGTCGTCTTCGAGGGAGTCTTCGCCAACGGCCGCACCGTGGACTCGGGCCCGCAGCCCACGGAGGTCCTGCGGCTGCGGGAGCTGCTGCGCGCGGTGCGCGAGAGCCAGGAGCTGGTGCCGTCCCTGCTTCCGGTCGGCGACGGACTGCTGTGCGCCGTCAAACGATGAGCGCCGCCGCACGATGAGCGCCGTCGAACGATGAACGCCGTCGAACGATGAACGCCGTCGAACGATGAACGCCGTCGAACGATGAACGCCGTCGAACGATGAACGCACTGCCGGGATGAGCGGGGCCGGGTACGAGCGCGGTGGCGGGTACGTTCGGGGCGGCATGGGGAGCGCGGCCAAACCGTGACCCTTTCGGCGTGTCCCGAGGCGATTCCCCGGTGAAAAAGCCGCCCCGGCACCGTGTGCGATGCCGGGGCAGCCGAAAGGGTATGGTCGCTTCCGCGTCAGCCGACGACCTTCTTGAGGGCGTCACCGAGCGCGTCGGCCTCGTCAGGGGTCAGCTCGACGACGAGTCGACCGCCGCCTTCGAGCGGAACGCGCATGACAATGCCCCGCCCCTCCTTGGTCACCTCGAGCGGGCCATCGCCCGTCCGCGGCTTCATGGCCGCCATGCTCGTTCCCCTTCCTGAAACCAGCTCATCGCCACAGCCGACAGCCCTGGAGGGCACGCGCATTCCTGGAGTGGGACACGCGCCACCGGCATCGAACACATTGCTTCCCAGCCATTATCCCGCATCTCAGGACCCGATGACCAACATCAGTCGGCATCGCTTGGGCAACGCGCGCGAGCAAAACCACTCAATTCGGCGATGTGGCTGCGATACTGCGCCGCCGCACGAAGATCGGCCGACCGGATGCCGTCCGTATTTCTTTGACGCAGGTCACACGTCCGCACGGGCTCCCCGGCGATGATCTCCGCCATGCTGTCCTTCGGACACCAGGACGTACTGACCGGTACGTCCTGACCGCGACACCGGAGGGGACAACGCCATGGCCGGCACCGTGCTGTACGAGGTGAGCGACGGACTCGCGACGATCACGCTGAACCGCCCCGAGGCGATGAACGCGCTGAACATCGAGACCAAGGTCGCCCTCCGGGACGCGGTGCGCTCCGCTGCGGACGACGCTGCCGTACGGGCCGTGCTCCTGACCGCCGCCGGTGACCGGGCGTTCTGCGTGGGCCAGGACCTCAAGGAGCACATCGGGCTGCTGGCGGCCGACCGCGAGGCGGGCACAGGGCAGACCATGAGCACCGTCCGGGAGCACTACAACCCGGTCGTACGGGCGTTGACGGAGACGCCCAAGCCGGTGGTGGCCGGGGTGAACGGGGTGGCGGCCGGCGCCGGGTTCGGATTCGCGCTGGCCGCGGACTTCCGGGTGGTGGCGGACACGGCGGCCTTCAACACGTCCTTCGCGGGCGTCGCGCTGACCGCCGACTCGGGCGTCTCGTGGACCCTGCCCCGGGTCGTCGGCCCCGGACGCGCCGCCGACCTGCTGCTCTTCCCTCGCAGCATCAAGGCGCAGGAGGCCTACGAGCTGGGTATCGCGAACCGTCTGGTGCCGGCGTCGTCGCTGCGCGGCGAGGCCGAGAAGGTGGCGCGGACGCTGGCCGAGGGACCGACAGTGGCGTACGGGGCGATCAAGGAGGCGGTGGCGTTCGGGCTGTCGCACTCGCTGGCTCAGACATTGGAGAAGGAGGACGAGCTGCAGACGCGGGCGGGGTCGTCGCAGGACCACGCGATCGCGGTGCAGGCGTTCGTGAACAAGGAGAAGCCCAAGTACCTGGGGCGGTAGCGCCCTCGCCCCTCACCCGGCCTTCCCCGACGCTCCTTAGCCAGCGCTCCTGGCCACGCATGCCTCCAGGTGGTCGTCGACCAGTCCGCACGCCTGCATCAACGCGTACGCCGTCGTCGGGCCCACGAAGCGGATGCCACGTTTCTTGAGGGCTTTCGACAGGGCCGTGGACTCGGGCGTGACCGCCGGCACGTCGGAAAGTGTCCGGGGAGCCGGACGCGTGGCCGGGTCCGGGGCGTGGGACCAGATGAGGTCGTCGAGCTCGCCCGGGATCCAGTCGGCCAGGAGGCGGGCGTTGGCGAGGGTGGCGTCGATCTTGGCCCGGTTGCGGATGATGCCGGGGTCGGCGAGGAGGCGGTCCCTGTCGGTGTCCGTGAAGGTGGCGACCTTGGCGATCTCGAAGCCCGCGAAAGCGGCGCGGAAGCCCTCGCGGCGGCGCAGGATCGTGATCCAGGACAGGCCGGACTGGAAGGCCTCCAGGCTCAGGCGTTCGAAGAGCGCGTCGTCGCCGTGGACCGGGCGGCCCCACTCCTTGTCGTGGTACGTCACGTAGTCCTCGGTGGACAGGGCCCAGGGGCAGCGCGGGGCGCCGTCCGGACCGGCGAGGGCGGCGCCGTCACTCACGGCTGGTCCTCCTGCCGGGCGGGCTTGTCCAGGGACAGGTGGCTCGCGGCGGCCCGTGCGCCGGCCAGGGCGGACTCCAGGTCGGCGATACGGGCGTCCCGCTCGGCGAGTTCGGCGGCGACGCGGCCGAGCGCGTCGTCGACGTCCGCCATCCGGTAGCCGCGGGCGGCCAGCGGGAAGCGCAGGCTCTCGATGTCCGCGCGGCCCACCGGGCGGTCCGGCGGCAGGAAGTCCCGCAGCCGCTCGGGGGCGGCCTCCGGCAGCGGGCCGTCGCCCTCGCCGCCGCCCACGACGGCGAGCGTCACCGCGGCGACCACCACGGCCAGCGCGATGACCAGGAACAAGAACATAACCATCGCTGACGTCCCCACGGTCTGAGCTCGGTGTCGAATGTGTCAGGGTCCGATCGTGCCATGCGAGGCTGACAGTTAGGGTCGCAGGCGGTCGGTTGCCGGACGAACTAGGAGAGGTCACAGGGGATGCTCAGGCTGGGCAGGCGGGAATTCGAACCGCACGAGCCGGTGATCATGGCGATCGTGAACCGGACCCCGGACTCCTTCTACGACCAGGGAGCCACCTTCCACGACGAACCCGCGCTCGCGCGCGTGGAGGAGGCGGTTGCTCAGGGCGCGGCCATCGTCGACATCGGCGGGGTGAAGGCCGGGCCGGGCGAGGAGGTGACCGCCGAGGAGGAGGCGCGGCGGACCGTCGGCTTCGTGACGGAGGTCCGGCGGCGTTTCCCGGACGTCGTCATCAGCGTGGACACCTGGCGGGCCGAGGTCGGCGAGGCGGTCTGCGAGGCCGGTGCGGATCTGCTGAACGACGCGTGGGGCGGCGTGGACCCCGCTCTGGCGGAGGTCGCCGCGCGGTACCGGGTGGGGCTGGTGTGCACGCACGCGGGCGGTGCCCAGCCCCGGACACGGCCGCACCGGGTGACGTACGACGACGTCATGGCCGACATCCTGGAGGTGACCCTGGGCCTCGCCGAGCGGGCGGTGTCCCTCGGTGTGCCGCGGGAGTCCGTGATGATCGATCCCGGGCACGACTTCGGGAAGAACACCCGGCACAGTCTGGAGGCGACGCGGCGGCTGGGCGAGATGGTCGCGACGGGCTGGCCGGTGCTGGTGTCCCTGTCCAACAAGGACTTCGTGGGAGAGACGCTGGACCGGCCGGTGAAGGAACGGGTGGTCGGCACGCTGGCCACGACGGCGGTGTCGGCGTGGCTGGGCGCGCAGGTGTACCGGGTGCACGAGGTGGCGGAGACGCGGCAGGTGCTGGACATGGTGGCGTCGATCGCGGGCCACCGGGACCCCGCGGTGGCCCGGCGGGGGTTGGCGTAGGGCGTTCCCCCGCCGCCGCCGGGGCCCCGCCGCCCGGACCCCCGGCCTCCGCGCACCCCGCGCTAGCGCCCCGCTTCCTTCGACACCAACGCCACCGCTTCGTCCACGTCGTCCGTGAGGTGGAACAGCATCAGATCCTTCTCCGCCGCCTTGCCCTGGGCGACCAGGGTGTTCTTCAGCCAGTCGATGAGCCCGCCCCAGTACTCGGTGCCGAAGAGGACGATCGGGAAGCGGGTGACCTTCTGGGTCTGGACCAGGGTCAGGGCCTCGAAGAGTTCGTCCAGGGTGCCGAGGCCGCCGGGCAGGACCACGAATCCCTGTGCGTACTTCACGAACATCATTTTCCTGACGAAGAAGTACCGGAAATTCAGGCCGATATCGACGTAGGGGTTCAGTCCCTGCTCGAAGGGCAGTTCGATGCCGAGCCCGACGGAGATGCCGTTCGCGTCGCTGGCGCCCTTGTTGGCGGCTTCCATGGCTCCCGGCCCGCCGCCCGTGATCACCGCGAAGCCCGCTTCCACCAGGCCCCGCCCCAGCCGCACGCCCGCGTCGTACTCGGACGAGTCCACCGGCGTCCGCGCCGAGCCGAACACGCTGATCGCGGCCGGGAGTTCGGCGAGCGTGCCGAAGCCCTCGATGAACTCCGACTGGATGCGCAGCACCCGCCACGGGTCGGTGTGGACCCAGTCCGAGGGGCCGCCCGCGTCCAGCAGCCGCTGGTCGGTCGTGCTCGCCTGGACCTGGCCGCGTCTGCGGAGCACCGGTCCCAGGCGCTGCTCCTCCGGCGGCTGCTTCTTGCCCTCGGGGTTGCCAGTAGCCATGTGCGCTCCCTCCGCGTGCGGTGTTTCCACCTCAGCGTAGATCTACGCGGGTTACGGACGGGGGACGCGGGCATGTCCGCCGTGAAGCGCCCTGCGGCACAGCCGGGCCGTGGGGACGTCGTTCAGGACGTCAGCCAGGACCGCAGCCGCTCCTCCGCCTCCGGAATCAGCGAGGCCCGCACCCGCTCGTCCACCTTGTGGGCGAGGAGCGGGTCGCCCGGGCTGTAGTTCACGGCGGGCACGCCCAGCGCGCTGAAGCGGGCCACGTCCGTCCAGCCGAACTTGGGGCGGGCCTCGCCGCCGACGGCCGCCATGAAGGACTGCGCGGCGGGATGGGTGAGGCCGGGGCGGGCGCCGCCGGTGTGGTCGTCGACGACGAACTCGTCGACACCGCAGTCCGCGAAGTACTCGCGGACGAAGGCCTCCGCCTCCGCCTCGCTGCGGTCGGGCGCGTAGCGGAAGTTGACGACGAGGGTGCAGGCGTCGGGGATGACGTTGGTGGCGACGCCGCCTTCGACGCGTACCGCGTTGAGGCCCTCGTGGAACCGCAGGCCGTCCACGACCGGCTTGCGCGGCTCGTACGCGGCGAGCTTGGCGAGCGCCGGCGCGGCGGCGTGGATCGCGTTGGAGCCCATCCACGCGCGCGCGGAGTGCGCCCGCTCCCCCGTGAACTTCAGGAACATCCTCAGCGTGCCCTGACAGCCGCCCTCCACCTGACCGTCCGTCGGCTCCAGCAGCACCGCGAAGTCGCCCTCCAGCCACTCCGGGTGGGCCTCGGCGACATGCTTCAGGCCGTTCAGATGCGCGGCGACCTCCTCGTTGTCGTAGAAGACGAAGGTCAGGTCACGGTTGGGCGCGGGCACCGTGGCCGCGATGCGCAGTTGTACCGCCACCCCGGACTTCATGTCGCAGGTGCCGCAGCCCCACAGCACGCCCTCGTCGTCGAGGCGCGAGGGGACGTTGCCCGCGATGGGGACGGTGTCGATGTGGCCGGCGAGGACGACGCGTTCCGGCCGGCCCAGGTTCGTACGGGCGACGACGTTGTTGCCGTACCGGTCCACCGTCAGGTGCGGCAGGGCGCGCAGCGCGGTCTCGATCGCGTCCGCGAGGGGCTTCTCGGTGCCGCTCTCGGAGGGGAAGTCGACGAGCTGCGCGGTGAGCCGGGCAGCGTCCAGCGTGAGGTCAAGTGGGGTGTCGGCCATGCTGTCGACCCTAACGCCCGGGTGATCGGCCAACTGTCCACAGCCGGCACCGGGGCACCGTACTCTCCAGTATCTTGTGCGAATGCCAGAGCAGTCCCCTCGTCCCAGACGTCGCGGCCGCCTCTTCCGTTGCGGGGCGGCCTTCATGGTCCTGTGCGCCGTCGCCGGCTATCTCGTGGTGCAGTACGTCACCGGAGGCGGGGACTCACCGGGATGCAAGGTCGTCTCGGGCGGGAGCGCGGCGGCGGCGTACGAGTTCACCCCGGAGCAGGCGGTGAACGCGGCGACGATCGCGGCCGTGGGTACCGGCCGCGGGATGCCTGAGCGGGCGGTGACGATAGCGCTCGCGACCGCGCTCCAGGAGTCGGGTCTGCGCAACCTCGACCACGGCGACCGTGACTCGCTCGGCCTGTTCCAGCAGCGGCCCTCGCAGGGCTGGGGCGCCCCGCGGGAGATCATGGACCCGACGTACGCGGCGGGCGCCTTCTACAAGCGCCTGGCGAAGGTGCCGGACTACACGGACCTCCCGCTGACGGTCGCCGCGCAGCGCGTGCAGCGCAGCGGCTTCCCGACGGCGTACGCCAAGCACGAGCCGGACGCCACCCTGCTCGCCGCCGCCCTCACCGGGCGGTCGGCGGCCACCCTGACCTGTGAGGGTATCCAGGCCGCCACCCGGGCCGCCGGTCCGGACGCGGTGCGCTCCGCCCTCGTACGGGACTTCGGGCGGGACGTGGTGGAGCCGGCCGCCGCCGAGGTGGGCGCCGCGTCGAGGCCGTCGCCCTCGGCGGCGCCCTCCGCGAACGCCACCGGCGAGGACGGGCGGACCGTGACGCTGCCCGTGACCGAGTCCGCCGACCGGGCGGACCGGGGTTCCGGCCGCGGCCTGCGGGAGCGCGGCTGGCAGCTGGCCCACTGGGCGGTCGCCAACGCCTCCGCCCTGCACATCGAACGCGTCTCGTACGCCGGCCGGGAGTGGGTCGCCGGGAACACCGACAGCCGGTGGCGTCCGACGGACACGGCGGGCTCCGCCGACGCGGAGAAGCAGCCGGACAAGGCGGCGGACAAGGATGCGGACGCGGTCCGGATCGTGACTGCACAGTAGTGCGGTGGCCCACCCGGACGGGTCACGTCCGCCGGGTTCAGGCGGCGGTGTGCGCGGGCTTTCCGCCCATCACCCCCTGTCGGGGAAACCCTTGAGGGCAAAGGGCCGTAAGGATTCGGCGGATTTCGGCCCAGGTACTCTTTGCCCGTTTTTATCCCGAGCCGATAATGCGACGCATTGCCAACTCTTTACGTTGGCCCTCCGCAACCTTCCCGGGCTTCGAGCGGTAATCACGGCGTCCGAGATCGTTTCCTCCCGTCAAAGGAGCAACATGTCCCTCCCCCTGACCCGACGGATCGCCCGTGCCGCGCTGCTCGTCGCTGCGGGAGCGGCTGCCGGGGTCGGTGCGGCCGGCTCCGCCAGTGCGGCCCCCGAGCTGCCCGCCGCCCCGAACCTCGGTGGGCTGACCGCCCTGGACGGGGCGAACGTCGGCAGCACCGTCGACGGTGCGGCGCAGAAGCTGACCGGCACCGCGGGTGACACCGGCAGCAAGGCAGTGAAGAAGGCGGTGCCGACTGTGGGCAAGACCGGCGGCAAGGCCGTGAAGAAGGCGGCGCCCGCGGTGCAGAAGGCGGCGGGTGACGCGGCGGGCTCCGCCGAGGACGTCGTCGGCACCGCGTCGAAGACCGCGACGAAGGACGGCCTGCCGACGGACTCCCTGGCCAAGGGCGGCCTCCCGGCGACCGACCAGCTGCCGGTGCAGAGCCTCCCGCTCGGCTGACATCGGCTCGTCCCGTCGGTACACGCGAAACGGCGGGGCCCAGGTCTTCCACCTGAGCCCCGCCGTTTCGCGTGCGCCGACGCCGTTTCGCGCGTGTCCGCCGTTTCGGTCGCGCCTACTTCAGCCGCTCCACGGCGGCCCGCACCCGCTCGTCCGTCGCCGTCAGCGCCACCCGGACGAACCTCGCGCCGGCCTCGCCGTAGAAGTCGCCCGGCGCCACCAGGATGCCCAGCTCGGCCAGGTGCGCCACGGTCTGCCAGCAGGACTCGTCCCGCGTGGCCCACAGATAGAGGCTGGCCTCGCTGTGCTCGATGCGGAAGCCGTGCGCGAGCAGGGCCTCGCGCAGGAGGGTGCGGCGGGCCGTGTACCGCTCCCGCTGCTCGTGGACGTGGGTGTCGTCGCCAAGGGCCGCCACGACCGCCGCCTGGGTCGGCGCCGGGGTCATCATGCCGCCGTGCTTGCGGATCTCCAGGAGGGGCGCCAGGACGGCCGGGTCGCCCGCGAGGAACGCGGCCCGGTAGCCGGCCAGGTTGGAGCGCTTGGAGAGGGAGTGGACCGCGACGATGCCCTCGTACGAGCCGCCGTTCACGTCCGGGTGCAGCACCGAGACCGGGTCGGCCTCCCAGCCCAGCTCCAGGTAGCACTCGTCGGAGAAGAGCAGGACGCCGTGCTCACGCGCCCAGGCGACGATCCGGGTCAGCTCGTCCTTCGGCAGGACCCTGCCCGTCGGGTTGGACGGCGAGTTGAGCCAGAGCAGTTTCAGGCCGGCCGGGTCCAGTCGCGTCGGGTCGTCGTAGACCTCGTGGTCCGCGCGGGCGAGGCGGGCTCCGACCTCGTAGGTCGGGTAGGCCAGGCGCGGGTAGGCCACCCGGTCGCCGGGGCCGAGGCCCAGCTGGGTGGGGAGCCAGGCGACGAGTTCCTTGGAGCCGACGATCGGCAGGACGTGCCGGTGGGTGACCTCGCGGGCACCCAGGCGGCGCTCCAGCCAGCCGGTGATCGCGTCACGCAGCGCGGGGGTGCCCCAGACCGTCGGGTAGCCGGGCGAGTCGGCCGCGTCGACGAGCGCCTTCTGGATCAGGTCGGGGACCGGGTCGACGGGGGTGCCGACGGACAGGTCGACGATGCCGTCCGGGTGCGCGGAGGCCGTCGTCTTGTACGGCTCCAGCTTGTCCCAGGGGAAGGCGGGCAGGCGTTCGGAGACTGCGGACACGGTTCTCGGGCTCACTTTCGTCAGTACGGCAAACGCCTCGGTCCCGTACGGCGATCAGGCGAGTGATCGGGTCGTACGGGACCGAGGCGGCACGGGTGCCGGCCGCTGTTACTGGTTCTGCGGCGGGAGCGCGGCGATGAAGGGGTGGTCGCGCTCGATCAGACCCAGCTTGCTGGCTCCGCCGGGCGAGCCGAGCTCGTCGAAGAACTCGACGTTCGCCTTGTAGTAGTCCTTCCACTCCTCGGGAGTGTCGTCTTCGTAGAAGATCGCCTCGACCGGGCAGACCGGCTCACAGGCACCACAGTCGACGCATTCGTCCGGGTGGATGTACAAGGACCGCTGGCCCTCGTAGATGCAGTCGACCGGGCACTCCTCAATGCACGCCTTGTCCTTGACGTCGACACAAGGCTGCGCGATGACGTAGGTCACGCTGTCGTTCCTCCTCGATAGGGCGCTGGCGAGCCGTCTTCAGGCTCCGCCACCTGGCGCGCGGGAGCGCGGCGTCGTCGATGCCCGCCCCTAGTATCTCCGTTCTTGGGCATGATCCGAACAGGAGGGGTGAACTGACCTGTGGAAATCTCTGCGACGGGACGCCTCGTGGTCCGTATCTCCGCAGCTGACGTGGGTAAACGGGTGTCCGTCCGGCGCCTGGACGAGCCCGGCGGCACGGGCGAGAAGTTCACCGACACGGTGGGTGTTCTCACATCATGGGACAAGGGTGTGCTGCTGATCACGCGCCGGGACGGCGAAAGTGTCCGCATTCCGGAATCCGCGCTGGTCGCGGGCAAGGTCGTACCGCCGGCCCCGGCCCGCAGGCGCGGCCCTGCGGCCTCCTACGAGGAGCTGGCGCGTGTCGCGGCCCGGGCCTGGCGGCCGGTGGAGAGCGAGCGGCTGGGCGAGTGGGAGCTGCGGGCGGCAGAGGGGTTTACGCGGCGGGCGAACTCGGTGCTGCCGCTCGGCGACCCGGGCCTGCCGCTCGACGAGGCCCTGACCGTCGTACGACAGTGGTACGGCGACCGTGGCCTGCCCGCCTATGTGCAGACGGCGACGGGTGCGGAGGGTACGCAGGAGCTGCTGTGCGCGGAGCTGGAGCGGCGGGGCTGGGTGCGGGAGGTGACGGCCGAGCTGTGGACCGGGGCGCTCGCGCCGGTAGCCGACCGGGGTGAGCCTGGAGGGGTGGTGCTCTCGCGCCAGGCGGACGAGGCGTGGCTCGCCCGCTATCAGCGCAAGGGAGTGAGTGAGGTGGCCCTGAAGGTGCTGGGATCGGGGTCCCCCCGTTCGGACGAAGCCGGGAGTGGGGGAGGTCCTTCGGTGTGGTTCGCCACGGTGCCGGGCGCGTCCCAGGGCGCGGCCCCCGCTGCCATCGGGCGGTGTGTCGTCGACGGGCGGTGGGCCGGCTTCGCCGCCGTCGAGGTGGATCCGGAGCAGCGGCGGCGCGGGCTGGCCACCACCGTGATGGCCGCGCTGGCCGGGCGGGCGCTGGAGGAGGGGGCCTCGGCCGCGTGGCTCCAGGTCGAGACGGACAACGCGGGAGCGCGGCAGTTGTACGCCGGGATGGGGTTCGCGGCGCATCACGCGTACCACCACTACCGCGCCCCCGGAACTGTC
Source organism: Streptomyces sp. NPDC050287 (assembly GCF_044459385.1). Classification (NCBI taxonomy): domain Bacteria; kingdom Bacillati; phylum Actinomycetota; class Actinomycetes; order Kitasatosporales; family Streptomycetaceae; genus Streptomyces; species Streptomyces sp. NPDC050287. The sequence continues at coordinate 813,299 of NZ_JBITIY010000002.1, read as the reverse complement.
GAGTAAGGGGTCCTTCTCACTATGGGCGCCCGATGAGCCGGGCGGGCATAGTGAGAGGACCCCTAAGGGCGGTACTGACCGCCGTGAGAGGGCACGAGCCTGCTATGCGTCCCCCCTACCCGCCCCACCCGCCGCCCCCGGAACGTTCCGCGGAACTGCGCCGGCGGTTCGCCGAAGAGGCCCGCTCCGAGCGGCCCGACCTGTCCACGCTGTGTCTGCTGGTGGGCGCGGAGGCGGACGGGACGCTGGACGAGGCCGGTATGGACGCCGCGCAGATCGAGCTGGACGAGCTGGCCGGACAGCTGCCGTACCGGCCGGGCGGGCCCCGGTCCTGGGCGGTGGCGCTGTGCGAGCTGCTCGGGGAGCGGTGCGGGTACCGCGGCGCCGCCGCGGACTATCAGCGGCTGGAGTCGTCGTTGCTGCACGAGGTGCTTCGGCGGCGGCGCGGGCTGCCGATCCTGCTGTCGGTGGTGTGGCTGGAGGTGGCGCGGCGGGCGGGGGCGCCGGTGTACGGGGTGGCGCTGCCCGGGCACTTCGTCGTCGGGTTCGGGGAGCGGGACGAGCAGGTGCTCGCCGATCCCTTCGACGGGGGGCGGGTGCTGACCGGGGCCGACGCCGAGGTGCTGGTCGCTGGGGCCACGGGGGCGGCGTTGCAGCCGTCGATGCTGCGGCCCGCGGCGTCGTTGGAGGTGGTGTCGCGGATCCTGAACAACGTGCGGGCGTGGGCCGCTGCTCGGCCGGAGCGGTCGGATGTGTCGATGTGGGCCGTCGAGCTGGCGCTGTTGTTGCCTTCTCATCCGGCTCGGTTGCGGTACGAGCGGGCGCAGTTGCTGGTGCAGCGGGGTGACTTCGTGGCGGGGGCGGTGGAGTTGGAGGCGTACGCGGAGGTGGTGGCCGCGGTGGATGAGCCGGGCGCGGAGCGGGTGCGGGAGCAGGCGCGTGCGGCTCGGGCTTTGTTGAACTGAGGCCCGCCCGTCCGTCGCAGGGGACTTGCTGTCCAGCGGCCGCGCGTGTGCGGGGCTGGACGCCGCGGCTGGTCGGCGTTCACAGCCAGCCCTTCTCCCTCGCGATCCGCACCGCCTCCGCGCGATTTCGTACCGCCAGCTTCTGGATCGCCGTCGAGAGGTAGTTGCGGACGGTGCCCTGGGAGAGATGCAGGGTCGCTGCCAACTCCGCGTTCGTGGAACCGTCCGCCGCCGCTCGGAGTACCTCGCGCTCCCGGTCCGTCAGCGGGTTCGCGCCGTCCGCCAGGGCCGCCGCGGCGAGCGTGGGGTCGATGACGCGTTCGCCGGCCAGGACCTTGCGGACGGCTTCGGCGAGTTGGGCGGCGGGAGCGTCTTTGACGAGGAAGGCGTCGGCGCCGGCTTCCATGGCGCTGCGGAGATACCCGGGGCGGCCGAAGGTGGTCAGGACGACCACCTTCAACTCGGGGAGTTCGCGGCTGAGTTGGGCCGCCGCCTCGATGCCCGTCGCGCCCGGCATCTCGATGTCCAGAAGGGCCACGTCCACGGCGTGGGCGCGGGCGGCGGCCAGTACCTCGTCGCCGCGGGCCACCTGGGCGACGACCTCGATGTCGTCCTCCAGGCCGAGCAGGGCGGCCAGTGCTTCGCGGACCATCGACTGGTCCTCGGCGAGCAGCACCTTGATCGTGCGGGTCATGCGCCGGATCCTACGTCGGCCGCGGGGCCGGCCGGCACGCGGGCGACCAGGCGGAAACCGTGCCGGGTCCCGGTCGCGTCGAGGGACCCGCCCGCCTTCTCCAGGCGTTCGGTCAGACCGGCCAGGCCGTTGCCCGGGCCGGTGCCGGAGCCGCCGGCGCCGTTGTCCTCGACGGAGAGTTCGAGGACGGGGCCGTCGAGGGTCTGCTGCCGTGCGAGGCCGACCGTGCAGCGGTGGGCACCGCTGTGCCGTACGACGTTGGTGACCGCCTCGCGCAGCGCCCAGGCGAGGGCCGACTCGCTCTCCTCGGGGACGCCGGTGAGGTCGGGTTCGGCGGGCAGGTCGGCGATGACGCCCGCCGCCGTCAGGGCGGCCTGGACGCCTGCGAGTTCGGCGGACAGGCGGGGGCGGCGGTAGCCGGTGACGGCCTCCCGGACGTCGACCAGGGCCTGCCGGCTGACCTGTTCGATGTCGGCGACCTGCTGGGCGGCCTTGTCGGGGTGGGCGGGCAGCATCCGGCCCGCGAGCTCGCTCTTGAGGGTGATCAGGGACAGGGAGTGGCCGAGCAGGTCGTGCAGGTCCCGGGCGAGGCGCAGTCGCTCCTCGTTCGCTGCGAGTTGGGCGACCGTGGCGCGGGCCTGGCGCAACTCGACGGTGGTCCGCACGAGTTGGCGTACGCCGGTCATCGCGAACCCGATGAGCAGGACCAGGAGGAGCAGGTCGAGCGCCTCGTCCTCGCCGACGTGCAGGCCGACGAGGAGCATCGTCGCGGCGGTCAGCGGAATCGTCCAGTACGCCGCCCGCAGCGGGAGCGTGGCGCCGCAGGCGACGGAGACGTAGACGAAGAGGCCGAGCCAGTGCCGGCCGAGGGTGAAGCTCAGCAGGACGGCGAGGGCTCCGAGGACGACGATCAGGATCCCCAGCCACCGGGGAGGCAGCGCCGACCTGCTGATGTTCCGGAACACCAGGGTCAGGTAGGTCCCGACGAAGGCCGCCAGGCCCAGCCATCCGGCCACCGTGCCGCCGGTGGTGTGGCCGCCGGAGGCGAGGTCGGTGACCGGCGAGCTGAGGAAAACGAGCCAGACGCCGATCCACAGCACCTTGGGCAACAGCTCACCCCGGCTGCGGGGTGCCTGCCCGAGGCGCATCAACGGGAGCTCCTCGATCGCGCGGCCTTCCTTCATGGCGCTCACGCCTTCAGGGTGTCCTTCCGGTACAGCCAGGCCGCGCCGCCCGCGAACAGGGCGAAGGAGACGGCGAGGATGGCGAGGTCCTGTACGTGCGGGGCGCGGCTCTGTTCGATGGCCTGCCCGAGGGCAGCGTACGCGTGGGTGGGCAGCCACTTCGCGATGTCCTGCAACCAGGACGGGAACGTCGTCGTCGGCATCCACAGGCCGCCGAGCATCGACAGCCCGAAGTAGGTCAGCATCGTGATCGGGCGGACCGCGTCCCCACTGGCGAGGTAGCCGATGGCGACGCCGAGCGCGGCGAAGACGAGGCTGCCGGCCCAGATGGCGCCGGTCAGCGCCAGCCACTGCCAGGCGTCCAGCCGTACGTCCTTCACGGTCGCGGCGACCACGAAGACGATCACGATGGACGGGAGGCTGACCACCGCGGCGCTCGCCGTCTTCGCGAGGACATAGCCGCGCCCCGGCAGAGTCGTCAGCCGCAGCTGCCGTACCCATCCGGACTCCCGCTCCTTGGCGATGCGCTCGCTGTTGCCCATCAGGACGGCGGTGAGGGCACCGAAGGAGGCCATGGAGACCATCATGTACGTCGGCAGGGTCAGGCCGGTGCCGCCGATCCTGGTGGTGCTGTCGGCGTTGCCCGCGATGAGCAGGAACAGGACCGACGGGTAGATCACCGAGAAGAACAGGAACTTGCGGTTGCGCAGGGCGCGGGTGAGTTCCAGCTTGATGAGGCTGTTCACTTCGACTTCGCCTCCTCGGCGGCGGTGATGGCGACGAAGGCCTGCTCCAGACCGAGGCCGGCGACTTCGAGGTTGCGGGGGTAGAGGCCGAGGCCGTAGAGGGCGTGGACGGTCGCGTCGGCGTCGGAGGACTGGATGCGGACGGTCCGGCCGGAGACGTCGATCGAGGTCAGGAAGGGGAGGGCGCGCAGTGGGGCTTCGTCGATCGGGCCGTCGCCCAGGTCGAAGGAGATCCGGCGGGCGCCCGCCTTGGCCTTGATCTCGGCGGCCGTGCCGTCGGCGAGGAGCCGGCCGCGGTGCAGGACGAGGACGCGGTCGGCTATGGCGTCGGCCTCTTCCAGGTAGTGGGTGGCGAACAGGACCGTACGTCCCTGGTCGGCCTGTTCGCGCATGGTGGCCCAGAAGCCCTGCCGGGTGGTGACGTCCATGCCGGTGGTGGGCTCGTCCAGGACGATCAGGTCGCTGTCCCCGGCGGTGGCCAGGGCGAAGCGGACGCGCTGGGCCTGACCGCCGGAGAGCTTGTCGACCTTGCGGTCGGCGAGCCGGCTGATCCCGGCCCGGGCCAGGACGTCGGAAGGGCGGTACGGCTTCGGGTGCAGGGCGCAGGCGAGCCGGACCAGTTCGGCGACCGTCACCTCGTCCATCAGGCCGCCGCTCTGGAGCATCGCGCCCACCCGCCCGGCGACGATCGCCTCGCGCGGGGTGGTGCCGAAGAGGCGGACGGTGCCGCTGTCGGGGTGCTTGAGGCCGAGCAGCAGGTCGAGGGTGGTGGACTTGCCGGCGCCGTTGGGGCCGAGCAGCGCCACGGTCTCCCCCGGGCGCAGACTCAGGGTCAGGCCGTCCACGGCCCGTACGTTCCCGTAGGTCTTGCTCACCTGATCGAACCCGACCACCGGGGTGGGCGTTTGGGCTGTGCTGGTCGTGGTCCCAGCCGTCGTCGTCATGTGGTCCAGGATGGCCGCGGAGACCGGGGGCCCGGCAGTGTCGGCGGTCCCGACTGCCGCATGACAGATGTCACGGGGGCGCCCGGTGATGACCGGGCGCCCCCGTGGTGTGCGGCTGAGCGGTGTGCGAGTGACTGAGCGGTGTGCCGGCTACGTCGGGTTCGTGTCGATCGTCCCGACCCGGCTCGCCGGTGTCTTGCCGAGGAGCGCCGGGCGCATGGCGCCGATCACGTCCTGGGGCGTCACGGCCGTCTTCTTGCCGTTGCCCCGGGTGATCAGTACGCCGTCGAAGGCTCCGCCGTACAACTCCTTCAGCGCGGCGGTGTCGTAGTACTCGATCAGCTTGCCCTGGGGGTCGGGCCTGGCCCCGAGGAACTTCCACAGGGAGTTCTCGGGACTGAACTTGACCTCCACGGCGCCGGCCTTGACCGTCACGAGGCCCGACATCGCAGGCTCCGCGAAGGCCTTCATGAACCGGTCGACCTCGGCGTTCGAGACCTTCGGCTGCTGGGTGGTCGTCGGGACGGCGACCGGGTCGGCGCTGCCCGTCTGGACCTGGGTGCGGTACGCCTCCTCGACCGCCTCGGTCGACCTGGCGACGTCGACGCCCTTGCCCGGCTTGCCGTAGACGGCGACGGCCTTGCCGGACTCGAACTTGACCGTGCCCTCGGTGACCGAGCCGGAGCCGCCGGCGGCGTCCCGGAGTTCCGCGTGCAGCTTCTCCTCGTCGACCGGCATGACCGGTTCGACCACCCGGTGGTTGCCGAACAGCGAGCCGATCACGGAGACCGGGTTGTAGTCGCTGTGCGCCGCCGCGCTCACCGTGGACGCCATGTCGAACTGGAGCCCTGCCTGCTCCGGCTTGAGCGTGACGGTTTTGCCGCCCACCGACAGCTTCAGATCCTTGTTCACCCGGGAGTCGAAGGCCTTGTTGAGCTTCTCGACCGCGTCGTCCCGGGTGCCGCCGCCGATGTCGACGCCGAGCACGGTGGTGCCCTTGGGCACGTCGGTGTGGTTCATCAGCAGCCCGGCGCCGTAGGCACCGCCGCCGATGACGAAGACGGCGACACCGAGCAGGACCAGCTTGCTGCGCCCCTTCTTCTTCTTTTTCGGCGCGGAGGCCGCGGGCGCGTTCTGCGTACCGCTCTCGGACGGCTTCGGGGTGTGCGGGACCGGGCCGCCGGTGTGCGCGCCGGGCGGGAAGCTCGCGGTGCGGTCGGACGGCACGACGGGGATACCGCTGGTGACGGTGTGCCCGGACACGTTGTCCGCCGCCCGGCCGAAGCCGGGGCCACCGGGTTCCGGGGCGGGCTTCTGCGGGGTGAGGATCGCGGTGTCGTCACTCAGGCCGCCGGGGCCGGCGAGGCCGGAGGGGGCGCCGGGGGTGCCGGGGCCGGCTGGACCGCCGGGGCCGCCCTGGCCAGGGGCGCCACCAGGTCCTCCAGGTCCACCAGGCCCGCGAAGGCCGGAGGGACTGCCGGGGCCGCCGGGACGAGCGGGTCCGCCAAGACCGGGGCGTTCACCTGAGCCACCGGGCCCGCCGGGAGCACCCGGAGCGCCGGGGCCGCCGAGGCCGGATGAACTGCCAGGGCCGCCGGGACCGGGCGCGTTGCCGTGGCGCCCCTGTCCACCGGGGCCGCCGGGACCACCGAACCCGTCGGACGCACTCGGCCCACCCGGCCCGCCGGGACCGCCGAAGGGGTCGGACGCCCCCGGGCCACCCGGCCCGCCCGGACCACCGAACCCGTTGGCCGACCCGGAGCCGCCCGGACGGCCGAAGCCGTCGGGCGCGTTGAAGTCGCGGGACCCGTCGAACCCGTCGGCACCCGGGCCGGCCGGCGGCACCAGGGGGCCGTCGCCGGTGACCGGACCGCCGGTCGGACCCGCGGGGCCCTGCGGACGGCCGGAACCGCCCGGCCCACCGTGACCGTTCGGCCCGCTGAAGCCGCTCGCGCCACTGGGGTCGCCCGGTCCGCCCGGTCCGCCGTACGCGCCCTGACCGTTTTGGCCGCTCTGGCCGTTCTGGCTGCCCGGGGCACCCTGGCCGCCGTAACCGCTCAGGTCCTCGTCGTAGGCGCTCAAGGCGCTCTGACCGCTCTGGCCGTGCTGATCGCTCTGCCCGCCCGCGCCGTTCTGGCCGCCGCCGTTCTCCGAGAAGTACGGCAGGTCGTCGCGGCGTGGTTCGCCGGAGCGGGAGCCGTTGCCCAGCGGGCCCGCGGCCAGGGCCTCGGTGAGGTCGAAGGAACCGGTGCCGCCGCCGTGGCCGGGGGCCACCGGGCCACCGGTCGCACCGGGCAGCCCGGCACCGTTCGTACCGCCGGAACGGGGGCCGCCCGGCATGCTCATGGAGCCGACCACACCACCGGGCCGACCGGCACCGGACCGCGTACCGCCACCACCGCCGGAGGCGCCCGGACCCGAGCCGGAACCCGACCCGGATCCCGCGCTCGCCCCGGAGCCCGCGCCCGAACCACCCGGCACACCGGCCCCGTTGGTCGAGCCGCCGCCCTGACCGCCCTTGGCCGGCCCGAACTTGCGCGGCGCGAACCAGTCGCTGGCCTTCTCCTCACCACTCGGCCCGGACTCGGCGGACGGTTCGTCCGTGCCGGTGCCCGGGCCCGTGCCGGTGCCCGGGCCGATGCCCGCGAACGTGCCGGTGGATGTGGACGTGGACGCCCCGGCGCCCCGCGCCGACGACCCGGCGTCCGCGCTGTCGTCGGTGGCCTCGGTGTCGCCGACGGGCTTGCGTACGACGACCGGCGGGATGGGCCGGGATCCGGGGATGTTGATCCGGATCCGGGTCGTCAGCGTGGTCTCGGTCTTGCGTTCCTCCGGCCGCGCGGCCGAACGGTCCGCGTCCGGACCGCCGTCGGACACCGCGGGCGTCCCGTACGGCGGGGTGCCCGAGGGATAGGCGGCTCCGCCGCGCCCGTTGGGCCCGGAGGACGGACTGTCAGTTTCACGACTCAAGGCATGTTCTCCCGGTTGGCTCCGCCGCCCGCGTTACGACCTCTCTCGGGCGGCTCGGCGGCGCGCACCACCATACTGGCCACGCCTGGCGCGTATCCCACGACCGCTGGGGAAACCATCACGGGACTCCCACCGACTTCGTACGGCGAAGTGGTACGTCACTTGCCAAGTCGGGCGGTGTCGCCGCCCGGTTGCCGCCCCGGACCAAGGGTGGCGCAGATCACAGCCATAGCCATGCCTCCGAGCAGGAAGAGGTAGGAGCCGCCTCCCGCGGCGAAGACGAAGTCTCCTTCCGGACGGCTGGCCGTGAGCACGACGACCGCGATCATCCACCCGGCGGCCGGAGCGACGGCCCCGCCCCGGCTGCCGGCGCCGCGGGCCCCGCCCAGACACAGACCCGCCTCACCGGCCAGCGCGAGCAGCAGACCGCCCGGGAACCAGCCGGACTGCACCAGCGCCCCGGCCACTCCGACGATCCCGCCGAGCACGAAGAGGCCCAGGTAGACGGCGATCCGCCCGAAGGACGGCCGTTGCAGCGGCTGGGCCAGGGGGGAAGTCGTCCGGCCGTTCATGACGCCTCCTCGCTGCCGTCCGACGCGGTCCCCGCGATGCCCGCGAACAGGTCACTCTCCCTGCCGCCTGCCCGTTCTCCACGCACCAACTCGTAGTACTCGCCGGTGAGCAGCGGCTGGGCGAGTTCGTTGGACAGGGCGAAGTACGGCTCGGCCACCGTGATCTGCGTGACGTGCGCGCGCATCGCGGCGGCCTTGGCGGCGGCGTACGCGGTGCCGTCGATCTCGGTGGTGATCCGCGCGTCGTCGACGACACCCGGTACGTCGTCGATGGCGGCCGACTTGGTGAAGGGCAGGCCGGGCAGCTCCCGCTCCAGCCGGGCGAAGGCCTCCTCTGCGACGGAGCGGGGCACCCGGTTCCAGTAGACCCTGGGGATCCCGTGTCCCGACTCGGCGGCCAGCTCGACGGCCCGCATGGCGACGCGGTGGGCCTGGATGTGGTCGGGGTGGCCGTAGCCGCCGTTCTCGTCGTAGGTGACGAGGACCTGTGGCCGTACCTCGCGGATCACCTCGACGAGGTGTCCGGCGGCCTCGTCGATGTCCGCCTGCCAGAAGCAGGCGGGGTCGTCGTTGTCGGCGAGCCCCATCATCCCGGAGTCCCGGAACCGGCCCGGTCCGCCCAGCAGTCGGAAGTCGTCGACACCGAGCGCTTTCATCGCGGCGGTGAGCTCGCGCAGCCGGTACTCCCCCAGGGCGGTGCCGGTCAGGTGCCGGAGCTCGGGCGGGATGACCTCGCCGCGCTCGCCGAGCGTGCAGGTGACCAGGGTCACCCGGGCACCCTCGGCCGCGTACCGGGCCATGGTCGCGCCGTTGTTGATCGACTCGTCGTCCGGGTGCGCGTGCACCAGCAGCAGACGCCGGGCGGGCAGTTCCGTCATGGGGCCACCCTACGAGGCCCACGGCCTCCGCTCACGAGGGGCCGCTTCTCGCCGTACCGGCAGTTTGGTTCAGAAGCCCAGGTAGGTGATCTGCACGGCGAGAAGTCGGCGGGCGCTGTGCGAGCGGACTCCTCCGCTCCGAAGGCGTATTCCCACCTCCAGCTCACCCGCGAACCGCTCTCATCGCTTCGTCCAGGACGGCACTGAGCTCCCGCAGTGCATCCCGCGCGACGGCCGGGTCCTCGTGCTCCAGATTGTCCTTCGCGTGTGCGTGGCGGGCGGACAGATCGGGGCGGCGGGCGATCTCGATGTCGCGAGCCCAGGTCAGGACCCAGCTCTGCACAGGACTCAGCGACTGCCACTCGACCGCCTTGGCGAAAGCGTCGTCCTTACTCGCCTGCATCTCGCCCAGACGACCGGGATCGACGACAGCGAGGGCCGCACGCAAGGCGTCCGGGGTCTGCTCGGGACGGGGGATCCGCTCGCGTCCGCTGTCAGGCTGAGTGCTCACCGTGTCCTCCTGGGGGCGCGCTGGCCAGAGTATCGGGGCGGGGAGGCAATAGGGCTGGGCTGCGAGCGCGGCAGATGACACGGCGGTGCGGAGCTTGTCCGTCTGCGTGGAGCTGGTCATGACCGGGGGCTTTCTGGTCGCGGGTTCCGGCAGTCACGGCAACGGCCGGGTTGGGGAGCGCGGAAGGCACGATCGCAGCCGTCGCAGGTCTGTAGGGGGTGTCGGGCCGTCGGCGAGGGAGAGGCCGCCCGGAACGGTGGCGGGGGTGGCAGTTGCGCGCTAAGGCGGTGGGCGAGGAAGGCCGCCGGTCGTCGTAGGCCCTCGGGTGGGAGGTCGGTGGTCAGGGCCTGCCGTACGGCGGTGGGGCTGACGTCCCGCTCCAGCCAGGCGGCTGCACCGGGGGCGAGGTGGGCCGTGTCGCAGGCGGACAGGAGGAGGTCCGGGGAGTGGCGGCGAAGGTCGGCGAGGAGGTCGGTGGCCTGCTGGAGGAGGGCGGGAGCCGGGTGGGCGGGGCGGGGTACGGCGGGAAGCGGCTTGCGGGGCGTGCGCTGTTTCGGGGGCGCCGGGCTGGGTTCGGCGGCTGCCTGGCGCTGGTGTCCGGGCCGGTTGCAGGAGATCGTGCGGGTGATGATGCGGCCGTCGGGGATGCGGTGACGTTCGCGGCGCAGGTATCCGTGTGCCTCCAGCTCGCGCAGGGCGGCGGCGATACGGGTCGCGCCCTCGGGGAAGCGTGCGGTGAGGGTCTTGATGTCGACACGGGCGCCCTTGGGCAGCGACTGGATGTGCAGGGCCAGCCCGATCGCCACGAGCGAGAGCTCGGGGTGCTGGGCGAGGTGATTGCCGACGACCGTGAAGCGGGTGGTGTGGCGGGCGTGGTCGTGGTCGAGACCGCCGAAGCTCGCGTCGCCGGAGCGGGGGCGCCGCCGGTTCGGGTGTTTGTTGGCGGCATGCCGGGACTGGGCGTGCGGGGGCACGCTAGGGTTCTGCGTATCCATCGGGAAGGCCTTCTTCTTCCTCGGTGGTCAGGCCCTCGCACTGGGATTGCCGTCCCGGCGGGGGCCGTCGCATGTCTGCGGTTGTTGCGCTGAGCGTAGGGCAGGCAACCGCTCCGGAATCCAGTCGAGTTGGCGATGTTCACCCACGCGAGTGAGCAGCGCTCGGGGCGGCGGGAGGGTGGGGTGGGGCTTGGTGGGGTGCTTTCACCATCGCGGTTCTTCGGGGAGGTCGCCCCTGCCACCGGAGCACGCGTTTCCATGCTCCGGTGACAGGTTCAGCTCCGCCCAGACCACCTTGCGCGGGTGCGGCCCCTGGGCGACGCCCCAGCGGTCGGCGAGTGCCTCGACGAGGACGAGTCCCCGGCCCGATTCGGCATCTGAAGCCGGGCTCTGGAGGCTGGGCAGGCGTTCACCGCACGTGTCGGTCACCTCGATGCGCAGGGTGCCCGCGACGACGTAGATGGTGAGGCGGAAGTCGCGGCCAGGGATGCGGCTGTGCGTGGCCGCGTTGGCCGCGAGTTCGGCGACGATCTGCCGTGCCGGGTCCAACGGCAGGTCCCAGGAACGGAGTTGCTCGGTGGCGAGCAGCCGGGCGAGGCGGGCGCCGCGCGTTGTGGGTGACAGTTGCACGCTGAAGTTGCGGATGTGGTGGTCGGGCTGGGCCTGGGGGACGGCGGATTTCTGGATCACGTGACTCAGAGTGGCCGCCCGCGCTTACCGTGAACAGTGACGACTCCGTTGCGTACGGTGACTGTCCGGGTGTTGTCCGGTCGTGTCCGGGCTGTCGGAACCGGCCGTACGGGTAGGGGGCGCGCGGCACGGGCGTACGACCAAGGGGAGCGGGATGCAGCAGGTGGACGGCAGCGCGGTACGGCTGAAGACCGAGGCGGACGAGCCGGGTTGGGAGGTGGACCCGGACGACGACTGGGGTGTCGCGGTGGTCGCGACCGTGGGGCGGCAGCTCAAGCTGCGGCGCGAGGCGGTGGCGATGCGGGCCGCCGACTTCGGCGAGAGCGTCGGGTACGGCGAGGACATGGTCTACAAGATCGAGGCCGGCAAGCGGATCCCCCGGCCCGAGTATCTGGACAAGGCCGACGAGGTGCTGGGGGCGGGTGGGCTGCTCGCGGCGATGAAGGAGGACGTGAAGAAGGTCCGGTACCCGAAGAAGGTGCGGGATCTGGCGCAGATGGAAGCGAAGGCCGTTGAGATCGGGGTCTACGAGTGCAACAGCATTAACGGGCTGCTGCAGACGGCGGAGCATGCGCGGGCCCTGTTCGAGGCAGCACAGCCCGCCTACTCGCAGGACGACGTGGAGCGCATGGTGGCCGCCCGCGTGGCCCGCCAGTCGGTCTTCGGGAGGGAACCGGCGCCCGCGATCAACTTCGTACTGGAAGAGGCGCCGCTACGACGGCAGGTCGGAGGCACAATGGTGTGGCGGCGGCAGCTCGAACGCTTGCTGGATGTGGGACGGTTGCGCACCGTCACACTTCAGGTGATGCCGACGAACACCGATGCCCATCCGGGACTCGACGGCAGAATCGAGTTGCTGAAGTTCCCGGACGGTACGGCCGTGGGACGCTCCGACGGCGCCTTCAACGGCCGGCCGGCCTCCGATCCGAGGCAGCTTCGCGTCCTTGAACTGCGGTATGGCACCATCCGGGCTCAAGCGCTTCCGCCACGAGAGTCACTGGCCTTCATCGAGCAACTGCTTGGAGAGACATGATCCGCAAGGCCTCCGCCAAGGACGGCTCCGACCTGGCATGGTTCAAGAGCAGCTACAGCAGCGGCACCGACGGCAATTCCTGCGTCGAACTCGCCACCACGCCGGCCACCATCCACGTCCGGGACTCCAAGAACCTGGATGGACCGCGCCTCGCCTTCTCCCCCGTCACCTGGTCGGCCTTCGTGCCGTATGCCGCCGAAGGCTGACCAGGGCGAGGTAAGTACCGGGCGGGTCAGAACTTGATGCTGCCGATCATGCCCGCGATGTTCGTCGTCAGCTCGCTGATCGTCGGAGCGACCGTCGACGAGGCCAGGTAGAAGCCGAGAAGGATGCACACGACCGCGTGCCCGCCCTTCAGTCCTGACTTCTTGACCAGCAGGAAGACGATGATCGCCAGCAGCACCACCGCCGAAATCGAGAGTGCCACGGCGGCTCACCTCCAAAGGTCCCTAGAGCGCGGGGGGTCGGACTAAGGGGGCAGATAAATCCATTAAGCAGCCAGCAGGTTCATACCCACTATGCGCTAGTGATCATAACTATCCGCACGCGCGCATCGATCGGCGCACTGCCGCACAAGGGGGCGCATGGCCAATATGGTCGGGGCATGATGACCGAGGCTGACTCCTTCCCCCGTCGGCACGCCCGTACCCAGCGGTTCACGCTCGGCGCGCCGCGCGCGTTCACCGTGGCGCCGGACGGTTCGCGTGTCGTGTTCCTGCGCTCGGGCTCGGGGACCGACCGGGCCAACGCGCTGTGGGTGCTCGACCTTCCGGACGGCCGAGAGCGCGTGGCGGCGGACCCGCGCGCCCTGCTGGGAGGTGCGACGGAGCACCTCTCGCCCGAGGAGCGGGCGCGGCGCGAGCGCAGTCGGGAGGGCGGCGCGGGCATCGTCGGCTACGCCACCGACGCCGCCGTGGAGTTGGCGTGTTTCGCCTTGTCGGGGCGGCTTTTCGCGGCGGAGCTGCGGGCCGGTACGGCACGTGAACTCCCCGTCGCCCAGACGGTGATCGACCCGCGCCCGTCTCCCGACGGACGGCACATCGCGTACGTCGCGCGGGGCGCCCTGCGGGTGACGGGCGCCGGGGGTGAGGACGACCGGCCGTTGGCGGAGCCCGAGTCGAAGCAGGTCACGTACGGTCTGGCGGAGTTCATCGCGGCCGAGGAGATGGGCCGTTCGCGGGGTTTCTGGTGGTCGCCGGAGTCGGACCGGCTGCTGGTGGCACGGGTCGACGACACGCCGGTGCGGCGGTGGTGGATCTCCGACCCGGCCCATCCGGAGCGTGATCCACACCACGTGCCGTATCCGGCGGCCGGCACGGACAACGCGGACGTGCGGCTGTTCGTGATCGGTCTGGACGGGGTGCGCACGGAGGTCGTCTGGGACTGGGCGCGGTATCCGTATCTGGCGCATGTGCACTGGTCAGCGGCGGGTGCGCCGCTGCTGCTCGTACAGGCGCGCGACCAGCGCAGTCAGCTGTATCTGGCGGTCGATCCGGAGACCGGCGCGACCCGGATGGTGCACGCGGACGAAGATCCAATTTGGCTTGATCTTTTTCCCGGGGTGCCGTGCTGGAGCCCGTCCGGGCAACTGGTGCGGATCGCCGACGAGGGCGGCGCACGGGTTCTGGCGGTCGGCGAACGACCGCTCACCGGGGCCCAATTGCATGTCCGCGCGGTGCTGGACGTCTCCGACGGTGACGTCCTGGTCTCGGCCTCGGCGGGCGAGGAGGCCGAGGTCCCGGAGACCGGCGAGGTCCACGTGTACCGGGTGAACGAGCTCGGCACGGAGCGCGTGTCACAGGAACCCGGCGTGCACTCGGCGGTGCGCGCCGGGAGCGCGACGGTGCTGGTGTCCTCGACGCTGGACCGGCCGGGTGCCCGGGTACGGGTCCTGCGCGACGGGCAGCAGGCGGCACTTGTCGCCTCGTACGCCGAAGATCCCGGTATGTCCCCGCGCGTGACCCTCACCGAGGGGGGCGCACGGCGAATCCCGTGCGCCGTGCTTATGCCTACGGACTACCCCGGCGACACTCCCCTTCCGGTTCTGCTGGATCCCTACGGCGGTCCGCACGGCCCCCGCGTGGTCGCCGCGCACAACGCGCACCTCACCTCGCAGTGGTTCGCCGACCAGGGTTTCGCGGTGGTCGTCGCCGACGGCCGCGGCACCCCCGGCCGCTCCCCGGCCTGGGAGAAGGCGGTCCACCACGACTTCACGGTGTCCCTCGACGACCAGGTCGAGGCGCTGCACGAGCTCGCCGAGCGGTATCCGCTGGACCTGTCCCGGGTGGCCATCCGCGGCTGGTCCTACGGCGGTTGGCTGGCCGGGCTCGCGGTGCTGCGCCGCCCGGACGTCTTCCACGCGGGCATCGCGGGCGCCCCGGTGACCGACTGGCGGCTGTACGACACCCACTACACGGAGCGCTACCTGGGCGACCCGGCCGCGCACCCGGAGTCGTACGCGAAGAGTTCGCTGGTGACGGACGACGGCCTGTCCTCCCCCGCCGAGCCGCACCGGCCGCTGATGATCGTGCACGGCACCGCCGACGACAACGTGGTCTTCGCCCACGCCCTGCGGCTGTCCTCCGCCCTGCTGGCCGCCGGCCGCCCGCACGAGGTGCTGCCCCTGTCCGGCGTGACCCACATGACCCCGCAGGAACAGGTGGCGGAGAACCTGCTCCTGCTCCAAGTCGACTTCCTCCGCCGCGCTCTCAAACTCGGCTGACAACGACACTCCCCAGAGCACCGCAACCATCAATTGAGGAACCACGACGAAGCGCCGGCCACATCCGCGAGAGCGGCGCCGGCTTAGGCGCAAAAAGGGCAACGGGCCGGGAGACATGGCGCTCCCGGCCCGTTTACGGCACCCGCACGGCCGTACGTCGTTCAGACTGACGCGTCCGTATATCGAGATCGGGTCGGTGAAGTTGCCTGCGTGTAAACGCGATTGGTGGGCATTTGTACGGTTATTCCGACCCTTCGGGCACCACCTGCTTCTCCTCCGCGAAGTGGCAGGCCGAGTCGTGGGACGCGGGGCCGGCCAGGAACCTGAACTCGGCGGGGACCGCCAGCGCCGGGACCTCCAGGGCGCAGCGCTCCCGTGCCTTCCAGCAGCGGGTGCGGAAGCGGCAGCCGGAGGGGATGTTCGTCGGGGACGGGACGTCGCCGACGAGGATGATCCGCTCCCGGTGCTCCCTGGCCGTCGGGTCGGGCACGGGGACGGCGGACAGCAGGGCCTGGGTGTAGGGGTGGGTGGGATGGTCGTAGATCTCGGCGTCCGTGCCGATCTCGACGATCCGGCCGAGGTACATCACGCCCACCCGGTCCGAGATGTGCCGGACGATCGACAGGTCGTGCGCGATGAAGATGTACGACAGGTCGAACTCGTCCTGGAGGCCCGCCATCAGGTTGATGACCTGCGCCTGCACGGACACGTCCAGCGCCGACACCGGTTCGTCGGCGACGATGATCTCGGGGCGCAGCGCCAACCCCCGGGCGATGCCGATGCGTTGGCGCTGTCCGCCGGAGAACTGGTGCGGATAGCGGTTGATGTACTCGGGGTTGAGGCCGACGACGTCGAGGAGTTCCCGCACCTTGCGGCGGCGGTCGCCCTTGGGGGCCACCTCCGGATGGATGTCGTACGGCTCTCCGATGATGTCGCCGACCGTCATCCGCGGGTTGAGCGAGGTGTACGGGTCCTGGAACACCATCTGGATGTTGCGGCGGACCGCCTTCAGGGCACGGCCGGAGATCGTGCTGATGTCGTCGCCCTTGTAGCGGATCTCCCCGGCCGTCGGCTTCTCCAGGTTGACCAGCAACCTGGCGACCGTCGACTTGCCGCAGCCGGACTCGCCGACGATGCCGAGGGTTTCGCCGCGGTGCAGGGTGAAGTCGACGCCGTCGACCGCCTTCACCGCGCCGATCTGCTTCCTGAACAGGATTCCCCGGGTGAGCGGGTAGTGCTTGACCAGCCCGCTGACCTCCAGGATCGGCTCAGTGGTCGAGGCCATGCAGGCACTCCCTCCAGAAGTGGCAGGCGCTGCCCCGGTCCGCGTCCGTCTCGCCGGCGTAGGTCACCTCGTACAGCGGGGGTACGTCGGTGCGGCACACGTCCCGGGCCATCGGGCAGCGCGGGTGGAAGGGACAACCGGGCGGGATGTTCATGAGGTTGGGCGGCAAACCCTTGATGGCGTAGAGCTCCTGGCCCTTCTGGTCCAGACGCGGGACGGAGTCCAGCAGGCCGCGGGTGTACGGGTGGGCGGGCGCCTTGTAGATGTCGTGGACCGGCGCGGACTCGACGATCCGGCCCGCGTACATCACGACGATCCGGTCGGCCACGTCGGCGACCACGCCCAGGTCGTGGGTGATCAGGATCAGCCCCATGTGGTACTCGCGCTGCAACTCCGCGAGCAGTTCCATGACCTGGGCCTGGACCGTGACGTCGAGGGCGGTCGTGGGCTCGTCGGCGATGATCAGGGCGGGTTCGAGGGCGAGCGCCATCGCGATCATGATGCGCTGGCGCATACCGCCGGAGAACTGGTGCGGGTACTGCCTCACCCGCTCCTGGGCGGCCGGGATGCGGACCCGGTCCATCAGCTCTACGGCCTTCGCACGGGCGTCCTTGCGGGACATTCCCCGGTGGACCACGAACATCTCGCCGAGTTGGTCGCCGACGCTCAGCACCGGGTTCAGGGACGACAGCGCGTCCTGGAAGATCATCGCCATCTCGGCGCCGCGGATCTTCCGCCGCTCCTCCTCCTTGAGCCTCAGCAGGTCCTGGCCCCGGAAGAGGACCTCGCCGCCGGTGATCCGCCCCGGCGGGATGTCGAGGATGCCCATCACGGCCTGCGCGGTCACCGACTTGCCGGAACCGGACTCGCCGAGCACGGCGAGCGTCTCGCCCGCGTCCACGCCGTAGTCGACGCCGTTGACCGCCTTGGCCACGCCGTCCCGGGTCCGGAACTCCACACGCAGGTCACGCACTTCGAGCAACATGACGGCGGCTCACCTCGGATTCGGATCGAGAGCGTCGCGCACGGCGTCGCCGGGCTTGATGAACGCGGGCACGGTGAGCGGCGCACCACCGCCCGGCGAGCGCCGCCGCGCACCACCGCACCCGCGCCATGCCGCCCTCACCTCAGCTTCGGATCAAGGGCGTCCCGCACCGCGTCGCCGAGCATGATGAACGCGAGCACGGTGAGGGCGAGGGCGCCGGCCGGCCACAGGAGCATGTGGGGGGCGTTGCGGATGTAGGCGGAGGCGGCGGAGATGTCGATGCCCCAGCTGACCGTCGGCGGCTTCAGTCCGACGCCGAGGTAGGACAGGGTCGCCTCCAGCGCGATGTACGTGCCGAGCGCGATGGTCGCCACGACGATCACCGGGGCGACCGCGTTGGGGGTGATGTGCCGCAGGAGGATGCGGGAGTCGGAGGCGCCGAGGGCGCGGGCGGCCTGGACGTAGTCGTTCTGCCGGGCGGTGATGACCGAGCCGCGGGCGATACGGGAGATCTGCGGCCAGCCCAGCAGCACCATGAAGCCGATCACCGGCCAGACGGTGTTGCTGGTGACGACGGACAGCAGGACCAGGCCGCCGAGGACCACCGGGATCGCGAAGAAGATGTCGGTGATCCGGGACAGGAGGGAGTCCGGGGTGCCGCCGAAGAACCCGGCGAGTCCGCCGAGCACCGAGCCGAGGACCGAGACCCCGAGCGTGGCCAGGACGCCGACCGTGACGGACGTACGGGCTCCGTAGACGGTGCGGGTGTAGACGTCGCAGCCCTGGCCGTCGAAGCCGAAGGGGTGGCCCGGCTGTGAGCCCTCCTGGGCCTTGGCGAGGTCGCACTTCAGGGGGTTGCCGGAGGCGATCAGGGACGGCCAGAGGGAGATCACGACGAGGAACGCGATCACCAGGCCGGAGATGACGAACACCGGGTTGCGGCGCAGGTCGTGCCAGGCGTCGGACCAGAGGGAGCGGGGCTTGTCATAGGGGCCGGGGCCGGGGCCCGGTGGCCTTTCGAGGGTTTCTCCCTCGCTGGTCGCGAGGTCCATCGCGCCGCCCATGCCGGTCGCGGCGATCGCCCCGTCCTCGGGGGCCCGGCCCCCGCCCGACATGTGCGGCTCCTGCGGCATCGGCTCAGGCATAGCGGATCCTGGGGTCGAGGACGGCGTACAGGAGGTCGACGAGCAGGTTGGCGGCCAGGAACACCAGCACCAGAACCGTCACGAAGCCGACGACGGTCTGGGTGTTCTGCCGGAGGATCCCCTGGTAGAGCTGGTAGCCGACGCCGTGGATGTTGAAGATCCGCTCGGTGACGATCGCCCCGCCCATCAGCGCGCCGATGTCGGTGCCGATGAAGGTGACCACGGGGATCAGGGAGTTGCGCAGCAGGTGCCGGACGACGACCCGGCGCCGGGGCAGCCCTTTGGCGACGGCCGTACGGACGTAGTCGGAGCGCCGGTTCTCCGCGATGGAGGTCCGGGTCAGCCGGGTCACGTACGCCAGCGACACCGAGGCGAGGACCAGGCCCGGCACGATCAGCTCCCCGATGGCGGCGTCCGTCGACACCGACGGCTTGATCCAGCCCCACTCGACGCCGAGCAGGAGCTGGAGCAGCAGGCCGGTGACGAAGACGGGGACGGAGATCACGACGAGGCTGAACATCAGGACGGAGGTGTCGACGGGCCGGCCGCGTCGGAGGCCGGTGATCACGCCCAGGGTGACGCCGATGACGATCTCGAAGACGATCGCGACGAGGGTGAGCCGGATGGTGACCGGGAACGCCGTCGCCATCAGCTCGGTGACCTTCTGGCCGTTGAAGGCGGTGCCGAAGTCGCCGGTGAAGACGTTGCCCATGTACGTCAGGTATTGCTGCCAGACCGGTTTGTCGAGGCCGAACTCCCGCTTGAGCTGGGCGGCCGTCGCCGCGTCGCACTGCCTCTCGCCGCACAGGCCCGCGATGGGGTCGCCCATCACGTTGACCATGAGGAAGATCAGCAGGGTGGCCCCGACGAAGACCGGGATCATCTGCAGCAGTCGCCGGACGACGTACCGTCCCATGAACGCTCAGCCGACCTTGATCTCGTTGTAGACGGGGACGCTGAACGGGTTGAGCCGGACGTCCAAGAGCCGGTCCGAGTAGCCGGCGCTGCCGTTCTGGTACCAGAGCGGGATGGCGCCCATGTTGTCCCTGAGGACCTCTTCGGCCTGCTGGAACTTCTTGACCGCCTTCGCCGTGGCGGTCTCGGCGTTGGCCTGGTCGACGAGGTGGTCGAACTCCTTGTTGCTCCACTTGCCGTCGTTGGAGGAGGCGTTGGTGTAGTAGAGGGGCTGGAGGAAGTTCTGGATGAGGGGGTAGTCCATCTGCCACCCCGCCCGGAACGGTCCGGGCATCTTGTGCCGGCCGATCTGGTTGCGGAAGTCGGCGAAGGTGCCGATCGGGTTGCCGACGCACGCCTTGTCGTTGTCGAGGGCGTTGTTGATGGAGTTGCAGACCGCGTCGATCCACTCCTTGTGGGAGCCGGTGTCCGCGTTGTACGTGATCCTGATCTGGCCGCCGGGCAGGCCGCCGCCCTTCTTGACCAGCTTCTTGGCCTCGGCGGGGTTGTAGGCGCAGGCGCTCCCGCACAGGCCTTTCTTGAAGCCGCCGTCCTCGCCGAGGACCGGGGAGGTCCAGTCGGTGGCGGGGGTGCGGGTCTTCTGGAAGATCGTGTCGGTGATCTGGTCGCGGTTGATGGCCATGGACAGGCCCGTGCGGACCTTCTCCATGCCGGGCTTGTTCCACTGAGGGTCGTAGAACGGGAAGGCGAGGGTCTGGATGATGCCGGCGGGGGTGTTGATGTACCGGCCGCCGAGGTCGCTCTTGGCGTTCTTGAGCTGGGCGGCGGGGACGTCGTCGACGAGGTCGAGGTTGCCGGCCATCAGGTCGGTGTAGGCGGTGTTGTTGTCGGTGTAGACCTTCAGGTCCACGCCGCCGTTCTGCGCCTTGTCCGTGCCGGGGTAGCCGTCCCACTTGCGCAGGGACATCTGGGAGCCCCTGGTGTACGACTCGATGGTGTACGGGCCGTTGCCGACCGGCTTCTTCACCCACGCGGCGTGGTCCTTGAAGAAGGCCTGGGGCAGCGGGGCGAAGGCGGGGTAGCCGAGGGTGTCCGGGAACGTCGAGAACTTCTGGTTGAGCTTGACGGTGAAGGTGGTGGCGTTGACGGCCTTGAGCCCGGAGAGAGTGGAGGCGGTCTGCGTGCCGCTGTCCGGGTGGACCTTGTCGTAGCCGGCGATGTAACCGAAGAAGTACGCGTTCTTCTGGTTGTTCTTCAGGCTTGCCCCGTAGTTCCAGGCGTCCACGAAGGACTTCGCGGTGACCGCCTCGCCGTTGCTGAACTTCCAGCCCTTCTTGATGGTGATGGTGAAGTTCCGCGAGTCCGAGGTGGCGATCTTCTGGGCCAGCATGTTCTCGGCCTTGCCGGTCTCCGGGTCGTACTTCTTCAGGCTCCGGAAGATCATGTCGAGGACCTTGCCGCCCTGCACCTCGTTGGTGTTGGCCGGCTCCAGCGGGTTCTGCGGGTCGCCCCAGGAGGCGCTGAGCACCGCGCCGCTGTCCCCGCTGCCACTGCCGCCGCCGCAGCCGGACACCGCGAGGGCGACCGCGGCCGCGCAGGCGGCCCACTTGACGTGGGGGCGCGGGTGGCTGAGCGGGCGCATGTGGCTGTGTGTGCACGTCTCGCTGTGCGGGTGCCTGGCTCCACGCATGGAGTGCCTCCTCCTGAGCGCCCCGTGCAGTGCGCTGTGCAGCCGACGCCGGGATGACGAACCGTTACCGGTCAATATCAGCACAAACAACCCATACCGCACGTGAGCACAGGCCGTACGGGTCACCGGCCGCACAGGAGTCCGAGCGGTCACCGGCAGGAGGGACAGACTCCGGCGTGCCGCGGCGAGAAACGGGCGGGAAGCATCGTCAGGCCGTCACCAGGGCAGCGTCACAGGCGTGGACCAATGGCTGTCTCGTTCCCGTCTCAGGTTTATTTCCGCAGGCCACACGGGGTACGCGCGCCGTTGACGGGTGCCGAGCAGCGCTGATAGACACTCACATCATTCCGCCGACATCCCCTGCTCCGGTCCGATCCGGCAGGCCAACAAGCCGTCCCTGTGCGAGTGATGACGCGAGGTCACGACCTATGAGCACACAAGTCCACGGCAGGGGGCTCCCGGGCCCGAGACGATCAGGGCCCCGGGCCGGCAGGCTCGTCGCCGCGGCCGGGGCGGCCGCCCTGGTGTTCTCGGCCGGTCTCGCTACCCCGCTCGCTCCGGTGCCCCAGCGGGCCGCGGCCGCGGAGGGCGACAGCGTCCTGACCGTCGCGGTCGCGCAGAGCGTGGACTCGCTGAGCCCGTTCCTGGCGCAGCGGCTGGTCAGCACCAGCATCCACCGGCTGATGTACGAGTACCTGACCAACTACGACCCCAAGGACAACCACGCCGTCCCCGGCCTTGCCACCAAGTGGGAGTCGTCCCCCGACAAGCTGACCTGGACGTACACCATCCGCTCCGACTCGAAGTGGTCGGACGGGCAGCAGGCCACCGCCCAGGACGCGGCCTGGACGTTCAACAAGATGATGACCGACGAGGGCGCCGCCACCACCAACGGCAGCTTCGTCGGCAACTTCGAGAAGGTCACCGCCCCCAGCCCCACCCAGCTGGTCATCCGGCTGAAGAAGCCGCAGGCCACGATGACCGCCCTCGACGTGCCGATCGTCCCGAAGCACGTCTGGGAGAAGGTCGGGGACTTCTCGAAGTTCAACAACGACAAGAGCTTCCCCGTCGTCGGGAACGGGCCGTTCGTCCTCACCGACTACAAGCCCGACAGCTACGTACGCCTGAAGCCGAACAAGAACTTCTGGCGTGGCGCGCCGAAGTTCGACGAGCTGGTCTTCCGCTACTACAAGGACCAGGACGCGGCGGTGGCCGCCCTGCGCAAGGGCGAGGTCTCCTTCGTGGCCGGCTCCCCGTCACTGACCCCCGCTCAGGCGGCCTCCCTCAAGAACGAGAAGAACATCCGCGTCAACGACGCCCCCGGCCGCCGTTTCTACGCCCTGGCCACCAACCCGGGCGCGAAGGCGAGGAACGGCCAGAAGTTCGGCGACGGCGACCCCTCCCTGCTGGACGCGCGGGTGCGGCACGCCCTGTTCATGGCGGTCGACCGGGAGACCGTCATCGACAAGGTGTTCCAGGGCCACGCCGTCGAGGGCCAGGGCTACATCCCGCCGCGCTTCTCGCAGTACTTCTGGAAGCCGTCCGCCGGCCAGGAACTGGCCTACGACCCAGGGAAGGCGGGCCGGCTCCTCGACCAGGCCGGCTACCGGAAGAACAGCGCGGGCAAGCGCCTCGGCAAGGACGGCAAGCCGCTCACGTACCGCGTGCTGTGCCACGCCACCGACCCGAACGACAAGGCGGTCGGCCAGTACCTGACGGAGTGGTGGGGCAAGCTCGGCATCGGCGTCACCCTCGACTGCCTCGACAACGTGACCGACCCGTGGCTCGCGGGCACCTACGACCTCGCCTTCGACGGCTGGTCCGTCAACCCGGACCCGGACTTCGTCCTGTCGATCCACACCTGCGCGGCCCTGCCCGCGACCCCGAAGGACACCGGCGCCACCGACAACTTCATCTGCGACCAGCGGTACGACGACCTGTACGCGCGTCAGCTCGCCGAGTACGACCCCGCCAAACGGGCCACGATCGTCAAGCAGATGGAGTCGCGGCTGTACGACCTGGGGTACATGAACGTCATGGCGTACCCGAACGCCGTGGAGGCGTACCGGACCGACCAGATCAAGTCGATCCGGACCATGCCGAGCGCGGCGGGCAACATCTACGGCCAGGACGGCTACTGGAGCTGGTGGTCGGCGGTCCCGGCCGCCTCGGGCGGATCCTCCGACGGCTCCGGCTCGACCGGGATCGTCATCGGCGGGGCGGTGGCCGCCGTGGTCCTGGTGGGCGCCGGGGTGTTCTTCGCGATGCGGCGCCGGTCCACCGCCGACGACCGTGAGTAGCGCCGGGAAGACCGCCGCTCCGGTCCTCGCCGGACCGGCGGTCCGGTCCCGCGCCCCGCGAGCCCGCACCACCGCCGCGTACGTCCGCTACGGCGCCGGGAAGCTGGGCGGCGCCGCCGTCTCCCTGTTCGCCGTGCTGGTCACCGGCTTCTTCCTGTTCCGGCTGATCCCGGGCGACCCGGTCAAGACCATGACCGGCGGGCGCCCGGTCTCCGCCGAGCAACTGGCCTCATACCGGCGGGAGTTCGGACTGGACCTGCCGCTGTGGCAGCAGTTCACCGACTACTGCGGCAAGGCGCTCACCGGCGACCTCGGCACCTCGTACCAGTTCCGCGCCCCGGTCGTCGACAAGATCGGCGAGGCCCTGCCGAACACCCTGCTGCTGACCGGCACCGGCTTCGTCCTCTACACCGCGCTCGGCATCTTCCTCGGCACCCGCGCGGCCTGGCGCAACGGCCGGCTCGGGGACCGGCTCAACACCGGTCTCGCGCTGACCCTCTTCTCGGTCCCATCGTTCTGGCTGGGCCTGCTGCTCATCATCGTGTTCGCGGTCGGCGTCGGCCCGATCCCCGGGCTGTTCCCCACCGGCGGCATGGAGTCGGGCGGCGAGGAGGGCTTCGCGTACGTCCTCGACGTGGCCCACCATCTGATCCTCCCCGTCGTCACGCTGGTCGCGGTGGAGTACGGCCAGACCCTGCTGGTCACCCGCTCGGCACTGCTCGACGAGATGGGCAGCGACTACCTCACCACCGCCCGCGCCAAGGGCCTCAGGGACGACCTGGTCCGGCGCCGGCACGCGGTCCCCAACGCCATGCTGCCGACCGTGACGCTGATCTTCGTCAACCTGGGCCGGACGGTCGCGGGCGTGATCCTCGTCGAGACGGTGTTCTCCTGGCCGGGTCTGGGCGGGCTGTTCTACCAGGCCCTGAGCGTGCCGGACCTCCCGCTGGTCCAGGGTCTGTTCCTCTTCTTCGCCGCGACGGTGATCATCATGAACACGCTGGCCGACCTGGTCTATCCGTTCCTCGACCCCCGGGTGGGCCGATGACGACCGACACCCCGGCCCGGGTCCCCGAGACCGGTCCGCGCAAGCTCGCCCGGCAGCGCCGCCGGCGGTCCGCCGTACGGTTCTGGACGCGGTACCGCACCCACCGGGCCGGGCTGGCCGGCCTGGCCGCGCTCCTCGTGTTCGCGCTGGTCGCGCTCACCGCGCCGCTGACCGTCGGCTCCGACGTGGCCGGTGTGACCGACGCGCCCGGGCAGCCGATGGAGAGCCCGAGCGGCGCGTTCTGGCTGGGCACCGACCGGTTCGGACGGGATCTGCTGGGGCTGCTGGTGTGGGGCTCACGGGTCTCGCTGCTGGTGGGCCTGCTGGCGGCCGTGCTGTCGGTGACGATCGGCACGCTGGTCGGCATCACGTCCGGGCACTTCAAGGGCGCGTACGCGACCGTGCTGATGCGGGTCACGGACTGGTTCCTGGTGATGCCGACGCTGGTGCTCGCCATCGCGCTGGCCACCGTGATGTCCCGCTCGCTGGGCACGATCGTCCTGGCGATCGGCGTGACCACCTGGCCGACGACCGCCCGGCTGGTTCGGGCGCAGACACTGGCGGTGGAGTCACGGCCGTACATCGAACGCGCGAAGGCGCTCGGTGGCGGCCACTGGCACATCATGTCCCGGCACGTGCTGCCCAACGTGATGCCGCTGGTGCTGGCGCAGGCGACCCTGGGAATCTCCACCGCGATCCTCGCCGAGGCGACCCTGGCCTTCCTCGGTCTCGGCGATCCGACGGTGGTGTCGTGGGGCGGGCTGCTCCAGGAGGCGCGGGAGGCGGGTGCGGTGAGTTCCGGAGACTGGTGGTACCTGGTGCCGCCCGGCATCGCGATCGCGGCCGTCGCGCTGGCGTTCACGCTGTGCGGGCGTGCGGTGGAGTCGGTGCTCAACCCCCGGCTGGGGGTGGACCGTTGACCCTGCTGGAGGTACGGAACCTGGAGGTGACCTACCCGGGCGGAGCCGCCGCCGTACGGGGCGTGGACCTGTCGCTCGCGGCCGGGCAGAAGCTCGGCGTCGCGGGCGAGTCGGGCTGCGGCAAGTCCACGCTGGCGCTCGCGCTGCTGCGGCTGCTGCCGGCCGGGACGAGGGTCGGCGGAGAAGTCCTGCTGGACGGCGAGGACGTGCTGACCATGCGGTGGGGGCAGGTCCGGGCGGTCCGCTGGGCGGGCGCCTCGATCGTCTTCCAGGGCGCGATGCACTCGCTGAACCCCGTGCACCGCGTCGGCGACCAGATCGCCGAGCCGATCCTGCTGCACCGCGGAGCCACCCCGGCGGCGGCGAGGAAGCAGGCCGGGGAGCTGCTGGAGCACGTGGGCCTGCCGGCGGCACGGGCGGCGGCGTACCCGCACGAGTTGTCCGGCGGACAGCGCCAGCGCGTCATGATCGCCATGGCACTGGCCTGCGCCCCACGCCTCGTCATCGCCGACGAGCCGACCACCGCCCTGGACGTGATGATCCAGGCGCAGATCCTGCGGCTGATCGAACAGCTGGTCGCCGAGCAGGACCTGGGCCTGGTCATGATCAGCCACGACCTGGCGGTCCTCGCCGACACCTGCGACCGGCTCGCGGTGATGTACGCGGGCCGGGTCGTCGAGGAGGGCCCCGCCCGGAAGGTGTACGAGGACGCCGTGCACCCCTACGCCAAGGCCCTGTCGGCCGCCTTCCCGCGCATCGGCGACCCGGCCTCCCGGTTCGCCCCGCGCGGCCTGCCCGGCGACCCGCCCGACCCGGCCGCCCTCCCCTCCGGCTGCACCTTTCACCCCCGCTGTCCGGTCGCGCTGGATGGCTGCGCCGTGGACGACCAGGAACTGCGGGAGGCGGGCGCGGGACGGCGGGCGGCCTGCGTGCACGTGGGAGCGACGGTGCCGTGGCCCGCGGGCACGGCCGAGGACGCGAGGAGCGGCACATGACGGCAGCCACAGTCCAACCGCCTGCCCGGCGACCGCTGTTGAGCGCCGAAGGCCTGCACGTCACCTACACCGGCCGGCACGGCGGCCCGCCCGCCCGGGCGGTGGACGGCGTCGAACTCGCCGTCCGGCCAGGGGAGATCGTGGCCCTGGTAGGCGAGTCCGGCTGCGGCAAGACGACACTTGCCCGCGCCCTGCTGGGACTGGTCCGGCCGACGCGGGGCCACGTCCGCTTCGGCGGGCAGCCGCTCGAGTACTCCTCCCGGTCCCTGAAGGCGTACCGCAAACGCGTGCAGCTGGTCCTCCAGGACCCGACCGGCTCACTGAACCCACGGCACACGGTGTACGACGCGGTGGCCGAGGGGCTGCGGATCCACGGGTACGGCGGTGACGAGCGGGCGGCGGTCGCCTCGGCCCTGTCCAGGGCGGGCCTGAGGCCCCCCGAGCGCTTCTTCCTGCGCTACCCGCACGAACTGTCCGGCGGCCAGCGCCAACGGGTGGTCATCGCCGGCGCACTGGTCCTCGAACCGGAACTCCTCGTCGCCGACGAGCCGGTGGCCTCCCTGGACGCCTCCGTACGCGGCGAGATCCTCGCCCTGCTGCTGCGCCTGCGGGACGAACTCGGCCTGTCCGCACTGGTGGTGACCCACGACCTGGGGCTGGCGTGGAACATCGCGGACCGGGTGGCGGTGATGTACCTGGGCCGGATCGTGGAGACGGGGGACGTCGAACAGGTGCTGACGGCACCCCGGCATCCGTACACCCAGGCCCTGTTGTCGGTACTGCCGGAAGCGCCCGGGGATCCGGTCGTCCTCACCGGCGAACCCCCCGACCCGTCCCGCATCCCCTCCGGCTGCCGCTTTCACGCCCGTTGCCAGGTGCTGGCCAGCGGCGAGGCGGAACGGGCGGGGGTCGCGGAGGCGTGCCGGGGGGTGGATCCGGGGGTGCTGGACGGCGGCGGTCAGGCTCAGGTGGCGTGTCATTGGGCATCTTGACGGGCGCAAGCGGGACTGGCGGAGGAAGGACTGTCCGCGTCCTAGGTGTCGGTCCGCGCCCGCCCCGAGCGCAGTGGGCGACGCTCGCCCAGGCCGGCTGGGCCGGCTGCCTCTCGGCCCTCGGAGCCACCGAAGAGGCCGTGCTCGCCGGGCGCGGTCAACCCTTGACGATCTTCCTCTCGACTGCGGGAAACCCCTTGTCCCACCAGTGGCCGTAACGCCGGTAGACGGCTGGATCGCGGTCGGCGAGCAGCGCGGACAGCTTTTCCGCCTCCTCGGTCAGGCCTTGCCACGCAACCTTGCCGAGCTTGCGGAAGGCGGTCAGTTCCAGTCCGCCGTCGGCTGCGCGCCACACTCCGGCGACCTGCCCGTCGACGAGCAGGCAGGGCAGCATGTCGCCGTTGCGCCGGACGACCAGAGGCCGGTACTCCGCGGGCATGACTCGCCCGGGGACGGCGTGAGCCAGCAGCGTGCTGTCCCACATCGGCAGCAGCCTCGGCGGCGCCGGGGTGTCTTCGGCGGGCACGGTGGCGTCGGCCAGGTCGAACAGCGCCGCGCGGCCGGGGCCCGGCACCCGTACCACCTGGTCGCCGAGCTCATGCAGGGCTTTGGTTATCACCGTGCGTGTCAGCAGGGTGAATCGCGCGAAGTCCTGGGCCGACGCGGGCCCGAACGCGCGCAGGTAGGCGGACAGCAGGCGCTGCACCCCGGCGTCGGCTTCCTGTGGCGCGGCCGCAGGGGCCGCCGCGAAGGCGCGGTAGGTGTTCGGCTGGGTGAACGACCACGGGCCGCCGGTCGGCACATGATGCAAGGGCGCGAACGTGCGGAGCGCCCACCACACGCGGTGTGCGTGCTCGCCGTGCCTCCCCGTGACCTCGTCCTCCACCTGTGCGCCGGTGCGGGGCCGCTTCAGGAACCCGGCGAGCTCCGGGAGCAGCGCGTCCGCGTCGGCGGGGGTCAGCCCTGTCGCGGTGAAACGGCGGTCGTACAGCCGCGACGCCCGCAGGCTGCTCAGCATGGCAGCGTGGTAGGGCTCGTAGTCCTCGGCATGGACGACGTGCAGCGTGATACGCATGAGGGTTGCCTTCACGATCCGCCCGTGCGCGAACGCCACGTCGAGATCCTCGGGCGCGAAGTCCTGCACACGGTTCCACAGCGCCAGGTACGGCGACGCCGCTGTCTGCGCCTGAAGAGCGCACACCCGGCGAACCGCCTCCGTCACCTCGATGCGCCGGCGTTCGAGCAACAGCTGACGCTCCAAGGTGGCCAGGGCGAGCTGTCGCGCAGTGAGGCTCATGACCGGATCATGCCACGACTGCCGAGAGGCCTGGCCGGAACCTGTTCCTGACCTGGGACACTCCCCCCGGCAGTTGATCGTCAGCGTTAGGGTTGCTCGTCATCGAGAGCTTGGGGGATGGATGGAGCGGCGGCGGTCACTGCGCATGGCGGCCTGTGCCGGGCTGCTGGGAGTTCTGGTCGCTGCGACTGGATGCACGAGCCGCTCACCTGATCCATCGGGCAGCGACATGTCGCCCGACGCACGGATCTATCTGTCGAAAGCGCTGAGCATCATGGAGGACCGCTCTCTCCTCCGTCACCAGATCGACTGGGCGGAGCTACGGAGCAAGGCCTTCTCGCGGGCAGGCGGGGCGCGGAAGCCGGCGGACACCTACGGGGCGATCAACGTGGCCGTGAGTGACCTCGGTGACCGGCACAGCAGCTTCTGGGAACCGGACGATGCCAAGGAGCGATTCGGGTCCTCCGCGGTCTCCTTCGACGGCCTGCGAGGACGATCGCTGCAGGGCGGCCTTGGTTACCTTTCTCTCCCTGGAGTGGATGGGTCTCAGAAGGCGTACGACCGGTACGTACGCCAGGGCCGAAATGCCGTGGCGAGGGCGGACCGGAGTGAAGCCTGCGGCTGGGTGGTGGATCTGCGCTCGAACACGGGGGGCGGCATGTGGCCGATGCTCGCTGTGGTGGGTCCGATCCTGGGGGAGGGCAAGGTCGGCATGTTCGTGGATGCCGACGGTGACAAGTCCGCGTGGTCGATTCGGCGCGGCAGCCCGTCCCTGGACGGCAAGTCGGCCGGCTGGGGCGCGGGCCCTTCAGTCGCCAAGAGCGCCGCCCCGGTTGCGGTATTGACCGGCAAACGAACACGCAGCGCGGGTGAAGCGGTCGTGGTGGCCTTCCGCGGACGCCCGGACACCCGATTCTTCGGTGAGCAGACTGCCGGCGTCCCCACGGGAAACCAGACTTACCGCCTTTCCGACGGAGCCGTGCTGGTCCTCACGGAAGTGAAGGACGCGGACCGGACGGGCCGCGCGTACGACGCGCCGATCCCTCCGGACGAGGAGATCGTCAAGGATCCGCGCCCAGTGGCACGCAACCAGGACGAAGTCCTGGAAAGAGCGCGGAGCTGGCTGCTCGAGCAGGCTGCCTGCCGGCGCCCGTGAGGCAACTGCCCGAAGCCTCATCCGTGTTGTTCCGCGGAGCCCGGCTGTCAGTGCCGGCTGGAAGACTGCCCGGCATGATCGAACCGAACCCGAAAGCGGACCTGCTCCGATACCTGCAAGAGGCGCGTGACGCCCTGCTGTGGAAGCTCGACGGGCTCTCCGAGTACGACATCCGCCGCCCGCTGACCCCCACGGGCACGAACCTGTTGGGGCTGGTCAAGCACGTCACCGGCGTGGAACTGGGGTACTTCGGCGACACGTTCGGGCGGCCGTTCTTCGAAGAGGAGCCGCCGACCTGGTGGTACACGCGGGACCCGGAACCCAATGCGGACATGTGGGCCACCGCGGACGAGTCGCGCGAACACATCGTGGGGCTGTATCACCAGGCGTGGGAGCACTCCGACCGCACGATCGCGACGCTGGCTCTCGACGCGATCGGTCACGTCCCGTGGTGGCCGGAGGAACGCCGGGAGGTGACACTGCACCACATGCTGGTGCGCGTGCTCTCCGATACGCAGCGGCACGCCGGCCACGCCGACATCGTGCGAGAGCTCATCGACGGATCCGTCGGGTTCTTGCAGGACAAGGACAGCCTGCCATCAGGTGATCAGGCCTGGTGGGAAGGCCACCGGAGCCGACTGGAGCGTACGGCGCGGGAATTTCGTAACGGATGACCTCACTCTGCTGTCGTCGACCTGGCCTGGTTCCTGAACTGCCGGCGGACAGTGGCCAGACGCAGCGGCAAGCGGCATGCCTGAAAGAGCTCCCCAAAACGCCCTCTGAGCCCGCATCGAGGCTGTGTCCGATCAGAATGGTCTCTCGGCGTTCGACACGGACTCGCCCCGGGCCACCAACTCGACCTCGAAGCCGTCCATGTTCGCGAGATAGGCGGCGTAGTGCCGCGGACCGCCCGCGTGGGGATAGCGGTCCGCGAACAGGGACGTCCAGCCGTGGGCAGGGGCCTCGTTCACCAGGGCGTCGACCTCGTCCGGGCCTCCGGCGTGGAACGCCAGGTGGTTGAGGCCGGGGCGCAGTCGGTCGTGGCGGTCTTCGGTCAGCGCCGGCGACCGCTCCACGACGAGGTACGTCGGGCCCTGGCGCCAGCTGCGGCCGTGCTCCCAGTCCTGGTACGGGTCGTAGCCGAGCCGACCAAGGAGCCAGCCCCATTCGCGGGTCGCGCGGGGAAGGTCCGGGACCCAGAGTTCTATGTGATGCAGCAAACTGTGCGACCTCTCCTCCATGCACAGCAGGGCATCAGCCCTGAGCGTTGCCTATCGCGCCATCCCTGACAACGCGGAGCAGAGCACCGAGGGCGGTGGCGGACGTCTCCGTCGTGGTTGCCTGGTCCTCACTCTCGCACGGGTGAGTACGGCCCGTGGAATCGGTGGCTGGGCCGACACCGTCGAACTGCTCGCCACCGAGTTGATCACCACGCCTACCGCCACTCACCCAGTGACGCCTACGTCAACGTCGAGCACACGCCGGACGCCCTCACCTTCACGGTCTGGGGCCACGGCGCCGACATCTGTAGGCTGACGCGCAGAGCGTCGTACCGCCCCGAGGAGAGCGCACATCAACGCCGCCGCACACACCCCGGCTCCGGAGGTCCGGCGACTCTGTCACACCCAGCAGCACCCCGGAAGACGCACGGGCTGTTTCCGAAGCGGGGCTGGTACCGCTTGTAGGACACTCCTCGTCGGACGAACGGATACCAAGGAGTAGAGGATCGTGAGCGCACAGCACGCGGAGACGCCGGGACCTGGGGCGCTGCCGTTGAGAAACATCGGGGACATTCGAGCCGCTCTTCGGTCCGGACATGGTTTTCCCGGTGACCGGGAGTCGTTCGAAGCAGATCTCCAGCGCGCGCTGGAGACATCGTCGGAGACGGATCTCAATGCTGTCGCCGCGGTGATCGTCGATTACCGGGGCAGGATCCGGCTCTACCAGGATCCCGACTTCGACATCGCCGTACAGGAGGGCAAAGACCTCACGTCCCTTTTGAAGCGGGAGGCACCGGGCGGATGAGTGGCGTGATCGCGGCCGTGACGGTGCGGGCGACCGAGCGGGCGAAAATCCTCGGAGTCCGAGCGGTCACTGGAGACGCTGCGGCAGGAGCTGGAGCAGGTGCCCAGACTCGGGGTCCTGCTCGGGCCACCCCGTCAGGACGGCACGGAGATCCGCAAGACGAGGATCGAGCCCCGGGGCAATGTGCCGGGACTGGCGGTGGCGTACGTGTACACGCCTGCACCGCCGCCTCCTACAGTCGCCATCGTCGCAGTGACCCCGGACGATGGCGTTTCCGCGGAGTAGGGACCCGCTTGGTTCCGCCGTTCGACTCTCTCTGAACACGAACGGCGTTCACCTGTCGCGGCCGAGGGGCGGAACGGTGTGCGGGGTGCCAGGAACCCCCGGCTCCCGGCACCCCGCACAGTGTGTTGCCCTGCGTCCTCACGCCGCGTGCACGACGTCCTTCTCCTCCGCGAAGTGGCACGCAGACTCGTGTGCCGCCGGGGTGTCCACGCTCTTGAAGCGCTCGGGGACCGCCAGCAGCGGCTCCTCCTGGGCACACTTGTCCTCGGCCTTCCAGCAGCGGGTGCGGAAGCGGCAGCCGGAGGGCGGGTTGGCCGGCGACGGGACGTCACCGGTGAGGATGATCCGCTCGCGGCCCTCACGCGCGTCCGGGTCCGGCACCGGGACCGCCGACAGCAGCGCCTGTGTGTAGGGGTGCGTCGGGTGGTCGTAGATCTGCTCGTCGCTGCCGATCTCAGCGATCTTGCCGAGGTACATGACCCCGACCCGGTCCGAGATGTGCCGGACGATCGACAGGTCGTGCGCGATGAAGATGTAGGACAGGTTGAACTCGTCCTGCAGTCGCTCCATCAGGTTGATGACCTGCGCCTGGACGGACACGTCCAGGGCCGACACCGGCTCGTCGCAGATGATGACCTCCGGGTTGAGGGCCAGGCCGCGCGCGATGCCGATGCGTTGGCGCTGGCCGCCGGAGAACTGGTGCGGGTACCGGTTGATGTACTCGGGGTTGAGGCCGACGACGTCGAGGAGTTCCTGCACCTTGCGGCGGCGGTCGCCCTTGGGGGCCACCTCGGGGTGGATGTCGTACGGCTCCCCGATGATGTCGCCGACCGTCATCCGCGGGTTGAGCGAGGTGTACGGGTCCTGGAACACCATCTGGATGTTGCGGCGGACCGCCTTCTGCGCGCGGCCGGACAGCTTGGTGATGTCCTGGCCCTTGTAGAAGATCTCGCCGGCCGTGGCCTGCTCCAGGTTCATCAGGAGCTTCGCCACGGTGGACTTGCCGCAGCCGGACTCGCCCACGATGCCCAGGGTCTCGCCCTGGTACAGGTCGAAGGAGACACCGTCGACGGCCTTGACGGCACCGATCTGCTTCCGGAACAGGATGCCCTGGGTGAGCGGGAAGTGCTTCACCAGGTTGCGCACCTGCAGGATCGGCTCGCCCCGCTCGACGGGCGCCTCGATCGCGGCGACCGCCTCGGTCTCGGAGTGGGCGTCCACGACCTCGACGTCGGAGACGTTCGGCGTGGCGTCCTGCGGCTCGTCGTTCTTGCTGAGCTCAGCCATGAATCGTCTCCTTCCAGAAGTGGCACGCCGAGGCGCGGCCGACCAGCTCGCTGCCGTCCGGCTCGGTGACCGGGAACAGGTCCGGGATGTCCGTACGGCAGATGTCCTGGGCCTTGGGGCAGCGCGGGTTGAAGGCGCAACCGCTCGGAATGCGCAGCAGGTTGGGCGGCAGGCCCTTGATCGCGTACAGCTCCTGGCCCTTCTGGTCCAGGCGCGGGATCGAGTCCAGCAGACCCCGCGTGTACGGGTGCGCCGGACGCTTGTACAGCTCGTGGACCGGGGCACGCTCCACGATCCGGCCCGCGTACATCACCGCGATCTTGTCCGCGACGTCGGCGACCACACCGAGGTCGTGGGTGATCAGGATCAGACCCATGTTGTACTCGCGCTGCAGGTCCGCGAGCAGGTCCATGACCTGGGCCTGGACCGTCACGTCGAGCGCCGTGGTGGGCTCGTCGGCGATGATCAGGTCCGGCTCCAGGGCCAGCGCCATGGCGATCATGATGCGCTGGCGCATACCGCCGGAAAACTGGTGCGGGTAGTCGTTGACCCGGGCCGCGGCGGCCGGGATCTTCACCCGGTCCATCAGCTCGATCGCCTTGGCCTTGGCGTCCTTCTTGGACATGCCCTGGTGGACGCGGAACATCTCGCCGAGCTGATAGCCCACGCTGAGCACCGGGTTGAGCGAGCTCAGCGCGTCCTGGAAGATCATCGCGATCCTCCGGCCGCGGATCTTGCGGCGCTCCTCGCCGGCCATCTTCAGCATGTCCTGGCCGCGGAAGAGGATCTCGCCCTGCGGGATCTTCGCCGGCGGCATGTCGAGGATGCCCATGATGGCCTGCGCGGTGACGGACTTGCCGGACCCGGACTCACCCAGCACAGCGAGCGTCTCGCCCGCGTCCACGCTGTAGTTGACGCCGTTGACGGCCTTGACCACGCCCTCGCGGGTGTGGAACTCGACGTGCAGGTCACGCACTTCGAGCAGCGGTCCGCCGTCGCCGTCGCGCGGCGAGGGCACGGATACTTCTTCGATGACTGTCACGTACGCCTCCCTCAGCGCATCTTCGGGTCGAGGGCGTTGCGTACGGCCTCACCGAGCATGATGAACGCCAGCACCGTGATGCTGAGCATGATCGACGGATAGAGCATGATCCACTGGGCCACGCGGATCTGGTTGCCGCCGTCGGAGATGTCGTTGCCCCACGAGACGCCGTTGAGGCCGAGGCCCAGGAAGGACAGCGTGGCCTCGGCGGAGATGTAGACACCGAGCGAGATGGTGGCGACGACGATCACCGGAGCGAGGGTGTTCGGCAGGATGTGCCGGAACATGATCCGCGGCGTGCCCGCGCCCAGCGCCTTGGCCGCCTGGACGTAGTCGGCCTGCTTGGTGGTGATCACCGCTCCTCGCATCACACGGGCGACCTGCGTCCAGCCGAAGAAGCCCAGCGCGCCGATGACGACCCAGGTCGTGCGGTCCGCGAAGGAGTTCAGGATGACCATGGTGCCGAGCAGGAACGGGATGCCGAAGAAGACGTCCGTCAGCCGGGACAGGATCGAGTCGACGAGGCCGCCGAAGTAGCCGGCGATCATGCCGACCAGACCACCGAGGACCGTGACGACGACCGTGGTGCCGAAGCCGACGGCGATGGAGGCGCGGGCACCGTAGATGACTCGGGCGTAGACGCTGCGGCCCTGCTGGTCGTAGCCGAGCCAGTCGGGCGAGCCGACTTCGCTCAGCTTCGGCTTCTGCAGGTAGTGCTTGGCCAGGTCACCGAGGATCGGGTCCTCACTGGTGAACCAGCCGGGGAAGAAGGTGATCAGCAGCAGCGCGAGGATCAGCAAGCTGGAGACGAGGAAGATCCAGCTGCGGCGCAGGTCCGCCCAGGCGTCGCCCCACAGACTGCGGGCCTTCTCCGGTTTGGCCGCGGGGGGAGTCGCCGTGGGGACACCGCCCACCGGGTCCGCCGCACCGGTCTTCACGTCGGTCTTGGTCACGTCAGGCATAGCGAATCCTCGGGTCAAGGACCGCGTAGAGCAGGTCGACGAGCAGGTTGGCGAGGAGGTAGATCAGGACGAGGATCGTCACCAGACCGACCAGAGTGGTCCCTTCGCGGCGCACGATGGACTGGTAGATCGTGCCGCCCACGCCCTGGATGTTGAACAGGCCCTCGGTGACGACGGCGCCACCCATCAGCGCACCGATGTCGGTGCCCAGGTAGGTGATCACGGGGATCAGCGAGTTGCGCATGAGGTGGACACCCACGACGCGGCGCTTGGGCAGGCCCTTGGCGATCGCGGTGCGGATGTAGTCGGCGCGCAGGTTCTCGGCGACCGAGGTCCGGGTCAGGCGGGTCACATAGGCCAGTGACGCCGCCGCCAGGACGATGGCAGGCATCAGCAACTCGTTGTAGTTCGTCGAGTCGTTGACGTTCGGTGGCAGCCAGTTCAACTGGAAGGCGAAGACGACCTTGAGGATGAACCCGAGGACGAAGACCGGGACGGAGATCAGCAGCAGCGTGACCAGCAGGATCACGTTGTCGCTGAGCCGGCCGGCCCGCATGCCCGCCGCGATGCCGAGGGCGATGCCCACGACGACCTCGATCAGGAAGGCCAGGGAGGCCAGACGGAGCGTCACCGGGAAGGCGTCGCCCAGGACATCGGTGACGGGACGGCCACTGGCGATCTGCGTGCCGAAGTCGGCATGCAGGATCATGTCCTTCATGTAGTTCCAGTACTGCACCAGGATCGGCTGGTCCAGGCCGTACTCATGTCTCAGCGCTGCGATGACCTGCGGGCTGCCGCCCTTGTCGCCGAAGAGACCGCGCACGGGGTCGCCGGGCAGGGCGTAGACCATGAGGAAGATCAGCAGGGTTGTCCCGATGAACACCGGGATCATCTGGAGCAGTCGCCGTGCGACGTAGCGCCCCATCGTGCCTCCATGTCAGTCACGGCGGCAGCCGACGGGCCCTTCCCCCGCGCATCACCTGAAGATGCGTGTGGAAAGGGCCCCCCGGCCGCTGCCGTCCCACGGGCGCGGGCGCACCGCGCCCGCGTCAACGGGCTGTTGCGGTTACTTCTTGACCTGAACGCCGGTCAGGATCGGGTCACCGTCCTGCGCGTACTTGACGCCGCTGACCTTCTCCGAGTAGCCCGCGTTGACCTTGTAGTACCAGAGCGGAATGCTCGGCATGTAGTTGGGGAGCGCCTTCTCGATCTGCTGGTACAGCTTCTCCGACTCCTCCAGCGACTTGGCGCCGTCGGCCTTGGTGATCAGGGTGTCGATCTCCTTGCTGGAGAAGCCGCCCTGGTTGCCGTCCGAGTGGGTGCCGAACAGGTCGCGGATGAAGTTGGCGATGAACGGGTAGTCGAGCACCCAGCCGGAGCGGTACAGCGACTTGACCTCGTGCGCGTCACGCGCGTTGAGGTCCGCCTGGAAGTCCGCCTTGGAGTCGCCGGTGCACGCCACGCCGACGGCCTTGGTGATGGAGTTGCAGACCGCCTCCACCCACTCCTTGTGACCGCCGTCCGCGTTGTACTGGATGGAGATCTTGTTGCCCGGGACGCCGCCGCCCTCCGTGATGAGCGCCTTGGCCTTGGCCGGGTCGTACTTGGTGATGTCGCCGGCGGCGTTCGGCTGGTAGCCGAGGACGCCCTTGGCGACCCAGCCGGTGGCGGGCTCACGGGTGCCCTGGAGCACCGTCTTGGTGATGGTGGGACGGTCGATCGCCATCGACAGGCCCTGGAGGACCTTCGGGTTGATGCCCTTCCACTGCTTGGTGTAGAAGGCCACGGCGATGCTCTGGATCGCCGAGTACGACTGGTCCACCGCGCGGTCGCCGAGGTCGGTCTTGTAGACCGGCAGGTCCTTCGGCGCGAGCTGGCGCAGGACGTCGACGTTGCCGGACTTCAGGTCCTCGTAGGCGGTCTCCAGGTTGGTGTAGTTCTTGAAGATCACACCACCGTTCTTGGCCTTGTTCGGACCCTGGTAGTCGTCGTAGCGGACGACCTCGATCGACTTCTTGTGGTTCCAGCTGACGAACTTGTAGGGGCCGTTGCCGACCGGCTTCTCACCGGCGGCCTTCGGGTCCTTGTAGAAGGACTCAGGCAGCGGCGAGAAGACCTCGTAGCCCAGCTTGTACACGAAGTACGGGATCGGGCTGTTCAGCGTGATGGTGAAGGTGTTGTCGTCGACGACCTTCAGGCCGGACATCTCGGTGGCCTTCGGCTTGCCCTTCTCGGGGGCGACGTCGGAGTAGCCCTTGATGTCCGAGAACCAGAAGCTGTTGGTCTGCTTGTTCGCCGGGGCGGCGGCCCAGTTCCACGCCTTGACGTAGGACTTGGCGGTCACCGGGGTGCCGTCGTGGAACTTCCAGCCGGGCTTCAGCTTGACCGTGAAGGTCTTGTTGTCCGTGCTGTCGACCGACTGGGCGTTCATCATGACGATCTTGCCGCTGGCGTCGTAGTCGACGAGCCCGGTGAACAGGGCCTTCGTGACGATGCTGCCGTTGGACTCCATGGTGTTCGCCGGCTGCAGCGGGTTCTGCGGCTCGCCGACCTCGATCGAGAACTTTCCGTTCGGGTCGACCGCGGCCTTGCTGTCGCTGCCGCTGTCACCACTGCCACCACCACAGGCGGTCGCGCCCAGGGCCACAGCCGCGGCTATCGCGACCCACTTGGCGCTCTTGGCACCGCGCATGGGTTCCTCCTCATGAGTCCATTGGTTCACCGCAAGGGGGAGCACATGACACACATCCGCCACCTTGACCGGTGCCGGAGAAAGCCAGATGCCCCCACGCTCGTGAGTCGGCGCAGTCTGCAGCGCGTGACCCGTTGATCCGAGCTCTACGCGCCTAACTATCTGCCATGCGCCATGACCGAACCACATCCCTAAGGTCTCGGTTCGATCACACCTGCCGCATACTTCTTCCAAAATCCGGACAAACAGTTTGCCGAAAGATCCCTGCGAAACGGACTTGTTACACATCTATCGGAAGCGAGTGTCCGCATTCCGGACGCGCGGGTGCGAAAAACGTGTTGCGTACAACCCGCCCGCCGTGCTGGACCCTTTCGGCGGCCCCGCGCACCGAGAGCGCGGCGGAGGCGGCGGGTGACGCACTGTCAACACGCCGTCGCGACACAGCCGTTCTTCTGTGAGGGAGAGCACACTCGCCGCGGACCGCACAACGCGTCCACGAACTCATGCCCCACGGACGGCGGACCGGCCACTCCACCAGCAGGGTAGTGCGCACCGCACACCCTTGAGGACTCTCCACCGCAAATCGAGGGTTTTCCCTAGGACCTCCGGAACGGCGTCGGGCACCCCCGCGAGGAAGCGGGAGTGCCCGGACGGCCGGTGAAAGACCGGAGTCAGCCGTGTCAGCCGTGCTTGGCGCGGCTCGCCGCGCGGGCGCGCTCGCGGGCGTCCAGGTTCACCTTGCGGATACGGACCGCCTCCGGGGTCACCTCGACGCACTCGTCGTCGCGGCAGAACTCCAGGGACTGCTCCAGGGAGAGCTTGCGCGGCGGGACGATCGCCTCGAACGAGTCGGCCGAGGACGACCGCATGTTGGTGAGCTTCTTCTCCTTGGTGATGTTCACGTCCATGTCGTCGGCGCGGGAGTTCTCGCCGACGATCATGCCCTCGTACACCTCGGTGCCGGGGTCGACGAACAGCACACCGCGCTCCTGGAGGTTCGTCATCGCGAAGGCGGTGACGGCACCGGCGCGGTCGGCGACCAGCGAGCCGTTGTTACGGGTCGTCAGCGTGCCGAACCACGGCTCGTGGCCCTCGTGGATGGAGTGGGCGATACCCGTGCCGCGCGTACCGGTCAGGAACTCGGTCCGGAACCCGATGAGACCGCGGGAGGGGACGACGAACTCCATCCGGACCCAGCCCGAGCCGTGGTTGGACATGTTGTCCATCCGGCCCTTGCGGACACCCATGAGCTGCGTGACCGCGCCCATGTGCTCCTCGGGTACGTCGATCGTCATGCGCTCGACCGGCTCGTAGACCTTGCCGTCGACGAGTTTGGTGACCACCTGCGGCTTGCCGATGGTCAGCTCGAAGCCCTCACGGCGCATCTGCTCGACCAGGATCGCCAGGGCCAGCTCACCGCGGCCCTGCACCTCCCAGGCGTCGGGGCGCTCGGTGTCCAGCACCCGCAGCGAGACGTTACCTACCAGCTCGCGGTCCAGGCGGTCCTTGACCTGACGGGCCGTGACCTTGCGGTCCTTGACCGCGGCCTTGTTCTCCGCGCCCTTGCCGGTGCCGCCCCGGCCGACCAGCGGCGAGGTGTTCGTACCGATGGTCATGGAGATCGCGGGCTCGTCGACCGTGATCAGCGGGAGCGGGATCGGGTTCTCGGGGTCGGCGAGGGTCTCGCCGATCATGATGTCCGGGATACCGGCGACCGCGCAGATGTCACCGGGGCCGGCCTTCTCGGCGGGCTTGCGGGTGAGCGCCTCGGTCATCAGCAGTTCGGTGATGCGCACGTTGGCCATGGTGCCGTCACGCTTGATCCACGTGACGGTCTGGCCCTTGCGCAGCTCGCCCTGCTCGACGCGGAGCAGCGCGATACGGCCGAGGAAGTTGTCGGCGTCCAGGTTGGTGACGTGCGCCTGGAGCGGAGCCGCCTCGTCGTACTCGGGGGCCGGGACGTGCGACAGGATCGTGGAGAAGAACGGCTCCAGGCTGTCGCTGTCGGCCGGGACGGTGCCGTCCTCCGGCTTGGTCAGCGAGGCGACGCCGTCACGCGCGCAGGCGTAGACGATGGGGAACTCGATCTGCTCCTCGTCGGCGTCGAGGTCGAGGAAGAGGTCGTAGGCCTCGTTGACGACCTCGTCGATGCGCGAGTCGGGGCGGTCCGTCTTGTTGATGCACAGGATGACGGGCAGGCGGGCCTGCAGCGCCTTGCGCAGCACGAACCGGGTCTGCGGCAGCGGACCCTCGGAGGCGTCGACGAGGAGCACCACCGCGTCCACCATCGACAGACCGCGCTCGACCTCGCCACCGAAGTCGGCGTGGCCCGGGGTGTCGATGATGTTGATGGTGATGACGTCGCTGCCATCCTTCGGGTGGTACTTGACGGCCGTGTTCTTGGCCAGGATCGTGATGCCCTTCTCACGCTCCAAGTCGTTCGAGTCCATCATGCGGTCGTCGAGCGACTCGGCGGCGTGCGCGGCGAAGGCACCGGCCTGCTTCAGCATGGCGTCGACGAGTGTCGTCTTGCCGTGGTCGACGTGGGCGACGATGGCGACGTTGCGGATGTCGTGGCGCGTGGCCATATTGCGGCGTACTCCCGGAGTGTGAGGAAGGGGCCGTCGCGTACGTCTGTGTTACGCGGACCCTGCCGGGCGGAACATGCCACGGCCTCACCCCATGGTACGGGGCCGCGGCCACTGGGGTGTGCCGGGCCAGGACGGGGGCGGGAAGGCGCAGCTCAGCGTGGTTCGTGGCAGCGGATCCGGCCGCGCGGGAGCGGCGGGCGCCCTGAGGGCGCGGGTGTTCTTCAGAGGGACTCGTCGCGGGAAAGGCCGCCCGTGCCGGCGCCCGGCCCCGGGTCGCCGCCACCGCGGCTCGTCGGCCGTGACCGGAGGGGAAGCGTCTCCCGGTCACGGCCTGCCCTCTGCCCGCCCAGGGCCCCACCCGATCAGGTGGTGCCCTGCCCGCGCGTCACCGCCCGGCCGACGCCCCCGCCGCCGGCTTCGCCCCCTTCTTCAGGTAGCCCATGTCCTCGTACACCGGTGTCTGGAAGCCGAAGGCGCCCACGTTGACGAGGTTCTTGCGGGCCGCCGTGAGCTGGGGGCGCTGGTAGAGGGGGATGGAGCCGGCGGCCGCCCAGATGCGGGAGTCCGCCTTGCGGATCAGGCTGTGGTTCTCGTCCTGGTCGAGCGTGCCGGCGGCCTGGTCGAAGAGCTGGTCGACCTGGTCGGTGCCGACGCGGGTGTAGTTCTGCTCGACGTTCAGGGAACCGTCGGCGGCCGGGACCGGCTTGGCGAAGATGGGGCGGGCGTCGGTCGCGGGGAAGGCGGACGCGGGCCAGGAGTACAGCGCGAGGTCGTACTGGCCGGACGCGATGTGGTCCTTGAAGTAGCTCTCGTCCGCGACCTTGGAGATCTCGGTGCGGATACCGACCTTCTCCAGCATCCGCGTGATCCGGTCGGCTACGGTCCGCAGCGTCTGCGAGCCGGGGCCCGAGGGGAGCACGAAGCGAAGCGTGAGCGGCTTGCCGTCCTTGGCGAGCGGCGCGGCCGCGGCGCCCGCCGGGGCGGCGGTGCCCCTGGGGGCGTACGCGCCGGGCGCACTGCCTTGGTGCGGCTGGTTCGCGTACTGCTTGCCGTCCTGGGCGAGGTGCGTCGAGTCCTCCCCGCTGTGCTGCTTCTGTTCCCGGCCGGCCTCGCGGTGCGCCTTGTTGTCCTCGCCGACGATGTACGTGCCGTCCTCGTCAGCGCCCGCCGACCCCCCGTCCCTCTCCGACCTGGACTTCTCCGCTTTCTCAGTCTTCTCGGTCTTCTCGGTCTTCCCGCCCTCCGGCCCGGCCGCCTTCTCCGCGTCCTTCCCCTTCTTCTCCTTGACCGGGCCCCCGGGCACCCACCCGGCGTCCGCGAGCAGAGCCTGCGCCTGCGCGGTGTCCTGGCCGCCGAGCGCTGAGCTGTTGTCGGCGTAGGCGGCCTGGCCGGACAGCGCGAGGTGGCTGCCCACCGGCACCGTGGGCAGGCCGAGCGGCTTGAGGACGGCCTTCGCCAGTGCTCCCCGGTCGAGGGCGCGGGCCACTGCCCGGCGGACCCGCTCGTCGGCGAGCGGACCGTCGGCGCCGTTGAGGGCGAGCTGGGTGTAGGCGGGCTCCAGCGACTTGCGTACCTCGAAACCCTGGAGCAGCTGCTGCTGACGCTCGGTCCTCGTACTCGCCCCGCGCTCCTGCTGGTCCTTCTGCTCCGTGCCCGCCTTCTCGTCGGCGCCGGGCCCGGTCTGCTCGTCCGCGCTCTTCCTGCCGCCGGCCCCTTGGAGCGGGGTGGGGGTGCTCCTGCCGCGCGCGGCGAGGGTGATGCGCCCGGCCGCCTCGGGGTCGATCTCGGCGACGTCGACAGCCCCGGCGGCCAGCGCGGCGGTCCGCTGGTCGCGCGGTACGGCCCGCAGCACGATCTCGGACAGCTTGGCGGGCCTGCCCCACCAGCGCGGGTTGCGGGTGAGGGTGACCTCGTCGTCCCTGCTGTCCACCTTCTTCACGGTGAACGGCCCGGCGGTGACCTTCAGCTTCCGCCGGGCCCCGTCGTTGAAGGAGTCCGGGCTGCCCATGACCTCCTTCGGGTACAGCGGCGAGAACAGCGACTGCCAGTCGGCGTACGGCAGCCCGAAGGTGACCTTGACCTCCAGGTCGTTCGCCCCGCGCTCGATCTTCTCGATGCGCTCGTAGCCGGCGTTGCGGGCGGTCCAGTACGCGGTGTCCTTGCCGGACAGGGCACGCCACTGCGCGGCGAAGTCCGCGGCGCCGATCTCCCGGCCGTCGCTCCACACCGCCTGCTGGTTCAGCTTGTACAGCACGACCTGTTTGGGCTCGGTGTCGACGACCTTGGCGGACTCCAGGTAATCGGGGTCGCGCTCCGGCCGCCCGTTCTTGTCCAGCCGGAACATCGACGGCAGGACGGCCTGGGCGACCCGGGTGGTGCCGGCGTCCGCGTCCGCCTGGAACGTGTTCAGGGTCTCCGGTACGGCGTCCACCGCCCAGCGCAGGGTGCCGCCGTCGGCGATGTCGGCGCGGGCCGCCGGCGCGATGTCCGGTCCGGCGAGCGGCTTGCCCGCCGGGTCCTCGGAGCCGCAACCCGCGAGCAGGGGGACCGCGAGCGCACCCGCGGTGAGAAAGGCGACCGAGCGCATGACCGCGCGCAGGCCGACGCCGTCGTGGGACATCTCTGCGTACCTCCGGGTAGCCGACCCCTCCGCGAATTGCGAGTTATGATCACGTTTGGGGGTATATGGAGCTGATCAGATGTATTCAGATGTACGCAGACACTGAAGAGGAAAGGGTTCTTCAGCCGACGGCGACACGTCGGCAGACGGCGGGAAGCCACCCGTGCGGCGTAACGCACCGCACGCCGGCCCCCGGCCGCCGCGCATCGACACCCCGCGCGCAAAGAGCGTGCACGGGAGCGCACGGGAGGCTCGCAATACGCCAATCGCTGCACATCCCTTCACATGGCGAGGTGTGACGCGCAACACTCGCAGGCGCATGAACGTTTGGCGCCCAGGGCACAGACGCCCACGGAAGTGAGGTCACGCCATGTCCGTGCACGACGAACTGACGTCAGTCCAGCGCTGCCTCGACGATCTGGCCCGCTCGGTCGGACGTCTGGAGCAGCAGATCGGCAAGGGCGGGCTCGAGATGCGCCGCGTCCGCGCCGACGCCGACCACCTGCGCGAGAGCGTCGCGCTGCTGCGTGACGCGGCATCCACGCCCGTCACACCGAAGCGCCCCGATCTCGTCACCATCCCCGACACCCCGTACGACGACTCGCTGTGGATCGACACGGACGACGAGGGACTCGGCGCCCGCGACCGCCGCGCCCCCTGAGTCCGCACCCCTGAGTCCGCCCCCTGAGCCCACCAGACCTGGCGTCCGTCGGCTTCCGAGCCACCCGCCGGCCCCTGAGCCGTCCGTCGGCCCCTGAGCCGCCCGTCAGCCCTCCGAACCGTCCGCAGTCCGACCCGACCGGAGTCATGCATTGGCCACTGGTACGGAACCCCCAGCCACCGAAGACCCCCTCCCGTCGCGCGGCGGCGTACGCACCCGTACGCGCGCCGCGATCGACGCCCCGCACCTGCGGACCGACCGCTGGTGGCTGGCCCCCGCCTGCACGGCCGCCGGTCTGCTCGCGTTCGTCGTGTACTCGACCTGGCGCGCGTTCGCCAACGCCGACTACTACGCGGCGCCGTACGTCTCGCCGTTCTACTCCCCGTGCCTCGCG
This sequence comes from Streptomyces sp. NPDC050287, assembly GCF_044459385.1. Lineage (NCBI taxonomy): Bacteria > Bacillati > Actinomycetota > Actinomycetes > Kitasatosporales > Streptomycetaceae > Streptomyces > Streptomyces sp. NPDC050287. The sequence continues at coordinate 769,108 of NZ_JBITIY010000002.1, read as the reverse complement.
GACAACTGCGACACCATGCGCCACGGCCCCAACTGGGATCTCTTCGGCAGCTGGTGGGGCATCTCCCCCGCGATCATCATCCTGATCTTCCCGCTCGGCTTCCGCCTGACCTGCTACTACTACCGCAAGGCCTACTACCGGGGCTTCTGGGCCTCGCCCCCGGCCTGCGCGGTGGCCGAGCCGCACCAGAAGTACACGGGCGAGACCCGCTTCCCGCTGGTGCTGCAGAACATCCACCGGTACTTCTTCTACGCCGCGATCGTCGTCGCCGGGATCCTGACCTACGACACCGTGCTCGCGTTCCGCGACGAGCACTACGCCTGGGGCCACATGGGCCTGGGCACCCTGGTCTTCCTGGTCAACATCGTGCTGATCTGGGCGTACACGATCTCCTGCCACTCCTGCCGGCACATCGTGGGCGGCAAGCTCAAGCACTTCTCCAAGCATCCCGTGCGGTACAAGGCGTGGCAGCTGGTCGGGAAGCTCAACGCCCGCCACATGCTGCTGGCCTGGGCGTCGCTGGTGAGCGTGGCGCTCGCCGACTTCTACGTGTACCTCGTCGCGTCCGGCGTCTTCGACGATCCGCGCTTCTTCTAGATGGGTGGGGCCTTCTGATGACCGTGGTCGACCGACAGGAGTGGGATGTCGTCGTGGTCGGCGCCGGCGGCGCGGGGCTGCGCGCCGCCATCGAGGCACGCGAGCGGGGCGCCCGTACGGCGGTGATCTGCAAGTCGCTGTTCGGCAAGGCGCACACCGTGATGGCCGAGGGCGGCATCGCGGCGGCGATGGGCAACGCCAACGCCGGCGACGACTGGCAGGTCCACTTCCGCGACACCATGCGCGGCGGCAAGTTCCTCAACCAGTGGCGGATGGTCGAGCTGCATGCGCAGGAGGCGCCGGACCGGGTGTGGGAGCTGGAGACCTGGGGCGCCCTGTTCGACCGTACGAAGGACGGCCGGATCTCGCAGCGCAACTTCGGCGGCCACGAGTACCCGCGCCTCGCGCACGTCGGCGACCGCACCGGCCTGGAGCTGATCCGCACGCTCCAGCAGAAGATCGTCGCGCTCCAGCAGGAGGACTTCAAGGAGACCGGGGACTACGAGTCCAGGCTGAAGGTGTTCCAGGAATGCACGGTCACCCGGGTCCTCAAGGAGGGCTCGCGGGTGAGCGGCGTCTTCGGCTACGAGCGCGAGTCGGGCCGTTTCTTCGTCCTGGAAGCCCCGGCCGTGGTGATCGCGACCGGCGGCATCGGCAAGTCGTTCAAGGTGACGTCGAACTCGTGGGAGTACACGGGCGACGGCCACGCGCTGGCCCTGCTCGCGGGCGCGCCCCTGCTCAACATGGAGTTCGTGCAGTTCCACCCGACCGGCATGGTCTGGCCGCCGTCGGTGAAGGGCATCCTCGTCACCGAGTCGGTGCGCGGCGACGGCGGGGTGCTCAGGAACTCCGAGGGCAAGCGGTTCATGTTCGACTACATCCCCGACGTCTTCAAGGAGAAGTACGCCGAGTCGGAGGAGGAGGGCGACCGCTGGTACGAGGACCCGGACCACAACCGGCGCCCGCCCGAACTGCTGCCCCGCGACGAGGTGGCCCGCGCGATCAACTCCGAGGTGAAGGCGGGCCGCGGCTCCCCGCACGGCGGTGTCTTCCTGGACGTGTCGACGCGGATGCCCGCCGAGGTCATCCGGCGCCGTCTGCCGTCCATGTACCACCAGTTCAAGGAGCTGGCGGACGTCGACATCACCGCGGAGGCGATGGAGGTCGGTCCCACCTGTCACTACGTGATGGGCGGTATCGCGGTCGAGTCGGACACGGCGGCCGCCCGCGGGGTGCCCGGGTTGTACGCGGCCGGTGAGGTGGCCGGCGGCATGCACGGCTCCAACCGGCTCGGCGGCAACTCGCTCTCCGACCTGCTGGTGTTCGGGCGCCGGGCGGGCCGGCACGCCGCCGAGTACGCGACCGGCTTCACGGCGGACCGCCCTCCGGTCGACGACGCCCAGGTAGACACGGCGGCGGCGGAGGCGCTGCGGCCGTTCTCGGCGGAGGGTCTGGAACCCGCCGGCGGGCCGCCGGAGAACCCGTACACCCTCCACCAGGAACTCCAGCAGAACATGCACGACCTCGTCGGCATCATCCGCCGCGAGGGGGAGATGCGGCAGGCCCTGGAGAAACTGGCCGACCTGCGGGTACGGGCCCGCCGGGCCGGCGTCGAGGGCCACCGCCAGTTCAACCCCGGCTGGCACCTCGCCCTGGACCTGCGCAACATGCTGCTGGTCAGCGAGTGCGTGGCCCGGGCCGCGCTGGAGCGCACCGAGTCCCGCGGCGGCCACACCCGCGAGGACCACCCCGCGATGGACCGCGACTGGCGCCGTATCAACCTGCTCTGCCGGCTCACGGACCCGACCGGCGGACTGGCGGCCACCGACCCGGTGCACGGCCAGATCGACCTCGTCCGTGAGACCACCGAACCCATCCGCCCCGACCTGCTCGCCCTCTTCGACAAGGAGGAGCTGGTCAAGTACCTCGCCGATGAGGAGCTGTACGAATGAGCAGCTACGACGCCCACTTCAAGGTGTGGCGGGGTGATGTGAAGGGCGGGAGCCTGGAGGACTTCAAGGTCGAGGTGAACGACGGCGAGGTCGTCCTCGACATCATCCACCGCCTCCAGGCCACCCAGGCCCCCGACCTCGCCGTCCGCTGGAACTGCAAGGCGGGCAAGTGCGGTTCGTGCTCGGCGGAGATCAACGGCCGCCCGCGCCTGCTGTGCATGACCCGCATGTCCGTGTTCACCCGCGAGGAGACGATCACCGTCACGCCGCTGAGGGCCTTCCCGGTCGTACGGGACCTGGTGACGGACGTCGGCTTCAACTACACGAAGGCACGCGAGGTCCCGGCGTTCGTACCGCCTGAGGGCCTCGGCCCCGGCGAGTACCGGATGATGCAGGAGGACGTGGACCGCTCGCAGGAGTTCCGCAAGTGCATCGAGTGCTTCCTGTGCCAGGACACCTGCCATGTGGTCCGCGACCACGAGGAGAACAAGACGGCGTTCGCCGGCCCGCGCTTCCTGATGCGGGTCGCGGAACTCGACATGCATCCCCTGGACGCGGCCGCCGAGTCCGGCCTGGACCGCAAGAAGGCCGCCCAGGACGAACACGGACTCGGCTACTGCAACATCACCAAGTGCTGCACGGAGGTCTGCCCCGAAGGCATCAAGATCACGGACAACGCGCTGATCCCGCTGAAGGAACGGGCCGTCGACCGCAAGTACGACCCGCTGGTGTGGCTGGGGTCGAAGATCAGGAGGCGGAGTTCGTAGGGGGCGGTACGGGGGTACGGCCGGGACGCTGGGCCAGCATCTGGAGGCCGAGGCTCCCCATGAACACGAACCAGCCGATGAGCGGGAGCACGTCGAGCCTGGCGGGGAACACGCCGAGGAACATCCACAGGGTGGCGCCGACCGCGCCGATCAACTGGCCGTACCCCCACAGCTTCGGCCGCAGGATCCGGTGCCGGCCCAGCGGCAGCACCCAGCCGGTCGTTAGCCCGCGATACCGAACCCCGCCATCAGCGTCACGGCCAGCGCGCCGGCGACCACCAGGTACACGTGCATGACGATCATCGTCCCACTGGGGCCGTCGCCGCACCAGGGCTGAGGCGCCCTGAGACCGCTGCCCCCGTCAGGCCGCTGCCCGCAGATATCCCGAGTGCGCCACCTGGCCGAGGAAGGTGAACCGGGTCTCCCCGGCCATGTGCTTGTCGAAGGCCTCCTTGATGCCGGGCCACTTGGGGTGCCCGAAGTCGTCCAGGACCACGATGCCGCCGGGTGCGACGATCTGCTCGGCCCACTCCAGGTCCGCCGCGACACCGGCGGCGGAGTGGTCGCCGTCGACGATGACCACGCCGTAGGACCGGTCGGAGACCAGCGCGCGCACCTCCGGGTCCTCGGAGAAACCCTGCTGGATCCGGGTGGCCGCACCGGCCGCGCCCGCGAGCGCCAGGTTGACGCGCACCGCGGCGCCCTGCACGGGCGTGCCCGAGGCGTCGTCGCGCATGCTGGCGCCGGGCTGCAACTGGGTGCCCGCGAGCGGATCGACGATCGTCAGCTTCGGTTCCCGTCCGGCGCGCTCCAGCATCCGGATCAGGGCAGCGCCGAACATCCCGTACAGGGTGCCGATCTCCAGGACCTCGTCGTTCGGCGGGTCCAGCAGCGGTACCGCGGACAGCTTGCCGACGATGTTCATCGTGCCGCCGGCGATCCGGCCGACCCCGAGCGCCTCCATCGCGATGAGCAGCCGGAACGCCTGGGCGACATTGCGCTCGGCGCCGTCCTTGTCCCCGGTGACCCGCGCCAGCTGGTCGATCGCCTTGTCGAGGTGGGACCCGGACGGCAGCCGGGCCATGCCGCGCCCGGTGCCGTCGAAGAACAGCTCCAGGGGGCGCAGGCGGCTGCGCAGTTTGTTTACTTCCTCCCGCAGTGCCGCGTCGGGGGCGCTTGCGGCAGCCGTGGTGTGCTGGGCCGGCGAGCCGTTCTGGAGGGAACGGCGGACCTGGCGCTCTATGCGCTGGTCGATGAGGTCGGCTATCGGGCGCAGAGTGCGCCGGGCAGCCTTGCTGGTGAGTAGCGCTCGCATCCCTGGACGCTAGGACGCCCACAGCCCGCCCACAACTAACAGAAGGGCCCCTTAAAGCGAAGCACGCATGACGTCTGGGCCACGGGACACTTAACCCGGCCGCCCGACCAGCTCCAGGACCCGGCGACGAGGGTGCCGCGGTGGCCGGTCGCCGCCCATGGGCCTATCGGTCACCGCACCCAGCCCTCCCGGTACGCCCTCCAGTCCCCCGCCTCGGCCGCGAAGTCCACGTACAGCGCGACGCCGAAGTTCGCGCGGTCGGCGTCCGTGCGGGACAGGCCGAGGCGGACGCCGCGTACGGCGGCGGGAACGGTCTCGGCGTGGTTCCAGTGGCCGAACCGGTTCTCGTGGAAGAAGGGCAGGCCCATGAGCAGGTCGGTGGACCGGGGGGTGACCTCCAGGGCCAGGGAGGTCTGCTGGGCGACATAGCCGCCGTACGTGCTCTCCAGCGGCTGCATCGTGTCGTACGACATCACCGCGATCTGGTCGACCCGGCGAGCGACCTGCCCGAAGAACTTCTGCGACCACCACTTCGGGTGCCCGGCGACGGTCCCCCAGAAGGAGTGGAACCCCGGGACCGGGTCGATCTGGTGGGCGGCGACCGACAACTGCGCGTCCTGGGCGCGGGTGACGCGGCGCAGGGAGTCGAGGAGGGTGAGGTAGTTCCGGTCGCCCGAGTGCAGCGGCTCCAGATCGAAGTGGACGCCGTCGAAGCCGGTCGCCAGGATCCGCCGGGTGGACTCGACGACGGCCGAGCGGGTCTGCGGGCGCTCCAGCCGCATGCCGTCCGGGCTCTCGGTGGCCAGCACGTCGCCCAGCCAGGCCTGGACGCGGATGCCGGGCGCGGCACGGTGTACGGCGTCGATGAACCAGCGCGCCCTGGGGTAGGCCGATGCGGGGAGCGTGCCGTCGTGCTCCAGCGGTCCGCTGTGGACGTACAGGTCACGGATGCCGGTGGTCTCCAACTCACGGGCCAGCGCGGTGACGTCGGCGTCCTTCTTCCGCCCGTCGACCCAGGCGTGGCCGAGCCAGATCGCGTCCTTGTTCCTGGTGTACGTCCCGTCGGCCGGGTCGCCGGTGTAGTTCACCCGGAGCGAGATCTCGGCGGCGAGGACGGGAAGCACGACGATCAGTACCAGGCCGAGGGCGACACGGCGGGTCCAGCGGACCCACGGGCGGGGTCTGGATCCCGGAGGACTGGATCTCGGGTTCGGGTTCGGGCTCGGGCTCGGCTCAGGTGTGGCCTGTCGGGGCTCCTCGATGGTGCCTTCCTTGACCGTGGGTAACTCCTCCGGCCCCGTCGCCCTTGCCCCCGGCTCCGTCTCCTCGGTGCGCTCCATGCCGCTCCCCTCCACTGTCGTCCTGCTGCTGCCGTGCTGACGCCCGTACCTCGCCCACCCCACCCCGGTCGCGCCCCCGCATTCCTGCTCATACGCTCCGAAATGTGACGTCTTCCTTGATCCGAGGCCGGCCGCGACGCGCCGCCGCGCACATATCCGTACGGGTGTGGCATGCCGTGCTGGGCGGTGCGGTCGGGGTTCTGTGGCTGTTGTTGCCGGGGATGACGATCAACACGGAGGTCCCGGTTGCGCCGCGCACCGCCCCCTCGGCCCCCGCCACCCGGGCCGCCGGCTCCGGCTTGAGTGCGGGTGCCGCCGTGTCGAAGGAGGGCGACGCGTCCGCCGCCGACCTCGTCCTGCCGCTCGTCGCGGTGGTCGCCGCAGGTGCACTGGCGGGTTACGGGTACCTGCGCCGCACCCGCCGAGCCCGGACCCGCACCACGCCCGGCGGCTCCCCCGCCGCCCCGCCCACCGCACCCGCCCCGCCGCACCCGCCGACCGAACTGGACGAACAGTCCCGCGCCTTCCTGGCCGAGGCGGACGACTGGGTCCGCACCAGCCGCGAGGAACTCGGCTTGGTCGAGGCCAGGTTCGGCTCCGAGGCCGTCGCCCCCTTCGCCCGGGCCGTACGGGACGCGGAGTCCGAACTCTCCGCCGCCTTCCGTATAGGGCGGCAGTACGAGGCCGGCGTCCCGGCGGACGAGGCATCCCGACGGCACGTACGCGCGGGGATCGTGGGCCGGTGCCAGGAGGCAGGGCGGCGACTGGACGCGGAGGTTCCCGCCTTCGACCGACTCCGCGCGCTGGAAGGGGAGTCAGGCGAGGCCCTCACGGTCACGGAGACCTGGTTCCGGGAACTGGCCGCGCACACGTCAGCCACGGAGGCAACCCTCACGGCCCTCGCCAAGCGCTACCCGCACTCCGCCACCGCCCAGGTCACCGGGTACGTCGAACAGGCCAAGGACCGCCTGGTGTTCGCGACCACTCACCTAAACCAGGCCCGCCAGTGGGCTGACTGGCCCGCCCCCGAACGCACGGCCCACCACCTGCGAGCCGCCGAGGCCGCAGTGTCCCAGGCCACCGTCCTGCTCACAGCCGTAGACCGACTGGCCGCCGAGCTCAGCACGGCGACGACGCTGCTACCGGCGGCGCTGACGGGAGCGGAGGCGGAGTTGGCAGGGGTGCGGGGACGGACAGCGGACGACGAGGCCACACCAGCGGGCGAACTGCACGCCCGCGTCCGGCGAGCCGACCTGATCCTGGCCGCCGTACGAGAGGCCATGACGGGCGGCAGCCCGTACGACCCCCTCGACGCCCTGCGACGCATCATGGCGGCGACCGAGCCGCTCGCGCTGGGGCAAGCCGGGGTGCTGTCGGCGGCCGGGTTTCTCGTGGCCCGGAGTGCGATCGCCCTGGCGGACGGGTTCATCGAGACACATCGGAGTGCCGTGGGCGCTGAGGCCCGCCTCCGGCTGGCGGAGGCGGGCCGGGCGCTCACCGCCGACCCTCCGGATCACCTCACGGCCGACACCCTGGCCCGCGAGTCCCGCGAACTGGCCGAGCGGGACGTACGCCTGCACGGCACCCCGCTCTCCGGAGCGGCGCGGCACGAGAGCGGGGTCGCCGGCGCGGTCCTCGGCGGCATCCTGCTCACCGGCGCCCAGAAGGACGGCCCACCGCCAAGCTTCGGCGGCCCGCGCACCCGAGCGCGCCGCAGCGTCCCTTCGCAGTGACGTCCCTTCTGAGTAACGTCCGTTCGCGATAAGGAACTTCCTTCACCTCAGGACACCCCCCGCAAGACACCCGCAAACACCGCGAGACCCCGCACGCCGATTTGTATGATGATGCGATCTCAGATGAGATGGCCTGGTTGGGGACGCGGACGAGCGGGGGCAGTTGAGCGTGATCAAGCCGGATCAAATACCCCAGTTCACGGGGAACTTGACGCTGCTGGAGACGGATAACGCGGACCTGAAGAAGGACGCGGGCGACGTCCGCAAGACCGGTGAGGACGTCCATTCCCAGTTCCAGGGCCTGTCGGCGTACTACACGGCTCCGGAGGCGGAACAGCTCTTCGCGACGACGAAGCCGGTGAAGGAACGGGCGGACGATTTCGCCACGGACCTGGAGACGGTGTCGGGCGCGCTGTCGTCGTACGCCACCGAAGTCCGCCCGCTGGTCGACAAGCTGGAGCAGCTGAAGGCGGACGCCACCACCTTCGTCGCGTCGGTCAAGGACGATGACGACTGGGAGTACGACGAGGACAAGGTCGACAAGCACAACCAGATCCGGGACGACATCACCGCGACGGTGGCGGCGTTCTGGGCGGCGGAGCGGACCTGCCACAACAAGATCACCAGTATCTGGGGCGGCACCCAGATGGTCGCCGGGGACGGATCGGACCGGAAGGACCAGTACGGCTTCAACGCGGACGATCTGAAGAACGCGAAGCTTCCCTGGGGTGACCCGGTGGAGGAGAAGCACCACTGGTACGAGGTCGGCCACTGGGTGAAGTCGTTCGTCTGGGACGGCCTGATCGTCGACGGCATCTGGGGCACCATCAAGGGCCTGGGCACGCTGGTCGGCTTCGGCGGCTGGGACGCGATGGGCCAGGCCTGGAAGGGCCTCGCCCAACTCGCCACCGGCCTGGCGATCTCCTCCATCCCCGGCATGAGCACACTCTTCTGGACCCTGCCGGACGACAAACTCCCCTCCTGGATCCGTGATTCACGCACCGCGATGAAGGAGACCGGCAAGGCACTGGTCGCCTGGGACGAGTGGGGCAAGAACCCCGGCCGTGCGGCCGGCGCGGTCACCTTCAACGTCCTGACGACCGTGTTCACGGGGGGCGCGGGGGGTGCGGCGGCGGGCGCGGGCAAGGCGGGCGCGGTGGCCAAGGTGCTGTCGGTTGCCGGGAAGGCGGGGAAGGTCATCGACCCGATGACCTACATCGCCAAGGGCGCGGGCGCGGGCCTGTCGAAGATCGGAGACATCACCAAGGCGCTGAAGGGCGTCGGGAACATCGAGATTCCCAAGCTTCCGGAGACCGCGATCACGCTGCCGGAGGGCACGGTCAAACTCCCCGACGGCACTGTCCACTTCCCCGAGGGCACCGCGATCCCCGAGGGCGCGACGAAGCTCCCGGACGGCAACTACCAACTCCCGCACGACACCCCGGCCCTGCCGGAAGGCTCCACGAGACTCCCCACCGAGGACGGTGCCCCGGCCCGCTACTACGACCCGGAGGGCAACCTCCTCGACGAGAGGGGCAACGTCCTGCAACAGGTCGACGACGGCCCCGGCGACGTCGTCGACCAGCCCGACACCGGCACCCCAGCGTCGGGGTCGGATGTGCCGCACACACCCTCTCCGACGAGGGAACCGGCGATGGCGGGCGTGGCCACCCACACCGCCGACAACGCGGCTCAGCACATCAATCTCGGCAACAGCCTCGACACCAACCTCGGCGACGTGGGCCGGGTCGGCGAGGACATACCGACGACCGCCGGCGCCCACGCGGGGGGCGACCTGCCTACCGTCCACGCAGGGGGTGACCTCCCCGGAAGCGGAGTGGCCGACCACCTTCCCGGCGGCAGCGCGGACCACCTCCCCGGCGGCCACGTGGGCGACCACATGCCCACGAACGACCTCAACGCCCCACACCGCACCGGCCACGGCGACACCCCGTCCACGAACGGCACCCACCCGGACACCCCGTCCACCACCGACCATCCCAACGGCACTGGACAGTCGGACGGCGCGGGTACCGGCGGCACCCATCCCGACGACCCAGGCACGGGCGGCGGCCACCACGAACCCCCGTCGACGGGGGGCAGCCATCCGGATGGTCTGGACGACACGGCCCAGGCGAGCGACGACGTGCCCACGAATGAACCCCCGCACTCGGATGACCTGCAGTCCGGTGCCGGCAGCAAGGAGTGGGTCCAGCGCACTCCCGAGCAGATGAAGTGGTGGCATGACGAGCACGTCCGGCTGGCCAACGAGAACCCTGATTGGTTCAAGGAGCACTACGACATACGCGGGCACCGAAGGACCGCGGACGAGATCGTTGATGGTCAGTTCCTACCAAAGCTGACGGAGGGAACCAACCCGAGGTGGGTGGCCACCGACAGCCTGCCCTCCGCGGACCGCGAATACTATCGCCTGCCGCCGAAGGCTCTGGGCTTGGACTCAGTGCAGCATCACGTCGGTCCCAAGCTGGATGAACTGGCCGACGCGCACAAGAAGTACCTCGATCTTGGTGATGCTCAGCGGGCATACGACAAGGCACCCACGACCGAGCACCTGGACGCACTCCAGGCTGCTCGCGACGCCATGGGTGACCTTGCCAACAACACCAAGGTCGGCGAGGCTCTCGGCGAGGGCGCGGCGAAGCTCCACGTCATTCCGGAGGAGTTCGCCAGCGCCGAGTGGGTGGACCTCATGGAGACGGGCAACGGTGCCAGGAGATTTGACCAGTTGTATCGCCTCGACAACGGGAGAGGCGACTTCCTCATCGTTGAGGCGAAGGCACCGGGTGGTGAACTCGACTGGCGATTGGGCGCCGGTGACCACGCTCGAAAGAGGGTCAAGCAGGGCACGCTCGAATACGTCCACACGATCCTTGAGGAGATGAAGGCCCGTGGCGGTACGGACAAGGGTCTCGCCGAAGAGATGGCCCGGGCCCTGCGCCGCAAAAAGGTTCAATACGTAATGATCCAGGCCAACAAGCACACCGGCTCCTATGCTGGAGCGGAACTCAATTACTTCGATCTCTACAGGGAAGGACGCTAGTGGTGCTCTCTGTGCCCCGGCACGCCTTCGGCAGGGACGACATCCCGGGTCGTGAGCCTGTGCTCAGCCGGGGCATCGTCTGGGCCCTGGAGGACCTGCAGGAGTCCCCGATGGCAATCAGGGACGCCATGTCCGACTCGCTGCTCCTTGCCCAGGAGCGAGCGGCGGCGGACCCCACGGCGGAGTGGCTGGAGACATGGGAAGTGTGGGTGACCGCCATGCAGTCCGGTTCGGCGATGTTCGCCGCGGCGACCACGACCGAACCCAGCGTGGCGTGCCTCATCCACCACGAGGTGCGGTCCGTTCCTGCTACCGGACCGCAACCCTGGGTGGATGCGGGGAACTGGCTCACCGCTTTCATGCTGTCGGTGATCTGCCGCGACAAGGACCGACTGGACGCCCTGTGCCAGGTTCCTCTCCCATTGCTGCGGGAGTCGGGCGCCGAGTATGACGCCTATGTCTACCCGTGGGTGGAGACACTGCAGGCGTACTGGCTGAGCCGACCGGAACTCGGCGACAAGCTGGTCGAGGCGGCACGAGGTCTTGCGCCCGAGGCGGCTTCGATCGCGGGGCCCGAGGCGACCACGAAACTCCTCTGGCCGGTCGTGGACCTGTTCCACCGGTTCGTCACGGCCGACCATGAACGCTTCAACCAGTCTCTGGCCAACGCTCTCAATCTGCACAAGCAGTACTGGACTGCGGACGAGGACCGCACCAACGACGCCCGAGGGCTGGTCCCCGTTGGTTCCTTGGCCATGGCATGCCTGGCGCATGACGCGGGCTTCCCCATCGAGGTCGAGTCGGAGTACCTCCCCAAACACCTGCTCAAGGGCACCTGGGTCGGCGAGTTCCGCACGTAACTACGCTGCAAGCTCAACTGCTTCGAGATCCTTCAAGGAGAAGCGCGTTGTCCTCGACCGTTCCTCGTCACCCCTTTCCCACGGGGAACGCGGAAGAAGGCCTCGCCGTGCTCGAGGAGAACGCGCAGGCGCTGATCGACGGACTGGAGGCGGGCTCCGCCGATCTGGGCGATGCGCTGAGCACCACGCTCACGCTGGCGCAGGCGCACTGTCTGATGGACCCACGGGGATCGATATTCTTCCCCACGTGGGACGCCTGGGTCACCGTGATGCAGGTCGGCTCCGCCGTGTTCGCCGCCGCGACCACGACGGAGGAGCAGGTGCAGTGCCGCATCGCGCACAAGGACCGCACACTCCAGGCCACCGGACCGCAGTGGTACGTGCACCCCGGTAGCTGGCTCACTGCCTTCTACCTGGCTGTGGTGTGCCGGGAGCGGGACAGGATCACTGCCCTTTGCCGCGTCCCCCTGTCTCTGCTCCGGGAAAATGGTGCGCAGTTCGACGAGTTCGAGTACGCCTGGATCGACACGCTCCAGACCTACTGGCTCGGCGGCCCCGACCTCGGCTCCAAGCTCGTAGCCGCCGTTGACGGCACAGAGGCGGAAACCGTCACCGACCGGGAGACGGCGGGCAAGCTGCTCTATCCACCGATGGAGATGTTTCACCGCGTCGTCCGCAAGGACGAGGCCGGCTTCCAGCGAACCCTCTCCGCCGCCCTCCAGTGGCACAAGGAGTACTGGACCGAAGAAAGCCGAGCCGACATGATCTCTGGCCTTGTCGCCCTCGCCCCGCTCGCCATCGCTTGCTTCGCCCACGACGCCGGCATCCCCATCGAGGTCGAGTCCGATTACCTGCCCGCCACCCTCCTGGGGCGCAACTGGTGCGGGGAGTTCCCCACGTAAGGCCGTGATCTACGGCCACCCGACCTCGCCGTCTCGAACGACCAGCGGCTCGAACTCGTCCGATTCATGGAACTTGATCCAGCCCAGGTGGACCGTCTCCGCTTTGAGGCAATGCCGGTCTTCCGCCTTGGTGGACAGCCAGGTGAGGAGTTCGGCAACGCTGTCGAATTGGTCCGGGTGGATCTCCTGCCGAACAGTCAGAGCCCACGCCCCGTTCGTGGGGCCTTCCGGCCGCACCAGTACCGAAGTGAGTGCTCCATTCACCTTCCAGGCATCGCCATGCTGCCCCAGAAGAGGCGCAGGATGGTTCTCTATGAGAGGTTCGCCGGCGTCGTCAAACGCCACGACGGGAAACTCGGACACGATGCGGAGAATCTCCGGCTTGGGTCCCAGGCCAAGATGCCACCGCAGCTCCGCGAGCTCCTCGTCGGGCAGGCCCTCGCGCAGGTTCAGCACTATGTAGATCTCATAGGTGTCAGCCATGGTCCCGACGCTATCGCCTGCCTGTGACGAGGCCACGGCATGATCAGCAGCTCGGCACCACCCGGACTGCGTCAGGCCGAGGCCAACTCGCACCACACATACTTGCCCCGGTTGCCGTGTCTGGTCAGCGGGTGCCAGCCCCACAGGTCGGCGCAGGCCCGCACCAGCGCCAGCCCCCGCCCCTCCTCCTCCAACTCGCCGAACTGCTCCAGCCGCTCCAACGCCCGCGGTGGCTCCGGCGGTTCCGGGTCCGCGTCCCACGCCCCGATCCGCAGCACGCCCGCCGACCAGCGAACCCGCAGGGCAGCCGGCCCCTTGGTGTGCCGTACGGCATTGGAGACCAGCTCCGCGGCGAGGAGCTCCGCGACGTCGACCAGGCTGATCAGTCCGTGCATGGTGAGGATCAGACGGAGGGTACGGCGGCTCACGGTGACGGCTCGGAGGTCGTTCGGGATGTAGAGGGAGTACTCCCAGGGTTCGGACTCGTTTTCGGGCATGCGTCAACTCCGTTCACGTGGTGGGTGGTTGCGGGTCGGCGGGCGGTGGCAGTGTCGCGGCCGTCATGGCAGGGCGGGGCGGTGCGCTTCCGGTCATCCCGGCAATCCGCAGCGTGTGCGTCGCGTCACCGACGGTAGACCTATTCGTTTAAGTCCCGCAAGCTGATCGCGTAACGTGGCCCCCGAACGAGTCGCGCCTCCAGGCGCGTTGGGAGGAGCATCATGGTCTTGAGGAGCGAGCCGACGGCACGTCAGATGCGCTTGGCGGTCGAGCTCCGGAGGCTACGTGACGCGGCAGGCCTCACAACCCGCGATGCGGCGGGGCTGCTCGGGGTGAGCTCCGCGCAGATCAGTCAGATCGAGGCAGCACTCACGGGGGTGAGCGAGAAGCGACTGCGTCGTCTCGCCGCCAACTACGCCTGCGCGGACGACGAGTTGATCGACGCCCTGGTGGCCATGGCTACGGACCGGACCCGCGGTTGGTGGGAGGAGTACCGGGGCGTGCTCCCGTCCGCCTATCTGGACCTCGCCGAACTGGATCACCACGCCACCTTCCGCCACGACGTGGCGGTGATCCACGTGCCGGGGCTCTTCCAGACGGAGGAGTACGCACGGGCCCTCTTCGCCTACATGAACCCGGAGTTCCCCGAGAGCGAGGTGCGGGTCCGGGTGGATCACCGGATGAAACGGAAGGTGGTCATCGAGGGCCCCGACCCCATCCCGTACGAGACCGTGATCCACGAGGCGGCGCTTCGGATCAAGGTGGCCGGACGCGCCGCGTCCCAGGCCCAGCTGAGGCGCATCCTTGAGATGTCCGAGGCGGATCACGTTACCGTTCGGGTCATCCCCTTCGCACTGGATGACTTCGCCGGAGCCGGAAGCGCCATGGTGTACGCCGGCGGCCCGGTCCCCCACCTGGACACAGTGGTACGCGACGGCCCTCACGGCACAGCGTTCATCGACGCCCAAGCCCAACTCGGCCGCTTTCGAACGCTCTTCCGTAGGCTGGAGAAGGTGTCACTCGAACCCGACCGTTCGCGAGACTTCATACACAGGATGGCGAAGGAGCTGTGAGCCCATGGTCACCCCCTGCATCTGGCGGAAGTCGTCCTACTCCGGTGGAGGTGAGGGCAACGACTGCGTCGAGATCGCCGGCTCCCCCACCCACATATCCATCCGCGACTCCAAAACCCCCGCCCGCGCCACCCTCACCTTCCCCACCGGCGCCTTCACCCCCTTCATCGAAGCCCTGAAGACCACCTCGTCAGGGGATGTCCTCGATCCGCTCGCCGCTGGATAGACACTCGCCGACACCCCCCGACACCCCCGGGGCGCCGCCCCTCAGAACAGGCTCAACAACGCCTCCGCCGGATCCGCCACCCCGTTCTCCCCGTCCGGCAGCGGCAGTTCGAACCAGACCGTCTTGCCGCGCGGCGTCCGGCGGGAGCCCCAGGCCGCGCTCAGCAGGCCGACCAGTTGCAGGCCCCGGCCGCCCTCGTCGGTGTCGCGGGCGCGGCGGCGGCGGGGCTGGACCAGGCCGGAGTCCCAGACCTCGCAGACCAGGGTGTGGTCCAGGAGCAGCCGCAGCCTGATCTCGCCCTCGCCGTACCGCAGCGCGTTCGTCACCAGTTCGCTGACGAGCAACTCCGTGGTGTCGACCAGGGGTTCGAGGTCCCACGAGAGCAGCTGGCCGCGGGCGTACTCGCGGGCCTTACCCACGCTGCGTGGTTCGCGCGGCAGGGTCCAGTCGCCGACCGAGCCCGCGGGCAGGCCCTGGACACGGGCCATCAGCAGGGCGATGTCGTCCTCGCCGTGGTGGGTGTCGAGGGTGTTGAGGACGTGGTCGCAGACGTCCTCCAGGGGGGCGGAGGGGTCGGTGAGGGCGCCGACGAACGCCTGGAGGCCCTCGTCGAGGGGGTGGTCGCGGCTTTCGACCAGTCCATCCGTGTAGAGCGCGAGCAGGGCGCCCTCGGGGAGTTCGACCTCGACCTCCTCGAAGGGTTCGCCGCCGACGCCGAGCGGCATGCCCGGCGGTACGTCGAGCATCAGGGCCGACTCGCCGGGTTCGACCAGGACGGGCGGGAGGTGGCCCGCGTTGGCGAAGGTGCAGCGACGCGTCACCGAGTCGTAGACCGCGTACACGCAGGTTGCCAAGTACACCTCGGACAGGTCGGCCTCGCGGGGGCGGCGGGCGGCGCGGGTGGCCTGCTGGACGCCGCCGGGTGCCCCGAGTCCGCGGGCGATCTCGTCCAGTGCCGAGAGGACCTCGGCCGGTTCGAGGTCGAGCAGGGCCAGGGTGCGGACGGCCGAGCGGAGTTCGCCCATCGCGACCGCCGCCCTGAGGCCGCGGCCCATCACGTCACCGACCACCAGGGCCGTACGGTGGCCCGGCAGTTCGATGACGTCGAACCAGTCGCCGCCGACCTCGCTCGGCCGGTCGGCGGAGGAGTTGCCGGGCAGGTAGCGGCAGGCGATGTCGAGGCCGGAGGCGACCGGGTCGCCGGGCGGGAGCAGGGACCGCTGCAGTATCAGCGCCCGCTCGTGCTCGCGCCGGTACAGCCGGGCGTTGTCGATGCACACGGCCGCGCGCGCCGCCAACTCGACCGCCAGGTCCCGGTCCCGGTCGCCGAAGGGCTCGCTGCCCTTGGTCCGGGCGAACTGCGCCAGGCCCACCACGGTGTCGTGGGCGACCATCGGCACCGCGATCGTGGACTGGACGAGGCCGCCCTCCTCGGCGGGGACGATCCGCGGGCGCGCGGTGCGCAGGGCGTCCGCGCAGGGCGAGTTGAACGGGTAGTGGTGGACCGCGCCGACCTCGACGGACTTGCCGGAACCGGCGAAGGGCGCGTCGGAGACCGCGCTGGCGAAGGCGACCCGGCGCAGTTCCGCGCTGCCGTCGGCGAGCCCGGGCGGAGTCTCGTCGCCGGCCAGCAGACCTTGGTAGAGGTCGACGGTGGCGAGGTCGCAGAAGCCGGGGACGACGACGTCGAGGAGTTCGCGGGCGGTGGTCTCCAGGTCGAGGGAGTTCCCTATGCGGGCGCCGGCCTCGTTCAGGAGGGCGAGATTGCGCCGGGCGGAGGCGGCCTCGCGGGCGGCGGCGCGGCGGGCGGTGATGTCGAGGCCGAGCCAGGCGATGCCGATGGGGCGGCCGGAACCGCTGTGCACCCGGTACAGGTTGACGGACCAGTGGCGGCGCTCGTCGGAGCCCGGCACGAAGCCGGTGACGTGCATGTCCGTGATGGAGTTGCCGGTCTCCAGCACCCGCCGCAGGGTCGCGGCAACCCGTTCGGCCTCGGACCGCTGCAGGTAGTCGTGGACTCCCTTGCCGCGGTGGTCGTCGGGCGTGCCGCCGAAGGTGTTGGCGAACTGCTCGTTGGCGCGGCGGACCCGCAGATCGGTGTCGATGAGCAGGAAACCGAAGGGAGATTGGCCGAAAATGGACTGCGAGGCGGCAAGGTCGGTCTCGATGCTGCGCAGGGTGCGCACGTCGACGACGATGCAGACGGCGGCCTTCTCCGCGTCCTCGGTGCGGGTCGGCATGACGTACACCTCGGCGAGCCCCTGCCGGCCCGCGTCCCCGGGCTCCGCGCCCGGCATCCGGAAGGGCACCACCCCGGTCCACTCCCGGCCGTCGAGGATCTCGGCCATCTTGCGCTGGCCCCGCTCCCGCAGCTCGGGGTCGATGAACGCCTCGATGGGGTCCATGCCGACGGCGTGCTCGGCCGGGATGCCGAAGATCTGCTCGGCGCGCAGGCTCCACTGGTCGACCAGCCCGTCGGGGCCGATGGAGAACGAGGCGACCTTGATGTAGTCGTAGATCGAGCCGGGCGGACTGCTCTGCCACATGGCGTCACCGGGCAGCAACTCGCCCGGCTCGGTCTCTGCCACGGCGTCAGCCGCAGCCCTGAACCTCGCGCCGTCCGACGGGTCCTCGGACTCCGTGGCCTTCGCTGGTATCTCGCTCACGCGAACCGTCCCCTCCAGCTCACCGCGTCCGGCACCGGTCACCGGCGGCGGCTGCCCGCAGTATCCAGCACTACGGCGCCGCACAACACGGTGTTCACGATCACAGCACGTTCCCGACGGTTTTCGGTCCCGGCCGCGACAACACTCCCAGTCTTCTAACCAGCGGGCACGGCATCGAACCACACCCTTCGGCAACCGCTCACCAACCGCTCGACAACCACCACCGGCTTGGACCAGTCCGTCGACGGCGCGGTCACGGACGTACACCTTCTGATCACCCGGCAGGGGGAGTTGCATCATCCCGGGAGGGCGAGTTCGAACCACACCGTCTTGCCCGCGGCACCGGGCCGGGTGCCCCAGCGCTGCGAGGAGCGGGCGACCAGTTGCAGGCCCCGGCCGCTCTCGTCCTCGGGACGGGCGACGCGCGCGCGGGGCGGGTCCGGGAGCGGGTCGGAGACCTCCACCAGCAGCACGCCGTCGAGGCGCGCGGCGCGCGCGGGACGCACCAGCCGTACGCCGATGGGGCCGGTGGCGTGCTGCAGCGAGTTGGTGACCAGTTCGCTGACGAGCAGGGCCGCCAGGTCGGCGAGGCCGTCGAGGTCCCACGCCCGCAGCCGGCCGCGGACAGCCGCACGGGCCGCGCGCACGGCGTCCGGTTCCGCGGGGAAGGTCCACTCGGCGAAGTCGCCGCCCTCGGTGTCGATCACGCCGATCACATCCCCGGCCAGCGAACTCACCCATGCCAGGCTTCGTGGGGTTAATAGGCATATACCCGATATTGAGGGCGGGGTACCGTACTCTCCGGCGCGCTGTGGCACAAACGGTGCGGGGACATCCACCGGCAGTGTCCCGAGGATCAGCGCGCACCGCTGTCGAGGAGCGCGAGCGTCGCGCGCAGGGCGGGCACGTCCTGGTCCAGCCAGTCCACGTCCCACAGTTCCTCGGGAGTGAGCCAGCGCAACGCGTCGTGATCCTGGAGGGGCTCGGGGTCGGCGGAGCCGGGGAGCAGACGAGCGGTCCACACCTGGAGGACGTACGGCGCCTTCAGGGGCCACTGTCCCGGCACGCGGGCGACGGTCTCCGCCGTGACGCCGAGTTCCTCACGCAGTTCGCGTACGAGGGCGGCCTCGGGTGTCTCTCCCGGCTCGACCTTGCCGCCGGGCAGTTCCCAGCGCCCGGCGAGTGCGGGCGGTGCGCTGCGGCGCGCGGCGAGGAGGCGGCCGCCGTCGAAGAGGGCGGCCCCCACCACCACGATCGGTTCCGTCATGCGCCGGAGCCTACGGGAGGTACGCGCACCGGCGCGGGCGTGGGTCGCACAGGGCGGGAATCGGGGCGGGGCCGGACGCGCCCCTGGTCTCAGTCCGCCGAACTGGTTCCGTTCGGACCGATGCGCTCGACCCAGTAGAGCTGTTTGTGGCCACGGCCGTCGAGGCTGTCCGCGATCTTCTGGGCCTCGGCCCGGGTCGCGTACCTGCCCACGCGGTACCGGTTGCCGTTGTCGTCCTGTCGTATGACGAGCCAGGGAAGAGTGATCGTGCTGTCGTTCATCGCGCCCCTCCGCCTCCCGCCCTCGGCCTGCTCCGCGCCTCACCCGTAAAGGAAACCGCGATCCGCATATGCCCGACCCTACGCCCAACCTTCACGCAGCGAACACGGAATTTCACAAAGAGGTACGCAACCAGCCAGGACGGACCACCGCACCAGGGGGCGCACAGAGTCGAACGCGCCCCTGGTCCGCGTCGATGTATCGGGTCAGCGGCATCCGGCACACGCCCGCGCCGACCTGCGAGAACGGCTGGATTCCAACGCCGGGCAACGGGGCTCCGGTTGGGGTTTCGCCGGGGGCAACTGCCAGAAGGGCGTGCGCCGCTCCCGGGGAAACGTGCGCCGCATCACGCCCGGCGCGCTACTTCACCGGCAGGTGGTAGGCGACTTGGTAGCGGTCGGCCGGGATCACCAGGTCGGCCGTCTCCACCGGGCGGCCCGAGGCGTAGTAGGTGCGCCGGACGACCAGGACGACATGGCCGGGGACCCCGCCGAGGGCGAGCAGTTCCTCCGCGAGGCCGGGGCGGGCGCCCACCTCCTCGGTGACGTTGTCCACGACGACGTCGATGGCGGCCATGCGCTCGACCACGCCCATGCCGCCGAGGGGGCCCTCCTCGGGCAGCATCACGGGCGTACGGCCGGTGACGGCGAGCGGCTCCCAGGAGGTGGAGAGCATCATCGCCTCGCCGGCCTCCCGGAACACGTACTTCGTGCGCATCACGCGGTCGCCGGGCCGGATGGCGAGCCTCTCGGCCAGAGCGACGCCCGCCTCGGCCTGCTCGCTGCGGGACTCCCAGGTGCCGCGCGCCTCACCGTCGGCCTGCTCCTGCCGGAAGGGCGTGGCGCCGCCCGCCGGGCGGTATCCCGAGCGGGCGATACGGCGGGGCTCGGGGCGCTCGCGCACATACGTGCCGGAGCCGGAGCGGCCCTCGACCAGCCCCTCGGCCATCAGCACCTTGCGCGCCTCCAGCGCGACGGTGTCCGAGACGCCGTACTCCTGTCGGATTCTGGCCTGCGAGGGAAGGCGGGTGTGCGGTGGCAGCGAACCGTCGACGATCTTCTTGCGGAGATCACCCGCGACACGCAGGTAGGCCGGCTGCTCACCGAATGTCACTGGCCGCTCCCATCAGGTTGTACGGACAGCAACAGCGTCGCAACCGTAGGTTGCGCCAGGCAAGCAAAGGCCAGAGAATCACTCGATGTGATGACATGTGGCCGCCGGGGGCTTTACGCAGGCACTTTCTCCCCGCTATAGGGGCCCACCACACGTCGAGACCGGCGTCGCCCGCACCACCGCCCTGATCGCCACCGCGCCGACCGCGTATCCCCGCCGAGGCGAAGCCCGAGAAGGCCGCCGCCCCGGCGTAGCGGACCGCGACTCGTCCAGGGCGGGGCCCTTGCTCGGGGCGACCCGGCGCGGGTCGTCCTGCGGGGACAGGGGGCGCGCACACCATCGGGGCTCGGCGACGGGCGTCTCCCCCACAACCCCGAAAACCGATCGGTTTTTATTTCGGACGGTTCGAGTTAACCTCGCGGTATGACCACCGAAGTGAAGCCAAGCACCAGAGAGCGGCTCCTGGAGGCGGCGGCCACGCTCACCTACCGGGACGGTGTCGGTATCGGCGTCGAGGCGCTGTGCAAGGCGGCGGGGGTGTCGAAGCGCTCCCTCTACCAGTTGTTCGAGAGCAAGGACGAACTGCTTGCGGTGAGCCTGGAGGAGCAGGCCGCCGCCTTCGCGGCGACCCTCCTGCCCCCGGCGGACGATGGCCGCTCACCCCGCGAGCGGATCCTGTACGTCTTCGACAATGTGGAGGCGCAGGCGGGTATGCCCGAGTTCCGAGGCTGTCGGTACCTGGCTGTCCAGATCGAGCTCAAGGACCAGAGTCACCCTGCGAGCCGGGTGGCCCACCGGATCAAGGCGAACCTGACGGGGTTCTTCCGTTCCGAGGCCGAACAGGGCGGCGCGAGCGACCCCGACCTGCTGGCCCGGCAGCTCATCCTGGTCTTCGACGGCGCCAGCGCCCGCGCGGGAATCCAGGCCGACAATCTGACCGGCCTCATCGCACCCACGGTGGCCATCCTGCTCGACGCGGCGGGCATGCGCTGACGCGCCCCGTCTTCGCGCGGACTCGGCGACCGATGCGCTCCGGCGGGTCGATGCCCGTCTCAGCGCTCCCCGGGCGAGACGCGGAGGCGCCCCGAAGCCCCGGCGCCGTAGGGCTCGCACCGTATGGGCGGACGCGTCCGGCACAGGGGGGCCGGCGCTGGTCGGGCCTGAGCCGACCCGCGGGGAGGGAGGCCGGACGCGTCCGGCTCCGGCGACGGCCGGACGTCGACCGTCTGACTACGGAATCAGCCTCGCCCAACGGCACCGCGTCGCGGACTCGGCTTGTCGCTTGAGCTTGCACTTGGAAACCGATCAGTTTACAGTTGGGGAGAAACCGATCAGTTTCCCATTTTCTGGAGTAGTCGTGACAGCAATCAAGGGCGCCAACGTCTTCGTCACCGGAGGCAGCCGCGGCATCGGCAAGGTGCTGGTCGAGGAGCTCTACGCACGCGGTGCCGGCAAGGTCTACGCCACGGCCCGTGACCCGCGCACGGTGACGCACCCCGGTGCCGTTCCGCTGGCGCTCGAGGTCACGGACCCCGCGTCCGTGGCGGCGGCCGCCGAGCAGGCCCAGGACGTCACCATCCTGATCAACAACGCCGGCGCCTCCGTCCGCGCCTCGTACCTCAACTCCCCGATGGAGGACGTGCGCAGGGATCTGGAGACCAACTTCTACGGGCCGCTGCTGATCACCCGGGCCTTCGCGCCGGTCATCGAACGCAACGGCGGGGGCCACATCCTCAACGTCCACTCCGTCCTGTCCTGGCTGGCCGACGGCACGCCCTACGGCGCCTCCAAGGCCGCCCTGTGGTCGCAGACCAACTCCCTGCGCCTGGAGCTGCAGCCGCGCGGCATCGCGGTGACCGGGCTCCACATGGCCTATGTGGACACGGACATGACGTCAGGTGTCGACGCGCCCAAGGCGGACCCCCGTGACATCGCCGTGGCCGCGCTCGACGGCATCGAGGCGGGGTCGCACGAGGTACTGGCCGACGACACCACCCGCTGGGTCAAGTCCCAGCTGTCCGCCGACCTGGACGCCATGTACGCGCAGCTGAAGCAGAGCGATGCCTCTCCGGCGTGAACGCCGGGGCTTCCTCGCAAGAAACAGCTGAAGTGATGCGAGGCATGCCATGGCCGGTGTCCACGTACCGGGCCACCGGCCGGGGCCTGCCTCTTCGACAGGCAATGGTCCCGCCGGGGCAGAGGGCATGTCCGGAGGCTGGTCTCACTCCGCGACCTGCGCGAGGCAACCCAGGCAGGTCACGAGCGGACGTTCGCCCGGACCGCTTCCTCGATGGGTGTCGACCCCGTGTCGAGTTCGAGGATCTGCCGGCCGATCCGCGGCTCGTGGAGCAGTTCAGCGAGGGTGGCGGCGACGTCGTCGCGAGGGATCTGGCCATGGAGCTCTGCCGGCCCGAGGGACACGGTGCCGGTCCCCGGACCGTCGAGAAGGAGTGACGGACGGAGGATCAGCCAATTCAGATCGCTGCGGCTGAGTGCGACGTCCGCGCCCTTCTTCACGGCGAAGTAGTACTCGACCTCGTCCGGGAGATCGCGTTCCCGCCATGATTCCGGAAGCACCGAGACCAGCACGAAGCGCTCCACCCCGGCGAGGCGTGCCGCCTCCATCGCCTTGACGACCCCATCGCCGTCGACGGCCGTCGTGACCTCCCTGCTGCCGCCGTTCGATCCGGCACTGAAGACGATCACGTCTACGTCACCGAATGCCGCCGCGAGCTGCTCCACCGTCATGGCGGAGAGATCGCCGACTCGCGCGTCCACGCCTCGCGCCGCGAGTTCGGCCTGCTGGTCGTCCCGGCGAACCAGCCCGTGGACGACGTCTCCCCGAGAGCGCAGTTTCTGCGCGAGCAGACCGCCGATGCCGCCGGTGACGCCGATGATGAAGACATCCATTTCTGATGCTCCGTTCTCTCGATGCGACTCTTCGACTCCGCCGTAAGCCGACGCCCAAGCGATCAACGCCCCGAGTCCGCTCGGGTGTTCCAGCCCGCGGAGGTCATCGGCCCCCGCGCCCGAGGGCACACCGGTCATCACGAAGATTGCGTTGCCTGCCTGCCGGTGAACGCGTGCGAATCCGGGCGGGGGCGAGGTTCCGATGCCCCCGCACACTGACGTTTCGGGGCCGTTACGAGAAATTCGGATCGATGCGTTGACACCGCCCCGGGCGACCCCTACTTTCACTTCACGCGAACCGGTTCGACGATCGATACCTGAACGGTTCCGCGCCTGGAGTCACCAAACCCATTCAGAGATCGGCATCTGGCCGTCCCCACTTCCGACGGATATCGAATCGGTTCGACAGCTCAGCAAGGAGCTCCGTGCACATCGGTGAGATGGCCGAGCGGGCTGGTGTCTCGCGGAGCACCGTGTCGTACGCGCTCAGCGGCAAGCGTCGCGTCACCGAAGCCGCCGCGGCCTACGGCTACGAGGTGCCGCCTTCTCCGAGTGGTGTGGACAGCGACGGCTTAGGCATCCGCACGAACCCCTGATCCTCCTCCCGCACTCTCCCCCGCACCCGCCGATCCCCGTCCCGGACGGCCGAGCAGCTCACCGCCCGGGCTCGGGGAGCCGGCGACCCACGATCAGGCCCATCCACACCTGTGCCGATCCGAGGGCACGCCTGCCGTGCCCGGCGACCGCCTGCCCGCCGAGGTCCGCGACCGGCCGGCCGGACAGATCCACCACACGTACGGCACAGGGGCCGGCGCAGCGACAACCGACTCCATCCGAAGGGACCTCAGCTCATGCCACGACTCGGGCAAAGACGCTCGACCACGAGACGCCTTCTCCAGGGCATCACCGAGGTGCTGCTCCCGCTGACCGTCATAGCGGGCCTCACCACCGTGATGGCGACGCCGGCCTCCGCCGCCACCCCCACCGTCACCGTCGACCTGGGGGCCGGCACCGGGGCCTTCCGGGGCGGCGCCTCCGGGGCGCTGTACGGCCTGTACGGCCCGGACGTGCCGACCAACAACCTCATCGAGGGGATGGGGCTCCAGACCACCAACACCAAGTACCAGGACGGACAGCAGCACCCCGGCTCGGACGCACTGGAGGTCGCCAAGCCCTTCGTCGACAGCGGCGGCGGGGACATCTTGATCTACATGACGGACGTGTACCGCGCCAACTACGAACGCGAGAGCTACTCGGCCTACCAGGCGACCATGAAGACCCAGGTCGAGCAGGCGATGGCCAGCCCCTACGCGAGCCACATCGTCTTCGTGCCCTACAACGAGCCCGACATAGGCTGGTTCAGCGGCATGCGCACCAACTCGTCGACTCTGGCCGCCTTCAACTCGGAGTGGCGCCAGACCTACAACTTCATCAAGGGCATCTGGCCCGCGGCACGACTGGCAGGACCCAACCTCACCAGCTACAACTCCTTCGCCTACAGCGGCTTCCTCAGCTACTGCAAGGCCAACAACTGCCTGCCCGACGTCACGACCTGGCACACCCTGGGCAGCCCGGCGGACGTCCGCAGCACCGTCGACGCCTACCGCGCGGCGGAGACCGCCGCGGGGATCACCTCCCCGATCACCGTCAACCTCAACGAGTACGCCCACCGCTACCACCTGACCGACCCCGGCCAGATGGTCCAGTGGATCGCGGCCATCGAGGACAAGAAGGTCGACGGCAACCTGCCGTACTGGAACATCAACGGCAACCTCGGCGACTCCGCCGCGGCGCAGAACACGCCCAACGCCCAGTGGTGGCTGTACAACTGGTACAGCTCCATGAGCGGCGGGAACACCGTCAAGGTCACCGGCGCCGCGTCCAACGCCGCGTACACCCTCCAGGGCCTGGCGAGCCTCGACACGGCCAAGAAGCAGGCCCGCGTCATCCTCGCCGGCGGCGGCACCAGCGGTGCCTCCGACACGGTCATCAAGAACATCGACCCCGCCGTCTTCGGCAGCACCGTGCACGTCAGCGTGTTCCAGGACCGCTGGAGCGGCTACCTCGGCGCGGCGGCCACCCCGACCCGGCTCTCCGACGCCGACGTCGCCGTGGGCTCCGACGGCTCGATCACGGTCCCCATCACCCTCGACGCGATGTCCGCGTACCAGGTGATCGTCTCCCCGGGCGGCACCGGCAGCACCACCGCGTCCGACAGCACGTGGCGGGCGACGTACGAGGCCGAGAACGCCACGCTGAGCGGCAGCGGCTACAACATCAACACCGAGGGCACCACCGGCAGCGTCGGCAAGTTCGCCACCTCCGGCACCAAGGACGTCGGAGGCCTGCGCACCGGCTCGACCACGGTGATCTCCTTCCCCGTCTCCGTCCCCACCACCGGCGACTACGACCTGTCGGTCTTCGGCAACAGCTACGCCAAGGACGCCGACGTCAAGGGCCCGACCAACGTGTACGCGCGGGTCGACGGCGGCGCCTCGACCAGGATCGACATACCGGTGGGCTTCCAGTGGGTGGTGTGGGGGCACAGCGACACCATCGTGCACCTCACCGCGGGCAGCCACACCATCACCCTGGCCACCACCGGCGACAACGGCGCGACCACCGTCGGCGACGCCGTGGTCGACAAGATCGACCTGCAGTACCAGGACGCCGCCGTCCAGGGCACCACGCTCTACGAGGCCGAGCAGGCCGACCTCTCCGACAGCGGCACCGCCGGCTACACCTCCCAGGGCCAGTCCGGCGCGGGCGCGGTGAACCTCACCTCAGGCAAGTCCGCGACGTTCTGGGTCTACTCCGCGCGGGACGGATACGCCGACCTGACGGCCCGCTACCGCAACACCGGCCAGGCCGCCCTCACCGTCAACGGGAAGGCCGTCGCCGACCAGACACTCTCCGGCGCGACGACCGGCGCCTGGTCCACCTCGGCCAACCGGGTCCACCTGAACGGCGGCATCAACAAGGTCAAGGTGACCGGCACCGGCGGCACCCTCGCCCTGGACGACCTGGCCGTCACCCCGTTCAGCGCCACCGACGCCGTCACCACCGACAACGTCACCACCTACCAGGCCGAGAACGGCACCCTCACCGGCACCGCGGTCGCCGACACCGGCTACAGCCAGGCCCACGGCGGTGTCGTCACCGGCATCGGCAACGGAACCGCCAACTCCCTCACCCTCAACGTCAACGCGCCCTCGGCCGGCACCTACGCCATGACCATGCGCTTCGCCAACGCCGAGGAACTGCCCTCCAACCACTACAACCCCGACCTGTACGCCGAGCACGCCGACGTCAGCGTCAACGGCGGTGCCGCCACCCGCGTCAACTTCGCCAGCACCCTGCACTGGAACCAGTTCGAGGACTACACGGTCCCCATGACCCTCGCCAAGGGCGCCAACACCGTCAAGTTCACGGCGTCACAGCTGTACAACTGGGACGGCACCACCATCGGCGTGGTCTACTCCGGCGGCGGCAGCGACATCGGACAGCCCATGCGGTCCAGCTCCGCACCCCACCTCGACCAGGTCTCCTTCGCACCCGCGAGCCTGCACATCGGCGCCTCGTCCGGCTTCTCCTCCACGGCCGTCGCCCAGCACAGCGGGCTCTGCCTCGAAGACCCCGGCAAGTCCACCGCCAACGGCACCCAGTACCAGCAGAACACCTGCGGCACCGGCCAGGAGCAGATCTTCGACTTCCACCCCGTCACCGGGTCATCCGGCGTCTACACCCTTGTCAACCACTACAGCGGCCAGTGCCTGGACGTCTCCAACGCCTCCACCGCCGACGGCGCCGCCGTCATCCAGTGGCCCTGCGGCGGCGCCACCAACCAGCGGTTCACCCTCCGGGCCGTGACCGCGCTCAACAACAGCCACGACTACCAGCTCGTCGCCGTCCACAGCGGCAAATGCGTCGACGTCAGCACCGTCTCCACCGCACCCGGCGCAGCCGTCCACCAATGGACATGCGACACCGGCAGCACCCTGACCACCAAGAAGAACCAGATCTGGCGGCTCTCCGGCAAGGACTGACCTGACCCGCCGGCGACAACGGCTCATGATGGGGCATCGGACCGCCGGCACAGTCCGGCGGGCCGATGTTCTTCGCGTTCGGGGCCGCCGCCCAGGGGAATCGACATCCACCGTATGGATGGCCCGCTATACGGGATCCGGATCGCTTGAAGGATGGCGAATCGGGCACCGAACCACCCATAGTCGTCCCTACCCCGCACGCCGCTGTCCGGACCAACCGCCGACGTGTGGTCGTCCGCAGCATGCCGTGCGCCGTCGGCGCCCGTGAAAGGCGTGCCCGCTCCCGTACGCCGTCCCCTGGAGTCGACATGCCCGGTTCCGTTCCGCCGCCGTACCCCGCCACGGCCGCCACCGTCCCCGCGTCGCCCGTGACCGTCTCGGGTCCGTCCCATCTGCTGCGTCTGACCCTGCTGATGGCAGGCAGTTGTCTGCCGATCCTGGGCGCGGTGCTGATCGCCCCGGTACTGCCGAAGATGCAGGACCACTTCGCGTCCGTCCCCGGCGCCAAGGCGCTGGTCCCGCTCGCGCTGACCGTTCCGGCGCTGGCGCTGGCGCTGCTGGCGCCGTTCGCCGGGGTGATCGTGGACCGGCTGGGGCGCAAGCGCCTGCTCATCGTGGCCACCCTGCTGTACTCGGTGTTCGGGACCGCCCCGCTGTGGCTGGACTCGCTCGGCGCGATCATCGCCAGCCGTGCCCTCGTCGGTGTCACCGAGGCCGCGATCATGACCTGCTGCACGACGCTGATCGGCGACTACTACTCCGGTCAGCAGCGGGTCAGGTACCTCGCACTGCAGACCATGTGCGCTTCCGCGTCGGCCACCGTCTTCTTCGTGGTCGGCGGTGCGGCCGGATCGGCGGGCTGGCGGGTGCCGTTCTGGGTGTACGCCGTGAGCCTGGTGCTCGCACCGCTGATGGTGTCCGTGCTGCCCGACGCCGGTACCCGCGCCGCCGCCGGCGAGCCCCCGGTCGAGGTGTCCGAGGTCCGACGGCGGTTCCCCTGGCGGCAGTTGGGGGGCGTCTGCGTCCTCACCTTCTTCGGCGCGATCGTCTTCTACACCGTCCCGGTCGAGATGTCGTACCTGCTCGACGACCTCGGGGTGAAGAACACCGGCGTGATCGGCCTGGCCACCGCGATCGCCAGCGCCGCCACCGTGGGCGGCGCGATCACCTTCTCCCGCCTGGGGCGCTCCCCCGAGCCGATGATCCCCGCCGTTCTCGCGGTCTGCGCGGTCGGCTTCGGAGTGATGTTCGTGGCGGGCGACGCGCCGCTGCTGGTTGCCGGAGCGGTGGTCAACTGCGTGGGTACGGGCATGCTGCTGCCCGCCCTGCTGACGAGCGCCATGTCCCGACTGGCCTTCGAGGACCGCGGTCGCGGTACGGGGCTGTGGACGGCGGCCTTCTTCGGGGGTGCGTTCGTGTGCCCGCTGATGCTGCTCGCCGGGGAGTCGGCAGTGGGGAGCCTCGCGGGTGCGGTGGGCGTGCTGGGGGTCGTCACGGCTCTGGTCGCGGGCGGGCTGCTGGCGGCCCGGCGGCGGGCGGGGGCCGTTGACCCGCAGCCGCTGCCGGCACCGTCGGCCTGACGGCTGCTGAAGAGCCGCGCCCCGTCACGGGTCCTCGCACTGTGCCCGCCCGGGTCGCGCGGCCGGCACCACACCTCAGCGCGTTGCCGGACCGGTTCACAGAGCCGGTCCGGCGTCGCCGTTCCCGTTCCCCTCGCCCGTGCCGTTCCCGTTGCCCGTCCCGTTCCCGTTGCCCTTCCTGTTCCCGTTCCCGTTCCCGTTGCCGGTCAGCGTCGCGCCCACCTCCGCCGCCTTCTGGCGCAGCCAGATGTGGGCCGCGTCCTGGGCGTGGACCGGGTGCCACCACAGCGCCTCGCGAACCGGCACCGCCTCGAAGGGGCAGGGCAGGACGCGCACCGCGGCGGAGCGGACCGCTCTGCGGGCCAGGCGTTCCTGGATCATGGCGACCCGGCGGGTGCCCTCGACCATGTGGGGCAGGAGCTGGAAGGTCTGTACGGAGACCTCCACCCGCGGGCTGATGCCGATCATGCTCAGCTGGCGGGCCGCCGGGGCGTCGTAGGGGCGCTGGTAGACCGCCCAGGGCAGCTGCGACAGATGGTCGAGGGTGAGTTCGTCGCCGACCTCGGGGTTGTCGTCGGCGACCATGCACAGCCAGCGGTCCTGGTGGAGGTCGACGACCGGGAAGCCGTCGATGATGCCGTGCGGCATCATCAGCCCGTCCACGGTGCTGAGCACGGTGGCCGTGTTCTCCACGACCGAGGGCGCCGGGTGCTGGAAGGTGAGCCGGATGCCGGGCGCCTCCTGGTGCAGGGTGCGGGCGAGCGCGGCGCCGAACACGGCCGCACCGTAGTCGGAGGCGAGCAGGGTGAACTCGTGGCTCTCGGCGGCCGGATCGAAGTCCGCCTGGCTGGAGAAGACCCGTTCCAGCAGGTCGCACGCGGTGGCGCTGCGGTCGCGCAGGGCGACGCCGAGCGGAGTCAGCTCGTAGGCGTTGCCGGTCCGGGAGAGCAATTCGTCGTCGAAATGGCGGCGCAGCCTGGACAGCGCCGCGCTCATCGCGGGCTGGCTCAGTCCGACGCGCTCGCCGGCTCGGGTGACGTTGCGCTCCTCCAGCAGCGCACGCAGGGCGACGACCAGGTTGAGGTCGAGTCGGGACAGGTTCACCGGGCACCACCTGAGGAAGTCAATGTCATCCGTGATGTGGATACGGCACATCCACAGGATTGATTTCCGTGATCAGCCGTTCGGAGCCACAGTAGACCGCGACCCCGCAGGAGGACATCTGATGGCAATGCTCGCGCAACCTGACGGCACGTTCGCGCTCGGCACGTTCTCCGTTCAGGACGCCCACGGCGGGGAGCCCTTCCCCGGCTTGCTGGCCAGGGAACGGGTACTGGACCTGAGCGGAGCCCTGGACTGGGCACCGTCCGACGTGCGTGCGGTGATGGAGCGTTGGGAGGAGGCGCTTCCCGTCCTGCGCTCCCTGGCGGACGACGACGGCCTCGGCCGGCGGCCGCTGGAGGGCCTGCGGGTGCACGCCCCGCTGGTTCCCCGCCAGATCTTCCAGTCCGGCGCCAACTACCGGCAGCACGTGATCGACCTGGAGGTCGCCCACCGCTCCGCCGACGATCCTCGCACCGTCGAGGAGGCGCGCGCGGAGATCGCAGCGATCATGGACCGGCGGGCCGCCGAGGACCTGCCGTACGTGTTCATCGGCCTGCCCACCACCGTCGCGGGCCCGTACGACGACGTGGTCCTGCCCGCCTGGGCGGAGAAGCCCGACTGGGAGCTGGAGCTGGCGGCGGTCATCGCCAAGCCCGCGTACCGGATCTCTGTCGAGGAGGCCCTGGAGTACGTCGCCGGGTACACCATCGCCAACGACCTGACCGACCGCGCCACCGTCTTCCGCCGGGACATGCCCGCCATCGGCACCGACTGGCTGCGTTGCAAGAACGCGCCCGGTTTCACCCCGCTCGGACCCTGGCTCGTGCCGGCCGAGTCGATCTCCGACCCCGGCGATCTGCGGGTCACCCTCAAGCTCAACGGCGACACCATGCAGGACGAGTCCACCAAGGACATGCTCTTCGGGGTCGCCCGGCTGGTCTCGTACATCTCCCAGACCTCCCGGCTCCTGCCCGGCGACCTGGTGCTGACCGGCAGTCCGGCCGGCAACGGCATCCACTGGGGCCGGCTGCTGCGCGACGGCGACGTCATGGAGGGCTCCATCACCGGCCTGGGCGTACAGCGCACACGTTGTGTGGAGGAGACGGCATGAGCCTGGACCGGACCGACCCGGAGGGCGCCGTCGCCGAGGCCGCCAGGGCGTACTCCAACTGGGGGCGCTGGGGCGAGGACGACGTCCTCGGCACCCTGAACTTCCTCGACGAGGCCAAGCGGCGTGAGCGCGCCGCACTGGTCCGCCGGGGGGTCAGCTTCTCCCTGTCGCAGCGGTTCGACATGAACGGGCCGCAGAAGGGCTGGCGCCGGCGGACGAACCCCGTGCACACCATGCTGGACACGGGCACGGACGCGGCGCTGGGCAACCAGGGCTTCCCGCACGGCATCGGCGGCGCCGACGACGTGGTCGCGATGCCGCTGCAGTGCTCGACCCAGTGGGACGGGCTCGGGCACATCTTCGACCACGGCAAGGCCTGGAACGGCAGGGCGGCCGAGAAGGTCGTCACCTCGGACGGTGACCTGGTCACCGGCATCGAGCACATGGCGCCGTACGTCGCCGGACGCGGCGTCCTGCTCGACGTGGGCCACGTCATCGGCACCGGCGGCGAGTTGCCCGACGGGTTCGCCATCACCGAGGAGCACCTCGACGCGACCGCCGAAGCGCACGGGGTGAGCGTCGGCCGCGGCGACATCGTCCTCGTCCGCACCGGGCACCTCGCCCGCGCCACGCGCGACGGCTGGGGCGACTACGCGGGCGGTCCCGCGCCCGGGCTGTCGTTCACCACCGCCGGCTGGCTGCACGGCACCGAGATCGCCGCGATCGCCACCGACACCTGGGGCTTCGAGGTACGGCCCAACGAGTTCGACCACGCCTTCCAGCCACTGCACCAGGTCGTGATCCCCAACATCGGCCTGCTGATCGGTGAGATGTGGGACCTCGACGCCCTCGCCGCGGACTGTGCGGCGGACGGCGTGTACGAGTTCTGGCTCACCGCGGCTCCCCTCCCCATCACCGGAGCCGTCGGCTCACCGGTGAACCCCATCGCGGTCAAGTAGCCGCCCCGGTCGCCGGATGCGCCCTTCCCGGACAGCAGTGGCGCATCCGGCCCGCACCCCCGTCCCGACTCCTGGCCCGCACTCCCAGCGGGCGAGCCGCACCCCCGCCGCCCGAAGCCGTGCGGCCCGACCGGGAGGTATCCCCGACCATGACCGACCCCCGCCCCCTCCCCCAGCCTCCGGCCGGAGGCACCCGCACCCGCGCCGTCCTCGTCATCGGCGGGGGCGCCTCCGGCAACGCCGTCACCATCCTGCTGCGCCGTGCCGGTATCGCCGTGGACCTTGTCGAGGCCAAGCCCGACTGGAACGCCGCCACCGGCTCCGGCATCACCCTCCAGGGCAACGCCCTCAGGGTGCTTCGCGAGCTGGGTGTGTGGGATCAGGTGAGCGCTTCCGGCTTCGCCTTCGGCTCGCTGGGCGTGACCGCCCCGGACGGCACCGTCCTGTTCGTCGCCGACGACATCCAGACCGGCGGCCCGGACCTGCCCGCCACCCTCGGCATGCGGCGCCCCCGGCTCCAGCGGATCCTCATCGACGCGGTCCGCGCCTCGGGGGCCGGCATCCGTCTGGGCACCACTGCCGAGACCCTGGACGAGGACGCCGACGGCGTCTCGGTGCGCTTCAGCGACGGCACCGAAGGCCGCTACGACCTGGTGATCGCCGCCGACGGCCTGAACTCGGCGACCCGCGCCGCGATCGGCATCGCCGACAAGCCGGAGCCCACCGGAATGGCCATCTGGCGCATCGCCGCGCCCCGCCCCGAAGGGCTGGAGCGCACGGACCTGGCGACCGGCGGCCCAGCGTACATCGCGGGCTACTGTCCCACCAGCGAGGACACCATCTACGCCTACCTCGTCGAGGCCAACCGTGAGCGCGCCTCGATCCCGCCGGAGTCCTACGCCGACGAGATGCGCCGGCTCGCCCAGGGCTACGGTGGCTTCTGGCCCGAGATCGTGAAGCACATCGAGGACCCGGCCCAGGTCAACTACACCTGGTTCCACCGGCTCCTGGTGGAGGGCCCCTGGCACCGCGGCCGGGTCGTGCTCGTCGGGGACGCCGCCCACTGCTGCCCGCCCACCTTCGCCCAGGGCGCGGCGATGTCCCTGGAGGACGCCCTGGTCCTCGCGGAGCTGCTCACCTCCCGCGACGACTGGGACGACCAGCTCCTCACCGAGTACCACGACCGCCGCCTCCCCCGCGTCAGCATGGTCGTCGACGCCTCCTGCCAACTCGGCCAGTGGCATCTCGACGGGGTCCGCGACGCGGACGTACCCGGGTTGACGTACCGCACCCTGAACGCGCTGAAGGAACTCCCGTGACCGAGCCCGGGTCGACGCCGACGATCGACGTCCACGCCCACCTCCTGCTGCCTGAGGTCGAGGAGGCCGTCGCCGGTCAGCCCGGCCTCGCCGAGGGCCGTGCCCTCGACGCCCGGCGCAACGGTCCGGCGCCCTGACCGTGAGCGGCCCGATGGTCGGCGCACGGGTGCCGCGACTGACGGAGGTCGCGGTGCGGCTGGCGGCCATGGACGCGCAGGGCGTGGACATCCAGCTGGTCAGCCCGTCCCCGTCGCACTACCACTACTGGGCCGGGCCCCGACTGGCCGAGAAGGTCTGCCGCTTGGCCAACGAGGGCACCGCGGCGCACTGCGCGAAGGCACCCGCCCGGCTGCACGGCCTCGGGCTGGTCCCGCTCCAGCACCCGGACCTCGCCGTCGAGGGGCTCGACCACGCGCTGGCCCAGGGACTGCGGGGCGTGGAGATCTCCTCGCACGCCCCCGGCCCGGGCGGGACCCGGGAGGTGGAGCTCTCCGACCCGCGTCTGGCACCGTTCTGGGCGCGCGCCGAGGAGAGTGGCGCGCTGGTCTTCCTTCACCCCTTCGGCTGCACGCTCGACGAGCGCCTGGACCAGTGGTACCTGTCGAACACCGTCGGCCAGCCCACCGAGAACGCGGTCGCCCTCTCGCACCTGATCTTCTCCGGGGTCCTGGACCGCCATCCGGACCTGAAGGTGATCGCGGCGCACGGCGGCGGCTACCTGCCCACCCAGATCGGCCGCTCCGACCACGCCTGGCGGGTCCGCCCCGACGCCCAGGGCTGCGCAAGGGAGCCGAGCAGCTATCTGGAGCGCCTGTACTTCGACTCGCTCGTCCACGACCCGGACGTGCTGCGGGAGTTGGTCCGGGCCGCCGGGCCGGAACGTACGGGCCGTCTGCTGCGGGCCGGCGTCCGCAAGATCTGGGGCCCCGGCCGTCACATGGCCGGCGACAACACGTTCACCTACTTCCTCGACCCGCACGGCAACACGGTCGAGTACACGACGGAGCTGGAGGCTCTGGACGAGGACACCTGGCACCCCCACGTCTACGACTTCTCCCGGCCCGAGGTCACCGACCAGTGGGGCACCGCGAACCCGATGAACGAACTGATCGCCAAGGAGTCGTTCAACGATGTCGACCGCGGCGTCTTCGTCGCCCCGCCGGTCTGACCGGGCACGGCGTCCCGGTCACCCGGGGCACGGCAGCCCTGTAGGGCCCTGGCTCCACGACCCCGCTCCGCCGCCCCCTCACGCACTCCGGCACTCCCGCACTCCCGCCGACAGGACCCACCCATGCGTTTCGCCACGTACGAGTACCGCAATCGACGCGAGGTCGCCGTCGTCGAAGAGGACGGCATGCTCCACCCCCTGGCCGGCGTCACCTCACTGACCGGTCTGCTCGCCGAGGGCGGCGGGCCGGCCGAGTTGCTCGACGCGGGCTCCGCGATGCTCGACGTCGCGGCCGGCCCGCATGTCTCCGAGGTGCGGCTGCTGCCGCCGCTCCAGCCGCCCACCGTGCGGGACTTCGTCACCTTCGAGGAACATGTCGAGGGCGTACGGCGCTCCGTGGACGGGGCGGCGGGGGTGCCGGAGCGGTGGTACGCGGCCCCGACGTTCTACTTCACCAATCCGTACGCGGTGTACGGCCCGCACGACGACGTCCCGGTGCCGCCGGGGTCGGGCGTCCTCGACTTCGAACTCGAGGTGGCCGCCGTGATCGGCAAGGAGGGCCGGGACCTCACCCCCGAGCAGGCCCGCGAGCACATCGTCGGCTACACGGTCCTGAACGACTGGTCCGCCCGTGACCTGCAGTCGGCGGAGATGACGGTGGGCCTGGGCCCCTGCAAGGGCAAGGACACCGCCACCACCCTGGGCCCGTACCTGGTCACCGCCGACGAGCTGGAGAAGTACCGGGACGGCGACGGCTTCCTGCGCCTCGCGCTGACCGCCGAGATCAACGGCGAGGTGGTCGGCAAGGATCTGCTGTCCAACATGAGCTGGACCTTCGAGGAGATGGTCGCCTACGCCTCGCGCGGCACCTGGGTGCGTCCCGGTGACGTCCTCGGCTCAGGCACCTGCGGCAACGGCGGCTGTCTCGCCGAGCTGTGGGGGGTACGGGGCAGGCAGGACCCGCCGCCGCTGAAGCCGGGCGACACGGTGCGGCTCTCCGTCGAGGGCATCGGCAGTGTCTCCAACACCGTGGTGGCCGGCTCCGACCCGCTGCCCATCCCCTCCGGCCGGCGCCGCTCCCGGGAGCGGCCATGACCGACCCGCGTCCCAAGAGGCTCTTCGGCAAGGTCGTCGTGGTCACGGGAGCGGCCGCCGGCCAGGGCGCCGCGGAGGCCGAGGCGCTGGCCCGTGAGGGCGCCCGGGTGATCGCCACCGACGTGACCGAGGCACCCGGCTGCCGCCGCCTCGACGTCAGCAGCGAGGAGGACTGGGCCCAACTCGCCGCGGAACTGCGGGAGTCGTACGGGCAGGTGCACGGCCTGGTCAACAACGCCGGCGTCACCTGGCGTGCCCGCCTCGGCGACGTGTCCGCCGAGGACATGGCCCGCGTCCACGCCGTCAACGTCACCGGGCCGCTGCTCGGCATCCAGCACCTGGCGCCCCTGATGCGCCCGGGGGCGTCGATCGTGAACGTCGGTTCGTCGGCGGCGCTGACCGCCCACTACCCGGTGGCGTACACGACCAGCAAGTGGGCGTTGCGCGGTCTGTCGAAGACGGCCGCCATGGAGCTGGGGCCCCGCGGGATCCGCGTGAACATCGTCCACCCCGGCTTCATCGAGACGGACATGACCGCCTCCGCCGCGCCGGCGTTCCGCGAGGCGAACGTCCTCGGGACACCGCTGGGCCGCACCGGGAGTGTGCGGGAGGTCGCTCCGCTGGTGGTGTTCCTCCTGTCCGACGACGCCTCCTTCATCACCGGCGCCGAGATCCCGGTGGACGGCGGACTCACCGCGCACGGCGGCGCCAAGCCCATCTCGGACGCCGTACGCCGACAGCCCGTCCCGGACGCCGGCGCCGTACACCGGTAAGCAGCAGAAGGCCCCATCCCACAGGGGCAGGCCGAGGGAACGTCGTCAGTGGCGAAGCCCAAGTCCCAGATGCCGGTGCGGTGGGAGGTGTTGGGCTGGTCGGTGCTGTGAAACCTGCGCCTGGATGGTCTGGAACATATGTGATTGACGGTGTGCGGTCAGGGATGAAACGGTGAAATGGCGTCATCAACGAGGCGCTTCGCACAAACTCCCCGCTGACCACGGGGAGAACCGAGGGGAACACATGTTTTTCAACGCTTCTGTCAAGGCAGCGCTGTGCACTGCTGCCGCCATGTCGGCCCTGCTGATCCCGGCGGCCGGTTCCGCGTCCGCCGTGTCCTCCGCCTCCGCCTCCGCCTCCGCCTCCGGGGAGACCGTCGGAGCAACGGCCGACAGCTTTGACGCCAAGTGCAGGAGCCACAGCCGCACCTATGTACTGAAGAAGTACTACCGAGGGCCCAAGTTCTTCACGCTGCGCTGTGGCACCAGCACGTGGGGCTGGAAGCACATCAAGGCGCGGCACGGCTGGAACAGCACGATGGACCGGAAGATAGACGCCGCCATCTGGTCCGGGGACCCCAACGGCCGCGGCGGTTACTCTACGTACCTCAATCAGTGCCCGCGGGTGGAGAAGTTCCGAACCATCATCGGCACCCCGGCCGGGACCAACGACCTTCTGACGGCCTACAAGGTCGATCAGCCGGCCGTCGCGAGCGCCGCTGCCTGCTAGACACCGTGTTGGGACGTGGGCCG
The DNA here is from genome assembly GCF_044459385.1 of Streptomyces sp. NPDC050287. NCBI lineage: Bacteria > Bacillati > Actinomycetota > Actinomycetes > Kitasatosporales > Streptomycetaceae > Streptomyces > Streptomyces sp. NPDC050287. Next base: position 732,158 of record NZ_JBITIY010000002.1, on the reverse strand, counting down.
AGGTGAAAGGGCGGTTGGTCCCTGTGGAGGAACAGACACCGGCGGAGCAGGCCCTGAGTCGCTCGTACGTCACCGCCGACGGACTCCGTTTCGACGTCGTCAAGATGTCGGTCGAGCACCGTCCGGACCGCAGCGTGACATTGACGTACTGGCTGACTGTGGGCCGCCGGGGCCACCCGGACGAGCATTGGGTGGTCGCTCTGCCGTGGGACGACAAGTCCTGGGTGGATGTGTTCACCTCGCCCGCGCCCCCTCCCGACCGACTACGGCAGCTCGTGCACCTCGTCCATGCCCACCTGGAAGAGTGGTGGGACACGAAGGGACACAACCGGCAGTCGGCGAAAATGGGACGGCGACTTACCTGACACGAGGATTCGGCAACACCCCGCACCCGGCCCCGACTCCCCCCGCCGTCCAGGAGTCGGGCTCGTGTGTTGACGACCTGAGTTAACGTCGTTAAGTTGTCGCCATCGACCCGGACGGGAGTGGCCTGTGCTCACACTTGAAGCGGAAGATGTCTACGCGCTCGCGCCGTATGCCAAGACGCTCGGAGTCGTCTTCGAGGAGATCACAGAAGCCGGCGTTCGAGCCAGACTGGGGCACGATCTCTCCCTTTCCACGGTGGGCGGTGGCCTCCACGGAGGGGCGTTGATGGGGCTCGCCGATGTGTGTGCTGCCGTTTGCGCCGCCCTGAACGGTCCCGCCGGCGCCGTACCGGCCACCGTGGAGTCGAGCACGCATTTCCTCCGGCCCGCACGCACGAGTGTCGTTGCGACAGCTCGTCCCTTGCGTCCGGGGCGCAACACTGTCATCGAGGTCGACATTCATGATGACAAAGGCGAACTGTGCGCCCGGGTCACCCAAGTGGTCACTGTCATCAAACCCAAGACACCTTGATGGTGACTGGTTCCCGAGTTCGCGCCGCCAAGGGCCAGGGCGGTCTGCTCCGAGACCAGCTTCTCGACATCGCCGGTCAGCTGCTGGAAAGCGGTGGCGCCGACGCTCTTACGATTCGTGCGGTTGCGACAAGCGCGGGAGTCAGCCCGCCGGCCGTCTACCTCCACTTCGCCTCGAAGAGGGAACTCGTCCACGCGACGTGCCTGCGCGTGTGGGACTCACTGTTCATCGAGTTGGAAGCGGTGTCCCGGGAAATCCAGGACCCTGTGACGGCGCTCTATGAAACCTGCGTCACCTACATCGCATTCGGACTTCGTCATCCCGCCCAGTACCGACTGGTGATGGCCGGTGAAGCCACCGAAGCCAGCCGCCAGAACGAAGAGGCGTGCTTCCGCTATTTCCGGGACAAGGTCGCAGCCTGTCTTGATGCCGGGGTACCTGTCAGGAGCAAGACGGAAACCGCCAGAGTAGTGTGTGCCGGCGTGCACGGGGCGGTTTCTCTTCTGATTCACCAAGACCGTGACGTATGGCCCGCAGACAGCGATCGCTACGTCAGAAGGGCAGCGTCCTCAGCCGTCCACGGCGCTCTCCTCACCGCATCCCACACTTTCACACCCTCGATGGCCAACGTGCCGCAGTCGCGTTGATCCATGGGTGCCGAAGCCGCGCCGTAAGAAGGTTTGTTCCACCGCCCCAAAGGGGGCACCCACTGCTGCGGGGGATGAAGCAGCGGGTGCCCCGGTCCAGACAATAGAACAGCCATGCCGAATTGTGGTGCCGGTCCCGGTGTTGGTGTCACCAACAGTTCGCCGGTCTGCAAAAGGCCGGGGTTACCCGTCGGCATGGGCGGGGGCGCACGGGCGTTCAGAAAACGATCAGTTGGCGTCCCCGGACGCCGCCCTTCTCCAGGCGGCGGTGCGCCTCGGCGGCGTCCGCCGGGGCGAACCGGTCCGCGGTGCGCAGGGTGAGGGCGCCCGTGGCCGCGAGGCCGACGAGTTCGCGCAGGGCGCCCGCCTTGTCGGGATGGGCGATGACGAAGGTCTGGTGCAGGACTATGCCCCGGGGTGCGGGCAGGTCGTAGGGGCGGCAGCGGACCAGGTGACCGCCGTCGGCGACGATTTCCAGTGCGGCGTGGCCGAGTACGGCGGCGTCGACCACGCCGTCGGCGCCGTGCGGCAGGACGGTGCGATAGGCGGCCACGGTGCCCTGCGGGTCGGCGTGCCGGGATACCACGGTGTCGGCGCCGAGAGCCGTGACCAGATCGCGGTCCTCGTCGCGCGCGTCGGCGACGACCCGCAGGCCGCGCTGCACGGCGAGCTGGACGGCGTAGCCGCCGAGGGCGCCGGCCGCGCCCGTGACCGCCAGGGTCGCGCCGGGCGCGAGGTCCATCAGGGCAAGCGCCTGATGCGCGGTGAGCGCGTTCATGGGCAGCCCGGCCGCCTCGACCAGGGGCGCGGCGTCCGGCAGCGGGACCAGTTGGTCGGCCGGGACGCACACGTACTCGGCCTGGGCGCCGCCGAGTTCGGTGAAGGGGTTGACGAAGCCCACGACACGGTCGCCGGCCGCGAAGCCCGTGGTGTCCGGGCCGAGGGCGTCGATGTGGCCGGAGACGTCCATGCCGGGAGTGTACGGCGGTGTGAAGTCGCTCATGTAGGCCGCGAGTTCACCGGAGCGGAGCATCAGGTCGGTGGGGTTGACGGCGGCGGCCGCGACTTTGACGCGGACCTGGCCGGCGGCCGGTTCGGGGACGGGGCGCTCCACGACGGCGAGGACGTCGGGCGGGCCGAAGGAGGGGATGCCGATCGCACGCATGGCGGTTCTTCGGTTCCTTTCCGGAGGAATGCAGGGGTGGGGAGGGTCTGGTCAGTGGATGCGGGCTGCCGGGCGGGAGAGGGCGAGCAGGGCGTCGAGCCGCTCCTGCGGACCACCGGTGACGGTGTGCACGGTGGCGCCCGCCGCGTGGAGGGTGTCCAGCAGCAGCCGGTCGGACAGGGCGCGGAAGTGCTCGCTGATGGGCGGCGGGTCGTCGCGGAGCGGGAACGCCACGGGGAGGTGGACGAAGACGTCGTACGAGGCGAGGGCTCGGTGCAGGAACTCGCGGCCCAGATGGTCGAGCACGTTCCGGTAGGGGTTGTCCGGGGCAGCCGTCACGTCCCGCGACCCCTGATCGGTGCCGGGGTGGAGGCCGACGGCGAGCCGGACCGTGGCGTAGACCCACTCGTGGAGGAGGGAGCCGTCGGAGAGGAACCCCTCCGGGTGCGCGGCCTCGGCGAGGAGCCGCTCGGCGTGGCGGCGCACGACGAGCTGGATGAGTTCGGGCTCGGTGGTCTCCTCCAGCGGCTTGGGCCGGCTGCCGAGGGGGTCCCGCATCGGGGTGCCGTGTGCGGCGGGCAGCCCGACGCGGGCCGTGGCGGCGGTGATGAGGGTGGTCTTGCCGGCTCCGTAGGCGCCGACGACGGCGATCCTCACAGCAGTGCTCCTGGTTGGACGCGGTTGGCTTCGGGCAGCGGTACGGGGGCGGGAGGGGACGCCTTGGGCAGCCGGTGCCAACCGTGGTGAGCGGCGAGGCGCCGGAGGTCCGGGTCGTCACCGACGATCACGGCGCTGCCGGTCAGGGACAGCAACGGGGCGTCGGAGACGTGGTCCCCGTAGGCGATGGAGGAGGCCAGGTCGATGCGGTGGGCAGCGACCAGGTCCTGTACGGCCCCCGCCTTGGCGCTGCCGATCATCGGCTGGTGCGGGCGGTCGGCAAGCCGGCCGGTGTAGGTACGGCCGATCGGGGTGATCTCAGGCTCGGTGCACAGCAGGTGATGCGCGCCGCAGTGCTCCAGAACGGGCAGGAGGACCGCCGGGAAGGAGCCGGAGACCAGGACGATCAGATTGCCGTCCCGGCGGTGGGCGTGCAGCGCTTCGAGGACCGGTTCGTGGAAGAAGCCGCCCTGGGCCGTCTCGGCGCGGAACCAGTCCTCGGCGAGCCGTGAGATCTCGGCGGCCGGGGCGCCGGCCAGCAGCCGGAAGAAGGCGCGGTTGGTCTCCTCTCGGCTGACGCCGGCGGTGGTCATGGCTTTCAGGCGCTGCCGTTCCCGTACGGCGTCGTGCGGGGGTCTGCCCTGAGCGGCGTACCAGTAGGCGAGAAAGCGGAAGAGCGCGGTGCCGCAGGTCAGGGTGTCGTCGACGTCGAAGAAGGCTGCGGGGCGGTGCTCGGCGGAGGTCATGGCGGGTCCATCCGGTGGAGGGGCGCGGCCGGCCCGGACGGGGCCGGCCGCGCTGGTGACGGAGGGGGCCGGAACGGGTCAGACGACCGCGCCCTTGGCTGCCAGGAGTTCGGCGGCCCGGACGGCGGTGCCCGCCTCCTGGAGCTCGTCGTCGGCGACCTCTATGCCGTAGCGGCGGCTGAGGTCCACGGCGACCTCGACGAGAATGAGCGAGTCGAAGCCGAGGAGTTCGAACTCGGTGTCGACGGTGGTGGTCTCTGCGGGAGCCTCGTACTTGTCGACGAGGAGCGTCAGGAGCGCGTCGGCGAGGGTGGCGACGGAGTCGGACGCGACGGGGCTGCTCATGGAAGGGATTTCCTCTCCGGTTCGGTGTCGTACACGGTTCTGGTCCGATGTGCGCGGGCGACCGTGGTCCCCGCGGCGCTGTGGCACGCGCGAGGGACGGAGTGCGTGAGATGGAGTGCGTGAGATGGGGAACGCGCCAGCCCTGAAGTGGGCGCAGTGACTGTGCCGCGCGCGGGGCAGTCGTAGGCGCGAAGAAGAAGAAAGAGGGGGAACGCGCAGCGACTGTGGTGCGCGTGGGGGATGTGGTGAGAGGGCTCGCTGTCGTTCGCGCCGTCGGTGCGCCGAACGAGGTGCGCCCGGTCAGGCGGGGATGATGTCCGGCCAGGTGAGGGCGGCGGATCCCCAGGTGAGGCCACCGCCGAAGGCGGTGAGCAGCAGGCGCTCGCCGGGCTGGAACGTTCCTGCAGCCGCCGCGTCGGCCAGCGCCAGGGGAATGGACGCGGCGGAGGTGTTGCCGACCTTCTCGATGTTGGTGACGGCGCGGGCCGTGTCCATCCCGAGCTGCTCGGCGACGGCCCGGAGGATGCGGAGGTTGGCCTGATGGCCGACCAGGTGTCCGACCCGATCCGGGGTCCAGCCGACGCTTTCGAGCAGGGCGAGCGAGGAGGCCGACATCCGGCGCACCGCGTGGGCGAACACCGCCTTGCCCTGCATGGCGAAGTAGTAGTCGTCCGCTGTCGCGGCCAGACCGCTGGAGCGCTGTCGGGAGCCGCCCGCCGGAATCTGGATGAGGTCCTTGCCGGTGCCGTCGCTGCCCAGGTCGAACCCGAGCAGCCGGCCCGGCTCGTCGGCGGCGCCACAGCGCAGCAGGACGGCCCCGGCCCCGTCGCCGAAGATCACGGAGGTGGTGCGGTCGTTCGGGCTGAGGATCGTGGAGTACGTCTCGGCACCGATGACCAGTGCCCGCTCGGCCCGGCCCGCCTGAATGGCGTTGGCGGCGGCTTCGAGGGCGTAGACGAAACCGGAGCACACCGCGGAGATGTCGTACGCGGCGGCGTTCTCGAGCCCCAGCCGGGCAGCCACGTCAGGTGCGGTCCCCGGGCACTGGTGGTCGGGCGTGGTGGTGGCGACGATGAGGAGGCCGACGTCGGCCGCGTCGTCGAGGCCGGCGGACTTCAGGGCGCGGCGGCCGGCCTCGGTGGCGAGGTCGCCGGTGGACTGGCCGGGCTGGACCCAGCAGCGTTCCTTGATTCCGGTACGGGTGGTGATCCACTCGTCGGAGGTGTCGAAGAGGGTGGCGAGTTCCGCGTTGGTGACGCGTCTCGGCGGCAGATAAGCGCCGAGCCCTTGCAGGACGGCGTAAGGCATGTGTACTCCCCCGTAGATCTCGTGTGCTGTCTGGTGCTGAGTCGGCTGTGGCTGCTCTGTCCGTAGGGGTGACTGCGGGCGGGTGCGGATCCGCCGCGGGGCGGCACGACGGCCGTGGCGCCCCGCGGCCGGGGTTCAGGCGGCGGCGCGGGCAAGTTCCGAGCTGGTGTCGATGAGCGCGTACTCGGCCTGGGCCTTGTCGATCGCCTCGTCGATGCTCATCACCGGCTCGAAGCCGTAGATGTCGATGATCTTCTGCAGGCGCTCGGGGATGGTGCCGCCCACCGAGTGGTAGGGGATGTGCAGTTCGTCCAGGGTCTTGAGCATCAGCTCGTCCGCGAGGGACCGGAAGCGCTCGTTGACCGGGCGGTGCCCGTCGGGAACCAGCGGGAACTCGATGGGCAGGTGGACGAAGGAGTCGTAGGTGGCGCGGGCGTGCTGCTTGGCGGGCACGGCCATCTGCTCCAGGACCTTGGCGTAGAAGCCGATTTCCTCACTGAGCTCGATGGTCTCCAGGTTGACCGACTCGTTGGGGTTGATGCCGACCAGGACACGGACCGTGCCGTAGGCCCACTCGTGCAGCGAGGAGCCGTCGGAGACGAAGCCGTTGGGCAGGTGGGACTCGTTGACCGCGCGCTCCTGGTTGCGCCGCATGATCAGCATGATCAGCTCCGGCGGGGTGCACTCCTCCAGCGTCTTGCCGGGGATGGAGATGGGCAGCAGTTCCCGCATGGTCTTGGCGGCGGAGCGGGGCAGGCCGGTCAGGTGCGAAACGGCCATCGTGGTCAGAGTCTTGCCGACGGAGTAGGTGCCGGCGATGGCGAGCTTCATGTGTTCTCCCGTGGGTGATGGACGGCGCCGCGGCTCTGGTGTCTGAGCGCCGTGGTAGGTGTGTTCAGGTCGCGGACTGCGGCAGGCGGTGGGCCACCGAGCAGACGACGGTGATGTCGGCGAGGTGCGCGGCGATGTCGGCGCGGCGCCAGGTCTCGCCGTGGCGGTTGTTGAGCAGGACGGCGTCGCGCAACTCCGCGCGCAGCGGCAGCGGACCGCCGTCGGCGGCGGTGCGCGGCCGCTGCGGGGTGGCGGCCTCCAGCAGGGTGCCGCGCATCCACAGGGTGTCGGAGGCCGAGCGGGGCACCCGGTCCAGCTCGTACAGCAGGACCTGCCCGACCTGCAGGGCCGTCACGAAGGCGTCCACGAGGTGGACGGACGGCTGGTGTTCGCCCTCCATGCCGGCGAGCGCGCCGTCCGGGCCGCCGGTGAGGCGGACGTCCGCGGTGGCGACCTGGGTCCCCGGCCTGACCTGCATGCTCTCGACACGCTGGCCGCCGAGCCGGTGGGCGTCGCCGTAGCCACCGTCGCGGACCGAGGGCTCGACGGGGGAACGCTCGCCCGGACGGACGTCCGGGTGGTCGGCCTCCAGGCGGATGCGCAGCGTGCCCACGACGGCCTCGACGGCGGTGCGGGCGCGGCCGGGCAGCGGGGAGGGCAGCCGGTCGGCGACGTACGCGGTGACCGGGAACCCGGTCAGGTCGTCCTCCACCGGACGGGAACCGGCCTTGATGCGGACCCGGGCGAGCCAGACGGTGGCGAGCTCCCGCTCGGTCAGTCCCAGGTGGCTGGCGAGCAGGGCCTCTGTGAGCTGGGCGCCGAGCAGCAGGACGTCGACGGTGGACAGGTGCGGCCGCTGGTCGACATCCCCCTTGCGGGACCAGTCGCTGGGGTAGGTGACCTGCGCGGTGGCACCCAGCCGGGGCGCTTCGGCGGCCGCGCCGTCCGCCTCGGGTATGTGGAAGGCGGTCAGGCGATGCCGGGCGCGTTTGTAGCCCTCGCCGAAGAAACGGAGTTCGGGCGCGCCGAGGTAGTCGGAGACGTCGGCCAGGTAGGGCGGCGTCACGCCGGACAGAAGGGACGAAGCAGACTGAGCAGACATCGGATTCCTTCCTTGCTCTGTGGGTGAGGCGGGTGCGGGGCGAGGGGCCCCGCCCCCTGAGAGCAGCCGGAGCGCCGGTTACTGGGCAACCGTCAGGCTGGGCTCCTCCTCGCCGCTGCCGGCCCGGACCGCGGAGGGAGAGCCGGACTTCGCGGTGCGCAGCAGGACAGCGATGACGAGGGCACCGGCGATGACCACCAGACCGTCGACGAGGATGCCGAAGGTGGTGCCGTCCAGCACGCCGGCCTTGGAGGCGATGCCGTTCTCCAGCTCCCCGTACTGCGAGGCGGCGACGGCCGACATCACCGGGATGCCGAGCGTGAAGCCGATCTGCTGGGTCATGGCGGCCAGACCCGTGGCCAGACCCTGCTCACTGTCCTTGATGCCGGAGGTGCCGACGACGGTGTACGAGACGATCGCCAGGACGTGGCCGAAGCCGCCGACGAACGTGGTGACCAGGACGGCGGCGATGCCCATGCCCTTGTTGTCACCCAGCCAGAACAGCACGCCGGTCATCACGCCCTGGACGGCGAGGCCGAAGACCAGGCCGCCCTTCGCCCCGGTGCGGGCGAGGATCCTCGAGGCGAAGGTACCGCCGAGGAACGCGCCCAGGCCCAGGAAGCCGAACATCAGGCCCGTCTGGAAGGGGTTGAGGCCCAGCACCTGCTGCAGGTAGAGGGTGAGCAGGAAGGACAGCGCGGACTCCATGGAGAAGGTGATCAGGCCGCCCAGGTTGCCCCACTTGACGGAGTTGGCCTTCAGGACGCGCACCGGGGCGAGCGGCGCGGCCGCCCGCAGCTCGATCACGTAGAAGGAGACCAGCAGTACGGCGGCGACCAGCAGCGTGCCCCAGGTCTGCGGGGAGTTCCAGCCCTCGCGCTCGGCGCTGGTGATGCCGTACACGAAGGCGAGCAGGCCCGCGGTGACGGTGATCGAACCGGGCACGTCCAGCTTGGGCCGGTCCTCGGCCACCGACTCGGTGATCACCATGATGCCGGCGATGAACAGTGCCACGCCGACCGGGACGTTGATGAAGAAGTCCCAGCGCCAGGAGAGCAGGTCGGTGAGCACACCACCGAGGACCGCGCCGCCGGCGAACCCGAGGGAGAGCAGCGCGCCGTTCAGGCCGAGCGCCTTGGTGCGCAGCGGCCCCTCCTCGAAGCTGGTGGTGATCAGCGCCATGCCCGACGGAGTGACGATCGCGGTGGCGAGCCCCTGCAGCACACGGGCCGCGATCATCATCTCGGAGCTGGTGGCGAGACCGCCGATCAGCGAGGAGACGGTCAGCAGCGCCATGCCGACCAGGAAGAGCTTCTTACGGCCCACCAGGTCGCCGATGCGTCCGAAGAGGAGCATGAAGCCGGCGGCGGTCAGGGCGAAGGCAGTGGAGACCCACTGCAGGCTGTCGAGCCCGAACCCGAGGTCCGAGCCGATCTTCGGCAGAGCGACGGTAAGGATGGAGAAGTCGACGGCGAACATGAACTGCGCGCCCAGAAGGACGACAAGGATCGTCTTCTGCTTCCCCGTCATGGAGAGTTCTGAGGAGTGTGTCTTCGGCATGGTCAGAAGCCTCGCGCCGATCGCGATGACCAAACAGTGCTGGCTCAACATATTGGTCGCTCCAACAGGCTCAGCGCCTCCCCGCGGGCCGGCGTGCCCCCGAGGGGGCCGGCGCGCACAGAGCGGGCCGGGGCGGAGTGCCCGCCCCGGCCCGTCGGCCGCTCGACTGCCGCAGCGGCACGGCCTGTTCAGTCCAGGGCCTCCCACCGGTGTCCGCCGTCCGCGACCGTGACCCGGCCGAAGACCACGTCGGCGAAGTGCCCGGCGTAGCAGACGGTCCCCGGCCGGGCGGCCTCCTCGAGCACGGCCCGGCGCGTCGCGACCGCCTGCCCGCCCGCGCTGTCGAAGAACACCGGCCACTCGGGATGGGCCGCCTGTGCGGGCGAGTGCAGTACGTCCCCGAGCACCAGTACCCGGCGGACACCGTCGTCCCCGGACTGCGCGTCGGCGAAGTCCACCGCGTATCCCGCGTGTCCCCCGGTGTGTCCGGGCCACTCCCGGAGTGTGACGCCGGGAAACACCTCGCCGCCGTCCGGTACCGTGCGCACCCGGTCGGCCAGCCGCGCCGGGAGCAGGCTGCCCCGCTCACGCCACTCGGTCGCGGACAGCACCACGGACGTGACGCCCCCGAAGAGGGCCCCGTCGGCGGCCTGCACCCAACCGATGTGGTCGTCGTGCAGATGTGTGAAGGCCAGCGTGTCCACCGCTTCCGCGCGCGCCCCCGCGGTCCGCAGTAGTTCGGCCAGTTCGCCACCCGCCAGCACGCCGAGGGCGGGGTGGGTCTGCGTCGCCTCCAGGCGCCGCGGGCCGAATCCGGCGTCGATGAGCAGGGACCGGCCCTGATGCTCGATCAGCAGGCCGCCCACCGAGGCGACCAGGAAACCGTCCGCGTCCCGGTAGGGGGCGAGTGAGGCGAGGTCGTCCGCGCTCAGCCCGGTGAACCAGCCCTCGGGTCGTAACTGGACCATTCCGTCCGGGACATGGGTCAGCCGCCATTCCCCGAAGGTGAGCGACCGCAGTGGCGAGGGACGTGTCAGCCGCTCGAGCGGCAGCACAGAAGACATGACGAGAGCACTTTCAACAGAGGGGAAGGAAAACAGGAGAAGAAGAAAGAAAGGGCCGGTTGTCCCGCCGGGCCGGCGGGACAACCGGCCCTCAGGCCGCCGAACCCGTCACTTCGTGCGACGGAGCGAGAAGCCCGAGGGCTCGCTCCGCCCGGGTTCCCGGGACCGGCATGAAGATGGTGAGCCGCATGCCCAGCCGGGGGGTGAAGTCCAGCGTCGTCCGCCGCAGGGAGAGCTCACCGGCCCGCGGGTGCTCCAACAGGTCGATGCCGCAGGAGTCCTCCTGCACCTCCTGCGCGTTCCACAGCGCCGAGAACTGCTCGCTCCGCGCAAGCAGACGGTCCACCGTCGACGCCAGCAGCGGGTCTCCCGAGTGGGTCGCGGCATGCGCCCGGAATCGCGCGACCACTGTCGCCGCGTCCTGTTCCCAGTGCGGATACCGGGCACGTGTCTGCGGGTTGAGGAGGAAGTCCTCCATCAGGTTGCCGCAGCCGGAGTCCAGCGCCAGCAGTTCGCGGGCGGCGGAGTTCGCCACCACCACGTTCCACACCCGGTCGGCGATGTAGGCCGGGTTGGGCAGCCAGTTGTCGACGAAGGGCTTGAGGGACTCCGCGTCCGGTGGCGGCGAGGAGGCGGAGTGGGAGGAGCCCAGGCCGGCGAGCCGCCACACGTACTGGCGCTGGGTGTCGTCCAGGTTGAGGACCCGGGAGATGGCGGAGAGCACCTCGGCGGAAACGTTCTCGGCCCGTCCCTGCTCGATCCACGTGTACCAGGACACTCCCACACCGGCCAGGAGCGCCACTTCCTCACGGCGCAGCCCGGGCGTTCTGCGCACCCCGGCCGCAGGCAGACCTACCTCGGTGGGGGTCACTTCCCCCCGGCGCACTTTTAAGAATTGCCCGAGTTCTTTTAATTGACGGTCAGTTGGCATGAAGCTCCCCCTTTGTCCAGCCTTATGCACTGAGATATACGCCACCCTACCCATCAACCGACCCGCCGTGTGCGGCAAGTGACGGGGGTTACACACAGAGCGCCCTCCAGCATCTCGGATGCAGGGGGTGTCGGCCACGCCGCAGTGCGAACGAAGATCTAGATGTCCGACCCAAAGCGCGGCTTAAGGCCCCCTCCCCGGTCCCCGTCCCTCCGCCTGCCCCGGCCGTCGGGCCCGGACCACTGTTAGGGCGGCTTTAGACCACTACCCCACGATGACCCGGGCCGTGACCCACGTACGGGAGAGGCTCGGGATGGCCGGGAAGACCGACGACACTCTGTGGTCGCTGCGAGCGGGGGCTCGTGGCGCGACGACGCTCTGTGGTCGCTGGACGAGCGGGGGCTCGTGGCCGGCGAGTATCCGCGCGTGCACGGCCTTGTCGATGCGCTGGACGTGCTCGACGTGCTCGACGCACTCGACGACGGGGGCGACCCGGACGAACTGCGCCGGGCCGGCTTCCGCCGGCCCCGACTGGGTGCGGACGCGGTGCTCACCGAGAGCCGCGTCGGGTCCATCACCGTCGTCCGGCCCGCCCGCGCGCGTCTTCACCGACGCCTCTTCACGTGAGCTCGCCGGCAGGGCGGTCCTCGCCAGTTCCTCGCGGTTCGGCGGCGTACGTGATCCCGCTGCCCCGATGTGGCTTGTGGACGGAGAAGGAGCGGAACATACGGTAGGCGAGCTCCGCACCCTGGCGCAGGGCACTGACGCGGACCCGCTCGTCATGGCCGTGCATGGCGGTGAGCGTCGCGTTGTCCACCACGTAGGGATACATTCCATAGACCGGAACGCCCCGGTCCTGCCACGGTTTTCCGCTGGTGCCACCCTCGAAAAGGGCTGGTACGGCCGGGACTCCGGGGTGGGTGAGCGCCACGGCCTGCCGCCAGGCCGTGAAGACGTCGGAATCGATGGGACTGGGCCGGGCGCTCCAGTCCCGGTTCCAGCGGGCGAGGGTATCGTCGGGCGGCTCTCCCGGCGGGCCGACAAGGTCCATGCGGATTCCCGGGTACGCCGATACGACCCCGCCGAGGTGGTCGAGCACCTCCTGGGGCGACTGGCCGCCAGGGGTGAACCGCAATTGGAGCAGCGCCGACGCACGGCCGGGGATGACATTGGCGCGGAGCCCGCCGTCCTGCGCCACGAAGGCGACGGTGGCGCGCAGCAGAGCCTCATGCAGTCCGGGATACGGTGATCTACTCAGCACCTCCTGGGCCGCCGTGTCGAGTTCGGCCCGGTCGACGGCGTGGTCGGCGGTGCCGGCGGGAGACCGGTCACGGGCCGGGCCGGCCGCCTCGTCGACGTCCAGGAGTCGTTTGATCGCGGCGGTCAGGGCGGGGTCCCGGGTTCCTTGGGACAAGGCTGTGAAGTAGTCGCGGTTCAGGGGGGTCAGGACCACGGGCAGGCGAATGCGCGAGAGGGCGTGCACCACCTCGGCGAGGCGGGCGATCGCAGAGTCCGGCAACGGACGGGACGAGTGCGTGGCCGTGCCGGAGGCGGTCAGCCGGACCGCGCCGAACGTGCGGTCCAGGCAGGTCAGCGACGCCAGCATCGGAGTGACGCCGTCCTGGTCGGCCAGCGTCCAGCCGCCCTCTGTGAGCACGGCCCCGGCCGCCACCCGGTGCCAGTGATGCTCGGTGAGCCACCGGGTGCCGTACCAGCCGCCCTCCTCGTCGCAGTCGGACAGGAAGATGATGTCGCGGTCGAAGCGGGTCCCCTCCCGGACGTGCCGCAGCAGGGCGTTCATGAACGCCGCCCCCGCCCCTTTCATGTCCAGGCTGCCGCGCCCCCACAGGAAGCCGTCGGTCTCCTCGGCCGCGAAGGGCGGGTGCCGCCAGTCCTCCGGGCGGGCGGGAACCACGTCGGAGTGGGACAGCACGAGCAAGGGCTCCCGCTCCCCCGTACCCGGGATGCGCGCGAGGAAGTGGACATTGCCGGGCTTGGGGGTCTCGATGATCTCGGTGGCGACACCCGCGTGCCGCCACACCCGCTCCAGGGTGCGGGCCAGAGGCAGGGTGTCCGCACCCTCGCCGTTGTGCGAGGTGTCGTACCGGATCATCGTCCGGGCCAGCGAAAGCACGTCGATGTCGTCGGGGGCATGGCTGTCGTGAGGGTGTGCCTGAGTCACCGCTCCTCCCGGCGACGCGCCCGGACGAAGCGGACCGGTACCGGAAGCACGATGCGGCCGTCCGGCCCGCGCAGCCCCTCGAAGACCTCCCCGATCGCCTCCCGGGCCGCGGCGGCGCCCGATTCGTTCAGGTTGTCCCAGGCGGCGCGCAATCCGGTGGACATCGACCAGTCGATCCAGTCCGCCCCCGAGCCGACGACCATCTCGTGTGCCTCCTGTGTCACCGTCACGTCCGTGAAGCCGAGCCGGGCCAGCGCCGCGGTGATGCCGTCGGCCGAGTCGGACCAGGGAGACCGACCCCGCTCCCGAGGGTCGGGCCCGGGCGGGAAGTGGGGCGCCAGGACGGCGAAGGCCGCGCGCGGCACGAAGGGCGGCAGTCCGTCCTCGTCCACCAGATCGCTGTAGACGAGCCGACCGCCCGGGACGAGCAACGGAAGATACGCGCCAAGCGTTGCCGGAGCGCCAGGCAGATGCATCACGCTGAACCCACCCAGTACTGCGTCGAAGGATCCGGGCGCGAACTCGGGTGCCTCGGCGTCCATGTGGCGCACCGTCACGTTGGTCCAGCCCTGTGCGGCGGCCTCCGCCGCGGTGTGCCGAACCATGGCTGGAGCGATGTCGATGCCGATGACGGAGCCGTCCGGTCCGACGGCCTCCCGGGCGGGGAACGTACAGGACCCCCGACCGCATCCGATGTCCAGTATGTGCTCGCCGGACCGTATCCCCGCCCAGGCGACCAACCGCGCCCCGAGCGGAGCGAAGAAGTCCACCGGGGAACGGTCGAAGCGGGCTGCCGCGCGGTCAAAGGTGTCGGAAATGGCGATCTTGTGCCGGGTCGCATCCACGATGGGCGCCTCCTGCGTTGATCTGGGGATGGCTCGTACGACGGCGGTATGGACCGCGGCGGGCGGGCCGCGGCGTGCGAACTGGATCGTTCCGGGCTCAAGCCGGAGGGGGCTACAGCGAGACCGACTGCAGCGGGGCGGACTCGCGGGCCCGGGGCGACAACAGGTCGTCCCGCAGGACCCGCTCGTACAGCTCGCGCAGTTCCCCGCACGGGTCCATCCCGAACTCATCCACCAGCCGGGAGCGCAGCCGGTGATAGACGGTGATGGCCTCGCTGCGGCGACCGGCCAGACACAGCACAGTCATCAGCCGATGGCAGATCCCCTCGTTGAGAGGATCTTCGACCAGTAACGAGCTGAGCTCGCCGAGGAGTTCGTGATAGGGGCGGCCGGCCAGCAGGTCCGCCTCGATCCGCGCCTCCAGCACCGCGTGCCGGTCCTCCTCCAGGCGTACGGAGTGCATCCGGAGGGGGCGGCCGGGGGTGACGTCGGCGAGGGCGGGACCGCGCCACAGGCTCAGCGCGCGGCCGAGCAGCTCACCGGCCTCGCCTGGGCGCCCCTCGCCCAGAGCGGTGCGCCCGGCCTGGGACAACCGCTGGAACTCCTGGACATCGAGGACGCCGTCGTCGATCCGCAGCAGGTAGCTGGAGGCTCCCGTGACGATGAACCGGTGGTCCGGGCCAAGACCTGCCCGACTCGGACACGGGGGGCAGCCGTCCAGATCCGAGAAGTGGCGCCTGAGCTGGAATATGTACGTCTGGAGGGTGCGTACGGCACTGGCCGGCGGATGGTCGTCCCACAGCTCCTCGACGAGCGTCGAGATGGGGACCGGTCGGTTCGCGTGCAGGAGAAGCAGGGCCAGGACCTTGCGCGGTTTGGGCGCAGTGGGCAGGGAAATACAGTCGCAGTTGACCGCCATGGGGCCGAGCAGGCGAAATTCCATCGTCTTCCCTCCTGGAAGGTCTACCTCTGTTCCGAGGAGAACCTCCAGCGCGGAGGGCCGACGTCGGCATCATGGAGCGCGCTGTCTCGAATCCGGAGTGGACTGCGCCTGAATCGCGCCGTCCTGCCGGCCATCAGCGAATGCGCACGCAACCCAGAAAGGCCCCCGCACCGATCGATTCAGCTTCAACCTAGCATGCCGAATCGCACCGTCTACCCCAGATGTGAAATTCCCAACTACCCTATTCGGAATGAATTGTTCCGGTAATTTCCGGGTATACGTGCTCCTTGATTTCAACCTCTCCGCCTGGATGGATGGCCTGAAAAGACCTTCACTACTCCATCCTCGCGACCTACCCTACCCGGCAAGGAGCCGAAGCCCGAAAACTTTCTCACCAGCCGCTTTGCGCAGCTCCTTCGGGCCGTTTCGGGAGTTTGATCAGCAGGGCCAGAACAAGGGCCGCAAGAAGCACCGAAGCGGCCACCATGAACACCCGGTCCACGGCGGCGTCATAAGCCTCCAGAACAATTTTACGAACATTTCCGGTCATTCCCTGAACGCCTTCCGGACGTCCGGCCGTTTTCTCCTGCTCCGCACTCAGGCCGGAAAGCCCTGAAGCGAGCCGGGCATTGAAGAGTGCGGTGAACACCGCAAGTCCCAGGGAACCGCCGAGTTGCCGACTGAGCGTCTGGAGTGAGACCGCCGCCCCGAGGTCCTTCATCGGCGAGTTGTTCATGACCGCGAGCGCGTACACCTGGGTCATCAGTCCGAGGCCGATGCCGATCAGCACCGTGTAGGCCAGCGAGACCAGCCGGCCGGTGTCTGGAGTGAGCGTGACGAGCATGGCCATCCCGATGGCCGTGACAGCCACCCCGCCGACGCCGAACCACTTCTCGTGGCCGAACTTGACCATCATCGGACTGGCGCCGAGCGCTGCGATGACGATGCCGATGGTCAGCGGCAGCAGCAGGACGCCGGAGTCGGTGGCCGAACTGCCGGTTGCCACCTGAAGGTAGATCGGCAGGAACATCAGGGCCCCGAACATCGCGGCCCCGGAGGCGAACGCCTGAGCGTTGGAGATGTTCAGGATCGGACGGCGCAGCAGATACAGCGGCACGATCGGCTCCTTGGCCCTGCGCTCGACGAGCCCCAGCGCGGCCACCAGGACGAGGACCCCCGCGACGAGCCCGATGATCAGCGGGTCCCCCCAGCCGTACTCAGTGCCGGCCCAGCTGGAGATCAGCACAAGACAGGTGGCCGCGCCGCCCACCAGGAGCGCGCCGGTGTAGTCGATCTTCGGCCGGGACACGCGCCTGTCGATCTTCAGCGTGGTGAGGATGAGCAGCACGGACACGAGCCCGATGGGCACGTTGATGTAGAAGATCCACCGCCAGCCCCAGTTGTCCGTGACATACCCGCCGACCAGCGGACCCAGGGCGGCGAATCCCGTGAGGGCGCTGGAGAAGTACCCCTGGTAGCGGGTGCGTTGCTCCGGTGTCAGTAACTCGGTGTACAGGGCCATGGCGGAGACGATGAACCCGCCGGCGCCGACGCCCTGGATCGCCCGGTACAGGGAGAGCTGGAGCATGGACTGCGCGGAGCCGCTGAGTACCGACCCCCCGAGGAAGGCGACCATGGCGAAGACGAAGACCGGCTTACGGCCGAAGAGGTCGCCGAACTTCCCGTAGAGCGGCGTGGTGACGGTGGCGGCCAAGGTGTAGGCCGTAGCCACCCAGAAGAACGAGTTCAGCGCGCCGAACTCGTCGATGATCACCGGCATCGCGGTCGCGGTGATGTTCATGTCCAGCATGGCCAGGAGCTGTGCCAGCAGAACCCCGACCAGCGGCAGCAGCACACGGGTCGCCCCAGATGCGGGGGCCCCTTCCGCGGAGTGATCGCTCTCGGTCTTCAGTTCGGACACAGCGCCTCCAGGTTCATATATGCGTGACACACACATATTAGCCCGCAGGCGACCGCCTCGCCAACCCCGCCCCACCTGCGCCACGACGGCTCGGCCGGGACTCCAGGGAGCGCTGACCTCCGGCGGAGATGCTCGGAGCAACCAGGAGGAAGGCATACGAGATGAGTGCATTCACACTCGACGACCTGTTCCGCATCGCGAGTTCGGCCACCGGGGAGCCCATGGACTCCGCCCCGCCCGAGCAGCTCCAGGACACCACCTTCAGTGATCTGGGCGTCGACTCGCTCGCCCTGCTGGAGACCGCGACGCGGGTGGAGCTGGAGACTGGCGTGGAGATCCCTGACTCCCAAGTACCCCTTCTCGAGAGCCCTCGGCTGTTCCTGGAGTACGTGGACCGTCGGCTCATGGAGTCGGCGTGACCACGGCACGGAAGACCGCGGACCGTGACGGCCGGCCGCCCGCCGGGGAGATCTTCCGAGTGCTGCTGCGCATGGAGATCCATCCCGGCCGGGAGCGGGACTTCGAGGAGACCTGGCTGCGGGTCGGGAACGCGGTGACCGGGCACCCGGGCAACCTGGCCCAGTGGCTGCTGCGGGGCACGGCCGACGAGGAGGCGAACGGCAGTGTCTACTACATCGTCAGCGACTGGACGGACGAGCCGAGCTTCCGGGCGTTCGAGAGCAGCGCCGCCCACGTCCGCCACCGCGAACTGCTCCACCCCTATCGGGGCGCCGGCTCCATGACCACCATGCGGATGGTGTACGCGCTGCGTGGCGCGGGTGCCGGCTGAGAGCTCGGCGGGACAGCGCGTTCACCGGGGTACCGCCGCACCGGTCAGCGGATCCCACCGCGACCGGTGCCCGCGGGGCCCGGCGACCGTCTTCACCAGGCCCCGGCGAGGTCCTCGCGGGGCCGGTAGCCGAGTCCGGTGCGGGCCCCGGTCCAGCCGAGGGCGGATCGGCAGTCGTGTCCCTCGCGGTCGGACCCGCTCCTCCGGGGCAATCCGCACCGCAGGCCTCTCACGGCGCGAGACGCGGATTCTCCGGGGGCTTTGCGTCGTACCCAGTGGTGCGCGACCGGATCCTTCGAGGGCGGTCACGGGGCCGGCGGCGAGGCAGCGGACCGTGTCCGGTCTCGGTGAGGCCGAGGCGCCGGTCAGGTCTGCGGGCGGAGAGGAGCAGCCGCTCGGTCGCACGGTGCGCGTCCAGGTCCGCGTCGTGCCGCGGAACCGGTCTGGAACAACACCGGCCGACCGGCCACGGGCACGAGCTGTGTGGTCTACGTGTGGGTGACC
The DNA here is from genome assembly GCF_044459385.1 of Streptomyces sp. NPDC050287. Lineage (NCBI taxonomy): Bacteria > Bacillati > Actinomycetota > Actinomycetes > Kitasatosporales > Streptomycetaceae > Streptomyces > Streptomyces sp. NPDC050287. The sequence goes on along the minus strand of NZ_JBITIY010000002.1, from coordinate 713,720 downwards.
GAGCGCAGCCGGGTGCCCGCGCCGCCGGACAGCAGCGGTACCTTCATGCCGTTCCGTTCGTCGGTGTCCGGCCCGTCTGCTCCCGGTCCACGGTGTACACGTCGTAGACCTGACCCGTGCCGGTGTCCTGGTACGGGCGCAGTGGAGCGGTGTCCCTCCTGTGTTCGGTGCCCTGTTCCCAGGCGAGGAAGGCGTCGAGGCCGGTCCACTCGCTGTGCACGGCAAACCGTCCGGAGTGCACGACCGACCGGAGCAGTTCGCTGCGGAGCAATCCCGGGGTGCCGCGCATCGCCTTTTCCACGAGTTCGAAGGCATGGTGCAGGGCCGCCGGATCCTCCTCCGATTCGCGGTACCAGACCAGCACCCGTACCCCCGGGCCGCCGACCGGGCTCACATTCCACCGTCCACGTGCAGGGTCTCCCCGGTGATGTAGCCGGCCCCGTCGCCGGCGAGGAAAGTGACCGCCGCCGCGACGTCCTCGGGGGTGCCCAGGCGGCGCAGCGCGGCCATGGACTCGTATCGGGCCCGCTGTTCAGGACTCAGCCGGTCGACGGCCGGTGACTCCGTGACTCCGGGCGCTACGACGTTGACCCTGATGCCACGCGGGCCGAGTTCCTTGCACAGGCTGCGGGCCAGTCCTGTCAGGCCCGCCTTCGCGGCGGTGTAGTGCGCCCGCAACGGTACGCCGACCTGGGCCACCTTGGAGCCGATGAGGACCACGGACGCTCCCGGGCCGAGCAGCGGCAGCGCCTGCTGGACGAGGAGGTAGGCGGCGGTCAGATTCACGTCGAGGACCCTGTGCCACTCGGCCGCGTCCAGCTGCTCGAAGGGGACGTGGCTGATCGCACCCGCGTTGTGCACCAGCACGTCCAGGGCGGAGTGGCGTTCCCGGTAGGACTCGACGAGCCGGCTCACCCCGTCCGGGGTGCCGAGGTCGGCCCGGACGGTCCCGTGGTCCGCGCCGCCGGCCAGCTTGAGTTCGCGTTCGAGCGCCGCCGCGGCCTCGAGGTCCCGCTGGTAGCAGGCGGTCACCCCGGCTCCGGCCCGGGCCAGGGCCTGGGAGACGGCGCGTCCGATGCCGCGGGTGCCCCCGGTGACCAGGGCGTGCTTGCCGTGCAGGGCGGCATGTGTGCGGATGTCCATGTGCGCCTCCGGGGCTTCAGTCGGCGGTGCGCGCGAGGGCGCGCCGCTCTACGAGTTCCTTGATCCGCCGCATCTGGGCGGAGGAGTTGCGATTGATCCGCTCGCGCATTCCGGCGTCGTCGAGGGGCGCCTCGGGCTTCATCTCGAAGTCCTGCACCCAGCGCATCTCAGTGCCCTCGGCGGTGGCCCGGTACTGCCAGAAGATCCACATGTAGGCGAAGGCCCCGGTCTCCACGCGATGGGCGCGCACGGTCCGGGTGCGCGGGTCGGCGGTGCGTTCCGACACCCAGCTCCACGTGTTGCCGTCGGGGTCCGGGTGCATGGTGAGCCTGAAGCGGACGGTGTCGCCCTCGCGCTCCAGGATCTCGGCCGCCGCGTACTCGCTGAACAGATCCGGCCAGGAGGCGACGTCGTTGGTCATCTCCCAGACCAGGTCCAGCGGTGCGTCGATGAGTACCGTGTTCTCGGTGTGCGCGCTCATGTGCTGTTCTCCTCTCCGCGTTGTCCGGGCACCGGGCCGAGCACCAGCGCCGAGTTGAAGCCTCCGTACCCCCGGGACACGACCAGTGCGTTGCGGACCGGCGTCCGTCGCGGGGCGCCCGTGACCAGGTCCAGCCGGTACTCCTCGGCGGGCCGGTCGACGTTCGGTGTGGGCGGGATGATCCCGTCCCGCATGCTGAGCAGCGCCGTCGCCACGTCCAGCGCCGAACCGCCGCAGTAGAGGCGACCGGTGCCGGCCTTGGGGGCGGTGACCGGGACGCCGTACGGTCCGAAGACCTCGCACAGGGCCTGGGCCTCGTCCCGGTCGGCCGTCGGCACGCCCAGCGCGTCGGCATAGACCACGTCGATGTCGTCCGGGGTGAGGGAGGCCTGGCGCAGCGCCGTCTCGACGGCCCGGCGCAGGGTGGGCGGGCGGTCCGAACCGGGCGGCGGGGAGAAGGTCGCGGCGTGCCCGGCGACACGTCCGTACAGGTGGGGCGCGCCGCGGCGGACGGCCGCACTGTGTTCCTCCACGATGAACATGGCCCCGCCCTCTCCGGGCACGTATCCGCACGCGTCCGCGGTGAAGGGCCGGTAGGCGCCGGCCGGGTCCGGGCGTTCGCTCAGCAGACCGCTCGTCCACTGGCACACCAGCCCGTACGGACTGAGCGCGGAGTCGGTGGCCCCGCACACCACGGCGGCGGCGCCGTCCTCCAGGGCGCGCCGAGCGGTGGCGAAGGAGTCGAGTCCGCCGGCCGCCTCGGTGACGAGCGCGTCGCAGGTGCCACGCAGGCCGTGCCGGATGGAGATCTGGCCGGTCGTGGCCGCGTAGAACCAGGCGATCGACTGGTACGCGCCCACGTGCCGGGGCCCCTTCTTCCACAGGTTCTGGATCTCCCGCTGGCCGAACTCCACGCCGCCCGCCGAACTCGCGGTGGCGACCGCGAAGTCGTACTCGGGGACCGAGGAGGTCTCCAACTCGGCGTCGGCGAGGGCCGCCTGCACGGCGGACAGCCCCTGTTGCGTCCACACGTCGGTCTGCGGCAGCAGCCGACGCGGCACCGACTCGGCGGGCGCGAACGCGGGCAGCTCCCCGGCGAGCCTCACCGGGTAGCCGGCCGCGTCGAAGCGCCGAACCGGCGCGATGGCCGTCCCGCCGCGCAGGACGGCTGCCCAGTGGGTCTCGGCGTCCAGCCCGCTGGGGGCGAGGACGCCGATCCCGGTGACGACGGTGTCCGTGGCGGCGGTCTCCGTGGCTCCGCCCCCGTTCGTCTCAGTGCCCGGGTCGGCCGGCCCGGTCGCCGCCGTCATCGAGCCGCCGCCGGTGCGGTCAGAACCAGGGCGCTCTGGAAGCCGCCGAATCCGCTGCCCACGCTCAGCACCGCATCGACGGGCAGCTCGCGGGCTACGCGCGGTACGTAGTCGAGATCGCACTCGGGGTCGGGATGACGCAGGTTGGCGGTGGGTGGCACCACGTCGTGGTGGACGGCCAAAGCGCACGCGGCGAGCTCGATGGCGCCGATGGCGCCCAGCGAGTGCCCGATCATGGACTTGATGGAGCTGACCGGCACCCGGTGGGCGTGCGCGCCGAGACTGCGTTTGAACGCCATGGTCTCGTGCCGGTCGTTCTGCCGGGTGCCGGAGCCGTGGGCGTTGACGTAGTCGATGTCACTCGCCGCGAGACGGGCCCTGTCCAGGGCGACCCTGATGGCCTCCGCCATCTCCCGGCCGTCGGGCTTGAGCCCGGTCATGTGGTAGGCGTTGGCGCGCGAACCGTAGCCGGCGATCTCCGCGTACACCCGGGCCCCGCGCCGCCGCGCGGACTCCCGCTCCTCCAGGACCAGCACCGCGGCACCCTCGCCGAGCACGAAGCCGTCCCGGTGCAGGTCGAAGGGGCGGCTGGCGTGCGCGGCGTCCTCGTTGTTGGGCGAGGTGGCCTTGATGGCGTCGAAGCAGGCGACGGTGATGGGCGAGATCGGAGCGTCGGACGCGCCCGCCAGGACGACGTCGGCAGTGCCTTCCTCGATCAGCCGGGCCGCGTGCCGGACGGCGTCCAGGCCGGACGTGCAGCCGTTGGACACGAGGCCGACCGGGCCTTCCGCGCCCGCCTGCCGGGCCACGTCCCGGGCGATGCTGCTGGGCACCAGGTAGGTGTGCAGTTCCGGGTGCGCCCGCCGGTGGTCCACCAGCCAGGCGTCGCCGGAACCACTCAGGTGAACGTACTCGCGCTCCAGGCTCATGGTGCAGCCCACCGCGCTGCCCGCGGACACCGCCCAGCGGCCGGGGTCCGGGCGGCCCGGCTCCAGCCCGGCGTCGGCCAGCGCCTCGCGGGCCGAGACCACGGCGAACTGCGCGGCCCGGTCCATCGTGCGGGCCTCTTCGGCGCTCAGCCCGTTCGCCTCGGGATCGAAGTCGCACTCGCCCGCGATCCGGGACCGGAAGCCGGTGGCGTCGAACAGGGTGATGGCCCGGGTCGCGGTGCGGCCGTCGGTGAGCAGGGACCAGAACGCCTTGGTACCCACCGCTCCTGCCGCCACCACGCCGATCCCGGTGACAACGGCACGACGGGTCACCGCTCACCCCCGGCACCGGGCTGCGGTTCCGTGTCCACGTGCCCCAGCTCCGGGCTGGGGGCGAGCCCGCTCAGCGCGAACACCACCCGGGCCGGACCGTCGCCGTCGTTCTGCACGCGGTGGCGCACTCCGACGTGGACGAGGAGCGAGTCACCGGCGGTGAGGGGTACGGGATCGCCGTCGAGCCGTACCACCAGGTCGCCGTCGACGACGTACAGGAACTCCTCCGAGTACGGGTGGTAGTGCTCGCTGACGAACTCGCCGGGCGCCAGCGCGACGACCCCCAGCATGCCCTTGGTCGAGCCCACCGTGCGGGGGCTGAGCAGCACCCGCAGCTCCGCGCCGCGGCGACGGTCCGGGGCGATGTCACCGGAGGCGACCCTGGTCGGCCGTGTCTCGTGCGTCGTCATGCCCCGGTCGCCTTTCGCACGGAGGCGGCGGGCTCCCAGGAGTAGAAGCACTCGGCCATCGCGTCGCGCGGCTCCCGCCAGTCGGGTGAGTAAGGGGTGATGTATCGGGCGAGTTCGCCGTTGAGGGAGGCGAACAGCGGGTGCCGGCGGATCCCTGCGAGTGGAGCGTCCAGTGCGTCGTGTGACTCCACCAGGTGGAAGTACAGGTCGTGGAAGCGGAACAGCGCCCGTCCACTCACCCCGAGCAGGGTGGGCAGTTCGGTCTGGTCGGATCGGGCGAATGCGTCGGCGACAGCTCCGGCGTCGCCGGGTTCCATCCGCGCGACGATGAGGGTTCGGTACACGCTCGGGCCCTTCCGGTGGGGATACGTACGTCGTCCGGCCCACGATGTGCCCGTGCGGTCAGCCTCAGGTCGAGGACAGTTGGAGACCGCCGGCGGCGAGATCGACCCATTCTCGAACGGTCCTGGTCCGCCGCAGGACAGCGGACTGCGAGGCTCGGTTCCGCTCTGCCCGGCTCACTCCCTGTGCCCCATGGAAGGCAACGGACATGTCCCAGGTCATCGGTGTGATCGCACTGCTCGGGGCCGGCGTCACGGCCGGCGTGCTGTTCTGCGTGGCGATCAGCCTGGTCCCCGGTTTCATCGCGCTGCCCCCGGCGGCGTACGTCGATGCGCACCGGCTGTTCGGCCGGTACTTCGACCGCGTGATGCCGCCGCTGGTGGTGACCACGACCCTGCTGGTGGCGGTTCTGGCGTTCGCCACCGACAGCGTGGGACGGCGTACGGCGCTGATCGCGGCCGCGGTCTGTCTGTTCGGTGTCTCCGTGGTCTCCCAGAGCCGGAACGTGCCGATCAACCGGCGCGTGAAGAACCTCACCGCCGTCCCCGACGACTGGGACGATCCGCGCATCGCCTGGCGCAACTGGCACGCGCTGCGCACCGCGTTCGCCTTCCTGGCCCTGGTCCTCACGGCCGCCGGTGTCGTCTCCAGCAACTGATCCGCGCGTCCCGCCCGCAGTCCCGTCCGGTCCGTTCTGAGGAGGCTTCTTGTGCAATTCCAGGTCCTCGGCCCTCTGCAACTGACCGAGCCCGGCGGCCAGAGAGCCGTTTCCGCCCCCCGACTCCAGCAGCTCATCGTCCTGCTGCTGATGGCCCGGGGAAGCGCTCTGCCGCTCAGCGCGCTCGCCGCCGAACTGTGGCCGGCCGGGCCGCCGTCCACCGCCGACACAACGATCCGTACCTATGTGCACGAGCTGCGCAAACTGCTGCCCGCAGGGTCCGGCCAGCTGTCCACAGAGGGCACCGGCTACCGGTTGTCCGTGTCCTGGAGGGACGTGGACGCACTCCTCTTCGAAGATCTCGTGGGCACCGCACGCGCCCGGTTGCGCGGGGCGCCACGGTCCTGCTCGCCCAGGGCGGTGCCCGGCCCGGATCCGGAACTGCTGGCCCGCACCGCCGGACTGCTCACCGAGGCACTCGGCCTGTGGCGCGGCGGAGCCTTCGCCGGGGTGCCCACCGGTCCGCAGTTGGACATGCATCTCGCCGATCTCAACGCCCAGTGGCTGCGCGCCATCCAGTTGCGCGTCCACATCGATCTGCTGCTCGGCCGGCACCGGGAGCTGATCGGGGAACTCAAGGGTCTGGTCAGCGAATTCCCGCTGGAGGACCCGTTCATGGCCCAGCTCATGGTCGCCCTGCACCGCTCCGGGCGGCGTGGGGAGGCACTGCGCGCCTATCAGATGCACAAGCGTCTGGTCCAGGCGGAACTGAGCACCTCCCCGGCCCCGCGGCTGACCCGCCTGCGCGACCGCGTGCTGCGCACCGAGTGCGACACGTCCGTCGAAACGCTGCTCCGCTAGAGCCGCCCCTGTCGGACACCGCCTGCCGAAACGTTTTGCTGCCGGAGCGCGTCTCGCGCTCCGGCAGCGTTCCGTTCCCAATTCACCACTCCACGTGCAGTTCCCGGACGATCTTGTGCAGGCCCGGCATGCAGCGCACCTCATGCCCGGATGCCAGCCGCAGGCCGGGCAGCCGGCCGGTCAGGGTGAGCAAGGCGGTGCGCAGCATCGACCGGCCCAGGTCGGCGCCGACGCAGGAGCGCGAACCGTGCCCGTAGCCGAAGTGCTCGGCGGACCGCGTGCGCCGGATGTCCAGTTCGTCGGGACGCTCGTACACGGTCTCGTCCCGGTTGGCCGACTGGTAGACCACCATCAGCTCGTCCCCCGGACCGAGCGTCACCCCGGACAGCTCGACCGGCTTGGTCACCCGGCGCATCAGCCCGCGCAACGGCATGTCGTAGCGGACCAGTTCCTCGATGGCGGCGTCCACCAGCTCCGGCCGCTCGCACAGCAGCTCCCACTGGTCTCGGTGCGACAGCAGATGCCATACGGCGGTTCCCAGCGCGGCCGTGCTGGTGAAGTGGCCCGCCGCGATCAGCCCGGTCATGCTGTCCACAAGTGCCTTGCGCTGAGGCACGGTGAGCGGCCCGTCGCCGGGGGCCATGGCCGCCACCAGCTCGCTGAACAGGTCCTCGCGTGGTTCGGCACGCCGTCGCTCGGCGTAGGAGTCGAGCAGCCGCTGGTACGCCACGACCTTGCGGGCACGGTCGACCTGGTCGGGAACCGGCAGCTGGGCTGCCACCGAGTGCAGCTCCATGAAGTCGGAGGTGCCGTTGACGAACGCCTCGATGTCGGCCTCGTCGATGCCCAGTACCGGTGCCTTGACCCGCACCGGGAGCTGGCGGGCGAACTCCGTCATCAGCTCGGCGTGTCCGCGCCCCTGGAACCGGTCGACGAGCAGATCGGCCTGGATCCGCACGAAGTCGGCCATCTCCATGGCCCGTTGGCCGGAAAAAGCCCGCAGGATCGGCGTCCGGACCCGCTTGCGGGCCTCGTCGACCGCGTCCTCTCGGATGGCCACGGGCACCTCGGAGAAGGTCTTCGCGAGTTCCGTGTACGCCTCGTCGGAGAGCTTGGCCAGCGCGTCCGGCACCGTCGCGAGCGAGTACGCCTTGGGGTTGCCGAGCACCGTGCGCACGTCCTCGTACCGGGTGACGACCCAGGCGTTCAGGGCCGGGGAGAAGAAAACCGGCTCCTCCCGGCGGGCCCGCGCGTACAGGGGGTAAGGGTTCTGGTCGGCGAACGGAACGTAAGCCTCACCGAGGGGAAGAGCGGTGATGTCCGTCATCCCGTCGCCTCCGGCATCCGAGTCGGTTCCAGGGCCAGCACGGTGCGCAGCGCGTCCCGCAGCTCGGCCTCCGCAGCGGCGGCCGCGCCCGGCGACCGCCAGGCGACGAATCCGTCGGGCCGCACCAGCACGGCCCCCTCCGGGCCGATGCCGTACGCCGTTTCCCAGGCGCCGCTCGGATCCTGGACGTCCCCGTCGGACGCGACGCGGAACACCTCGATGTCCAGGTCGAGCTCGCCGGCCACGGAGCGGGCGGCGCCGGCCCAGGGGCGAGCCTCGGCCCCGGCGAGCAGGACGAAGGAGCGGCTGAACAGGTCGAGTGTGGACACCTCGTCCTGGCCGCGGCGCAACAGGACGTGCGGCGCCCGGTGGCCAGGGGCCGCGCTGGGCCGGCGCGGGTCCTCCACCGGTTGTTCGTCGGGCGGCAGGACGGCGGGGACTGGCGGCGCCGCCACGAAGGCTCCCCACTGGTAGTGGTAGCCGAAGGCCATGGACAGCTCGTCCAGCATGGCCGCCGCCACATCGGCGTAGTCCTCGCCCTCACGGATCCGGAAGCGCAGCATCGACTGCTCCATCATGAGCCGGGCGACGGGGTGCCGCTCGGTGTGGTACGTGTCGAGCAAGTCAGGGCCGGCCGTGCCGTTCAGTACGAGGGCGAGCTTCCAGGCCAGGTTGTGCGCGTCCTGGATGCCGCTGCTGGCCCCGAACGCACCGGTGGGCGGCATGACATGGGCGGCGTCGCCGGCGAGCAGCACACGGCCGGCTCGCATCCGGTCGGCGACCCGGGCAGCGATCTCCCACGGCAGCGGGTCGGTGGTGTCGATTTTCACCGGCAGGTCGGGAACGCCGACGCCCAGCCGGATCAGCTCGGTGCAGCGCTCCGGCGTGAACTCCTCCGGCTTCTCCCCGCCTTCGGCGTCGTAGGAGACGTTGAAGACCCAGCGCCGGTCGTTGTCCAGCGGCATGAACGTGCCGCGCACGGACGGGTTGTTGACGTAGCAGGCGATGATGCTGCGGCCTCGCAGCGCCTCGGTGAGGTCGGCGGTGAAGAAGAAGCTGACCAGGTGCGACAGGGTGCCGGGGCCGGACTGCCCGATGCCCAGCAGTTCCCGTACCGGGCTGCGACCGCCGTCGGCGGCGACGACGTACTCGGCGCGGACGGTACGGGGCTTCTGGGTCCCGCGGTCGAGGGTCTCGACGGTCACCCCGTCCTCGTCGACGGCGAAGGAGGTCAGCTCGGTGTGGTAGCGGACGTCGCAGCCGGCATCGCGGACGCGGTCGCGCAGCAGCGCCTCCAGCCGGTTCTGGTCGATCAGCGCCCAGTTGCTCGGGCTGAGCGTGCCGATCTCGTCACTGGACGAACGCGGCATCCGCACCCGCTCCCGGCCGGCCAGCGTCTCCACGTGGACCAGATCGGTGTTGTCGGCGATCGGGGAGCGGTTGGCGTACACCGTCTGCTCCATGCCGATGGAGCGGAACAGTTCGGTGGAACGCGGGTTGATGGCCCGCGCCTTGGGATGCGGGGAGATGTCGGCGTGCCGCTCGACGAGCACGGACGGCGTGCCGTGCCAGGCGAGGAAGGCGGCGACGGAGAGGCCGGTCAGGCCGCCGCCGATGATGAGGACGGGTGTCCGTTCGGTGTGCACGTGGCCCTCCTGGGCGGGACGGGGCTGGTGTCGGCGAACATCGGGCGCGACGCGGGCGCGCCGGGCGTCACTTGTGGGCGACGACCACGGTGTGGTCGTGCAGCAGGGGCTGTGCGTCGATCCGGGCGAACCCCGCCTGCCGCAGCCAGTCGCGGCACTCGTCGACGCTGTACTCGGAGCCGCCCGCGGAGGCCAGCATGAAAGTCATGCTGTACATGAGCTTGGACAGGTCCTTGGGGCTGCCGTCGAGCATCCGGTCATAGATCACCAGCGCTCCGCCCTCCGGCAACGCCTGGTAGGCGCGGTCGAGCAGCATACGGCGGCTGTCCGGGCCCCAGTCGTGCAGGACGTGGCCGTAGATCAGGACGTCGGCGGCGGGGAGCGGGTCGGCGAAGAAGTCGCCTGCCTGGAAGGTGACGCGGTCGCTCAGACCGAGCCGACCGATGTGCTCGTCGAAGAAGGGCCGGCTCTGCGGACGGTCGAAGCAGACGCCCCGCAGGTGCGGGTGGGCCTTGGCGATGACCGCGGTGAGATTGCCGCGGGCGCCGCCGAGGTCGGCGAAGCGGGTGCGGGCGGACCAGTCCAGGCGGGCAGCGAGTTCGTCGCCGATGCGGGTGCTGTGCGAGTCCATGGAGGCCATGAAGCGGCGTACCCGGTCCGGCTGTTCCTTGGCGTTCACCCGGAACAGGTGGTCCTCGTCGTCGGGCGGCTGGGGTGCCTGGGCCTGCCCGGTGCGCAGCGCCTTGGTCAGCCGGCCCCAGGCGGGGTAGAAGGTGTCGCTGGTCATCTCGGCGAACCCGCCGATGCACGTGGGCTTCGCCCGGTCCAGGAAGTGGTCGGCCACCGGGGAGTTGGCGTACCGCTCGCCGTCCGCCCGCAACAGGTCGAGGGCGACCAGGGCGTCCAGGAAGTGCCGGGCCAAGCGCGGGTGCAGGCCCAGTTTGCGGCGAAGTTCGGGCTCGGTGGCGGGACCGTCCTGGGCGAGCACGCTGAACAGGTCCAACTCGACCGCGCTCATCAGCGCCTTGGAGCCGCAATAGGCCAGCAGCACACGGTGGATGGGCTCCGGGGTCAGTGCGCCGTGTTCCGTCGTGGCGGACGACTCGGGCATGGTTCTCCCTCCGACGGGTGGGGACGACCGGTGGTCGGCCGTCGTCCCGGCCATCCTGGGAGCACCGCATCAGGAACGGTTTGAGAATGCGCGGTGCCGAAGCGTGCCGACACCCGGGCTGTCCCGCACCGCAGACGTGCCCGATCGCCGCATCCCGGCGCTCCTGGACCTCTCGGAGAGTTCCTTGGGGCAGGGACACCGCGACGGCATGGCCTCCCTGCCGAATGCTCGTGCCGCGTCCACCGGGCTCCTGGCGGGACCGTCCGTCAGCCAGGAGCAGAGCCGCGGTGACCTCTCCCCGGCCGTGCCTTCCTCCCGAAACGCCTCGCACAGGAGACCCCCCGCAGCGCTGCGGCGATGCCCGGCGCCCCGCGACGGAGCAATGCCCGGACGTCAACCCTGCCGCGTCGGCGTACACGGCCGAGCCCCGGGCGTGGCCCTGACCCGAACGGCCTCGCCGCCGCGCCGAGCCGGCGCCTGCCGCACCGCCGCGTCTGCGCCTGGAACGACAGGCCCAGCGGCCACCCTCCACCGGCCCGTCCCCGCCGACCGCCGATCCCTCACCCGGCAACGGCACACCCTCGCCCCGTCCTCGCACCCCCGCCGGCGGCGGGGCTGCCGACCTTCGACCGCCCCTCGATCCAGCGGTGACCGGGCCGCCGGAGCATCGGCGTCGACATGCCTTCGGCTCGGCAGGGAGCAAGACCGCAGTGGGAGCCGGGACGGCTTCGGTTCCGAAGAGAGAGGTGACCGCATGGCCGAGACTCATGTGTCGGTACTCGGGGAGGAGTACGACCCGTTACGGCTGCAGGACGACCCGTACGCCTTCTACGCGCGCGCCCGCCGCGAGGACCCCGTCTTTCACTCCCCCGCGCTCGGTGCCTGGGTGGTGACGCGCTTCCAGGACGTCCAGCGGGTCCTGGCCGACCCGGACACGTTCTCCCTGGCCGCGGTGCTGCGCTCGCTGGAGGAACTCACCCCGCAGGCGAAGGCCGAGATCGAGGCGTCCATCCCGCCACTGCCCGCCGACGCCGGCAACCCCGGCGATGAGGCCCGCCTCAGGGCCCGCAAACCGATCCAGCAGGCGTTCACCCAAGCCCGGGTGGACGCCCTGCGACCACACCTGGAGGAGCAGGTCGCCGCGCTCGTCGAGGAGTTCGCCGCCGGCGGCCCCGGTGACCTGCAGAGCCGCTTCGCCCGGCGGCTGCCCATCCGCGGCAAGGCCCGCGTGCTGGGCCTTGCCGCCCAGGACGTGGACGCGGTGGTGGAGGGCAGCTACTCGCTGACCGTCCTGATGTCGGCGTCCGCGAGCCTCGGCCCGGACGAGCAGGTGGCCAATGCCCGGCGGGTGGCGGCCTATCAGCGCCTCCTCGACCAGTACGCGCAGCAGCGGCGCGCCGAGCCGCGCGACGACCTGTTCAGCGCGGTCGTCCGGGCCGTGGCCGAGGAGGAGGGCCCGCTGACGGCACAAGAACGCCGTACCGTCGTGGAGTCCCTCGCGGGACTGATCGGCGCCGGGCAGAGCACCACCACGGCCATGGTCAGCACCGCGGTGTGGCATCTGCTGAACCACCGTGACCAGTGGGAGCTGCTGTGCGCGCGACCGGAGCTGGCCTCGCGGGCGGTGGAAGAGGTAGCCCGCTACGACATGCCGTTGCAGGGCCTGTTCCGCCAGGTCACCCGCCCCGTCGAACTAGGCGGCAAATCCCTGGCCACCGGCGACCGGCTGATGGTGCTGTATGCCTCCGCCAACCGTGACGAGGCCGCGTACAAGGACCCCGACACCCTGGACATCACCCGTGAGCCCCAACGGCACTTCGCCTTCGGACACGGGCCCCGCGCCTGTGTGGGCTCGCAGCTGGCGCGGGCCCTGCTCCAGTCGACGCTGCGTCATCTGACCGCTCGGCTGCCCGGTCTGCGTCTCGACGGGACGGACGCGCTGGAGTTCCTGCCGGGCATGCACCGGATCGTGCGGCGACTGCGGGTGACCTGGTGAGCGGCGTGCACCGGCCGGGCGACCCCGTGGACATGGCACCGCCGCCGGCCGGGGAGCCCATGGGCGGCCGCCGCCGGGTACTCTTCACGACCTGCCCGGCGGCCGGGCACTTCTTCCCGATGGTGCCACTGGCCTGGGCGCTGCGCTCGGCGGGCCACGAGGTGCTGGTGGCCACGCCGGGCAGCCTCGTACCGGAGGTGACCAGGGCCGGTCTCCCGGTGGTCGCGTGCGCCGATTCCTACGACATGATCGAGGTGATGCGGCCCAAGAACGGCGGTGGGGGCGGCCCGGGCGGGCAGCCGCCGCGCCAGAACGCCGACCCCCGACAGGCCGTCGCCGACACGGCCCAGGGCTTCGCCCGGTTGGCCGAACTGGCGCTGCCGGGAACGATGCGGCTGATCGAACGCTGGCGTCCGGACATCGTGGTGTCCGAGCCGATGGAGCTGGCGGGCCCGGTGGCGGCGACCCGGTTCGGCATCCCGCGGGTCGAACACCGCTGGGGGCTCGCCCCCCGGCCCGACCTCCAGGCTGCCGCGACGGCCGCGTTCCGGCCCGCCACCCGGGTCTTGGCCACCCCGCACGCCGCTCCTCCGGCGGCCCTGATCGACGTCTGCCCGCCCGGCTTCCAGCACCATGACGTCCCGGTCGGCGACCCGATGGCGTACGTCCCCTACAACGGCCCCTCGGTGCTGCCGGACTGGGCGCTGCGGCCGGCCGAGAGGCCCCGGGTGTGCGTCACGCTGGGCACCGTACTGCCCCGGTACGGCCGGATGGAGCCGCTGCTGGAGAAGGTGATGGAGGCGCTCGCGGAGCTGGACGTGGAGGCCCTGGTCGGCATGGACGAGTCGGACGCGACCGCGCTGCGCGCCACCGCCCGGCTGCCCCAGCAGGTCAGGGCGGCGGGATGGCTGCCGCTCGGAGCGACGCTGCCGCTGTGCGACGTGATCGTGCATCACGGCGGCTCCGGCACGACGATGACGTCGCTCGTCAGCGGCGTGCCCCAGCTGGTGCTGCCGCATTTCGCGGACCAGTTCGCCAACGCTGAGCGGATCGCCGCGCTGGGCGCCGGCATCCGGCTCGGCCAGGACCAGGTGACGGCCGCGTCGGTCCGGGAGGCGGTGACGGCTCTTCAGGGCGACAGCCCTCAGCGCAAGGTGTCGCTGGCCCTGGCCGCGGAGTCGGCCGCGCAGCCGTTGCCGTCCGAGATGGCCGCGCTCGTCTGCGAACGGGCGGCGGCGTGGTGAGCGCGGCAGGCACGGGAGAAGGACGCAAGCCGGACGAGGAACGGGAGATACGGATGAGGACACGTGCCCTGGGCCCCCGCGGGGCGGAGATCGAGGTGTCGGCGCTCGGACTGGGCACCCTGAGCATGTCCGGCGGTTACGGCGTGGAGGACCCGGCCACGTGCGAGGCCACGGTCCGCCGGGCCCTGGACCTGGGTGTCACGTTCATCGACACGGCCGACTTCTACGCCGGCGGCGAGGGCGAGAGGCAGCTCGGCCGGGCACTCGGCACCCGCCGCGACGAGGCAGTGATCTGCGTCAAGACCGGCATCCGCCCCAACCCCGAGGGCGGCATGATGCTCGACGGCTCGCCGGAGTACCTGCGCAGTACCTGCGACAGCTCGCTGCGCCGACTGGGCACGGACCACATCGACCTGTACTGCCTGGGTTGGGTGGATCCGCAGGTGCCGGTGGAGGAGTCGGTGGGCGCCCTGGCGGAGCTGGTGACGGCTGGGAAGGTGCGCGGCCTGATGCTGTCGGAGGTGTCCCCGGCCACCCTGCGGCGGGCGCACGCCGTCCATCCGATCGCCGCCGTGGCCACCGAGTACTCGCTGTGGCAGCGCCACGTGGAGGGCGAGATCCTCGCCGCCCAGCGGCAGTTGGGGGTGCCACTGATCGCCTACAGCCCGCTCGGCCGGGGGTTCTTCACCGGTACCGTGCGCTCCCTGGACGAGGTGGACGAGGGCGACTGGCGGCACAACTTCCCGCGTTTCGCCCCCGGCAACATCGAACGCAACCTGGTCCTGCTCAAGCGGCTGGAGGCGGTCGCGGAGCGGCTGGGGGTGCCGATGAGCCGGCTCGCCATCGCCTGGGTCCTGGCCCAGGGCGAGGACATCGTGGCGCTGGCGGGCACCAAGTTCCCCGGTCATCTGGAGGACAACGCGGCCGCCGTGTCCCTGGAGCTCGGACCGGCGGAACTGGCCGAGCTGAGCGAGTGCTTCCCCGCGAGCGAGGTGGCGGGTGCCCGGTACGCCCCGCAGATCGAGGAACTACTGGACGTATGAACCACCCGCCGGTACCTGACCGGCCCGGCGATCCGGGGTCCTGCCCCGGGTCGCCGGGCCGGTCGTCCTACAACATATGCGTGACGCACATATATGTTACGGTCCTGTCATGAGCAGCGTGGATGACATCGGTTCGCCGATCCGCGCCTCGGGTCCGGCTCTCTTCCGCGTGGTTCGTATCCTGGGCCGCCAGCCGGGTTCCGTGGGGCAGGACCGGCTGATTCACATCCTGGTCGTCCAGGCGGTGGGTGATCCTCTGTCGGCGGACACCGAGGTGACCGTGGGTTCCGTTGCCGAGCGGCTGAAACTGGACCCCTCGACCGCCAGCCGTATGGTGTCGGACGCGGTGAAGACCGGCTACGTCACCCATACCCCGTCCGAGCGGGACAGCCGCCGCCGGGTGCTCTCGTTGACGGCGGCCGGCGAGGGGCTGCTGGCCCGGTCGACGGAGTTCCAGCAGCAGGTCTTCGACGAACTGGTCGAAGGCTGGCCCGCGGCGGACGTGCGTGAGTTCTCCCGCCTGTTGGTCAGGTTCGCCGAATCGGTCGAACAACACCTGTAAGGCCCGCCGGCACCTGTCCGGCGGGCCACGAGGTCCCCTCCTCCTTCTCCCGGGTCGATCAGTCACCGTGCCTTGCGGGTCCCTGGGGCCGCTCGGGCGGATCCGCCACGAGGTGGACCATCAGTTCCGGAGTCCGGAATTCCTCAGCGATCTCCTGCATCACCGTCCGGGCCTCGACGTCGATCGCCAGCGTGGAACCGAGGAAGGCGCGCGAGGTGCTCTCGAAGTCGTGCGAGCACTGCACCAGCAGCACCTCGTCGCCGTCCTTCCCCCGGTCGAGGAAGGCACTCTCCCAGACCATCCCGGAGCTGCGCATCGAGGTGAGCGACTCCTCCCTGCGCCGTTCGAAATCGCGCAGCCACTCGGCGGCCCGTTCGGTGGTGCCGGGCCGCAGCCGGATACGGATGCACCTCGTGTGCATGGCAGTCCTCACCTCCCCTTGCGCCAGTACACACCGGTCCAGTCGATGATCTCGACGGATTCGGTGATGCCGTGCTTCTTGCGGAAGTCGTCGACCGCCTTGCGGCAGGTGGTCAGCCAGTAGTCGTCCACGATGCAGTACCCGCCGGGACTCAGCCGCGGATACAGGTACTCCAGGGCCTCCCACGTGGACTGGTAGTAGTCACCGTCGAGCCGCAGTACGGCGATGTCGTCGATCGGCGCGTGCGGCAGCGTGTCGGAGAAGAACCCCTCCAGGAAGCGCACGTTGTCGTCGAGCAGGCCATAGCCGCGGAAGCGTGCCCGCACCTCGTCCGCCGAGACGGCGATGGACTCGCCGAGCCCCTTGGCGAAGCTGGCGTACCGCTCGTAGACGGCGTCCATCGGGTAGGTGCGGGAGTCCGGCGGGGGAAACCCGGCGAAGGAGTCGGCGAGCCAGACCCGGCGGTCCTGGACGCCGTACGCCTTGAGGACGGCCCGCATGAAGACGCAGGTGCCGCCGCGCCACACGCCGGTTTCGACGAAGTCGCCCGGTACGCCGTCGCGCAACACGCTCTCGATGCAGGCCTGGACGTTGTCCAGGCGCGGACGTCCGATCATGGTGTCCGCGTCGGGGTGCATCGCGACCCCGTTCTCCATCTCCTCCATGGACGGCGCCCGGCTCACAGCCCCGTCGGGCGGCGCCGCGAGGAAGACCTCGCCGTCGGCGCAGCGCATCAGAACGCGCTTCATCAGTTCCAGGTAGGTGCCGGCCAGATCCTCGGCCGTCCGCGGGACGTCTGCGGTCGTGGTCATCAACAGTGCCTTCCGGTCGGGGCGGGTGGGACAGAGCGGAGGGAGCGGTCATCCGGCGCGGGCCGGGTGCCACGGTGGCAGGGTGCCCTCCTGGTTGGCGCCTTTCTCGACCACTGCGAGGTTGTGGTAGAAGTGCACGCCCACGACGTGAGGGCCGTAGTCCCCGACCGCACCCGACGGGGGGACGTTGAGCTCCTCGTGGTTGACCGCGTCTGCGAGTTCCTTGAGGAATCCCATGCTGGTCACCGGGGAGGACAGCGACTCGCTGCTGCCGCCGTACCGCGGCCAGTACGAGGTCTGAAGGTCCTCGACGAGATACAGACCGCCCGGCCTGAGCCGCGGGAAGAGGTGACGGAAGGACGCGATCACGTCGGCACTTCGGTGGCTTCCGTCGTCGATCACGATGTCCGGCGGCCCGGTTCGGTCCAGCAGGGAATCGAGAAAGCCAGGGTCGGCCTGACTGCCGCGGAATGTGCGGATGCGCCCGCCGTCCGCCACGGACTTGTCCGCGATGTCGACGCCGCAGATCAGAGCCCGGTGGAAATAGCGCCGCCACAGCCGCAGCGAGCCCCCGCCGGCCTCCGGGTCGTCGAAGCCGCCGACGCCCAGTTCCAGAAGGGTCAGCGCCCGGTCGCGCAGCGGCGCGAAGTGCCGTTCGTACAGCGGGGTGTAGAAGTGCAGTCCCCATTTGTCGCTGCCGAGACGGAGTGACAGTTCGGCCAGGTCGTCCCGGCCGGGCGCGGTGCCGCGCAGCAGGCGCTGGACGAGGAACGCGGTGCGCGGTACCTCGTTGTGCGGCCCGATCGGGTCGGTGGTGTGCCATTCGACGGTGCGCGTGGCACTGGTGCGTGCCCGGGACGGACCGAAGACCGCACGCACCAGTTCCGCGGCGTCGTACCGAATCGTCACATCGGGGTCCGGCTTCCCCACGTCGGCGCACGGTCGGGCACCGCCCGCCGAGACGTGCACCTGGTGTTCGACCGTCGTGTCGCCGGTCCGGCAGGCGAAACGGACCACGCCCGCCGCGTCCGGGAGGTCCTCCAGGTCGGCGCGGTGCACGAGTTCGTCCACCAGCAGCCGGACGACTCGCTCCGGCCCGACGGCCCGCAGCGCCGCCCCGATGTCCTCGTCGGTCCCCCCGGCCGCTGCGATCAGGCCGCCCACGTCGTTCTCGGTCACACGACACCGCCCTCCGTCAGGTGCGCAGGTGTGCAGAGTCCGGACGACAGGGAATCTAGTGACAGCGGCCACGGGACCGTTGGTGTCTCGTACGAGGTTCGTTGGAGGCGCGAGAGCCGCGCCGGTCCGGCCCGCTCAGATCACGGGCTGCACCTCGCGCCACACCTCCCCGCACGCGGTGACCAGGCCGCGCACCCAGGGATCCTGGACACTCAGCTCGAACGCGCCGGTCTCGTCCTGCGGGAGGTCCTCGACCCGCAGAACGGCCGCCAGCGTGTGTTCCGCGGGGACCGGCAGCACCGACCAGCCGTGCAGTCCCAGACCGGCGATCTCGGACAGTTCCTCGTAGGTCGCCGCGGTCCGCGCCCAGTCCAGGCCGACCTCGTGACCACGCGCTCCTTCCTCACCCGCGAGAGCCGGGTCCTGCTTGGTGGCCCGGAGCCGGGCCGCGACCTCCAACAGGTCCGCACTCGCCTTCTGCTGCGCCTCCATCCGGCGCACCTCCTCTTCCAAGGCACTTTGACAAACGGGAGAGACTGAGAGGCCGACGGCTTTGATGCGCTCGGCCAGCGCATCGGGAACGTAGACGTTGATCTTTGGCATGTCCCGCACTTCCTCAGTCCAGAGCAACTATAACCCCAATATAACCCCACGAGCACCCGTCGTGCGAGGAAGGCCGGTTGGCCTGGCCCGAGCTCGATCGGGAACTGCAACGCCGTCAGCCCCGACATGGGCAGGCCGGCGGCGTACACGTGGCCGGTGCCGGTCGGCTTGCGGGCGAGGGCGACACCGAAGGCTCGCTCCACGCCATGCGCGCAGCCGGTGCGCGACTGCTCGCCCGTGGCCAGGCCGCGGGAGTGGCGCGGAGCGACCGCTGAACTCCCGGGCACGGACACGTCCTCGTCGATGACCCGGTCGCCTCGGCGAGCTGACGCCGGGCGTCAACTGCATGAGGGCCGTATGTCGGTGACGTCGGCGCTCATACAGCTAGTCCCTCACGGCGGGCAGGAGTTGGAGCTTTTCGTAGCTGGGTGAGCCGGGCGTGGCGGAGAAGACCAGCAGTTCCTGGGCCTGGTCGGGGTCCACCAGCCGCTGGCAGTACAGCTCCAGTTCGCCCAGCTCCGGATGCCGGTAGCGTTTGAGGTCGTTGTGGTGGGTGACGTCCACCTCGTGCAACCGCCAGACCTCGGCGAATTCCGGGCTGACCTCCAGCAGTGCGGCGACGATCTCGCCGGCCCTCCCCTGAGGGTCCGCCGTGTACGCCGCCCGGATGCCCACGGTAAAGACCCTGCCCCGCAGGGCGTGGTCCTCGACGGGGTAGAGATCGCGTTGCGCCGGGTCGGTGAACCAGCGGTAGACCAGGTAGCGGGACAGTCCGCTGAACCGGGTGTAGTCGCCCAGCAAAGCGACCGCCGGACGGGTCTGCAGCAGGGTCTCACCGAAGCGGGACATCACCAACGCCGGCGTGTCCGCGAGCCGTTCGATGATGCGCATCATGGTGGGGCTGACGTGATCGTCGCGCAGTACCCGCCGCGGCGCCGAGTGCCCGCCGAGGTCGAAGAGGTGGTCCCGCTCGCACAGGCTGAGATGCAGCCCCCGGGCGAGCCCGGCGAGCACCTGCTCGGACGGCATCGGACCGCGCTGCTGCTCGATCCGGCTGTAGTAGTCGACCGACATACCGGCCGGCGCGGCCACCTCCTCGCGCCGCAGCCCACCGGAACGACGCCGGGAACCCCGGGGAAGGGTCTTACCCAGAGCCGGGCCGCCACCGGCTTCGGCGCCAGGCGCATGCCAAGTGCAGCAAGACCCGGGTGCGGAAGCCTGTACCGCGGCGACTCCCGGCATCGTCGAGCAGATGACCGCGACGAGAGGTCAGAAAATCCAGCACCCATCCAGCACGGTAAAAATCCAGGGGATCGACCCTGGAGAGTCAGACCCCTTCTGACCTGCGGGTTTGCTGGATCGGCAATGTGGTGCCACGTCACCGGCTAGACATTGAAGCGGAACTCCACCATAAGGCTCTGACCTGCGGAAATTCCCGCGCATCCAGCACCGATCCGGCACGGTCGCCACGACGAAGTGCGAGAAGACTCAAGGTCACCAAACGTACCCGACAACACCCGCACATGTATGAAGTCTGCGAACGCCCGCTCCCTGCCGGCTTACAAGACAAACTGCGTACCCGCCCCGAGCACGCCCCACGAGCAGCTTCTGTCATGAGACCCCACTCTTGGCGCCAACGAAAGCGCCTCCGACCAATGCGTGAGCAAGGACATCAGCAATGCCTGTTCTCGCCGGCCGGAGGCACTTTTCTCTGCGTCGGGGGCTACACCGACGATTACCCGCATGAAAGCCCGATGTCAGTTGTAGACGTTGAATTCTGCGACTGACCACCAGCTACGCGCAACGTTGCCGGTGTTGACGACCTTGATGTAGCGAGCTGTCTGCGTGGGGAAGGAAATCAGGTGGACTCGTTGGCCGTCCGCTACGGAAGAGACCTTGGTCCAGTCGGTTCCATCCGCGGACACGTATACGTCTACGCTCCGCGCATAGTCGCTGACGCTTCCGCCGACATCCGACACAATCTTGTCGAAGGTCTGCGTCTGCCCCATGTCCACTTGGATCCAGAGGCCGTCGTACTGTCCTGTTCCGGAGCTGTACCGGGTGTCAGAGTTGCCATCCAGCATGTTTCCGGGCGCATCCGACGGGCTTGCGTCCGAAGCCTTTGCGGTCCAACCCGTCCGCGGCAGCGCAGGACCTAGATCGATGACGTCGAACGATGATCGTCCTGCGTCTGCTCCGCTGGCTCCCTTCACGGAAACCGTGACCTTCCCCGCCGGAAGTCCTTTCGGAACGTAGGCGCTGATGCTGGTGTCCGACCAGGTGTCTATTTCGGCATAGCTTGATCCGAAATACACCGTGCCCAGCCCCTGTGCATCGCCGAAACCAGAGCCACGAATCGTGAACTTGGAGCGCGGCATGCCTTGGTCCGGCTTCAGATCGCTGAAGGTCGGCGATGGGAAGCTCGACAGCTTCTTGGTGGTGAACATCGCCGAGGTGCCGCTTGGCAGCGTATAGGTGTACGAGCCGCCGGTGGATATCTTGAAACTCTTGCTGTCGGTGGTCCCGTTGAATACGACGGTGACCTCCCCTTCCTTGCTGGTCCAGTTCTTCAGCTGGAGGCCGTTCGATACCGCTGCCGGAGCTGTGATCGAGCCGGTTCCACGCGCAGACCCGTACACCTCGATGTCGCCGATGCCCCACCAGAAACCGGATGCCGCAGTGCTGACGATGCGGATGTACTGTGCCGTTCGGGTCGGCAACGTGACGGCTATCTTGCCGATGCCTCCGCTGCCGCTCGCAATCGCGCTGCCCCAATCGGCACCGTCGTTCGAACCGTAGATCTGGTACTTGGTGACGTAGTCGAACGAGTTGTTCACGCCGGTGTCGATGACGATTTTATTGAAGCTCGTGGGGCTCCCCAGGTCGATCTGGAACCAGTCGCCGCTCGTCGGCCCGTGCCCGAGACTCCACTTCGTGTTGATGTCGCCGTCGATCGCGTTCGCGGCCACGCCCCAGTCCGGCTGCGCGGAAGCCGTGGCGGTCCATTTGCTGCGGCTCAGTGCCCTTCCTGTCGTCTGGACGGAAGCTCCGATCGGCAGGGAGTACGTGACCAGCTTGCTTCCGGTGCGGATGGAGTTCTGGTAGGGCAGCAGTGCCGGGTCGTACGTGACGGTGACCGGGCCGGATGCCGACGTGAAGGTGAAGTCGTGCGTCGGGTCGGAGACCTTGGTCGCTGCGGGGGTGTGGCCGCTCTGCGCAGGCCCGGAGTACGTGAAGGTGACGGCGTCACCGGCGTTCAGGGTGTAGTCGAACGAGTGTGTACCGTCCGCGACGCTGAAGGTTTTCGCCGCGCTGCCCGAGTTGTGCGCGATGAGGACCTTCGATCCGTCCGGGTTCTGGAACGCGACGTTCTCTATGCTGTCTTCCCCGAAGGTGTTCGAGTAGATCCGGTGTGCTCCGGGCTTGACGAACATGCTGGCGTGAGCGAGGGCGTGGTAGTCCACGTTGTAGGTCACCCGCCCGTCGGCTGGGTCGATCGCGAGCAAGCCCCGAAGCATGGGTATGCCGGCGGTGTCGCTGTTGAGCGGGCCCCGGTCGGGGTCGAGTGCGATGTTCCACAGCATCACCCCGTTCGCCCAGTTGCGTGTGCCGTTGATGATCCACGTACCCAGTGCTTCGCTGAACGCCGTCTGGTCGCTGTCCTGCCAGACGCCTCCTGTGGCCTCCGTGATGAACGTTTCCTTGCTCGGGTAGTCGTTGTGGACCAGCGTCTGGTAGTTCGGGTTTCCGCTATAGATGTGCCACCCGGTTCCCGCGGTGTACTTGGAGGCCGCGGGGTCGCTGAAAATCGTCTCCGGATACGAGGGCACGTCCCAGTTGTGGTCCCACGCCAGGATCTTTGTGGAGATTCCGTTGGCTTCGAACGCCTTGCCGATCTCCTGGATCAACTCGGCTTCCTGGTACGCGGACAGGAACATGCCGGGCCAGGTGGGCGTACCCATGGGTTCGTTCTGCGGCGAGATGTAGGAGATGGGCACGCCGGCTTCGCCACAGGCTTGTATGAACTTGAGGAAGTAGGTGGCGAGCGCGGAGGTGTACTCGCTCTTGAGGGTGCCTCCGATCATGGAGTCGGAGGTCTTCATCCAGCCTGGCGGGCTCCACGGGTTGGCCATGATCTTGATTGACGGGTTAAGCGAGAGAGCCTGCCGCAGGGCCGGAATGATGTATGGCACGTCGTGCTGGATGGAGAAGTTGGACAGTGTCGGGTCCGTTTGGCCCGCGGGCATGTCGTTGTAGGAGTAGTTCCCGGACGCGTTGAAATCCGTGGCGCCCATCGGAGAGCGGAGCAGGCTGAGGCCGATTCCCTTCGAGGGATCGAACAGCTTCTTCATCAGCTTGGTCCGTTCGGCGGTGGACAGCTTGTCGATGAGCCAGGCGGAGGAGTCGGTCATGGCCGCGCCGAAGCCCTGGACCTTCTGGTACTTGACGCTGTCGTCGATCTTGATCGTCAGCGGGTTGGCCGCTCTCTTCGCCTTGAACAGCACATCGTCCTGGCCGGCGACCCACTTGTCGGCCGATACGTCCGTCAGCCACACACGGACGAAATTGTCACGTGAGGCTTGCTTCAGCTGCGGGGCGGCGATGGCGTTCCCGGAAACCTGGGTCCAGGCGGCGGCGACACCGACGGCGGTGGCCAGGAACTGGCGTCGTCCGAAACCGTATGAGCTCATGGAAGATCCTCCTTCGGACCTGCTTGGTCAGTACTTGGGAGAGGGGGTGGAACACATTGCCGAGGTGGGGGATCGACCGGTTGGAGTCGGTTCTACGGCGACGTCGGCGCCGGCTCTGCGGCGCTGGTGCTCGGCTCCTTGCTCACGAGCGGGTGCAGTTCCCAGGCGTCGACCGCGTAGCTGAGGCGCGTACCCGGCGCGGTGAGCGCTTGCAGTCGCCAGGAGCTCTGCCCTGTGGGGTAGAAGCGCAGGGTGAGGACCTGGCCGGTGGTGGTCAGGAAGATTTCGGCGATGGAGTGGTCGACGACCACGCGCAGGTCGACAGGCCCGTCGGTTGGGCAGGGCATCCGGTAGGAGCCGCCACGGGCCCGGGTGTCCAGTGAGGCGTGGTCGCGGTCGACGACCAGTTCGCCCGCATCGACGTCGAGGCGGATGTCGAGGTACTCGGAGCCGTCCGGGGTGGTGAGCAGCCGCAGACCGGCTTCTCCGGTCGGCTCCAGACGGGCCGTCAGGTCGAAGGCGCTGCCCACGCGGCCGAGTTCCACCGGCTGCGGGCCGTGCGTCTGCCCTGCGGCATGGATGCTGTGGTCGCCGCGCAGGGCGAGCAGTTCGGTGGCGAGCTGCTGGCGCAGGGTGCCGTCATCGTCGACATGGATCTCGCGGGGCAGGGTGAGGACGCCGGCCCATCCGTCCGCGACGGCCCAGGCTTCGTCGCGGGCTTCCCATGACCAGCCCCACAGCAGCCACCGGTTGCCCGGTGCGCGCAGCAGGGCGGGCGCGTAACAGTCGGGGCCGTGGTCGGCAGGAACCGCGGGGCCGGCCTGGAAGTGGCCGTCGTGCTCTTCGCCGATCAGGGCCGCGACACTCTGCGGGCCGGTGGGTTCGGTCCATGTGCTGAGGATGAGGGCGCCGGGTCCGTCGGCTGCCGGGAGGTATTGAGGGCATTCCCAGCCCTCGCCGGTGAACAGGTCGGTGCCACCGATGGGCTCCGGACGGCGGGCCGCGAAGGGTCCCCGGTAGGTCCAGGTCTCCAGGTCGGGTGAGTCGTACAGGAGGGCTGCGGCGCGGCCGTCCGCGAGGGCGGCGCCGACCAGCATCCGCCAGCCGCCGCCGTCCTGCCAGACGTACGGATCGCGGTACATGGTGCAGCCCTCGGGCAGCTCGGGGATGAGCAGTTCGCCCCGCGGCTGGAAGTTGTTGCCGCCGTCGTGCGAGACGGCGCAGGTGACCGGCTGGTGCTGGAACGAGCGGTCCTCGCGGTGCGCGGAGTAGAAGGCGACCAGCCGGTCGCCGTCGGAGACGGCGTTGCCGGAGAAGCAGCCGTCGGCGTCCACGCCATCGGGGTTCGGGGACAGGGCGATCGGCAGCGGCTCCCAGGTCAGCAGGTCGGGGCTGCGGAAGTGGCCCCAATGCATGTTCGCGTGGGTCGCTCCGGACGGGTTGTACTGGTAGCACACGTGGTAATAGCCGTCGTGGAAGACCAGCCCGTTGGGGTCGTTGATCCAGTTGCGGGGCGGGCGCAGGTGCGCCACGGGGCGGTGCGGATCGCGGGTTGTGGTGGACACACGCGTGCCTTTCGGTGTTTCTGAGGGGGCCCGCCCCGCCGGCCTTCGGGTTAGCGGGGCGGCGGGCCGGCGGGGCGGGGGTCTTCAAGCCCGTATGCGGACTTTCAGGTGCGGATACGGGGTTCAGGTCCGGATGCGGAATCCCGCGCTCAGCTGCTGCTCTCGTCGTGAGCTGGGGCCGACACGAAGCAGGAACTCACCGGGTTCGACCACGCGCCGGTTGTCGGCTGTGACGAGTGAGCACTGCGAGGCAGGGATGCTGAGACGAGCGTCCAGGCTTTCGCCGGGAGGGATTTCGACCTGGGTGAAATTCTTCAGCTCCTGCTCGGCCCAGGTGACGCTGGTGGTCAGGTCGCTGATGTATGCCTGGACCGTTTCCAGGACCGGACGGCTGCCGCTGTTGGTGAGCCGCACCGTGGCGTCGACGGTGCCGTCGGCGGTGACCTCCGGGTCGTGCACGACAAGGTCGGAGTAGGTGACGGTGGTGTAGCTGAGGCCCTCGCCGAACGCGAACAGGGGGTCCTGCGTGAGGTCCGCGTAGCGGTTGCCGTGCTGGCCTCGCACCTGGTTGTAGAAGACCGGTTGCTGTCCGACGTGGCGGGCGAAGGACAGCGGGAGCCGGCCGCTGGGTTCGATGAGCCCGAGGAGGAGTTCGGCGAGGGCGCGGCCACCGCGCATGCCCGGGTTGAACGCCTCGACGAGTGCCGCCGCGTTCAGTGCCGAGTCCGGGAGTGTGCTCGGCTTGGACTGGGCCAGTACGACGATCATCGGTGTGCCGGTGGCGGCGACCGCGTCCAGCAAGGCGATCTGACCTCCTTGGAGGTCGAGCGTGGCCGTGGAGCGCCCCTCGCCGGTGAGGGCGATGGTGTCTCCCACGACCACGACGGCGTAGTCGGCGGCCTCTGCGGCGGCAACAGCCTCCCGAAGCTGTGCCGGGTCGACCGGGGCGGCGGTGAACACGGGCGCCAGCGCTTGGCCGTCGGGGCCGGTGGACCACTCGGGGTGGTAGGCGGGGCTTGCGATGTCGGCTCCGCGGGCGTGCGTGAGCGTCCAGTCGGCGGGTGCGACGGCGCGAAGACCGTCGAGCACCGTCTCCACCGACTCGCGTGGATGTCCTTCGGGCATCCATGAGAACTGTCCGGAGGCGCCGGCCCAGTCGCCGAGCATGGCTTCGGGGCTGTCGGCGTTGGGGCCGATGACCGCGATAGTCCGCGCTGTGCCCTGGCTCACGGCGCGGCCGGTTCCGTCCGAGGCCGAGGTCAGCCCGCCTTCGAGCGGTAGAGTGCCGTCGTTGCGCAGCAGCACCAGGGAGCGTCGGGCGGTTTCGAGGTTGAGGTCGGCGTGTGCTCGGCAGCCGATCACCTGCGCCTGCCGCTCGGGGTCGGGAGCGCGTGGATCCTCGAAGAGCCCGAGTTCGAACTTCAGCCGCAGCACCCTCCGTACCGCGTCATCGATCTGTTTCTCGTCGAGCAGGCCGCGGGCGACCGCCTCCTGCGCGCCTTCGAAGAAGGCCGGGGTGCCCATGACGAGGTCGTTGCCGGAGTTGACGGCGACCGCCGCCGCCTCGGCGTGGTCGGCGCAGGTGCGCTGGTCGTAGACCATCCGGCCGACGTTGTCGAAGTCGGTCACCAGCGTCCCGGTGAAGCCCCATTCGCCCTTGAGCACGTCGTTGATCAGCCACTCATTGGCGGTGATGGGCACCCCGTCGATCGACTGGTAGCCGAGCATGAAGCCGCGGCAGCCGGCCCGAACGGCTTGCTCGAAGGGGGGCAGGAACCACGAGCGCAGCTTGCGGGGGCTGAGATCGGCTTCGCTCGCGTCGCGCCCGCCCAGGGTTTCGGAGTAGCCGGCGAAGTGTTTGGCGTATGCCAGTACGGCTGTCGGGTCGCCGAGGCCGTCGCCCTGGTAGCCGCGCACCATCGCCGCGCCGAGTTCGCCGATCAGGAACGGGTCCTCGCCGAACGTCTCGTTGATCCGGCCCCAGCGCAGGTCCCGGGTGATGCACAGCACCGGGGAGAACGTCCCGTGGATTCCGGTCGCCGCGATCTCGGTGGCGGCCACGCGGGCCACCCGGTGGAGCAGGGCGGGGTCCCAGGTGCAGGCCATGGCCAGCTGGGTCGGGAAGATGGTCGCGCCCGGCCAGAAGGAGTGGCCGTGGATGCCGTCCTCGGCGGTCAGCAACGGAATGCCGAGCCGTGTCTGCCGGGCCAGTTCCATGGCCTGAGGCATCAGCGCGGGAGACACATGCAGGACCGATCCGGCCAGCTTGGCCGACACGATGTCCGCAAGGTCCCCGTGTTGTGCGTCGAGCATCAGCAACTGCCCGACCTTCTCCGGCAAGGTCATCCATGACAGCAAGTCGTCGGTTCTCGCTTCCACGGACGCTTCCGGATCCAGGTACACGGCAGAGTGGACCGGCTGTCCCACGGTGTTCTCCAAGAGATGAGTCGTCACAGATCAGAGAGTTGCTGGGCGACGTGAGTGCTTCGTCGCGCGAACGCTGCCGCCCTGCGCGGCGGGGCTCGCGTGCCGTCCGCCCGCCGCCCTGGGCGGGGCAGGCACGGCACGGGGCGGCGGGGCGGAAGCCGGGGTGTCACTTCAGGCCGGTGGTGGCGATGCCGGCCACGAACTGGCGCTGGAAGAGCAGGAAGACGATCATCACCGGCAGCAGGACGACCACGGCGCCGGCAAGCAGGATGCCGAAGCGGGTGAAGGACTGCCCGCTGCTGGCCAGGGCGAGGCCGACGGGGAGGGTGTACTGGCTCTCGTTCTGGGCCACGACCAGCGGCCACAGGAAGTTGTTCCAGGAGCCGAGGAAGGTGATGATCCCCAGCGTGGCGAGGGCCGGCTTGGTCAGCGGCAGGATGATCTTCGCGAAGATGGCCAGTTCGCCGCAGCCGTCGACGCGGGCGGCGTCGATCAGCTCGTCGGGCAGGGTGGAGATGAACTGCCGCATCAGGAACACCCCGAAGGGGCCGGCCAGGAACGGCAGGATCAGCCCGAGCATCGAACCGGTCAGCTGCATGTTGGACACCAGCACGTACAGGGGAACGAAGGTGACCAGGCCGGGGATCATGAGCGTCCCCATGACCAGCAGGAAAACGGCGCGCTGTCCGCGGAACTCCAGCTTGGCCAGGGCGTATCCGAGCATCGAGCAGAAGATGAGGTTCCCGGCGGTGACGGCGAGGGCCACGATCACGGAGTTGGCGAACATGCTCGTGAAGTCGAGCGTGCTGAACAGCTCACCGTAGTTGGCGGTCGTGGGCGCCGTGGGGAGCAGGACGGGCGGCACCTTGCGGATGTCGGCCTCGGGCTTGAAGGAGCCGGACAGCATCCACAGGAACGGCGCGATCATCAGCAGCAGGGCGCCCGCGAGCGGCAGATACAGCCAGGGCTGGCCCCAGGTCTGGCGGATGCGGCGGCGCCTGAGGATGCGGTCCGTGCCCGGTTGTGCCGTGGGGAGGGTGGAGAGGGTGCTCATGGGTCGTCAGTCCTTGTCTCGCAGCACGCGGAACTGCAGCACGGTCAGCGCCACGATGAGGACGAAGATGACGTAGCTGGCGGCCGACGCCATCTCGTAATTGCCGTTGCCGAACTGTTTGTAGGCGTACAACGTGGCCGACAGGGTGGAGTCCAGCGGGCCGCCGTCGGTCATGACGAACGGTTCGTCGAAGAACTGCAGGTAGCCGATGCCGGTGGTGACGGCGGTCAGCAGCAGGGCGGGACGCAGGAGCGGGAAGGTGACGCGCCAGAACCGCTGCCAGGGTCCGGCGCCGTCGAGTTCGGCCGCCTCCATCAGGGACTGGGGCACGGACTGCAGCCCGGCCAGCATGATGATCATGACGGTGCCGAGGTTGCGCCATACGGCCATCAGGATCATGACGGGCAGGGCGAAGCGGGTGTCCGCCAGCCAGGCCGGGCCGTCGATCCCCAACCAGCCCAGAACGAGGTTAACCAGTCCCGCGCGAGGTTCGAGGAGCGTCTTCCACACCACGGCGACGGCCACGATGCTGGTGATCACCGGCAGGTAGAAGCCGACCCGGAAGACGGCCCGGAAGCGTTGGATGCCGCTGTTGAGTGCGACCGCCGCCGCGAGCCCGGCGGCCAGCGTCAGGGGCAGCGCCACCAGGACGAACACGGCGGTGTTGCGCAGAGCTGTGAAGAACTGATCGTCCTGGAAGAGCCGGACGTAGTTGTCGAAGCCGACGAACGACACGCTCAAAGGGGTGCGCAGGTCGGCGCTCTGAGTGTCGGTCAAACTCATCAGCAGCGACCACACCACCGGCAGCAGCATGAAGGCCGCGAACAGCGCGAGGAAGGGCCCGGCGAGGATCCAGGCGGCCCGGGCCTGCCTGCCGCGCGCCGGGCTCCGGAGCGTGAGGCGTCGGCGATCGGCACTCCGCTCCGGCCCCCCGGTGCTCCGCTTGCCTGTGTCGCCCCGCCCGGGGAGCGTATTCGTGGACATGGATGTCATCCGTCCCTACGAGGGGTGCTCATGGCGGTGGCGCTCAGCGGCCCGTGCCGATGCTGGTGGCCTTGGACTGCAGCGTCTTCTGCACCTCGGCGACGGTGGCCTTGCCGAGGATCAGCTTCTCCAGTTCGGAGTCGATGGCGTCGGCGATCTGCTGCCAGGTCGTGATGGCGGGCGGCGCCTTGCTGACCTCGAGCTGCTCGGCGAACGCCTTCATGTTCTCGTCCTCGGTCAGCTTGCCCTCAGTCCACGCCTGGGGCGCAGGGGGCAGGCTGCCGGTGGCCTTGGAATAGGCCGCGAGATTGGCAGGCTCGGTCAGGAACAGGGCGAACTTCCAAGCCGCGTCGGGGTTCTTGGCGTCCTTGAACACCGCCAGGTCGCTGCCGCCGGAGAACCCGGAGGGCTGCTCGGAGTACGGCACCGGCATGGTCTTCCACTTGCCGTCCAGTTCCGGGGCGTCCTTGTGGAAGCTGCCGCCTGCCCACGCACCCTCCTGGTAGACGGCGATCAGCCCGTCCCTGAAGCCCTGCACGTTGTCCGCCCTGTCGGTCGGCGCAAGGCCCTGCTTCGGGACGCTCGCGTAGTACTCCAGTGCCTTGGCGACCTCGGGCGAGTCGAAGGTGAACTTCCCGGTCTTGGCGTCGTAGATGTCACCGCCCTGCTGCCAGACCATCGGCACCCAGAAAATCCAGGAGTTGAAGCCCATCACCAGCCCGCTGGCGTGGCGAAGCTTGGGGTTCTCCTTGCCGGCGGTGGCCTGGATGGCCTTGAGGTCCTTCAGGAATCCGGCCCGGTCGCCCGCCAGGGCGCCCTTGATGCCGGCCTTCGTGGTGATGTCGGTCCGGTAGTAGATCGCTTGGGTGTCGGCGATGAACGGGACGCCGTAGGAGGTGTCCTTGTACTTGGTGGTGTCCCACTGGCCGGGGTAGAAGTCCGACGACTTGATCGACGACGGAGTGGCCTGGAAGGCGTTCATGGCGGCCATCTCGGCCATCCAGGTGCTCCCGACCATGGACATGTCCGGGGTGTTGCCGCCGGCGACCGCAGTGGTCAGTTTGTCGTGGGCGGCGCTCCACGGGACCGCTGTGATCTTGACGGTCGCGTCCGGGTTCTCCTGCTCGAACTTCTTGGCCAGCTTCTTCAGGTCGGCGTCGGGGTCACCCATGGACCACATGACCACTGTCCCCTTGGCCTTGCCCGCGGCTATCTCGGCGGGTGCGTCTTTGCCGGGGCCGGAATCCTCGCTCCGGCCGCAGCCGGTGGCCACCAGGGCGGCCGTGACGGTGACGCACAGGGTCTGGACGGTTCTGACAGCGTGACGGGTGGTGGTACGCATCGTGCGGCTCCTTGCCATTTGAGCGATACAGGCGCGGGGGGCGGCGAAAGGTGGGAGCGGGCCGGCACCCGGATGGGTCGGCCCACAAAGGGGAGACCGTCTGTGGTGAAAGCGGCATCGGCGGTCGGCCGCAGGTCGCGGCTGGAGCATCCGCCTCGGAGTGGGTAGCGGCCGGGCCAAGGTGTGCCAGGCGCACCGTTCGGTGTCCCGGATCGGGAACGCGCGAGCGGAGAGGTGCAGGTGGGCGGTGCCGCGTGAACGCAGGCGCAGCCCGCTACGGGTACGAGGAAGGCGAGGCCGAAGAGGTTCGCCGGGGTTTCAGGGAGACGGGAGGCGGTGCGTCACCGGCAACGCACCGCCCGGCTGCGAGGCGCATCACTTGCGCATCGCGATGACGTCACGTCAGTTCGAGCTTGGCTCCAACGTCGAACCCCGGACCACGAGGCTGGTGGGAATGATGCG
This sequence comes from Streptomyces sp. NPDC050287, assembly GCF_044459385.1. Lineage (NCBI taxonomy): Bacteria > Bacillati > Actinomycetota > Actinomycetes > Kitasatosporales > Streptomycetaceae > Streptomyces > Streptomyces sp. NPDC050287. The sequence continues at coordinate 682,784 of NZ_JBITIY010000002.1, read as the reverse complement.
CGAGAGTGCGGCCTCCGGTGATCTGCGCACGTGGTCGAGCAGCAGACGCGCCGCCGCCTCACCCATCTCCCGCATCGGCTGACGGATGGTGGTCAGCGCCGGATAGGTGTACGACGCCAGCTCGACGTCATCGAAGCCCACCACAGCGACATCCTGCGGTATCCGAAGGCCGGCCTCATGCAAGGCCGCGAGCACACCGGCCGCCGAGGGGTCGTTGTGCCCGAAGACCGCGTCGAACTCCACGCCGTCCGCGAGAGCTTGCGCGACCGCGCTCCGGGCGGTCTCGAACAGGAAGTCACCGCCGATGATGCTGCGCGAGTCGAGATCGATCCCGGCCTGCGCATAGACATCGACAAAGCCGTCCAGCCGTTCCCGAGTACAGCCGTACTCCTCGGGACCGGTGACCACCAGAGGACGGCGGCGGCCGAGGTCCAGCAGGTGGCGTGCCGCCTGCTCACCGCCCTCCCGGTTGGTGGTGGCCACGTAGGGGAATCCCGGCCGCTGGAAGCGGTCGTCGATCAGTACCACCGGCAGCCCCGCTTCGTGCAGTTCCGTGATGGATCCGAGGGCCCCCTCAGGCTCTATCACCAGCAGACCGTCGAAGGACTTGGCGGCGACCTGCAGACCCAGTCTGCGCAGTGACTCCTCACCGTGGTTCCAGGTCAGCATGCGCAGTCCGAAGCCGTCGGTCTCCAGCGTTTCGACGACCGCCTGCACGATGCCGGCCCAGGCCCAGGCCATGTCAGGGACCAGCATGCCGATCATCTGGGTCGTGCCGCGTGCGAGTCCCACTGCCCCGGCGCTCGGCACATAGCCGAGCTCCGAGATCGCCTTGCGGACCTTCACGACGGTGTTCTCGTTGATCTCGCCTTTGCCGTTCAGCACCCGCGAGACCGTCGTCTTGCTGACGCCGGCCCGCTCGGCCACGTCGGCGATTGTGACTCCCATGTCACCTCCCCTCCCTTCATGCAGAGGCGGAAGACTTCCTCCCGCACCGAAGGCGATCGTACAGAGACCCATGGAACCGGTACCGGAAGCGGTCCCGGAACCGGTTTCGGTACCGGTTCCGGAAGTGAAGCACCGAGAGGCCCGACCGGTCAACACCCCGGAAACAACTCGTCAACGAGGCCGATCTCGCTCTCGCGCAATGCCGCGGAAGCCAGCCTGTTCGCCACCCAATCACCGCTCTGACCCGCACGGTTGACGACCCGGACCGCCATGGCCGAACTCGTTGACGCGGTTCGCGACCGCCGACGACGCCCTGCAGACCCCAGGCACGTCCCGGAGCAATCGCGCCCGAACCGTTGACGCACTGGCCGGACTGCGCTTCATAATCGGGCACTCGCTGTCATCGATGACACAAGTCGTCATGACACCCCAGTCGGCTGCGTGGACGTCGACGCCACTGGGATGTCACTTTTCGGTCCGCCGCGCGGGGGCCGCAGTCAGCCCTGCGCCGACGAGCCGCGGGACTAGGAGACACCATGAGCTCAGTACGCGTATCCCGGCATGCCCGCATACGGATGATGGCGGCGGTGGCGACCGTCTGCGCCCTGTCCGCAGCCCCGCTCGCTCCCCAGGCCGTCGCCGCGGACACCCCGACATACACCGAGACCTACAGACCCCAGTTTCACTTCACCCCGCAGAAGAACTGGATGAACGACCCCAACGGCCTCGTCTACTACAAGGGCGAATACCACCTCTTCTACCAGTACAACCCGAACGGCAACTCCTGGGGCGACATGTCCTGGGGGCACGCGGTGAGCACGGACCTCGTGCACTGGAAGCACCTGCCGCTCGCCCTGTCGCACGACGACGAGGAGATGGTGTTCTCCGGCAGCGCGGTCGTCGACTGGAACAACACCACCGGCTTCGGCACGAAGAAGAACCCGCCCATGGTGGCGATCTACACCAGCGCCTACAAGAACGGCGGCAAGCAGGCCCAGTCGCTCGCCTACAGCACCGACCGCGGCCGCACCTGGACCAAGTACCAGGGCAATCCCGTCATCGACATCGGCTCCGACAACTTCCGCGATCCCAAGGTGCAGTGGTACGCGCCGACCAAGAGCTGGCTGATGACGGTGTCGCTGTCCGCCGAGCACAAGGTGCGGTTCTACTCGTCCAAGAACCTCAAGGACTGGAAGCTTCAGAGCGAGTTCGGGCCGGCCGGTGCGACGGGCGGCGTGTGGGAGTGCCCCGACCTGTTCCCCCTCGCGGTCGACGGGGACAAGAACAACATCAAGTGGGTCCTGGTCGTCAACATCAACCCCGGTGGCTTCGCGGGCGGTTCGGGCTCGCAATACTTCATCGGCGACTTCGACGGCAAGACGTTCAGCGCCGAGGACAAGGGTACCTACACCCCGCCCACCGGCACGGTGGTGCAGGACTTCGAGGGCACCGACTTCGGTTCGTGGACGACGACCGGAACCGCGTTCGGTCAGGGGCCGGCGACCGGGGCGGTGGACTGGCAGGGGGCGGTCACCGGCTTCGACGGCAAGGGTCTCGCCAACAGCTTCCACGGCGGCGACGGCGCCACCGGCACCCTCACCTCCCCCTCCTTCACCGTCAACAGCCCCTACCTGAACTTCAAGGTCGGTGGCGGGCGGCATGAGCACGAGGCCGGAACCGTCCTGGACGTGTCTCCGCCCGAGGGCACGGTCCTCGCCGACTTCGAAGGCGGAACGTACGGCGGCTGGACGGCGACCGGGGACGCCTTCGGCACCGCACCGGCCACCGGCACCCTCCCCAGCCAGGGGCAGGTCTCCGGCTTCCTGGGAGACGGGCTGGTCAACACCTTCCTGAACGGCGACTCCACCACCGGCACCCTCACGTCGCCCGAGTTCACCATCGACAAGAAGCACATCAACTTCCTCATCGGCGGCGGCAACCACCCCGCCGGCTCCGACAACCCCACCGCCGTCGAGCTCCTCGTGGACGGCCAAGTCGTCCGCAGCTCCACCGGAAAGGACGCCGAGGCGCTCAACTGGGCCTCCTGGGACGTCGGTGACCTCACCGGCAAGAAGGCACAGATCAGGATCGTCGACGACAACACCGGCGGCTGGGGCCACCTCAACGTCGACCACATCGTGCTGTCCGACACCCAGGCCCAGCGCGTCTCCACAGAGACGTCCGTCAATCTGATCGTCGACGGCAAGGTCGTCCGCAGCGCCACCGGCGCCGACAGCGAGACCCTGGACTGGGCGTCGTTCGACATGCGCCCCTACCTCGGCAAGAAGGCACAGATCCAGATCCGCGACATGAACACCACCGGCTGGGGCCACGTCATGGCCGACCAGTTCACCGCCGCTGACAAGCCCGCCCTCTCCGTCGTACAGCGCGCCGACTGGACCGACTACGGCAAGGACTACTACGCGGCGGTCTCCTGGGAGAACGCACCGGGCGGCAAGCGTTACATGATCGGCTGGATGAACAACTGGGACTACGCCGGCTCCATCCCCACCTCCCCCTGGCGCAGCGCGCAGAGTGTTCCCCGGGAAATGGCACTGCGCACGATCAACGGCCAGATCCGGCTGACCAGCAAGCCGGTGGGCAGCCTGGAGTCCCTCCGGAACAAGCGCCCGGCCACGGCGTCCGGCGTCACCGTCGAGAGCACCTCCAAGCCCCTGATCGGCCCCACGGCCAAGGGCAAGGCACTCGACATCGAGGCGACCTTCTCCCTCAAGGACGCCGACCGCTTCGGCCTGAAAGTGCGCACCGGCGCCGGAGGCGAGGAGACCGTCATCGGCTACGACACCACGACCCAGGAGCTGTACGTCGACCGCACCCGCTCCGGCGTCGGCGACTTCAACAGCACCTTCCCCGGCATACAGACCGCCCCCCTGAAGGCCAAGAACGGCAAGGTGAAGCTGCGGATCCTGGTCGACTGGTCGTCCGTCGAGGTCTTCGGCGGCAACGGCGAAGCGGTGATCACGGACCAGATCTTCCCCGACCCTTCCAGCACCGGCGTCGAGGTCTTCGCCGAAGACGGCACCGCCACCCTCGACCACATGCAGGCGTGGCAGCTGAAGTCCATCTGGCGGTGACGAGCCGCAGGTCCGCGCGCCGGTCGCCCAGGGGCGGCCTCCGGCGCGCGGCTCTCGGCAAGGCAGGCGCCAAGAAAGGGGCAATGGAAGCAATCCTCACCAAACCTGGCCCGCCCCGATAATGCCAGCCTGTGTCTCTTCCTCCCTTCGCAGGACGGCCGAGAGGGAACCAGCCGCCGACGGGCATTACCGTGCGGTGCCCACTTCAGGAAGTGAGGATGGTGAGCGGCACTGCGTGCTGGGCGGCACAAACGCCCGGGCCAGCGTCCGACTACCGTGGCTCCGAATGACCCATACCGAGATCGACATCACCGCAGATCTGGTCCGGGACCTGCTGCTCGACCAGCACTCTGACCTGGCCGGTCGTCCCCTGAAGCTCGGCGCGCGTGGCTGGGACAACCAGCTGTGGCGGCTCGGCGACGACCTTGCCGTCCGGTTGCCCTGGGCGACGCAGTCCGCGGACGCCCTGCTGCGTAAGGAGCACGCCTGGCTACCCGCTCTCGCCCCGCGCCTTCCCCTGCCCGTTCCCGTCCCGCAGCGCCTCGGCGAGCCCTCCGAACGGTTTCCGCGACCCTGGATCGTCACCACCTGGGTGCCCGGCTCGCCTGCTGACCGCACTCCCTCCACACGTGCCGCGGAGGCGGCCGGCACCTTGGCCGCCTTCCTGACGGCCCTTCACCGACCTGCCCCCGGCGGGGCACCCGCCGGTCGTGGCCGCGGGGGGCCACTGGCCGACCGTGCCGAGCAATTCGCCGAGCAGTTCGCCGCGGCCATCGAGCTGGAGCTGCTCCCCGAACCGGATGCCGTCCGCGCAGTCTGGGAAGACGCCCTTACCGCGCCCGAGTGGGCGGGCCCGGCGCTGTGGCTCCACGGCGACCTGCATCCGGCCAACGTCCTCACCGCGGACGGCACCTTCTGCGGCGTGATCGACTTCGGCGACCTCTGCGCGGGCGATCCGGCCTGCGATCTCGCCGCCCCTTGGATACTGCTGCCGGACGGGGCCGCCGACCGCTTCCATGACGCCTACCAGCCGGTGGTGGACGCCGCGACGCTGCGCCGCGCCCGCGGCTGGGCGGTGCTGTCAGCCCTCAGCGGCATCCTCATCGGAGAGGCCGGCCTTCATGGCCGCCCCGGCGGCAAGGCCACGTGGGGCCCACCCGCCCACGCCGCGCTACGACGCCTCATCGCATCGATCCGCCGATGAACGCGCTGTCCACCGTCGGGAGTAACGGCGCCCCGCAGTGCTTTAACTGATCACCTTCTGAATGACTTCGGTGAAACGGCTTGGCTGCGGAGTGAAGTGCGGCAGACTTCTGCGAGTGCCAGATGATCTTGTGCCTGACGCACGGTCAAGCAGGGCACGCTGAGCTTGTGCCCAAGGGATTGGACGAAGGGAGCGTTCCGCTGTGACGCATGCTCACGAGGAAGGAGTCCTGGCCCGGATCGCCAAGGGGCTGGTCTACACGGAGTCGGAAGCGGCCTTCCAGGCCCCTCGGCGCCGCACCGAGCAGATCTTCGAGTACAACCACACACCACCGGGCGACACGGAGAAACGCCGATCGCTGCTTGTCGCGATCTTCGGCTCGGTCGGTGAACGCACGGTGCTGCTGCCGCCGTTCCACGCCGGGTTCGGCAGCAACGTCCACATCGGCGACGACTTCTTCGGGAACGTGAACCTCACCTTCGTCGACGACGTGGACATCCGCATAGGCAACGGTGTCATGATCGCGCCCAGCGTGACACTGACCACGACGGGACACCCGGTGCATCCCTCGCGACGCGCGGACTTCGGGCGGTTCTCGGAACCGATCGTGATCGAGGACAAGGTGTGGATCGGCAGCAACGCGGTGGTCCTGCCCGGCGTCCGTATCGGATACGGATCGGTCATCGGCGCCGGCAGCGTCGTCAGCCACAGCATTCCCCCGATGACCGTCGCGGTCGGAACCCCTTGCCGGGTGGTCCGCCCCATCACGGACGAGGACCTCACCACACGTACCGCCGGGCATTAGTGCCGGTGGCGGCGGACCACGACCACCAGCACCGTCGCTCGGACGGGCAAGCACCTTGGTCCTGACGGCAGATCAGCAGCGCCGGTCACCAGGTGGTGCCGAGGAGCTCCTCGATGGTGGTGCGAATGCGGTTGAAGCAGTTGGTGAGGCTGACCACGGAGAGCTGCTCCTCGTTGAAGGGGTCCACGACCTCCTTCCACACATCACAGCCTTGTCACCGGACTCAACACCTTCAGCAATCATGACCGCGTGACCGTCTGACCCGCTTCGCCTGACCGCCTGACCGATGCCAGCCTCCCCCTACAAGCGGAAGCCGCCTACGAGGACAAGGGCACAGCATGCCACCGAACGGTCAGCAGGGCCTGCCGGTGGAATCCGTGCCGACGAGGATCGGGCGCTGTCACATCTCGGGCCTGGATCAACTTCCGTGAAGCCTGCACGTTGCGTACGACCGACGCCATGGCGATCCCTCACCGAAGTTGCCTCGCTGAGGGAAGTCCGGGGCCGAAATGGAATAGCGCCAGGCGCTGGGAAAGCGATGCTCGTCTCGCTGACCGGATCAAAAATGAGTGAAGATCCCGAAGACTCGGCGGAGTTGGGCCATGTCGTGACGATCACGATCGGATGGCTCATAACCCTGGTGGAAGTAAACCTGCTGCTCAGCTGAGAGACACGGGACGGTCGTTCCGCTGATGACGCCCGTCACAAAGCATGAGGAGGGATACATGAACGGTCGCTCCGGCTCAAACGATGCCTGCGCTGCTGAGCCGTCCTCGGCGAAGACCAGCGGGTGAAGGTCGATCTCTCGGCCGCCCAGATCCGTTACGACGAACCGGACAGGCCGCCAGTCCAGGCTCTCTTCGAAACCCACCCTGGACAGGGCCGCCATGACTGCGGCTTCATGATCCTTCCGATGCATCAAGTCCAGGTCGCGATGCCCCCGGGTCTGCTCGCCAATCAAAGCATCGATCCCCCAGCCTCCGCCGATCCAGACGTCAACCCGCGCGCTTTGCAGCAGGGCCAAGACAGACAACACATCCTCAGCTGTCATCACCCAACGCAGGCTAGAAGCGATTACCTGAGACGGCGAACGAAATTCCTCCGGCCGCCGGGCGAGCCTGGGGCACATGCGGCCGAGCCCGGCAGCGCAGGCCGCGCTGGGTGGCGGGCGGCGGCTGGAGGCGGTCGAGCGGCGAGCGGCTCGCGGGCGGCAGCAGGAAGGGCATGTACCGCCTGACGCAACTCGCCTCTTTGGGCCGAGTCCGGCAGTCCGTGAAGCGGTTGATCTTTGTTCCGGAACGGGGCGTGCTTACTGCCGGGACTTGGTGGACTGGGTGCGTGAAGATCCTGTCGCCTCGTCTCCTGTGTGCTCTTGAACGGTTCAATGCCGCCTACCCGTGGGATCACAACGCCCACTACCACCGCTGGATCCTTCGGCAACTGCCGAAACGCTTCAACCACGCCCTCGACATCGGCTCCGGCAGCGGTGACCTCGCAAGGCTCCTGGCCAGACGCGCCGCCGCTGTGACGGCAGTCGATTCTGATCCGGCAATCACCGCCCAGGCCCAGGAGCTGACTCCTGATGTGCTTCCCGTGACCTTCACCGTCGCGGATGCGGTAGCCGAGTTCCCTGCCGGCTCCTACGACGTCATCACGTGCGTCGCCACGATCCACCACATGCCCTTCGCCCAGGCCCTCACCTGTTTCCGCCGCCACCTGGCGCCGGGAGGGACCTTGGTGATCGTCGGCCTCTCCCGCGCCCAGACCCCTGTGGATCACCTGCTCGGTGTCGCCGCCATTCCGGCCAACGCCGCCATGGGCTGGCTGAAGAACAAGGGGCGTCCAGCGCCCCGGCCAGCATCCATGACTGCCTCTACTCGCTCAGCGGACATGACCTTCGACGACATTGTCCGTGAAGCCAGAGACGTCCTCCCCGGAGCGCGGCTCCGACGACGGCTGTTCTGGCGCTATACGCTCGTTTGGAATCACTCCTGAGCGGCCTGGGCCTTCTTTGATCAGCTGTCGGTGCGGGGGCTTTTGCGGGTCGGAGATCCGGGCGCTCGCGATCAGCTCCACCAGGCCCGGCAGCAGCAGTCCCAAGGCGGGGCGAGCGCCGCGTGACCCGCTCCCCCGCCATTCCCGGCGGCACGCTGGTCCTGGACAGTGAGGGGCTTTCCAAGGCCGTGCTGCGTGACCGGTCCGTCACGGGATGGCTCGCGCTGGCCCGAGCCGACGACCTCTGGGTCATCAAGGCTGCGGCCACCCTGGTGGAGGTGACCCATCCCCGACGTACGCAGGCTTCCGCTCGGTGCCTGACGTGCTGGTCGGCTGGGACCAGGCGAACGAGAAGGAGATCGTCTCCGCCCAAGAGCACTTCGCTCGCGGCTCAAGATCACAACTGATAGCAAGTCCGGCTACCCGGTGGCTGACAGCGGGCTGGCCACCATCACCAACCTGCCCGGACAGCACACCTAGGCAGTGCACACCCCAGCACGGGCGCTCTCATCCTTCCCAGCACACATCGAGCACGGTAGGGATGAGCAGGGGTGATGACAGGTGACGAGAGGTCAGAAAATCCAGCACCCATCCAGCACGGTAAAAATCCAGGGGCCTGACCCTGAAGGGCCAGACCCCTATTGACTTGCATGTTTGCGAGATCAGCGACGTGGTGGTACCTCACTCGCTACACGTTGAAGCGGAACTCCACCATAAGGCTTTGACCTGCGGAAATGCCCGCGCATCCAGCACTGATCCAGCACGGGCGCCACGGCGAAGTGCGAAAAGAGTCAAGATCACCAAACGTACCCGACAGCGCCCGCACATGTATGAAGTCTGCGAGCCTTCCGCGCAGGCCGCATCAGGCACATGAGCCAGCGACAGCATGTCGCTCCTGCCTTGAGCCATCGCACAAAAGGGTGGAATCCGGGAGCGAGAGGGGGCCCGGATCATTCAGCGGCTCAGGCGGATGCCAGCTTCTGGATGAGCGGGTGGTTCCGCAATGCCCAGCGGACGGTCTTCGGCGGGCGTCCGAGGAGGGTTTCCAGCTGGTCGGTGACGCCGCGGTAGGCTCCGCAGCCCATCAGCCGGGTCAGGGTCTTCAGGTGCTCGACGGTGTGCGGGACCGCGGCCAGCGCGTCGGCGCTGTCGATGTAGGTCTCGTTCCAGGTCTCGACCTCTACGGGGACGTAGGTGACCGGGCGTCCCAGCACGGCCGAGAAGTCCTCCGCGAAGCCGTGCATGTCCTTCAGCTCCGGGCCGTTGAGCTCGTAGGACTTCGAGATGTGCGGTTCCGGGTCGGCCAGGATCTTCACGCACAGTTCCGCCACGTCGTAACCCGCGATGGGCGCGAGCCGGTGAGGGCCGAAGGGCAGGCGCAGTTCACCCTCGCTCAGCGGACCCAGGGCCAGCCAGGTCATCAGGGGGTTCTCGACGAACATGGCCGCCCGGATGTTCACCGTCGGCAGGCAGGACCACTCCAGCATCCGCTCGGCGACCCAGTGCGCCCGCTGCTGCGGCGACCACTGCGTGATCAGCCCGCCGAGCCAGGCACGCCGTTCCTCCTCCGACGCGGTCATCCTCTCGAACGTCATGAAGGACTGCTCGTACTCGGAGATGTTGACGAAGACCTCGATGTCGCCCTGAGCCCTCGCCGCCGCGGCCATCAGGCCGACGGCGTCGGTGTAGTACGGCGACAGGCTCATGCTGAAGTAGATGCGCCGGACGCCATTCAACGCGGCGGTCACGTCGGCGATGTCGAGCAGGTCGCCGACGAAGACCTCGGCTCCTGTCTGGCGGAGCGCATCGGCGCGTTCGTCGTCCTGGCGCACGAACGCGCGCACCGGGTGCCCTTGTTCGAGCAGCATGTCGACCATCGTGCGGCTCACACCACCGACCGCGCCGGCGGCACCGGTGATCAGGATGGGCTTGCGCTGTGGCATCAGTGCGTCCTCTTCTGGTTGGGGTGAATCAGCGGTACGGAAAGCCCGGGAGGCGGTCGGTGACCGTCATGGGCTGCTTGGGGTGCAAGCAGTGCCCTGCGTGGTTACGGCGGTCCGCTGGAAGCCCTTCTTGAACATGGCGAACCCGTCGGTGAAAGCGAAGCGGTCAAGGTTGGCGGCCACGTGCGCGTGGGCCGCGGCCCCTGCTCTGTCCGGACGGTGCCCGCCGGGCGGATTCTGCGGAGCGTCATTGTGGTGCCGGGCCGTCGATGCGAGCGAGGAAGTCGAGAATGCGGCGTTGACCTCGGCGGGACGTTCCTGTTGTGTCCAGTCGCCGCAGCCCGGCAGTACCACCGGGCCGTGCAGTTGCGCTACGGCGCTCAGCGGCTTGCTCCCGCCCGGGCTACGCAGGGCGGTGACCATGTCGCGCTCCCCCACCCCACCACGTACAGCGCAGGGACGTCGATCCCGCGCCCCCGAAGGAAGCGAGCAGTTCGATGTTCCGGTACCAGTTGAAGGCTCCGATGAACGCCGGCTCGCCGTGCAGGGCGAAGTCCTCGACGTACGCCGGAATGTCGTCCTCCGTCAGCCAGGCCGGGATGACGGGCGAATCCGGCATGGTGTCCAGGAGGCCCAAACCGTCGGGTATCCGGGCGGGGCTCCCTGCCGAGCGGGTTGTTGCCGGAGGCCCCGACCAGGAGGCGGCGGAAGACCACGCGGATCTCCTTGAAGTGCCCAAGTGCGGTAAATGCGTAGGTGCGTGCTACTACTTCGCCAGCTGGGCGTACATGGCTTCCAGGTCGGCGGACAGCTGCGACTTGACCCAGCGGGTGGTGTCGTCGGCCAGCACCTCGTGCGCTCCCGTCTCGATGCCGTCGAGCGCGGCCACGGCGATGTCGCGGGGGTCGGCCTTGGGCGCGTCGACACCCGAGGTCATGTCGGTGTCCACATAGGCCATGTGGAGCCCGGTCACCGCGATGCCGCGCGGCTGCAGCTCCAGGCGCAGGGAGTTGGTCTGCGACCACAGGGCGGCCTTGGAGGCGCCGTATGGGGTGCCGTCGGCCAGCCAGGACAGAGCGGAGTGGACGTTGAGGATGTGGCCCCCGCCGTTGCGTTCGATGACCGGCGCGAAGGCCCGGGTGATCAGCAGCGGCCCGTAGAAGTTGGTCTCCAGATCCCTGCGCACGTCCTCCATCGGGGAGTTGAGGTACGAGGCGCGGACGGAGGCGCCGGCGTTGTTGATCAGGATGGTGACGTCCTGGGCCTGCTCGGCGGCCGCCGCCACGGACGCGGGGTCCGTGACCTCGAGCGCCAGCGGAACGGCACCGGGGTGCGTCACCGTGCGCGGGTCACGGGCCGTGGCGTAGACCTTGCCGGCACCGCGTGCGTAGAGCTCCTCGACCAGCACCTTGCCGATGCCGCGGCTGCCTCCGGTGACGAAGACGTTGGCGCCCTTGATTGCTGTCATGACTGCCTCCACGAAGATGAAAACCGATCGGTTTCATCACCGTAAACCGATCGGTTTTGTCATGCAAGTCGGGTTGAGCACCGGGTGACTGCGGCACGCCGGGTCGAAGTGGAGTCGGGCGGCGCCCAGGCTTCAGGGACTGGCCGGCCGCGTGTCCATCGGCGACGTCCGTACTCGCCCGCCGCAGGCCGGTGAAGCCGTGAGCCCACCGACAGTGATCGACGTGGCCTGCCTGGGCGTCAGGCGGAGGTCAGCGGGGTGACGTGAGGAGTGGCGCCGTCTGGACGCCGAGGCCGATCGGGCTGCGCGGCGGCGGCTGCGGCGTCTCGCCCAAGGTGGGGCGCAGCGCTGTTTGTGACGCGCGGCAGACAGGAGCCCGGCTCATGGCGGTCGGCCGCCACAAGAGCCCTGCGCGTCACCCGCGCAGCGATCGCCGAGTTCGCGCTCAAGCGCTACTACGGCACCTCCACCGAGGCGATCGCCAAACGCGTCGGCTCACGCAGCCGTACCTCTTCCGGCTGTTCCCGGACAAGAAGGCAATCTTCGTCGCTGCTTTGGTGCGGAGCATGGAAGACACCCGCCTGGCTTTCGAGCGGCCCGGCCGACGGGGTGGAGGGCAGCGAGCAGGCCCTGGGCGCCATGGAGGACGCGTACGCGCAGCTGATCTCGGCGCTCCCCGAAACGCTCCTGATGCAGATGCAGGGATACGCCGTCGTCGCGGCCGCTGAGGCAAAGGGCGATGACCAGACGGGCGAGCTCGTCCGGGCCGGCTGGATGAGACTGTGGGAAACCGTGCACCTGTCGCCGGGTGCCGATGTCCACGAGACCGCAAGTTTCTCTGCTTGCGGCATGCTCGGCAAACACTCTTACGGCCATCGAGCTCCTCTCCGATTGTCGGCATACAGGGGCGTGAGGCCATAGGCGCTGCTCTGGCTGCCGGAGACGGGCATCAACCCGAAGGAGCGCTTCGGTCGCAGATCCGGCCCGAAGACGGGTGGATCACTGCATGTCTGCCGCATCGAGCAGGGTGGTCACAGTGGGCGCGACGAGCCCGGTCAGATTGTCGGCGCCGATCCCCGCGCGGGCGCTGGCTCCGTCGAAGACCAGGATGAGCTGCCGGGCCAGCAGGTCGGGGTTGCTCGCCCCACCCCGTTCGGCCTCGGAACGGAAAAAGGCCGTCAGGTTGGCTTTGATCTGGTGTGCCACCCGGCTCGCGGGGTGGGTCTGATCCTTGAGCTCGATCTGCACAGCCAGGTACCGGCAGCCTTGGAAGTCGGGCGCACCCGCCTGCGACTGCACCCGCTCGAAGACGTACAGGATCCGCTCGCGTGGGGAACGGCCATCATCTGCCGGTGGCAGGGCCCTCGCCACGAAGGCAGCGGCACGCTCCTTCAGGCTCGCCGCCAGCAGTTCATCCTTGCTCTCGAACAGCTGGTACATGGAGCGCTTCGACACCCCCGCCGCCTTGCACAGCGCCTCGACGCCGATGCCGACGCCGTCGCGGTAGGTGAGCGTGGCTGCTGCCTCCAGCAGCCGCTCCCGGGGGCTTTGCTTCACTTCGGTAGTCATATCGCGAGGTTAACTCGAATCGGACGAAATAGAAACCGATCGGTTTCCAAGGGTGTCGGGGAGACGCCCGCCGCCGGGCGGACGCCTGATGGCCCCTCAGAGGCTCGGTGACGGCTGGGGCGAGACCGCTGCCGAGCCCTGATGGTGCACGCGCCTCTCTTGGGTGAGCCGCCTTCCGCTACGCCGGGGCGGCGGTCTTCTCGGGCTCCGTCCCGGCGGGGATGCGGTGCAGCCCCTTGTGGTCGTACCAGCTGGTCATGCCGAAGCCGAAGAGGACGGCTGCCGCGAGGCCGACGGCCATCATGATCCAGCCCCGGGTCAGGCCGGCGTCGGCCTGGGCGTCGTAGTAGAGGATCGAGCGGATGCCGCCGGTGATCTGCCGCAGCGGCTCGAACTCCGCCAGGAAGCGGTAGAAGCCGGGCAGTGCCTGAATCGGCGTGGTGGCGTTGGCCGTCGGCACCGCCATCCCGATGAAGACCAGTGTGACCACCAGCATGCCGGGCGTGCCGAACACGGCGAGGAGGGTGAGCGCACCGATCCCGGAGACCGCGATGGCGCACACCGAGTACAACCACAGCAGCGGCAGGTGGGAGGCGTCCATGCCCATGAGGCCGACCGCGCCCGCCATGACCAGCGTGCCCATCAGCAGGGACAGGCCGACCATGAGGGTGCTGCTGATGGCGAGGGTCTGCGCTCGGGTGGCCCGGATCAGCGGGCGGTGCAGGCGCAGCGGGCCCATGTCGTTGTGGGTGTAGCCGAGGGCGTGGTCCACCTGGCCGCTGATGACGTTGGCGGAGAGCATGCCGCAGACCACCAGGACCAGCGCGTAGTAGAACGCCGTCAGGCCCAGGCCGCTGTGTGAGTCGAGGGGATGGCCGTCCTTGACCGTGATGGCGGCCGGGTCGGCCAGGAGGAGGCGTGCCGCGGCGGGCAGCTTCGCCTGCCCGGTCCCGCCCTGGGACGTGAGCTCCTTGCCCACCTGGAGCGAGGCGTTCTCGGCCGCCTGCGTTGTTGCCGTACGGGCCAGGCTGGATCCCACGCTGCCGGCGGACTGGTTGGTCAGCACCGTCAGCGTCGGACGGGTCGGGGCCCCGGCGGTCGCGGTGCCGGTGAGTGCGGTGGTGGCGGAGGTGAAGTCGGCGGGAACGACGAGCGCGCCGAACAGCTTGCCCTTGCCGAGTTCCTCCTTCATCTCCTTCTCGTCCATCACCTTCCAGTCGATCTTGTTTCCGCTCACGGTGGACTTCGTGATCGACTCGGAGATCTGTGCCCCCAGGTTCACCTGCTTGCCACCGACAGCAGCGCCCTTGTCGGCGTTGACCAGACCGACGGGCAGATTCTTCATGTGGTCCACGGGATCGATGTTGGCGCCGACGTAGAACACGGTGAACAGCAGCGCGAGGACGCCCGTGATCACGCCGTTGGCGATCCACAGGGGTTTGGCGCGCAGTACGCGGAAGGGGGGAATCCCACTCATGGCTCATTACTCCGGTCTCGGTCAACCCACTCGCATCCGGAGACGGCCGGACAGCTTCGCTGCGGAGCGGCGACCCTCGGAACGTTCGATCTCGGCACACACCGCCGCGACGGGGAACCGGAGGTACGGATTCAGTGCCCCGCCCGGACTCCGTGGCGATGAAACCGGTCGGTTTCACGGCCATCGTAAACCGATCGGTTTCCACATTTCAAGCCGAGGAGCCTGCCCGTGTCCGCAAAGCGGCGACCGAACCCGGACCGGATGTCGTCGCCAAGGGGTGGGACAGGCGGCGGACGTCGATCTACTGACGGTCGTTCACATGAGCCTGACCGGCCCGGCGTCGATCGGCAGGCGGACCAGGAGATAGGGCTTGCGGCGCAGATCCTTGCCCTCGTGGAACGGCGACAGCCGGTTGAGCTGGTTGGCGATGGCGTACAGGTGCCGGTCCGAGGCGACGGACAGGGTGTCGACCCAGAGCAGATCGCGTCCCTGGGCGAGGGTGCGGTAGGTGCCGTTCGGGCTCCTGCGCCAGATCGCGTTGTGTTCCAGGTCGCCGCCGTAGAGCCGCCCCTTGTCGTCGCTTTCCAGGCCGTCGGCCATCGGCTTGAACCCGAGGTCCTCGACCGTCGCCGCCACCTCGGCGTCCGTGGCGTCCGGGTCGGCGAGGGCGTCGGTGGACACGCTGTGCAGGCGGCGGCTGGACAGCGGGCAGTAGTAGAGGCGCGTGCCGTCGGCGCTGAGGGCGATGCCGTCGGAGCCGGTCTCGTAGTACGTGGGCTCGCCGCCCGCGGGGCGGACCATGAAGGGCTCGCCCTCGATGACCGGAAGGAACTGCGCGTCCGGGAGCGCCGAGGGATGCCCGGTCAGTCGCCGCCAGGAGCGGCCCGTGGCGAGGTCGACCACGATGATGCCGTTGGAGCCGCCCGAGTCGGTGATGAACGCCGTGCCTTCGGCGCCGCGCCGCAGGTCGAAGCGCACGTCGTTGGGGTAGCTGTTCGCCGGCACCACCTCGAGCGGGAAGAGGATCTTCCGTACGATCCGGTCGGTGCGCAGGTCGACCGCCACGAGCTTGGGACCGCCGTAGGAGGACCCGGCGAACAGCGGGCTTCCGGTGTCGAGGATCCACAGCCGGTCGGCCGGGTCGACGACGACGCTCTGCACCGACTGGAAGTGCCCGGCCAGGTCGGAGGCGTCCTGAAGGTTCACCTCGGCGTCGGGGTAGGCCACCGGCTTCCCGCCGCGCAGTTCGGCGACGGTGAACGGGACGTCGTCGCCCCAGCGGGGAAAGTTGACGAACACCCGGCCGCGGCGCGAGACGGTGACACCCGTCGGCATCGCGCCCCAGAAGCGGGCAACGACCTCGTAGTGACCGGCTGTTGAGCCGGAGGGGGACGCGGAGGCGTAGGCGGGGACGGCGAGTGGGGTGGCGGCCAGCGACGCGGTGGTCGCCGTAAGGAACGTACGTCGCTTCATGGGAGCGTCTCCTGCTGGATCAAGTTGCTGGAAACGCGGCGAGTTGCCGCATCACCTCGGCGCCTGGGGGGATTGGCCGGACTTTGCCGTGGCCGGTGGAGCACGGTGCCTCCAGCAGCCGCTCTCGGGAGTCGGCTTCGCCCGTGTGGTCAGGGCGAGCCGGAGCCCACCTGGACGGCAGGTACCTCGTGCGTTCCTGCGACCTGAAGCTGTCCGCCGGGGACATCGCCCGCGGCTGCCGCCAACTCCTCGAAGGGGAACGGCGGCAAACGGCCGGTGGACCTGGTGCTCTCAGGTCTACCGGGCTGCCGGCTGGGTCTTCGCGACCATGTTGCGGTCCCCGAAGGTGACCATCGCGTGGATGGGTATGGTGCTGGCGCGCATGAGCGCGGCGAGGCCCCGGCGGCCCTGTTGGCGGGCGAGCTCCGGCCCCAGAGTCGTCATCAGGGCGGTGAGGGCCGGCATCGGACGCCCGAAGAGCGTGATCTCCTTGATCCGTGCCTCGTCGTCGAGCCGCAGCAACTGCACCTCCTCGAACGACTGGGACCCCACCCGCGCCCGGTAGACCAGCGCGTAGGTGTCGCCCTCGCCGGTCTGGGTGTGGTAACGGACGTCCTTGACCGCCGTGAACGCCGAGGTCAGGAAGTCACGCAGCTGGTCAGATCCCTCGAAGCGGAACTGCTCGGTGAGCGGCGAGCTGAGCACGACGTCCCGGCTCAGGCAGGCGACCGCGGCGTCGACGTCACCGCGCTCCTCGGCGGAGCGCCATCTCGCGACGGTAGCGGCGGCGGAGTGCAGGGGCTCGGACATGGGTCTCTCCCGGTTTCGGCGGCGCGACGGGGTGCGTGGGGTGGCGGGTGTCAGCCGGTGAGCTTGTTCATCGTGCGGACCTGCTTGTCCAGGACCCAGGCAGGAACGAAGCGGAGCATGCGTGCGCGTCCGGCCATGGGGCCGGCGGCGTAGCGCAGTTTCGGCTTGGTGTCGGTGGCGGCCGTGACGATCGCCTTGGCGACGACGGCGGGGTCGTCGCCGTCCTTGATCGCTTCCGTCATAAGACGGTCGAAGATGTGCCGCTGGTCGGCGTAGGTCTGCAGGGGGGTGTCGGGCTTGGCGCTGTTGGCCTCGAAGCCGGTGTTGGTGTAGGCGGGTTCGACGAGCAGCGAGCGGACGCCGTACTTTCGGACCTCGTGGTCCAGGGACTGGGAGTAGCCCTCGATCGCGTGCTTGGACGCGCCGTAGACGGCCATGTAGGGGGCGGGGATGAAGCCCTGCACTGAGGAGAGGTTGATGATGCGCCCGCGCCCCTGGGCGCGCATGTGCGGCAGGACCTCCTTCACCATGCGCATGACCCCGAAGACGTTGATGTCGAAGACGCTCTGGGCCTGCGCGAGGGAGGTCTCCTCGGCCGCGCCGATCGAGCCGATACCGGCATTGTTGACCAGGACGTCGATCCGTCCGAACCGGTCGATCACCTGCTGGACCACGGTGGTGACCGACTTGTCACTGACCACGTCGAGGTCGAGGAACGTCACACCCTGGAGCGGGGTGACGCGTGAGGTGTCGCGGCCTGTGCCGGCCACCTCGAACCCCGCCGCGACCAGCGCGAGCGCGGTTTCCTTGCCGATGCCGGAGGAGGCACCCGTCACGAGGGCCACTGGCCGATTTGTCGTCATCGTGCACTCCCGAACTCGCCTGGAAACCGATCAGTTTCCCCTTGCCCCTCACTGTAAACCGATCGGTTTCCAATGTGCAAGCTCAAGCACAGAACTGATCCCGCGCCGCGTCACCGGCCGGCTTCGGGTTGAGCTGACCGGTGCCCGCCGGCATGGCGACACGCGCCGGATGAGCAGGCAGGAGAGACGTGAGAGCGCCATCCGCGCACTGCGATCGCGAGTTCGCGCTCAAGGGCTACTACGGCACCTCTGCCGAGGCGATTGGGAAGCGTGTCGGTGTCACGCAGCCGTACCTCTTCCGACTCCTCCCGGGCGAGAAGGCGATCGTCGCCGCCGCCATGGCACGGAGCACGGAAGAGGCCCGCCTGGCGTTCGAGAGCATGGGCAAAAGGATGACGGGCACGAGCGGGCCTCCCGCACCATGGGCAGCCCAATGGCGATCGGTTACACGCGGCCGATCTCGGCGCACCTCGAACGCCTCAGATGCAGATACGCCGTCGCGGCAGCCACCAGGCGGTAAAAGCCCTCTGCGGCGTCCGGTGAGACGGGCAGGAGCCCGATGTCGGCGACGACGATCATTGGCGGGGCGCAGGTACTCGATTCTGCCGAATGCGTCCACCGCGCGAATACGGACAGTGACTGGGGTCGAGAGACACCGGCACTTAGCGAGCCTCGGCATTTGTCGGCACCCGGCGATAGCGCGGCAGGACGGGTCCCGCGCGGGCCGGACCCCGGGGCAGGTGCGCCAGCGGGGGGTGGCGCAGGCGGCGGGTGATCCCCCGCCGTTCAGCAGCTCCCCCGACACGACGGGCCCGTCATGGTTCGCGGCCGCTCAGCCCGATCGCCTGGCGTCGCTTCCGGATGGATGATCGATATGCAACCCGTCCGGCAGTCGACATTCAGCAGGTGCGCCGCACCTTGCGTTCATTGCGCAATGCTTCTCGTCGGCCTGCCCGATCGGAACAGGGCCGCCGAGTGCGCCGGGCCGTTGAACGGGGGCCGTGGGCTGCCGTCCGGTACGCAAGGCTCCTGAGGGGATCCGGGCCTGTGTGATCAGGGCTGATCGCTGATGGCTCGGTAGGCCGCGATGTACAGGGTGTGGCACAGGTCGATCAGTTCTTCGACGGTGGCATTCTGGTGGCCGAGTGTCCAGTCCACGAGGAGTTCGTTGACTCCGCCGACCAGGCTCATCGTGGTCATGGTGAGCCGGTTGGAGGAGGTTTCCGGACCAGGGAGCGGTCCGACGACGGCGCCGACCATGGCGGCGAATTCGTGCAGGACCTCACGGCGCCGTACTTCGAGGCGGGGGCTGGCGCCTACGACCTCGATGAGCACCAGGCGGGCCTTGCGGGCGTCGCCGGCCAGTGTGCGGATGAACACCTCGAGGCCGGCGCGCAGTTGGGCGTCGACATCGGGTGCGGCGGCGGCTGCGGCCTGCGCGGTTTCGGCACTGATCGTAGTGATCAGCTCGTTGTAGACCCCGGCGAGAAGGTCTTCGCGGTCGCGGAACGACTCGTAGAAGTAGCGCTCGGTCAGTCCGGCATGCGAGCACACCTGCTTGACGGAGACCGAGGCGTATCCGGCCGTGCCGAACAGATCGAGGCCCGACTGGATGAGGCGGGTACGGCGCTCCTGCTGTCGTTGCGTCGCATCGCGTCCGCCGTAGCGCCGCCCTGCGGTCTGTGCGCCGGTCATTTCTCCCCTTCGCAGAGGTGTTGACACAGGTGTGCTCCGAACTGACACTCTAGCTTGTCAGTTCATCTGACACGTCATCGTGTCAGAAGCGCGGGGGCCGCTTGCCGCTCAGCGTTCCGCTCATGTTCAGGGCAGGGAAGGAAGGGCTCGACCGTGGCAGCACCGCCCAAAGACCCGTACACGTTCAGCCGAAGAGACCGCGACAGGCTCCCCCGCACGCAACCGCTGACCGGCCGAGTGATCGCGGTCACCGGGGCGGGCCGCGGAATCGGGCGTGCCGTCGCAGCCCGGCTCGCCGCGGCCGGAGCCGCCGTGGCGATCGGTGATCTCGACGCGGAGCTCGCCATGGAGACGGCTGGTGCCATCGGCGCACGTTCCGGTGGCCGACTGCTCGGGCTGTCTCTCGACGTCACCGACACACATTCCTTCGAGGACTTCCTGCGCACCGTCGAGACCCGGCTGGGGCCGATCGACGTACTGATCAACAACGCCGGAATCATGTGGGTGGGCCCCTTCGGGGAGGAACCGGAGGAAGCCGCCCTGCGCCAATTCGACGTCAACGTCCACGGCGTACTGCGTGGGATGAAACTCGTGATCCCGCGGATGCGGAAACGCGGTCGCGGCCACGTGGTCAACATCGCCTCCGCCGCCAGCAAGGTCGCCCCGGCCGGCGAGGCGACCTACGCGGCGACGAAGCACGCCGTCCACGGCTACAGCACAGCCGTCCGCGCTGAACTGCGCGGCACCGGCGTGCACGTGTCCCTGGTGATGCCCGGCGTCGTGGACACCGATCTGGCCGTGGGCACCGCGACCGGCCCCACCCGACGCCTGACGACGGATCAGGTGGCCGGCGCGGTGCTCGATGTCGTGCTGCGCCCGCGGTTCGAGGTCTTCATTCCCCGCCAGGTAGCCGCCCTGACCCGGTTGGCCGCAGTGCTGCCGGGCCGTGCCCGCGACGCCCTGCATCACCTCCTTGTCCCCGACCAGCTCGCCGCCCTGTCCGACCGGTCGGTCCGCGCGGCCTACGAGCAGCGCACTCGCACCGCCCGCCTGCCCGAAGGATGAGCCCGTGACCACCACGCCCAAGCCGGCGCCCGGCGCGAAGAAGGCCCAGGACGCCGCCGCTCCGCGTCCCATCCCCGAATTCGAAGGTGTCCACGACGTATGGCCCCGCGGTGACCGGCTGTGCGCCGTGCGCAGCGCCGCGGCCACCTACCGTGAGCGGTTCGTCCAGCAGGGCCGCATCCACGCCGTGCGCAGTTTCGACATCGCCGCCGCCCCGTACCCGACCCGGTTCGGCTTCCACGGCGCCGCGCTCGCCGTCAACCCGTTCGTGAGCATCGTCAACCGGATGCTCGTCGTGCAGTTCGACGGCTTCGACGGTGAGCCGAAAACACTGGTGTGGGAGCCGACCGTCGCCGCCGGAACGGCTCAAGCACCGTTCTACGCCCAGCTCAAGCGGCTGGCGGGGGACTTTCTCACCGACCACGTCTTCGCCCGCTACTACCAGGACCCGAACACCGTCCTGCCCTCCTGCGGTCTGCGACCCGAGGACGTGGACTTCGTCAGCTTCGACCACCTGCACGTCCAGGACGTGCGCATGATCATGGGAAGTACCAGCACGATTCCGGGCGAGCGGGCGCCCCGCGAAGCCCTGTTCCCGCGCGCCCGGCTGTTGGTGCACCGCAGGGAGCTGGGCACCTTCGAATCGGTGCATCCGATGCAGTGGGCCTGGTACGTCGACGGAGGCATGGACGGGGTACCGGACGAGCGCGTCACCGCCTTCGACGGCGATGTCGAACTCGGTGTCGGCGTCAGCCTGCTGTGGACCCCCGGCCATACGGACGGCAACCACTCCCTGGTGCTGAACACCCCCGACGGCGTGTGGGTCTCCTCCGAGAACGGCATCTCGGCCGACAACTGGCAGCCCGAGCTCTCCCGCATCCCCGGGGTGCGCCGCCACGCAGCGTTCTACGGCCATGAGGTGGTGCCCAACGCCAACACCCTGGAGGACTCTCTCGACCAGTACGACTCCATGGTCAAGGAGAAGACCCTCGCCGACCCCAGCCGGCGCGATCCGCGCTGGCTGCAGATTCTGCCCTCCTCGGAGCTGGCCCCCTTCAAGCGGCACTGGCCGGTGCTGCCCAGCTTCTTCCACGGCGGGCTGAACTACGGCGAACTGTCCCCTGCCGGTGGTGGCCGATGACCGGCCCGGCCGCCCGCCGGATCGCTGCCGACGGCGTGGAGTTGGCCGCCTACCAGTGGGGAGCGTCCACGTCTCCTCCGGTGGTGCTGGTCCACGGCTATCCGGACACCAGCGCCGTGTGGCACCCGGTCGCCGAGCGCCTGGCCGACCGCTTCCACGTCACCGCCTTCGACGTGCGGGGAGCCGGTGCCTCCCACCGGCCCAGGGGTCTGCGCGCCTACCGGATGTCCCGCCTGGAAGCCGACCTGGAGGCGGTTCTCGACGCCGTGAGCCCCGACCGCCCGGTGCACCTGGTCGGACACGACTGGGGATCGATCCACTCCTGGGAGTCGGTAACCGGCACCCGCCTGGCCGGGCGGATCGCCTCGTTCACCTCCATCTCCGGACCCTGCCTGGACCACGTCGGCCACCTGATCCGTGCCCGCCTCCGGCCGCGGCATCCGGATCTGCCGAAGATGCTGCAGCAGGCCGCACGGTCCTGGTACATCGCCTACTTCCATCTTCCGCTCCTGCCCGCCCTGACCTGGAGAGCACTGGGACACCGCTGGCGCGCCTTCCTCACCGGCTCCCAAGGCGTGCCCGGGCACACCCCCTACCCCGCGCCGACGCTGGCCCGCGACGCCATGTCCGGCACCGCGCTGTACCGCGCCAACATGGTGCCCCGCCTGCTGCGTCCCCGCGACCGCCCGACCACCGTCCCGGTTCAACTCATCATTCCCACCCGCGACTTCTGCGTCACCCCGGTGCTGTCGTACGGAGTGGAGCACTGGACGCGCCGGATACAACGGCGCCCGATCGACGCCGGGCACTGGGTACAGCTCAGCCACCCCGAGGAGGTCGCGTCCCGGATCGCGGAATTCGCCCACCGCGTCGAAGAGGGCTCCCACCGCAATACGGACCACACCGCGCACCCGATCTGACAGACCAGCAGTACTGGACGACTGCCTGACCGCCCCTTCGCACACACCCATCGCTGATGGAGGAACCTGTCATGTTCCGAGCCGCACATGCCCACCGGGAGCGTCCGTCCGAGCCCATCGACCACCACGACCTGGTACTGCAACCCCGGGACGTCACCTTCGACTGGAGCACCACCCCGCTGCACTGGCTGCCCGGTGAGCCCTTCGCGACCCACACCTTCGATGTACTCCACCTCATGCTCCCCGAACTCGAACGCTGGTTCGTCCGCACCTTCGAGCAGGCACTGCCACTGATCACCGACGACCGGCTGCGCGAGGACGTACGCGGCTTCATCGGCCAGGAAGCGATGCACGCCGAAGCGCACCAGGAGGTCCTGGAGCACCTACTCGCCAAGGGGCTGGACCCGGCTCCGTACACCCTGCAGTCCGAATGGATCTTCCGCAGGGTCCTCGGAGACCGGCCGGAGCTGACTCCGGCCGCCGCACACACGCACCTCCTCCAACGGCTCGCCCTCATAGCGGCCTTCGAGCACTTCACCGCGTACATGGGTCACTGGATTCTCAGCAACGGACACCTGGACCAGGCCGGCGCGGACCCCGCGATGCTCGATCTGTTCCGCTGGCACGGCGCGGAGGAGGTCGAACACCGTTCGGTCGCGTTCGACCTGCTGGTGCACCTCGATCCCCGGTACCGGCGCCGAGTGGTCGGCATGCTCGTCACCGCTCCGGTGCTGACCCGGCTGTGGATCCGCGGAGTCCGCTTCCTGATGAGCGCCGACCCCGAACTCGACGACCGGGTCAAGGTCCGCTTCCGCGACTACCTGGCCGCGGCCCGCAAGGACCTGTTGCCCCTGCCGGGCGCGTTCGCCCGCTCGGTGCTGCGCTACTTCCGCCCCGGCTACCACCCGACCCAGGAGGGCTCGACCCAGCAGGCGGTCGCCTACCTGGCGGCGTCCCCCGCTGCCCGAGCTGCTGCCCAATGACCCAGCAACCGGCAAGGCATCCCATGGACATCAGCACACCAGTCACCCGGCCGCCGGACCTGTACGGCAGGCCGCGCAGCGACTCCTTCATGCAGAAGCTGGCGGCTTTCAGCGACAACGCGGTCACACGCCTCGCGCGGCGCAGCACTCCTCCCAGGCGCCCGCCGGCCACCGAGATGCCCGTGATCCGGGAACTGGTGGTCGCCACCAAGCACCAAGAGGCCGAGGATGTCGTCTCCCTGCGGCTGGCAGCACCCGACGGGGGCGTACTCCCGCCCTGGCAGCCCGGCGCCCACATCGAAATGCACCTGCCCTCCGGCCGCAAGCGCCAGTACTCCCTGTGCGGCGACCCTGCCGACCGGTACCGGTACCGCATCGCGGTGCGTCGCATCGCCAACGGCAAAGGCGGTTCTGCCGAGGTACACGACGCCCTCGCAGACGGTATGCGGGTCGCCATCACCGGGCCCCGGAACGCCTTCCCCTTCGCCGCCGAAGCATCCGTCCTGCTCATCGCGGGCGGCATCGGAATCACCCCCATCCTGCCGATGGCCCGGGAAGCCGCCCGACGCGGGCTGGACTGGAGGCTCGTGCACACCGGCCGCAGCCGCGCCTCGATGCCCTTCGCGGCAGAGCTGGCCGAACTCGCAGCCGCAGCCCCTGGCCGGGTCTCCATCCGCCCTGACGACGAGTCCGGCGCGCCCGAAGCAGCCGATCTCTTGAGCTTGAGCCCGGCGGCGGGTGCGGTGTACTGCTGCGGGCCCGCGCCCATGATCGACGGCGTTCGGCGCGCGTTCGGTGGTAGCCGCGCGTCAGCCCTGCACTTCGAGCGTTTCGCCCCGGCCCCGATCACGGACGGCCGTCCCTTCGAACTTCAACTGGGCGACACCGGACGGGTTCTGCCAGTGCCATACGACCGCTCCGCCCTGGATGTTCTCCACGAGGCCCTGCCGGACCTGCCGTTCTCCTGCCGCCAGGGGTTCTGCGGCACCTGCCGGATACGGGTGGCCCAGGGCCAAGTCGATCACCGTGACCGCCGGCTCACGGCCACCGAACGTGCGGCCGGCGCCATGCTGCCCTGCGTCTCGCGTGCACCGGAAGGAGAGCGGTTGGTGCTGGAGGTGTGAGCGATGGCCGAGCGCCCGTCAACGGCCAGTGGCCGCCAAGAAGATCTTCCGCAACCTTCGCCGTCGGCATCGACTCGGCACTGACCGCCGCCGTCTTCAACCCGACGCTGCATACCGCCGCCCACCAGTCGGAGACCCTGCACGCGCTGCACCGCATCGAAGCCGTCGGCGACGAACGGCGCAAGTGATCAAGGTCGGGCGGCCCGAAACCGGTGACTCAGAAGCATCCGGCCTCGAAGGAGACCATGGACCGCTTGGTCGAACGAGCCGATGTCTTCATCCGGAACTATGCTCCCGCAAACCCGACGTCCCTCCTCTGCCAGGTGATTGAGGATGTCGGACGGATGCAGATCCGCTTCGGCCTCGGAGTCTCGAAGAAGGCGTGGGGAGGTCGTTCGCCCGTGCACTTCCCACCGCCACGTTCTGGACAGCGCACGCTCCAGCACGGGCGCTCTCATTCCTCCCAGCACGAACCCAGCACGGTAGGGATGAGCAGGGGTGATGACAGGTGACGAGAGGTCAGAAAATCCAGCACCTATCCAGCGCGGTAAAAATCAGGGGCCTGACCCTGAAGGGCCAGACCCCTATTGACCTGCTGTTTGCGAGATCAGCGACGTGGTGGTACCTCACCCGCTACACGTTGAAGCGGAACTCCACGACATCCCCGTCCCGCATCACATAGTCCTTGCCCTCCATGCGCGCCTTCCCCTTGGCGCGGGCCTCGGCCACCGACCCCGTCTCCACCAGGTCGTCGAAGGAGATGACCTCGGCCTTGATGAAGCCCTTCTGGAAGTCGGTGTGGATGACACCGGCGGCCTCGGGGGCGGTGGCGCCCTTCTTGATGGTCCAGGCGCGGGATTCCTTGGGGCCGGCCGTGAGGTAGGTCTGCAGGCCGAGGGTGTTGAAGCCGACGCGGGCGAGGGTGGCGAGGCCGGGCTCCTCGGCGCCGACCGACTCCAGGAGCTCCATGGCGTCCTCCTCGTCGAGCTCGGCGAGGTCCGCCTCCAGCTTGGCGTTGAGGAAGATCGCCTCGGCGGGGGCGACAAGGGCGCGCTGCTCGTTCTTGAAGGAGTCGTCCATCAGCTCGTCCTCGTCCACGTTGAAGACGTAGAGGAAGGGCTTCGTCGTCAGCAGGTGCAGGTCGTGCAGGGGCTCCGCGCGCTCGCTGCCCTGGACGATGCCCTGCGAGAACAGGGTGTCGCCCTTCTCCAGGATCTCCTTGGCCTCCTCGACGGCCTTCACCTTCGGAGCGACGTCCTTCTTGATGCGCGATTCCTTCTGGAGGCGCGGCAGGACCTTCTCGATGGTCTGGAGGTCGGCGAGGATCAGCTCGGTGTTGATCGTCTCGATGTCGTCCTTCGGCGAGACCTTGCCGTCGACGTGTACGACGTTCTCGTCCTGGAAGGCGCGGATGACCTGGCAGATCGCGTCGGACTCACGGATGTTCGCCAGGAACTTGTTGCCCAGGCCCTCACCCTCGCTCGCGCCGCGCACGATGCCGGCGATGTCGACGAAGTCCACCGTGGCCGGCAGGACCCGCTCCGACTTGAAGATCTCGGCCAGCTTCGCCAGGCGCGGGTCGGGGACGCCCACGACGCCGACGTTCGGCTCGATCGTGGCGAACGGGTAGTTGGCCGCCAGCACGTCGTTCTTGGTCAGGGCGTTGAACAGGGTCGACTTGCCGACATTCGGCAGACCGACGATTCCGATCGTGAGCGACACGGTGCGACTTCCCGGAGTGAGAGGGCTGGCGTGAGAGGACGGGGCCTGGGTCTGTCGGACAGGCCCCTGAGGAGAGGCTCCCGGGAACAGTCCCTGGGCCGATCCACCAGTCTACGGCGTGCCCGCGCCCGCATCGGCGACGTATCGAACGCTTGGCCAAGGTCCCGTCGACGGCGTGTCTGAGGAGCGATTCGGCACATTAACCGACCTAAGTTGGTCCAGTGGAGCAACACAGGACGCGCCCCCGGCAGTACGGACCGCGACGCGGCACGACCCCGCCCCTGCCCCCGCAGGCGGCCCGCGGGGCGAACGGCCGCCCGGCGCGACCCGGCAGATCCGGTTCGCCGGGCGGTGCGGGCCGGGGCGGTGCGGGCGTCCGGGGCGGTGCGGTGCCGCTGCGTCCGCCCGGGGTGGTACGGCCTTCCGGGCCGCCGTTGGGCCAGGCCCGGCGGCGGATGCCCAACCCGCGGCTCACCGGGCTCGGCGGCGGACTGTTCTGCGGAACGCTGATGTTCCTGCTCGGCTGCCTCGACGACCTGCTGTTCGGGTCCTCGCTGACGGTGTATGGCGTCCTGTTCCTCCCCGTGTGCGCACTGACCGCGCTCTGGATCCGCCGGATCGATCTGGTGACCGCGCCGATCGTGGTGCCGATCGCCTTCTCCGTGGGGCTGCTTCCGGTGGCCGAGAGCGGCAGCGGGCTCGGGGACCGGCTGATGGGCCTCTTCACCGCCCTCGCGACCCAGGCGGGGTGGCTCTACGGCGGGACACTGATCACCGGCCTGATCACGACGGTACGGAAGATCCGCCTGATGGCCCGCCGGTCCGCCCGGAACCGCCCGCCCGCGTAACTCGATTCCGGGGTCCGGGGCCGGGGCCGGGGTCCGGGGCCGGGGTCCGGGGCCGGGCTCCGGGGTCCGACCGGTTTCCCACCAGCTCGCCCGTGCCTGTCCACCCGTGCCTGCCCACCCGTGCCTGCCCGCTCGACCTGTCCGCTCGGCCCGCCCGTGCGGACGTGCTGTCGGCACGACGCCCCCGGGAAGAGCTACTCGGTCGAGCTACGCCTTCGCCGCTCTCATCGCCGCCCCCACGATCCCCGCGTTGTTCTGCAGCTGCGCGGGGACGATCTCCGCCGTGATGCCCTCGATGTAGTGGAGGAACTTCTCGGACTTGCGGCTGACGCCGCCGCCGATGATGAACAGCTCGGGCGAGAAGAGCATCTCGACATGGGCGAGGTACTTCTGGACGCGGTGGGCCCAGTGCTCCCACGTCAGGTCCTCGTCCTCCTTGGCCTTGCTGGAGGCGCGCTTCTCCGCGTCGTGGCCGTGCAGTTCGAGGTGGCCCAGTTCGGTGTTGGGGACGAGGACGCCGTCGACGAAGAGGGCGCTGCCGATGCCGGTGCCGAAGGTGAGCAGGATGACCGTGCCCCGGCGGTCCCGGCCCGCGCCGAAGTTCATCTCGGCGACGCCCGCCGCGTCCGCGTCGTTGACCACCGTCACCGGAAGGCCGCCCAGGCGCTCGCTGAACAGGGTGCGCGCGTCCGTGTCGATCCAGCTCTTGTCGACGTTGGCCGCCGTACGGATATGGGATCCGTCGGTGACCACGCCCGGGAAGGTCAGGCCGACCGGTCCCGTCCAGCCGTGGTGCTCGACGACCTGCCGCACGCCGTCGGCCACCCCGTCGGGGGTCGCCGGGTGCGGGGTCAGCACCTTGAAGCGCTCCTGGGCGAGGTCGCCCCTGTCCAGGTCCACAGGGGCGCCCTTGATCCCGGATCCGCCGATGTCCACGCCGAAGATCTGCATGGCCCTACGTTACGACGAACGACTGACAGTCACTCCACCGAGGCACCCTTGGGGCCGGACGCCGAGCCGGAGCCGCCGCGCTGGGCCACCAGCGACGCCGCCTCCTCGCGCAGGTCGCGGCGCAGTTCCTTCGGCAGCGAGAAGGTGATGGACTCATCGGCCGTCTTGACCAGTTCGACGTCGCCGTAGCCGCGCTCGCCGAGCCACTCGAGGACCTCCTCGACGAGCACCTCGGGGACGGAGGCGCCGGAGGTGACGCCCACCGTCGTCACGCCCCGCAGCCAGGCCTCGTCGATCTCGCTCGCGAAGTCCACCAGGTACGCCTCGCGGGCGCCGGCCAGCTTGGCGACCTCGACGAGCCGCTTGGAGTTGGAGGAGTTGCGGGAGCCGACGACGATCACCAGCTCGGCCTCCGCGCCCATCTGCTTCACCGCGAGCTGACGGTTCTGCGTGGCGTAGCAGATGTCGTCGCTGGGCGGGGAGATCAGCTGCGGGAACTTCTCCTTGAGGGCGTCGACGGTCTCCATGGTCTCGTCGACGGAGAGCGTGGTCTGGGAGAGCCAGACGACCTTGGAGGGGTCGCGGACCTCCACCTTGTCCACGTCCCCGGGGCCGTCGACGAGCGTGATGTGGTCGGGGGCCTCGCCGGAGGTGCCGATGACCTCCTCGTGGCCCTCGTGCCCGATCAGGAGGATGTCGTAGTCCTCGCCGGCGAAGCGGACGGCTTCCTTGTGGACCTTGGTGACCAGCGGGCAGGTGGCGTCGATGGTGGCGAGGCGGCCGCGCTCGGCCTCCTCGTGGACGACAGGGGCCACTCCGTGCGCGGAGAACATGACGATGTTCCCCGGGGGGACCTCCTCCGTCCGTTCGACGAAGATGGCGCCCTTGTTCTCCAGGGTCCGCACGACGTACTTGTTGTGGACGATCTCGTGCCGGACGTACACCGGAGCGCCGTACTGCTCCAGGGCTTTCTCGACGGCGATCACCGCGCGGTCTACGCCCGCGCAGTAGCCACGGGGGGCGGCGAGCAGGACACGGCGGCCAGGAGAAGCAGTCATGCGTCCCATCGTAAGGCCGCCTCGGCGGGCCGAGATCGCCTGTGCGCCTCAGTGACGGGGGTGGGCCGCAGACCGCCTGCGCACCTCAGTGACACGGGTGGGCCGCAGACCGCCTGCGCACCTCAGTGACACGGGTGGGCCGCAGACCGCCTGTGCACCTCAGCGGCAGGGGCGGGCCGCAGACCGCCTGCGCCCACGTCGCGGGTGATGCGGGCACCCTGAACCCCGCCGCCGGGGTTCACCAGGCGGCGCCCGCTCGCGGGGCGTTGTCGGACCCGGCCGTTACTCTCGCGGCATGGCTCTCAACACGTCCGCGGAAACTCCTCTGCCCGTCGGTGAGGTGTCGCGGCTCATCGGTGGGTGGATCGACCGGCTCGGGGCCGTGTGGGTCGAGGGGCAGATCACCCAGCTGTCGCGGCGGCCCGGCGCGGGCGTCGTGTTCCTGACCCTGCGTGACCCGTCGTACGACATCTCCGTGAGCGTCACCTGCTATCGCCAGGTGTTCGACGCCGTGGCGGACGTGGTGAGCGAGGGGGCCCGGGTCGTCGTACTGGCGAAGCCCGAGTGGTACGCGCCGCGGGGGCAACTGTCGCTGCGGGCCGCCGAGATAAGGCCCGTCGGGGTCGGGGAGCTCCTCGCGCGGCTGGAGCAGCTGAAGAAGTCCCTTGCCGCGGAGGGGCTGTTCGCGGCCGAGCGGAAGAAGCCGCTGCCGTTCCTGCCCCAGCTCGTCGGGCTGGTCTGCGGGCGGGCCTCGGCCGCCGAGCGGGACGTCCTGGAGAACGCCCGGCACCGCTGGCCGGCCGTCCGCTTCGAGGTGCGCAACGTCGCCGTGCAGGGCGTGCACGCCGTGCCGCAGGTCGTGCAGGCCGTGAAGGAGCTCGACGCGCTCGACGACGTGGACGTCATCATCGTCGCCCGCGGGGGTGGCAGCGTGGAGGATCTGCTGCCGTTCTCCGACGAGCAGCTGATCAGGACGGTCGCCCAGTGCCGTACGCCTGTGGTGTCCGCCATCGGGCACGAACCGGACAACCCCCTCCTCGACCACGTCGCCGACCTGCGCGCCTCCACCCCGACCGACGCGGCCAAGAAGGTCGTACCGGACGTGGGCGAGGAGTACGAGCGGGTGCGGCTGCTGCGGGACCGGGCACGGCGGTGTGTCGGGGCGTTCATCGAGCGGGAGGAGCGCGGACTCGCCCATGCGCTCGCCCGGCCGTCGATAGAGGATCCGCACCGGATGATCGACGAGCGGGCCGACCAGGTGGCCTCGCTGATCGACCGGGGGCGCCGCACCCTGGGGCATCTCCTCGACCGCGCCGACTCGGAGCTGACGCACACGCACGCGCGCGTGGTGGGCCTCTCCCCCGCCGCGACCCTCGAGCGGGGGTACGCCGTGCTGCAGAAGACCGACGGGCATGTCGTCCACGGTCCGGACGAGGTCACGGGTGACGAGGTGCTGCGCGCGCGGGTGGCCGAGGGCGAGTTCGTGGTCCGTGTCGATGCATAGGGTGGGCGGATGACCAGCAAGGTGGAGGAGACGGCCGCGGTGACCGAGGGTCTCGGGTACGAGCAGGCGCGGGACGAGCTGATCGACGTCGTACGGCGGCTGGAGGCGGGCGGTACGACGCTGGAGGAGTCCCTCGCGCTGTGGGAGCGCGGCGAGGAGCTGGCCAAGGTGTGCCGGCGCTGGCTCGAGGGGGCACGCGCGCGGCTGGACGCGGCCCTGGCCGAGGAGGAGGGCGACGGCCGGGACACGGGCGGCGGCAAGGGCGGCAGGGCGGACCGCGAGGCAGAGGGCGAGGAGTAGCCGCCCCGGGCGACCGGGGATGTGAAGCGGATCACCACGCCCCGCTTTTTGTTGAACGTTGAACTTCATTGGCGTACGGTCGGAGACGTCAACCGGTCCGGTGCCCCCGGATCCGACGTACATCTCCGAGAAGGTTCACGTATGTCTCTCGTCCTTGACCCCGCCGCCCAGGACCTGCTCTTCCGCGAGGCCCGCACCGCGAACACCTTCACCGACGAGCCGGTGACCGATGAGCAGCTGCAGGCCATCTACGACCTGGTCAAGTACGGCCCGACGGCGTTCAACCAGAGCCCGCTGCGCATCACCCTGGTCCGCTCCGCCGAGGCCCGTGAGCGTCTGGTCCAGCACATGGCCGAGGGCAACCAGCCCAAGACCGCCACGGCCCCGCTGGTGGCGATCCTCTCCGCGGACAACGAGTTCCACGAGGAACTGCCGACGCTGTTCCCGCACTTCCCGCAGGCCAAGGACCTCTTCTTCGGCGAGCGCTCGGCCCGCGAGGGCGCGGCCACGCTGAACGCCGCACTGCAGGCCGCGTACTTCATCATCGGCGTCCGCGCCGCGGGTCTCGCCGCCGGACCGATGACCGGTCTGGACTTCGAGGGCGTCCGCAAGGAGTTCCTGGACGACGACCACACCCCGCTGATGGTCGTCAACATCGGCAAGCCGGGCGACGACGCCTGGTTCCCGCGCTCCCCGCGGCTGGCGTACGACGAGGTCGTCACCACCGTCTGAGTGCCCCCGTGCGAGAGGCCCCCGGGACCGACACCGGGGGCCTCTTGTTGTTGTTCTTCGCGGCTGCCCTCGTTGCCCTTCGCGGCTGCCTTCGTTGTCTTTTGCGGCCGCCCCGCAGGGCTGCCCCGTACGGCCGCCGTCCCGGCTCGCTCTCCTGTACGGCCGCTCAGGCCGTCTTCAGCGCCTCGGCCATCTGGGTCAGCCGGGCGAACGAGCCCGTGCCGGCCACCACCGTCGTCGCGCCCTTCTCGGTGAGCACCAGGGCGTCGTAGCGGCCGCCGGTGTAGCGGGTCCAGGTCCGGCCGTCGATCTCCTGGGTGGTCTTCGTCTCCTTGCCGCCCTGGCTGGCCGCGTCGATGAACGTCGAGGGTTTCTGAGTCGACTGCTCGATCTGCACGTACTCCCCGTCGGGAGCCTGGAAGCCGAGGTGCCAGGCGTCGAACTGGTCGCCCTGGAAGCGGACGGACGTCGCCTTCCAGTTGCCGGACAGACCCTCGGGCGCGGCCACCGGGTAGGGCGCGGCGCGGCGCGCCGTCAGCAACTCGACACGGTAGTCGACCTTCGGAAGGTCCGGAGCGGAGTCGTCGTGCGGGATGAAGATGTAGATGACCGCCGCCGCGATCCCGATCAGGACCAGGGAGAGGATCATGTCCCGGACCGTCTTCTGCTTACCGTTCGAACCTGCCACGTCCCTATCGTCGCAGGTGCCCTGGTCCGCTCATCCGTGGGGCCCCCTGCTCATTTTGTCCGCCTGACGATAGAGTCGGGCTCATACCCTCATCCGGCCGTCGTCGTATCAGAAAGGTGCGCTCCGATGACCGAGCATCATCATCTGCCGTCCGAGCTCGAAGTTCCTTCCGAGGCTCCCGACCGCAACCTCGCTCTGGAGCTGGTCCGGGTCACCGAGGCCGCGGCCATGGCCGCGGGCCGCTGGGTCGGTCGCGGCGACAAGAACGGCGCCGACGGTGCCGCGGTGCGCGCCATGCGGACCCTCGTCCACACCGTCTCGATGAACGGCGTCGTCGTCATCGGAGAGGGCGAGAAGGACGAGGCTCCGATGCTCTTCAACGGTGAGCGCGTCGGTGACGGGACCGGGCCCGAGTGCGACATCGCCGTCGACCCGATCGACGGGACCACCCTGACCGCCAAGGGCATGACCAACGCGATCGCCGTGCTGGCCGCCGCCGACCGCGGGTCGATGTTCGACCCGTCCGCCGTCTTCTACATGGACAAGCTGGTCACCGGACCCGAAGCCGCCGACTTCGTCGACATCGACGCGCCGGTGTCGGTGAACATCCGCCGGGTGGCCAAGGCCAAGCGGTCCACGCCGGAGGACGTGACCGTGGTCATCCTGGACCGGCCGCGGCACGAGGGCCTCATCGACGAGATCCGGGAGACCGGCGCGCGCATCAAGCTGATCTCCGACGGTGATGTGGCGGGCTCGATCCTGGCGCTGCGCGACGGTACCGGTGTCGATCTGCTTCTGGGCATCGGCGGTACGCCGGAGGGCATCATCTCTGCCTGTGCGGTGAAGTGCCTGGGCGGGACCATCCAGGGCAAGCTGTGGCCGAAGGACGACGAGGAGCGGCAGCGGGCGATCGACGCGGGGCACGACCTGGACCGGGTGCTGATGACCGACGACCTGGTGTCCGGGGAGAACGTGTTCTTCGTCGCCACCGGCATCACCGACGGTGAGTTGCTGCGGGGCGTGCGGTACCGCTCGGAGACCGCGACGACCGACTCCATCGTGATGCGGTCGAAGTCCGGGACCGTGCGGAGGATCGACTCCGAGCACCGGCTCAGCAAGCTGCGGGCGTACAGCGCGATCGACTTCGACCGCGCGAAGTAGGCACGGGCGGGAGCCCGTTTCCGTAGCCGAGGATTCCGCAGACCGGAAATTCAGCGGGCCGGGAATCCAGCAGGTTGAGAATCCAGCGGGCCGAGAATCCAGCGGCCGAAAAGAGGGGCGCCCCCGGTGCGGTGGGGGCGCCCTTCTGGCGTGTCTGACGGGCGCCCCCGGTGCGGTGGGGGCGCCCTTCTGGCGTGTCTGACGCGGCTCAGCCCGCGGCCGCTATGCGGTCGGCCGGCCTCGCCGCCTTCTTGAGTTCCAGCTCGCGGCGGCGGCGCCTGGCCAGGACCACGCGGCGCTCGGCGGCGGTGAGCCCGCCCCAGACGCCGTACGGTTCCGGTTGCAGGAGCGCGTGCTCGCGGCACTCGACCATGACGGGACAGCCGCCGCAGACACGCTTCGCGGCCTCCTCGCGGGAGAGACGGGCGGCGGTGGGTTCCTTGGACGGGGCGAAGAACAGGCCGGCCTCGTCGCGCCGGCACACCGCCTCGGTGTGCCAGGGTGCGTCTTGGTCCCTGTCCCGCACTGGCACCCGCTGGGCCGGAACGGCAGCTACCTGCAGGGACGAATGCGGCGGTTGCAGCACGGTCTACTCCTGACGACGGCTTCGCGAGCGAGAGACGATGCAGCAAGGCCTACCCGCTGTGCGCGCGCCTATGCACTGAGTTCCGAACCGCTGGACTCCGGGGCTCGAGGGTGCCGGTACGGCCGGACCCCGGGCGCCCTCCGCACCTTTCCCCGGGGGTCGAATTCACAACCGTCAACGATCCAGATGCTTGCGCAAACTTTTGTCGACCTTGTGCTGAACCCGTTCGAGGATGTCCGCGACGAGCTTGCCGCGCTTGGGCTTGCCCTCGATGTTGCCGAGCACCGCCCAGCCGTCCACGTAGACGACGGGGGCCTCCGGATCACCCGAGTCGAGGGTGTCCACCTCGAAGTTGCCCAGGACTCCGCCACCGGTGCCGCGCAGTGAGACGTTCTCCGGGACGCGCACCTCGACGTTGCCGAAGACGGAGATCGCCTTGATCACCACCTGCTGGTACTCGAAGATCGCCTCACTGAGGTCGATCTCGACGCTGCCGAAGACCGCGTAGGCGTGGATACGGCGGCCCGCGCGCCAGCGGCCCTTGCGGACGGCGGCGCTGAAGACCGCGACCACGTTGTCGTCCGGGTCGTGCGGGAGCGTGTCCGTGGGGCGGCTGGGGGCCGGGGTGTAGGCGGGGGCGGACCGGCGCGCGTGGGCGGCGGGCAGGTCCCGTATGAAGACCTCCAGTTCGCCCACCGTCTTGGCGCTCAGCACCCCCTCGACGCGCTCCGCGTGCTCGTCGGCGGTCAGGCGCCCCTCGGCGAGGGCCTCGCGCAGGATGTCGGCGATACGGTCGCGCTCCGCGTCCGAGGCGCGCACGTCGCCGGGGCGCGGAGCGGAGGGGTCCTGCACCTGCGGTTCGGTGTGCTTCTGAAGGTCCACGACAGCAGCGTACCGAAACGCGATAGATCGCGACTAGGCCTGTGGACAACATTGACCCCGCCAAGCGGCCTGCCGACCGGCCCGCCGATTGAGGACTACCTCACAACCTCGGCGTCCCCGGCAGGTTCTACGCTGGTGGACGCCCGCCGACGGAGGCGGGCGTCGTCTGTCGAGTGAGGAATGGGCTGAGATGCCTGAGTTCGCGTATACGGATCTGCTCCCCATGGGAGAGGACACCACCCCCTACCGGCTGGTGACCTCCGAGGGTGTCTCCACCTTCGAGGCCGACGGGCGGACGTTCCTCAAGGTGGAGCCTCAGGCGCTGCGCAAGCTGGCCGAGGAGGCCATCCACGACATCCAGCACTATCTGCGCCCGGCCCACCTGGCCCAGCTGCGCCGGATCATCGACGACCCGGAGGCGTCGGGCAACGACAAGTTCGTCGCCCTGGACCTGCTGAAGAACGCGAACATCGCGGCCGCGGGTGTGCTGCCGATGTGCCAGGACACCGGCACGGCGATCGTCATGGGCAAGCGCGGACAGAACGTCCTCACCGAAGGTGAGGACGAGAAGGCCCTGTCCCAAGGCATCTACGACGCCTACCTGAACCTCAACCTGCGCTACTCGCAGATGGCTCCGCTGACCATGTGGGAGGAGAAGAACACCGGCTCCAACCTCCCGGCGCAGATCGAGCTGTACGCGACCGACGGCGGCGCCTACAAGTTCCTGTTCATGGCGAAGGGCGGCGGCTCCGCCAACAAGTCGTTCCTCTACCAGGAGACGAAGGCCGTCCTGAACGAGGCCTCCATGATGAAGTTCCTGGAGGAGAAGGTCCGTTCGCTGGGTACGGCCGCCTGTCCGCCGTACCACCTGGCGATCGTCGTCGGCGGTACGAGCGCCGAGTACGCCCTGAAGACCGCCAAGTACGCCTCCGCGCACTACCTGGACGAGATCCCCGCCGAGGGCTCGCCGCTCGGCCACGGCTTCCGGGACAAGGAGCTGGAGGAGAAGGTCTTCGAGCTGACGCAGAAGATCGGGATCGGCGCGCAGTTCGGCGGCAAGTACTTCTGCCACGACGTCCGCGTGGTCCGCCTCCCCCGCCACGGCGCCTCCTGCCCCGTCGCCATCGCCGTCTCCTGCTCCGCCGACCGCCAGGCCGTCGCGAAGATCACCGCCGAGGGCGTCTTCCTGGAGCAGTTGGAGACCGACCCGGCGCGCTTCTTGCCGGAGACGACGGACGAGCACCTCGAAGAGGGCGACGTCGTCAAGATCGACCTGAACCAGCCGATGGACGACATCCTCGCCGAGCTGACCAAGTACCCGGTGAAGACGAGGCTTTCACTCACCGGCCCGCTGGTCGTGGCCCGTGACATCGCGCACGCCAAGATCAAGGAGCGGCTGGACGCGGGCGAGGAGATGCCGCAGTACCTGAAGGACCACCCGGTGTACTACGCGGGCCCGGCGAAGACGCCCGAGGGGTACGCGTCCGGTTCCTTCGGGCCGACGACGGCCGGCCGCATGGACTCCTACGTCGAGCAGTTCCAGGCGGCGGGCGGCTCCAAGGTGATGCTCGCCAAGGGCAACCGCAGCAAGCAGGTCACCGACGCGTGCTCCGCGCACGGCGGCTTCTACCTGGGCTCCATCGGCGGCCCGGCCGCCCGGCTCGCCCAGGACTGCATCAAGAAGGTCGAGGTCGTCGAGTACGAGGAGCTCGGCATGGAGGCCGTCTGGAAGATCGAGGTCGAGGACTTCCCGGCGTTCGTCGTCGTGGACGACAAGGGCAACGACTTCTTCCAGGACCCGGCCCCGCAGCCGACGTTCACCAGCATCCCGGTCCGGGGTCCTGGCCTGGCCTGAGCCGCCGTCCAGAAGCCGTCCAGCAACAGACCCCTCGGCGGACGCCGGGGGGTCTGTTGCTGTGTGCGGTGCACGAGCCGCCGCGCACGAGCGCGCCACGACCGTGCGCTGCGGCTTGTCAGCCAACGACAAGCGTCGCCGTCCCCTCATGGCGCGTGCGCGGCGGCACCGTGACAGGACATCCCATGACCTCGAAGACAAGGGAGGTTCATCTTCGGCCGCCACGGTCGGTGAAGCGGAGAACCCGCAGGCGCTGCGGGCACATGCATAAATTTCCGCCGCAGGTATGGACAGGAACCTTCCGTCGGCCTTTAAATCCATCCCATGTCCGATACCTGTTGTTCTGCAGGGACCGCAATAGACGCCTGACGACAGGTGGTTGGACTCCGCACCGACACCACGGCCCGCGGGCCGGGATGGCCAGGCACCATGACAGAACTGATCAGCGCCCTCGAAGCGGTGGACGTACGGTTCCCGACCTCGCGCGAACTCGACGGCTCCGACGCCTTGAACCCCGAACCCGACTACTCGGCCGCCTACGTGACGATCCGTACGAGCGGTGGTGACGAGGGACACGGGCTGGCCTTCACCGTGGGGCGCGGCAACGATGTCGAGGTCGCCGCCGT
Source organism: Streptomyces sp. NPDC050287 (assembly GCF_044459385.1). Taxonomy (NCBI): domain Bacteria; kingdom Bacillati; phylum Actinomycetota; class Actinomycetes; order Kitasatosporales; family Streptomycetaceae; genus Streptomyces; species Streptomyces sp. NPDC050287. The sequence continues at coordinate 645,293 of NZ_JBITIY010000002.1, read as the reverse complement.
ACGGGCCCTGGCCCCCTTGGTGGTCGGGTTGCCGGTGGATGCGGTCCTGGATGATCTCGGCGGCTTCTCCCGGCGGTTGACCGGAGACAGCCAACTGCGCTGGCTGGGACCGGAGAAGGGTGCCATCCACATGGCCGCCGCGGCGATCGTGAACGCCGTGTGGGACCTGTACGGGCGCCGCACGGGAAAGCCGGTCTGGCGGCTGCTGTCCGAACTGTCCCCGGAGCAGCTCGTCGACCTGGTCGACTTCCGCTACCTGGAGGACGCGCTGACCCGCGACGAGGCGCTGGAGATCCTGCGCCGCGCCGAGCCTGGCCGCGCCGTACGCACCGCCCACCTGCTGGAGCACGGCTACCCGGCGTACACGACGACACCGGGCTGGCTCGGCTACGACGACGAGAAGCTGGTACGCCTGTCCAAGGAGGCGGTCGCCGAAGGTTTCTCCCAGATCAAGCTGAAGGTGGGCGCCGACCTCGACGCCGACGTCCGCCGGCTGCGGCTGGCCCGCGAGGCGGTCGGTCCGGACATCCGGATCGCCGTGGACGCCAACCAGGCCTGGGGAGTTCAGCAGGCGATCGACTGGATGGGCTCGCTCGTCCCCTTCGACCCGTACTGGATCGAGGAACCCACGTCACCCGACGACGTCCTCGGACATGCCGCGGTCCGCAGGGCGGTGGCGCCCGTGAAGGTGGCCACCGGCGAACACACCCACAACCAGGTGATGTTCAAACAGTTCCTCCAGGCGGGAGCGCTGGACGTCCTGCAGATGGACGCCAGCCGCACCGCCGGGGTCACGGAGAACGTCGCCATCCTGCTGCTGGCCGCCAAGTTCGGGGTCCCGGTCTGCCCGCACGCCGGCGGAGTCGGACTCTGCGAGATGGTGCAGCACCTGGCGATGTTCGACTACGTCGCCGTCAGCGCCGGCACCGAGAACCGTGTGATCGAGTACGTCGACCACCTGCACGAGCACTTCACCGACCCCGTGCGCATCCGCGACGGCCACTACCTCGCACCGACCGCTCCCGGCATCAGCGCTCAACTGCACCCGGCCTCCGTGGCGGCCCACCGCTACCCGGACGGTCCCGTGTGGCAGGAGGAGGCCGGCGCATGAGCGATGATCCACCCGAGTTCGCGGTCCTGAGAGCGGTTGCCACCGTCAACGCCCGCTCCACCGCGGCGACCACGGGTCTGCCCGAGCGGGCGCTGTCCTCGGCGACCAAGGGCGCCGTCCTCTCCCTCACCCGGGCGACCGCCGCCGGCCTCTTACCCTTCGGCATCCGCGTCGACCGTTTCCTCCCCCGGCACCGCTGACACTTCGTGGATCGGGCGCCTGCTGGAGTGCGCCGCCGACCCCGAGGCAGTGCGCGCCGCCCGCACGCCCGCCATCCCCACGGAGCCGGGCCACCGCCGACGCGGCCACCGCCTGCCTCGCGAGCCCGCTGTCCCGTTCCCTCACCGGCACCCCCTCGCCGTGGACGGCAGCACGCACGGACCACGCATCCACTCGCGGGTCCGGCCTTCGTCAGCGCCCATCCCCTCACCGCCAACAAGGAGACACCGCAATGGGCAGTTGGACCCATCCGCCGGCAGGGCTGTCGCGGCGCGCCTGCCGCCCGGTCCGCGAGCGCCGCCCGGCATCTGGAGCCTAGAGATGTCCCAGAACAGTGCGGCGCAGCCGCTCCGCCTGCCGAAGGTGAGCATGCGGCGCAGGGCCCGGCGCAGCGTCACCCGGCATTGGACGCTCTACCTGCTGTTGCTGGTGCCGCTCGTCCACCTGGCGATCTTCAAGTACATCCCCATGGCCAACGGGGTCATCGCCTTCAAGGACTACAACATCATCAAGGGCGTCTGGGGAAGCGACTGGGTGGGCCTGCGCAACTTCCAGCAGATATTCAGCAACCCGGTCTTCTGGCAGCTGGTGAAGAACACCTTCCTGCTGTCGTTCTACGCCGTGATCGCGAGCTTCCCGGTGCCGATCATCCTGGCGCTGGCGCTGAACGAGATCCGGCAGGGCGTCTTCAAGCGGACCGTGCAGATGGTGACGTACGCGCCGTACTTCATCTCCACCGTTGTCGTCGTCTCGATGACTATCATGATCCTTTCTCCCCAGACAGGTCTCGTCAGCCATGTCACGGGCTTCTTCGGCGTTGAGAAGAGGGACCTGCTGGCGGACGCGGACTACTTCCGGCACATCTACGTCTGGTCGGACATCTGGCAGACCGCGGGTTACTCAGCCGTGATCTACCTGGCGGCCCTCTCGGGTGTCGATCCGTCGCAGTACGAGGCGGCACGCGTCGACGGCGCCACGAGGCTGCAGAAGATCTGGCACGTCGACCTGCCGAGCATCATGCCGACCGCCGTGATCATCCTCGTCCTCGCCGTCGGCAACATCATGGCCATCGGCTTCGAGAAGGCCTACCTGCTGCAGAACCCGCTGAACCTCAGCTCATCGGAGATCATCGCCACCTACGTCTACAAGACCGGTCTGATCAACGCCGACTTCAGCCAGGCGACCGCGATCGGGCTGCTCAACTCGGCGGTCAATCTGGCCTTGCTGGTCTTCGTGAACTTCGTCGCCAAACGACTCACCGGAAGCGGGGTGTGGTCATGAGCCGCTCCCAGATGGCAGCGGTCGCCGGCCCAGACAGCCAGGACCGCCCAGCAGTGCTCGACACACGCCAGGGTGCGGGCTCTTTGCGCCGGCTCCCACTCCTCCGGCGGCGGGGCAGCCGGCGGATCCAGGAGACCCGGGTCGACCGGATGTTCCTGTTCTGCACCTACCTGCTGCTGTGCACGTTCCTGGCCGTCGTCCTTCTTCCGCTGCTGAACATCGTCGCCAGTTCCCTCAGCGACCCGATAGCCGTCTCGTCCGGCCGGGTGCTGCTCTGGCCGGTCGATTTCTCCCTGCGCGGTTACGAAGTCGCCCTCAGCGACCCGCAGATCGTCACCGGATTCCTCAACTCGCTCTTCTACACGGCTGTCGGCACGGTCGTCAGCGTCGGCTTCACCATCGCCCTGGCCTACCCCCTGTCTCGCAAGAGCCTGTTCGGGCGGGGCCCGGTGATGGCCGTCGTGGTCTTCACCATGCTGTTCTCCGGCGGGCTGATCCCCACCTACCTGGTGGTCCAGGAACTCGGCATGATCAACACCCGCTGGGCACTGATCATCCCGCAGGCCATCGGCGTCTGGCAGGTCGTCATCGCCAGCACCTACTTCCGCACCATGATCCCCGACGAGTTGTACGAGGCCGCGCAAATCGACGGCTGCGGTGATCTGCGCTTCCTGTGGAAGGTCGCCCTGCCCCTGGCCAAGCCGATGATCGCCGTGGTGGCGCTGATGTACGCCATCACCCAGTGGAACTCCTACTTCGACGCCCTGCTCTACCTCAAGGACGCCGACCTCTACCCGATCCAGCTGGTGCTGCGGAACATCCTCATCCTCAACACCAGCCCCAGCGGCATGACGGATGCCACCCAGATGCTGGAACGCCAGCAGCTCGCGGACCTGCTCAAGTACTCCCTGATCGTCATCGCGAGCGTACCCGTCCTGCTCATCTATCCCTTCGTCGCGCGCTACTTCACCAAGGGAATCATGATCGGCGCGATCAAGGGCTGAGCAGACCCCGCCTCACCCACGCTCGCCCCTCACCTCCCCCCAGCCATCCCCCCTGTCACCAGAAGGGACTTCCCCATGCCTCGTTCACCTCTGCTCACCAGAGCAGCGGTCGCCGGGACGCTGCTCGCGACCCTGGCGGCCTGCACCAGTGGTTCGTCCGGCGGCAACGACACGTCCAAGCCGCTCCCCAAGATCACCGGGAACCCGCCGGTCACCCTCAACGTCTTCGCCCCCCAGGCCGCGGACCAGAACCTCAAGACCAACAAGTTCACCCAGCTGATCAAGCAGAAGTTCAACATCACCATCAACTGGCAGACGACCACCCAGGACGGCGGCCCGGCCAAGGAGAAGCGCCAGATCTCGCTGGCCAGCGGTGACCTGCCCGACCTGTACCTGCTGATCCCCTGGGTCGACCAGTTCAGCCAGACGGAGCTCCTCAAGCTGTCCACCCAGGGCGTCATCCAGCCGCTGAACCAGTTGATCGACCAGTACGGCCCCAACATCAAGAAGACATTCGCCGATGTCCCCGCGTACAAGCGGATGGCGACCGCGCCCGACGGCAAGATCTACGGAATGCCCCAGTGGGTCGACTGCTTCCACTGCTCGTACCCGTCCAAGCTGTGGATCAACAGCGCGTGGCTGAAGAAGCTGGGGCTGAAGCAGCCGACGACCACGGACGAGTTCCGCGACGTGCTCCGCGCCTTCAAGACGAAGGATCCCAACGGCAACGGCAAGGCCGACGAGGTTCCGCTGAGCGGGGACACCGGGGACACGATCATTCCGTACCTGATGAACGCGTTCATCGACACCCCGACCGGCAACTCCTCCCCCGACACCAATCCCACCCTGGCCCTGAACGACGGCAAGGCCGACATCCAGGCGAACAAGCCGGGCTGGCGAGAGGGCCTGAAGTACATCAAGTCGCTCTACGACGAAGGCCTGATCGACAGCAGCGTCTTCACCCAGAACGGCGACGCCCTGATGAAGCTGGGCGACCACGCGGGTGGAGTGATCCTGGGCTCGGCGACGGTGATGCACCCCGGCATCTTCGTCACCGGGGGCCAGAAGGACGGCCGCGACCTGCAGTACGACGCGCTGCCGCCGCTGACCGGCCCGGAGGGCAAGAGCTACGCGACGTATGCCTCGTCGTCGGTGCCCGGAGCGACCTTCGTCCTCACGACCAAGGCCTCGCAGACCAAGCAGATCCAGGCGATCAAGATGCTGAACTACATCTTCAGCGAGGAGGGTGAGCTGAACGGCATGTTCGGCCCGGAGGGCCCGGGGTGGGCCACGCCCGGCCCGAAGGACATCGCACTCGACGACAGCGTGAAGGCGAGGTACAAGCGCGGAACCACCGCACCCGCCAACGGCAACTGGGGGGCTCTGACGCAGTACAACAACACCAAGCAGTTCCGCAACACGCAAGCGGTGGCCGAGGACCCCAAGACGCCGGACGGATGGGAGCGCCGGCTCTTCGAAGCCACGAAGCTCTACGAGGGACACGAGTCCAAGTCGTCGATCCCGTTCCCTTACGGGGAGACGTGGATCGATCCGGCGCGGGCAGGCGAACTCGCCACGCTCCAGACGAACATCGGCACCTTCGTACAGCAGAGCGCCGTGCAGTTCATCACCGGCAAGAAGTCCCTCGACTCCGACTGGGACTCGTACCTCAAGAACCTCGACCAGCTCGGGCTGAAGCGCTTCCTGGAGATCTACCAGCAGGCATACGACAAGACACACTGATCGGGGATGGCCGGTACCGCCGAGCGCGGCAGACGGTACCGGCCGCCCACCCGTGAACCGTCCCCTGCCGACAGTGACCCCTCCACCACACTCACCACAAGGACTAGGGAAAAGCGATGCACCCCGCACACCCCCCAGCGGGCGACACGACCACGCCCTCGCCGGCCCTGGTCGCGCTCCCCGACCGCGGGATCCATGACACCGCCCCCGCCGATTCGTGGACCGACGGTTTCCTCACCGGTAACGGCGAGCACGGGGCCGTGGTGTACGGGGACCCGGCGCTCGAGAAGATCGTCCTCAACCACCACCGCCTCGTCCTGCCGAACGGCACCCGCGACGTCGCCCCGCCGGTCCTCGCCGACCGGCTGGAAGCGGTGCGGGACAAGGCGCTGGCCGGGGACTGCGCCGGAGCGAGCCGCGACTTCGCCGACGGGTGGGAGCTGCGCTGGACCCAGACGTACCACCCCGCCTACGAGCTCCGGATCGCCAGCGCGGCGGACCCTGGCGCCGACGAGTACGTCCGGGTCACCGACTTCCGTACGGGTGAGGTCACCTCCGCCTGGACCGACGGGCACGGCGCCTGGTCCCGGCGGGTCTTCGTCTCCCGCGCCGACCGGGTCGTCGTCCACGAACTGGCGCCGGCCCCGGGCCGTACCGTCGACGTCACCCTGGGCGTGCACACCGCGCTCGACGACACCGCGACCGACCACGGCGGGGGCGACACCCTGCACACCCGCATGACGTTCACCACCCTGGCCGACGTCGGTGAGGGCTCCGGGTGGCTGAACCTGCGCGGCACCTACCCCGAGGGACTGGGCGCCTACGGCTATGAGGGCGTCACCCGTGTCGTGCCGACCGGCGGCACGGTCGCCGTCAGCGGCTCGACCGTCGTCGTCACGGGGGCTGCCAGGCTCACCCTCCTGACCCGACTGGACAGGTACGAGACGCCCACGGCCTGGGACGCCAGGCCCCTGCACGCGGGGCTGGCCGCCCTGGAAACCGACTACGAGGTGCTCCTCGCCCGCCATACGAAGATCCACTCGGAACTGTACGACCGCTCCCGCCTCGACCTGAACGTCCCCGAGGCGGACCGCCGGCTGCCGACCACCGAGCTGATCGCCCGCCAGAACGCCGACCGAGGCGTCATCGACCCCGCGCTGCTGGAGCGGCTCTACGACAGCGGCCGCTATCTCCTCCTCAGCTCCAGCGGCATCCTGCCACCCCGCCTGACCGGCATCTGGACGGGCGCGTGGACCGCCGCCTGGGCCGGTGACTTCACCACCGACGCCAACGTCAACCTCCAGGTCGCGGGCGGCAACATCCTCGACCTCACCGAGGCCATGGAGGGCTACTTCGACCTGATCCTCGGCCAGCTGGACCACTGGCGCACCAACGCCAGGAACCTCTACGGCGCCCGCGGCTTCCTCGCCCCCTCCCGTACCGACGGCGAGTACGGCCACATGCTGCACTTCGACGGCGGCGACTTCCCCGGCCACTGCTGGACAGGCGGTGCCGACTGGCTGCTCCAGCCGCTCCTGGAGTACTACGAGGTCACCGGCGACCAGGCGTTCCTGCGCGACAGGCTCGGCCCCGCGTTGATGGAACTGGCCCTGTTCTACGAGGACTTCCTCACCCGCACCGACGCGAACGGCAAGGCGGTCTTCGTGCCGTCCTTCTCCATGGAGAACGCCCCGGGCAGCACCGGCGAACCCCTGTCCGTCAACGCCACCGGCGACATCACGGCCGGCCGGCACGCCCTCCAGGCCGCCATCGACGCGGCGGGCGCCCTCGGCGTCGAACAGGGCGGCGGCGAGGGCGTCGAACGCTGGAGCGCACTGCTCGACAGGATCCCCGACTACCGGATCAACGAGGACGGCGCGCTCGCCGAATGGTCCTGGCCCGGACTGACCGACCACTACGACCACCGCCACATCCAGCACCTGTACGGCGCCTGGCCCCTGCACGAGATCAACCCGGAGGAACGGCCCGACCTGGTGCCCCCGGCGCTCAAGGCGCTCGAACTGCGCGGCGACCAGAACCTCTCCGCCCACGGCAGCCTCCATCGCGCCCTGGCGGCCGCCCGGCTCAAGGACGGCGCCCAGGTGTACGACAACCTCCGGAAGATCATCGGCGGTGACATGCTCTTCCGGTCGCTGATGACCTCCCACAACCCCGGGCGGCACATCTACAACGCCGACGCGGCGAACGCCCTGCCCGCCGTACTCGCCGAGGCACTGCTCTGCACGAGGCCGGGCGTCCTGGAACTCCTCCCCGCCCTGCCCGAGCAGTGGGACAAGGGCACGATCACCGGCATCCGGGGCCGCGGCGGCATCCGCGCGCACAGCCTGGACTGGGATCTGTCCGACGGCACCACGACGGTGACCGTCACCTCGGAGCGGACCCAGGACGTCACGCTGATCAGCCGCCGCGGCGTCACCGCCGTCACCACCTCCGCACAGGTCGGTCGCTCCGTGCTGGGCCCGCACGCCCGGAACATCTCCCTCACCGCCGGGCAACGCACACGGATCACGATCTCCCTGCCGACGGCCGGTACACGCCGCCCCTCGGACACCTGAGTGATCCTCACACCCCGGTAACGGCAGGCCGTGGAGAAGCGGACCGCCCGTGGACCGTGAACCGGTGGCGCAGCACGGCAGCTGTCACCGTCGGCGCAGGAGACCCTTCGGCCGCGGGCGGTGGCCGCGTCGGTGGCGGGCGTTCTGCTGCACGGCCGCTCTGAGACCTGGGTCACATGGCAAACGGCACCCGGGTGGCCCAGCTTCCGGAACATCCCGGGCGTCCCGTTCGCTGTACTGGGCATGAGCGAATACCGCATCGAGCACGACTCCATGGGCGAGGTCCGGGTCCCCGTCGACGCCAAGTGGCGGGCGCAGACGCAGCGGGCCGTGGAGAACTTCCCGGTATCCGGGCAGCGCATCGAACGCGCTCACATCGAGGCGCTGGCGCGCATCAAGGGCGCCGCGGCGAAGGTGAACGCCGGCCTCGGTGTGCTCGACAAGGACATCGCCGACGCGATTCAGGAGGCGGCGGCCGAGGTCGCCGGGGGGCAGTGGGACGAGCACTTCCCGGTGGACGTGTTCCAGACCGGGTCCGGGACCTCGTCCAACATGAACACCAACGAGGTCATCGCCACCCTCGCCACCGAGCGGCTGGGGCGGGCCGTGCACCCCAACGACCACGTCAACGCCTCGCAGTCGTCCAACGACGTCTTCCCTTCCTCCATTCACATCGCGGCCACCGCCGCCGTCACCAGGGATCTCATCCCGGCCCTCGACCACCTCGCCGGCTCGCTGGAGCGCAAGGCCGAGGAGTTCGCGGATGTCGTGAAGTCGGGGCGCACCCACCTCATGGACGCCACTCCGGTGACCCTGGGGCAGGAGTTCGGCGGCTACGCGGCGCAGATCCGGTACGGCGTCGAGCGGCTGAACGCCTCGCTCCCCCGGCTCGCCGAGCTGCCCCTCGGCGGGACGGCCGTCGGCACCGGCATCAACACCCCGCCCGGCTTCTCCGCCGCCGTCATCGAGGAGATCGGCCGCGCCACCGGACTGCCGCTGACCGAGGCCCGCGACCACTTCGAGGCGCAGGGCGCGCGGGACGGGATCGTGGAGACCAGCGGGCAGCTGCGGACCATCGCCGTCGGACTGACGAAGATCGCGAACGATCTGCGGTGGATGTCCTCCGGCCCCCGGACCGGGCTCGCCGAGATCAGTCTCCCCGACCTCCAGCCGGGTTCCTCGATCATGCCGGGCAAGGTCAACCCGGTGATCCCGGAGGCCGTGCTCATGGTCGCCGCGCAGGTCGTCGGCAACGACGCCACCGTCGCCACGGCCGGCGCCGCGGGCAACTTCGAACTCAACGTCATGCTGCCGGTCATCGCCAAGAACGTGCTGGAGTCCATCCGGCTGCTCGCCAACGTCTCCCGGCTGCTCGCCGACCGGACCGTCGACGGGATCGTCGCCCACCGGGACCGGGCCCGGGAGTACGCCGAGTCGTCGCCGTCCGTGGTGACGCCGCTCAACAAGTACATCGGGTACGAGGAGGCCGCCAAGGTCGCCAAGAAGTCGCTGGCCGAGCGGAAGACCATCCGCGAGGTCGTCGTCGAGAGCGGGTACGTCGAGCGCGGCGACCTGACGGAGCAGCAGCTCGACGAGGCGCTGGATGTCCTGCGGATGACGCACCCGTAACCGCCGGCGACGTCATCACGGCCCGCATGTGAACCGTGACGCGCACCGCAGCGTCGTATGCCTACGGCACCTAATATCTGTGCATGGCAGACGGTGGAGCGGTGAGAGCCGAAGCGGACGCGGGCGGGTCGGCGGTGTACTGGGCGCCCGGGAGTCAGATCCTGTGGCGTTACCGGGAGAACGGCGGCGCGCGCTTCCATATCGCGCGCCCCGTGACTGTCGTACGCGACGACAGCGAGCTGCTCGCCGTGTGGATGGCGCCGGGCACCGAGTGCGTGAAGCCGGTGCTGGCGGACGGCACGCCGGTGCATGTCGAGCCGCTGGAGAGCCGTTACACCAAGCCGCGGTCCGTGATCCGGGACCGCTGGTTCGGGACGGGGGTGCTGAAACTGGCGCGGCCCGGTGAGCCGTGGTCGGTGTGGCTGTTCTGGGAGTCGGGCTGGCAGTTCAAGAACTGGTACGTGAACCTGGAGGAGCCGCTGGCGCGCTGGTCGGGCGGGGTCGACTCCGAGGACCATTTCCTCGACATCACCGTGGACCGGGACCGCAGGTGGCAGTGGCGGGACGAGGACGAGTTCGCGCAGGCCCAGCGGGACGGGCTGATGGACCCTCAACTGGCGCGGAAGGTACGGGAAGCCGGTCACTCGGCGGTGCGGGTGATCCGCGCCTGGGGGTCGCCGTTCTCGGACGGCTGGCAGCACTGGCGCCCCGATCCGTCCTGGTCCGTCCCCTCTCTGCCGCCGGACTGGGACCGTACGCCCGCGCATCTGTCCTCGTGAGACCCTTGATGCGCCCCCGGGCAAGAAACGTAGGATCGTCCTCCGCAAGGGCGCGCAGTGGCAATCACCGGAGCACGCGCTGGGCTTGACCGATCGTCACCGAGGGGCGGCAGGACGTGAGCGAGGGGTACGAAGGCAACGCCGGCATCGCCGGCAAGGGCGGAGCACGGTCCGCCGGTGCCACAGGAACAGCCTCTGACCACGCGGGAAATCCGTTCCTGGGACACGTATTCCGGGTATCGGGTCTTCGGCGGGACCAACCGCGCCCCCGGCGCATGGGCTCTGACGGACGGATTTGACACGCGTGACGGAGCAGCCGACCTTCGAACGCCCCCAGGCGGGCGTCGACCCCGCGGACGGCCGCGGGGCGCTCCTGCGTACCCCGACGCCGTCCCACCCGCACAGCACGGACACGCCGCCCGCCACGCCCGGCACAGGCGCCCTGCCGGCCCAGGCGCGCGCGGGCGAGACCCCGCCCGCCGGCTCGGGTACGACGACTCCCACGCCCGGCGCGACGACGCCCGGTACGACGACATCGAGCGGCATGGACCACGATCCCGCGGGCCCCGGCGGCCCCGAGCACTCCCAGCCCGCCGCCACCGAGCCCGACACACACCGCCCGCGGCCCGTTCCGGAGGGCATCCCCCTCCAGCCGAGGTCCGAGTCCACCGACCTTTCGGACGGCCAGGAGCGCCGGACCGGACAGATCCTGCCCCCCGGCCGGCCCACGCCGATGCGGCGGGACGGGGACCGGCTGCGCTTCGTGGGGGCCGCGACCCGGCGGATCGCCCGCGGTCTCGACCTCGACGAGATCGTGATGGGGCTGTGCCGGGCGACCGTGCCGACGTTCTCGGACGCGATCCTGGTCTATCTGCGCGACCCGCTGCCGGTGGGCGACGAACGTCCCGTCGGCCCCCTGGTGCTGCGGCTGCGCCGGACCGACCGGATCCCGCAGGAGCGGGACCTGGAGGACGGCATCCTGCCGGTGCCGGTGCCGGATCCGTCCGAACTGGGCGCGATCGGCACCGAACTGTGCGAGGTGCAGCCCGGCAGCGCGCTCGCCGAGGTGCTGCGCGGGGTGCGTCCCGTCTTCACGGACACCCCCGCCGCCCGCGCCGCCCTGCCCGAACTCCTCGGTGACAGCGACGAGTTCGTCGTTCCCACCGGACAGCGCGCGATCCTCGCCCCGCTGCGCGGCCGGCGCCGGGTGATCGGCGCCGCGCTGTTCCTGCGCCGCCCGGACCGGATCCCGTTCGACCCCGACGACCTGCTGGTCGCGGCCCAGCTCGCCACGCACAGCGCGCTCGGCATCGACAAGGCGGTGCTGTACGGCCGTGAGGCGTACATCGCCGACGAGCTGCAGCGCACCATGCTGCCGGAGACGCTGCCGCGGCCCACGGGCGTACGGCTGGCGTCCCGTTATCTGCCCGCCGCCGAGACCGCGCGGGTCGGCGGCGACTGGTACGACGCGATCCCGCTGCCCGGCAGCCGGGTCGCCCTGGTCGTCGGTGACGTCATGGGCCACTCCATGACCAGCGCGGCCATCATGGGCCAGCTGCGCACGACGGCCCAGACCCTCGCCGGGCTCGACCTGCCCCCGCAGGAGGTCCTGCACCACCTCGACGAACAGGCGCAGCGCCTGGGCACCGACCGCATGGCGACCTGCCTGTACGCCGTCTACGACCCGGTCTCGCACCGGATCACCATCGCCAACGCCGGCCACCCCCCGCCGGTCCTGCTGCACCTGGGCGGCCGTGCCGAGGTGCTGCGGGTCCCGCCGGGGGCACCGATCGGGGTCGGCGGTGTCGACTTCGAGGCAGTGGAGCTGGACGCGCCCGCCGGAGCGACCCTGCTCCTGTACACCGACGGGCTCGTCGAGTCGCGTCTGCGGGACGTGTGGACCGGTATAGAGCAGCTGCGCGAGAAGCTCGCCGCGACCGCGCAGCTGACCGGCCCCGACCATCCGCCGCCCCTCGAAGCCCTGTGCGACGAGGTGCTGGACATGCTCGGCCCGGGCGACCGGGACGACGACATCGCCCTGCTCGCCGCCCGCTTCGACGGGATCGCGCCGAGCGACGTGGCGTACTGGTACCTGGAGCCGGAGGAGATGGCCCCCGGCCGGGCCCGCCGGCTGGCCCGTCGCGCCATGTCCCGCTGGGACATGGAAGAGCTCAGCGACTCGGTGGAGCTGCTGGTCAGCGAGGTCGTGACGAACGCGGTGCGGTACGCGACCCGGCCGATCACGCTCCGGCTGCTGCGGACGGACGTGCTGCGCTGCGAGGTGGGGGACGACGTGCCTCAGCTGCCACGGCTGCGGCAGGCCCGTGCCACGGACGAGGGCGGGCGTGGCTTGTACCTCGTCAACAGGCTGGCCCGGCGGTGGGGGGCGACTCGGCTGAGCACCGGGAAGGTGGTCTGGTTCGAGCTGAACCGGAGCTGAGCACGGCCCGCTCGCCTCGCGGACACGTCAAGGGCGCCCGGTGTTTCCGGGCGCCCCTTTCGTTGCCGTGGACCGGGCCGGCCATGGACCGGCCATGGACCGGCTGCCGACCGGCTATTGACCAAGCGGGTCCGGCGGTGGGCCCTCCGGTGTGGTGGCGCCGCCCACCGGCGGGGTCGTCACCGGACTTGACGGAGGCGAGCTGCTCGGCGAGTTCGACGGGGAATGCGACGCGGGGGGCGAGGAGGGCGGGGGCGCCGACGAGGTGGGCGGCTCCGACGTCGGGGGCTCCGTGGACGGTTCCCTGGACGGGGGCGCGGTCGGACTGTGGGAGGGCGTCGCCGTCTTGGTCGGCTTGACCGCCGCGCCCTGGTCGGTGTCCAGGTCGAACTTGCTGTTCTTCGCCGAGACGCCGAAGGTGTACGCCGCCCAGATCTTCGCCGGGAAGCCACCGCCGTTGACGCGCTCCTCGCCGCCCGCGCCGTACATCTTGGCGTGCGCGCTGGTCTTCGCGTCCTCGCCGAAGAGACCGACGGAGGTGACCAGGTCGGGGGTGTACCCGGTGAACCAGGCCGACTTGTTGTCGTCGGAGGTACCGGTCTTGCCGGCCACCTGCTGGCCGTCGCGCGCGGAGTTCTCCGCCACCGAGGTGCTGGCCGTACCGTCGTCGACCACGCCGGTCAGCACCGAGGTGACCGTGTCGGCGGTCTGCGGGGTGACGACCTGCTCGCCGATCGGGTCGGGCATCTTCACCGAGCGGTTGGACTGCTCGGCCGTCTTGACGATCGTCGGCGTGACCTGCTTGCCGTGGTTGTCGAGGGTGGCGTAGACGCCGGCCATCTGCAGCGGGCTGGCGCCCATGGTGCCCAGGGTCAGGGCGGGCACCGGCTTCATGCCTTCGGTGTCCATGCCGAGCTGGCCGGCCACCTTCAGCACGTTGGCCATGCCGACGTCCACGCCCATCTGCGCGAAGACGGAGTTGATGGACTTGTTCATCGCCGTCTGCACGGTGACGTCGCCGTAGTTCTGGTCGTCCTCGTTCTCGGGGCCGAACCCGACCTTGGTGCCGTTGTCCACGACCTGGCGCTTGCTGGTGCCGTCGTAGATCGTGTTCGCGGTGATCGGCTTGCCGGACTGGGTCTCCGCGCTCTCGTCCAGGGCGGCGGCGAGGATCACCGGCTTGAACGTCGACGCGGGCTGGTAGTCCGTGCGCGTCGCGTTGCTGGTGAAGTGCTTGAAGTAGTCCACCCCGCCGTACAGGGCGACGATCTTCCCCGTCTTGGGGTCGACCGAGACCGCGCCGGCCTGGATGTTCCTGTCGACCTTGCGCTTCTTCGGGTCCAGCTTGCTGGTCAGTTGCGACTTGACGGAGTTCTCGAGCTGGGTCTGCTTCTTCTTGTCGATGTTCAGGGTGATGGTCCAGCCCTGGCCGACGACTTCGGCCTCGGCCTGGGACTGGGTGATGCCCTGCTGCTTCATCAGCTGCGCTTCGACCTGCTTGTTGGCGAGGTCGACCAGATAGCCCTTCTGGCCCTCCAGGCCGGCGGCGGGCTTCGGCTTCTTTGGCTTCGGGAACGTCATGGCGTCGCGCTCGCCCTTGTCCAGCCAGCCCTCCTCGACCATGTTGTCCAGGACGTAGTTCCAGCGGGCCTGCACCAGTTGCTTGCCGGTGTCGGTGGCGACCGCCCAGTCGTACTGGCTCGGCGCCTGCAGGAGGGCCGCGAGGTACGCGCCCTGCTCCACCTTGAGCTTGTTGGCGTCGACGCCGTAGTAGGCCTGCGCGGCGGCCTGGATGCCGTAGGCGTCGCGGCCGTAGTAGCTGGTGTTGATGTAGCCGGCGAGGATCTCGTCCTTGGTCATCTGGCGGTCCACCTTCAGGGAGATGACCATCTCCTTGAGCTTGCGGGTGACCGTCTGCTCCTGGCTGAGGTAGTAGTTCTTGACGTACTGCTGGGTGATCGTCGAACCGCCCTGCGCGCCCCGGCCCCTGAGGGTGTTGTACAGGCCGCGGGCCGTGCCCCTGAGGTCGATGCCGTTGTCGTGGTAGAAGGTCTTGTTCTCAGCGGCGACGAAGGTGTGCTGGACGCCCTTGGGCACCTTGGACAGGTCCACGATCTCCCGGTTGACCTTGCCTGAGCGGGCGAGGACGGTGCCGTCGCTGTACTTGTAGACGTTGCTCTGGCGCTCCGCGGCCTGCGCCGCCGCGTTGCCGTTCGGAACGCTCACCATCATGTACAGCGCGATGAACGCCCCGATGCCGAGCAGGCAGAAACCGAAGAAGGCGCCGAGGATCTTCTTCCAGGTGAACAGCCTGCGTATGCCGCTCTTCCCGTTGCCCTTCTTCGCGCCCTTGCCCTTGGCCGCCCGGCGGGCCGCCGCACGGCCGCCCCCGACACCCTCGGCCGGTGTCGCGGACGAGCGTGTGGGCGCCGCGCGGTGGCCGCCGCGCTGTCGCGCTCGTCTCTCTTCCGCTCGTCCCATGGGTCCGCTCGCTCCGCTTCGTTCTCTGCTGTCACACAGACGGGTGGCTCAGATCAGCTCAGAAAGCTAACACCGCCTGCTGTGACAAAGGGCTCCCGATCCTGCCTTTTGCGGACGTGAGAATCAGCACCCGTCCCTATGGAACCGACGTGCGAGACGGGGTTAGGGTTGCCGCGCCCGGGTAAAGTGATATCACTTAGATAGAACGATGCGAGGCCATACCCAGACCAAGTACCGGAAAACGGGGGGACATCCATGTCCACGAACGACTCGACGAACGACTCCACACCGACCGCCGAGAGCACCGGTACCGCCCGGACCGCCGACCTGCCCGACATGCCCGCGCCCCGCGTGCGGGAGTTCACCGCGCACAGCATCGGCGGCGGGCTCGCGCTGCTGCTGGGCCTGGTCGGGCTGCTGGCCGGCATCGGGATGGTCGTGGCCGCCACCACGGTCACCGCGACCGGCGCCAAGGCCGCCCTGATCATCGTCGGCGTCCTCGTCGGTCTCGCCGCCTTCGTCGCGATGTGCGGACTGAACATGGTGGCGCCCGGCGAGGCCCGGGTCGTCCAGCTCTTCGGGCGCTACCGCGGCACGATCCGCGAGGACGGGCTGCGTTGGGTGAATCCCCTCACGTCCCGCGAGAAGATCTCCACCCGTGTCCGCAACCACGAGACCGCGGTCCTCAAGGTCAACGACGCCTACGGCAACCCGATCGAGCTGGCCGCGGTCGTGGTGTGGAAGGTGCAGGACACCGCCCAGGCCAGCTTCGAGGTGGACGACTTCCTGGAGTTCGTCGCCACCCAGACCGAGGCGGCCGTACGGCACATAGCCATCGAGTACCCGTACGACGCCCATGACGAGGACGGGCTCTCGCTGCGCGGCAACGCCGAGGAAATCACCGAGAAGCTCGCCGTCGAACTGCACGCGCGCGTGGAGGCGGCCGGCGTGCGGATCATCGAGTCGCGCTTCACGCACCTCGCGTACGCGCCCGAGATCGCCTCGGCGATGCTCCAGCGGCAGCAGGCCGGCGCGGTCGTCGCGGCCCGGCGGCAGATCGTGGACGGCGCGGTCGGGATGGTCGAGGCAGCGCTGGCCCGGATCACCGAGCAGGACATCGTCCAGCTGGACGAGGAACGGAAGGCGGCGATGGTGTCCAACCTGATGGTGGTGCTGTGCGGCGACCGGGCCCCGCAGCCGGTGCTGAACACGGGGACTCTCTACCAGTGACGGAGTCCGGCGAGGGGCCCACGCCCCGGCGGCGGCCGCAGCAGCGCAAGCAGGTGCTGCTGCGGCTGGACCCGCTGGTGTACGAGGCGCTGGCACGGTGGGCCGGGGACGAGCTGCGCTCGGCCAACGCCCAGATCGAGTTCCTGTTGCGCAGGGCCCTGGCCGAGGCCGGCCGGCTGCCCGGCGAGGCCGGGCCGATTCCCCGTCGCGGGCGACCGCCCGAGAGCTCCGGGCCTGTCGCAGAACCGTGACAATCGGCTCCCACCTGCAGGGTCGTACTCCCCGCCACGATCACCGCACTCCGCGTATACATACGGGGTATACACCGTATGTAGAGTGCCTCCCATGTCCATCGGTCACACTCTCCTGGGGCTCCTGGAGTCCGGCCCGCGTCACGGTTACGACCTGAAGCGCGCCTTCGACGAGAAGTTCGGTCACGACCGGCCGCTCCACTACGGCCAGGTCTACTCGACGATGTCCCGCCTGCTGAAGAACGGGCTCGTCGAGGTCGAGGGCATCGAGCCCGGCGACGGGCCCGAGCGCAAGCGGTACGCGATCACCGAGGCCGGGATCACCGACGTACAGCGGTGGCTGGCGACGCCGGAGAAGCCCGAGCCGTATCTGCAGTCGACGCTGTACACGAAGGTCGTCCTCGCGCTGCTGACGCGGCGCGACGCGGGCGAGATCCTCGACACCCAGCGCGCCGAACACCTGCGCATGATGCGGATCCTCACCGACCGCAAGCGCAAGGGCGATCTCGCCGATCAGCTCATCTGCGACCACGCGCTGTTCCATCTGGAGGCGGACCTGCGCTGGCTGGAGCTGACGGCAGCGCGGCTCGACAAACTCGCCGCGGCGGTGGCCGAGTGACGCATCCCGCTGGTTCCCTGCTCGTGGCCGACGACCTGCGCAAGGCGTACGGCCCGACCCTCGCGCTCGACGGCGCCGAGTTCTCCATCCACCCCGGCGAGGTCGTCGCCGTGATGGGCCCGTCCGGGTCCGGCAAATCGACCCTGCTGCACTGTCTCGCCGGGATCGTGACGCCCGACTCGGGCTCGATCACGTACAACGGGCACGAGATGGCCACCATGAGCGACTCCGAGCGCAGTGCCCTCAGGCGCACCGAGTTCGGGTTCGTGTTCCAGTTCGGGCAGTTGGTGCCCGAGTTGACCTGCGTCGAGAACGTCGCGCTACCGCTGCGGCTGAACGGGACGCCCCGCAAGGAAGCCGAGCGGACCGCGCTGTCGTGGATGGAGCGGCTGGAGGTCGACGACCTGCGCAAGAAGCGGCCCGGTGAGGTCTCCGGCGGACAGGGGCAGCGGGTCGCCGTGGCCCGGTCGCTGGTCACCAGCCCCCGGGTGCTGTTCGCCGACGAGCCGACCGGCGCACTCGACTCGCTCAACGGCGAGCGCGTGATGGAACTGCTCACCGAGGCGGCCCGGTCCACCAACGCGGCCGTCGTGCTGGTCACGCACGAGGCCCGGGTGGCCGCCTATTCCGACCGCGAGATCGTCGTACGGGACGGGAAGTCCCGGGACATGGAGCGGGCCGTATGAATGTGCGGCAGTGGTGGCGGGATCTCGCCATGGGGGTCAGGTTCGCCTTCGCCGGCGGGCGCGAGGGGTGGATCCGGGCGCTGCTGACGGCCGTCGGGGTCGGGCTGGGGGTGGCGCTGCTGCTGCTGACGACCGCACTGCCGAACGCGCTGGCGGTACGGCACCAGCGGGAGAGCGCGCGAGCGGACATCACGTACAGCCAGAAGGTCATACCGAAGGCGGACGACACCCTGCTCGTCACCCACACGGGCACGGCCTTCCGCGACAAGGACATCCGCGGCAGGGACCTGGAACCCGAGGGGGCACGGGCGCCGCTGCCGCCGGGGGTGCGGAAGTTCCCGGCGGCGGGCGAACTCGTCGTCTCCCCCGCGCTGAAGAAGCTGCTGGAATCGGACCGCGGGAAGCTGCTGCGGGAGCGGCTGTCGGGCCGGATCGTCGGGACCATAGGCGAGAGCGGGCTGGTCGGCTCCGCCGAACTCGCCTTCTACCGGGGCGCCGACGACCTCGCGGTCCGGGGGATCGACGGCAACCAGATCGCCCGGATCGACCGGTTCGGGGAGGTGGACCCGAGCCCCGAGAAGACCGACCCGGTGCTGATCCTGCTGATCCTGGTCGTCTTCGTGGTGCTGCTGATGCCGGTCGCCGTGTTCATCGCCGCGGCCGTGCGCTTCGGCGGCGAGCGGCGCGACCGGCGGCTCGCGGCCCTCAGGCTGGTGGGATCCGACAGCCGCTCGACCCGGCGGATCGCGGCCGGCGAGGCCCTCGCGGGCGCGGTGCTCGGGCTGTTCTTCGGGGCCGGCTTCTTCCTGATCGGCCGGCAGGCGGCGGGTACGGTCGAGGTCTTCGACATCAGCGTGTTCCCGAGCTATCTCAACCCGTCCCCCGCCCTCGCCCTGCTGGTCGGCCTCGCCGTGCCGGCGGCCGCCGTCCTGGTCACGCTGTTCGCGCTGCGCGGAGTGGTGATCGAACCGCTCGGCGTGGTGCGTACGGCGAAACCGGCGCGCCGCCGGCTGTGGTGGCGGCTGCTGCTGCCGCTGGGCGGGCTCGGGATGCTCGTCCCCATGATGGGCCAGGGCCGGGGCGGCGGCGACTTCAACCAGTACCTGGTCGTCGGCGGTGTGATGCTGCTGCTGGTCGGGGTGACCGCGCTGCTGCCGTGGATCGTCGAGGCGGTCGTCGGGCGCCTCGGACCGGGCGGCGTGGCCTGGCAACTGGCCGTCCGCAGGCTCCAGTTGAGCAGTGGTACGGCCGCCCGCATGGTCAACGGCATCGCGGTCGCGGTGGCCGGGGCGATCGCCCTGCAGATGCTGTTCGCCGGCGTGGAGAAGGACTACACGAAGAACACCGGCTACGACGTCACGTGGGCGCAGATGCAGATGACGGTGAGCGCCGACGCCATGCCGCTGGACCAGGCCGCCGAGAAGTTCCGGCGGACCAAGGGCGTGCGCCAGGTGTCCGCCCATTCCGAGGGGTACGTCGGCGAGCGGCGCAAGAACCCGGACCTCACCGTCGAGGTGACCGTCGGGGACTGCGCGTCTCTGCGGGAGATCGCCCGGCTGCCCTCCTGCCGGGACGGAGACGTGTTCACGGCGGACGGCGGCGAGGCCGGCAGCGGACAGCACGACAGCACCACCCCGAAGCTGGCCAAGGCCGGCCGCACCGTGTACTTCGACCCGTCCTGGGACGACGGCCCGAAGAGCGTGGAGGCCCCCTGGGTGGTGCCGTCGGGAGTAAAGCGGGCCCGGTCGCTTCCGTACCCGACCGGAGAGCTCCGGGGCGGCCTCCTGTTCACCCCCAAGGCACTGCCGGCCGCGGCCGTCCCGGCGCTGACCGGGCAGGTCTACCTGAAGCTCGACCAGTCCGTGGCGGACGTACAGGACCTGGTGCGGAACACGGCGGCGACGATCGACCCGCTGAGCGAACCCAGCGTCTGGCAGTCCGTCGAACGGGCCGACAAGTACACCGCCATCCGCACCGGCCTGTTCGTCGGCGCCGCCTGTGTGCTGGCTCTGATCGGGGCGAGCCTGCTGGTGTCGCAGCTGGAGCAACTGCGTGAGCGCAAGCGGCTGTTGTCGGCGCTGGTCGCCTTCGGCACCCGGCGGCGCACGCTGAGCCTGTCGATGCTGTGGCAGACGGCGATCCCGATCGCGCTCGGACTGGCGCTGGCGTCGGCGGTGGGGCTCACGCTGGGCGCGGTGCTGCTGCGGATGACGGACACCACCGTGCGCGTGGACTGGCCGAGCGTGCTGTCCATGACCGGCGTGGGCGCGGCGGTCGTCCTGGTGGTGACCCTGTTCAGCCTGCCGCCCCTGCTGCGGCTGATGCGGCCCGACGGGCTGCGGACGGAGTAGTACGGCGGCACCGGGCCCCTGCCCTGCGGGGAGGGGCCCGGTGCCGCTGCGGGGCCGGTGTTGCCGTGACCGTCCTGGGGGGCCGTGCCCCCGGCGCGTGGCTACTGCTCCGGAGACTCCGGAGCCTCCGGAGGGGAATCCGCCGGCTCGACCGGCGCCGAGTCCAGGGCCGTGGCCCCGTGCGGTCGTGGGGAGTGTTTCAGGGCCGTCTCGTGGGAGTACGACCGCAGGTAGCCCACCACCGTGTTGGTGACCGCCACCAGCGGCACCGCCACGACCGCGCCGCCGATCCCGGCGACCATTCCGCCGGCCGCGACGGACAGGACGACCGCCAGCGGGTGCACCCGGACCGCCCGGCCCAGGATGAACGGCTGCAGGATGTGTCCCTCGATCTGCTGGACGAGCAGAACGACCAGCAGCGTCATCACCGCCGTGAACACTCCCTGGGTCACCAGCGCGACCACGACCGCCAGCGCGCCGGAGACCACCGCGCCGACGAGCGGGATGAAGGCGAACAGGAAGATGAAGACGGCGAGCGGGACGGCCATGGGGACGTCGAGGAAGTAGATGCCCAGGCCGATGAAGATCGCGTCGATCAGCGCCACTATCACCGTGCCGCGGACGTACGCGGTCAGCGTCCGCCACGCCCTCGGGCCGGCACCCGCGACCCCCGGCCGGGCCGCCGCCGGGACCAGCTTCAGCGTCCACTCCCAGATGCGCCGGCCGTCGTAGAGAAGGAACAGCGTCGAGAAGGCCGCCAGCAGGATCCCGGTCAGCGCCTCGACGACGACCGTGACGCCCTCCAGGCCCGCCGAGGTGATCTGGTCGGTGTTCGCGCCGACCGCGTTGCGCAGGTTCTCGGCGATGTCGTTGATCTGCTTGTCGGTGACGTGGAAGGGGCTGTTGAGCAGCCACTTGCGCAACTCGTCGATGCCGTCCTGGAGCTGGTCGGAGAGGTTGTCGATGTTCTCCATGACCTGCCAGGTCACGAACCAGCCGATCAGCCCCATGACGACGAACCCGAGGATCACGGTCAGGGCGGTGGCCGGCCCGCGCGGAACCCCGAACCGCCTCAGCCGCGCCACCGTCGGCTGCAGGATCGCCGTGATCAGCAGCGCCGCCACGAACGCCAGCACCACCAGCTGTACGGCGCTGATGACCCGCATGAGGACCCAGAGCGTGCCCGCCAGCACCAGCAGGCGCCAGCCGGCCTCGGCCGCGACCCGCATCCCCCACGGCACGGCCTGCGCGGGGTCCGGCCGGGTGGCGACGACAACGGCCGCGTGGTCCTGGTCCGGCGGGCCGTGGTCATGGTCGAGCAGCGGGCCGTCGTGGGCGTACGCGCGGCGTTCGGACTCGGCTTCCTCCCGTTCCGCCCGCGCGCGACGCTCGCTCAACCGCTCACCGATGTCGGTCAGTTCGGCGCCGAGCCGACCGAGCCACCCTGGCACTCGCGACATGATCCGTCCTCTTCCCCCGTCTCCCCCCACCACTCCCCCCGGCCCCCTGGAGTCGTTCCGTCAGACGCTACATGGCAACAGCCCCTCCCCCTAGGACGGGGAGGGGCTGTGCCGGGTCGAGTGCTGCGGCCGGACCTCAGTAGTTGCCGTTGACCTGCCAGTACGACCAGGCGTCGCACGGGCTGCCGTAGCGCTCGTTCATGTACTTGAGGCCCCACTTGATCTGGGTGGCCGGGTTGGTCTGCCAGTCGGCGCCCACCGACGACATCTTGCCGCCGGGCAGCGCCTGGACGAGGCCGTACGCGCCGGAGGAGGGGTTGACGGCCCGGTAGTTCCAGGAGGACTCGTGGTCCACGATGTTGCTGAAGCACCCGAACTGCGCGCTGCCCACGATCGCGCGCGCCATGTCCTGGACCTCCGCGATGGTGTACGAGCCCTTCGCGGGGAAGGAGGCGGACGAGGATCCCGTCGTCGCCTTGGCGGCCTTGGCCTTGGCCTCGGCGAGGTCCTTGGCGGCCTGCGCCGCCTTCTCGGCGGCGTCCTTCCTCTGCTGCGCGGTCTTCGCGGCTTCCTTGCGGGCCGCTTCCTCCGCGACCTTCCTGGCGCTCGCGTCCGCGGCGATGGCCTGCGTGTCGGCCTGCTGCGTGAGGAACGACGCGGTCTGCACCTGCGCCTGCTGCCCCGCGGGGATGTCCGCCAGGAGCGTCGAGTCGGCTGCCGTCGCCTCGGCGTCGTTGGTCTGCGCGGTGCTGCCCGAGGCAACTCCGACGACGCTACCGACAGCGGTGACCGCCGTGGCCGAGGCCACTGCGAATCCCCGGACCGAAATCGGGCTCACACGGTTTTCCTTCCAGCATCGCCCGCTTCGGTGACCCTGGCGGACGCAATCGTGCCCCTGGCACTGGCCTCCCAACTACGGGGTCACGGGAGGCGCGGGCCCGGTGGGCAACTCCCTCGCGGGGAGCGCCGTGTGAAGACTCGGGCGGCATACGACAACGCTATGGAGTTGGATGGTGTTTCCGTGGTGCCGTACCGCTGGGGGTACAGGTGTGTCGTATGCGGGGCCTGACAGGAGTGAGACTCTGCCGTAACCGGACGCCGCAAGGCAATTCTGAGTTGCGTGTGAAAGCTCACATCCCGTTTGGCCCAGCGGATTCCGAGAAAGCTCCACGCGCGAAGGCGCCGCCCGGCTAGGCTCACTGCCTTTCCCGGACGGCGCCAACTGCCGCGTAACCGGCCCCTATGGGGCCGCTTCCCTCAGATGTGCCCGTCTTCGAGCATTTCGGTCACAAGGGCCGCGATCTGGGACCTCTCGGACCGGGTCAGCGTGACATGCGCGAAGAGCGGGTGGCCCTTCAGTTTCTCGACCACGGCGACCACTCCGTCGTACCGACCGACCCGCAGATTGTCCCGCTGGGCCACGTCATGGGTGAGAACCACCCGCGAGTTCGCGCCGATCCGGGACAGAACGGTCAGCAGGACGTTCCGCTCCAGTGACTGCGCCTCGTCCACGATCACGAAGGCGTCGTGCAGGGAGCGCCCGCGGATGTGGGTGAGGGGCAGGACTTCGAGCATGCCCCGTGCGGTGACCTCCTCGATGACCTCGCGGCTGGTGACCGCGGACAGCGTGTCGAAGACCGCCTGCGCCCAGGGGCTCATCTTCTCGGACTCGGAGCCGGGCAGATAGCCGAGCTCCTGCCCGCCCACCGCGTACAGCGGCCGGAAGACCATCACCTTCTTGTGCTGACGGCGCTCCAGGACCGCCTCCAGACCCGCGCACAGCGCCAGCGCCGACTTGCCGGTGCCGGCCCTGCCGCCCATCGACACGATCCCGATGTCCGGGTCGAGGAGCAGATCCAGCGCGATGCGCTGCTCCGCGCTGCGGCCCTTGATGCCGAACGCCTCGCGATCCCCTCGCACCACCCGGACGTTGCCCTCGGGCGTGACCCGGCCGAGGGCCTTGCCGCGCTCCGACTGGATCATCAGCCCGGTGTGCACCGGCATCTCGGCGGCCTCGGGCACATGGACGTGCCCTTCCTCGAAGAGGATGTCCACCTGTTCGCCGGGCAGGGTCAGTTCGGACATTCCGGTCCAGCCGGAGGAGTCCGTGATGGCGAGCTCGGCGCGGTACTCCTCGGCGAGGAGCCCGACCGAGGACGCCTTGATCCTGAGCGGGAGGTCCTTCGACACGACGGTGACGTCGAACCCCTCGGCCTGCAGGTTGCGGGCGACCGCGAGGATGCGGGAGTCGTTGTCCCCCAGGCGGTAGCCGCTGGGCAGCACGCTGGGGTCCGAGTGGTTGAGCTCGACACGGACGGTCCCGCCCAGGTCGCCGATCGGGATGGGGGAGTCGAGGCGACCGTGCCGGACCCGGAACTCGTCCAGCAGGCGCAGGGCCTGCCGGGCGAAGTAGCCCAGTTCGGGGTGGTGCCGCTTGGCCTCCAGTTCCGTGACCACGACGATCGGCAGCACTACTTCATGCTCGTCGAAGCGGTTCAGGGCGTGCGGGTCGGCCAGCAGGACGCTGGTGTCGAGAACATAAGTGCGCCGGTCTGGCTTATGGCGCTTTGTGCTGGTCACCACGGAAGGACGTACCCCCTCGGATGAGGTCGGGGAGCGACGGAGTGGAGCTGGACCGGTCGTCGGCCACGATGCACGGGCCGGGGACCGGCCCTCCACTGCTTCGTCCGCGCTGAGACCGCACGGTCGGGCTGGTGCAAAGGGCCTCCCGGGCGGACGGCCCCGTGCCGCCCGCTGAGATCCGACACCCGTGGTTCGGGCGTCGGCCTGCTTGGCTTATGCCCTCGAACATGCGGTGCCATGCAGCCACCTATGACGGCGCCCTGGTGAACTCCTTGTTACTTCCGCTCCAAAAGGGGGTACCGGGGAAGTTTTCCGGGGGGCGCCCGGTGGGTGACCCGGGGGTACGGCAGGCGTGGAATCAGCCCGTTCAGCCGCCGTAGCGCCGGTGCCGGGCCGCGTAGTCGCGCAGGGCCCGCAGGAAGTCGACCTTGCGGAAGGCCGGCCAGAAGACCTCACAGAAGTAGTACTCGGAATGAGCCGTCTGCCACAGCATGAAACCGGACAGGCGCTGCTCGCCGCTCGTACGGATGACGAGGTCCGGGTCGGGCTGGTCACCGGTGTACAGGTGACGGCCGATCGTCTCGATGTCGACGGACTCGGCCAGCTGCTCCATCGAGGTGCCCTTGTCGGCGGCGTCCAGGATCATCGAACGGACCGCGTCGGCGATCTCCTGGCGGCCGCCGTAGCCGATGGCGACGTTGACCAGTATCCCGTCGGTCTCCGCGGTCGTCTCCTCGGCTTCCTTGATGGCCTGCTGCATGCCCTGCGGGAGGAGGTCGAGCGCGCCGACGTGGTGTACCCGCCAGCGGCCGTCGGCGGCGAGGGAGCGGACGACGTCCTCGATGATGCCGAAGAGCGGGACGAGCTCCTCCTGCGGCCGGTCGAAGTTGTCCGTGGAGAACAGCCAGAGGGTGACGACCTCGACGTCCGCCTCGGTGCACCAGCCGAGGAACTCCTCGATCTTGTCGGCACCGGCGCGGTGACCCTGGGCGGTGGTGGAACCGGCGGCCTTGGCCCAGCGCCGGTTGCCGTCCATGACGACGCCGATGTGCTTGGGCACCTGGGCGTGGTCCAGGTGGCCTTCCACCCGGCGCGTGTACAGCCTGACGAGCAGGCCGCGCAGTGTGTCGCGCAGGTTCACGTGATTGTCAGCCCCTCCGTGCGGATGCGGTCCCCGCGAGCCGAAGGGTACCGCGCTGTTTCTCTTCGGGGTGCGAGCGGGTTGTCGGCGCCTACTACGGGGGTGCGCCTGCGCGTTGGCGGCCGCGGGTCCGGCCGCGGCCGGTCGCACCCACACGGCGGAGCCGCACATCGGTACGGCCCGCGCCCTGAGCTGCATGCGGTGAGCACCCTCGACGGGTACCCCGCACGGCACAAAAAACGGGCCGGTCCGTGGGGGGGAGACGGACCGGCCCGAGGGGGGGTTTCCACCATAACCCTTCGTAAGTGATGCTGCGTGCATCGGCGTGCCACAACTACTCTCCGGAGTCGGGCGGCGACGCCGAGATGGTGGGCAGGACGCCTGTTCGTGGCTGGTGCATGGCCGGATCGCGGCGGAATCCGGGGGGGAGCCCCAGGGGGGAACCGCAGGGAAGGGTTCCCTCCGGTGGGTGACGGCAGCGGGATCGCCGGCTTGACACCGAGTGAGGGACGCGGCACCGCGCAGCCCCCTCCGCTGCACGGCACCGCCCGCGCAGCTTTGCTCACGCGAATTACCTTGGTCTGAACTTATGTGACGCATGGAGAGGTTGCGAGTCGCCTGCGATAACAATGTGGAAATCCAGTGAAGCCGTGGAAATACGGGGAGTGACCGTCCAGGAGGCTGACGGCACGCCAGGAGCGCGAGCCCGGGGAACAGGCCGAGCGAGTGGGCGACGTACTGGAGGCACGGGCCGAGCTGGTGGTCGGGACGGTCGCGGCGGGGCCGCATGGGTGAGCTCAACGGCCTGGTTCGACGGCCGGGCCCAGCGGCTCGGTCCAGCAACCCGGATTCAGCGGCCTGGCTTGCGGGCCTCGAAGAGGTGGCGGGTGCTGTGGGCGACGAAGGGGCCCTTGGACTCGATCTGTTCGTGCAGTGAGCGCACCTGGGGCTCGTACGCCTCGGCGGTGAAGCCGGGGACCATCCAGACCACCTTGCGCAGGAAGTGGACGACGGCCGCGATGTCGTGGAACTCCATACGGAGCCGCTCGGCGCGCACGTCGACGATCTCCAGGCCGGCCGCCTCCGCTCCGGCGCGTTCCCGGTCGGGGTGGCGGTCGCTGCGGGACTGGTCCGGCTGGGGGCCGAGGAAGTACTCGACGACTTCGAAGGCGCTGGCGGGGCCGACGTGCTGGGCGAAGTACGTGCCGCCGGGCTGCAGCACGCGGGCGATCTCCGGCCAGTCGGGGCGGACGGGATGGCGGCTGACGACCAGGTCGAAAGCCGCGTCCGCGAAGGGCAGGGGGGCGTCCTGAGGTGTCGCGACGACGGCGACGCCGCGCGGGCGGAGCAGGGCGGTGGCCTTGGCGACGTTCGGCGGCCATACCTCGGTGGCGGCGGTGAGCACGGGCGCCTGGGGTGCCGCGGTGCGGAGGGCGAAGTCCAGGACCTCGCCTCCCCCGGTGTGGATGTCGAGCGCGGCGGTCGCGCCGGCCAGCCGCCCGGCCATCGACCGGGCGTACCCCCACGAGGGCCGCTCCTCGGTGGCCCGTCCCTCGAACCAGGAGAAGTCCCAGCCCTCGGTGGGGACGGCGGCTCCTTCGGCTACGAGGTCCTCGAAGGTACGGGGGTGGAGACGGGCGTGGGCGTGGCTGGGGTGCGGGTTGGTGGGTGACTGGTCCATGGGTTGATCGTCGCAGGGTGTCTGCGGTGGGCGCTGCCGGTTTTCTGTGCTGTGGCCGGGAGTTGCGGCACGCTGGTTCACGGCACCAGGGGACGAACCTCCTCCGCCGTGAACCGCACGAATGCCTCGGGGTCCGGTTCGTCGCCCGTCGGCTGGAGGATCACCGAGTCGGCGCCCGCCTCGGCCAGCCGCTGGACGGCCTTGGCGACGGCGCCGGCGTCCCCGGCGACCCCGAGCTCCGGGACGGATTCCAGCCCCTCCGCCGCCAGTTCGGCGCGCAGCCGGGCGGCGCCGTCCGGGCCGGTGGCGGTGAGGAGGTAGACGACGACCCGGTGCGGTTCGGTCCGCCCGGCGGCGGCCCGCCCCTGGTCGATGAGCCCGCGTGCCCGCCGTACGCCGTCGGGGGCGGTGGCCGCGGTGAGAATGGTGCCGTCGGCGGCCTCACCCGTGAGTCGCAGCGTGCGCGGGCCGGTGCCTCCGGCGAACACCGGGATGTCGGCGTCAGCGGGCGGCGGCCAGTCGAGAGTGACGTCGTCGAGGGCGACGTAGCGCCCGTCGGTCGTGACCCTCTCCCCCCGCAACAGGGCGCGCAGCGCGACGAGATGCTCGCGCAGCAACGTCAGCGGGGACTCGGCCCGCGCTCCGACCTGCCCCATCCAGTCCTGCACACCGTGTCCGACGCCGAGGACGGCACGGCCGGGGAACAGCCGGTGCAGGGTGGCCGCCTCCATCGCGGTGACGGCGACGTTCCGCAACGGCACCGGCAGCACCCCGACCCCGACCCGTACCCGCTCGGTCCAGGCGAGCGCGGCGGCGGCCGCCGAGATCCCGCCCTCCAGGAAGCAGTCCTCCCACAGCCAGAGTTCCTCGAGCCCGACGTCGTCCGCGAGCCGGGCGACGGCCCGGAGACGTTCGGGCGGCAACTGGGGGCGGAACACGGCTCCGAGAGTGGTCATGCAGCCCTTACTACCCGTTCGGCGGCGGCTCGGCACGTCGTTTTCGCCGGCTTTCGGGCGTCGGGCGTCGGTGCCACGGCCCTAGCGCTCGTAGCGGAGCAGGACGACACCGTTGCCGAAGGTGCGGGTCTCGATGAGGCGGAGGGCCTTCAGGGTGTCGGCGGGGTCGGCCGAGTCGGTCTGGGGGAAGAGGGGCTTGCCGGTGCCGATGAGGACCGGGTGGACGTAGACGCGGAACTCGTCGATGAGGTCGTGGCGCAGGAAGGCGGCCGCGAGGTCGGCTCCCCCGAGGCTGAGGTCGCCGCCCGGTTGCTCCTTGAGCGCCTGGACCTCCTCCGGGACGACCTCCCGTACGACCGTCGTGTTCCAGTCGGCGTGCTCGAGTGTCCGCGAGTAGACGACCTTCGGGATCTCCCGCCACAGACCGGCGAACTCGGCCATGATCGGGTTGATATCGGGGTCGGAGTCGGCGGTGGGCCAGTACGCGGCCATGAGCTCGTAGACCACCCGGCCGTTCAGCATCCCGCCCATCTCCGCGGTCAGTTCGTTGAAGTGGCGGAGCAGTTCGTCATCGACGCGGTGCCAGCTGATGTCACGGTCGCGGCCCTCGATATAGCCGTCGAGGGAGACGGACATCCACAGGACGATCTTTCGCATGTCTCTGCCACCTCGTGGTCACTTCGCGGTCGGTTCGCGGTCGGTTCGCGGTCGGTTCGTCCGGTTGCGCGGACGACGGCGCGGCTGGTCACCACGGTCCCAGATTCGGATACGTTCGGTCGGTATTCCGCCGTTGGCGGCGACACAAGGGAGGTGACCTCGCGTGGGGCGCTGGTCCGACGGACGGGGCAGGCTGGTGGTGCACGGCGAGGTCGACGGGCACGACGGGGCGACGGCGACGCGGATCACCGTGCCGCTGGAGATCGCGGCCTCCTACCGGGCCCGCACGAAGGGCTTGCTGGGACGGGACGGCGTCGACGGGGCGCTGCTCCTCTCCCCCGCGGGCAGCGTGCACACCTTCCGTATGCGGTTCCCCATCGACGTCGCCTACCTCGACCGCCACCTGAACGTCATCGCCGTCCGCACCATGAAGCCGGGGCGCCTGGGCCTGCCCCGGCTCCGTTCCCGGCATGTGCTGGAGGCGGAGGCGGGGGCGATGGAGGGGTGGGGGGTGCGGGTGGGGGTGCGGGTCGAGGTGGCGGAGGTGGGCTGGTAGGAGATGCGGATGCCGAGGCAGTGGTCGAGCAGACGGCCGCGTGATCAGCTGATCGGCTGGTGATTTCACTCAGGTCGATGCCGGTCCGGAAGAAGCGAGCAATTCTTGCAAGTCCCGTACAAGGATCAGGTCGTAGCGACCCAGTGCGGACAGGTTCTCGAAGATCTGCCGCGCTGTTGCCTCCTGGCGCTCCAGGTTCGAGTCGAAGTCGCGCACGGTGAAGAGCGAGTCGTACCGCTCGAACGCCATGCCGTGGTCGTCCTCGTACTCATGGGTGAACTCGACCTCGACCGCCGCGTGCCCGAGGTTCGCCGCGCAGTCAATGAACTCGGTGTCCACCGGCCTCACTTCGGCGCCGCACGCCGTCGCGATATCGCGGACGACCCGCTCCCGCGGAAATCCGGGATGCAGGAAGATGCAGTGGTACTCGCTCATACGATATTCCTAGGGCCAAGTAATCGTGTATCCGTCGCCAATGATCCGAATCGAGTTCATCCGGCCCGGCGGATTGTTGCGCAGGAATTTTTCCAACCCGTCCCGTGCTCCGCTTTCGGCAAGACCGCTCCCACGTGCGTCGACGACGGCATCGCGCGCCTGCTTCTTGGCCGTGTTCAACGTGTTCTTCACGGAGTTCGGAGCGGCTCCCGGTTCAAGGGTCTTGCGAGGCCCGCCCCTGGTGGGAAGAGGGCCAAGAGGGAGAGGAGGAGCAGGGCGAAGCCCAGGTAGACGAGGAAGTGGTCGAGGGCCTCGAGGAGGTGGCTGGTGGGGATGACGGGGCCGTCGGGGCCGCCGGACGAGGTCGTGCTTCGCCGGAGCAGAAGAGTTCCGGTCGTGGCGGAGGACAGCGCCGTCGAGACGCGGAAGCGGTGGACGGCCAGGGGTTCAGCCAGGAGAAGAGTAGTGGCCTGCCGCCAGGTGCGGAGCAGCACCGTCAGGAGCCAGGCCGTCCAGACCACGGCGGCTGCCGCGCAAGCCTGGAGGATCTGGGGGCCGGTGCCCGTCGTGAAGTACTCCTGGAGGCCGGCCGTGGTCTTGAATGAGCCGACGCCCAGGAAAAGGATGGCTGGCAGGACCAGGGCAAAGGGGATGAGGGCCAGGAGCAGTCGTCGTCCACGCTGTGCCGTGCCGGTTCGGGCCGCTCTGATGCGGTCACGGACATGGACGGCAGCCGGGCGGCTCCAGGCGTGGGGGTTGTCGGTGGCGTCGATCCGGGTGGCCGTGTCGGCCACCGCTCGGTGCAAGGGTTCCCCGAGGGCGTGCGGGGCGGGGTCGAAGGACGGGGCGGATGCCTCGTAGCAGAGCGCTCTGCGCAGTTGTATGAAACGCAGGGTTATCAGGGGAGTCCAGGGCCATCGCCAGGACGCGTAGCGGATGAGGGTGCCTGGCGTGTCGCCGTTCGTTCGTTCCCCGGCCAGGAGTATGCCTGGGAGTGTTCGCTTCGCGCGGTGCAAGCAGATGAGGTCTGCCGTCATCGCCAGGAGCAGGGCGAGGGCAGGGGCCGCCCAGAGTTTGTCGTCGAGGGTTTCCAGCCACCGGGCGGCATCGCCACGTCCGTGACCGGGTCCGGCGGCGTAGTTGTTCAGCGTGTGGTGGGCCACCGCCGCGGCGAAGGGGAGCACCCCCAGGGGTTTCCACCGGCCGCGGGCTTGCCACAGGATGCCGACCGCCAGGCCTGCCAGGGTCGTCCACGTAGGTGAGTGAAGGTCGCCACCGTGGCGTCGCCTGTCCGGCCGAGGTGCAGGGTGGCGGCCGGGGACGGCAGCCAGGACGTGGCCACCTCGCCCCAGCCCGGGACGTACGGCGGTGACAGGCTGTCGGGGATCAGCCAACCGCCGTGACGGGACAGGGCGCGGTCGGCGTCGAGGGAGTAGCGCAGCAGGGCCTCAAGGAGGCCGAAGCCGGCGCCCAGGGCGGCGCCCAGGACCGTGAAGTCCGTCAGGCCCCACTGTCGGCGGACCCGCGTGTACAGGCCTCCTGCCAGCAACAACGGTGGAGAGGCGTACGGAGCCGGTCGGGCAGGAGAGGGCGGCGAGTTGCAGCACCCCGTACAGGGCGGCGGCCACCATGAGTATGGTCACTTGTGCTCCCCCGCTTCCCCGCCCCGTTCCTGCAGAGCTCGCGGTTCAGTTCTCTCCACGGGGGAAGGAGACCTCGACTCGCCTGTTCTTCTTGCGGCCGGATTCCGTCGCGTTGGAAGAGATCGGGTACTGCTCGCCGTAGCCGCGGACCTCGAAGGTGATGTTCGGGGCGTTGAGTTCCTGGTCCAGGACCTCCTGTACGGCGTTGGCGCGCTGTTTGGACAGGACGTCGCCGTGCGCCGAGGAGCCGAGGTCGTCCGTGAAGCCGAAGACACGGATCTTCGTGGCGTTCTGGTTCTTGATCTCCGCCGCGATCGCGGAGATACGGGCCTTCGACTCCCCGCTCAGCTTCGCGCTGTCCTTGCTGAACAGGACCTCGGCCTGGAGCGCGAACTTGACGTCCGCGTTCGTGTCCTCCCGGCGTTCGTCCCCGCTCTGGTCCTCGACGACCTGCTTGATGTCCAGGACCTTGGGATCGGCGAGGGTGGCGCCCTCGGGGAGCTTCAGGTCGGGGTCGGCGGGGTCCACGGTGACGGGGGCGGAGGCGGTGGGTTCGGTGCCGGGGGGGACGCTGGGGGTGGTGTCGGCGTGGGCCGAGGTCGTGGTGACGGCCGCCATGAGGGTGGCGGCGGTGAGGATCAGGGCGAGGCGGGGGGAGGTGTGGGACATCAGGGACCTCACCCGGAGATCGTGAGGTCAGCAGGCGCGAACATGGGCAGTTGGAAGGACACTTCAGACGTGTCGGCGGGCGGGGCGGGGAACTGCATGAACACCGGAATGGTTTCGCCGGACTTGACGGTCGAGACGCCCGTAGTGGTCAGCGGGCGGCCGTCGGTGTCACGCAGCACGTAGTAACGCTTCTTTCCTTTCGAGTCCACCAGCGTGGCCCCGCCGAAGGATCGGCCGTTTCTGATGATCTCGGTTTCGCTGCCGCTCAACTGCGCGGGAATTGTGAGCGATTTACCGCCGTCGTTCTTCAGATTGCCGCTCACCGTGAGGAATCCCCCGGAGTCTCGATTCACCGAGGTGATTTGGAGCAGAAGCCCGTCGGGCCCCTTGGACTCGGCTACGGGAGCCCCCGACTGCCCTTCCTGAGTGCTCGGCTTGGAGCCGCCGTCCCTGGATTCCGACGCCGACGCTTCCGGCTTCTTGTCCTCGCCGCCTCCCCCGCAGCCGGCCACGCCGACGGCCAGTCCGGCCGCAACGGTCAGTGCGACCATCCCCCTTCGGGCCTTCGCAGTGAACCGAACGCTCATCGCTCCGCTTCCTTCATCACTCGTCATTCGCTTGTCAGTCGGCCAGGTGGACGTCGAAGAGGTCCTCGGGTTCAGGGAGAACATCGAGGTCGTCGGGCTTCAGAATCCAGTCCCTGTCCTTGCAGGAGAGCTCTGGCAGCACGTCCCCCTCGCCGCCCTCCCCGGGCGGCTCGAACGTGCAGAGCGGCTCGATGACGGCCGTGGCGGTCTCCACCGAGTGCATGGTCTCAGTGCCGGGGATGATGGAGTCGCCAACGGGCTTGTTGGTCTCCACTTCGACCGTGTAGCCGGGGAGCAGCCCCGCTGCCGGACCGCAGTCCGCAGTGGCGTCGTTCTGCGCCGCCAGCTGCTGCGCCCGCCCGCATCCGGCGTAAGGCACACCGTCACCGTCGAAGATGGCCTGCCACTTGGTCGGATCGAGTACGTTCGCCTTCCATTCGACGGCAAGATCGTCCCGAGTATCCAGGGCAGCCGCGAGTGCCGCCGCGTCTGCCGCCGTCTGGGCACCGTTCCGATTCGCCGCAGCCTGGCCGACCGCGAGGTATGCGAACGCAAGAAGGAGCAGACCCGCCACCACCGTGATGTAGATGGGGAAGGCCTGCCCTGTGTCGCTGCCCCTAGAGGGCCACGTCAACCGCCGGTAACCTCGGTGATCTTGTCCGTAATGGCGTTGTAGATCGTCTGCCCGATGTCCGTCCCCGTGATCGCCAACACGATCGCCACCACCACCGCGATGATCCCCAGATACTCCACCGCCGTCTGACCCTCGTCGTTGCGCGCGGCGCGGGCGCGAAGGTACGAGACGGTCGTGTTGAACCAGTTGTTCATGGGGGTGTCCTCCGATGTCGTCGCCTCCGACGCGCGCAGCGTAGACCGGAGCATCGGGTTCGGCACAGGGTCCGTGGGCCCAATCCCGGGCCCAGTCGCGGTTCATCCCACACCTCGGTGTGAACCGGGCGCCGTGCCGAGCCACTTGGCCGTGGCCTCGGAGCGGGTCGTGCTGTGGAGCTTGGCGAAGATGCGGTTGATGTGGTTCTTGACCGTCTTCTCGCTGATGAAGCAGGCGGCGGCGATCTGCTGGTTGCTCATCCCCGACGTGATGAGGTCCATGATCTCCGCCTCCCTGGCACTGAGGGCACCCCTGAGCCCCGACGACGACTGTGCCACAACTGGTTGCAGTCGTGAAGTGGTTTCTGGAAAATCGCATGGGGGCCGGATGTACGGTAAGGGTAAATCACCTACCACAGGCGTCAGTTGACTTTGCTCATGAGAAGAAGCGGAAGGTTGGACTTCGTATGCAGTCGCACTTGCCGCTCGCAGCTGAGCCAGCAGCGCTCCCGCCGCCGTGTGGGTGAAGTGGGCTCGGCCCTCCTCGATGTCCCGTACGGCGGACACCAGCTGGTCGGCGGTGAACTCGCCGTGGACGAGGTAGCCGCCGGCGCCCCGGCGCAGGGCCTCCTCCACGATCTGCTGCTCCCGGCTGTAGGTCAGCATCATCACCGGGGCGATCGTCACGAGGTACGGGAGTGCCGAGATGCCGTCCAGGCCGGGCATGCGGACGTCCAGGAGGACGACGTCGGGGCGGTGCAGACGGGCCGCCTCGCAGGCCTCGTGGCCGTCCGCGGCCTCCGCCACGACCGTGATGTCCGGGCGGCCGGAGAGCAGGGCGGTGAGGCCTGCCCGGACCACCGGGTTGTCGTCGGCCACGACCACCCGCATGGAGGAGGTGCCCGATTGCGTCTTCGTCGCGTTGATCGCGTTGATCGAATCCATCGTCGTCCTCGTCACGGGGATCCCGGGGGCGGTGCCTTCAAAGGGAGCTCCAGGCGGACCTCCGTGCCCTTGGCGTACGTGCCCTTGGCGTGCGTGTCCTTGGCGTGCGTGTCCTTGGCGTGCGTGCCCTCGCCGATGTGGATGCGGGCGCCCACCGACGCCGCTCGCTCGACCATGCCGACCAGGCCGAAGTGGCCGGAGCGGCGGAGTTCTTCGAGGGTCGTGTCCGGGGGGAGGCCGCGGCCGTCGTCGTGGACGCTGATGCGCAGGACGTCGTCGTGGACTCCCGCGTACACGTCGACCCGGGTCGCGGACGCGTGACGGTGGGCGTTCTCCATGGCCTCCGTGGCGATGGTGAGGAGCTGGTGGGCCACGGCGGGCGGGATCGGGGGCGGGGGCGGGTGCTGTGCGCGGTCGCCGGTGGGGTGGTAGGTGGCGGGGAGCGCGGTGCGGGTACTGAAGTCCTTGGTGCGGGCGGCCAGTTCGGTGAGTACGTCGGTGGGGTGGTCGGAGTCCGGTTCGCGGCGCAGGTCGGCGAGGAGTTCACGGGACTCGGCGGCTGCTCTGCGGGCCGAGCGGGAGACGAGTTCGGCCTGCTGCCTGATGAGGGCCGGGTCGATACGGGCAGCGTCTGCCGAGTGCGCCAGGCCGTCCGCCGCCAGGGCCACGCCGTGCAGCGTCTTGGCCACGGAGTCGTGCATCTCCCGTGCCAGCCGGGCCCGTTCGGCGTTGACCGCCTCCGTCGCGGCGAGGCGGGCCTGCACCGCGGTCAGGGCCTGGGTGGCGGTACCGAAGCGGAGCATCAGGTTGCGCAGGGTGGAGCCGACGGCTCCCGTGATGACGCACAGACCCGGGAGGAGAAGGGAGTCCGCGGGTGCGGCCCGGGTGTCCTTCAGGGTGGCGTACACGAGCAGGAGGATCAGCGACTGGAGCGAGGCGAAGACGGCCGCTCCCCGCCAGCCGTACACGATGCCCGCGAGAAGTGGGGTGCAGACGCTGACGTAGGCGAGCGTGGTGTCCGGCCCCGCGGAGACCAGGAGCAGGGAGGCGAAGAGGGTGTCGACGGCCAGGAGGGTGGGGTGGCGCAGGAGCAGCGGGCCGAAGCGTTCCCAGTCCCTGAAGAGGACGTACGAGCCCATGAAGGTGACGACGACGGCGGCGCCGACGAGGCGGACACCGAGGCCGGGGCCGGCGTTGAGGAGGGCGGAGGGCGCGGCGAGGGCGATCATCGCCAGCCGGAACCCGAAGACCTGGCGGCACATGGCCTGGAGGGCGTTCACCTGGAGGGAGATGGGGGGCGTCGGCGGGTTGTGGGTCCCGTCCGTGACGTCGGTGACGCCGGTGACGCCCGTACCCCTGTCGTCGCCGTGCGGTGCGGCCGGCCCCTTCGGCGGTCGATGGCCTTCGACGGACGTACGTCCGTGCGGCGCCCCGAACCCGGGTCCGCCCACCGCGCCGAGCCCCGTCCGCACCTTTGCCGCATGACCGTTCAAGCGCCTGGCCGTCCGGCCCGGCCCGCCCTTCAGCCGCCCCGTCCTCACCTTCATGTCCCCACCCCCACACTCCCCACCCCCACACTCCGCACCCGCATACTCCCCACTCCCTACCCCCCGGTGATCGACCCGAAGTCCGTGCCCGACCCCAGGAGCAGGCCCGCCCCCAGCAGGATCATCGTGGCCGGGACCATGAACGTCGTGATCATCATCGTGGCCTTGGGGACCGCGCGGGCGGCCTTGCGGCGGGCGTTCTGGGCGTCCGTGCGGCGCATGTCCTTGGCGAGGGAGACGAGGGTGTCGACGATGGGCGCGCCCAGTTCCTCCCCTTGCTGCAGTGCCGTCACGAACATCGCCACCTGCTCGGAGTCGTTCCTGCGGCGCAGCTCCGCGAAGGCCTGGCGGCGGCTCATGCCGAGGTCCATCTGGCGCAGGGTGATGCGGAGTTCGTCGGCCCAGGGGCCCTCGTACTTGGAGGCGACGCGGTCCAGGGCTTGGCGGAAGCCGAGGCCCGCGCTGACGACGACCGCCAGTACGTCGAGGAAGTCCGGCAGGGTGCGCTCGATCACGTCCTTGCGGATCCGGATCGCCGACCAGATGCCGACCTCCGTCCAGAACGCGCCGAAGGCGAGCAGCAGCAGCGCCACCAGGATGTTGCCGCGGAGCAGGAACACCAGGAAGCCAACCCCGCCGAGGAAGCCGTAAACCGCCCGGCGGGCCGCGTAGCGGTCGATGGTGAGGCCGCCGGGGTTGCCCGCGAGGTCGATCTTGCGGCGGTACTTGGCGACCCGCTTCGGGCCCATCAGCCGTAGGACCGCGGGGGCGTAGCGCATGCCCATGCGGTCGATCAGCGAGTCCACGGCGCCGGTGCGGGTGGCGCCCACCTCCAGGGCCAGCACCAGGTCGCTCGGCAGTTTCGCGTCCGCCCGGTACATGCGGATGCCGGTGAAGACGCCCCAGACGGCGAGGGCCATCAGCAGGGCCAGCAGGTATGCCATCGGTCCGTCCCTCCCTTCTCTTCCCCGGCGTTCAGACGTCGATCCGCGACAGGCGGCGGATGAGGACGAAGCCGACGGCGTACAGCGCGAACGCGATGATCACCGCGGCCTGGCCGACCGGGGAGCCGGTCATGCGGTCCAGGGCGCCGTCCTTCACCCCGTTCATCAGGAACAGGGAGCCGACGCCGAGCACCGGGACGGCGTACGACGTCATGTTCACCTGGGACAGCTGGGTGCGGACCTCGCGCCGGGTCTCCTTGCGTTCCTCCAGGGTCTCCGTGAGGTTTCGCAGGGCGCTGACCACCTGGCCGCCGGCCCGGTTGGAGAGGACCAGGGTCGTGACCAGGACGACCAGTTCGCGGGACGGGAGCCGGTCGGCCATCTCGCCGAGCGCGTCGTCCATGGTCGCGCCCATCGCCAACTGGTTGGCCACCTGGGCGAGTTCCTCACCGGCCGGTGCCTCCAGCTCCTCCGCCGCCATGCCGATCGCGGTGCGCAGGGCGAGGCCCGCCTGGGTGGCGTTGGCCAGCAGGCGGGCCATTTCCGGGAGTTGGTTGATGAACTTCTCGATGCGTTGCTGCCGCTGCCAGCTGAGGAACTGCAGCGCCGCCCAGATGCCGAGCAGTCCGGCGAGCGGTCCGAAGAAGGGCGCCAGGGTCGCCTGGCCGATCAGCCACAGGCCCGCCACCGCCGCCAGCATCGCGGCGAAGAACTCACCCGGCGTGATGTCCAGGCCGGTCGCCGCCAGCCGCAGTTCCAGTTTCCGGCCGAGCTTCGTACGACGCAGCCGGCGGTCCAGGTTGCGGAAGCGGCGCCGGCGGCCGGTGACCGGTATCTGCCCTGCGGACGACAGCCGTTCGACGAGCGCGGCCCGCTGGGCCTTGCCCTTGGCGTAGGTGTGCACGCCGATGACGGCCAGTAGGGAGGTCAGCAGGGTGACGCCGATGGTGAGCGTGACGAGGTTCTTCAGATCTGGGTCCATGGGGGCGGTCCTACCTGGCTTCTCGGATGGCTAGCTGATCTGCGGACTGGGCCACGCCGAAGGCCTGGGGTGTGGGCTGGCTCGCCATGTAGAGGCGGTCGGCGGTGCGGCGCGGGAGCGGGAAGTGCTGGTAGGCGCCGTAGATCCGGCCGTCGGCGGCCATCGGCCGCGCGTCGAAGCGGGCGACCGTCGCCAGGCGGTACGGCTCGCTGCCGTGGCTGTCCAGCAGGGCGATCTCGGTGATACGGCGGACCCCGTCGGCGAACCGGGTGAGCTGGATGATGACGTCGACCGCGCTGTTGATCTGGTCGTGCAGCGCCTCGAAGGGGATCTCCACCTCGGACATGGAGGCGAGGGTCTTCAGCCGCATCAGCGCGTCCTCGGCGCTGTTGGCGTGCACGGTGGCCAGCGAGCCGTCGTGGCCGGTCGACATCGCCTGGAGCATGTCGAGCGACTCGCCGCCGCGGACCTCACCGACCACGATCCGGTCGGGGCGCATGCGCAGCGAGTTGCGGACCAGGTCGCGGATGGTGATACGGCCCTTGCCCTCGACGTTCGCCGGCCGCGACTCCAGCCGGACCACGTGCCGTTGCTGGAGCTGGAGTTCGGCGGAGTCCTCGATGGTGATGATGCGGTCGCCGTCCGGGATCAGTCCGGAGAGGGCGTTGAGCAGGGTCGTCTTGCCGGTGCCCGTCGCCCCCGACACGATGATGTTGAACCGTGCCTGCACCAGGCCCGCCAGCAGGTACAGCATGTGCTCGTCGAGGGAGCCGAAGCCGGCCAGCTCGCTGAGCGTGAAGGAGCGGGGGAAGCGGCGGATGGTGAGGACGGCGCCGGTGAGCGACAGCGGCGGGATGATCACGTTCACGCGCTCGCCGGAGGGGAGTCGGGCGTCGACCATCGGATTCGACTCGTCCACGCGGCGGTTGACCGTCGACACGATCCGCTCGATGGTCTGCATCAGCTGGTCGTGGGAGGGGAAGCGGAGCGGGAGCTGTTCGACGCGGCCGCCGCGCTCGACGAAGATCGCGTCCGGCCCGTTGACCATGATCTCGGTGATGGACGCGTCTTCGAGGAGCGGTTCCAGGATGCCGAGGCCCAGCGCCTCGTCGACCACCCTGCGGATCAGCTGGGAGCGCTCCACCGTCGACAGGACCGGGCCCTCCCGGCTGATGATGTGCCCGAGCACCCGCTCCAGGCGGGCCCGGCGCTCGGCCGCGGCCAGCGCGCTCATCTCCGCGAGGTCGATCTCCTCCAGGAGCTTGGCCCGGTAGGAGGAGACCAGGTGGCCGTCCTCGCCCCGGCTGCCGTTCTCTTCCGGCGAGTTGATGCGTGACCGCAGGCTCATGGGTGGTTCCTCAGTGTCTTCCTCAGTGGTCGAGCGGCATGGTGGCGGTCTTGTGGGCGTCGCCGAAGTCCCAGCCGGGGACGATCGACGGGATCTGGACGGTGGCGGTGACAGTGACCTCGTCGCCGCCCTCCGCGGCGGCACAGTCGACGGTCAGCCAGTCGCTGACCGCGTTCACGCACCCGTCCTGCGCGCTCTCCTCGATCGAGGCCGCCCGCGCCCCCGCCCGGGCCGCCGTGCCGGCCTGCTGGGCGGTGTACGCGATCAGCCCGATCTGGACGCCCGCCATCGCGACGAGGATCAGGATCGGAATGAAGCCGAGGTACTCGAGGGCGACTTGACCGAGGTCGCGTGGGCTCCGGTCGCGTCGGTTCCGGTCACCTCGACTCCGGTCACCTCGACTCCGGTCACCTCGACTCCGGTCACCTCGACTCCGGTCACCTCGGCTCCGGTTCCGTCGCCCCCGGTCGCGGCCCTCGCGAACTCGCTCCGTCCCGTCGTACGACATCTCAGTCCTTCACCTCCTCTACGGCGCCGGCGTGGCCCTTCACCTCGAAGGGGAAGCCGATCGAGCCCGGGAAGAGGACGGGGACGTGGAGGGTGACGTCGGCCGTGACATAGCCGCCGGACGTGGCGCACTCCACCTCGCCGCCCCACGCGTCCGGGAGCTTGTCCAGCCCCGCCTGTTGACACGCCCCCTGCCGCTCGCCCTCCGGAACCGCCGTCCCCGCCCGTACGGCCTCGTCCGCAGCATTCCCCGCGAGCGTGAACGTGTATCCCAGCAGCACGAACTGCCACATCAGCACCAGGGTGAGGAGGATCAGCGGGGTCATGCCGAGGAACTCGACGGTGACCTGGCCGTCGTCCCTCCGTCCGGGAACCCGGCCCCGACCCCGACGCCGGCCCCTCCCTCCAGGCAGGGGAACGTGTAAGGGCACCGCTACCTCCCCAGCTCTCTGCGCCGTCGGAAGCCGACCGCCGTCCGGTCGCCGCCCCGGAAGCGGCCGGCGCGGTGGCCGGGGCCCTCGGTCCCCTTGACCAGTCCCAGTTCGGCCGCGAGGGCCCACAGGGCCTGCTTCACCGTGCTCTTGCCGTCGAGTTCGTGGACGCGGCCGGCGTCCACCGCGCTCTGCAGTTCCTTGAAGTTGGCCGGGACCGCCGTGCCCGCGACGAGGGTGCCGGTGATCTTCTGGATCAGCGGGGGCTGGATCTCCGTACCGCGGGTGTGCCGGTTGACGACGACGGTCGTCTCCTCGGCCTTGCGGATCTGCAGCCGGTCCCACATGCGGACCGTGCGCTTGGCACCCCGGACCGCGACCACGTCGGGCGTGGTGACCAGCAGGGCCGTGTCGGCCATCTCGACGACGGCCGCGCCCGCGCCGCCGAGTTGGGCGCCGCAGTCGACGACGACGACCTCGTAGCGGGAGCGCAGGGCGCTGACGATCTGGCGGGCGGCGCGGTCCGTGACCTCCTCGCCGCGTTCCCCCTCGCCGGGCGCGAGAAGCAGGGCGACGCCGGTGTCGTGGCGGAAGACGGCGTCGGCGAGGACGCGCGGGGAGATGTCGCTGATGGCGGCGAGGTCGACGACCGAGCGGCGGAACTGGACGTCCAGGTAGGAGGCGATGTCCCCGGTCTGCAGGTCCATGTCCAGCAGGGCGGTGCTGCGGCCGGAGGCCTGGGCGGCGAGGGCGAGGTGGATGGCCGTGAGGGTGGTGCCCACGCCGCCCTTCGCCCCGCTGACCGTGACGACGGTGCCGCCGACGCCGGTGAACACGTCCCCGCCGGCGCCCAGGTGCCGCCGTACGCCCACGGACCACTGGGCGACCGCCTGGACCCGGCTGGCCAGCTCCTCGTACCCGAGCGGCAGGGCGATCAGGCCGCGGGCGCCGTAGTCCATGGCGGCCTGGAAGAGGCCGGGGCTGGCGTCGGAGGTGACGAGGATGACGCCGACGGCCGGGAAGCGGAGGGCGACCTCGCGGATGAGTTCCAGGGCCGGGACCGGGCCGATGCGTTCGTGGACGACGACCACTTCGGGCAGTTCGTCGATGGACTCGGCGGCGAGGCGGGCGAGGGTGTCGATGAGCTGGGTGGAGTCGACCACCGGGGCGAGCGGTTCGGCGTCCGGGAGCTGACTGAGCAGCGTGGTGATGGACCGCACCGCGTCCGCGTCGCCGACTGCCGGGAGGATCCTCGTGGGCATGGGGGCGGCCTCTCACTTGTCCTTGGCGAGTTCGTAGGTGCGGTCGCGCTCCGGGACGGTGGTGTCGGTGCCGGGCGCGACGAGCGCGAGCCGGACCTCCTTGGCGAACGACTCGGCGTACGTGATGCGCTGGGCGTCGAGGGTGGAGAGCGCGAAGGTGATCGGGACGGCCTTGGTCTCCTGCCGGGTGCGGTCGTCCGCGTCCGGCTGGAGCGCGCGGATCTCGCCCACGTCGATGACCCTCGCGCCGGTCACGATGATCTTGGACTGGTCGGGAGCGCCCTGTCGCTGCCCCTCGAAGGTGGCGTACACGTTGACCGACGAACCCGCCGTGATCTTTCCCGCCACACCGGTCGCCGCGTCGATCATGATGGCGACCTCCTGCTGCCCCGGCCGCAGCGCGGGCTGATCGACGATCATGTCGCTCTGCAGCAGGGAGCCGGCCTGCAGCGCGGTGACGGCGATCTTGCCGCGGATGTCGGAGAGGTCGGTGACCGCGGTGTCCGGCAGCCACCGCTTCGGCATCTCGGTCTTCTCGAACTGGCTCGCGTTGAGACTGGTGTACGGCTCCACCCGGGACTTCAGCCGGTACGCCGTGACCTCGGGGCCGACCTTGGACTTCACGTCGTTGATGACGGACAGCACGCCGGCGAACGCGCCGAGGGCGCACAGAACCGACAGGAGCAGGAGTATCACGCCGCGGCGCTGACGGGAGTTCATGAACCGTACGACCTCGTCGGGGGGGTTGGGTCTGGCGGGTGGGAGGGGCTGGGGCAGGGTCGGGTGCGGGCCGGGGTCGGCTCACCCGGCGGGCAGTTGGTTCCTGTGCACGGGTGAGCGGTTCTCGTACGCGAGTGACTGGTTGCCGTATGGGGATGACTGGCTCCCGTACGCGGGCGATTCGTTCTCGCGGACGGGCGTTACGGGCGATACGGCGGAGCAGAAGACGCACCGGTCGCCGATGACCTCGATGCCGCACCAGTGGCAGATGTTCTGCCGTACGGAGGTGACCAGTTGGTAGAGAACCGAGAGGTCCGGCAGGAAGGTGCAGAACTCGATCAGCTTGCCGGTGCCCCACCATTCGGCCGACTCGGCGGGCAGCGGGACCTCACGCAACCCCTGCACGCTCCAGGACTTGGCCAGCTTCGCGGTGACCCACTCGGACTGCAGCTGCCCCCGGGCGACCAGCATCGAGGTGGCGAACTCCGGGCCCGCCAGGGTCGCGTCGGGTCCGATGCGGACGAGCTGCGGCTGCGGATGGGCGAGCACACCGAACTGGCTGCCCGGCATCCAGGACTTGGCGTGCGACTTCAGACTCACGGGAACGCGGTCGAGCTTGGTGACGGAGCCGAGGAGCGCGCCGGCGTGGAGGTAGTGGGTGAGCAGCCGAGCGGCGGAGGCGAGCACGCCGGGGCTGAGGTCGCAGGAGGCGAGCTGGCGTAACTGGCGGGCCAGGACGGCGAGTCCGAGGGGCGGCAGATCGGGCCGGAACAGGGCGATCCGGTCGCTTTCCAGGAGGGACCGGACCGTGAGCAGCCGCCGCTCCACCTCCCGGGGGACGGCCTGCGAGCAGACGACGATCACATGCCCGTGCTGGTCGATCAGCGTCTGCAGGGCCGCCAGCGACCGGTCGAGCGGCTGGCGGTCCAGGTCCGGCAGGACGGCCGCGGGCATGGTTCGGTCGTCCTGCGGCGGCAGCGCCATGTCGGCACTGGTCACAGCAATGGCAGTTGGCACGCGCAGCTCCCCGGATCCCCATGCCCGTAGGCCCGCCGGCGTCACTCCGGCACACCCCGTCGACTTCACTGCGTGACTACCTGAGCACTGTATCCACGCCCCTGTGACCGGAGAACAGCGTTTCTGTGACTTCCTACTGCTCTTGAGCGCCAAAAAGTCGGCCATTCCAGCCCAGATGGGGCGCATGTGCCACGAGCCCGGGACGTGGAGGGCGAGTTGGAGCCGCCCGTTCCGCACGACTGCGGACCGAACCCTTGACAGCCAATTGGTCTGGACCAACTCTTAGGACACGCGGTGGCCACCGTCGTCGTCCTCACCCCTCTTGCACCTCTCGCACCTCTCGCACCTCTTGCACCTCCGCCCCTCTGTCCCTCTCCCCCACCGGAGGCACCAGTGCACCGCGAATCAGGCATGCCCAGACGCAGACGGACACGAACCCTCGCCGGGGCCGTCACCGCGACGCTCCTCGCCCTGGCCGCCGCAACGGCGGGCGCGGGCCAGGCCGCGGCGGCCGACACCAACAACACGAAGAACGCCGGCTTCGAGTCGGGCCTGGCCGGCTGGACGTGTTCGGGCGGCAGCGGTACGACCGTCTCGTCCCCGGTGCACGGCGGCTCGGCCGCCCTGAAGGCGACGCCGGCCGGCCAGGACAACGCCCAGTGCACCCAGTCGGTGGCCGTCAAGCCCAACTCGACGTACACGCTGAGCGCGTGGGTGCAGGGCGGCTACGCGTACCTGGGAGCGACGGGCACGGGCACGACGGACGTCTCGACCTGGACCCCGGATTCGTCCTCGTGGAAGCAACTGTCGACGACGTTCACCACGGGCTCGTCGACGACCTCGGTGACCGTGTACACGCACGGTTGGTACGGCCAGGCGGCGTACTACGCCGACGACGTCTCGGTGTACGGCCCCGACGGCGGCGGCGGTGGCGATCCGCAGCCCACGATCCCGGCGGCGCCGAGCGGCGTGTCCGTGACCGGAACCTCCTCCTCGTCGGTGTCCCTGGCCTGGAACACCGTGTCGGGAGCGACCGGCTACAACGTCTACCGCAACGGTACGAAGGTCACGGCGGTGACGGGAACATCGGCCACGGTGACCGGCCTCGCGCCCGCCACGTCGTACTCCTTCCAGATCACGGCGACGAACGCGGCGGGCGAGTCGGCCAAGTCGGCGACGGTGACGGGCCGCACGACGACGTCCCCGGGCGGTGGCGGGGGCGCGGTGCCCAAGCACGCCGTGACGGGGTACTGGCAGAACTTCAACAACGGGGCGACGGTCCAGAAACTCTCGGACGTCCAGTCCCCGTACGACATCATCGCCGTCGCCTTCGCCGACGCGACGACGACACCGGGCGCCGTCACCTTCACCCTGGACTCGGCCGGCCTCGGCGGCTACACGGTCGACCAGTTCAAGGCGG
This sequence comes from Streptomyces sp. NPDC050287, assembly GCF_044459385.1. NCBI lineage: Bacteria > Bacillati > Actinomycetota > Actinomycetes > Kitasatosporales > Streptomycetaceae > Streptomyces > Streptomyces sp. NPDC050287. Next base: position 600,574 of record NZ_JBITIY010000002.1, on the reverse strand, counting down.
ATGTGAGGGCGAAGCAGGCGGCCGGCAAGAAGGTCATCATCTCGATCGGCGGCCAGAACGGCACCGTGTCGGTGAGCGACCCGACGTCGGCGACGAACTTCGCGAACTCGGTCTACTCCCTGATGCAGACGTACGGCTTCGACGGCGTCGACATCGACCTGGAGAACGGCCTCAACGCGACGTACATGACCCAGGCGCTGCGGTCCCTGTCGGCGAAGGCGGGCGCGTCCCTGGTCCTGACCATGGCCCCGCAGACGATCGACATGCAGTCGACGTCCAACGCGTACTTCCAGACCGCACTGAACCTGAAGGACATCCTCACCGTCGTCAACATGCAGTACTACAACAGCGGTTCCATGCTGGGCTGCGACGGCAAGGTGTACAGCCAGGGCTCGGTCGACTTCCTCACGGCGCTGGCCTGCATCCAGTTGGAGGGCGGCCTGTCCCCGTCCCAGGTGGGCCTCGGCCTGCCGGCCTCCCCGAGCGGGGCGGGCAGCGGGTACGTGTCGCCCTCCGTGGTGAACAACGCGCTGGACTGCCTGACGAAGGGCACGGGGTGCGGGTCGTTCAAGCCGTCGCGGACGTATCCGGAGCTGCGGGGGGCCATGACGTGGTCGACGAACTGGGATGCGGCTGCGGGGAACGCGTGGTCGGGGGCGGTGGGGCCGCACGTGCACGGGTTGCCGTAGCCGTCCCTTTCGATCCTTTCGATCGGGAACGTTGACATCCCCGCAGTACATCGGGCGGGACACCGCGTCCGTCACGGACCGGTGTCCCGCAGCCGCCGCGTGTCTTTCGAGAGCCCCGGTTCGTGGCTCTTCCGCGTGGACGTGCGGTGTTGATGTCTCCACCGGGCGTTCATAGATACGATTCAGGGGTATGGCGCAGAACACGAGCACGCACCCCACGCCCGGAGACTTCGGGCTCACGATGGACGAGCTGCGCATCGTGGCGCGTTACGTGGTTCTGCACGCGGAGGACGTCCTGCCGGTTTATGAACAGGCTGTTCCCGGTGATCCGCGCCCCCGGGCGGCGATCGACGCGGCCTGGACGTTCATCAACGGTGCCAACCGGACGAATTTGCAGGGCGTCACTTCCCTCGACGCTCATCGAGCCGCCCGGTCCGCACCCTCCGAAGCCGCACGACTGGCCGCGCGATCCGCCGGTGATGCCGCATCGGCCGCCTACCTGCACCCCATCGCCCAGGCCGGCCAGGTCGGCCACATCCTGCGAGCCGCGGCGAGTGCCGCACGCATCGGGGAGCTGCAGGCGGGCGGCGACCCGGCGATCGGCGAGGCCCTGCTGGAACGGTCACGGCACCGCGCGACACCGGTGCTCATCGATGTGCTCCGCCGCTACCCACCCGCGCCAGGCGGCAGCAACCGTGTCGCCCGGCTGATGAGCGCTCTCGATCACTCCCTGCGCCAGGCGGCCGACCGGTCGCCGAGGCATACGGCAGGCGGTGGCGCCGATACGCGCGGAAAGGACCGCACCTCATGATCCTCCCGAAGGTCCGGGACCCTCGCTTCGTGACGATCCGCCGGGGTGGGACTCTCACTGACGCGGATCACCGTCTCCTCGCTCTATGGGCCGCCTCCTGCGCGGAGCACGTCCTCGACCTCTTCGAGTCGGCCCGCCCCGGAGACCCGCGACCGCGCCAGGCGATCGAGCACGCCCGGGCCTGGGTGCGTGGCGAGGTCAAGATGATGCAGGCCCGCGCGGCGGGCGGCCATGCGATGGGGGCGGCCAGAGACCTGCGTGGGGCAGCACGGCATGCCGCGTACGCAGCCGGCCAGGCCGGGGCCGTCGCCCACGTCGCCGCGCACGAACTCGGCGCGGCCGCCTACGCGATCAAGGCCGCACGCGCGGCGGCACCGGATGGCGAGCGCGAGACCGCGGGACGCCTTGAGTGCCAGTGGCAGCGCGATCAGCTCCCGGAGGCGATCCGCGAGCTCGTGCTCGATGACCAGCGGCTGCGCAACGACATCTGCTGGGGGGTCTTCGACTGACCGTCGAGTTCAGCGCATGCCGAGCGGGAAGCCTTGTTGACCCTCACACCGTGTCAGGCGCTGAACTCGGAGACATCATGTTCACCATCGGAGACTTCGCCCGGCACGGCCGCGTATCGGTCCGCATGCTGCGTCATTACGACGCCACGGGACTGCTGCGCCCGGCCCATGTCGACCCCGCCACCGGCTACCGGTACTACGAGGCTGCCCAATTGGCCCGCCTCAACCGCGTCATCGCGCTCAAAGACCTCGGACTGACCCTCCAGCAGGTCCGGCAGATCCTGGACGAGAAGGTCAGCACCGAGGAACTGCGCGCGATGCTGCGGCTGCGGCAGGCCGAGTTGGAGATCGCCATGGCCGCCGCGGCGGCGCGGCTGGTCCAGGTCGAGGCGAGGCTCCGGTCGATCGAGAGCGAGGGGCACATGCCCACGAACGACGTCGTCATCAAGACCGTCCCGGCGATCCGGGTGGCGGAACTGACCGCGACCGCCGCGAGCTACGGGCCCGAGGACATCAGCCCGGTCATCGGGCCCCTCTACGACGAGCTGTTCCGCCGCCTGGACACGGCCGGGGTAGCGCCCGCAGGGCCCGGGGTCGCCTACTACGAGGACGCCCCGGAGGGCGGCGGCAGGATCAGCGTCCACGCCGCCGTCCAGGTCGCGGCCCCCCTCCAGGACGACGGCGCCTTCCGGGTGCTCGACCTGCCGCCCGTCGACCAGGCGGCGACCATCGTGCACCGCGGCTCGATGGACACCGTGCTGCCCACGGCCCAGACCCTGGCCTTCTGGATCGACGAGAACGGGTACCGGTCAGCCGGATACCCCCGCGAGATCAACCTCGAATGCCCGGCCAACCGCGACGACTGGGTGACCGAACTCCAGGCGCCGGTGGCCAAGCCGTGAGCCTTTTCAGCAGTGCCGCTCCAGGGTGAGGGCGGCTGCGGCAAGGACCACATTCGATTCGGGCCGCACCGGGCTCTGCGGAGGATCCGCCAGGACTTCAGGCGGACCACGCCTCGTTCCAGCGCTCTTCGTGACCTTGCCTTTGCTTGACAACCTGTTGGGCTGTCGGCTCGTCTCACTCCTCGAACCGCGTCACGCGGAACTGACGAGCATCAGAGGAGTCCTTGATGCTGGCAACAACGAGGTGAGCGTCAAGTACCGCACGGTCCTGGGCGGCCCACAGTACGACTCGGGCCGACTCCCCAAGTTCATGGCCTTCGACCTCGGCCGCGCCTCCGGTGCCCCCAGCGGCAAGGTTCACAAGATCGAGCAGATCACCATTCACTGACCGTGCGCCAGCTTGAAGTGGCTGGTCAGGGGCTCGGCGTGATGTTGTTCTGGGCGCTCGTGCTGGTCGTGGGCGGCAGTCTGCCGTGCAGTCGTCTGGCGGGGTGGTTCTGCGGATTTCGTTCGGCGTCGCCGCTTTGCGTCCGGCGCTTGGTGTCCGGCGTTCCGCCACTCCGCGGCTGGGCGCCGAGGCGCCAGGATGGAGGACTGCGACCTCGTCGCCACGCGGCCCCCGCACCAGTGAGAACTAAGCCTTCATTGGTGCGGCCGACCTGGCGGCCTGCTCGATCTTCGCGCAGTAGGCTGCACGGGCTTCCGCGTCGATCTGCTTCTCGTGTTCGGCGCGCAACCCGGTCCGGCCGTCGAGGCCCTCGCGCAGGATATCGGCGTGCCCGGCATGCCGGATCGACTCGCCGAGGACATGGACCATGATGGCGAACAGGTTGGTGTCGGCATAAGGCTCCGGCCACCACGGCACGTGGCCGGGGGCGTCGAGGGAAAGCTCGTTGATCGTCGCGTCCGAGTGTTCCCACGTGCGCCGGTAGAACCCGATGATCTGATCGCGGGTCTCGTCCTCGGTCGCCCACAGATCGCTGCCGTCGGAGTCCTGCCACCGGGGCAGCGGTTCCGGGGAAGGGCGGTCGAAGACCTCGCCGAAGTACCTGGCCTCGACGGTGGCCACGTGTTTGACCAGGCCGAGGAGGTTGGTCCCGGTCGCTGTCAGAGGTCGGCGGGCGTCGTATTCGGACAAGCCGTCGAGTTTCCAGAGCAGCGCCTCGCGGTCCCGCCGCAGTCTCCCGTGCAGGTTGTCTTTCGCGAATTCATCGATCATGCGGCGTGAGCCTGCCATGGGCTGCTCGTGGTCTCAAGATCCCGTACGTGGTCCGCAACGACCGGCAGAGCCGAGGCCTGGCCATGGCCGCCACCCTGACCTGCTGCAAGAAGCTCGCGAAACTTGCCACGTGAGACAACATCTCAGGCGACACCACGGTGCGGGCTGATGACTACAGGCCGGCGATGCTGTCCTGCACCGACTTACCCCAAGCCACACCTTCGGCGTGCGTGCCGGCGAAGTCCGGGTTTACGTAGATGTGGACCCTCTTGATGACTTCACCCTCGAACTCGAACACGTTCCACCCTGACTTCGGATCCACCAGGTGAGACCTGCCGCCCTGCACCCGACAGCCAGTTCCCGCCACGGCCGGTGTTTCGCGTTGCGTTCGACAATATACAGATGTGATGATCCCGGGCATGGCTGAAGGAGGGGGCGAGGGCCCGGAGATACCCAGGTCCCGGCTGTACGACTACCTGGAGATGGCCGACCCGGACCATGCGCCAGGGCAGACTCCGCAGAACAGCGGTGAACCTCCGTCGCCCGACACCCTGTTGGGGCCTTCCGTGCCCCTGACCGCTGCGCTCCCCTCTCCGGGCACCGCAGACGACATCGCCCGCGCCCGTCGTGAATTCGCCACTCTCCTCGGCGAGTTCCGCCGTACGCCCGTACTCGTCCCCCTTGCCGACAACGAAGACCCGTTGGTCGGTGACTACAACGGCGTTCGCTGGATCTACGCCTTTTCGGACGAGTCGGCGCTGGCTCGGTTCGCGATCGCGAGGGGTGAAGGTTCGCGGGAGTGGGCGTATCAGCGGGTGTTGGGGGCCCGGCTGTTGGATGCCGGTGTACCGGCGATGGGCGTCCCGTGCGGGGTGGCGCTGGACGTCGGGAGCGAGGGCGACGGCGTGCTGTTCCCGCCGGTCGTGGGGATCGTGCCGGATGCGGCGGCCGTGGACGCGGAGTCGGCGGACGGGAAGTCGGCTGACGGGGAGACAGCCCACGGGGAGGAGCCGCGGTGAGCGGTACCGATAGCGGCGGAGGCGGCGGCAAGGACATCCAGGCGTCGGGCCTGGACTCCATAGCGAAGGGCATCAACCTGGCGCTCGCCGAGTTGAAGGAACTCGGCGCCGACAGTTTCGCGGGACAAGGGCGTGGCTTCTCGGAACTGGCTCTCTCAGGACTCGACTTGGGGAACGACGAGCTGAAGTCGGCCTTCACGTCGTTCTGCGAACGCTGGGAGTGGGGCGTGCGCGCGCTCGTGGAGGAGGGCAACCTCTTCGCGCGGAACGTGGGTCTTGCCGCAGGAACGCTGTACGAGACCGACCAGTACGTCGACGGGTTCCTGAAGGTCGGCGCGAACTCCCTGATCGGCAACCCGTACGCCTCTGAGGACGAAGCCTCGCAGCTGGGATGGGGCCAGATCGCCGGCAGCGGACTCGACTCCCTCAAGAACCCGGACTACAGCGAGGAGTCCTTCGACGAGGCCTGGGCGAACAGCAAACAGGGCTGGAAGGACGCCGGCCGGGACCTCATGACCTCGCAGACGATGACCGGCCCGATCCCCGGTCCGCTGAACATGCAGCAGGCCACCGGCGCGAGTGACGAGCAGTACGAGGCCGCGATGGACGCGGCCTTCGGACCCTCCGCCGAGGAACGCGCCCAAGCCGCCGCCCAGCAACAGCCACAGCCTCAGCCTCAGCAAGAAGGAGAGACCGGCTGATGGGGTTCGACGGGCTGGTCAACTCCGGCTTGAGCAAGCTCGGCGACGGCCTCGACGCGGGCAAGAAACTCCTCGGCGAGGGCATCGACAAGGGCACGGACGTCCTCGGGGACGGCCTGGACTATGTAGGTGCCCACGACGCGGCCAACGTGGTCGAGTACGTCGGCGACAGCCTCGCCTCCGACCTCGGTGCCACCCCCGGCGAGATGCAGCTCGGCGAGACCGATCTACCCGTCCAGCTGGTCAATGGCAGTCCGTCGGCCATCCGGTCCTCCGCCTCCCACCTGAAGGACTTCCGCAAGGCCTTCGACACGGTCGGCGAGGGCATGCGCAAGCTCGACTCCTCGCACTGGAAGGGCGAGGCCGCCGACACCTTCCGCGAGAAGTTCGCCATGCATCCCCCCAAGTGGCTGCACGCGGCGGACGCCTGCGACAAGGCGGGCAAGGCGCTGGAGGACTTCGCGGACACGGTCGTCTGGGCGCAGGAGCAGGCCCGCGAGGCCATCGAACTGTACGAGAAGGGCAAGAAGGCGTCCGAGCAGGCGGCAGACTCGTACAACAAACGCGTCGACGCCTACAACGCCAAGATCAAGGCGAACCAGGACCCCGGCCCGCGCCCCGAACCCTTCAGCGATCCCGGCACCGCCGACATCAAGCGCGCCCAGGAGAAACTCACCGAGGCCCGCCGCCAGCGCAACGACGCCGGCCGCACCGCGGCCGCCTCCGTCCGCGCCGCCCTCGCCCATGCCCCCGCCGAACCGCCGCTCCTCGACCAGGTGGGCTCGAACCTCAAAGACGGGCTCATGACCGTCAGCACCGAACTCACCCACGTCGTGGGCGGTGCGGTCAAGGGCGTGGCCGGCACGGTGAACTTCGTCCGCGGCCTCAACCCGGTCGACGGCTACAACCTCACCCACCCGGCCCAGTACCTCCAGAACGTCAGCATGACCCTTTCGGGCCTGGTCTCGACCGGCACGCACCCCGAGCGCGTACTGAAGTCGGCGTGGGAGGGCTTCAAGAAGGACCCGGCGGAGGGCGTCGGCCGGTTGATCCCTGAGCTGGTGGGCGGTAAGGGGCTGGGGCTGGCGCGGGGCGGACTGAAGGCGGGGGTCAAGGAAGGGCTGGCGGAGGCGGCCGAGGCCGGGGCTCGCCGGACGGCGAAGGACACTGCTGAGGACTCGGCCAAGCACTCGGGCCGGGAGACGGTGTCCGACGGCCCCGCAAGGACATCCCGCGAGCCGGATTCCGTCGAGAGCAAGGGCTCGGACCCGATCGACTTCGCCACGGGCAAGATGTACCTGCCGCAGACGGACGTCACGCTGCCCGGAGCCCTGCCCCTCGTCCTCAAGAGACGGGTTGAGTCCGGTTACCACCTGGGGCGCTGGTTCGGCCCGTCCTGGTCGTCGACGCTCGACCAGCGTCTCGAAATCGACTCCGAAGGCGTCGTCTTCGTCACCGAGGACGGATTGGTCCTCGCCTATCCACACCCGGCGCCCGGCCTCCCCACGCTGCCCATTCACGGTCCACGCTGGCCGCTGGAGCGCGAGGACGGCGGCTACACCATCACCGAGCCGCTCACGCACCGCGTGCGGCACTTCGCGGACCGCGCCGACGACCTGGCGGTCCTCGAACAGATCGACGACCGCAACGGCAACTGGATCACCTTCGAATACGACGCCGAGGGGACCCCGCTCGCCCTCGTGTCCAGCGCTGGACAGCACGTCCGGATCACCACAGAGTCAGGCCGGGTCGCGGCGCTCCATCTGGCGACACCAGACGGCACGGAGCTGAAGCGCTACCGCTACACGGACGGCAGCCTGACCGAGGTCATCGACTCCTCGGGCCTGCCTGTCCGCTTCACGTACGACGAAGCGGGCCGCGTCACCTCGTGGACGGACACCAACAACCGCACCTACACGTACGAGTACGACACCCTGGACCGCTGTGTAGCCGAGGGCGGCACTGCGGGTCACATGGTTCTCCGCCTCACCTACGACGGCACTGACCCAGAAACCGGCCTGCAGGTCACCACGACCACGACCGGCGAGGGCCACACCCGCCGCTTCCTCGTCAACGACGCCTGCCAGGTGGTCGCCGACATCGACCCACTCGGTGCGGTCACCCGCTACCAACGCGACCGCTACAACCGCCTGCTGTCCCGGACGGACCCCCTGGGGCACACCACGACGTTCCGCTACGACGAGGCCGGCAACCTCCTCACCCTGACCCGCCCCGACGGCCGCGAGGCGAGAGCCGAGTACAACGACCTCGGCCTGCCGGTGAAGGTGGTGAACCCGGACGGCACGGTCGTCCGCCAGACGTACGACGACCGCGGCAACCGCACGTCGCTGACCGCCCCCGCAGGCCAGACGACCCGGTTCGCCTACAACGACGCGGGCCACCTGACCTCGGTGACAGACCCGCTCGGCCACACGACAACGATCGTGTGCGACCGCGCCGGCCTCCCCCTGGAGATCACGGACACCCTCGGCGCGACCACCCACTACGAACGCGACGCCTTCGGCCGCCCGGTCACCATCACGGACCCGACCGGCGCGATGACCCGCCTGGAGTGGACGGTCGAGGGCCGGCTGTCCCGCCGTACGGCACCGGACGGTACGACCGAATCCTGGACGTACGACGGCGAGGGCAATTGCACCCGCCACACCGACCCTCTGGGCGGAGTCACGTACTTCGAGTACACACACTTCGACCTGCTGACGTCCCGCACGGGCCCGGACGGGGTGCGCTACGAGTTCGACCACGACATGGAACTGCGGCTGACGAAGGTCACCAACCCGCAGGGCTTGACGTGGACTTACGACTACGACGCGGCCGGACGCCTGACCACGGAGACAGACTTCGACGACCGCACGCTCACCTACACCTACGACGCGGCGGACCGTCTGACCTCCCGCTCCAACGCCCTCGGCGAGTCGGTGTCCTTCGAGCGCAACGAGCTGGGCCAGGTGCTCCGCAAGGACGCGGCCGGCCAAGCCATTACGTACGCGTACGACATGACCGACCAGCTCGCCCAGGCGACCGGCCCGGACGGGACGACCCTGACCCTGCTGCGGGACCGCTTCGGCAGAGTGCGTTCGGAGACGGTCGACGGCCGCGAGCTGACGTACACCCACGACGAGTGGGGCCGCCGGACGGGCCGTCGCACCCCGACGGGAGCGACGACGACCTGGTCGTACGACGCGGCAGGCCGCCGCACCGGCATGACGGCCTCCGGTCGGCCCATCGACTTCACCTACGACGTGGCCGGCCGTGAACTGGCCCGCCGCATCGGCGAGACGGTCACCCTGGAGCACAGCTTCGACGAACTCGGCCGCCTGACTACGCAGCAGGTGACAGGCGCTACTGGTCGCACGGTCCAGTCCCGCATGTACACCTACCGCGCCGACGGCAGCCTGACCGGCATCGACGACCAACTGTCCGGCTCCCGCCGCTTCGACCTTGACTCGGCAGGCAGGGTGACGGCGGTGCACGCGGCGAACTGGACGGAGACGTACGCCTACGACGCTGCGGGCAACCAAACCCGGGCGTCCTGGCCGTCGGGTCACCCCGGTGGGGAGGCGACCGGAGCGCGCGAGTACGAGGGCACCCGAATAACCCGCGCGGGCAACGTCCGGTACGAACACGACGCCCTCGGCCGCATCACCCTGCGCCAGAAAACCCGCCTGTCACGCAAGCCGGACACCTGGCGCTACGAATGGGACGCCGAGGACCGCCTCACGCAGGTGACCACCCCGGATGGCACCCGCTGGCGCTACACCTACGACCCGCTGGGCCGCCGCACAGCGAAACTCCGCTTGGCGCAGGACGGCGAAACGGTCACCGAGAAGGTGATCTTCACCTGGGACGGCACCACACTCTGCGAACAGACGACAACATCCCCGTCCCTGCCCAACCCGGTCACCCTCACCTGGGACCACCAGGGCCTACGCCCGATCGCCCAGACCGAACGCATCACGGCCGCCGGCGCTCCGCAGGAAGAGATCGACTCCCGCTTCTTCGCCATCGTCACCGACTTGGTCGGAACCCCCAGCGAACTCGTCGACGAGCAGGGCGAAATAGCCTGGCGAACCCGCAGCACCTTGTGGGGGACCACGGCATGGTCGGCCAACAGCACCACCTATACGCCCCTACGCTTCCCGGGCCAGTACTACGACCCCGAAACGGGCCTCCACTACAACTACTTCCGGCACTACGACCCCGAAACCGCCCGTTACCTCAGCCCTGACCCCCTCGGACTCGCCCCGGCCCCCAACCCCGCCGCCTACGTAGATAACCCGCTGGAAGCCATCGACCCTGAAGGGCTTGCGCCCTGCCGTCAAGGTGTCGCGGACGACTTCAATGTCCCTCGGAGGGCGGTGATCGAGCCCCGGGTGGTGTACCGAGGGGATAGCCGCCCTCCTGAAGAAGTGTTCCAGAATGGCTTTTCACCGAAGGGAACCAACGAAGACATCGGAAAGTATGCCCTCCACGACACCCCTTCCAACTGGGTAGGGACAAGTAAGAGCGCAAGCCAAGCAGGAAATTTCCCTATGTCAGCCAGGGGCCGTGGCACTTGGGTGTACGAAATCCGCGGCAACGGGTACGGCGTCGATGTCAACAGAGCACTCGGCGGCGCCATTCGATCATTCATTAAAGGCACCGGTTTCCCATCAGAGCGAGAGATTATATTCAGGGGCATCGACCCGGGTAACATTGTCCGTGCAGAACGATGGCGCTATGGAATGCGCACGGGGGAAATTGTCGAGAATCCGGGATATATCGAATGAGCGAAGAGTTTCCGATTTGCGTGCAAGTGGACGGCCGGCGCGTCGAGTGGAAGGTACGGGTCGACGGTGACGGACCTTGGCACCTTCGCCTCGAATCGCCTGATGGCATCGAATCAACGTCAACCGGTGATGATGTATTTGAGGCATTGCGATTTATGAGGGCCGACGTACTCCCGAGAGGAATCGTGATTTGTTGCAACGGGTCTCGAGTCGACGTCAGGCCGTCAGGTTTGTCAGCTTCACATGGCGCCTGGATGGTCTACGTCCTTCGCATGTGGCGCCCGCCGACTGTACGCGACCTCGTTCCAATTTTCGACTACGCCCCAGCGAGCAGAATTGGCACCGTGGAGGAGCAGGACGCCTATTGGGCCCGTCATTTGAAGAACCGAAAGAACTGGCTGAATTTCATTAACCCGGTCTGGTGGATCTTTTTTCTCACCGCATCCTGGGGGAAGCCTAAGTGGCGGGATCGTTCAAATTCGAGACCGTGCAGGAAACATTGAAGAAATCGCAAGGGGTAGAAGCCTCGAGGGCGACGGGGTAGGAATCATTCAATGAGGGCAGCCATTACAATTCGTCTAGCACTCCAGCTGTAGATCGTGATCTTCATGGTCGGAGGGCTGCCTGGCGGCGGTAGTGGCTGGCTCGGGCTTGGTGGCGGCGTCAGGCCGGCGCGTAGGGTGCCCGGGTGATCGAGATACCAGAGGCGTTCGCGCAGAGCACCATTGAGCGCGAAGGAGAGCCCGGAGCGGCGTGGCTCGGCGAACTGGCCAGGATGGTGGAAGAGCTGCTGGGGCGCTGGTAGGGGGGAACTGGAAGCCTGGCGCAGACTTCGGGCTGTCGAGCAACCTTGCGGGAACAGCGCGAGGGCCGCCGCCGCGTGGACATCCTGTACCGGCTCGTCAGCCGTTTGATCGAGGACTACGGACCCTGATCCATCGGCGGACTGGATGGATTGATCCCAAGCGGTAGGTGTTCTGGGTCGTTGGTCCCTGCGTGAATGAACTGGTGGGGACGCACGGCAGTCGGCGTGGGAGGCCCCTCGACTCCGGGAGGTGGCCGCCTTGATGGCGGTCCGTACCCGTTCAACTTCCGTCGCCCTCAGCACTTCTTCCCCTTGCGGAGCCCCGTCAGTTCGGCGGAACTCGTGCACCACCTGTATCTCGCCGACGATGTGGGCATTGAACTCGTCGAGCTCTTCAGCAGGAACCCACAGCTCAAGGATCGTCTGCCCGCCTGCTTGCTGGACCGGGTACCGGCTCAAGAACTCCGACTCGACTTCGAAACGGGTGACGAAGCCGGCGCCATCGTGCTTGACGTTCCAGTCCCTCGCGATCTTGATGGCGTAGTCCTCGTTGAGGCCCTGGTGAGCATGGCCCGCTCCAACGGACGTGGCTGGTGGGAGCGTTACCGAGGTGCACTCGCTCCTGGGCTGCTGGACATCGCCGAGTTGGAGTCGCACGCCGTGCGCATGCGGACGGCCCACACCGCGCACATCCCGGGCTTGTTCCAGACCAGCGATCACGCGCTCGAACTCTTCCGGGCCGTGCTGCCTCCGCTGCCCGAGCACGAGGTCGCCCTGCGGCTGGCGTTCCGTGCGGAGCGGCAGCAGGTTCTGGAGGGGGAGAATCCGCCCGAGTACGTCGGCGTCGTACACGAGGCCGCGCTGCGCATGCAGTTCGGCGGGCCCAAGGTGGCTCGCGCTCAGCTCGAACACCTGCTGACCGTGTCCGAACGGCCCGCGGTGCGTCTGGTGGTCGTTCCCTTCGCAGCCGGTACGTTTCCCGGTGCGGGACAAACGGTCAACTATCTGGACGGTCCCGTTCCCCAGCTCGACACCGCCCAGGTCGACAACTCGCATGGGCCGGAATTTCTGGGCGAGCAGGCGCAGTTGGCCAAGTACCGCGCCCACTTGGACTGGATGGAGCGCATCGCACTGTCGCCCGAGGACTCACGCGACTTCATCCAGGGCATCGCCAACAGCCTTTGAGGAGCAGCCCGATGGACGACATCACGTGGGAAGACCCCTTCTGCGGCGAGGGAGCGAGCTGCTTCCGCCTCGGCACCGACCCCCAAGGCAACGCCTACATCGCCATAGCCGGTGCCGAGGACACCTACCTCACCGACTCCCGGGAAGCGCTCCGCACGATGATCCTCGACATCAAGGCCGGCAAGGCCGATCACCTCCTCTGAACGCCGACCGGTCGGACGGGGTGGCTCAGAAGAACTCCCCCCAAGGCTGGTCCCAGATCTGCTTGACGCACAGGACCAGGAACAGCAGGCCCGCGATCGTCAGCATCGCGTTGCTCAGGAGGCCGTTGCGCCATTCGCGTGGCGTGCGGGAGGTGTTGAGGAGCCAGATCAGCGTGCCGGCGAGGAAGGGGAGGAAGGCGGCGCCGAGGACGCCGTAGAGGATGACCAGGCGGAAGGGCTGGCCTTGGAAGAGGAGGACGATCGGGGGGAACGTCAGCCAGAGGAGGTACGCGCGGAAGGGCCAGGACCGTTCGCGTGCGCCCGACGCCACCTCGTCGCCCTTCACCTCGCCGCGCGTCCGGTAGCGCGCCACGAAGTCCGCGAACATCAGGCTGACGCCGTGCCAGACGCCGATGAGGGAGGTGAAGGACGTGGCGAAGAAGCCGATGAGGAAGAACTTGGCCGTCGCCGTGCCGTACTTGTCCTCCAGGATGTCGCTCAGCTGGACCAGGCCCTTGTCGCCGCTCGCGATCTCCACGTTCGCGGTGTGGAGGAGTTCCGCGCCCACGAAGAGCATCGCGACCACGAAGATGCCGGTCGTGGCGTACGCGACCCGGTTGTCGAGGCGCATGACCTTCATCCAGCCGGTGTTCGTCCAGCCCTTCGCGTTGACCCAGTAGCCGTACGCGGCGAGCGTGATCGTGCCGCCGACGCCGCCGATCAGGCCGAGGGTGTTGAGGACGGAGTCCTTCTCGTCGGGGAGGACGGGGAGGAGGCCCGCGAAGGCGTCGCCGAGGTGCGGCGTGACCCGGATCGCCAGGTAGACCGTGACGACGAACATGACGCCCACCAGGACCGTCATGACCTTCTCGAAGACCTCGTACTTGTTGAACCAGACGAAGACCAGGCCGACCAGTCCGCACGCGATGGCCCACCACTTGAGGTCCATCACGTCAGGGAACAGCGCCTGGAGCGGGAGTGCGCTGGACGACATCGCCGCCGCGCCGTAGACGAAGCCCCAGATCACGACGTACGCGACGAAGAACCATGTCGTCCAGCGGCCCAGGCTCGCCCAGCCGTCGAAGAGGGTGCGGCCGGTGGACAGGTGCCAGCGGCCCGCCGCCTCGGCGAGGGAGATCTTGACCAGGCAGCCGATGATGGCGGCCCACAGGAGGGTGTAGCCGAAGTTGCTGCCCGCGATGAGGGTGGCGACGAGGTCGCCGGCGCCGACGCCGGTCGCGGCGACGACGATGCCGGGGCCGATGTACTTCCAACTGGATTTCCGGGGTGCTGAAGGTCCTGAGGGTGCTGAGCTGGTGGTTGCCCCTGTCGCTGAGTTGTCCGTGGTGTCCGCCATGCGGATCAAGAAAGCGTAAAGCGGGTGAGGGCACAAGAGGGCGTGCCGCCGCCGGCCTTCCCGAACTGCTGTCTACTACGAACAGTTCACGCGACCGTGGCTTTATCCACTCTTGACCTGCACATGCCCTCGCCCGCGCAGAGCCAGTACTGCGGTCAGCGGTCCCGCACCTACGATTCGTCGGCCTCGGCCGCCGCTGGTTCCTCGCCGTCCTGGTCGCCGGTCTCGTCGCCGTCATCGAAGTAGGCGTCCAGGACCGCGTCCAGCTGTGCGTCCCACTCGTCGAAGACGCTTCTGGACTTGGCCTCGATCTCGATCGGGTACCAGCGGCGCTCGGGGGTGTGCACCGTGATGGTGAGCCGCTTGCCGAAACGGGGGACCTCCGTCTCCACGGCACCGATCTCGTCCCAGCGGAACTCGCACGCCTGGTCGTCCAGGGCGAGTCGGACGCCCCGGTGGTCGGCGACGATCTTCGCGCGGCGGTCGGACGCCTCGAAGACGGGGCCGTCGGGGGCCTCCGCGAGCTCGGAGTCCGTCTCCCCGGAGGCCTCCGCGGGCTCGGAGGCTTCCGGGGCCGGGGCGGGCTCCTCCGCTGCGGTCTCCTCCGCGGGGGGTTCCTCCTCCGAAGCGGCCGTCTCCTCCGAGACGGCCGTCTCCTCCGGCTCGGCGTCCGCCGGTTCGCCGGACGCGGGTCCGGACACGGGTGCGGTGAGCCCGGGGATGAATGCCGGGTCGAATCCGGCGCCCTTCACTGGCTCGCTCTTCAGGGGCTGGCTGCTCGAACCTATGCGCTGCTCCACAGCGGGCAGTATGGTCGACGATCCTGTGGCGCACACAGCCGACCCCAACTTTGTTATCAGACGCCTACATGACGCCTACACGGGGCCGCACGACCACATGGGGCTACACGAACACGCTCAACACCCCCGCCATCACGAACCCCGCCACCGACAGCACCGACTCCAGGACGGTCCACGTCTTGAGGGTGTCGCGTTCGCTGATGCCGAAGTACTTGGCCACCATCCAGAAGCCGCCGTCGTTGACGTGCGAGGCGAAGATGGAGCCCGCCGAGATGGCCATGATGACCAGCGCGACGAAGGCCTGGGAGTGGTGGCCCTCGGCCAGCAGCGGGGCGACGATGCCGGCCGTCGTGACGATCGCGACCGTCGCCGAGCCCTGCGCGACCCGCAGCACGAGGGAGAGCAGGTACGACAGCACGATCACCGGCAGTCCGACGTCGTTGAAGGTGTCGGAGAGCGCCTGGGCGACCCCGCTGGCCTTGAGGACCGCGCCGAAGACCCCGCCCGCGCCGACGACGAGGATGATGTTGCCGACCGGCTTGAGGGAGGCCGTGGACACCGTCTCCAGGGACTTGCGGGACCAGCCGCGGCGGATGCCGAGCAGGTAGTAGGCGAGGAGCAGGGCGATGGTGAGGGCGACGAAGGGGTGGCCGAAGAACTCGATCACCGAGCGGCCCGTGGAGGGGTCCAGGGCGATCGAGGAGAAGGTGGCCGCGAGGATCAGGATCAGCGGCGTACCGATGATGCCGAGGACCGTGCCCAGCGGCACCGGCTGCTCACGCGGCTCGACACCCTGCGCCCGCTGCTCGCTGACCACCGCCAGCTTGGCCTCCTCCGCCGCCTCGACCATGTCCTGCGGTACGGCGACGAAGATGCGGCGGCCGATCCACGCCGAGTAGGCCCAGGCGGCCAGCACGGCGGGGATGCCGCAGATGATGCCCATGAGGATGACCCAGCCCAGGTCCACGTGCAGGAGGCCGGCGGCGGCCACCGGGCCGGGGTGCGGGGGCAGGAATGCGTGGGTCATCGACAGACCGGCGAGCAGGGGCAGGCAGTAGAGCAGGATCGACTTGCCCGAGCGCTTGGCGGCGGCGTACACGATGGGCGCCAGGACGAAGATGCCGACGTCGAAGAAGACCGGTATGCCGAAGATGAGGCCGGTCATGCCCATCGCGAGCGGGGCGCGCTTCTCGCCGAAGAGGTTGAGCAGCCGGGACGCCAGCACCTCGGCGCCGCCGCTGACTTCGAGGATGGCGCCGAGCATCGTGCCCAGGCCGATGATGATCGCGACATGGCCGAGGATGCCGCCCATGCCGGTCTCGATGGTGGACACGGCGTCCGAGCGCTGGACCGTGCCGAAGAGTTCGGTGACCGACAGTCCGGCCAGCAGGCCGACGGCTATGGAGACCGCGAGCAGCGCGACGAACGGCTGGAGTCTCGCCTTGATGATGAGGAACAGCAGGAGCGCTATGCCGAGGGCGGCGACGGTCAGGAGACCGGCCGTGCCGTCGACGAGGAGGAGCAGACCGCCGGTGTGGGGTGGGGCTTCGGGGGTCGGTGCGGCCGCGAACGGAAGGGACATTGGGGGGTCCTCTGCGTAAGTTCGGTAAGTACATGAAGCTTTCGGGCAGGGGGGATCGCGGCACGGCACTTCGAGAGGTGCCGTGCCGGGTACGTCGTGCGGGAGTCGAGAGAATTGAGGGAACTCGAGGGAACTCGAGGGAACTCGAGGGAACTCGAGGGAGCCGAGAGGCGGCCGTCAGCCGGTTCAGCCCAGGACGGCGAGCGCGTCGATCTCGATGAGGAGCCCGGCGGGGAGGCCGACGTAGACCGTCGTACGGGCGGCCGGAGGCGCGGTGAGGGCCTGCTCCTCGAAGTACGTGTTGTAGATCTGGTTCATTTCGGCGAAGTGGTCCACGTCCGTCAGATAGACGCGGACCATCATCACGTCGTCCCAGCTCGCGCCGCCCTCCTCCAGGATCGCCTTGACGTTGGCGAGGGTCTGGAGGGTCTGCTCGCGCAGGGTCGGGCCGGCCGGCGTGGGCGGCTTGCCCTGCTCGGCGGGCAGGAAGCCGACCTGTCCGGCGACCTGGAGGATGTTGCCTTTCTTCACGCCGTGCGAGAACTTCGCCGGCGGCGTGGTGTGGGTCGTCGGGGTGAGCGCTGTCTTCTCGGTCATGAGGTGACTTCCTTGACGGGTGTCCTGCCGGAGTACTCGCCACTGATGGCGTCCGCCGTACGGCGCACCAGCGGGAGCAGGGTGAGGAGTTCGTCGGCGGTGACGACGACGTTCGGCGCGGAGACCGACATCGCGGCGACCACCCGGCCGTCGGCGCCGCGGATGGGTGCCGCGACGCAGTTGATGGACTCCTCGTGGCCACCGAGGTCGGTGGCCCAGCCCTGTTCGCGGACCTTCTCCAGTTCGCGCAGGAAGGCGGCGGCGTTGGGCGTCGAACGGGCCGTGTACATGGGGTAGTCGAGCTTCTCCGCGAGGACGCGGCGCTCGGCTTCCGGGCGGTCGGCGAGCAGCAGCTTCGCCACGGCGGCGACCGTGATGGCGACGGGTTTGCCGATCCGCGAGTACATCCGCACCGGGTAGCGGCTCTCCACCTTGTCGATGTACAGCACCTCTTCCTCCTCGTAGACGGCGAGGTGGACGGTGTGGCCGCACTGTTCGTTGAGGCCTGCGAGGTGCGGGTGGGCGATCTCGCGGATGTCGAGGTTCTCCATCGCCTCCTGGGCGAGGGCGATCAGGCGGGCGCCGAGGCGGTAGCGCTGGTCGGACTGGCGGTAGACCATGCCGTGCTCGTGCAGGGTGCGGAGGAGACGCAGCGCGGTGGACTTGTGGACGCCGAGGCGCTCGGCGACCTGCCCCAGGTCGGCGGGGCCCTCCGCGAGCAGCGGCAGGATGCTCAGGGCGCGGTCGACGGTCTGGCTCATGGCGTACGTACCTCCTCCTCGGCCCGCTGTGCGGCCTGTGTCCAGCCGGGGCCGAGTCGAAGTGTCCCCCACGCGTCGTCGTCCAGGGCGACGAGCCGGTCGGCGTGGTCACGGGCGGGGGGCGGGGCGAGGTCGCCGGGGACGGTGAGGGCGGCGGCGGCCATGAGGTGACCGTGGCGGAGGCGGTCGCGCACGGTCAGTCCGCGCAGGGTGGCGGAGAGGAACCCGGCGGCGAAGGCGTCGCCCGCGCCGATCGTCGCGACCACGTCCACGTCAACGGCGGGGACAAAGGTGACCACGTCCACGTCAAGGGCGGGGACGGAGGTGACCGGGGCGGGCGCGGGGCGGGAGAACGCCGTCGCTCCCCTCGCCCCCTCCTTCACCACCAGTACGGCCGGCTCCGGCAAGGCCTCGCGAACGGCCTCGGGTCCGCCCGTGACGCCCCACGCCTGTGCGGCCTCGTCCTCGCCGACGAACACGATGTCCGCCCCGCGGGCCAGCTCCAGCAGCACCCGTGACCCGTCGGCGTCCTGCCACAGGCCGGGGCGGTGGTTGACGTCGAAGGAGACCAGCGGGCGGCCGGCCCGGGGGGCCGTCAGCTCACGCAGCAGACCGAGGCAGTCGGCGGACAGGGCCGCCGTGATGCCGGACAGGTGCAGCACCCGGGCCGCCCGCAGGGCCTCCAGGTCGACGGTCCCCACGCCCATGGCCGACGCCGCCGACCCCGCCCGGTAGTAGGCCACCTCGTGGTCGTCGCCGGCGCGGTCCCCCGCCGTACGGAAGTACACGCCCGTCGGACGCGCCGGGTCCCGGCGCACGGCGCTGACGTCGACGCCATAGGCCCCGATCGTCTCGACGAGGTGGTCGCCGAAACCGTCCGTCCCCACCCGGCTCACCCACCGCGCCGAGTGCCCGGCGGCTGCCAGAGCGCATGCCACGTTCGACTCCGCGCCGCCGATCCCCCGGTCGAAGGAGGGAACATCGGCGAGGCGGCCCGGACGGGAGGGCAGGAACGTGACCATGGACTCGCCGAGCGCGACGACGTCCACGACGTCGGGGGCGTTGCGGGGTCCCGTGACGGTCACGATGGTCGTAGCTCCTCGGCTGGTGCGGGTGACGGGCTCCGTTGACCCGGCGTTGGCCGAGATGTTAGACAGCGCTGAGCGATATACGCAACGCTGGTTGCACAGAATGCAACGCACTGGAAACAGGGAGGCTCCATGACAGCCGAAAGCCCCTCCGAAGCCTTCGACGACCCCTCCGAAGCCCTCGCCCGTCTCGCTGAGGAACGCGTCGACCACCGCTTCAAGGGCCTCCCCCCGGACGCCGACGGCCTGACCGTCGGCGAGCTGACCGGCCGGCGCCGCAACCTCTTCACCGACGGCTTCGCCACCCCCGTCCTGGCCCTCTCCGCCGAGCGCCTGGAGCACAACCTGCGGCTCATGGAGACGTACGCGGCCCGCCACGGCCTCGTCTTCGCCCCGCACGGCAAGACGTCCATGGCCCCGCAGCTGTTCCAGCGGCAGATCGAGCACGGGGCGTGGGGCATCACCCTCGCGGTGCCGCACCAGGTGCGGGTGGCCCGCGCCTTCGGCGTCCAGCGGGTCTTCCTCGCGAACGAACTCGTCGACCCGGCCGCCCTGCGCTGGATCTCGGCCCAGCTGGACGCCGACGACGACTTCCGTCTCGTCTGTTACGTCGACTCCGTACGCGGGGTCGAGCTGATGGACGCGGCCCTGCGCGGAGCCCGCCGCCCGCTCGACGTCGTGGTGGAGCTCGCCGCCGGCGAGGGCGCCCGAACCGGCGTCCGTACGGAGGCGGAGTGCGCGACGGTCGCGGACGCGGTGGCCGGAACTCGGACGCTGCGGCTCGTCGGCGTCGCCGGTTACGAGGGCGAGGTCCCGCGGGCCGACCCGGAGCGCGTGCACGCCTGGCTGCGGCGGCTGGTCGCGCTCGCCGTCGACTTCGACAAGGCGGGACGGTTCGCGCACACGGACGAGATCGTCGTCAGCGCGGGCGGCAGCGCCTGGTTCGACGCGGTCGCCGACGTCTTCGCCGAGATCCCCGAACTGTCCTCGCCCGTCCTGAAGCTGCTGCGCTCCGGCGCCTACGTCTCGCACGACGACGGCCACTACCGCAAGATCACCCCGTTCAACCGGGTCCCCGAGGAGGGCGCGCTGGAGCCGGCGTTCCGGCTGTGGACGCAGGTGGTGTCCCGGCCGTCCGCCGAGCAGGCGTTCCTGAACGCGGGCAAGCGGGACGCGGCGTACGACCTCGATCTGCCCTTCGCCCAGGTCGTCCGGCGAGACGGCACCGAACGCCCGGCGACCGGCATCGAGGTCACCGCGCTCTCCGACCAGCACGCCTGGCTGCGGACCGGCCCGGAGGCCGATCTGGAGGTCGGCGACTGGGTCGGCCTCGGTCTGTCCCACCCGTGCACGTCGTTCGACAAGTGGCAGCTGATCCCGGTCGCCGAGGCGGACGGGACGGTCGTCGACTACATCCGTACGTTCTTCTAGTCCGGTAGATCCGCACGTTCTTCTAGTCGGGTACATCCGTACGTTCTTCTGAGGGGTTCGGGCATGGAAGAGCTCGTCATCCGGGACGCGGACGTCGTGGACGGCTCCGGCGGTCCGTCGTACCGCGCCGACGTGGTCGTCGACGGCGGCCGGATAGTGGGAATCGTCCAGGAGGCCGCGGCGGCCGGCTGCCAGCGGCCCAAGGCCCGCCGGGAACTGGACGCCGAGGGGCTCGTCCTGTCCCCCGGCTTCATCGACATGCACGCGCACAGCGACCTCGCCCTGCTCCGCGACCCCGACCACAGCGCCAAGGCCGCGCAGGGCGTCACGCTGGAGGTCCTCGGCCAGGACGGACTGTCGTACGCCCCGGTCGACGACCGGACCCGGGACGAGGTCCGCCGGGCCATCACCGGGTGGAACGGCGACGGCGACGACATCGACTTCGACTGGCGGTCGGTCGGCGAGTACCTCGACCGGCTGGACTCCGGTTTCGACGGCCGGGGCATCGCCGTGAACGCCGCCTACCTCGTCCCGCAGGGCACGGTCCGCGCGCTCGCCGTCGGCTGGGAGGACCGCGAGGCGACGCCCCAGGAGCTGGACCGGATGCGGCAGTTGGTCGCTCAGGGCATGGAGCAGGGCGCCGTCGGCATGTCCTCGGGCCTCACCTACACCCCCGGCATGTACGCCAAGGACGCCGAACTCACCGAGCTGTGCCGGGTGGTGGCGGAGTACGGCGGCTACTACTGCCCGCATCACCGCTCGTACGGGGCCGGCGCGCTGCAGGCCTACGAGGAGATGGTGGCCCTCACCCGGGAGGCCGGCTGCCCCCTCCATCTCGCCCACGCCACCATGAACTTCGGCGTGAACAAGGGGCGGGCGCCCGAGCTGCTGTCCCTCCTGGACGACGCGCTCGCCGCCGGTGCCGACATCAGCCTGGACACGTACCCCTACACCCCCGGCTCCACCACGCTCGTGGCGCTGCTGCCGAGCTGGGCGAGCGAGGGCGGCCCGGAGTCGATCCTGCGGCGGCTGGCGGACGACGCGACCGCGGGGCGCATCCGGCACCACCTGGAGGTCGTCGGCGCGGACGGCTGCCACGGGGTGCCCGTGGAGTGGGACACGATCGAGATCTCCGGTGTGACGGATCCGGGGCTCGCGGATTTCGTCGGCCGTACCGTCCGGGAATCCGCCGACCTGCGAGGCGAGGCGCCCTGGGTCACCGCCCGCCGGCTCCTCCTCGACGACCGGCTCGGGACGACGATCCTCCAGCACGTCGGGCACGAGGAGAACGTCCGGGCGATCATGCGGCACCGCGTGCACACCGGCGGCTCGGACGGCATCCTCCAGGGCGGCAAACCGCACCCGCGGGCATACGGCACGTTCCCGCGGTACCTCGGCCGGTACGTACGGGAGTTGGGCGTGCTCTCCCTGGAGGAGTGCGTCGCCCACCTCACCGCCCGCCCGGCGGCCCGGCTGCGGCTGCCGGACCGCGGGCTGGTCCGCGAGGGGTACCGGGCGGACCTGGTGCTGTTCGACCCGGCCACGGTGGCGGCGGGGTCGAGCTTCGAGAACCCGCGGGTGCTCCCGACGGGCATCCCGTACGTCCTGGTCGACGGCCGTTTCGTGATCGAGGACGGCCGCCGGACGGACGTACTGGCGGGACGGGCGGTGCGGAGGACTCCGTAGGGCCCAGGGGTCGTCGACGGGCTACGGCTTGGGCAGGGTGCAGCCGCTCCTGCTCAGGTCGAGCTTGTTGTCGAGGCCGAAGCAGGCCGGGATCTGGTAGGTCTCCTGGGCGTAGTTGATGCCCTCGCGGACGGTGATGGTGCCGTTGGCGTCGACCTCGCAGGGGTTGTTGTCGGTGCAGCGGCCGCCGTCCTCGTTGCCGGTGTTGTTGACGGCGACGACCTTGCCGGTGGCGTTGTCGACGACGGGCGAGCCCGAGGTGCCGCCGATGGTCTGGCAGGCGGAGGTGTAGCGGACCGAGTCCTTCCAGGTCCACTCGCCTTCCTTGAGGCGGTAGGCGAAGCCGTCGACGTTGCAGGCGTACGTCCGCTTCCAGTAGCCGGAGACCACCGTGATCGCGGTGCCGGCGGTCGGGTGGGTGTCGTTCAGGGTGAGCGCGGTGATGCCGTACGAGCTCTTGATCTGCGCGTACGTGGTGGTGAGCTGGTACAGCGAGACGTCCGTGTCGGTCATCGTCGCGTACGCGATCTTGCTGGCGCGCAGCGTGCCGAGCCGAGTGCCGGCGGAGTTGAGCAGGCCGAAGGTGCGGGTGGAGGGCTGGTCGACGACGACCTCGCCGGCTGCGGGGAAGCCGGTCTCCAGGCAGTGCCCGTTCGACATCACCAGCGCCGGGTCGTCGTCCTGCGAGCCCGGGAAGCGGACGACCGAGCCGGAGCAGTTGCTGAGCGAGACGGTGCCGGCGAAGGTGACCGCCTGGATCGCGGGCGCGGCGACGGCTTTGGCGGGCGCGGCGACGGCTTTGGCGGGCGCGGGCGCCGCGACCGCCGGTGCCGCGCCGGTCCCGGCGATCACCAGGGCGAAGAGCGCGGCGACGAGAGGCTTTCTCATGTGGGGGGGTCCCCTCTGTATGACGAAGGTGGCCGGAGATCTTCCGGCCACCGGGCGTTTTTGTCATGTGCATTGTCAGTGGAGGGGCGTGCGGGGGCAAGGAGTGGTTTTCGGCCTGGCCGCTACTTGGGACCCTTCGTGCTGCCGTGCCCGTGCCCCTTGCCTGCGGAGTTGCCCGGGCCCGAGGCGGTCGCGGCGGGGGCTGAACCGGCCGGTGAGGTGGAGGGGGCGGACGACGGGACCGAGGGACCACCGGGCTCTGTCGCACCCGCCGCGGCTCCCCGCGTGGCGCTCGTCCCGGCGGACGCCGTCCCCGCCGTCGCCCGGGCGGGTGGGACATGGGACGGAACCGTCGGGCCGGCCGAGGAGGCCGGGCCCGTCCCGTCCGTGGGCTCGTCCGGCGCAGTTCGCACGCCGCCGCCCTTCCTGTCCTGGCTCCCGCCCGACGAGGACCCCGAGAACGAGATCCCGGCGATCAGCGCCACCGCCGACACACCCAGCGCGCCGACAGCGACCAGGGCGCGGCGCGACGGCCGGGCGGGCGGCTTCTGACGTGCCCGGCGCGGTCCCCGGTGGGAACCCCGGACCGGCGCCGGATCACCGGCGGCGATGGTGGGCAGCTCGTGCGTCTCGTCATAGGCGTTCTGCCAGCCGTGCGCGGCCGCCGGGTCGACGTACTGCTCATACACGGGCGCCGACTCGACCTGCGGGAGGTAAATGTCCGGCCACCCCGGGGACTCGTCACTCTCCCGGGTGGCGTCGGGGGCGCCGTTCGCGCCGTTGTCGTACTGCGGTGGCCTCGCCATGGCGGCGAATTCTAGAGACGGAAGGGGCCGATGGGACAGCTGTCGACGATATCCACCCAAACCGCCGCGTCTCACGTGGCGGAAAACACGACCCCTGATGCGTTACCGGGCCGTAAGCTCCCAGACATGCAGGTGATCCAGTCGACCAAGCTCGCCAACGTCTGTTACGAGATCCGGGGCCCGGTTCTCGAGGAGGCGATGCGCCTGGAAGCGGCAGGGCACCGCATCCTCAAGCTCAACACCGGCAACCCGGCCGCGTTCGGCTTCGAGTGCCCGCCGGAGATCCTGGAGGACATCCTCCGCAACGTGTCGTCGGCGCACGGGTACGGCGACGCCAAGGGCCTGCTCGCCGCGCGCCGCGCCGTCGTCATGCACAACCAGACCCTCGGCATCGAGACGGACGTCGAGCACGTCTTCATCGGCAACGGCGTCTCCGAGCTGATCGTGATGGCGATGCAGGGGCTGCTGGACGACGGGGACGAGGTCCTCGTACCGGCACCCGACTACCCGCTGTGGACGGCGGCCGTGTCCCTGTCCGGCGGCACCGCCGTGCACTACCGGTGCGACGAGCAGTCCGACTGGATGCCCGACCTCGCGGACGTGGAGCGCAAGGTCACGGACCGCACCAAGGCGCTCGTCATCATCAACCCGAACAACCCGACCGGCGCGGTATACGACGAGGCGATGCTGCGGGGCCTGACCGACATCGCCCGCCGGCACAACCTGCTGGTCTGCTCGGACGAGATCTACGACAAGATCCTGTACGACGACGCCACGCACACCCCGACCGCCAAGGTCGCCCCCGACCTGCTCACCCTCACCTTCAACGGGATGTCCAAGGCGTACCGGGTCGCCGGTTACCGGGTCGGCTGGATGTCGATCTCCGGGCCGCGCGCACACGCCGACTCCTACATCGAGGGCCTGACGATCCTGGCGAACATGCGCCTGTGCGCGAACATGCCGGGTCAGCACGGGGTCGTCGCCGCGCTCAGCGGGCGGCAGACCATCAACGACCTGGTACTGCCGGGCGGGCGGCTGCGGGAGCAGCGGGATGTGGCGTACGAGCTGCTGACCCGGATCCCGGGGGTGAGCTGCGTGAAGCCGAAGGGGG
This sequence comes from Streptomyces sp. NPDC050287, assembly GCF_044459385.1. Classification (NCBI taxonomy): domain Bacteria; kingdom Bacillati; phylum Actinomycetota; class Actinomycetes; order Kitasatosporales; family Streptomycetaceae; genus Streptomyces; species Streptomyces sp. NPDC050287. The sequence goes on along the minus strand of NZ_JBITIY010000002.1, from coordinate 575,634 downwards.
CGCTGTATCTCTTCCCGCGCCTCGACCCGCAGGTCTTCAAGATCAAGGACGACCGGCAGATGGTCCTGGACCTGCTCCGCCAGGAGAAGATCATGGTCGTCCAGGGCACCGGCTTCAACTGGCCCGAACCGGACCACTTCCGGGTCGTGACCCTGCCCACGGTCGCCGACCTGCGGTCGGCGATCACTCGGATCGGCACCTTCCTCGACGGCTACGGCCAGCTCTGACAAGGGTTTCTACTTTAGACGAATTCTAAGCTAGGATGGCTTCCTGACAGTTTCCAGGAGGCCATCCCATGTACGAGCCGATCCGCACCAAGTCGGTCCACAGCGCGATGGCCGACACCGCCTCGGACTTCCCGCACCGGACCCGTGAGGAAGAGCTGGACATCCAGCTCGCGGGCCACCTCGCCGCACTGCTCGCCGTCACGGACGAGCTGCGGGCCCTGGCACCCTCCGCCGACCTGGACACCGCGGCCGACCAGCTCGCCGGGCAGGTCGCCCGCCTGCGGGGCGGCCGGACGCCGGCCCGCGCGGCGACCTCCGGCGGACCGCGCGTGTCCCAGGTCACAGCCTTGCACCTGCGGGCGCACGCTCTGGCCGGACGGGCGCTGGTCGTCGCCGCGTCCCGCGCCGACACGGCGGCGGCGATCCTGAGCGCCGAGCGCATGGACGCGCACACCGCCGCGCTGTCCGAACCGAGGGAACTGAGCGCCACCGGCTGACCCTCTCGGGTCCCCATGAGCGGCCCCGGTCCGCGTGCACCCACAGCGACGCGCGGACCGGGCGCCATGTTCGTCGGTAATTGTCAGGGATTGACATATTTGGGCAGATCTCGTCTGGCAGGGTTTGTCCGAAGATCTCCCTGCGTACATTCGGGTGGACTGCGCGCCCCACGTTCCCGCCAAGCGGCGGCACCGTCGGCACGGCCTCGTAACGTCGACGGACATGGCCCATCAGATGACGTCGACCGCGACACCCAGGTTCTCCGTCTTCACCCCCAGCCACCGGCCCCGTTTCCTCGATGAGTGCCTGGCGACCCTGCAGGCGCAGACCTGTCCGGACTGGGAGTGGATCGTCCTGCTCAACAACGGCGCCCGGTGGCGGCCGGAGCAGCCCGACGAGAGGGTCCGGGTGGAGATCGCCGACGAGATCGTCGGTGTCGGAGCGGCGAAGCGCAGGGCCTGTGAACTGGCGCGCGGCGAGATCCTCGTGGAACTCGACCACGACGACCTGCTGGCGAAGGCGTGCCTGGCGGAACTCGGCAAGGCCTTCGACGCGCATCCCGACGCCGTGTTCGTCTACAGCAACACCGCGCAGATCGCGGAGGACGGCAAGCGCGACGACAGTCGTTTCAACGAGGAGCACGGCTGGCACTACGAGGACGTGCGCGTGGACGGGCGCAAGCTGCTGCAGGTCAGGTCCATGGCCCCGACCCCGCACAACGTCGCCTACATCTGGTACGCGCCCAACCACGTGCGGGCGTTCCGCAGGGACGCCTACGAGCAGGCCGGAGGGTACGACGCGGCGCGCACGGTCCTGGACGACCAGGACCTGATGTGCCGTCTGTACCACATCGGCGACTTCCACCACATCCCCCGCTGTCTGTACCTCCAGCGGATGCACCCGGCGAACACCCAGCGCGACCCGGAGATCAACGCGCACATCCAGCGCGAGACGGTCGCCCTGTACGACAAGTACATCGAGGCCAACGCCCTCGCCTGGACCTACCGGAGAGGACTGATCGCGCTGGACCTCGGCGCGGCCCGCCGCAAGCCGCCCGGCTACGTGGGCGTGGACAAGTACCCGGCGGAGGGCGTCGACATCGTCGCGACCCTGCCCGGCAGGGTGGACCTGCCCGACGACTCCGTCGGCCTGATGCGGGCCGTGAACTTCCTCGAGCACGTGCCCGCGAAGGTGCCGCTGATCAACGAGCTGTACCGGCTGCTGGCACCCGGCGGCATGCTCCTCACGGTGACACCCAGCTCCGACGGCCGGGGCGCGTACCAGGACCCGAGTCACGTCGCGTACTACAACGAGAACTCGTTCTGGTACTACACGGACAACCACTACCGCGCTGTCGTGCCCGATCTCGAGGCCCGGTTCCAGAGTTCGCGACTTGCCACCTACTTCCCGTCCGAGTGGCACTCCGAGAAGAACATCTCGTACGTGACCGCCAACCTCATCGCGGTGAAGGACGGCGCCGAACGGTGCGGCGGCCCGCTGCTGGTCTAGGTGTACTGCCCAGGCAGGTTGGTCAACCTGCCTGGGCAGTACAGGGGCGGCACACGCCCTCAGCGGCAACGGGCCCCCGGGGCCGAGGCCTCGGGGGCACCGCTCAGGGAGGGGTTACGGGGTAGCTGCGCAGACCACGTAGGCGGTGACGGGGGTGCCTTGGCCGGTGCCGACGGCCTGCCACCCGGTGGGAGGCGTCACTGTCGTACCACCGATCGGGAAGGTCCCGGTGATGGGGGTCCCGGCCAGGGCTCCACCGCCGGTGGCGACGTCGGTCGCCAGGCAGTTGGCGGTCGCGGTTCCCGGGGTGGTGGAGGTGATGACGTAGGAACTGCCGACCGTGCCCTGGGCACCCTGCGCGCCCTGAGCACCTTGCGCGCCCTGTGCGCCCTGTGCGCCCTGAGCACCTTGCGCGCCCTGAGCACCCTGCGCGCCCTGAGCACCCTGAGCACCCTGAGCACCCTGTGCGCCCTGAGCACCCTGAGGACCCCGGGGACCCCGCGGACCACGGGGACCCTGCGGACCCGGCTTGCCCGGCTTGCCCTGCTTGCCCTGCTTGCCCCCTGGGCCCTGGGGATCCGGACGCACTGCCGCCTGCCCCTCGGAGCCGGCCCTGCGGATCGCGTCGGCGATGGCGCCGGTGGGGGCGTTGTTCGGGCGCAGGTGCGGCACAGCGCGGTCGGAGCCGGAACCCTGCATCGCGTCGGCGACAGCCACCGTGCTCGGGACGACGCTGAGCGCCACGGCTACCGCACCCACCGACACCATCGTGGCGGATCTCAGACGCGAGATTCTGATCGTTCTGCGGTTCAAGAGAACCTTCCTCACGGTTGGGAGGGATCAGACCGTAAGCGCGCGCCCAGTGCGCTTCACTTCGCTTGCGTGCCTCATCCCCCACGGACACAGACGAGACACTTCTTCCCTTTTCATGAAAAAATGACTGAGCAACGCCGTCTCCGTGGACAAAGATCACCCAAGCGACGTCGATACCTTTGGCGCCCGTTCATCACACCGCCAAAAGGGTGATATCGACCGAATGCCCGGCCCTGGCTTCAGAAGCGACCGCGAGGCCCAGAGCAGGCGAAGGCCCGCCGTCGTCTCTCCCGTCGGGGCGGACGGGAGAGACGACGACGGGCCCAGGACCCCGCACGCCGTTGTACGAAGTCTCGCCGGTACTGGATGCTGTCACCGCGGCTGGCCGTGACGATGTTGCTGGTCAGGGCACGATCGGACCGGCCGCGGCGTCTTCGCGGGGGGGCGGTTCAGCCCAGGCGCTGCACCAGCGCGTGGTACTCGTCCCACAGCTCCTTGGGCGTGTGGTCGCCGAAGGTGTTGAGGTGGTCGGGGACCAGGGCGGCCTCCTCGCGCCAGACCTCCTTGTCGACCCTGAGCAGGAAGTCCAGGTCGGACGCGGACAGTTCGAGACCGTTGGTGTCGAGGGCCTCCTTGGTCGGCAGGATGCCGATCGGCGTCTCGACGCCCTCCGCCTTGCCCTCCAGCCGCTCCACGATCCACTTCAGGACGCGGCTGTTCTCGCCGAAGCCGGGCCAGACGAACTTGCCCTCGTCGTTCTTCCGGAACCAGTTCACGTAGTAGATCTTCGGCAGCTTCGCCGGGTCCTTGTCCTTGGCCACATCGACCCAGTGGCCCATGTAGTCGCCCATGTTGTAGCCGCAGAACGGCAGCATGGCGAACGGGTCGCGGCGCAGCTCGCCGACCTTGCCCTCGGCGGCGGCGGTCTTCTCGGAGGCCACGTTGGCGCCGAGGAAGACGCCGTGGTTCCAGTCGAAGGACTCCGTCACCAGCGGTACGGCGGTGGCGCGGCGCCCCCCGAAGAGGATCGCGGAGATCGGCACACCCCTGGGGTCCTCCCACTCGGGCGCGATGATCGGGCACTGGGCGGCGGGGGTGGTGAAGCGGGCGTTGGGGTGGGCGGCCGGGACGCCGGACTCCGGGGTCCAGTCGTTGCCCTTCCAGTCCGTCAGGTGGGCCGGAGTCTCCTCCGTCATGCCCTCCCACCAGATGTCGTTGTCGTCGGTGAGCGCCACGTTGGTGAAGACGGAGTTGCCCCACAGCGTCTTCATCGCGTTGGCGTTGGTGTGCTCACCGGTGCCGGGCGCGACACCGAAGAAGCCGGCCTCGGGGTTGATCGCGTACAGGCGACCGTCCTCGCCGAAGCGCATCCAGGCGATGTCGTCGCCGATCGTCTCGACGGTCCAGCCGGAGACGGTGGGCTCCAGCATGGCGAGGTTTGTCTTGCCACAGGCGCTCGGGAAGGCGGCGGCGACGTACTTCGACTCGCCGGTGGGCGGGGTCAGCTTCAGGATCAGCATGTGCTCGGCCAGCCAGCCCTCGTCACGCGCCATGACGGAGGCGATACGCAGGGCGTAGCACTTCTTGCCGAGCAGGGCGTTGCCGCCGTAGCCGGAGCCGTAGGACCAGATCTCGCGGGTCTCCGGGAAGTGCGAGATGTACTTGGTGGAGTTGCAGGGCCACGGCACGTCCTCCTGGCCCTCCTCCAGCGGCGCTCCGAGCGTGTGCACGGCACGCACGAAGAAGCCGTCGGAGCCGAGTTCGTCGAGGACCGGCTGTCCCATGCGGGTCATGGTGCGCATGGACACGGCGACGTAGGCGGAGTCGGTGATCTCGACGCCTATCGCGGACAGGTCCGAGCCGAGGGGGCCCATGCAGAACGGGACGACGTACATCGTCCGGCCCTTCATGGAGCCGCGGAAGACGCCCTTCTCACCGGCGAAGATCTCCCGCATCTGAGCGGGGTCCTTCCAGTGGTTGGTCGGGCCCGCGTCCTCCTCCTTCTCGGAGCAGATGAAGGTGCGGTCCTCGACCCGGGCGACATCGGTCGGGTCGGACGCCGCGTAGTACGAGTTGGGGCGCTTGATCGGGTCGAGTTTCCTGAAGGTGCCCTTCGCCACGAGCTCCTCGCACAGGCGCTCGTACTCCGCTTCGGATCCGTCACACCAGACCACGCTGTCCGGCTGCGTCAGTTCTGCGATCTCGTTCACCCACGAGACCAGTTCCTTGTGGTGGGTGGGAATGACGGGGGGAGCCACGATGTCGCGCGCCACGATTGCTCCTAGATGACGGGTATATGAGGGTTTTCAGCTTGGAGGCCCCGTGGGGGCTGCGACCCGGATGCTTCAGGCAGGTGATCTTTCGCGCTCATCCGGTGCCGACTGCACTCATATGATCATCCGACGAGAGCGCCCATCTGTCCAGAGGAGCTCACAAGTGAGCGACGTGAGGATCACCACGGTTAGAATGGCCGCTTTGCATCCACTTGGGGTTCAACTGACGCTCTCTTTGAGCAACTGCCATGAGAGGATGGCCACTCTTGGGCAGTCATCTCATACGACTGACCCGTTACTTACGGTTGCGTAGGTACGATGCGCCGTATGACTGCGTCCGTCCCCGACGCGCCCACGGACAGCCCGGCCCCCGCCGGTCGCGGCCCCGTCGCGCTCTCCCTGCCGCATCCGGTCAAACCCAAGCTCCGGGGCTGGTTGCACCTCGGCATGTTTCCGGCCGTACTCATCGCCGGACTGGTGCTCACCGCCCTCGCCGACACCAGCAGAGCCCGGCTCGCCTGCGCGATCTACGTGCTGACAGCGTGCCTGCTGTTCGGCGTGAGCGCGTTGTACCACCGGGGCGACTGGAGCCCCAGGATGGACGGCATTCTGCGCCGCCTGGACCACGCCAACATCTTCCTGATCATCGCCGGGACCTACACCCCGCTGACGATGCTGCTCCTGCCCGGCGCCAAGGGGCAGTGGCTGCTGTGGGGCATCTGGGGCGCCGCGACGGCCGGGATCATCTTCCGCGTCTTCTGGGTCGGCGCCCCTCGCTGGCTCTACACCCCCTGCTACATCGCGATGGGCTGGGCCGCCGTCTTCTTCCTGCCCGACTTCATGCGCGCGGGCGGCGTCGCGGTGCTGGTCCTGGTGATCGTCGGCGGCCTCCTCTACAGCGCGGGCGGAGTGATCTACGGCCTCAAGCGCCCGAACCCCTCACCGCGCTGGTTCGGCTTCCACGAGGTGTTCCACTCCTTGACCCTGGCGGCCTTCATCGCGCACTACGTGTCCATCTCGCTGGTCGCGTACTAGCGGGCGAGCCCGCCCCTCCCGCACCGTGAACGACGGCCACGGCTCTCGAGCCGTGGCCGTCCGCCGTGGCCTGGCCGCCTCCGTCACAGCACGTGCGTCCACGGCAAGGGCGTCGTCCTGACCGGTGTGCCCCGGGAGCCCGGACATGGTGGCGTCGCAGGCCGATGCCCGACAATGACTCTCATGACGCCCGCACGCCCCCTCCCCCTCACCGACGGCCCCCGGCTGGGACTTCGGGAGCGCAAGAAGATCAAGACCCGGACGGCGATCCGCGAGGCGACGTACGCGCTGATCAAGGAACAGGGTTACGACGCCACCACGATCGAGCAGATCGCCGAGCGCGCCGAGGTCTCGCCGTCCACGGTCTTCCGCTACTTCCCCACCAAGGAGGACATCGTCCTCACGGACGCGTACCACCCGCTCCTGCTGGAGGAACTGCGTGCCCGGCCCGCGAACGAGCCGTGGAGGGCATCCCTGCGGTACGTCCTGCGGCAGGCCATCGGCCTGGGGGCGGCCGAGGAAGCCGAGGTCACCCGGCTGCGGTCCCGGCTGATGGTCGAGGTGCCCGCGGTGCGCTCGCGGATGATGGAGAGCATGTCCGCCACCGGCAAACTGCTCGCCGGCGCCGTCGCGGAGCGCACGGGCCGCGACGAGGACAGTCTGGAGGTGCGGGTCTACACGATGTCCCTCATCGGCGGCCTGGCCGAGGTCCCCCTGTACTGGGCCGAGAACGACTTCCACGACGACCTCCGCACCCTCCTCGACCGCGCCCTGGACGTCTTCGAGCACGGCCCTGTCCCCAAGCGGTCCTGAGGCCCGCGCCTGAACGGTGCTGAGGCCCGCGCCCGCGGCCGTGACATCCTGGCCCGGTGACCGCAGTACCGGAGATCCACGTCGCGTTCGCCCGCGAACTCGCCTTGTTCGTCCCCCGCGGACGCCGATCCGGCGCCACCCCGGTCGCCATCGACGGCGTCTCCACCCTCGGCCATGTCGTCGAGTCGCTGGGCGTCCCGCTGACCGAGGTCGGCGCCCTGCTCGTGGACGGCCGCGAGGTGGCCGTGTCGCACCTCCCGGCCGCGGGCGAGTCGGTGGAGGTGCGCGCCGTCGAACGCCCCCAGCGGGTCCCCGGCGCCCCCCTGCGCTTCCTCCTCGACGTCCACCTCGGCACCCTCGCCCGCCGGCTGCGCCTGCTCGGTGTGGACACGGCGTACGAGTCGACGGACATCGGCGATCCGGCCCTCGCCGCCCGCTCGGCCGCCGAGCGGCGCGTCATGCTCAGCCGCGACCGGGGCCTGCTGCGCCGCCGCGAACTGTGGGCCGGCGCCTTCGTCTACAGCACGCGCTCCGAGGAGCAACTCCGGGACGTCCTGGAGCGGTTCCGCCCCGAGCTCAGGCCCTGGACCCGGTGCACCGCCTGCAACGGCCTGCTGCGGGAGGCCACCAAGGAGGAGGTCACCGACCAGTTGGAGGGCGGGACGCAGCGGTCGTACGACGTCTTCGCGCAGTGCCGGGAGTGCGGCCGGGCGTACTGGAAGGGCGCGCACCACGAGCAGTTGGAGGCCATCGTGGAGCGTGCGCTGAGCATGCGCACCCACGAGGGTTGAGCAGCCGGGCCGATCACCGCGCCGCGGTCGGCGCGATGGGATGTGTACTGGCACTGGCATGGCCCCGGACCCGGGCGGAGTCCGCCCGGGTCCGGGGCCGTGCTGGTGCGGTGGGCCGCTCAGCTCATGCTGGGCGTGCTGATCCTCAGCGGCGCCTGACGTCTCCCTTCCCGCAGGCGATCCCGTTCTTGTCGGGGTCGAGCTTCAGGGGGTCGTCCCCGCCGTTGATCTTCAGGCGGCCGTAGTCGTTCACCTTCAGCCAGGCGCAGCGGGCGGCCGTCGTCTTCTTGACCGTGGCCGGGAACACGGTCGGCACGCAGACGTTGATCGAGCCGTAGTGCCGGTCGCAGCCGGAGATGGCCGGGCTGACCTTCTGCGAGGTCTTCTTCTTGCCGGGCCCGGTCACCGTGCCTTCGAGCGAGTCGGCGAAGGAGTGGACGTGGGCCGAGGCGTCGGAGGCGCTCAGGGCCGCCGGGCCCTGGAGGTGCACCCACTTGGCCACCGACGGCACGCCGTTGGCGTCGACCGCGAAGAGCATGTACCAGCCGGGCGGCGCCAGGTTGGGGTTGCTCGTCACGTTCAGGTCGACGTTGTTGCCGGAGACGGACAGCGGCAGGTCGACGAACCGCTGGTTCGGGTCCGAGGAGTGGGTCACCGCGGCGGGACGGATCAGCTCGGCCTTGGCGACGGGCCGGTCGACCGTGATCCGCTGGGTGTCGCCGTAGTTCCACTCGCTGTCGATCACCGAAGTGATCGTCGGACGCGTGCCCTTGAGCAGATAGGGCGGCGTGTAGATGGACACGTTGTGGTTCCAGGTGCCGTTGCCCGGGTTGTCACCGGTCGACATCACCCGGCCGTCGGGCAGCAGGAACGAGGACGAGTGGTAGCCCCGCGCCTCCGGGTCGGCGGCCACCGGGTCGAAGGTGTTGGTCCCGGGGTCGTAGATCGACGACTCGAACACCGGGTTGGCCCGGTTGTGCAGCGCGCCGCCGGTCTCCAGCACCTTGCCGTCGGGCAGCAGTACCGCGGAGACGTACATCTTGCCCTGGTTGCCGGTCTCGGGGATCTTGCCGTTGCCGAGGTCGACGGTGCCCTGCGGCAGCGGCGGGCCGGCGACGTAGGCCGGATTGGGGGCCTTGAGGTCGATGATGTCCGTCAGCCGGTTGCCGTCCGGGTTGGAGTCGATGTTGCCGCCGCCGAGGGTGAGGACCCTCTGGTCCTGCGCCGGAGGCAGCAGCACGCTCGCCGACTGGTCACGCTGGTCCTTGTTCTGCAGGCCGGGGATCTGCGTGATCGTGTTGGCGTTGTAGTCGTAGATCGCCGACCCCGTGCCCGGGATGTTGTTGCCGAAGACATGGCTGCCCGTGTAGAAGAGGCGCCCGTCCTGCATCAGGACCATCGACGGGTACAGACCCCAGTACGACCAGGTCTGGTTGACCTTCCACAGCGGCTGCCACTGCTGCTCGGCGTTCGACCAGTACTCGGCGGTCACCGAGCCGGTCGAGTCCTCTTTCAGCCCGCCGAAGGAGACGACGTCACCGTTGCCGAGTTCGGTCGCCGACGGGTACCAGTGGCCGTCGTTCAGGTCGTTGGTCTTGCTGTACGTCTCGGTGACCGGGTCGAAGATGTACGAGTCCTTGTACCCCTCGTAGCCGTGCCCGCCCGCGACCGGGAACGCCTTGTTGCCGCTCATCACCAGCACGCGCCCGTCCTGCAACTGGATGTGCCCGGAGCAGAACATGTCCTTCGGCGTGGGGATGACCTTGTAGGTGCCCTTGACCGGGTCGTACACCGCCGAGGTGAACGTGCCCGCGTTGAACTGCTCCTCGCTGTTGCCGGAGCCCGCGATCAGCAGCACCTTGCCGTTGTTGAGGACGACGGAGTGCATGGAACGGACCGGGTTCTGCGTGGGCAGCACGTCCCACTTGCCGTTGGCGCACTGGTCGGCCGTGCCCGTGCAGGTGGCGGGCGGGGGCGTGTCGGGGACCTGGTCCATCGTGTAGTCGTCGGTGGTCACCGAGCCCGTGCCGTACACGGAGACGCCCCAGGTGATGCGGTCGGTACCGGCCGGGACCTGGGGGGTGCGGACCGTGGCCTGGGCATACGTGGAGGACATGTCCAACGTCTTCAGGTCGGTCCAGTACTGCCAGCCGGCGGTCGCGTCGTGCCGGAACAGCGTGAGCGAGGTGTCCGGGGTGGTCGACTTGTACCAGAGCCCCAGGTCGTACTGCTTGCCCGCCGTCACCACCGGCGCGCACTCCGCCGTCTCGGTGATCAGCGCCTTGCGGTCACCGCTGACACGGCGGGTGAGCGACACCTTCATCGCCTTGGAGCCGCTGTGGGCGTCGCTCACCGTGGAGAAGGTGAAGTCGTTGTCGCCCCAGCCGGACTTCTCCCAGCAGTACGGCATGTCGCCGGTGCCGGCGGTCTCGAAGCCCGGGTTCTTCACCAGGTTCGCGGCGGACGCGGACTGCGGTGAGGTGAGCATGAGGCCGGCGGTGAGTGCGCCGACCCCCAGGAGTGCGGTTCTTCTCCGGTACTTGGTGAAACCAAGTCTGTTCACACGGCTCTCCTTGCGGTAGCACCGCTGTCGGGGCCCCCGCGGCCCCTGCGCGGCAGATAGACCAGCGCTTCGGTCCCCACGAAGCGCAGGACGAAGGTCGTCACCAGAGCGAGCGCGGTCGCGGACAGCGCACCCATCCCGAACCGGTCGACGAACAAAGCGATCAGCGGGATGCGCAGCACCAGGTCCGCGTTGGCGAGCAGACCGAACCGCCCCACGCGGTCCCACCACCGCCGGTGCTGCCGCCGGTCGCGGAAGAGCAGATGCTCGATGAGCACGAAGTTCCAGGCCACCCCGAGCTGGTTGGCGAGGATCTCCGCCGGTACGTAGTGCATGCCGGCCAGGGTCAACGCCCACAGGCCGACCAGGTTCGGCACGAAACCGGTCGCGCCGATCAGGCCGAAGCCGACCATCCGGGCCACCGGGGAGGCCGACCGCAGCCCGACCAGGTGGCGCAGGAAGCGCAGGCCCTCCTGGGCGCTGGACTTGGACTCGCCCGCGAACCGGTCCTGGAAGACGAACGGCACCTCGGTGACCCGGCGCGGACGGCTGCGGACGGCGAGTTCGAGGAGGATCTTGTAGCCGAGCGGCTGGAGCACGTCGGCGGTGACCGCGCTGCGGCGGATCGCGAAGAAACCGCTCATCGGGTCGCTGATGCCGTGCAGCTTGCGCGGGAAGAGCGACTTGGTCAGCCAGGTCGCGCCACGCGAGACGGCGACCCGGTAGCTGCCGGCGAGACCGGCGCGGCTGCCGCCCTTGATGTAGCGGGAGGCGACGACCAGGCCGGCGTTCGCCCGCTCGCCGGTGGCGACCAACTCCGGTACCAGGGACGGCGGGTGCTGGCAGTCGCCGTCCATGACGACGATCCAGTCGGAGGAGGCCGCCTTCAGGCCCTCGACGACCGCGCCGCCGAGCCCGCCGACCGGTTCGTCCCGGTGCAGGACGGTGACCGGGAAGGGGCAGTCCTTGGCGGCCTCGTAGATGACCTCCGGGGTGTCGTCGGTGGAGTCGTCCACGAAGACCACCTCGCAGGGCAGCCGGGACGGCACCGACTCGGTGATCAGGTGCAGCAGTTCGCGGATGTTGGCGGACTCGTTGAAGGTCGGGACGACGATGGTGACGGCCCCGGGCTCCGGGACCTCCACCGCGCGTACGGCCGGATCGTCGAGTTCTCCGGGGACGATGGATTCCTGGCTCATCGGACGCCTCCCACGGCGGTGCCGGTGGTCTGGATCTGCCGGATCTCGATCCGGTCATCACCGGTGCCGAAGGTGGCGACCGGTGTCGAGTGCTGGATGGCGGCGTGGACGTTGGGCAGGTCGACCGCGTCGCGCCGCACCGTCGGCGAGGCGACCACGTAGTCGATGTCCTTCCAGCCGTGCGGCATCGTCTTCGTCACCGCGGGGTCGAGGTCGGCCTTGTAGAACCAGATGACGCCGAGCCCCGGCTGGTACCCGGCGTGCACCAGGTCCAGCCACAGCGCGTCGTCGACGAGCACCCGCGTGTGCTTCGGGTCCGCCACCTCGCTGCTCAGCCACTTCGAGGCGGCCCGGTAGGGGGCGTTGGCGTCCGCGGTGACCGCGGTGTGGTCGCCGTCGTACCACTTCGGTACGACGTAGGAGCCGGCGGCGATCGCGAGGGCGGCCGCGAGGGCGTACCGCCCGCTCGTGAGCAACCGTTTCTCCCCGTCGGTCCGCCATCTGCGCACCACGGCGTGGGCGATGGAGGCGGTGCCTCCGGCGAGGACCAGGGCGAGGAAGGGCAGCGCCTGGATGACGTACATCGCGGGCAGGTAACCGTTGGGCCGCAGGGCCAGCGCGGCGAGGATCGCCACCGTCAGGGCCGGTCCGGCCAGCGCGCGGGCGGTCACCGACCAGCGCCAGGTGACCAGCAGCAGAACCGCGCCGGCCAGGCCCCCGAGCGGCAGGACACGGTCGTAGTAGAGCCACGACTGGAAGACGCCGTGGGAGCCGGAGCCCTGGTCGAGGATGAAGCCCGAACCGGGCCTGGTCATCTGGTACTTGACGCCGTCCCAGAGGGAGACGTGGCCGCCGCCTGGTATCAGTTCGCCCTTGAGGAGGGCGAAGAGCGGGTAGGCGCATCCGATCAGTACGCAGGCCGTGACGGCGCCGGTGACCGCGAACTTCCGGGTGTCGCGGTGACTGTGCCGATACATCGTCAGCAGGAGCGCGGGCAGGACGACGAGCATCGTCTCCTTGGTGAGCACGGCCGTGGCGGCCGCGATGCCCGCCCCGAAGTGGTGCCAGAGGTGACGGCTCGGGGAAGCGGCGAGGGTGAACGCGAGCAGCGTCCACATCACCGCGAGGTTGTCGAGGAAGATCTCCCGCTGGAGGACCACGGACAGCGGCGAGAGCCCGAACAGGACCATGCCGAGTCCGGCCGCCCAGCGGGGCAGGGACAGCCGGCGCCCCAGGACGTAGACCAGCACCGCGCTGATGCCGCTGACGAGCAGCATGATCACGCGCATCGAGCCGACCGTCATCGAGTCGGGGCTGATCAGCGAGGGGATCCAGGTCAGCGCGGCGAGCTGGAGCCAGCCGAGCGGCGGGTGGTCGTACCAGTAGGTGTAGTGGGCGAGGCCCGTGCCGTTCTGGACCGCCCACGCCTGGGAGAGGTAGGTGCCCTCGTCGTCGCTGAGCGTCGGGTAGTCGGCGATGTTCCAGCCCTGGACGACCAGGATCGCCAGGAGGAGAACGCCGCACAGGAGGAGGTCGGAGCGGGAGGAACGCAGGCGGCTCGGCGGGCTTGTTCGACCGTCCGAACCGGAGGCGGGCGCAGGCTGCCGCTGCGCGGGGACCGTGGAAGTGGTCACCGCGGGAAGGGTGGAAGTCACGCGCGGACGTCCTCTCGGGTCACTTCGGACGGGGTGAGGTGGGCGCCGACATGCGTGGTCAACTCCCAGTCGTTGCGGCCGCGTTGTTCACGCCATACGGCGCGCATGGCGGCGCCGGCGAGGAGCACCTGGTAGAAGGGGCCGCCCACGATGAGCTTGAGATAGTGGACGAAGCGGACGCGCAGCCCGTACTGCTTGCCGAAGTCATGCAGTCCGACGATCTCGAAGACGAAGGTCACCATGGCGGTGACGAGCGGCAGGAAGGTGATGAAGGCGATGGCCACGGGCACGTCCATGAAGAGCGCGATCGCCACGTTGAGCGGGATGATCACGCCGGTGAAGGCCTGCATGAACGGGGTCATGAGCGTGTAGCGGGCCAGCAGCCGCTGCCCGAAGCCCGGCAGCTGCTTCCAGTCCTTCTTCCGGTACACCTGGAGGAAGCCCTGGTTCCAGCGGGTGCGCTGCTTCAGCAGCGACATCAGCGAACCGGGCGTCTCCTCCTTGGTCACCATGTCGGAGTCGTAGGCGACGACGACCTTCTTGCCGACGCTGGACAGCCTGACGCCCAGGTCGCAGTCCTCGGCGAGGCAGTCGGGATCCCAGCCGTCGGCTTCCCGCAGCACGTCCGTGCGGACGAAGACGGTGTTGCCGCCGAGCGGAATGAATCCTTTCTGCGCGTGCAGGTGCAGCCGGGAGCGGAACCAGAAGAAGTACTCCAGGCAGTTGCGCAGGCTGTACCAGCTGGAGTGGAAGTTGATCAGCTGCACCCCGCCCTGGACGACGTCCGCCCGGGTGGTGCGGAAGGCGTGGTCGACGTGCGCGAGGAGCTCCGGATGAACCTGGTCCTCGGCGTCGAAGACCCCGACGACGTCGCCGCGGCAGTGCGGCAGCGCCGTGTTCATGGCCTTCGGCTTGTTCTTCTTCTCATGGGTGTCGACGACGACCCGCACCCGTGGATCGCGCTCCGCGGCGTCACGGGCGACCGCCGTGGTCTCCGGGTCGTCGTGCCCGACGATGACGATGATCTCGAAGTCGGTGTGGCTCGACTCCAGCAGCCGCTGGATGGTGTGGTCGAGCACGGCCTGTTCGTGGCGTGCCGGAAGCAGCAGCGAGAACGACAGGCTCTCCCCGCCGTCCGGTCTGTGGAAGCGGGTGGAGGCCAGCACTTCCGGCGTACGCCAGGCGTGCATCTGCCACCACAAGGTGAAGGCGGCCATCCAGAACAAGGCAAGCGAAACGGCAGCGATGAAGACAGACGTGAGCAACAGATCCCCCCAGATCCCCAAACCCCCTGTCGCGAAAGACTGTTCGCCTCTCGCGTCACTGTGCAGAGATTAGGGGGGAACTGTGAATCGTGGGAGTCCGTTCCGATAAATTGTGTGTTTCGTAATAGTGCGGCGACTACCGGGCGTTATCCCGACACGTGACTCATTTGGGCACCTCGAACGAGCCCTCCCCTCCGCCGTTCAGCGGGTCAGAGCCGTCCGCAGACGCTCCGGATCGGTCGTCGGAGCGTCACACGTGAAGTTACGGCAGACATACGCGGTCGGTTCACCGCCGCTCAGCGGACGGTCGGCGAGCAGCGGAAACTCGTCACTGTCCGGCGTCCCCACGGCGACCACCGCACCGGGCGCGGTGCCCAGCAGCGCCGTACGGTGCAGGGCCCTGGCGGCCGGGTCGGTCGGCGCCGGTCCGACGACCGCCACCTCGCGCGGCCCGTCCAGCAGCGCCTCGGCGACCGCTAGCCCCCAGCCGATGAAGCGGGGGACGCGCGGGCCGAGGGCCTTGACGACACCGAGCGCCTTCTCGGCCGCCGTGCGGTGCGGCTCGGAGCCGGTGTGGGCCGCGTAGCTCAGCAGGGCGCCGGCGGCGGCGCTCCAGCCGGAGGGTGTGGCGTTGTCGGTGGGGTCCTGCGGACGGCGGATCAGCCGCTCGGCGTCGGAGGCGGTGTCGTAGAGACTGCCGGAGTCGTCGGCGAACCGGGCCAGGACGTGGTTGAGGAGGAACCCGGCGAAATCCAGCCACACCCCTTCGCCGGTCACGGACGCGAGCGCGAGGAAGCCCTCCGCGACATCGGCGTAGTCCTCCAGCACCCCCGCGTTGGCGCCGGCGCGGCCGTCCTTGCTGGTGCGGGAGAGCCGGGCGTGGTCGTCCAGATGCAGCCGGACCAGCAGGTCGGCGGCGCCGAGCGCGGCCTCCACCAGGTCGGGGCGGTCGAAGTAGGCACCGGTCTCGGCGAGCGCGGCGATCGCGAGGCCGTTCCAGGCGGCGACGACCTTGTCGTCCCGGCCGGGAGCGGGGCGCCCGGCCCGGGACGCGAGCAGCCGCTGCTTGACGGACTCGATCCGATCGGCGTCGAACACGCCCTCCTGCTGCGGGAGTTGCAGTACGGAGGCGCCCTCCTCGAAGGTGCCCTCCACGGTGACGCGGAAGTACTGCGCGGCGAGCTCGGCGTCGTCCGCGCCGAGCACCTCGGTGAGCTGCTCCGGCGTCCACACGTAGTACGCGCCCTCGACGTGCCGGCCCGTCCCGTCGTCGCTGTCCGCGTCCAGCGCGGACGCGAAACCGCCCTCGGCGGTGCGCAGTTCCCGCACCATGAAGTCGGCGGTCTCCAAAGCGACCCGGCGGGCGAGCTCGCTGTGCTCATCAGCGACTCCGTCGCGGGCCGTGGCCCGCCACAGATGGGCGTAGACCCGGCACAGCAGGGCGTTGTCGTAGAGCATCTTCTCGAAGTGCGGCACGGTCCAGTCGCGGTCGACGGAGTAGCGGGCGAAGCCGCCGCCGAGCTGGTCGTAGATCCCGCCGCGGGCCATCCGCTCGCAGGTGTCCTGGGCCATCTGGAGAGCGCCCTCGGCGCCGGTGCGGGCGTGGTGCCGCAGCAGGAACTCGATCACCATGGACGGGGGGAACTTGGGCGCCCCGCCGAACCCGCCGCGCTGTGGGTCGTACTCCCGGGTCAGCCCGAGCAGGGCCTGCGAGAGTTCCTCCTCGCCGGGCGCCCGGCTGTCGCCGTAGGAGATCTCCCGCCCGGCCAGATCCCGGACGATCTTCCCGGCCACCTCGGCGACCTCGTCCCGCCGCTCGGCCCAGGCCTGCTGGACACCCTCCAGCACCTGCCGGAAGGAGGGCATGCCGTGGCGGGGGGCGGGCGGGAAGTAGGTGCCGAAGTAGAACGGCTCGGCGTCCGGGGTGAGGAACACGGTCATGGGCCAGCCGCCCTGGCCGGTGGCCGCCTGCACGGCCTCCATGTAGACGGCGTCCACGTCGGGGCGTTCCTCGCGGTCGACCTTGACACTGACGAAGTGGGCGTTGAGGTAGTCGGCGGTCTGCTGGTCCTCGAAGGATTCGTGAGCCATGACGTGACACCAGTGACAGCTGCTGTAGCCGACGCTGAGCAGGACGGGCACGTTCCGTTTCCGTGCCTCCTCGAAGGCCCCATCCGACCAGGGCCACCAGTCGACGGGGTTCTCGGCATGCTGAAGGAGGTAGGGGGACGTCTCGTGCGCCAGTCGGTTCGGCATGGGGTCCATCCTGCCGCAGTACCCGTCCCGTCAGGCGGCAGGCGTGTCCCGGACGCGAGCCCCGACCACCCACCGCGCCCGGCGAGGCTGCTGGGATCCCTGCGCCGGACCCGATGGCCCGCCGTTCACCGTACTCACGCGCTCCCCGTCCCCGGCCGTTCCTGTCCGCGATCACTGCCGATCCGGTCCGCGATCACGACAGCCACGGCCGTCCCACGCGCCAATTTCCCTACGCGGCACAGTCATTGCAGACCGCACGCCCCCTCGCACCAATGCGCCGTCCGCAGCACACTTGACCAAGAAACGGGGCAAGTAACAAGCAGGGAACGACCGGGAGAGCGGTTGCCGCCGGAGGGGGACGCGACATGCGGGACAGTCATCGCGTGGAGGCCGAACGGCTGTTGGCGCGGGCCGTGGAGGAGGAGGTACGGCGCTCGGGCGGGCGCACCGAGGGCGGCGTGCTGCTGTCGCGGGCGCGCGCCTCGCTGGACGCGATGGCGCAGACCGCCGCCGAGGAGTACGAGGCCTACACGCGCGCGCTGGACGAGGCGAAGGCCGGTCAGCTCACCTTCGGTCAGCGTTACGCCCAGGAGGGCTCCGGCACTCCGCTGCTGGTCGCCGGCGTCGCCGCGGTCGCGGCCACGGTCGCCGACCTGGCCCTGGGCACCGGCGCGGGCACGGCGCTGGGCACCGGGGTAACCGTCGGGGTGGTGGGCGCGGCGGCGACCGTGGTGAAGGTGGCCGGCTCCCATCTTCCCGCCGCACACCACCGGGCGGGCGCGATCGGCCAGCCCGGCGGTCCCGAGCAGCTGCGGCTGCAGTGGCTGACGGCGCTGGAGGTACGGGGCATCCGCCCGTTCCTCGACCAGCAGCGGATGCTCAGCGCCTCCACCGGTCCGAAGAAGACCAGCCCGCGGCTGAAGGGCGCGGACAAGAGCGCGGCGGCCCGCGGACGCAACGTGCTCCAGCAGTCGTTCGGTCAACTCCCCGAGCCGGGGGGCACGTTCGCGGGCCGACGGCAGGAGATGGCACGTATCCGGCAGTGGGTGCAGGCGTCCCGGGCGAGCACCGAGACCCGGCCGGCAGTGGTCGTCCTGCACGGGGCGCCCGGCAGCGGCCGTACGACTCTCGCGGTGCGCGCCGCCCACGACCTCAAGGACTACTTCCGCGGCGCGTGCGTGGTCGACCTGCGCGGCGACACCCCGGACGAGCAGCCGCTGCCCACCCGGGACGCGCTGCTGCACCTCCTCAACCGGCTCGGCGCACCCCGCGAACAGCTCCTGTTCCGCGAGCGTTCATCCGCGGACCAGCAGGTCAAACGGCTCAGCGAGCTGTACCACCAGCATCTGACCGGCCTGCCCGTCACCATCGTCCTGGACGACGCCTCGGACCCCGAGCAGGTCCGCACCCTGGTCCCCGAGCGCTCCGACAGCCTGGTCCTGGTCACCGCCCGCGAGCCCCTCGCCCTGCCCGCCGACCTGCCGGCGGTGGTGCACCACCTCCCCGTCGAGACCCTGGACGCGCCCGGCGCGGAGGAACTCCTCGGCGCGGCCGCGCAGGACACCACCGGGCCCTACGACGCCGAGTCCACCGACCGGATCAGAGCACTGTGCGGCGGTCTGCCGCTGGCGCTGCGGATCGCCGGCTCCTCGCTGGGCCCGCGCTCACCCCGCCGGCTCGCCGCGGACCTGGGCGCCTACGGTCCTGTCGGGCCCGCCGAGCGGGTCCTGTGGCTGCGCTACACCGACCAGTCCGACCCGGCCCGCCGGCTGCTGCGCCGCCTCGCCCTGGCCGGCCGTGCCTCGCTCGGCGCCGCCGCGGCGGCCGCGCTGCTGGCCACGGACGAGACCGAGGCCAAGCGTCACCTGGAGGCGCTGGCCCGGGCGGGTCTGATCGACCATGTCCGCGGCAACCGCTACCGCCTGCACGACGTCGTCCGCACCTTCGCCCAGGCCCGCCTCCTCGACGAGGAGGAACCCGCCGAGCGCACGGCGGCGCAGGAACGGCTGATCGTGAACTACGCCGACCTCGCGGACAACGTACTGCGCCTCGTCGACGGCAACATGTCGACCCGCTCGGACCGGTTCAGCCCGCACGGGTTCACCTCCCTCGACGAGGCGCTGCGCTGGCTGGACGACGAGTCGAGCTTCATCACGGCGGCGCTGCGGCACGCGGAGGGCGTGAACCAGGCGGCCGTACTGAACCTGCTGGGCGCCCTGTGCGACTACTGCCTGCTGCGCGGCGACCTCTACCGCCTGGGCGAGATCAGCGAACTGGCGCAGGCAGTCGACCAGGGCCTGCTGGTGCGCTCGGTGCAGTGGCGTACCGGCATCGCGGCCCGGCAGCTGGGCGAGCTGGACAAGGCCCGCACCACCTTGACGTCGGTGGTCGACCTCTATATGGAGGCTCATCACGACGCGGGCGCCGCCCGGGCCCTGTGCTCCCTCGGAATCACCCTCCACCACCAGGGCAACCTGACCGAGGCCGCGGCCCGTCTTCGCGAGGCCCTCGACCTCCAGTCCGCCCCCGAGCTGGCCACTGACCGCGCCTGGACGATGCACGCGCTGGCGGCGGTGGAACGGGACCGGTCGCATCTGTCCGAGGCGCTGGACCTCCTCACCGAGTCCCTGGTCCTGCACCGGGCCGGCGAGTCGATGCACGGCGAGGCGTGGGCCCATTTCCAGCTCGGGCAGCTGGGTCTGCGCATGGGCGACGTCCCGCGCGCGGAACGCGAACTCCACACCGCCCTCGACCTGTACGGCCGCACCCGCGACGCCCGCGGCGAGGCCTGGGCCCTGACCCAGCTGGCCCGGGCCCGCCTGGTCGACGGCGACGCGTCCGCGGCACTGGACGCCCTGCGCCAGGCGGCTTCCCGGCACCGCGACAACGAGGACGCCCGCGGCGAGGCCTGGACGGTCTACTACCTCGGCCAGGCCCTGGAGGAGACGGGCAACCTCGACCAGGCGGTCCGGGAACTGGAACGTTCCCGCACGATGTTCTCCCGGATCCGCGACGTCTACGGCCTCGCCTGTGCCCGCCACCACTCGGCCCGGGCGACCCGGGACCAGCGGGCGGCACAGACGGGCTCGCTGCGGAACTCGGGATTCGCCCGTCAGCTCCTGGTGGACGCCCGGGCCGACTTCCAGCGCATCGGCGTCGCGCACGGCGAGGCCTGGACCTGCCTGGAGCTGGCGGTCGTGGACGCCGGCAACGCCCGCACCCAACAGGCCCTCGCGCTGTGCGACGAGGCGGTGGGGCTGTTCACGTCGTACGGCGACCGCCGGGGTGAGGACTGGGCCCGCTTCCTGCGCTGCACGCTGCTGCCGTACGCCGCACCGGGAGGCGTGGAGGTGGGCACGGCGGTCGCCCAGGAGGAACTGACCCAGCTGTCCCGGGCGAACCACCCGACCCGCGACGAGAAACTGGACGACTACATCGAGGCCTACCAGCTGCTCCTGGAGCGGGGCGTGAGCCTGGAAGCGGGCTGGCAGGCGTGGCGGCTCGGGATGGTGCCGGGCAGGCATGCCCGGGAGGTGATGGGGGTGACGGTCGCTTCGCGGGCGTAGGGCCCGTGTCGCAGCGCTCCGCGGTGGCCGCGGAGCGCTGTGACGCGACACGATCCCTCCGGCGGGCGGCCGCGCCTGCGCCGGCCGCCGCCCGCTCCCCGGTACGGCGTCCCCGTCGAGCCTCTCGGCCCCTCGGCCTCTCGGCCCCTCGGCCTCTCAGGCCCCCGGCTCTCAGCCCTGCTTCGCCTTCGGCACGGCCGGGGTGCCCCCGGAGCCTGCCTTCGGGTCCGGGGACTCCTGGAAGTCGACCTTGTGCATGTGGCGGCTCATGGACTTCATCAGGGCCCACACCGCCAGGGCCATCGCCGCGAAGACGATGAAGCCGAGGACGCCGGGGGTCACCTTGTCCTGGTCGACCTCCTTGGCGAGGGTCGCGAGGTGCGTCATTGCCAGGCTTGCGCTTGCGCTCATGTCAGGCATTGTCGCGGATGCCCGCAAAGAGGTCGTCCTCGGGGAGGGATGTATCGACGAGGGACTTCGCGAGCTCGTACTCCTCCGTCGGCCAGACCTTCTTCTGAAGCTCCATCGGCACGCGGAACCAGCCGCCGTCGGGGTCGATCTGGGTGGCGTGCGCGATCAGTGCCTTGTCGCGGATCTCGAAGAAGTCGGCGCACGGGATGTGCGTGGTGAGCGTGCGCTCCTTGGCGCCGGCCTCGTCCCAGCGCTTGAGCCAGTCCCCGTACGGCGACTCCAGGCCCCGGTCGAGCATCGCCTGGTGCAGCGCCTCGGTGCGGGGGCGGTTGAAGCCCTGGTTGTAGTAGAGCTTGAGCGGCTGGTACGCCGGACCGAACTCGCTCTCCGGGTACTTCTCGGTGTCCGCCGCGCCCTCGAACGCCACCATCGAGATCTTGTGGGTCATGATGTGGTCGGGGTGCGGGTAGCCGCCGTTCTCGTCGTAGGTGGTGATCACCTGCGGGCGGAACGAGCGGATCTTCCTCACCAGTTCGCCGGCCGCCTTGTCGACGTCCTCCAGGGCGAAGCAGCCCTCCGGCAGCGGCGGCAGCGGATCGCCCTCGGGCAGGCCGGAGTCGACGAAGCCGAGCCATTCCTGCTTGACGCGCAGGATCTCCCGGGCCTCGTCCATCTCCTTCTTTCTCACCTCGTGGATGTGTTCCTCGATGTACGCGTCGCCCTGCAGCTTCGGATTGAGGATGGATCCGCGCTCCCCGCCCGTGCAGGTCACGACGAGCACGTCCACCCCCTCGGACACGTACTTCGCCATGGTGGCCGCGCCCTTGCTCGACTCGTCGTCGGGGTGGGCGTGCACGGCCATCAGTCGCAGTTGGTCAGTCAAGACTCAATCCTTGTAGTCGGCGCCCGCGTGAACCGGGGCGATCGGCGGCTTCTATAGTGACCGAATCGGAGGGCGAATTGTTCCGGGGTCCGCTCCGGAGACTCTCTTCCGGGAGATTGGTCCCGCTTCTGCCGAGAGGACGATCATGAGTACGGTGAGTACGCGACCGCCCGAGGGCCGGTACGGCCGCTCCTCGGACGAGCGTGCCGATCACAAACTCAAGATCGCCGGTACCGTCCTCGCGGTGCTGCTGCTCGCTCTCGTCGGCTACTTCGCGTACCACTACGTCGGCCAGAACAAGATCAGCGCCGAGGTGATCGCGTTCGACGCCGGCAAGGACGCGGTCCAGGTGCATCTGGAGGTCCGCAAGGACGCCGGTGCCAGCGGTTACTGCACCGTGCGCTCTCAGGCGGAGAACGGCGCCGAGGTGGGCCGGGCAGACTTCCGCTTCACCGGGGACGCCACCCGCATCGACAAGGTCGTCACACTCCGCACGACGTCACCCGGCACCACGGCCGAGCTCCTGGGCTGCCACGCCGACTGAGCCCGACCGGAGCCGTCCAAGGCCGGCCGGAGCCGCCCGAGGCCGCCCGAGCCCGACCGAGAACGCCCCCGCCGAGGGCTGACCTCGCCCGTCCGCCCGCGAATACAGGGCGCTGGCCTGCGGCGATGTAATTCTGGTCGCTTATGTCCTCCCCCTTCCGTCCCTGAATTGTTAGGCTCGTGGTTTCGCCCATCCATGGAGGAACATTCTTCTGGGTAGGGCGATGCTTTGTATTCCCAGTACCTACGAGGAGCACCTGTGACCCAGACCAGCGAGAACGTCACCTGGCTGACCCAGGAGGCGTACAACCAGCTCAAGGCCGAGCTGGAGTACCTGTCTGGTCCTGCGCGCACGGAGATCGCCGCCAAGATCGCCGCCGCGCGCGAGGAGGGGGACCTGCGCGAGAACGGCGGGTACCACGCGGCCAAGGAGGAGCAGGGCAAGCAGGAGCTCCGTGTCCGCCAGCTGACCCAGCTCCTGGAGAACGCCAAGGTCGGCGAGGCGCCGGCCTCGGCGGACGGTGCGGTGGCCCCGGGCATGGTCGTGACCATCGCGTTCGACGGCGACGAGGACGACACGCTGACCTTCCTGCTCGCCTCGCGTGAGTACGCGAGCTCCGACATCGAGACCTACTCGCCGCAGTCCCCCCTGGGCTCCGGCGTGATCGGCAACAAGGTCGGCGACGACGCCGAGTACGAGCTGCCCAACGGCAGGAAGGCCTCGGTGAAGATCCTGAAGGCCGAGCCGTACAGCGGCTGATCCCGGCCACCCCGGTGTCGACGGGCCCCCGGCGTCTCGCTGACGCCGGGGGCATCGTCATGCCGTCGCCGAGCGGTACTTGCGCACAGCCAGGGTCCTGAACACGAGGATGATCAGGACCGAGTAGATCAGTGAGGCCCAGACCGGGTGCTGCATGGGCCAGGCGTCGGACCGGGACTGTCCGGGGTTGGCGAACAGCACACGGCAGGCCTGAACCGTGGCACTGAAGGGATTCCACTCCGCGATGTGACGCAGCCAGGGCGTCATGTTGCCCGAGTCCACGAACGCGGCCGAGATGAACGTCACCGGGAAGAGCCAGATCAGCCCGCCGGACGTGGCCGCCTCGGGCGTACGGACGGACAGGCCGATCAGGGCACCGATCCAGGTGAAGGCATAACCGAGCAGAAGCAGCAGGCCGAAGGCCCCGAGGACCTTGCCCGCGTTCGTGTCGCCGTCGGACCCCACACGCCAGCCGACCAGAAGGGCGACCACGGCGAGGACGAGGAGCGTCAGGGCCGTCTGGACCAGGTCCGCGAGGGTACGCCCGGTCAGCACCGCGCCACGCGCCATGGGCAGCGAGCGGAAGCGGTCGATGAGGCCTTTGTGCATGTCGTCGGCGATGCCCGCGCCGGCGCCGGCGGTGGCGAACGTGACGGTCTGCGCGAAGATGCCCGCCATCAGGAAGTTCTTGTAGTCGGTGGAGCTGGTGCTGCCGCCGATCTGCATGGATCCGCCGAAGACGTAGCTGAACAGCACGACGAACATGATCGGCTGGATGAGCCCGAAGATCACCATCTCCGGGATCCGGGACATCCGGATGAGGTTGCGCTTGGCGATGACCAGGGAGTCACGCACGGACTGGCCGAAGCGGTTGGCGGGTGCCGCGATCCGCGCGGTCTCGGTGACGGCACTCACTCGGAGGCCTCCTTCTTCTCCTGGGCCTGCTGCTGGACCTTCTGCTCGGCGTCCGCCACCGAGCCGTTCTCCTCGTCCTTGGCCTCGGCCACATGGCCCGTCAGGGAGAGGAAGACGTCGTCCAGGGTGGGACGGCGCAGGCCGACGTCGTCTATCTCGATGCCGCGGACGTCCAGTTCCCGGATGACCTCGGCGAGGAGCTTCGCGCCGCCCGAGACGGGCACGGTGATCTTGCGCATGTGCTCCTCGACGGCGGTGTCGCCCTTGCCGAATCCGCGCAGCACCTCCGCGGCGGTCGCGATGTGCTCGCGCTCGTGCACCACGACCTCGACGCGCTCGCCGCCGGTGCGGGCCTTGAGCTGGTCGGAGGTGCCGCGGGCGATGACCCGGCCGGCATCGACCACGGCGATGTCGTGGGCGAGGTGGTCGGCCTCCTCCAGGTACTGGGTGGTCAGCAGCAGCGTCGTACCGCCGGAGACCAGCTGTTTGATGACCTCCCACAACTGCTGGCGGTTGCGCGGGTCGAGGCCGGTCGTCGGTTCGTCCATGAACATCACGGGCGGGGAGACGACGAGCGCGGCGGCCAGGTCGAGGCGTCGGCGCATGCCGCCGGAGTAGGTCTTCGCGGGCCGGTCGGCGGCGTCGGCGAGGTGGAACTGGTCGAGCAGCTCACCGGCCCGGGCCTTCGCCTCCTTGGCCTTCATCTGGTAGAGCTGGCCGACCATCCGGAGGTTCTCGCGGCCGGTCAGATATTCGTCGACCGCGGCGAACTGGCCTGACAGGCCGATCGAGCGCCGCACCTCGTTCGGCTGCTTGAGCACGTCGAGGCCGGCGACGACGGCCTTGCCGCTGTCGGGGCGCAGGAGGGTGGTCAGGCAGCGGACGGCGGTCGTCTTGCCCGCGCCGTTCGGTCCGAGCAGACCGAGGACCGTGCCCTCGGGGACGTCAAGATCGACGCCGTCCAGAGCCCTTACGTCACCGAAGGTCTTGACCAGGCCTTCGGCATAGATGGCGCCTGGCATATGAGTCTCCACGTCTTCGGGGATTCTTCGGAAAGCCTAGATTTGTGCGCTTTACCCGGCCTCGCGAACAACGCGCATGACGCGAGGGGTCGGGACCGTATCACGACACCCACCATAACGCGATGTATCGCGTCACTCAAGTATTTGCTCGATCGAGTGACGAATGGGCCCTGAGCTGGGGTTTCCGCGCTGTGAGCGCCTCAGTCGATGACCGTGTAGCCCGCTGTGCGCAGTGCCCGGCCGACCTCGGCGCAGTGCGCCGGCCCCTTCGTCTCCAGGTGCAGCTCGACCTCCGCTTCCGTGAGCCCGAGCCGTGGGTCGGTCCGTACGTGGCTCACATCGAGGACGTTAGCGTCCACCACTGACAACACCCCGAGAAGCGTCGCGAGGGCGCCCGGCCGGTCCGTCAGCCTGAGCCGTACGGCCAGGTAACGGCCCTGCGCGGCCATGCCGTGCCGCAGGATGCCCTGGAGCAGCAGCGGGTCGACGTTCCCGCCGGACAGCAGGGCGACGACCGGTCCCTCGATGGAGTCGGGGTCGCTCAGCAGCGCCGCGACCGGACTCGCCCCGGCCGGTTCGACCACCAGCTTGGCCCGCTCCAGGCACAGCAGCAGCGCGGCGGACAGCTCGTCCTCCGTCACCGTGCGCACCTCGTCGACGAGTTCACCGATGATGCCGAACGGCACGTCGCCGGGCCGTCCGACCTTGATGCCGTCGGCCATCGTCGCCGGGTTCTCGATCGACACCGGGCGCCCGGCGGCCAGCGAGGGCGGGTACGCGGCCGCGCCCGCCGCCTGTACGCCCACGACCCGCACGTCCGGCCTGAGCGCCTTCACCGCGATGGCGACACCCGCCGCGAGGCCTCCCCCGCCGATACCGACGACGATCGTGCGCACTTCCGGGCACTGCTCCAGGATCTCCAGGCCGACCGTGCCCTGGCCCGCGATGATGTCGGGGTGGTCGAAAGGATGGATGAACA
This sequence comes from Streptomyces sp. NPDC050287, assembly GCF_044459385.1. Lineage (NCBI taxonomy): Bacteria > Bacillati > Actinomycetota > Actinomycetes > Kitasatosporales > Streptomycetaceae > Streptomyces > Streptomyces sp. NPDC050287. The sequence goes on along the minus strand of NZ_JBITIY010000002.1, from coordinate 549,658 downwards.
CCGCGCCCGTCTCGGCCGCGTACTCCTGCGCGGCGGCCAGCGTCTCGTCGACCACCTGGCCGTGCAGGCGCACCTCGGCGCCGTACTCCTTGGTGGCGCTGATCTTCGGCAGGGGGGCGCCCTTCGGCATGAACACCGTGGAGCGCACGCCGAGCAGCGAGGACGCCAATGCCACGCCCTGCGCGTGGTTGCCCGCGCTGGCCGCGACGACACCGGCGGCCCGCTCCTCGGGCAGCAGCCCGGCGATCCGGACGTAGGCGCCGCGCAGCTTGAACGACCCCGTCCGCTGGAGGTTCTCGCACTTGAAGTGGACCGGTGCCCCGACCAGCTGGGTCAGGTGCCGGCTGCCCTCCATGGCGGTCACCCGCGCCACGCCCGAGAGCATCTTCTGGGCGCCGCGCACGTCGTCCAGGGTGACCGGCGCAACGGACTGGGTCTCGCGGTAGTTCATGACTCAAGTCTCGCAGTTCACACGCGCGAACCGCCGCTGTGACCAACGTCCGAGACTCGTTTGCCAAGCCCCGGTACGGTCTGCCTCCCGGCCGCGTACCCTGTCCCCCAACCCAGCACCCCCATTCATGAAGTGAGCCCCCGGCCATGCCCACAACACCTGAAATGTCGATGGACATGACGACCGTCGGTGACCTCGGTCTCCTCGACACGCTGCAGCACGAGGTGGCGGTGTTCGCCCGCCGTGCCGAACAGACCCGCCTCGGCGGGGTCGGGCAGGTGCGCAACTCCATGGACCGGGCCGCGTACCTGCTGCTCAACCGGCTCGACAAGGAAGGCCCCATGGGCGTCAAGGCGCTCGCCGCGAGCATGGGCATCGACTCGTCCACGGTCACCCGGCAGGTGGCCCCGCTCGTCGACACCGGGCTCGTCAAGCGGACCTCGCACCCCGAGGACGGCCGGGCGGTGGTGCTTCAGCTGTCCCCGCGCGGGCTGTCGCGTCTTGAGGAAGTGCGCTCCTCCCGGCGTCAGTTGATGGCAGAGCTGACACACGACTGGGCGCCTGAGGAGCGCGAGGCGTTCTGCACGCTCCTCACGCGCTTCAACACCGCGCTCTCCTCCCGGATGGCGGTACAGGGAGTACCGGGCGCGGAGCCGCCGCCGGCCTCCTGAACGGCCCCCACGCGCGCGTGCCCGCACCACGCGCGGTTGCCGGATCCGTTCCCCGCTGCCCGCCGTTGGCCGCCGTTTCCTTCTGCCCGCCGTGCTCGGCGGTGCGCGACTCTTGACCGACAGGCCTTGCCTGGCCTCAGATGAGAACGGGCCCTCTGTCGTACGCGGTTCCGCATTCCGTAAGTGATCCCAGTAAGAGATCCCCGTACGTGATCTCGGTACGTGATCTCGTACCTGGTGTCGTGGTACGCGGCCGGGGCCCGGTCCTCCTCAGGATCTCCCTCAGGCGGGAGGCGCGGTGCGAGAACGGCATACGGTCCAGGACGCCCGCCGGGCCCGGGAGTTCGACGCGTTCGTCGCGGGCGCGGCCGGGCGGCTGCTGCACGCCGCCACCCTCCTCACCGCGGAGGACCCGCGCGACAACCCGCGCGCGCGGCACCTGCTGACGCTGGCCCTCGCCCATACGTACGCCTGCTGGGAGCGGCTGCGGGGCGAGGACCCGTACGACCGGGCCCGCCAGCACCTGGCCACCCGCTTCGCGCGTGGGGCGTGGCACCAGTCCGGCTGCCTCGGCGTCCTCGGCCGGTCCCGACCGCGCCGCCCCGGCGCGCTGGCCCGGCTCAGCCCGCAGGAACGCCTGATCCTGGTCCTTCGCCTCTACGAAGGAGTCGCGGAGGAACAGGCGGCGGCACTGCTCGGGCTCTCCCAGGAACGCGTCCGCGGCATCTGCGACCGCGCGGTCACGAACCTCCTCCACCCGCCCCGGGACCCGGCCCCCGCGACGATCGGCCCGAAGATGGTGCCGTCATGAGGCCGCGATGAACCAGCCCCGACGAGAGGACGCCGTACGGCGGATCCTGGCGGCGCCGACGCCGTCCGTGCCGCCGGAGCTGTGCGCGGACGTCGTGCGGCGCGGCGGCCGGATGCTGCGCCGCAGGAGGGCCGTCCGCCGGGTGCTGTGGCTGCTGCTGTTCGCGGCGGTCGTGGCGTTCGTGGTGTGGGCGGTGATGGCGCAGCCCTGGGTGGAGCCGCCCTCCGAGACGACTCCACCGCTCACGGGCTGGTGAGGGGTGGAGTCGTCTCGGCGTACGACGCCTCAGCCGAGCGCCTGGCGCAGGTCCTCCAAGAGGTCCTCGACGTTCTCGATGCCCACGGACAGGCGGACGAGATCGGCGGGCACCTCCAGGGCCGAGCCGGCCGCGGAGGCGTGCGTCATCCGTCCGGGGTGCTCGATCAGCGACTCCACGCCGCCCAGGGACTCGCCCAACGTGAACACCTTGGCGCGGTTGCAGACCTCGACGGCCGCCTCCTCGCCGCCCTTCACCCGGAAGGACACCATTCCGCCGAAGGCCCGCATCTGCTTGGCGGCGACCTCATGACCGGGGTGTTCCGGCAGACCGGGGTACAGGACCGACGTCACGCGCGCGTGCCGGGACAGCATGTCGGCGACCTTGGTGGCGTTCTCGCTGTGCCGGTCCATGCGCACCGACAGCGTCTTCGTGCCGCGCAGCACCAGCCAGGAGTCGAAGGGCCCGGCGACCGCGCCCATCGCGTTCTGGTGATACGCCAGTTCCTCGGCCAGCTCCGGGTCGCTGACGACCAGGGCGCCGCCGACGACGTCCGAGTGTCCGCCCATGTACTTGGTCAGCGAGTGCACGACGACGTCCGCGCCGAGCGACAGCGGCTGCTGAAGATACGGCGTGGCGAAGGTGTTGTCGACGACGAGCCGGGCGCCCGCGTCGTGCGCGACCTGGGCGACGGCGGCGATGTCGGTGATGCCGAGCAGCGGGTTGGAAGGGGTCTCCACCCACACGGCCTTGGTCTTCGGCGTGATCGCGGCGCGTACGGCGGCCGGGTCAGCGGAGTCGGCGACCGACCACTCCACACCCCACCGGGAGACCACCTTGGCGAAGAGGCGGAAGGTGCCGCCGTAGGCGTCATTGGGGATGACGACGTGGTCACCGGGACTGAGCAGCGTACGCAACAGGCAGTCCTCGGCCGCCAGTCCGGACGCGAACGCGAGGCCCCGGCGGCCGCCCTCCAGGGCGGCGAGGTTCTCCTCCAGGGCGGTGCGCGTCGGGTTGGCGCTGCGGCTGTACTCGTAGCCGCCGCGCAGGCCGCCGACGCCGTCCTGCTTGTAGGTCGAGACCTGGTAGATCGGCGGGACGACCGCGCCGGTGAGGGGATCCGCGGTGTTGCCCGCGTGGATCGCGAGGGTCTCGAAGTGCTGACTGATGTGCCTGTCGCTCATGGGCACCGAGGGTAGTGCTCCGACGCGGTCGATGACGGACGGCGAGCGGGGGCAGTGGCGTCGGCGGGGGGTCGGGAGCCCCGTCGGCGAGGGTCGGGAGCCCGGTCTGCGAGGGTCGGGAGCCCCGTCGGCTGAGGGTCAGCGGCAGGATCGGCAGAGGTCAGCGGCGGGATCGGCGGGGGTCGGCAGAGGGTCAGCGGCAGGATCGGCGGAGGTTGTCCACAGGCCGCGGGACCGGGTTGGCCAATTGTCACAGGCGTCTGGAACCCTGGAGACATGGAAATCCTCTGGGTCCTGATGGCGCTGGTCCTGCTCGGTTTCGTGCTGCTTCCCTTCATGCGGCGCGGGCGCGGCATGATCGAGCAGGTCCACCCGGGACACCCGGACGCCGCGGACCCGGCGGACTACGGATTCGTGCAGCAGGAGGAACTGGACATCCGAATGCCCGGCCCGGACCAGGACCTGCTGGACGTCCTGGACCTGGTGCAGCGCACGCAGGACCACCACGCCGCGGCGCAGCTCCTCGCGGGCACGGAGAGCGAGGGCGAGCTGCGCTGGCAGCGTGTGCAGGCCTTCGCCGGCGCCGCGTCGCTGGAGCTGCGGCAGCGGCCCGGCGGGGTCAGCGAGACGCCGGGCGGGCAGTGGCTCAGGGTGTGGCGGGCCGAGGCGCCCAAGGACGCGGGCGGCGCGGCGGTGCACGCGGAGTTCCTGGTCCAGCAGGCGTGGCGGACGTCGACGCCCGGCACGGACGAGTTCCGGATCATCATGGAGGAGGCGAGGGCGGCCTGCGGTGACGCGGCACTGCTGGCGCCCGGCGACCCGATCCCGTACATCATCGAGCTGTCCGTGGCGCGCGGACTGGCGTATCCCCGGCCGGAGTTCGAGCAGCTCTGGCTGAAGATCCTGGACCGCGCCCCGCACCACATGGGGGCGCATCTGGCCGCGCTGCACTACTGGTGCGAGAAGTGGCACGGCTCGCGTGAACTGGCGTACAGCTTCGCCGAGGCGGCGGCCGCCCGCGCTCCCAGGGGCTCGCTGCTGGCCGCCCTGCCGCTGTTCGCGGTCTTCGAGCACCTGCCCGAGGTGAATCTGGTCAGCGGTTTCTACCGGAGCGAGGTGGTGACCAAGGCGATCCACGGCGCCCTGCACGCCGTGCACTCCTCCCGGCCCGACGACCCGATGCTGGCGCACGTCCGCCACCTCCTGGTCTTCTTCCTGGTCCGCTCCGAACGCTGGGCCGAGGCGATGAACCAGCTCATACACATCGACGGCCACGTCGGCGCCCTGCCCTGGACGCTGTCCGCCGACCCGGCCGCGGAGTTCGCGGTGTACCGGGCGCTGGCGGTAGCGGGCTACGAGGCGAACGGAGGCAACCCGGCGACGCTGCCCCGCTGAGCCGTGAGGCCCGTGCGGCCGGTGCCTCCGCAGAAGGTCCGCCATGCCGCATGAGACCGGGTCTCCCGAAACGACAGGCATCGGAACCGGCTGCGGAGCCTGCGCCAGTCAGACTCCGCCGTCCGCCGGGCCGCCTCGCGGTCAGCTCTGAGCGCGGGCGGGCAGCCGCCATCCCGGGCGCGGGAAGTGGCAGGTATAGCCGTTCGGGTAACGCTGCAGGTAATCCTGGTGCTCCGGCTCGGCCTCCCAGAACGGGCCCACCGGCTCCACCTCGGTGACGACCTTGCCCGGCCACAGGCCAGAGGCGTCCACATCCGCGATCGTGTCCTCGGCGATCCGCTTCTGCTCGTCGTCCACGTAGTAGATCGCCGAGCGGTAACTGAGGCCGATGTCGTTGCCCTGACGGTTCTTGGTGCTCGGGTCGTGGATCTGGAAGAAGAACTCCAGGATCGCGCGGAAGTCGGTCTTCGCGGGGTCGAAGAGGATCTCAATGGCTTCCGCGTGCGTGCCGTGGTTACGGTACGTCGCGTTCGGCACGTCACCCCCGGTGTATCCGACCCGGGTCGCCGTCACGCCCGGAAGTCGGCGGATCAGCTCCTCCATCCCCCAGAAGCATCCGCCCGCCAGCACGGCCCTCTGCGTCTGCGCAGCCATTGCGACCCTCCAATTTCTGTCAGCTCGGTGACTCGGGCTACTCGGCTCGCACACCACCGGCATCCCATGCCCACCCTCTTCAACGCGCGAGGGTTCCGAGCGATTCCGTCAGCGGACGACCGTGGCACCGATCAACCCGGTCGATGCTGGGGCCGGCTCGCCGACGGAGGGAACGGCGGCAGAAAATCCGTGGCCGACCGGACCCGGCCGCGTCACGCTGTACCTCATGGAAGAACCGCACCGCCGGATTCGTGCGGTCCACTCAGACTCCACGATCACCGTCTACCAAGCGTACGCCCCGGAAATCGGCCTGCCCGCCGTCCGCGAGGGCCGTTTTCCCGCCACGTGGAAGCGGGACCGGATGACGTGGATCAAGCCCTCCTTCCTGTGGATGATGTACCGCTGTGGCTGGGGCACAAAGGCAGGGCAGGAGATCGTACTGGCTGTCGAGATCACCCGCGACGGCTTCGAGTGGGCGCTGCGGCAGGCGTGTCTGTCGAGTTATGTTCGCGGGGTGCACCGCGACCGCGCCACCTGGCAGCGTCAGCTGAAGCGTGCGCCTACGCGTCTTCAGTGGGATCCCGAACGCGACCTGCAGCTACAGCCCCTGCCGTACCGCTCCTTGCAGCTCGGTCTGTCCGGTGAGGCCGTACGACGCTACGCAGACGAGTGGACGGTCTCCATCCGCGACGTGACTCCGCTCGCCCACGAGATCCACGCCCTGGTCAGCGACGGCGACCTGGACTCAGCCGCCCGGCTGCTGCCCCAGGAACGCCCATGCTCCCTCGGAGACGAACTCCCTGCCCATCTGCGCGGATGACGCGCCGCTTCACCGCACGGCCGATGGCGACCATGCCTCTGACGCCGAAGGCGGTGGTGCCCAGGGCCCCATGGGCCCGTTCGAGACGAGCTGGGGGCGTGCTGCCTGACGGGCGTCGCTCCGGCGTCAGATGTCACGGACCAGTCGAATGTCACGGACCAGGAGCAACAGAGTCCGCCAGGGGTCGCCGCCACCGGTGGCGTGCCGTATGACCCGGGCCCACGTCCCGCTCCGAGCGGGCGGAGGCGCCTGCCCCCGCCCGCCGGGTGGTCAGGGAGCGTCGACGAGGCCGTACTTCGGCACGGTCACCGTGCGGTCCCCCGGCGTGCCGCCGAGGACGACCTTGCGGTACGTGACGTTGTTGGCCGTGCTCTGCTCCTTGAGCCGGTTGTCGGGATTGGCGATGACCTGGATGTAGTAGGTGCCGTTCGGCAGGTCCGAAACGTCGAAGGACTGACCGGGCCGGTACTGGCTGTAGGTGTCGCCGTTGCCGACGTCGAGCACCTCGCGCACCGAGACGGAAGTCTCCTCACCGCAGGCGGTGGCAAGGTCGGTGTTGCCCGGGTGCCAGTTGGCGTTCTTCACCGTGTAGTCGATGGCGTCGGTGTTGGCCAGGCAGAACGCCTCCTTGCCGCTGCGGACGATCTCCTTCTTGTCCGCACCGAGCAGCCGGTAGCTGGCGAAGTCGCTGAAGTGCCAGTGCTGGTGGCCGTCCCGCGGGTCCCACTCCATGGTGCCGGTGGGCGTGTACCCGACCTGCTCGCCCTTGGCGTCGTAGAAGTACTGGTAAGCGTCCATCTTCTCCGCGCCGGGCTTGCGGAACCCGTCCACGACCAGCGGCGAGGGGCCGCCGTTCCAGACGGTGGCGCTGAAAGCGAGGTAGTCCTTGCCCGGGACGGCACTTTCTCCGCCCTCGTCCCCCTTGGTGATCGCGATGCCGTACGCGGGGAGGGAGCGCAGGTCGGGCTTGGGCGCATCGGCGGGGACGGCCGCCTTGCCGACGGGCCGTTCGGCGGCCGGCTTCGGGCTCTTCGACGTGTTCTTCTGCCCGCGCTTGACACCGGCCAGACCCTGACCGCCGGAGTCCTGCCGGACCGTCACCTTGATGGTCTGGGTCTTGTCCGGCATGCCGAACAGGTCGCGGTACTTCTTCGCCACCGACACCTTCGCGGTGTAGACACCGGCGGGCAGGTCGACCGCGTCGTCCTCACGGAAGCCCTGGGACGTGGCTGCCGCCCAGCCCTTCTCGACACCCCACACCCCGCCGAGCGCGAACGGGTTGTCGGAGCAGCCCCCGGGGTACTTCGAGGTGGCCGGGGCGTCCGGCTGGATCCGGCCCGCCCGGTTGTTCGGGCAGAACGACTGCGTGGCCTTGGCCACCATCGCGCCCGACTGGTCGCTGATACTGACGTCGAGGAAGCCCGGCAGGCCGGAGAAGTCCTTCACCAGGCCCTTCGGCAGGGCCTTGGTCACCGTCCGGCTGCCGGAGCGGATCACCTGCTCCGCGACGACGGGGTCGTTGTAGGACTTGCGCGTCACCCGGAGTTCGAGCGGTCCCCCGTCGACAGTGACGTAGGTGCCGAGGTCCAGGTAGACCCCCGGCTCGCCTTCCCATCGGTCAACGGTCACCGTGGGGGAAGCGGCGATCAGATCGAGCTTCGGCGTACCCGCCGGCGTCGCCGCTCCCGCGCCGGGCGCGGCGAGTGTTCCGGCGGCACCGACGGTCAGGGCGGCAGCGGCGATGATCGCCGAACGCCGTAAGGCATTGGGGTGGTGTCTGGTCATGGGTGCTCTTTCTGCGTCTGGTCGGGACGAGCAGTGCACGTCGTGGGGGCACGGAAGGCTTGTGTGCCATCTGTGAAAAGGGTGAGAGGTCGACTCAGGTTGCCTGGAGACCGAAAATCGTCATGAATCGCGGCTCGTTGCCACTGTCGGCCCGGTCATCGACGGCCGCTCGTCCTCGGCGGCATCAGCGACAAGGTTCTGACCGACTCCTTGCGCCGTCTGCTCGCCGCCGGCCTGGTCGAGCGTCACGCACATGCCGAGGCGCCGCCCCGGGTCGAGTAAGCCCCCACCGGCTTGGGGCCAGAGCCTGGTCGAGGGTCCGTTGACGGCGCTCGGACGCTGGGCGGGCGAGCACGGTGACGAGCTCCTCGAAGCCCAGGAACGTGCGGCAGGGACGGCATCGGACCCGCAGGTGCCCCAACGGAGTGGGTGAACGTCGGCCGCCGACGCTCCGGACAGCCTTCTCGGCGTTGACCGAAGCGGTCGTCCTGGTCGGCACGGATCGCGCCGCCCGTACCCGTCGCCCCGACGACAGTTGGGCCCCGGCGGTCACCCACCGGGGCCCAGCTGCGGACGCTCAGATCGTCGCCGTGTCCGTCAGAGCGGCCCTCAGATCGTCGCCGTGTCGATCACGAACCGGTACCGCACGTCACTGCTCTGCACCCGCTCGTACGCCTCGTTGATCTCGGAGGCGGCGATCAGTTCGATCTCCGCGCCGAGGCTGTGCTCGGCGCAGAAGTCCAGCATCTCCTGGGTCTCCGCGATGCCGCCGATCATGGAACCGGCGAGGGTCTTGCCGCCGCCGATCACCGAGAAGAGGTTGAGGGAGATCGGCTCCTCGGGGGCGCCCACGTTCACCAGCGCGCCCTGCGTCTTCAGCAGCGTCAGGTAGGCGTTGAAGTCCAGCGGGGCCGACACCGTCGACACGATCAGATCGAACGTGCCGGCCAGCTCCTTGAAGGTGTTCTCGTCGCTGGTGGCGTAGTAGTGGTCGGCGCCCAGCTTCAGACCGTCGTCCTTCTTGCGCAGGGACTGCGAGAGCACGGTCACCTCGGCGCCGAGCGCGTGGGCGATCTTCACACCCATGTGGCCGAGGCCACCCAGGCCGACGATCGCGACCTTCTTGCCGGGGCCGGCACCCCAGCGCTTCAGCGGGGAGTACAGGGTGATGCCGGCGCACAGCAGCGGCGCGGCGACGTCGAGGGAGAGGCCGTCGGGGATGCGGACGACGTAGTTCTCGTCGACGACGACCTTCTCCGAGTAGCCGCCGTAGGTCGGCTCGCCGTCCCTGCCGATGCCGTTGTACGTCGGAATGTTGCCCTTGGCGCAGTACTGCTCCAGGCCGGCCTTGCAGTTGTCGCACTCGCGGCAGGAGTCGACCATGCAGCCGACGCCCACGCGGTCGCCGACCTGGAACCTGGTGACGCCGGGGCCGACCTCGGAGACGACACCCGCGATCTCGTGGCCCGGGACCATCGGGAAGATCGCCTCGCCCCAGCCCTCCTGGGCCTGGTGGATGTCGGAGTGACAGATACCGGCGAACTTGATGTCGATCAGCACATCGAACTCGCGGACCGCGCGGCGCTCGATGGTGGTGCGCTCCAGCGGAGCCTTGGCGGCGGGTGCGGCGTACGCAGCGACAGTGGTCATGCCGTGGTTCTCCTTGCGAGGGTTGCGCGCCCGGCTGCCTTCTTCCGGCCGGGCACACGTCCAGCCTGCCCGAGACTCCGTGATTCACCCAGGCCACGGCTTTTCGTACGTCTGCTGTGCCTACCACTGGCGGGGTCAGGCTCCTGTGCGTACGACCGTGAATACTTGAGGCATGGACGAACACCCCGAATCCGTACCGGAGCCCGTCGGCGGCGCGCTGGACCGGCGCGCCGAGCTCAGCGAGTTCCTGCGTACCCGGCGGGCCCGGCTGCAGCCGGAGGAAGTGGGGCTGCCGGACTTCGGACGGCGCCGGCGGGTGCCGGGCCTGCGCCGCGAGGAACTGGCGCAGCTGGCCGGGGTGTCTGTGGCGTACTACACACGCCTGGAGCAGGGCAACGGGCGCAACGTGTCGGCGGAGGTCCTCGACTCCATCGCCCGCGCGCTGCGGCTGACCGACGCCGAGCACGCCCACCTCACCCATCTGGCCAAGCCCAAGCAGCACAAGAAGAAGCCGGCCGCCCGTGCCCAGCAGGTGCGGGGCGCGCTGCGGACCCTGCTGGACTCGATGGACGGTGTTCCGGCGTACGCCGTGGGGCGGCGCTCGGACATCCTGGCGTGGAACCGGATGGCCGCGGCGCTCTTCGGCGACTGGGGGGAGCTGCCGCCCGCGGAGCGGAACTGGGCGCGGCTGGTGTTCCTGCGGCCCGAGTACCGCGATCTGTTCGTGGACTGGGAGCAGAAGGCGATCGACATCGTCTGCGCGCTGCGCATGGACGCCGGCTGCCATCCGGACGATCCGCGGCTGTCCGCGCTGGTGGGCGAGCTCTCCGTGAAGAGCGAGGAGTTCCGGCGGCTGTGGGCCACCCACGACGTCAAGGAGAAGAGCTACGGGATCAAGCGGCTGCGGCATCCGCTCGTCGGCGACCTCGACCTCAACTTCGAGTCGTTCAGCATGATCGGGGACCAGGAGCAGTCGCTGGTGACGTACCACGCGGAACCGGGCTCGCCGTCCGCGGAGGCGCTGCGGCTGCTGGCCAGCTGGGGTGCGGACGCGACCCGGGCGGGTACGGGGAGGTCGGCGCCGTCGGCCTGACGGCGCCGTCACCGGGCCGGACCTTGCCGTTCAGCACTGCGGCAGGATCGGCTTCCATGTGCTCGGGCCGCCGGTGTCCAGGTACCAGTCGTTGACGTAGCCCCAGGCACTGGCCGTGGAGACACGCATCCAGTACCGGTAGCCGTGGCCGTCCGCGTCCGGGTCGCCGGTGGTCCAGCACTCGACCTCCAGCCACTGGCCGTTGCCGTACCGGGCCACCGCGCCGGCGCTGTAGCGGGGTGCGGTGCGCATCACCAGGGCCGAGCCGGGGTCGATGCCGATGACCTGGGCGCAGCGGGCCGGGTCGCCCGGGCCGGCACCGGGGCAGGGGCGCGGGGCGGCCTGCGCGGGTGAGGCGGCGAGCACGCCGGCGCCGGCGAGCAGGACCGCGGCCGCCCCCGCGACGGACGCGGACCGGGCCCGGGACCTGAGGAATCGTGACGTCTGCATGGATCCTCCGTTGACTGCCGAGGGTTCGGTCGCTCGTGGGCCGGACAGGCCCACGGGCCGGGTTGCCCACGGCCTGGCCTGCCGACGAGCCCTGACTGTGGCATCGAACGGAGGCGGGCACATCCTGTGAGGTGTCAGGGTGCGGCCACCCCCGGGCGCCCCCGGGAAGGCCGCCGGGGCCGGGTCGGGCGCCGGCAGCGCGCCGCCGGGGTCAGCCCTGGTACGGCGGTGCCGCCCCCCAGTGCCACCGCGGCACCGGTTGCTCGGCCGGCGGCTTCGCGTCCGGGCCGGAGAAATGGACCGCCAGCCGCGTGCCCCACTCCACATAGGCGAGGAAGGCCGAGCGGAACTCGGCGTCCATGGGCAGTCCCGCCTCGTCCGCGGCGTCCTGGATCAGGTTGACCCAGCGGCGGCGCTGGGCCTCGGTGATGCCCCGGCCCATGTGCTTGGCGACCATGTGGCCGTGGCCGCCCTGGGTCTCCGAGTAGCCGGGCGGGCCGCCGAAGACCTCGGCGAGCCACAGGGCGACGTGCTGGGCGTGCTCGGGGGCGAGTCCCTCGAACACCGGTGCCAACAGGTCGTCGCGGAGGACCTTGTCGTAGAAGACCGACGTCAGCCGGGCGAAGGCCTCCGCGCCGCCCGCCCACTCGTAGAGGGTGGGCAGGGCGGAGCCGGTGCCGCGGACCGTGGTCGGCTTGTAGTGGCGCATCTCCTCGATGCTCGGGATGTACGGGCGGATCTCGGCGAGGAAGTCGGGGAACAGCTCGGACGTGCGGAAGCCTTCGACGTGGTCCTTGGTCGACGTCCACGTGATGCGCAGGATGTAGTGCTCGAAGTCCTCCTCGCAGCGCGCCAGTTCGTAGTCGACGCACTGCGGTGCCGCCGACAGCTGGGCCGCGGCGCGGGAGTAGGCGGACAGGAACTCCGCCGACTGCTCTTCGGGGATGCGGTACCGGATGTACTCCACCGTCTGAGTCGTCATGCGCCCACAGAAACACGAAAGGCCCGCCGGATGCTGCGCCTCCGGCGGGCCTTTCGCTCACGGCCTACTCAGCGTCGTACGACGGCCTGCTCGGCGTCGTACGACTGGCTCCCCTACTTCCCGTAGTACGCGTTGTAGATGGAGATCGTCGACTTGTTGCCCTTCTTGTCGGCGATCTTCGCGTGGAAGGAGATGGCCTTCCCCTTCGCCGGGTTCTTCACGGTGATCTTGCCGTTCTTGACGTCCAGCTTCTTCCAGGTCTGGCCGTAGTCGTACGACACGTACACCGACAGGGACTTGAGGTTGGAACCCTTGGCCGCGCCCTCGACGGTGACCGGGAACGTCACCTTCTTGTCGGCCTCGACCCTGCTGTCCAGGCCCGTTGTCGCGTTGAAGCGGACCATGGAGGCCGGCAGCTTCACCGCGTCCTGGCCGGCCGGCTTCTTCGAGCGGAAGGTCCAGCTCGCGTCGATCCGGGTGGAGGCGGCCGCGACCTTGACGCTCCGCTTCACCGAGGTGGTCAGCTTGTACTCGGCGTCACCGGCAGGCACCTTGAAGATCCCCTCGCCGAACAGCGGGTCGGCGTTGGTGCCGACCTTGCTGCCGTTGCGGTACAGCGAGGTGGCGACCGCGGTGAAGTCCGAGGAACCGGCGTGCCCGGCGCCGTCGGCGAACAGCGGGACGAACCCGTAGACGTCGTTGCCCTGGCGGAAGAGCCCGTAGTCGGTGTTCAGGTGAGGGCCGAAGACCGCTGTGTTGAAGGTCTTCGTGTACTTCTGGCCCGCCTTGAAGGTCTGCGCGTTGCCCAGCGTGTAGTACGCGTCCGGGACCGGGAAGCCCTCCGCGTCCTTGCCGCCGTACTGCTCGAAGTCGAGGAGCCACTGGATCTTGTCGGACGTCGAGAGGTACAGCGTGCGCGCGCCCGGCAGCTTCTGCTCCACCGGGAGGCCGAGAGCCACGTCGTCGGGGAACAGACCCGTGCTGACCAGTCCGCCGGTCTTGCCGACGGCGGCCGTACCCAGGTTGTTCTTCACCGTGGCGAGTTCGGCCGCCTTGAAGTGACGGACCTTCCCGCCCTGGATCTGCTTGACCTTGGCGGTGGTGGCCACGTCGTACTCGGCGTTGGCGCCCTTGGTCCACTGGCCGTTCCAGGTCTGCGTCAGACCGGTCGCGGCCTCCGGGCCGAGGTGGGCCATGCGCAGGTTGGCGAAGGTGTCGACGCCGACGCCGATGCCGATGCCGGCCGGCTCGTAGAAGTAGTCGCTCATCGCGGACGTCTGTTTCGCCTGCGCGTCCGGCACGGTGATGTCGGCGCCCTTGGCCTTGCGGGCGTCGATGGTCACCGTGACGTCCTTGGTGACGCTCAGCTTCGGCTGGACCAGCCAGTCGAGGCCGTCCTTGAAGGTCACCAGGTCCTTCGCGATCCAGGCGTCCAGCAGGTAGGTGCCCTTGGGCAGCCGCATGGTGGTGGTGCCGGAGGCCGCCACCGGGACCTGGTAGGCCCGGCCGTTGCCGAGGCCCGCGTAGCCGAGGGCCGCCGTGTTGTAGTCGTCCGTCGGCTGTCCGTCCCGGCCGATGTGCTTGACGGTGACGTTGTACGACTGCACCTCACGCTGTACGGCGGCGGCCGTACGGACGCTCTGCCCGCCGCCCGTCGCCGTCACATAGGCGGAGTACGCGCCGTCGAGCGTGCCGCCCAGCTTGGTGTTGACGGTGACGCCGACGGACGCCTCCTTGCCCGCCGGGACGGTCACCTTGGTCGCGCCCAGCTTGAAGAAGCCCGCCGGAGCCGCCTGCCCCTTGGGGTTGGTGGCGGTCGCGGAAAGGGTCAGCGTGACGTCCTGCTTGCCGAGGTTGCGGTACGTCAGCTGCTTGGTGACGGGCTTGTCGTCGGTGTGCGGCCACTGCTGCACCCCGAAGCTCACCGACACCGGGTCGGCGATCACGGTCTGCTTGATGGCCTTGTCCACCTGGATCCGGCCCGAACCCTGCTGGAAGGGGGTGTACTTGCCGCCCTTGGCGGACCCGGTCAGCGCGCCCTTCAGTTCGGCGTACTTCCAGTCCGGGTGCTCCTGCTTGAGGATCGCCGCGGCGCCCGCCACATGCGGGGTCGCCATCGACGTACCCGAGATCGTCAGGTAGCCGGCCGGCTTCTCGCCGACCTCCTGGTCGATGAGGCTGCCCTTGGCGGCCGCGGCCGTGATGTCCACCCCCGGCGCGGTGACGTCCGGCTTGATCGCCCCGTCGCCGACCCGCGGGCCCGTGGAGGAGAACTCGGCGAGCTTGTCCTTGTCGTCGACGGCGCCGACGGTGAGCGCGGCGTCCGCGCTGCCCGGCGAACCGACCGACTCCGGGCCGGAGTTGCCGGCCGCGATGGCGAACAGCATGCCCTTTTCGGCGGAGAGCTTGTTGACCTCCGCCTCCAGCGGGTCCACCTCCGGGGTGTCCGTGCCGCCGAGGCTGAGGTTGACGATGTCGGCGCCCTGCTCGGCCGCCCACTCCATGCCGGCCAGGATGTTGGAGTCCTCGCCGGAGCCGGTGTCGCCGAGGACCTTGCCGGCGAGGATCGACGCGCCGGGCGCCACACCCTTGTACTTGCCGCCCGACTTCGCGCCGGTGCCCGCCACGATGGAGGCGACGTGCGTGCCGTGGCCGACGTGGTCCTGGTCGTTGGTGGACGTCGAGAAGTTCTTGGCCGCGATGACCTGGTTCTTCAGGTCCGGATGGGTCGCGTCGACCCCCGTGTCCAGGACGGCGATCTTGACGCCCTTGCCGGTGTAGCCGGCCGCCCACGCCTTGGGGGCGCCGATCTGCGGCACGGACTTGTCGAGGGTGGCCCTGCGGACCCCGTCGAGCCAGACGTGCGCGACACCGGAGGCCGCCTTGTCGCCGTTGGTGACCGCGTCCCACAGCTCGGGCGTGTCCTCGTGCGAGGTCTGCACGGCGTCCGCGTTCAGGGACTTCAGGGTGCGGCGCAGGGTGCCCGCGTCCCGGACCTCGGCCTTGGTCGCGGTCGCGGCTCCCCGGTAGCCGACGATGACCTTCAGGCCGTTGCGCTGCGAGGCGCGGGTCGCCGCCTTGTCGAGCTCGGTGACGTCGAAGAGCCGCTGGTCGAGCTTGCCGGTGGCGACCAGCCGGGCCGCGTCGGCCGGGATGACGAGCGTGTGCCCGTCGGCCTTGCGGATCTGGACGGGTATGTGCTCGCGGCCCCTCGCCCGGTCCAGGGCGACGACACGGCCCTTGGAGTCGACGGAGACACGGTCACCCGTGATGAGGGTGATGCGGTGATGGGACGAGAGCTGAGCGGCGCCGGTCGCACGCTGCTCGGGCTTCGCCGACGCCGGGCTGGTCATGCCCGCTGCGAGGGCGACGGCGGCCGCCGTGGCGACGGAGGCCGCGCACGCTCTTTTCACTTTTCTGTGCAAGTTTCCCCCTTGCAGAAGTTCCGGGCGAATTTCCCGATTCACCCAGGCGGGGGCAATCCGCACGCAAACGCGCACACCCCCCGGAACACGCAGTATGCCGGGGGGCGATCAGGCACCTCAATACACAAGAAGCCGACAGGGAGGGTCTGTTACACGATCGCCGGGTGAGCGAAAAACTCCGGCCACATGAAACGCGCCGATGAACGCCCGTACTACGGAACGGCGTTCTCCTTCACCGTGATCTTTCCCTTGCGGATGGTCGCCAGGCGCGGGGCCTTCTTCGCGAGCGACGAGTCGTGGGTGACCAGGATGAAGGTCAATCCCAGCTCTTTCCACATGCGTTCGAGTACGTCCATGATCCCGTCCCGCATCGACTCGTCGAGGTTTCCGGTGGGTTCGTCGGCGAGCAGCACCTTCGGCTGCTTGACCAGGGCGCGGGCGATGGCCACGCGCTGCTGCTGGCCGCCGGACATCTCACCGGGCAGATGCCCGGCGCAAGTCCGGCGTTCGCGCCTCAGGTAGTTGAATCCTCCCCTCCCTGAAGGGAAGGGGATTCCTGGCTCAGGCCGCCTCCTGGAGCAGCGCTCCAGGAGGCCTTCCGCCATCAGCACCAGCCGGGTCGAGACCAGCCCGGACGAGCATCACGCGGGCGGAGTTCTTGTCCCTGGGGGACACGGCTCCGCACGCGGTGCAGGTGTAGGTGCGCTCACCCAGCGGCAGGCGATGCTTGGCTCTCGCATCGCACTGCGCGCAGTCCATCGTGGTGTGCGCGGGGTGGACCAGACGGATGTCCCGCCCGTGCTTACGGCCCATCTCGATCAGAGCCGCCTTGGTGGGACCGATGGCGGCATCAGCGGCCTTACGGGCCATAGAGCTCTTGGCCAGGAACTTCGGGCGGAAGTCCTCGACCGCGATGGCGTCGTGGTCGCGGACCACCTTCTTGGCCCACTTACGGCCAGTGTCTTCCCGCTGCCTGGCGACCTTCTTGTGCGCCTTCGCCCGCAGGTGTTTCGCCTCGCGGTAGCCCTTCGATACCGGTTGTCCCTTCTTCGGCCTGCGGCGGGCCATCATCCGGTCGTACCGGGTCAGCTTCGCCCGGGCCCTCTGGCCGTGCCCGGCGTGCGGCAGGTCGTGCGCGTCGGACGTGGTGGTCGCGGTCTCCTTCACGCCCCAGTCGACACCCAGTACCCGACCGGTCTGCGGCAGGGGCTGAACCTGGGCGGGGACAACGAACGAGGCGTACCAGTGCCCGAGGCTGTCCTGGTACAGGCGCACCGAGGACGGCTCGGACGGCAGTTCACGCGACCACACCACCGCCACCACGATGCCCCCGGCCAGGTGCAGCCGGCCGTCCTTCAACCGGAACCCGTTCTTGGTGTAGTTGAGCGTCGGCAGCGCCTCGCGTTTGGACTTCCACTTCGGCATCCCCACCCGGCGCGCCATGGGCAGGCGTTCGCGGATGTCCTTGTGTGCCTTTGCGCGGGAGCGGCCGAAGTCGCGGATGACCTGCTGCTGGCAGACCGACGAGCCCTCACGCAGCCACGGCGTGCGGGCGCGGGCCTCGGTCAGCATCCTGTCGAGCTGAGCCGGACCACACGCGGCCTTCTGACCGGTCGCCTTGCTGTGCAGGTGCACAGCCCTGGACTTGGCCACGCATTCGTTCCACAGCCACCGGCACCGGCTCCACTCCGCCGCCAGGGACGTGCGGGCGGTGGACGACACGCGCAGCCGGTAGGTGTATCGCGCATGCCCGATCTCCGCGCCCGTCGCCACCTGCACCATCCGCCTCCCTCACACGGCCCGGTCGGGACACTATGCCGCCCCGAACCCTCCGAAGGACCATATGTACGACAGCAGCACAAACGCACCCGATCCCACATCCGCCACCCGACCAGCGATCACAGGCACACGCGTTCGCATCACCTCGGCGACTCTGACACCGGTACCGGCGCTCCGCGCCCAGAACCGGATACGGCGACGCTCCACGCCACAACACCCCGGACGCGATGAAGGCATAAGGCAGACATAAGAGAAGGATGAGAAGGCGGGGAATGCCGGAAAACACCGATGCCGCCCCGGAGGGCGGCATCGGAAGAACTGCGGACGTACTGCGTACTTGCCCGGGCTTGCTGCCGGTCGGTGGGAGATCCGGTCAGCGGCGGTCCGTCAGGCCGCGGACCCGGCCTTCCAGTCGGCCCAGCTGAGGTTCCAGCCGTTGAGGCCGTTGTCCGGCTGGACCGTCTTGTCGCCGGTGTTCTGGACGACCACGACGTCACCGATCATCGAGTTGTTGTAGAACCAGGCGCCCGGCGTGTTCGGGTCGTTGGCGCCCTTGGTGTCCGACAGGCCCACACAGCCGTGACTGGTGTTCACGCTGCCGAAGATGGACTTGGCGCCCCAGTAGTTGCCGTGCACGAAGGTGCCGGAGCTGGTGAGGCGGATGGCGTGCGGCACGTCCTTGATGTCGTACTCGCCCTTGCCGTCGTCGTCGGTGAAGCCCACGGTCGCGCCGTTCATGCGCGTCTCCTTGAACTTCTCCGACATCACCATGATGCCTTCGTACGTCTTGTTGTCGGGCGAACCGGCCGAGATCGGGATGGTCCTGACGGTCTTGCCGTCCTGCGTGATCTTCATCTGCTTGGTCTTCGCGTCGACGTACGAGACCTGGTTGCGGCCGATCTTGAAGGTGACCGTCTTCTGCTGGACACCGTAGACACCGGAGGCGCCCTCGACACCGTCGAGCGCGAGCTTCAGCGTGACGGTGGAGTTCTCCTTCCAGTAGTCGTCGGGCCGGCAGTCCATGCGGTTGGCGTTGAACCA
Source organism: Streptomyces sp. NPDC050287 (assembly GCF_044459385.1). NCBI lineage: Bacteria > Bacillati > Actinomycetota > Actinomycetes > Kitasatosporales > Streptomycetaceae > Streptomyces > Streptomyces sp. NPDC050287. The sequence continues at coordinate 531,211 of NZ_JBITIY010000002.1, read as the reverse complement.
GTGGCAGACGACCTCCTGGCCGCCGCTGGAGGAGACGGTGATGCCCTTCTGGACGGCCGCCTTGTTGGTGATCGCCTTGTCGAAGTTGATCGACACCGGCATGCCCACGCCGACGGTGGTGCCGTCGTCCGGCGTGAAGGTGCCTATGAAGCTGTTGGCCGGCGAGACCGTGGTGAACGAGGCGTTCTCGTGGGCGACGCGCCCGTCGGAGTCCTTCGCCTCGGCCGTCAGCTTGTAGGTGGTGGACCGCTCCAACTGGCCGCTGGGCTTCCAGCTGGTCCGGTCCGCGGATATCTGGCCGCTGACCTTGGTGCCGTCGGTGGTGGTCATCGACACGTCGGTGAGCGTGCCCTTGCTCACGGTGACGGCGGCGGAGTTGTTGATGGACGCGTTGTCGGAGCCGTCCTTGGGCGTGATGGTGATCTGCGCCTCGGAGGCCTTCTTGGCCGCCGCCTCGTCGACCTTGGACTGCGAGCTGTCCTTCCCGCCGTCGCTCGCGGAGGCGTCGTCGCCGCCGCTGGAACACGCCGAGAGCACCAGCACTCCGCCGAGCAGTGCGGACGCGACCGTGAGGCCCCTGCGCCGCTTACCGACCGTCATCACACGCTTCTCCATCGTTGCCGAATCCCGAAATCACGGGAGTTCCCGCTCATCGAGAGTCCCCGCTCATGAACCTTCAACGCTACGGCCGGTTCACCCCGTTCCACATTCCTCGCCTGTGTGGGGCACACCACGTCCGCCGTTGCGGGTGGTGCGAATCTCGGTCCGTGCGCCCCCTGAGACGACGAAACCCCGGGCGGCGGTTGCCGCCCGGGATCACGAATTTCCCCAAGCGTGCTCGTGCTCAGCCTGCCGCCCCTGCTTCTTCCTCGTCCAGGTCGACATCATCCCCGTCCAGGTCCCAGTCCGGCGCGTCAGGGTCGTACTCGACCTGCTCGCAGGACCAGGACGCCTGCGCCAAGTCCACCCCCGGCACCTGCCTGACCAGGTCGAACGGGTCCACGAGATACGCGAGGGCCTCCGCGGTGTCGTGCGTCACAGCGCTCTCGGCCTGGACTCGCTCCTCGGCCGGCATGTCGGGGTCTTCCGACATCCGCGCCAACGCGGCCTCGGTGACGGCGCCCGTCTCGTCCACCTCGAGGACGAGTTCCACGCGAAGCCGTACAAAACGTGATGTCTCTGGAGTGCTCATGCCCGGAGAGTACGACTCAATCCTCCCGTGACTTTCCTGTGACCCGCGCCTTTCACTAACATCGCCCCACACGGCCAATTCGCCAGCGCCACAAGGGGATCGATATTCCGTGTCAACCGCTCGCCGATCGTTGCTGACCGCCACCGCCGCGGGGACCCTCCTGGGTGCCCTGTGGTTCGTCCCGTCCGCGAACGCGACAGACGACCACCCGGCGAGAACGGAACCCTCGGCGACCCCGACTTCCCAGGTCACGGCCCAGGCCCGGGCCACCACCGAGATCTCGTCCACGACCGGGGACGGCACCCAGCTCGCAGACACCGGAAGCTTCGACACCACCCCGTATGTCATCGGCGGCACCATGTTCCTCACGCTGGGTGCCGGCTTCGTGGTCTATTCGGTACGCCGGGAACGCCTCGGGTTTTGAATTCCGCTTGACCTGTTCTTGACGACCCGTTCATGGTCCGCCCATGAAGCAGCTTGGCGGCCGTGATCGACGCCCAGGCGGCCAAGCTCGCGTGACCCACTGACGGACCGGGGCCCCGCCGTACACACGGCAGGGCCCCTCGGTACGCCTGGCCGAAACCTGGCTGCCGACGCCTACCGCAGCGGCCCGGTGACCGTCTCCGCCGCCGCGACCAGCCGCCCTTCGCGCACGAACGCGTCCGCCACGGCCAGGTCGGGCGCCAGGAACCGGTCAGGACCGGGGCCTTGTACCCCCGCCTTGCGTACGGCCTCGATGACCGCCCGGGACGCCGGCGCCGGGGTCAGCCCCTCGCGCAGTTCGACGGCGCGGGTGGCGGCGTACAGCTCGACGGCGATGACCCGGGTGAGGTTGTCGACGGCGGTCCGCAGTTTGCGGGCGGCCGACCAGCCCATGGAGACGTGGTCCTCCTGCATCGCAGAGGACGGGATCGAGTCCGCCGACGCCGGTACGGCGAGCCGCTTCATCTCGCTGACCAGCGCGGCCTGCGTGTACTGGGCGATCATCAGCCCCGAGTCGACGCCTGGGTCGTCCGCGAGGAACGGCGGGAGGCCGTGGCTGCGGTTCTTGTCGAGCAGCCGGTCGGTGCGGCGCTCGGTGATGGAGGCGAGGTCGGCGGCCGCGATGGCGAGGAAGTCGAGGACGTAGCCGACCGGGGCGCCATGGAAGTTGCCGTTGGACTCGACCCGCCCGTCAGGCAGCACCACGGGGTTGTCCACGGCCGACGCCAGCTCGCGCTCGGCGACCGTGCGGGCGTGGGCGATGGTGTCCCGGCCGGCGCCGGCGACCTGCGGGGCGCAGCGCACGGAGTAGGCGTCCTGGACGCGGGGAGCGTCGTCCTGGTGGTGTCCGGTGAGCTCCGAACCCTCCAGTACCGCCAGCATGTTGGCGGCGGAGGCGCCCTGCCCGGGGTGCGGGCGGATGGCGTGCAGTTCGGGGGCGAGGACCCTGTCGGTGCCGAGGAGGGCTTCGAGGCTGAGGGCCGCGGTGACGTCGGCGGACTTGTAGAGGGTGTCCAGGTCGGCGAGGGCCATGACCAGCATGCCGAGCATGCCGTCGGTGCCGTTGAGGAGGGCGAGCCCCTCCTTCTCGCGCAGTTCCACGGGGTCGATGCCGTGCTCGGCGAGGAGCTCACCGGCGGGCCGTACGACACCGTCCGGGCCCTCGGCGTCCCCCTCGCCCATGAGGGTCAGGGCGCAGTGGGACAGCGGGGCCAGGTCGCCGGAGCAGCCGAGGGAGCCGTACTCGTGGACGACCGGGGTGATGCCGGCGTTCAGGACGTCGGCCATGGTCTGCGCGACCTCGGGCCGGACGCCGGTGTGCCCGGAGCAGAGGGTCTTGAGCCGCAGGAACATCAGAGCCCGTACGACCTCCCGCTCCACCCGCGGTCCCATACCGGCGGCGTGCGAGCGGACGATGTTGCGCTGCAGCTGGGCCCGCAGCTGCGGGCTGATGTGCCGGGTCGCCAGGGCGCCGAAGCCGGTGCTCACGCCGTAGACGGGGTCGGGCTTGGCCGCGAGCGTGTCCACGATCCTGCGAGCGGCGGCGAGGGCCAGGGCCGCCTCCTCGGAAAGCTCGACCCGGGCACCGTCGCGCGCCACGGCGAGCACGTCGGACGCGGTCACCCCGGACGTCCCCACCACCACAGTGTGCATATCCATATTCAGGAGCGTACGCAGTGAATTCCGGGCTGTCACCAGTGGGGGCGGGGTTTGCCCCTTACCGATACGTCACACCGTCACGCTCCCCCGGTGCCGGCGCTTCCTCACGGGCGCCCCCTGAACCGGCGGCGTTCGGGGGTCTGCTCGGCGGAGGGCTCGTCGGCCAGCCGTACGACCGGGTCGTCGGGGCCCGCGCGGCCTGCGACGACCGGCCGGGTGGCCCGCTCGGCCTTCGCCCGGTACTGGGCCGCGTCCGCGAGCCGGAACAGCCGGCGGGCGGAGTGCACCGGCCCGATGGCGTCCTCGGTGGACGCGACCCCGCACGCGACCCCCTCCCCCAGCTCCAGCTCGGCGGACCGGCGGCAGAGCTCGTCGGCCGCCTTGACCACCTCGTCGGCGGGCGATCCGACCGCGAGCAGACAGAACTCGTCCCCGCCGAGGCGGGCCGCGAGCGCCCCCGGCAGCATGGCGCCGCACAACGAGAGCACCGACCCGAACCGCTCCAGCAGCCGGTCGCCGACGGCGTGCCCCCGGGTGTCGTTGACCCGCTTGAGCCCGTTGAGATCACAGACGACCAGACTGACGACCACCCCTTCCCTGCGGTGCCGCTCCACGGCCTCGTCCAGGTGGGCGTCGACGGCGCGGCGGTTGGCGAGACCGGTGAGGGCGTCGGTGAACGCCAGCCGCCGTACCTCTTCCAGCCGCTCGGACTGGGCGATCCCGGCGGAGACGACGGAGGCCAGGACGGTGGCGAAATCGGCGTCACCGCGGTCGAAGACCGGGGCGCCGACCGGGCGGGCCACGTACAGCTCCCCCCAGGCCCGCCCGTGCTGCACCACGGGCGCGACCACGCAGCAGCCGCGGCCGCGTCTGCGCAGGGCGGCGACGCGTTGATGGACGTAACCGGGCCGGCGTCCGGCGGCGGGCCCCTGAGCGGTCTCCACCCAGGCGTTGGGCTCGCCGCCCCCGGCCCAGCGCTCGTGCAGGAACTCGGTGATCTCGGCGAACTGGTGCACCGGGTAGGTCTCGTCGTCCGGGAACTCCTTCTCGCCCTCGGCCCGCTCCCCCACGTTCACCAGGACCCTGAGCCGCCCCAGCTCCCGCTCCCACACCGACAGCGCGGCGAAACTCCCGCCGAGCGCACGGCAGGCCCCACCGGCGGCGGCCCGCCACACGTCCCGCGAGCTGCGGGCCGCGGCCATGCCCTGCGCCAACGCGACGATGCCCGCGAGCCGACTGTCCTCACCCATCACTCCACCCTAGGGAGGTTCCGGATGAACCGGTCACTTTGTGCGCCGCAGGGGTGACTGGGTAAGCGAGGGCCGACTGTCCCTTACCCGGGGTCACCCGCAGACACTGCGGCACCGGTAGCGGTACTGGCACCGGCACCAAACACCGGCCTCCCTACTCCCCCGGCCACACAGGCGGCCGCTTCTCGTTGAACGCGGCGACTCCCTCCGCCCGGTCCCCCGAGAAGGCCACCGAACGCCATGCCGCGTCCTCGACCTCCAGGCCGGCGCGCAGATCCATCCCGTGCCCGAGCCGCAGCGCCCGCTTCGCCGCGCGCAGCCCGACCGGTGAGTTCCCGGCGATCCGGGCGGCCAGGGCCAGCGCCTCCTCCCGGTCCCGGCCCTCCTCCACGAGCGCGTCCACGAGCCCCAGATCGGCCGCCTCGGCGGCCTCCACCCGCCGTGCCGTGAAGATCAGTTCTGCCGCCCGGGCCGCCCCGACTCTCCGTGGCAGCAGCTGCGTACCGCCGCCTCCGGGGATCACCCCGACCGACACCTCCGGCAGCCCCACCACGGCCGTACCGTCCGCCACGATCAGGTCGCAGGCGAGCGCCAGCTCGAAGCCGCCGCCCAGGGCGAACCCGTGGACCGCCGCGATCGTCGGGACGGGCAGTTCCAGTACGCCGGTGTACCCGCCCCGGGTCACCGGCCGCTGCCGTACCAGGTCGGCGTCGGAGAAGGAGTCGCGCTCCTTGAGGTCGGCGCCGACGCAGAAGGCCCGCTCATGGGTCGAGGTCAGCACGACCACGCGGACGTCCCTGTCCTCGCCGAGCGCCGCACAGGCCGCCGCGAGGGACCTGGCCATCTCCGTCGACACCGCGTTCATGGCCTTGGGCCGGTCCAGGGCCAGCTCCGCGACATGCCCCTCCTGGTGCCGCCGTACCACCACGAACTCCCCGAACCGTTCCTCGCTCATGACATCCTCCCGCTCGACGGCCAATGGTTAACGACGGTTAACTCCGTGTCTCCGATCATCGCAGCCGGGCCGGTAACGGGAAAGGGCCGGGCCGGTTCCCCCGACCTCACCCGACACCCCGTTCGAGTGAACACCTGCACAACCCCCGGCGCACCACCCACGGCGGCGCATAACGTGCGTCCGCCTGGCGCATCGGGGGCGCGAGGCACGGGAGGGATCGCGATGACGACGACGGACACGCAGGCCGACGCCACACCGGAGAGCGCCACCGCGGAGCCGGAAGGCAACGGCACGGAGCCCCGCCTCCGGCACCCCCGTGGCCGTCACCGCAGGCCCCGCCCCCGCAAGGCGCTGCTCGCGGCGGGCGGACTCGCCCTGGCCGCCGGTGTGCTGAGTTTCGTACGGCTGACGCCCGATGCCGGAGTCGGCGGTCTCGGCACCGCCGAGGCGGATCCCCGTCCACACGGCCCGGGCGCCGTCGCCGGCCCGGACCGGGCGACCGACGCCGCCACCGCTACCGCCACCGCCGTGGAGTCCGCCGGGGCCGCCGGGGCGTCCGGGGCCGCGACCACGGTGAGTCGGTCGTCGACCGCCGTGCCGGGCGGGGCCGACGCGAGCCCACCGCGCTCCGGCGCGCCCCTCGGCCCGACGGCGTCCACGACCACGTCCCAGGCCGGACCCGGGTCCGGCCTCACCCCCATCACGACCATCCCCGAGGCCCTGAACCCGCCCACCGGCACGCCCGTGTCCTCCGCGCCCGCCGTCCCGCGCCCGGCACCGACGCCGAGCCGGACCTCACCCTCACCGACCCCGACGCCCCAGCCACCCCAGGCTCCCCAGCCGCCCGGTCAGCCCCGCCGTCCCGGCCTGTGCGTGCCGATCATCGGCCTCTGCCTGGACCAGCCGGCTCAGCCGGATCGCTGAAGGAGGGCGACACCCTCCGTACGACCGGCGACACCCTCCGCGGGGCTTACGACTCCCGGTCCCGCCGCGTGAGCAGCCACGGCTCGACCACGCCGAGCCCACGGACCGGCCGCTGCCACATCGGCTGGAGCGCGAAGCGGTACGTGGGCGGCTCCTCGCCCTCCTTCTCGGCGGCGGCCGCGGCCTCGGCGGCCTCCGCCTCGGAGACCGGGGCCTCTCCGGTGCGGATCAGCTCCTGAGCGAAGGCGCTGTCGACGAGGACGGCATCGCGGGGAGCTATCGACGTCAGCCGGGAGGCGAGGTTCACCGTCGTACCGAAGACATCGCCCATACGGGTGGTCACCGTGCCGAAGGCGATGCCGACGCGCAGCTCGGGCATGGTCTCGTCGTTCGCCATCGTCTCGATCAGGCGCAGGGCGATCTCGGCGGCCACGCCCGCGTCGTCGGCGGCGTACAGGACCTCGTCGCCGAGTGTCTTGACGAGCCGTCCGCCGCGCGCGGCGACCAGGTCGGCGCAGGTGGTCTCGAAGGCCTCGACGAGTTCGCCGAGCTCCTCCTCCTCCATCCGGCGGGTCAGCCGCGTGAACCCGACGAGGTCGGCGAAGCCGACGGCGAGGCGCCGGTCGACCATCTCCTCGTCGTCGGCGGTCTGCACGACCCGGCCCGCCGAGGCGGCGAGCTGGCGCCGCCAGACATAGACGAGGAACTCCTCCAGCTCGGGCAGGAGCAACTCGATGATCGGGTACGTCACCTCGGTGCGCGACATGCCGGGTTCCGGGGGCTCGGTCAGCCCCTCCAGGAACGAGTCCATCTGCCACTCGGCCAGCCGGGCGGTGGTCTGTCCCGTGGACCGGGCCACCTGGACCGCCATCGCCTCGCTCAGCAGCCCGGCCTCGACGAGACCGGCGAGCCGGCGCAGCGCGAGTACGTCCGCCTCGGTGAGCGCCTTGGCCTGGCCGATGTCGGCGAAACCCATGGCCCGCCAGAAACGGGAGGCAAGCTCCATGGAGACGCCGGCGGTGCGGGCCGCCTGGAAGGGGGTGTAGCGCCGCTCGGCCCCGAGGATCAGCTGTTCGAGGCGCAGGGCGAGCGGGTCATCGCCGGGATCGGTGGCGTGTGGGTCCGCCCCGTCCGCGCCGGAGCCCGTGTCGTCGACGGTCACGCCTGCTGCCCTTCCGATCTGCCACGGTCAGGTATCGACCGGCCTTCACTTTACGGCAGGTGTGCGCCAGCTCACTCCGTTCGGTGTGGCCGACGGTACGGTGCCGCTTCGGATACGTCACCCGGCGTCCATGCGGGTCTCTTCCTCATAACGCCAGGTACGCCTGCATCACTCACGCCGGTCTCAGGTGCACGATGTCCCCCGCCCCCACCGGCTCCTGCACGCCCTCCTGCGTGGCGATCACCAACCGGCCGTCACCGTCGACCGCCACCGCCTCCCCCACGATCGACCGGTCCCCCGGCAACTCGGCCCGGACCCTGCGCCCGAGGGTCGCGCAGCCCGCCGCGTACGTCTCCTGGAGGCCGCTGACGGTCGGGTCGCCGCCGGCCGCGCGCCAGCGCCCGTACCACTCCTCCAGGGACCGCAGGACGCCCCGCAGCAGCGGATCCCGGTCCGTGCTCACCGCTCCGGCCAGGGCCAGGGACCCCGCCTGGGGCACCGGCAGCTCGTCCGCGCGCAGGGTGACGTTGATGCCGACGCCGACGACGACCCCGTCGTCCCCGGCCCGCTCGGCCAGGATCCCGCCCGCCTTGCGTTCCTCCCCGCCAACGGTCACCAGCAGGTCGTTCGGCCACTTCAGGGCCGTATCGACACCGGCCGCCCGCGACAGGCCCGTGGCCACCGCCACCCCCGTCAGCAGCGGGAGCCAGCCCCAGCGGGCCACCGGCACCCCGGTCGGCTTCAGCAGGACGGAGAAGAACAGACCGGAGCGGGCCGGTGCCGTCCACTGGCGTTCCAGGCGGCCCCGCCCGGCGGACTGCTCCTCCGCGACCAGGACCGAGCCCTCGGCCGCCTTGCCGGCCGCTGCGAGAGCGACCAGGTCGGAGTTGGTGGAGCCGGTACGCTGCACCACCTCGACCCCGGACCACAGTCCGCCCTGCTGCACCAGCCCCCGCCGCAAAGCGGCGGCGTTAAGGGGTGGGCGGTCGAGGTCGGACCATCGGTCCGACCTCGGCTCGTGGGGCCCGTTGAACGGGTTTCCTTCTGCACCTGGTGGCGTAGTCATGCAACCCACCCTAGGTTTGACATCCTCCACCCCCCAGCGGAGGTGGATTCCAGCCCAGCGAAGGGCTGAGGTTCACGGGCGCTCGATCACTCTCGTGATGTCACCCCTCCGGCGTGTCCCGCCGTGACGCACTGATCGTACAGCCGGAAGGGGTGGGGAGTGTGGTAAACGCCGCACTGCCGAACGAGGGGCACCCCACTACTCTACGGATGAGTAACCGTCCCCCCTTTTGAGCAGGCAGGGAGCCACATCCCGATGTCCGAGCCGGAAGAGCGTCCAGAGGTCCCAGAGATCGCAGAAATCCCAGCGATTCCCGGGATCGACATCCACACGACCGCGGGCAAGCTCGCGGATCTCCAGCGCCGCATCGACGAGGCGACGCACGCCGGCTCGGCACGCGCCGTCGAGAAGCAGCACGCCAAGGGCAAGTTGACGGCGCGTGAGCGGATCGACCTGCTGCTCGACGAGGGGTCGTTCGTCGAGCTCGACGAGTTCGCCCGGCACCGCTCCACCAACTTCGGCCTGGAGACCAACCGCCCGTACGGGGACGGCGTCGTGACCGGGTACGGCACGGTCGACGGCCGCCCGGTGGCGGTCTTCTCCCAGGACTTCACCGTGTTCGGCGGGGCGCTGGGCGAGGTCTACGGCCAGAAGATCGTCAAGGTGATGGACTTCGCGCTGAAGACCGGCTGCCCGGTCATCGGCATCAACGACTCCGGCGGTGCCCGCATCCAGGAGGGCGTCGCCTCCCTGGGCGCGTACGGCGAGATCTTCCGCCGCAACACCCACGCCTCCGGGGTGATCCCGCAGATCAGCCTGGTCGTCGGCCCCTGCGCGGGCGGCGCGGTCTACTCCCCCGCGATCACCGACTTCACGGTCATGGTGGACCAGACCTCGCACATGTTCATCACCGGCCCGGACGTCATCAAGACGGTCACCGGCGAGGACGTCGGCTTCGAGGAACTCGGCGGCGCCCGCACCCACAACTCGACCTCCGGCGTGGCCCACCACATGGCCGGGGACGAGAAGGACGCGGTCGAGTACATCAAGCAGCTGCTGTCCTACCTGCCGTCCAACAACCTCAGCGAGGCCCCGGTCTTCGCGGAGGAGGCGGACCTCACCGTCACCGACGAGGACCGCGAGCTGGACACCCTGGTCCCGGACAGCGCGAACCAGCCGTACGACATGCACACGGTGATCGAGCACGTCCTGGACGACGCCGAGTTCTTCGAGACGCAGGCGCTGTTCGCGCCGAACATCCTCACCGGGTACGGCCGGGTCGAGGGCCATCCGGTCGGCATCGTCGCCAACCAGCCGATGCAGTACGCGGGCTGCCTCGACATCAAGGCGAGCGAGAAGGCCGCCCGCTTCGTGCGCACGTGCGACGCCTTCAACATCCCGGTGCTCACCTTCGTCGACGTCCCCGGCTTCCTGCCCGGCGTCGACCAGGAGCACGACGGCATCATCCGCCGCGGCGCCAAGCTGATCTACGCCTACGCCGAGGCCACGGTCCCGCTGATCACCGTCATCACCCGCAAGGCCTTCGGCGGCGCCTACGACGTCATGGGTTCCAAGCACCTGGGGGCCGACCTCAACCTGGCCTGGCCCACCGCCCAGATCGCCGTGATGGGCGCCCAGGGCGCGGTCAACATCCTGCACCGGCGCACCATCGCCGAGGCAGAGGCCGCCGGGAACCTGGAGGCGACCCGGGCCCGGGTCATCCAGGAGTACGAGGACGCCCTCCTCAACCCCTACATCGCGGCCGAGCGCGGCTACGTCGACGCCGTGATCATGCCGTCCGACACCCGTCGGCACGTCGTACGGGGCCTGCGTCAGCTGCGTACCAAGCGCGAGTCGCTGCCGCCCAAGAAGCACGGCAACATCCCCCTCTAGCCCGGCAGGGAGCCGTCATGAACATCAAGGTCGTACGAGGCAACCCGACCCCCGAGGAGCTGGCCGCCGCCCTGGCGGTGGTCCGCGCCCGCGCCGCGGCGGAGGCTTCCATACCGCCGGGCGCGACGCGAGACAGGGACTCCTGGTCCGACCCGGCAAGGGTCGCGAGCCACCGTCTGCCGCAGCCGGGCCCCACGTCATGGGCCCGCACCTATTGGCCGGGCTAGGCCCTGCCCACTTGGGGCGCGGTGCTGTGCTCGATACGCGGCTGTGCCGCACGGGCGCGAACAACCCCCACCGGCCCGCAGCCGAAAACGAACCGACTGCGGGCCGCGCAAGTTGAGTACGCGTACTCAGGCGCCGGCCGCCGAGCCGCCGCACGCTGGACACCATGCTGTGGTCCGACCCCGAGAACGAGCCGCCCAAGGAACTGCGCGACACGCAGGACATGTTGCGGCGGCTGGGCGTTCTCATGGCGCTGGCGATGGTGCTGGCGATGATCGTGATCGGACTGAGCTGAGCCCCGCCGGGCACCGCGCCGATACGCTGAACGCATGACTGATCAGCCACGCCGCCGACTCGTCCTCGCCTCCCAGTCCCCCGCCCGGCTCGGACTGCTGCGCCAGGCCGGACTGGACCCCGAGGTGATCGTGAGCGGCGTCGACGAGGACGCCGTCACCGCGCCGACGCCCGCCGACCTCGCTCTCGCCCTGGCCGAGGCGAAGGCCTCCGTCGTGGCGGCGAAGCCCGAGGTCAGGGGCGCCCTGGTGATCGGCTGTGACTCGGTGCTCGACCTGGAGGGCGAGGCGCTGGGCAAACCCGCCGACGCCGAGGAGGCGACGGCCCGGTGGAAGTCCATGCGCGGACGCGTCGGGACGCTCCAGACCGGGCACTGCGTCTACGACACGACCAGCGGACGGTACGCCTCAGCGACCGCCTCGACCGTCGTCCGTTTCGGCGAGCCGACCGACGAGGAGGTCGCCGCGTACGTCGCCTCGGGCGAGCCCCTCCACGTGGCCGGGGCGTTCACCCTGGACGGCCGTTCGGCCCCGTTCATCGACGGCATCGACGGCGACCACGGCAACGTGATCGGCATCAGCCTGCCGCTCGTGCGCCGGCTGCTGGCCCGACTGGGCGTCGGCATCACCGAGTTGTGGACGCCGCGGGAGAACTGATCAGGGCGTGCTGGGCGCCGGCGGCTGGGCGACCGGCGAGCCTCCGTCGCCCCTGCCGTCCGGAGAGGCACCGGAGGACGGCGGCGCGTCGGCCGGCGCGGGCGCGCCCGGGATGTCGTACGTCATCAGCAGCAGCACGATCAGGCCCAGCACCAGCACCATGAACACGAACGCCTGCCAGCCCGCCAGCCCCCACACGAAGGCGCCCAGCAGCCCGTGCACCACGGCCGCGCTGATCAGCAGGATGCGACCCAGGCCGACGGGCGAGCGGTCACGCAGGGCCACCAGCAGCGCGACCAGGGAGCACAGGGCGAAGTAGAGACCGAAGACGATCCCGCCGATCTTCGAGGACGTGGACATCACGTCCGGGTCGAGTCCGGCCAGGGACATGTCCTGGTTGTCGACGACGGTCCCGAGGAGCCAGTTCAGCGCGACCACGCCGAGCGCCTCCACGAAAAGTACGACCGTCACGGCCCACGCCACCGGCCTGCGCACCATCACCGGCCCACCCACCTTCGACTGCGGTCCGGGCAAGGCTGCCGTGACCTCACGTACGTTCGAGACACCGGGAACGCTACTAACCGGTAAACCCGGGGACAAGAGTCCGGTGGCGGGCAAAGAATCATTGGGCCATTCGTAGGGACTCCACAAAGAATCGGAGTGGGCCGCAGCACGCCACCACAGAGACCTTGACCACACAGGAGGGCTAGGGTTTCCCGGAGGAGTCCTGCGTTCCGTGGTGCGACAAGGGATTTCGCGGGTCGAGCGTGCCTCGTATAACGCTCCGTGTGGGCAAGCTCACCACAGGGGACGGGTCGAAGTGCCGTGTCGGCAGTCCCTAAACTCGGCTTGTTTCAAGGAGGGAGCCTCAATCGTGCGCAAGGTGCTCATCGCCAACCGTGGCGAAATCGCTGTCCGCGTTGCCCGGGCCTGCCGGGACGCCGGGATCGCGAGCGTGGCCGTCTACGCCGACCCGGACCGGGACGCTCTGCATGTCCGCGCCGCGGATGAGGCGTTCGCCCTGGGCGGTGACACTCCCGCGACCAGCTATCTCGACATCGAGAAGGTGCTGAACGCCGCGCGCGAGTCCGGCGCCGACGCCATCCATCCCGGCTACGGCTTCCTGTCCGAGAACGCCGAGTTCGCGCAGGCGGTCCTGGACGCGGGCCTGATCTGGATCGGCCCGCCCCCGCAGGCCATCCGCGACCTCGGCGACAAGGTCGCCGCCCGCCACATCGCCCAGCGCGCCGGAGCCCCCCTGGTGGCCGGCACGCCCGACCCGGTGAGCGGCTCCGACGAGGTCGTCGCCTTCGCCGAGCAGCACGGCCTGCCGATCGCGATCAAGGCCGCCTTCGGCGGCGGCGGCCGCGGTCTGAAGGTCGCCCGGACCCTTGAAGAGGTGCCCGAGCTGTACGACTCCGCGGTCCGCGAGGCGGTCGCCGCCTTCGGCCGGGGCGAGTGCTTCGTCGAGCGCTACCTCGACAAGCCCCGGCACGTGGAGACCCAGTGCCTGGCCGACAGCCACGGCAACGTGGTCGTCGTGTCCACCCGTGACTGCTCGCTCCAGCGCCGCCACCAGAAACTGGTCGAGGAGGCACCGGCGCCGTTCCTCTCCGACGAGCAGATGGCCCAGCTGTACTCCTCATCGAAGGCGATCCTCAAGGAGGCGGGCTACGTCGGCGCCGGCACCGTGGAGTTCCTCGTCGGCGCGGACGGCACCATCTCCTTCCTGGAGGTCAACACCCGCCTCCAGGTCGAGCACCCGGTCACCGAGGAGGTCGCCGGCATCGACCTCGTGCGCGAGATGTTCCGCATCGCCGACGGCGAGGAACTCGGCTACGGCGACCCCGAGCTGCGCGGCCACTCCTTCGAGTTCCGCATCAACGGCGAGGACCCGGGCCGGGGCTTCCTCCCGGCTCCCGGCACGGTCACCACGTTCGCCCCGCCGTCCGGCCCGGGCGTCCGCCTGGACGCGGGCGTCGAGTCCGGCAGCGTGATCGGCCCGGCGTGGGACTCCTTGCTGGCCAAGCTGATCGTGACGGGCCGCACCCGCAAGGAGGCCCTGGAGCGGGCCGCCCGCGCCCTGGAGGAGTTCCAGGTCGAGGGCATGGCCACCGCCATCCCCTTCCACCGCGCGGTCGTCACCGACCCCGCCTTCGCCCCCGAGCTCACCGGCTCGGCCGACCCGTTCACGGTCCACACCCGCTGGATCGAGACCGAGTTCGTCAACGAGATCAAGCCCTTCACCGCCCCCGCCGACGCCGAGGCGGAGGAGGAGACGGGCCGTGAGACGGTCATCGTCGAGGTCGGCGGCAAGCGCCTGGAGGTCTCCCTCCCGTCCTCGCTCGGCATGTCACTGGCCCGCACCGGCCTCGCCGCCGGGGCCAAGCCCAAGCGGCGCGCGGCCAAGAAGTCCGGCCCCGCGGCCTCCGGCGACACCCTTGCCTCCCCGATGCAGGGCACCATCGTCAAGATCGCCGTCGAGGAGGGCCAGGAGGTCAAGGAGGGCGACCTGATCGTCGTCCTCGAGGCGATGAAGATGGAGCAGCCGCTGAACGCGCACAAGTCCGGCACGATCAAGGGCTTGTCCGCGGACGTCGGCGCGTCGATCACCTCCGGCGCGGCGATCTGCGAGATCAAGGACTGACACCCGGGTACGTTCGACACGCCCGGCGGACTGGCTCCTTCACCGTCAGTCCGCCGGGCGACTCATTCCCCCGTCCGGCGTTCCCCGACAGGTGCGGCTCCTCCCCCACTCTCGGCTCGCTCGAGCGGATGCCCCCTTGGTGGACGCGACCAGCCACACACCACCCGCGCCCCATAGCGCGACCGGGCTCCGGGCGACCGATCTGCCCGGCCCCCTGCTGCCCTTCCGCGACGCCCCCCCGACGCCCCCAGCGCTCCTAACGCCGCCGGAGGTCCGCCACCCGGGCCCGTTCCGCGCCGGGAGGCTGCTCGCCGAGGACCGTGGCGGTGCGCAGCCCCGGTCCGCCGCCGGGGACCTGGCCGCGGCGCGGGCCCGGAAGGGGCACGTCCCGGCGCTGTTGCCGGCGCGCCGGGGCCTGATCACCCCCCGGGTTCTCCGACGCCCCGGTCACGGCGATCTGCACCCCCTGGTCGGCGAGTGCCTGGAGCTCGGTGGCCGCGCGGTCGTCGTGGGCGGGCGGTTCGTCCGTCACGAGGCGCGTGATGAGGTCGGTCGGCACGGTCTGGAACATGGTGTCGGTGCCGAGCTTGGTGTGGTCGGCGAGGACGACGACCTCGGCCGCGGCCTGCACCAGCGCCCGGTCCACGGACGCGGACAGCATGTTGGAGGTGGACAGCCCCCGCTCGGCGGTCAGCCCGCTCCCGGACAGGAAGGCCCGCGAGACCCGCAGCCCCTGGAGGGACTGTTCGGCACCGGAACCGACGAGGGCGTAGTTCGAACCGCGGAGCGTACCGCCGGTCATCACGACTTCCACCCGGTTGGCGTGGGCCAGCGCCTGAGCCACCAGCAGGGAGTTGGTGACGACGGTCAGCCCGGGTACCCGCGCGAGCCGACGGGCCAGCTCCTGCGTGGTGGTCCCCGCCCCGACCACGATGGCCTCGCCCTCTTCGACGAAGCTCGCGGCGAGATCGGCGATGGCCGTCTTCTCGGCGGTCGCGAGATGAGATTTCTGCGGAAAGCCGGACTCCCGCGTGAACCCGCCCGGCAATACCGCACCGCCATGCCGGCGGTCGAGGAGTCCTTCTGCCTCCAGTGCGCGCACGTCCCGCCGTACGGTCACTTCGGAGGTCTGGACGACGCGGGCGAGCTCACGGAGCGACACGGCCCCGTTCGCTCGCACCATTTCGAGGATCAATTGGCGACGTTCTGCAGCGAACACGAAACTGACAGTAACCCCAACGACCGTCTGGTTTCAGCAGTTTGCGCCGAATAACAGAAGTTGTTCGCACGGCAGTAGGGGGAGTGGTATAGGGACCATTCCCCCCGCCTATGCCGTACGCACGCTCGACAACTCGCTGTGACCAGCGGGGAATCGCTTCCGGCCGTCCGGCGGATCTCAGACCTCGTCGCCGGACTTCCGGGTGTGCAGCTGCCGTGCCACCTCCGCGATCGACCCCGAAAGGGAGGGGTACACGGTGAATGCGTTCGCGATCTGTTCGACCGTCAGATTGTTGTCGACGGCGATCGAGATGGGGTGGATCAGTTCCGAGGCCTTCGGCGCCACGACGACGCCGCCCACCACGATCCCGGTGCCGGGCCGGCAGAAGATCTTGACGAAGCCGTCCCGGATGCCCTGCATCTTCGCGCGCGGGTTGCGCAGCAGCGGCAGCTTCACCACGCGGGCGTCGATCTTGCCCTCGTCGACGTCGGACTGGCTGTAGCCGACGGTGGCGATCTCGGGGTCGGTGAAGACGTTGGACGAGACGGTCTTCAGGTTCAGCGGGGCCACCGCGTCGCCGAGGAAGTGGTACATGGCGATACGGCCCTGCATCGCCGCCACCGAGGCGAGCGCGAAGACACCGGTCACGTCACCGGCGGCGTACACGCCGGGAGCCGTGGTCCGCGACACCTTGTCGGTCCAGATGTGGCCCGACTCGCGCAGCTTGACCCCGGCCTCCTCCAGCCCCATCCCGGCGCTGTTCGGAATGGCGCCGACGGCCATCAGACAGTGCGAGCCGGTGATGACCCGCCCGTCGGCCAGCGTGACCTCGACCCGGTCGCCGACCCGCTTGGCGGACTGGGCCCGGGAGCGCGCCATGACGTTCATGCCGCGCCGCTTGAAGACGTCCTCCAGCACGACCGCGGCGTCCGGGTCCTCACCCGGCAGCACCCGGTCCCGCGAGGACACCAGCGTGACCTTCGACCCGAGCGCCTGGTACGCCCCGGCGAACTCGGCACCGGTGACACCGGACCCGACCACGATGAGCTCCTCGGGCAGCTCGGTCAGGTCGTACACCTGCGTCCAGTTGAGGATCCGCTCCCCGTCGGGCTGGGCGTCGGCCAGCTCACGCGGATGCCCGCCCGTGGCGATGAGCACCGCGTCCGCGACGAGCGTCTCCTCGCTCCCGTCGGCGGCGCGCACCACGACCTTCCGGGACCCGTCGAGTCCCTGCATGCCCTCCAGCCGGCCCCGCCCCCGCAGCACCCGGGCACCGGCCCGCGTCACCGAGGCGGTGATGTCGTGCGACTGGGCCAGCGCCAGCCGCTTCACCCGGCGGTTGACCTTCCCGAGATCGACGCCCACCACCCGGGCGGCCTGCTCCATGGGCGGGGTGTCGTCGGCGACGATGATCCCCAGTTCCTCGTACGACGAGTCGAAGGTGGTCATCACCTCGGCCGTGGCGATAAGGGTCTTCGACGGCACGCAGTCGGTCAGCACCGACGCCCCGCCCAGACCGTCGCAGTCGACGACGGTCACCTCCGCGCCGAGTTGGGCGGCCACCAGGGCCGCCTCGTATCCGCCGGGTCCGCCACCGATGATCACGATCCGAGTCACGTACTCCATTGTCCCGCACGTCCCGCCATGCCTCCGCCCCGGGGCCCCCGCCGCGGCCGCCACAGGTGCTCACGAGACCGCTGAGGCTCCCGAGGCCCCCTGCCGTACCCTTCGACCCATGTCGCTCTACGCCGCGTACGCCGGCAACCTCGACGCGCGGCTGATGACCCGCCGCGCCCCGCACTCGCCGCTGCGTGCGACGGGCTGGCTGAACGACTGGCGGCTGACCTTCGGCGGCGAGCACATGGGCTGGGAGGGCGCCCTCGCCACCATCGTCGAGGCCCCCGGCGCCCAGGTCTTCGTCGCGCTGTACGAGCTCGGCCCCCTGGACGAGGACTCGATGGACCGCTGGGAGGGCGTGGGCCTGGACATCTACCGCCGCATGCGGGTACGCGTCCACACCCTCGACGGCCAGGAACCGGCCTGGACGTACGTCCTCAACGCCTACGAGGGAGGCCTCCCCTCGGCCCGCTACCTGGGCGAGGTCGCCGACGCCGCGGAATCCGCGGGCGCCCCCCACGACTACGTCATGGAACTGCGCAAACGTCCCTGCTGAAGCCACCCGGCCGACCCCACCGGTTGGAAACGACAAGGCAACGATCGCCATCCCGCGCCCTCTGTCATCTACGCGCGTAGGCCCGAACCGGCTACCCTCATCCGCGTGAACGCATCTTTTCTTCCGGACGACCTCCAGGGCGACCCTCACGCCGCCGCCGACGCCGCCGCCGCGCGCCTGCGCGAACTGACCGGCGCCGAGACCCACGATGTCGCCCTCGTGATGGGCTCCGGCTGGGCACCGGCCGTGGACGCCCTCGGCGCTCCCGACGCCGAGTTCCAGGTCACCGAGCTGCCCGGTTTCCCGCCGCCGGCGGTCGAGGGCCACGGAGGCAAGATCCGCTCGTACACCATCGGCGACAAGCGCGCCCTGGTCTTCCTGGGCCGCACGCACTACTACGAGGGCCGTGGCGTGGCCGCCGTCGCCCACGGCGTCCGCACCGCCGTCGCCGCCGGCAGCAAGACGATCATCCTCACCAACGGCTGCGGCGGCCTCCGCGAAGGCATGCGCCCCGGTCAGCCGGTCCTGATCAGCGACCACATCAACCTCACCGCGACCAGCCCCATCATCGGCGCCAACTTCGTCGACCTCACCGACCTCTACTCCCCGCGCCTGCGTGCCCTGTGCAAGGAGGTCGACCCCACGCTGGAGGAGGGCGTCTACGCCCAGTTCCCCGGCCCGCACTACGAGACCCCGGCCGAGATCCGCATGGCCCGCGTCATCGGCGCGGACCTGGTGGGCATGTCGACGGTCCTGGAGGCCATCGCCGCACGCGAGGCGGGCGCCGAGGTCCTGGGCATCTCCCTGGTGACCAACCTGGCCGCCGGTATGACGGGCGAGCCCCTCAACCACGAGGAGGTCCTGCGGGCCGGCCGCGACAGCGCCACCCGGATGGGCTCCCTGCTGGCGCAGGTGCTCGGGCGGATCTGAGGATTGCCCAAGGGGTGCCGGGTGCTGTCGTCCGGCGGCTGCGGGCCCGTGGGGGCTGGTCGCGCAGTTCCCCGCGCCCCTAGGTGGGTGCGGTCACGCGTGCCACGATGGACCGTTGGCCGAGTACGGCGAGCAGGGGACAGGGTGGGGGGTGTCCGCCCGCAGCGGCCGGCGTCCGGCACCGAGCACCAGGCGTCCGGCACCGAGCACCACGTGAGGGACCGAGCCGCCGGACCGAGGACGGACACCCCCCCACCCGGCCCCGACCTACAACGCACGCGCACGCGCTGCACAAGCCCCCACCGGAGCCGCGCAGGCTGCCGCAGGCCTCAGGGGCGCGGGGAACTGCGCAAAACGCCCGCCCCCACCGAACCTGCACACAACGACAACGAGAGGCTGACCGAACCGTGCACGACGATCTCATCGCCCGGGCCAGGACCTGGCTCGCCGAGGACCCCGACCCGGACACCCGCGAAGAGCTCGCCAAGCTCATCGACGCCGAAGACGTCACCGAGCTCACCGCACGCTTCAGCGGCACCCTCCAGTTCGGCACCGCGGGTCTGCGCGGCGAACTGGGCGCCGGCCCGATGCGCATGAACCGCGCCGTCGTCATCCGCGCCGCCGCCGGCCTCGCCGCGTACCTCGACGCCAGGGGCCACCGCAACGGCCTCGTCGTCATCGGCTACGACGCCCGCCACAAGTCCGCCGACTTCGCCCGGGACACCGCCGCCGTCCTGACCGGCGCGGGCCTGCGTGCGGCCGTACTCCCCCGCCCGCTCCCCACCCCCGTCCTGGCGTTCGCCATACGGCACCTCGGCGCGGTCGCCGGCGTGGAGGTCACCGCCAGTCACAACCCGCCCCGCGACAACGGCTACAAGGTGTACCTCGGCGACGGCTCCCAGATCGTCCCCCCGGCGGACGCCGGGATCGCCGCCGAGATCGACGCGATCCGCACCCTGAACGACGTCCCCCGTCCCGACACCGGCTGGGACACCCTCGACGACAGCGTCCTCGACGCCTACCTCGCCCGCACGGACGCCGTCCTCGCCCCCGGCTCCCCCCGGACCGCCCGCACGGTGTACACGGCGATGCACGGCGTCGGAAAGGACGTCCTGCTCGCCGCCTTCGCCCGCGCGGGCTTCCCGGCCCCCGCTCTCGTCACCGAGCAGGCCGACCCCGACCCGGACTTCCCCACCGTCGCCTTCCCCAACCCGGAGGAGCCCGGCGCGACGGACCTGGCCTTCGCCAAGGCCCGCGAGACGAACCCGGACCTGATCATCGCCAACGACCCGGACGCGGACCGCCTGGCCGTCGCGGTCAAGGACAACAGCGACTGGCGCATGCTCCGCGGCGACGAGGTGGGTGCTCTCCTCGCCACCCACCTGGTCCACCGCGGAGCGCGGGGCACCTTCGCCGAGTCGATCGTCTCCTCCTCCCTCCTCGGCCGTATCGCCGGGAAGGCCGGCCTGCCCTACGAGGAGACCCTCACCGGCTTCAAGTGGATCGCCCGCGTGCAGGGCCTGCGTTACGGCTACGAGGAGGCCCTCGGCTACTGCGTGGACCCCGACGGCGTACGCGACAAGGACGGCGTCACGGCCGCCCTGCTGATCACGGAACTCGCCTCCACGCTCAAGGAAGAGGGCCGCACCCTCCTCGACCTCCTGGACGACATCGCGGTCGAACACGGCCTGCACGCCACGGACCAGCTCTCGGTGCGCGTGGAGGACCTGTCGCTCATCACCGACGCGATGCGGCGCCTGCGCGAGCAGCCCCCGGCCCGGCTCGCCGGTCTCACGGTCACCCGCGCCGAGGACCTCACCCAGGGCACGGACACACTCCCGCCCACCGACGGCCTGCGCTACACGCTCGACGGCGCCCGCGTCATCGTCCGCCCCAGCGGCACGGAGCCGAAGCTGAAGTGCTACCTGGAGGTGGTCGTCCCGGTCGCGGCACACGCGGACCTCCCGGCGGCACACGCGAAGGCGACGGACCTGCTCTCGGCGATCAAGCGGGACCTGTCCACCGCGGCAGGGATCTGACCGCCGTCGCCAGTCCGCAGCACGGGCGCCTGCCGACGATCACTCACGACGGCAGGCCTCCCGGACACCGACCGGCCTCCACACGCCGGGAGGATTCCAGCGCACACCGACGGAGCCCGACCGCACACCGGCAGAGCTCCAGCACACGCCGACAGAGCCCGACCGCACACCGGCAGAGCTCCACCGCACGCCGACAGAGCCCCACCCCCACCCGCCGAAAACGTCAGACCGCCAGCAAGACCGCCAACAGCACCGCACCCGCCCCGGCCGGCGCCAGGATCTCGTAGGCCCACCGCACCACGACCTCACCCTGCGCCGACTTCTCCGCCCCCCGCGCCTCCAGCACCTCGCGCAGGTCATCCATGACCTGGTCGCTCTCCGCCCGCACGGGCCCGTCCGGCACCGCGCCCCGGCTCCCGGACAGGCCTCCACGTGCCCCGCCGAGCCCGCCACCTCGCGGGCCCCCGCCCCCGAACATCCCGCCCTCCTGTGCGCTGCGCCGGGCCTCCCGCCGCGCCGCCTTGTTGCGGGCCCGCAGCGAGACGGGCACGGCCCACAGCTGGAACTTCGCGCCGGTCTTGGTGAGGACCTCGTTCGAGTAGCCGGAGCGCAGATCGTCGATCTGACCCCAGGGCAGCACGATGATCCGGAACGGGTTGCGGATACGCAGCCGGTCGTCGCCCACGTACACCGCGGGCCGCAGCGTGAAGGCGATCACCAGCGGCACCACGAGCAGCAGCGCGGCAAGCGCCCGCCACGGCGTGCTGCCCTTCCCGGCGACGATCGCGTCGATGCCGAGCCAGCAGGCGATGGCGAGCAGCAGAACCCCGCCGGCGATGCCCGCGGCGGACCGGTGGACGCGGTCGTCGTACTGGGGTACCGGCGGCTGCGGCGCGGGTGGCTGGGGCTCCGGGGTCGTCATGACTCCGATTCTGCCCGACGCCCCGGCGACCCCCGCACCCGACGCCACCCCGCCCCCTCGCACCCCCAAGCCGACCCACACCCGCACGCCGACCGCCACCCGGTGCCCGGCCCGGTCCCCCCGATACCCGACCCACCCTGTACAGCCGCTACGCGCGTAGATATGCTCGTCTGGTGACCATGCCCACCACTGCACCGAACGCAGCTCACGCACTGGCCGACGTCACCGCGTCAGACAGCACGCTGCGCAGCCACCTGCACGGACTGCCCGGCGTCGACGCGGTCGGCCTGGAGGCGCGCGCCGCCTCGCTCGGCACCCGTTCCATCAAGACGACCGCGAAGGCGTACGCCATCGACCTCGCCATCTCGATGGTCGACCTGACGACGCTGGAAGGCGCGGACACCCCGGGCAAGGTCCGGGCGCTCGGCGCCAAGGCGGTCCGCCCCGACCCGACCGACCGGACGGCCCCCTCGACCGCGGCCGTCTGCGTCTACCCCGACATGGTGGCCACCGCCAAGCAGGCCGTCGCCGGCTCCGACGTCAAGGTCGCCTCGGTGGCCACCGCGTTCCCGGCGGGCCGGGCCCCGCTCAGTGTGAAACTGGCGGACGTCCGCGAGGCCGTCGCGGCCGGCGCCGACGAGATCGACATGGTCATCGACCGCGGCGCGTTCCTCGCGGGCAAGTACCTGAAGGTCTACGACGAGATCGTCGCCGTGAAAGAGGCCTGCGGCACCGACGCCCGCCTCAAGGTCATCTTCGAGACGGGCGAGCTGTCGACGTACGACAACATCCGCCGAGCGAGCTGGCTCGGGATGCTGGCCGGGGCGGACTTCATCAAGACGTCGACCGGCAAGGTGGCGGTGAACGCCACACCCGCGAACACCCTGCTCATGCTGGAGGCGGTGCGCGACTTCCGGGCGCAGACCGGGGTACAGGTGGGGGTGAAGCCGGCCGGCGGCATCCGCACCTCCAAGGACGCCATCAAGTTCCTGGTCCTGGTCAACGAGACCGCCGGCGAGGACTGGCTGGACAACCACTGGTTCCGCTTCGGCGCCTCCTCGCTCCTGAACGACCTGCTGATGCAGCGTCAGAAGCTGGCCACCGGCCGCTACTCCGGCCCCGACTACGTGACGGTGGACTGATCATCATGGCATCGGCATTCGATTACGCACCCGCACCCGAGTCCCGCGCGATCGTCGACATCGCCCCCTCGTACGGGCTGTTCATCGACGGCGAGTTCACGGAGGCGGCGGACGGCAAGGTCTTCAAGACGGTCTCGCCGAGCACCGAGGAAGTGCTGTCCGAGGTCGCCCAGGCCGGCGCCGAGGACGTCGACCGGGCGGTCAGGGCGGCCCGGAAGGCCTTCGGGAAGTGGTCCGCGCTGCCCGGCTCCGAGCGCGCGAAGTACCTCTTCCGCATCGCCCGGATCATCCAGGAGCGCAGCCGCGAACTGGCCGTCCTGGAGACCCTGGACAACGGCAAGCCCATCAAAGAGACCCGCGACGCCGACCTGCCCCTGGTCGCCGCGCACTTCTTCTACTACGCGGGCTGGGCCGACAAGCTCGACCACGCCGGTTTCGGCGCCGGCCCCCGGCCGCTCGGCGTCGCGGGCCAGGTCATCCCCTGGAACTTCCCGCTCCTGATGCTGGCGTGGAAGATCGCCCCGGCGCTCGCGACCGGCAACACGGTCGTTCTGAAGCCCGCCGAGACGACGCCCCTGTCCGCCCTCTTCTTCGCGGACATCTGCCGCCAGGCGGGCCTGCCCAGGGGTGTCGTCAACATCCTTCCGGGATACGGCGACACGGGCGCCGCGCTCGTCGCGCACCCGGACGTGAACAAGGTCGCCTTCACCGGTTCCACGGCCGTCGGCAAGGAGATCGCGAGGACCGTCGCCGGCACCCGCAAGAAGCTGACCCTCGAACTCGGCGGCAAGGGCGCCAACATCGTCTTCGACGACGCCCCGATCGACCAGGCCGTCGAGGGCATCGTCGACGGCATCTTCTTCAACCAGGGCCAGGTCTGTTGCGCGGGCTCCCGCCTGCTGGTCCAGGAGTCGATCGAGGACGAGCTGCTGGACTCCCTCAAGCGCCGCCTGTCCACTCTCCGTCTCGGCGACCCGCTGGACAAGAACACGGACATCGGCGCGATCAACTCCGAGGAGCAGCTCACCCGCATCACCTCGCTCGTCGAGCAGGGCGAGGCGGAGGGCGCCGAGCGCTGGTCCCCGGCGTGCGAACTCCCTTCCTCCGGTTACTGGTTCGCCCCGACGCTCTTCACCAAGGTCACCCAGGCGCACACCGTCGCCCGCGACGAGATCTTCGGCCCGGTCCTGTCGGTCCTCACCTTCCGCACCCCGGACGAGGCCGTCGCCAAGGCCAACAACACCCCGTACGGCCTGTCGGCGGGCATCTGGACGGAGAAGGGGTCGCGGATCCTCGCCGTCGCCAGCAAGCTCCGCGCGGGCGTCGTCTGGTCCAACACGTTCAACAAGTTCGACCCGACCTCGCCGTTCGGCGGGTACAAGGAGTCGGGCTTCGGCCGCGAGGGC
The DNA here is from genome assembly GCF_044459385.1 of Streptomyces sp. NPDC050287. Taxonomy (NCBI): domain Bacteria; kingdom Bacillati; phylum Actinomycetota; class Actinomycetes; order Kitasatosporales; family Streptomycetaceae; genus Streptomyces; species Streptomyces sp. NPDC050287. The sequence goes on along the minus strand of NZ_JBITIY010000002.1, from coordinate 506,974 downwards.
GGCCGCCACGGCCTGGAGGCGTACCTCGATGTCTGAGAAGACCGACAAGACCGAGCAGCAGCGACTCAGCGTCTTCAAGACCTACAAGCTGTACGTCGGCGGGAAGTTCCCGCGTTCCGAGAGCGGCCGGGTGTACGAGGTGACCGACGCACAGGGCAAGTGGCTGGCGAACGCGCCCCTCTCCTCCCGCAAGGACGCCCGTGACGCGGTCGTCGCCGCGCGCAAGGCGTTCGGCGGCTGGTCCGGGGCCACGGCGTACAACCGGGGCCAGGTCCTCTACCGCGTCGCGGAGATGCTGGAGGGCCGCAAGGGCCAGTTCGTCCACGAGGTCGCCGATGCCGAGGGCCTGTCGAAGTCCAAGGCGGCCGCGGTCGTGGAGGCGAGCATCGACCGCTGGGTCTGGTACGCGGGCTGGACCGACAAGATCGCCCAGGTGATCGGCGGCGGCAACCCGGTCGCCGGCCCCTTCTTCAACCTGTCCTCCCCGGAACCGACGGGTGTCGTCGCGGTCCTGGCCCCGCAGGAGTCGTCGTTCCTGGGCCTGGTCTCGGTGATCGCCCCGGTGATCGCGACCGGCAACACGGCGGTCGTGGTGGCCTCCGAGCGGTCCCCCCTCCCGGCCCTCTCCCTCGGCGAGGTCCTCGCCACCTCCGACGTCCCCGGAGGTGTCGTCAACGTTCTCTCCGGCCGTACGGCCGAGATCGCCACCCCGCTGGCGGCACACCAGGACGTGAACGCGATCGACCTGGCGGGCGCCGACGAGGTTCTGGCCAAGGACCTGGAGATCGCGGCGGCCGACAACCTGAAGCGCGTCCTGCGTCCACAGCCTGTGGACGACTGGTCGGCGACACCCGGCATCGACCGCATGACGGCGTTCCTGGAGACGAAGACGGTCTGGCACCCGACGGGCGCCCTGGGCGCGTCCGGCTCCTCGTACTGACGGACCCGATACCGAGTACTGAGGACCCGACACCGAGGCGGTCGACGCGACGGCGCGACGGCCCTGAAGCCGCGTCACCTCTCCGTCCGGGGCGGCGCGGCTTCCTCCGTGTGCGCCGGCCTCAGCCGCCCAGCGCCTTCACCGCCTCCCCCAGCACCGGAATCGCACCGATCGACCGCGCCTGCGCGACCGGTCCGGTGAGCGCCTGCGAGGTCAGCGGCTTGAAGTCGCCCACCTGGGTGCCGACGCCGTTGTCGAGGGGGGCGACGCCGGTGCCGGCGAGCGGGTTGGGCTTGAGGCCGGTCACCGGGCCGGTGACGTGGCCGACCATGCGCCCTGCCAACTTCGCCGGCACAGGGTAATCGAGCTGACACGAACGGTAGTTGAAGTGTGACGCGCGCTTCAAAGCCGACCCGTGGGGTCGGCAGGGCGTACGGGATGCGTCAAACTGGTGTCCCGTGAGCATCCTTCCCCCTCCGTCCGCCCGTGTCGTGCTGCTCTGCGGCCCCTCGGGCTCGGGCAAGTCCCTCGTCGCCGCCCGCTCCGGGCTTCCCGTGCTGCGCCTCGACGACTTCTACAAGGAGGGCGACGACCCGACGCTGCCACTGGTCGCGGGGAGCTCCGACATCGACTGGGACCACCCGGACTCCTGGGACGCGGACGTGGCGCTCGCCGCGATCATGGACCTGTGCCGCACGGGCCGCACGAAGGTCCCCGTCTACGACATCGCGCTCAGCGCCCGTACCGGCGAGGAGTCGGTCGACGTGGGGCGGACCCCGCTGTTCATCGCGGAAGGCATCTTCGCCGCCGAGATCATCACGCGCTGCCGTGAACTGGGCGTGCTGGCCGACGCGCTGTGCCTGAGCCGCGGCCCGGTGAAGACCTTCCGCCGGCGCTTTCTGCGGGACCTGAGGGAAGGCCGCAAGTCGGTGCCGTTCCTGCTGCGCCGCGGCTGGCGCCTGATGCGCGCGGAGCGTTCCATCGTGACCCGCCAGACGGCGCTGGGCGCGTACGCCTGCGACAAGGACGAGGCCCTGACCCGCCTGGCCACGGCCGCGACGGGCCCCCGCCCGGCGACGACCCCGGCCGCCTGAGCGAGTTCGGCCCCTTCGCCGTCGTAGGACCGCAAGACCGTGAACCGGTCCGCGCGAAAGGAACGTGAACCGGTCCCCGCGAAAGGAATGCAGGCGCCCGGCGCACACCAAAGCGGGACTGGACGGACCCCCCGGCCCTCCAGTCCCGCTCCTGGTGCTTCCCCCGTTGGTCCCCCGCGACCCCCGTTGCCCCCCAGTTACTGCTCCCCCGTACCTACTGCTCCCCCCACCCTCAGGCGACAAGCTCCCCGAAGGCGTTCTGCTCGTCACGGTCGAAGCTGAGGACCTCGTCCTCGCGCAGCCGGCGGAGCGACCGCCAGATGCTGGACTTCACCGTGCCGACACTGATGTCGAGGATCTCCGCGATCTCCGGGTCCGTGCGGCCCTCGTAGTAGCGCAGGACCAGCATGGTGCGCTGGAGTTCGGGCAACCGGGCCAGCGCCTGCCACAGGACCGCGCGCAGTTCGGTGCCGCGCATCGCGTCCGTGTCGCCGGGCGTCTCCGGCAGTTCCTCGGTCGGGTACTCGTTCAGCTTGCGGCGACGCCACGCGCTGATGTGCAGGTTGGTCATGGTGCGGCGGAGGTATCCGCCGACCGCCGCCTTGTCGCTGATCCGGTCCCACGCCTTGTACGTCGAGAACAACGCGCTCTGCAGCAGGTCCTCGGCCTCGAAGCGGTCGCCGGTCAGGTGGTAGGCGGTTGCGTACAGGGAGGCGCGGCGCTCCTGGACGTAGGCGGTGAACTCCACCTCCGACAGCGAGCGACGCTCCCCCGAGCCCTCCCCGTACGCCGTTCCCCCGTGCGTTTCCCCCGTGTGTGCGTCAACCACCGTCATGTACCCGGTGTGCTGACGCCCGGCACCGCGAGCGCACCCCCGCCCGCTCACAACACCGGACTTCTCAGAACCCCGGCCCCCGTTCACGTCGTGGAGCCGCGTGATCACTGCGCTAGTGCTGGTGCTGTGCAGCGTGTTCATCTCGCGCCCCCCGTCGTGGACTTCCCCGGTGTTCCGCCGTGCTTCCTTGCCTGTGCCGAAAAGCTTGCCGGGGCCACTTCATCGCCGTGTCCGCCGACTGTCACAGACCTGTCACAGGCCCCCTGAGGGGTCGCTCCCGGGCACGGACACGACCCCGTCCAGCCCGCCGTCGGTCACCCACGGACAGGAGCGCCGAAGGCCCGGGAAAATACAGGTGGCTACCGGTATTCCTCCAGGTGTCGCAGCCCCGCCCCGCCATGGGTCAGAATGACCCCCGTGCCTTCCCTGTTGCTGATCGAGGACGACGACGCCATCCGTACGGCCCTGGAGCTGTCTCTGACGCGCCAGGGACATCGGGTTGCCACCGCTGCCACCGGCGAGGACGGCCTGAAGCTGCTGCGTGAGCAGCGGCCGGACCTGATCGTGCTGGACGTGATGCTGCCCGGCATCGACGGGTTCGAGGTGTGCCGGCGCATCCGGCGCACGGACCAGCTGCCGATCATCCTGCTGACCGCGCGCAGTGACGACATCGACGTCGTGGTCGGGCTGGAGTCCGGTGCCGACGACTATGTCGTCAAGCCGGTGCAGGGGCGGGTCCTCGACGCCCGGATCCGGGCCGTGCTGCGGCGCGGCGAACGGGAGGCCACCGACTCGGCCGCCTTCGGTTCGCTGGTCATCGACCGTGCGGCCATGACCGTGACGAAGAACGGCGAGGACCTCCAGCTCACCCCGACCGAGCTCAGGCTGCTGCTGGAGCTCAGCCGGCGGCCGGGCCAGGCGCTGTCGCGGCAGCAGTTGCTGCGGCTGGTGTGGGAGCACGACTACCTGGGCGACTCGCGGCTGGTGGACGCCTGTGTGCAGCGGCTGCGCGCCAAGGTCGAGGACGTGCCGTCGTCCCCGACGCTGATCCGTACGGTCCGCGGTGTCGGCTACCGGCTGGACACTCCTCAGTGACCCAAGCGCACGGGGGGATCCGGGGCTGGGCCGCGGATCGCAGGAAGGTGTGGTCGAGGCTGCGGTTCACCAGTCTGCGGCTGCGGCTGGTCGTGGTGTTCGCCCTGGTGGCGCTGACCGCCGCGGTGTCCGCGTCCGGGATCGCGTACTGGCTCAACCGCGAGGCCGTGCTCACCCGCACCCAGGACGCGGTGCTGCGCGACTTCGAGCAGGAGATGCAGAACCGGGCGGGCGCGCTGCCCCCGAACCCCTCGCAGGACGAACTGCAGCACACCGCGGGGCAGATGGCCAACAGCAGCCAGCGCTTCAGTGTCGTGCTGGTCGCCGAGGACGCGAGCGGCACGACGGTGTACGGCAACTCCGGTGCGCTGAACGGGTTCACCGTGCAGGACGTGCCCGAGTCGCTGCGCGCGGCGGTGAACCGGAAGCAGCCGGTCAGCTCCGCCAACAAGGACGCGTTCCACCTCTACTGGCAGCGGGTGGTGCTCCACGGCACCCCGTATCTGGTCGCGGGTACGAAGGTGATCGACGGCGGGCCCACCGGCTACATGGTCAAGTCGCTGGAGCCGGAGGCGAAGGACCTCAACTCGCTGGCCTGGTCGCTGGGTATCGCCACGGGGCTCGCGCTGATCGGCTCCGCTCTGCTCGCGCAGGCCGCCGCCTCGACCGTGCTGAAGCCGGTGCAGCGTCTCGGGGTCGCCGCGCGCCGGCTCGGCGAGGGGAAGCTGGACACCCGGCTCAGGGTGTCGGGGACGGACGAACTCGCCGATCTGTCACGGACGTTCAACAACGCGGCCGAGGCGCTGGAGAAACGGGTGGCCGACATGGCCGCCCGGGACGACGCCTCCCGCCGCTTCGTCGCCGACATGAGCCATGAGCTGCGGACGCCGCTGACCGCCATCACCGCCGTGACGGAGGTGCTGGAGGAGGAGCTGGAGATGGAGTCCGGGTCCATGGACCCGATGATCGAGCCCGCCGTACGGCTCGTCGTCAGCGAGACACGGCGACTGAACTCCCTGGTCGAGAACCTGATGGAGGTCACCCGCTTCGACGCGGGCACCGCCCGGCTGGTGCTGGACGACGTGGACGTCGTCGACCAGATCACCGCGTGCATCGACGCGCGGGCCTGGCTGGACGCGGTGGAGCTGGACGCCGAGCGCGGCATCCACGCCCGCCTCGACCCGCGCCGCCTGGACGTGATCATGGCCAACCTGATCGGCAACGCCCTCAAGCACGGGGGCTCGCCGGTGCGGGTCGCCGTACGGGAGTCCGACGAGGACGGTGCGAAGGTCGTCATCGAGGTGCGGGACCACGGGCCCGGCATCCCCGAGGACGTCCTGCCGCACGTCTTCGACCGGTTCTACAAGGCCAGCGCCTCCCGGCCGCGCTCCGAGGGCAGCGGCCTGGGCCTGTCCATCGCGCTGGAGAACGCCCACATCCACGGCGGTGACATCACCGCCGCCAACTCCCCCAAGGGCGGCGCGGTGTTCACGCTGTGGCTGCCCCGGGACTCGTCGCCGCTCATGGACGAGGCCGGCGAGGGCGAGAAGGCCGAGGGGGACGACTGATGACCGTACGACGCCTGCCGGCGCTCCTTGGACTCGCCGTACTCCCCCTGCTGCTCGCCGGGTGCGGGATCCGGGCCACGGAGGTGCCGACCGACTTCGGGCCCGCGCCGTCCCGGGTGCGGTGTTCGCTGTCCGAACCGGACGTCTCCACCCAGGCCTCGCGCGGGCTGCCGGTGCAGGTGTTCCTGCTGTGCGGCTCGTCCCTGGTGGCCGTCGACCGTACCGTGCGGGTCCCGGACGGTACGGCGGACTCCGCGCGGCGGGTGCTGGTGGCCCAGGGGCTGCTGGACGAGCTCGCCGCGACGCCGTCGACCGCGGAGAAGGAGGCCGGCTACACCACGGACGTACGCGGCGGCATGACGGTGAGCGGACCGCGCCCCAAGGACCCGGTGGACGCCCTCCGGCTGAGCAGCCCGCCCGGCGACCTCACCTCCTACGCCCTCGCCCAGCTGGTGTGCACGTTCTCCGACTCGGCGGCGGCCGAGGGCGACGGCTCGGTCGTCCTCGGCGGCCCGGACCGCACGCCACCGCGCCGCTACGCGTGCACGAACGATGTCCGCGCCCGGCCGGGCAGCGCGGAGCCGCCGTCCGCCGAGGTGACCAGCGGCTGACGTACGGGTGTGGTGGAAGCCTCATGCACGTACCTGTGGGTATCCCGGAACCGATCGTGCCGGAGGCCGCGTCTAGGGGGGCGTGCAGCGTCAAGGCTCCATCGGCGGCAGCGCCGCGATCAGCGTCCGTGTGGCAGGGGGTGTCCTCCTTGCCGCACATCTCGCGTTCGTCGCCTGGTACACGCTGCGGCCGCTGGACGTGCCCTATGTGATGCCGCCCAATCTGCATCCGCTGGCCGGTATCCGGTCGGATCTGGCGCTGGGCCGCGTGGAGGCCGCCCGGCGGATCGCCGGGGGGCTCGGGCTGCTGGCCCCGCTGGGTGTGCTGCTTCCGCTGACGCACGGCAGGCTCGCCGTCTCCCCGCTCGCCTCCCTGATCCGTACGACCGCTGCCGGTGCCCTGATCTCGCTGGGCATCGAACTGCTGCAGACCGGGGCGCCCGGGCAGCGCGTCGACATCGACTCGCTGCTCCTGAACACGGTGGGCGTGGCCCTCGCGCACGCGCTCCTGGTGCCGGTCGCCCGCTCCTGGATCCGCCGCAGGAAGGAGCGCGCCGAGCTCCGCTCCGTCCGCCAGGAGGACCCGTCTCAGGGTCGGACCCCGACGATTCCCAGGGTCGGGATCGCACCGTAGAGCGACGCTTCGTCCCCTTCGTCTCCGTAGCTTTGATGTCAGACGGGGCGGTCACTCGGACCGCCTCCGACAGACGCTCACGAAGGAGCCGCAATGTCCCGCCTCGCCCGCCCCACCAACGGCCGCATGATCGGCGGAGTGTGTGCCGCGCTGGCACGGCGCTTCGGCACCTCCGCGACGACGATGCGCGTCATCTTCGTGCTCTCCTGCCTGCTGCCGGGCCCGCAGTTCCTGCTCTACATCGCGCTGTGGATCCTGTTCCCGTCCGAGGAGAAGGCCGCGCGCACGGCCTGGTGACCGCGAAAGCGCGTACGCCGGTGGGGTGCACCCCGTGTCCGGAGGGTGCGCCCCACCGGCGCGTTCAGAGGCGGTGCGGGTCAGCCCAGCGGGAGGGCGTTCACCGGAAGGCCCTGCGTGGGAAGGCCCTGCGTGGGAAGGCCCTGCGTGGGAAGGCCCTGCGTGGGAAGGCCCTGCGTGGGAAGGCCCTTACCGACCGGGAGACCGCCGAGCAGACCGGAGACCGGGGCGGTCGGGCCCTGGGCGACGTTCTTCTCGACGACCGGCTGCACCGCGGACAGCCCGCCGGCGAGCGTGGGCTGCGCCTGGCCCAGCGCCTCACCGCCGCCCGGCAGCTCCTTGGTGAGGTGCTCCGCCGGCAGCGTGTGGGACACGGTGTCCAGCGCCTGGGTGGCGTCCGGAACCGCCGGGGCGGCGTTCGCGGCGCCCGCACCGGCGGCGGCGAAGGCGGCACCGAGAGCGGCGACACCGAGGGTCTTGGCAGCAGACTGCTTCATGAAATGCGTCCTCGAAATGGGTTTACGCGGATGTGAGCGGTCCAAGACCGTAAACATGCCGAGGTGGCCGCCGCAAACATCGAAATGCGGACGGATGGCGGGAGTCCGCCCGCATCTCAGTGCGCTGCTTTTCCGGGAATCAGCCCTCTTCGCCCGCAGAACCGCTGGTGGAAGCGGTCTGCCGGAACAGCCATTCGGACTTCAGCTCGGCATATCCGGGCTTGATGACGTCATTGATCATGGCGAGTCGTTCATCGAAAGGAATGAACGCTGATTTCATCGCATTGACGGAGAACCACTGCATGTCGTCGAGCGTGTAACCGAACGCCTCGACAAGGTGCTCGAATTCCCGGCTCATGCTGGTGCCGGACATCAGGCGGTTGTCGGTGTTCACGGTCGCCCGGAAGTGAAGTCGGCGCAGCAGCCCGATCGGATGCTCGGCGTACGAGGCCGCCGCTCCGGTCTGGAGGTTGGAACTGGGACACATCTCCAGCGGGATCCGCTTGTCCCGGACATAGGAGGCGAGCCGCCCGAGCTTGACCGAGCCGTCCTCGTGGACCTGGATGTCGTCGATGATGCGCACACCGTGCCCGAGCCGGTCGGCGCCGCACCACTGCAGGGCCTGCCAGATGGAGGGCAGCCCGAACGCCTCGCCGGCGTGGATGGTGAAGTGGTTGTTCTCCCGCTTGAGGAACTCGAACGCGTCCAGGTGCCGGGTGGGCGGGTAACCGGCCTCCGCGCCCGCGATGTCGAAGCCGACCACGCCCAGGTCGCGGTAGCGGTTGGCGAGTTCGGCGATCTCCAGGGAACGGGCCGCGTGCCGCATGGCGGTGAGCAGGGCGCCGACCCGGATCCGGTTGCCGCCCGCGCGAGCGAGCCGCTCCCCTTCCCGGAAGCCCTCGTTGACCGCCTCGACGACCTCCTCGAGGCTGAGTCCGCCGTCCAGGTGCTGCTCGGGGGCGTACCGCACCTCGGCATAGACGACGCCGTCCGCGGCGAGGTCCTCGGCGCACTCGGCGGCGACCCTGACCAGCGCGTCCCGGGTCTGCATCACACCGACGGTGTGCGAGAAGGTCTCCAAGTACCGTTCCAGCGAACCGGAGTCGGCGGCCTCCCGGAACCACACACCGAGCCTGTCCGGGTCGGTCTCGGGGAGTTGGGCGTACCCGGTGTCCCGGGCGAGGTCGACGACGGTGCCGGGACGCAGCCCGCCGTCGAGATGGTCGTGCAGCAGCACCTTGGGCGCCCGGCGGATCTGGTCCGAGCTCGGGGTGGTCCCCATCCGGTCAGTCTTGCTCGTCATTTCCGCACTCTAACTCCTACGCGCGTAGATCACCGGGTGTACGAATCCGCCGATACGTAACGGTGACCGCCCCGACCAGTGTCGTACACCCGCGCTTCTGACACTGTTCTGTCATGGCACAGCAAGCGACGCCGGTTCGCACGGCCCGGCTGGGGCGGGCGCTCGGTCCGGAGCCGACGGCGGTGAGCGGGGTGGTGCTGCTGCTCCCGGGCGGCGACGAGGTCTCCCACCGCAGGCCCTCCCCCATGATGGCGGCCGCGTCCGTACGCGCGCTGGGCCGCCGGATCACCCGAGCGGGCCGCGAGGCGGGCCTCGCGACCCATGTCGTCCACTACCGCTACCGCGGCTGGAACGGCCACGAGGCGCATCTGGCACACGACGCGGCATGGGCCGCGGAGGAGGCCGTACGACGCTACGGCGACGTCCCCGTCTGCCTCACCGGGGTCGACATGGGCGCCCGGGCGGCACTGCACGCGGGCGGGCACGAAGCCGTCAACTCCGTGGTGGCGCTGGCACCCTGGCTGCCGGAGGAGGACGTGGCGGCGCCGCCCGAACCGGTGAAACAGCTCGCGGGGCGGCGGGTGTTGATCGTGCACGGCACGAACGACGAACGGACGGATCCCGAGCTGTCGTTCCGGCTGGCGGCACGGGCCAAGAAGGCTAACCGGGAGGTGTGCCGGTTCGAAGTGCATTCCGACGGGCATGGGTTGCATCAGCACAGGGACGAAGTGCACGCGCTGGCCCAGGACTTCGTGATGGGAGCGTTGTTCGGGAGGGCGCTGTCCCGGCCGGTGGAGGACGCGTTGGCGGCTCCGCCTCCTCTGGGGCTTCGGATGCCGTTGGCCGCCGGGTTCGGGAAGTCGTTACGGCGTTGAAGTGCTCTCCCGGCTGAAGCCGGGAGATTCCTGCTTACCTTGCGGCAGCGGGCTTGACGCGCTGCGCGCGCCTGACGACTGCCCTCCCGGCAGCCGGGATGAGCGCGAGGCCCATCCGGTACAGGTGCAAGACGTTGCGGGCTGCGTTGTGGTCGGCGTTGCCCGACCAGCCGCAGTCCGGGTTCTTGCACACGAACACGGCCTGGGACTCCCGGCTGCCGGGCGTGGTGTGGCCGCAGGCGGAGCAGCGCCGGGAAGTGCCGGGAGCAGGAACTTTGACCAGGGTGCCACCGTGCTGGGCGGTCTTGTACGCCAGCATGGTGACCGTGCGGCCCCAGGCCTCCTGGCTGATGGAGCGGTTCAGCCCGGATTTCTGGGCCACGTTCTTGCCCGGATCTTCAACCGTTCCCCTGGCGGACTTGACCATGTTCGTGATGGTGAGTGCTTCGACCACGACCGTGCCGTATGTGCGGGCGATGGCGGTGGTCGTCTGATGCTGCCAGTCCAGGGCCCGGCGCTTGGCTTTCGCACGGAGTCCTGCGATCTGGTCGTAGGTACGGTGCAGCCGGCGGCTGGTGCGCTCGCCGGGCCTGCGATGCCGCTTACGCTGCGCGGCACGCTGCTCCAGGTGCAGGAGCTTGGCCTTCTCCTTCTCCGTCAGCCATGCGCCGTGCTCATAGGTTTCGCCGTCCGAGAGGGCGATGGGCACGGTGACGCCCACGTCGATGCCGATGTCCGGCCCCTGGTGGGGCTCGGGCCTACTGTGAAGGGTCTGGACACGGAAGGCGATGTGCCAGCCGAGCGCGTCCTTGATCAGCCGGGCCCCGGTGATCCGGTTCTCCGCGTCGGCGTGCTTGCCCACGGGCAGGTCCTTGGTCCACCGGAACCGCACCCGGCCCACCTTGGGAATGTTGACCATGCCCCACCGGCGGTGCGCGCGGACGATGTTCAGGTCCCGGCCCTGCGGAATGTCCACGGACATCACCGTGCGGAACCGGCCCTTGAAGTTCGGGGCGTCGGCGCGGCCCTCCCAGCAGTTCTTCCACGCCCGGACGTACGTCTTGAGCACCGCCTGCGCGGCCTGCGCGGGCAGGACGGCAAGGAAGCCGATGTCCTGGCGGGCCTGGCGAATCGCGGCGTCCGCGTTCGCGAGAGTCCGCTTTTCCTTCGGCATCATCTGCCACCAGGCGTGCAGCAGGTTCCACATGGTGCGAGCCGCGTGCGCCTGATCATCCGCTGCGCGAACCCCGGCAGGCGACAGCGCAAGCCGGGCACGGTGCCCGAACTGCCGCTTGACCGGGGTGCCTTGACTCACAACCGAGAACCTAGCATTGGTTTATGTCACCGCGCTGGAACCCTAACCCCGATGTCAGAACCGGTCGCCATGTTGTCTACAACCTGCACGTTCACTTGGTTTTCGTCACCAAGTACAGGCGGAATGCGTTCACCGACGCCATGCTGATCCGCACCGAAGAGATCATGCGGGAGGTCTGCACCGACTTCGAGGCCGAGCTGAAGCAGTTCAACGGCGAACAGGACCACGTGCACCTGCTCGTGCACTACCCGCCCAAAGTCCAGCTCTCCAAGCTGGTCAACTCCCTCAAGGGCGTCAGCTCCCGCAGGCTCCGCCAGGAATACGACAGCCACGTCCGCCGGTACCTGTGGGGCGGACACTTCTGGTCCGGTTCCTACTTCGCCGGATCGTGCGGCGGAGCACGCCTGAGCATTGTCAAGCAGTACATCGAAAACCAGCAGCGCCCCGCCTGACCATCACCCCGGAGGCGCAGAGCACTCCGGCGCTCCGCGCCTCCGACCCAAGGATGGCCTTCACCCCCGCCCTGAAGGGCGGAGCACTGGCCAAGATCAGAGGTAGAGCTCGGGACCTCCTGTCGTGTTCTGGGTGCGGGTTGTTCGTGGGTGGTCGCGCCGTTTTCCGCGGCCCTAGCCCGGGAGCAGGTTGCCGCGTCTTGAGAGCAGGAACTTCTTGAACGCGGCCACGGGGGGTGTGTCCGGGTGGCCGTCGAGCCAGGCGACGCCGATCTCGCGTGCCGCTCGGGGAGCGGTGACGGTCAGTTCCACGACGCCCGGGCGGGGGAAGGCGGGCGGAGGCAGCAGTGCGACGCCGAGCCCCGCGGCCACCAGCCCCCTCAGCGTCTCGGCCTCCTCTCCCTCGAAGGCCACCCTCGGCTTGAAGCCCGCCTCCTCGCACAGGTCGTCCGTGATGCGGCGGAGTCCGTAGCCGGGTTCGAGGGTCACGAAGACCTCGTCGGCGGCCTCCGCCAGCCGGACCCGTCTGCGGGGGGCGAGACGGTGGTCGGCGGGGACGACCAGGCGGAGTCTCTGTTCGTCGAGGCGGCGGGCGACGAGGTCGGGGGCGTCCGGGACCGGGGAGGTCAGACACAGGTCGAGTTCGCCGGACCGGAGCTTCTCCAGCATCGCCTCGCCGTAGTTCTGGACGAGGCTGAAGCGGACGCGGGGGTGGTCGGCGCGGAAGGCGTGGAGCAGGCCCGGGACCGTCTCGGCGCCCATGGTGTGCAGGAAACCGAAGGCGACCTTGCCGGTGGCGGGGTCGGCGTCGGCGCGGACCTCGTCGGCGGCGCGCTCGATCTCGGCGAGGGCGCGTTCGACGGAGGCGAGGAAGGTGCGGCCTGCCGGAGTGAGGGAGACCGTGCGGCCGTGGCGGGCGAACAGGTCCACCCCCAGGTCCTGCTCGAGGCGGACCATCGCCCGGGACAGCGTCGACTGGGGTACCTGCATCTCCTGTGCGGCCCGGGTGACGTGCTCGGTACGGGCGACTCCGGCGAAGTAGGCCAGGCGCGGGGCCAGCAACATCACCATGTCTTCTGTGTCACTGGATGGTGACAGGCGCGTCTGTGAGCTCGGCTGATGCACCATGGGAACGATTATGGCAAGTTCATGCATTGGACGGATGACCGGGGCCGTACGTAGTTTCGAGGCATGTCTCCCGCCAGTACCGGGGCGTCCACCGTCGTGGGCGCCGCACCCTCTGCCCCTGTCGTCGACTCCCGTGTGGCCCCGGGCGGCCCCGGCTACCGCCGGATGAGCTTCGCCCTCTTCCTCGCGGGCGTGGCGACCTTCGCACTGCTGTATTCCACGCAGGCCCTGCTGCCGTTGATCTCCGGTGAGTTCGGGGTGGCGGCGAGCGAGGCGAGCTGGACGGTGGCGGCCGCGACCGGCGGACTGGCGGTGTTCGTCCTTCCGATGAGCGCCCTGTCGGAACGCTTCGGACGCCGTACGGTCATGACGGCCTCGCTCGCGGTCGCGGTGACCGTCGGGCTGCTCGTGCCCTTCGCCCCGTCGCTGACCGCGCTGGTCGTGCTGCGGGCGGTCCAGGGCGCGGCGCTGGCCGGTCTGCCGGCCTCGGCGACGGCCTATCTCGCGGAAGAGGTCACGCCCAAGGCGCTGGTCACCGCGATCGGACTGTTCGTCGCGGGCAACAGCGTCGGCGGGATGAGCGGCCGGGTCATCACCGGCTGGGTCGCGCAGGAGTGGGGCTGGCGGGTCGCGGTCGCGGTGATCGGCGTGATCGCGGTGGCGTGCGCGGTGGCCTTCCGGGCGCTGCTGCCGGCGCCGAAGCACTTCGCGGCGGGCTCGCTGCGGCCGCGGGTGCTGGCCCGTACGGTCCGCGACCACCTGTCCAACCCGCTGCTGCGCCGGCTGTACGCGATCGGCGCGCTGTTCATGACGGTGTTCGGCGGCGTCTACACGGTCATCGGCTACCGCCTGACCGAGGCCCCGTTCAACCTTCCCCAGGGCATCGTCGGCTCGATCTTCCTGGTCTACCTGGTGGGCACGGTGTCGGCGTCGACGGCCGGCCGGCTGGTGGGCCGCCTGGGCCGCCGCGGCGCGCTGTACGCGGGCGGCGGTACGACCGCGGCGGGCCTGCTGCTGTCCCTGGCGGATTCGCTGCCGCTGGTCCTGCTGGGTCTGGTGCTGATCACCGCGGGTTTCTTCGCGGGGCACGCGGTCGCGTCGTCGGCGGTCAGCAAGACCGCGACGAAGGGGCGGGCGCAGGCGTCGGCGCTGTACCAGTCGGCGTACTACATCGGGTCGAGCGCCGGGAGCACGCTGGGGGCGGTGGCTTTCCACGCGAGCGGTTGGGCCGGAACGGTGGGCGTGGGTCTGCTGGCGGTGTTCGGCGTCGTGACGATCACGGTGCTCGGGTCGCGGGCGGCGCGGGTCGCTGCGCGGCGGGGGGCACTGACAGCGAGCTGAGGGTTTTCGCCCCCGCCGCCCCTACCCGTCCCTGGGGGCTGCCGCCCCCAGACCCCCGTTTCGGCCCTGAACGGGCCTCGTCCTCAAACGCCGGACGGGCTGAAAAAGGGCGGACCCCTCTGGCGGGGGGCGAGGATCCCTCGGGCCGCAACACCCCTTCCACCTGCCCCTTTCCCCGCTCCCCAGGCCATTGTCAGTGGGCTGCGGTAGCTTCCGGAGTGCTGGGGCGCAAAAGACGCGCACGGACAGGAACGGCCACAGGGGTGGGTGGACGATGACGAACGGCACGACGACGACAGACCTCGACGTGAGGCTCGAGAAACACCGAAAAGAGCTGACCGGCTACTGCTACCGCATGCTCGGCTCCTCCTTCGAGGCCGAGGACGCGGTCCAGGACACCATGGTCCGGGCCTGGCGCAACTACGAGAAGTTCGAGGGCCGCTCCAGCCTCCGCTCCTGGCTCTACCGCATCGCCACCAACGTCTGCCTCGACATGCTGAGCGCCGGAAACAAGCGCGCCCGCCCCATGGACCTCTCGGAGTCCACTCCGCTCGCCCAGGCCGCCCTGTCGCCCCGCCCCGACCACACCTGGCTGGAACCGATGCCCGACACGCGTGTGCTCCCGGCTGTCCAGGACCCGGCGGAGGCGGCCGTGGCCAAGGAGTCCGTGCGGCTCGCGTTCATGGCCGCCCTGCAGCAGCTCCCGCCCAAGCAGCGCGCCGTGCTGATCCTGCGCGAGGTGCTGGCCTGGAGGGCGAGCGAGGTAGCCGAACTGCTCGACACCTCGGTCGCGTCGGTCAACAGCGCGCTGCAGCGGGCCCGTGCGACGCTCGCCGAGCGGGAGCAGCACGGCTCCGACGCGGCCGTGTCCGATCCGCTGGACGAGGAGCAGCAGAAGCTGCTGGAGCGCTATGTGGCGGCGTTCGAGGGCTACGACATGACGGCGCTGACGGCTCTGCTGCACGAGGACGCCATCATGACGATGCCGCCGTTCGACCTGTGGCTGACCGGCCCCCAGGACATCACCGGCTTCATGACGACCCTCGGCGCCCCGTGCGCGGGTTCCCGTCTGCTGCCGGTCCAGGTCAACGGCCTGCCGGGGTTCGCCCAGTACAAGCCGGACCCGGAGAAGGGCGGCTTCGCTCCCTGGGCGGTGCAGGTGCTGGAGATCTCAGACGGGCGGATCACCGGGTTCCACTGCTTCCTCGACACCCAGCGCTGGTTCCCGCTGTTCGGCCTGCCCCTCCACCTCGATGCCGAGGCCGACCAGGTCAAGGAGGGCGTGTAGGGCGGGGTCGGGGTCGCGCAGCCGGATCCGGCCCCCGGCCCGCTTGGCGGCGAGCTGCAGTCGCGCGAGCAGGTCGACGGCCCGGAGCCCCGGCGGTCCGAGGCCCGCGACATCGCACACCACGACCTCGGCCCGGGGGGCTTCCAGCAGCGTCCGCACGTCGTCGCAGAGCCCGGCCGCCTCGTCACGGGTGACGGGGCCGGTCAGTACGAGTACAGCGGGTGTCATGGCGTCCACGATCGGTAGACGGGGCAGGCGGGCGTAACTCATCGCGTCGGCGTCCCGGCCGCGGCTGACAAATGACCACTTCCCGCCACCCACTACCCGCCGCCCACCGCCAGCCGCCGGCCGCTCGCCGCCCACGGAACGGGATCAAATTGACCTGCGGCCCTCCTTCCCCGGAGGGTTACCTGTATGCCCCAACCATCAGCACCGCCCTGGATACCGCACGGCCTTCTCACCCCTGAGGAGGTGCCGTGCAGGGAGTGCTGACGGGGTTCGCGGTCATCGCGGTCGTCATCGGCGTCGGATACGTCATCGGCCGGGCCGGTCATCTCGGCGACCACGGCCGCGAGGTACTGACCAAGCTCGCCTTCCACGTCGCCTCACCGGCCCTGCTGTTCACCACGCTGGCCCGGGCCGACCTGTCGGTGATCTTCTCCAGCCGCCTGCTGGTGACCGCGCTGAGCACGGCAGCGGCGGCGGGCGTCTTCGTCGCCGTGGGGGTCGTACGGGGCTGGGGAGTCGGCCGTACCACGATCGGCGCGCTGTGCTCCGGTTACGTCAACTCGGGCAACCTCGGCATCCCGATCGCGGTGTACGTCCTGGGTGACGCCTCGCTGGTGGCTCCGGTGCTGCTGTTCCAGTTGCTCCTGCTCACGCCGGTCGCGCTGACGATCCTGGACCTGTCGGAAAGGGACGGCGAGCAGGGCCCGATGTGGCGAAGCCTGCTCACCCCCCTTCGCAACCCGATCGCGCTGGGCTCCCTCGCCGGAGTCGCGGTCTCGGCGGCCGGCGTCCGCGTCCCCGCCCCCGTCATGGACCCCGTCACCCTGATCGGCAACATGTCCGTCCCCGCGGTCCTGCTCGCCTTCGGCATCTCCCTGTGCGGGAGCACGATGCCGGGCCGCGGCCCGGACCGTCACCTCGTGCTGCTGTCGGTCGCGTTGAAGGCGTTCGGCCAGCCCGCTGCGGCCTGGGCCCTGGCGGCGGGGGTGTTCGGACTGCGCGGGTCCCCACTCCTCGACGTGGTGGTGACATCGGCGCTGCCCGCCGCGCAGAACCTCTTCACGTACGCGTCCCGTTACGGGGTGGGCGAACGGCTGGCTCGGGACTCGATCCTGGTGTCGACGGTGTTGTCGGTGCCGGTGCTGGTGGTCGTCGCGACGCTGCTCGGCTGAAACCGGTCATCCGGTGCGCGGACGGCCGAGCCCACGGCCGCTTCGACGTGCTCTGCGCGGCCCTGGACACTCACGAGCAGGGCGGGGCCGTCCTGAGCCCCGCCCTCCCGGACCTGTGCGACGACGGTGACAGCCGTCAGGCGATACGTTCCAGCACCACCGGCGACGCCGAGAACTCCGTCCCGGCCGCCCCGATGTCGTACGACCCCTCCACCGCCCGCAGGGCGTACGCGAACCGCTCGGGCGTGTCCGTGTGGAGGGTCAGCAGGGGCTGGCCCTCGGTCACCGTGTCGCCCGGCTTGGCGTGCATCTCCACGCCCGCGCCCGCCTGGACCGGGTCCTCCTTGCGGGCGCGGCCCGCGCCGAGGCGCCAGGCGGCGACACCGATGCCGTAGGCGTCGAGGCGGGTCAGGACGCCCGAGGCGCCCGCCTTGATCACGTGCTGTTCCTTCGACGTCGGCAGGGGCGCGTCCGGGTCGCCGCCCTGGGCCGCGATCATGCGCCGCCAGACGTCCATCGCGGAGCCGTCGGCCAGGGCCTTGGCCGGGTCGGCGTCCCGGATGCCCGCCGCGTTCAGCATCTCGCGGGCCAGGGCCAGCGTCAGTTCCACCACGTCGGCCGGGCCGCCGCCCGCCAGGACCTCCACCGACTCGCGGACCTCCAGGGCGTTGCCGGCGGTGCGGCCCAGCGGGGTCGACATGTCCGTCAGGAGGGCGACCGTCTTCACGCCGTGGTCGGTGCCGAGGCCCACCATCGTGGAGGCCAGTTCACGGGCGTCGTCCAGGGTCTTCATGAAGGCGCCGGTGCCGACCTTCACGTCCAGGACCAGGGAGCCGGTGCCTTCCGCGATCTTCTTCGACATGATCGACGAGGCGATCAGGGGGATCGCCTCCACCGTGCCGGTGACGTCCCGCAGGGCGTACAGCTTCTTGTCCGCGGGGGCCAGGCCGTCGCCCGCCGCGCAGATCACCGCGCCCGTCCCGTCGAGTACGGAGAGCATCTCCTCGTTGGAGAGCAGTGCCCGCCAGCCCGGGATCGACTCCAGCTTGTCCAGGGTGCCGCCGGTGTGGCCGAGGCCGCGGCCGGACAACTGCGGGACCGCCGCGCCGCAGGCGGCGACCAGCGGGGCCAGCGGGAGGGTGATCTTGTCGCCGACGCCGCCCGTGGAGTGCTTGTCGGCCGTCGGGCGGGACAGGGACGAGAAGTCCATGCGCTCGCCGGAGGCGATCATCGCGGCCGTCCAGCGAGCGATCTCGCGGCGGTTCATGCCGTTGAGCAGGATCGCCATGGCGAGCGCGGACATCTGCTCGTCGGCCACCTCCCCGCGGGTGTACGCGTCGATGACCCAGTCGATCTGCTCGTCGCTGAGCTCACCGCGGTCCCGCTTGGTGCGGATGACGGAGATGGCATCCATCGACAACAGCGCCATGGCTTTCCTTCCGGACGTTCAAAGAAGTGCGCGGCCCCCGGGAGCAGCCCTGTGGGGCAACTCTGAGGGGCCGCACGGTAGTTACCTGGTGAGATGGCCCGGCCCGAAGGCCTGCGGCAGCATCTGGGACAGGGGCAGGACGCCCGCCGGGGTCTCCAGCAGCAGGTCGGGGCCGCCGAACTCGTACAGCAACTGGCGGCAGCGGCCGCACGGGACGAGGATCTCGCCCCTGCCGTCCACGCACGTGAAGTGCGTGAGACGGCCGCCGCCGGTGTTCTGCAGCTGGGAGACCAGCCCGCACTCGGCGCACAGGCTCAGGCCGTAGGAGGCGTTCTCGACGTTGCAGCCGGTGACCGTACGGCCGTCGTCGACCAGGGCGGCGACCCCGACCGGGTAGCCGGAGTAGGGCGCGTAGGCACGGGACATGGCCTGGCGGGCCAGCTCGCGCAGCGCCTCCCAGTCGACGTCGGCCGGCCCGGTCACTTGCCCTGGCCCTTCCGGTACGGCATGCCGTCGGCCTTGGGCATCCGCAGGGACTGTGCCGACAGGGACAGCACCAGCAGGGTGACGATGTACGGGGTGGCCGTGACGAGCTGGCGCGGAACGTCGTCCGTGGTGGCGTACCAGACGAACATCAGGGCCGCGATGACGACGGTGACGACGGCGGGGACGTACTTCTTCTTCCAGGCGAGGTACGCCGACCCGAACACCAGCAGGATCGCCAGGAGCAGGATCAGCGCATGGACGTTCACCGTGCCGCCGCGCAGGTTGAGGCTGTCGGTGTAGCCGAACAGGCCGGCACCGAGGGCGAGGCCGCCCGGCATCCAGTTGCCGAAGATCATCGCGGCCAGGCCGATGTAACCGCGGCCGGCGGTCTGGCCGTCGAGGTAGACGTTCGAGGCGACGATCGACAGGAAGGCGCCGCCGAGCCCGGCGAAGCCACCGCTGATGATCACGGCGATGTACTTGTACTTGTAGACGTTGACGCCGAGGGACTCCGCCGCCACCGGGTTCTCACCGCAGGAGCGCAGGCGCAGCCCGAAGGCCGTACGCCACAGCACCCACCAGCTGAGCGGGACCAGGGCGACAGCGATGACCGTGAGCGGCGAAAGGTCGGTGACCAGGCCGCCGAGCAGGCCGCCGATGTCCGAGACCAGGAACCAGTGCTTGCTGTTGAGGGTGTCCAGCCAGTCGGTCAGACCGGGGATGCTGAAGGTGCCCAGCGAGTCGATCGGCGGGGACTGCTTGGAGGAGCCCTGCGGCGCGTTCTCGAAGGTGAACTTCGACAGGTAACGGGTGGCGCCGAGGGCCAGGATGTTCAGGGCCACACCGGAGACGATGTGGTTGACGTTGAAGGTCACGGTGGCGATGGCGTGCAGGACGGCGCCGAGGGCACCGCCGATGATGCCGAAGGCCACGCCCGCCCACGGGCCCCACTGGTAGCCGGCCCAGGCGCCGAACCAGGTGCCGAGGATCATCATGCCCTCGAGGCCGATGTTGACGACGCCGGAACGCTCGGCCCACAGGCCGCCGAGGCCGGCGAGGCCGATCGGCACCGCGAGCTCCAGCGCCGTGGACATCTGGCCGGTCGAGGTGATGCCGTCCGCGCCGGTGATCAGGCGGACGATCGAGGTCAGCACCAGCACGCCCGCGATGACGAGCAGGAGTACGGGCAGCGGCACTCGGCGGCTGCGCTTGCCGGGCTGCCGTGCCTGCGGCTTCGCTACGGTCGCGGTGCTCATCGGGCCGCCACCTCCTTCTTGGTGTTCTGAGCGGCGGCGGCCAGTTCGGCGCCGACCCGGCTCTGCTGGCGGCGCAGACCCCACTGCCGTACGAACTCGTACGAGATGACGACCGCGAAGACGATGAGGCCCTGCATGATCGTGGCGATCTCCTTCGGGTACGCCTCCGGGGTCGCGTAGTCGAGGGCGGGCGAGGCCTTGTCGAGGAAGGCCCACAGCAGGGCGGCGAGGGCGATGCCGCCGGGGTTGTTGCGGCCGAGCAGTGCGATGCCGATGGCGGTGAAGCCGAGGCCCGACGGGAAGCTCAGGCTGTAGGTGTGGCTGTCGCCGAGCAGCAGCGGCAGCCCGGACAGACCCGCGATGGCGCCGGAGATCAGCATGGAGATCAGCACCATGCGCTTGGCGTCGACGCCGGAGGCCGCGGCGGCGGTCTCGGAGGCGCCGGTGGCGCGCAGGTCGAAGCCGAAGCGGGTCCGGTTGAGGACGAGCCAGTAGCCGACGCCGAGCAGGACTGCGAGGAAGACCAGGCCGTAGATCTCGCCGACGTCCGCGCCCAGGTTGATGCCAGGGAACCAGCCGGACTTGTGCATGATGCCGGTCGTCGCGTTGTTGCCGACCTGCACGCCCCACACGTTGGTGAGGGTGACGTAGCCGATGACGGCGGTGGCGATGGCGTTCAGCATGATCGTAGCGACGACCTCGCTGACGCCCCGGGTGACCTTCAGGACACCCGCGATGCCGGCCCAGAAGCCGCCCGTGCACATCGCGACCAGGAGCAGCAGCGGGATCTGCAGGAAGCTCGGCAGGGCGACGTTGGCGCCCACCACGGCCGTCATCACCGCGGCGAGGCGGTACTGGCCGTCGACGCCGATGTTGAACAGGTTCATGCGGAAGCCGAGGGCGACCGCGATGGCGGCGATGTAGTACAGCGACGCCTGGTTGATGATCAGTACCTGGATGTCCGAGTACGGCAGCTGCTGCACCATCAGCGCGTACGGCTGGAACGGGTTCTTGCCCGAGGCGAGCAGGACGACCGAGGTCAGCAGGATCGCCAGGACGAGCGCGATGACCGGGCCGGCCACCGCGAGGAGCACCCGCTCCTTGTCGAACTTCTTCATCGGGCCTCGTCCTCCGGACCGGCGTCTGCCTCGTTGTCAGTGGCGGTCTCTACGTGCTCGAGGTGACCGGTCGCGGCACCCGTCATCGCCGAGCCCAGCTCCTCCGGCGTGATGGTGGCAGGGTCGGCGTCCGCGACCAGCCTGCCGTCGTAGATCACGCGCAGGGTGTCCGACAGGCCGATCAGCTCGTCCAGGTCGGCGGAGATCAGCAGCACGGCCAGGCCCTCGCGGCGGGCCTGACGGATGCGGTCCCAGATCTGCGCCTGGGCGCCGACGTCCACACCGCGAGTGGGGTGGGCGGCGATCAGGAACTTCGGGTTGTGGCTCATCTCACGGCCGACGATCAGCTTCTGCTGGTTGCCGCCGGACAGGGAGGCCGCGGTGACGTCGATGCCGGGGGTGCGGACGTCGAACTCCTCGACGATCCGGCGGGTGTCCGCCTGGGCGCCCTTTGGGTCGAGCCAGAAGCCCTTGGCGTTGGGCCTCTCGGTGACGTGGCCGAGGATGCGGTTCTCCCAGAGGGGGGACTCCAGAAGCAGCCCCTGGCGGTGGCGGTCCTCGGGGATGTAGCCGACGCCCTGTTCGCGGCGCCTGCGGGTGGGCCACGGCGTGATGTCCTCGCCGAGGAAGGCGATGGTGCCGGAGTGGGCGCTCCTGGTGCCGATCAGGGCGTCGATGAGCTCGGTCTGGCCGTTGCCTTCGACACCGGCGATGCCCATGACCTCGCCGGCGTGGATGGTGAAGGTGACGTCGTCGAGGACGCGCTTCGCCTCCCCGGCGGGAGCGAATTCGGTGAGCCCTTCGGCGGAGGGCTCGTCCTCGAACCCGAGAGAGCCGCCGCCGGCGAAGACGGTGAGGTTCCGTACCTCGATCACGGCCCGGTCGGTGACGGTCGATTCCGCGGTCTCGGGCGTCGGGAGTTCGCTGCCGACCATCATCTCGGCGAGCTGACGCGGGGTCGTCTCGGACGGGATCGCCGTGCCCACGGTCGTGCCGCGCCGGATGACGGTGATCTCGTCGGCCACGGACAGCACTTCACCCAGCTTGTGCGAGATGAAGATGACGCAGAGGCCCTCGGACTTGAGCTCGCGCAGGTTGGCGAAGAGCGCGTCGACCTCCTGCGGGACGAGCACGGCGGTCGGCTCGTCCAGGATCAGGGTGCGGGCGCCGCGGTAGAGGACCTTGAGGATCTCCACGCGCTGACGGTCGGCGACGCCGAGGTCCTCGACGAGGAGGTCCGGGCGGACGCCGAGGCCGTAGCGGTCGGAGATCTCCTTGATCTTCTTGCGGGCGCCGCCGCCGATGCCGTACAGCTTCTCGCTGCCGAGCACCACGTTCTCCAGCACCGTCAGGTTGTCGGCCAGCATGAAGTGCTGGTGGACCATGCCGATGCCGCGGGCGATGGCGTCGGCCGGGGACGAGAAGCTCACCTGCTCGCCGTCGACGGCGATGGTGCCCTCGTCCGGCTTCTGCATGCCGTAGAGGATCTTCATCAGGGTCGACTTGCCGGCGCCGTTCTCGCCGACCAGGGCGTGCACGGTGCCCTTGCGCACCGTCAGGTGGATGTCGTGGTTGGCGACGACACCGGGGAATCGCTTGGTGATCCCCGCGAGCTCTACCGCGACTGTCGACTGAGCGGTGAGCGGAGGGCTGCTGGACGCGTCGATGGCGCACTCTCCTCGGGAAAGGGGTCGCCCTACGCGCGTAGCGCCCCTGCTTTGAATAGTGCCCGGACCTGATCGTTCCCGTTCAAGTACCTGATCCGTTCCGGGCATTGTGCCGCGTGAACGGGGCGCGGTGAGCCATGCTCCCCGCGCCCGGTTCCGTGGCCGTAACGCTGCCATTACAGCGCCCTTTTGACCATGCCCCCGACAGGCCCACGGCCGAGCGGTCGCGGTTGGGTCAGGAGGTCTTCACCACGATGGTGCCGTTCTTGATGCCCTCTTCGGCCTTCTTGATCGCGGCCTGGATGTCGGCGTTGTTCTTGAAGGCCGGGTTGGACTGGGCGATGCCCACGGCACCCGACTTGAGGTCGCCGCGGATCTCGCCGGAAAGCGGCTTCTTGTCCTTGATGACGGACTTAGAAAGGTCGTAGACCGCGCCGCCGACGTTCTTCAGGGCCGAGGTCAGGATGGCGTCCTTGTACTTCGCCAGCGCGCCCTGCTTGTACTGGTCGGAGTCCACGCCGATGGCCCACACCTTGTGCGCGGCGGCGGACTTCATCACGCCCTGGCCGGAGAGACCGGCGGCGGCGTAGATCACGTCGGCACCCGCCTCGATCTGACCGTTCGCAGCGCTCTCACCCTTGTCCGGGCTGGAGAAACCACCCTCCTGAGGCGTCTGCGTCAGATACTGCGACTCGATCTTGATCTTCGGGTCCACCGACTTGACGCCCTGGACGAAGCCCGCCTGGAACTTGTGGATCAGCGGAATGTCCACACCGCCGACGAAGCCGACATGGTTCTTCTTGGTCGCCTTGGCGGCGGCCACACCGGCCAGGTACGACGACTGCTCCTCGTGGAACACCATGTCGGCGACGTTCTTCGCCTGCACGCTGTTGTCGTCGATGATGCCGAAAGTGATCTTCGGGTACTTGGCCGCGACCGTCTTCACAGCCGGCGCGTACACGAAGCCGACACCGATGATCGGGTTGTAGCCCGACTTCGCGAGCTGCTCCAGCCGCTGCACCTTGTCGGCGTCCGTCTCGTTGTCGCTCGGCTCGACATCCCGGCCGCCGACCTTGAACTCGTCCTCGGCCTTCTGGAAGCCCGCGTACGCGGCATCGTTGAACGACTGGTCGCCCTTGCCACCGATGTCGTACGCGAGCCCTATGCCCTTGCTCTTGCTGCCCTCGGAGGATGAACTGGTCGAACTGCTGCCACAAGCGGACACGGTGACGGCCAGGGCCGCGGTTGCGGCACCTGCGATCGCGATACGGGACACCCGGCGCATGGAACGAGACTCCTTCGTGCAAGCGCCCAAACCAGGCGCTGGTTCCGCCGCAGCGTAACGCGCGTAGACCTATCGGAGAACCCCGCCTTACCAGAGTGTTATCCGACCGTTTCGAACTATCGGTCACCGCCCTGGGGAAGCCTCACAGACCAGGCCCTCCCGGCACGAAGAAGTGCGAGGGAATGATCTTCTGCGGACACCGCCGTGGAGTACCCGTGATCGAGATGCGTATTCCCGCGGGTCCGGGCGGCCTGCGGCGCTTTCCCCATTCCGGGGAGGAGCCTGCAGCGAACAGGCCTGCGGCCGCCACGGCGGGCATCGGCATCATCCATGAGGGAGCCCCGTGCCGTATCGGCACGGGGCTTCTCGTCAGTGGTCGGAGGCCGCCGACAGGCTCACTGCTCCTTGACGGTGACCTTGCCGTCGATGATGTCCTGCTTGGCCTTGTCCACGGCGGCGACGACGTCCTTCATCGCCACGTACTTCGGGTTGGAGTCGGCGAAGCCGACGCCACCGGACTTCAGGTCGCCGCGCACCTCGCCGTTCAGCGGCTTGCCGTTGACGACCGACTTGGCCAGTTCGTACACCGCACCGCCGACGTTCTTCAGGGCGGAGCCGAGGATGGAGTCCTTGTACTTCGCCAGCGCGCTCTGCTTGTACTGGTCGGAGTCCACGCCGATGGCCCACACCTTGTGCGCGGCGGCGGACTTGATCACGCCCTGGCCGGAGAGACCGGCGGCGGCGTAGATCACGTCGGCACCCGCCTCGATCTGACCGTTCGCGGCGCTCTCACCCTTGTCCGGGCTGGAGAAACCACCCTCCTGAGGCGTCTGCGTCAGATACTGCGACTCGATCTTGATCTTCGGGTCCACCGACTTGACGCCCTGGACGAAGCCCGCCTGGAACTTGTGGATCAGCGGAATGTCCACACCGCCGATGAAGCCGACATGGTTCTTCTTGGTCGCCTTGGCGGCGGCCACACCGGCCAGGTACGACGACTGCTCCTCGTGGAACACCATGTCGGCGACGTTCTTCGTCTTCACGCTGTTGTCGTCGATGATGCCGAAAGTGATCTTCGGGTACTTGGCCGCGACCGTCTTCACAGCCGGCGCGTACACGAAGCCGACACCGATGATCGGGTTGTAGCCCGACTTCGCGAGTTGCTCCAGCCGCTGCACCTTGTCGGCGTCCGTCTCGTTGTCGCTCGGCTCGACATCCCGGCCGCCGACCTTGAACTCGTCCTCGGCCTTCTGGAAGCCCGCGTACGCGGCGTCGTTGAACGACTGGTCGCCCTTGCCACCGATGTCGTACGCGAGCCCTATGCCCTTGCCGGAGTACTTGCCGTCCGCGGAGGGACTACCACCCGTGGATTCAGTGCTGGACTTGCCGCACCCGGCGGCCGCGAGGGCGATGACCGCTACGGTCACCGCGGCTTGGGAGAACCTTGTCCTCCGAGAGAAATGACGCACAGCAAGCACCCTTTCGTCCCCACAGCACCTTCGCCGGCCCGCTTCCCCGAGTGCCGCCGCTGGTGGCGATTTCGGCGCACAGTAACGCGCGTAGACGGGCAGGGGAACGGGGTTCCTCGGGGCGTTATCGAACCGTGCCGACATCCGGTTACGTCTGTGCGCCCTCGGTTACGCCCGGGTGACACAAGGGGACGAAGAGGAACAACCGGAACGGCGGAACACCTGGCAGATCGAGACGCCCCTGGTGGACAGAGACGCCTGGCTGATCGAGAAAGCTGGTGGACCGGGAGATCTGCACGGGCACCCCTGATGAGGCTGTCCGGTTCGACTCCGGGCAGCCTCATTCGTTCGGCCTAGCCGCGGGCCGGGTCCCCCGCGTCGGTCATGTCCTCGGTCGCGTCCAGCAGCGCCGCCGCCGTGAACAGCTCCACGCCCACCGTGATCGCCGACTCGTCGGCGTCGAAGTCGCCCTGGTGCAGGTCGCGGACGGTGTGTTCGCCTTGGGGACGGACGCCGAGGCGGGCCATGGCGCCGGGGACGTGCTGGAGGTACCAGGAGAAGTCCTCGCCGCCGAGACTCTGCTCGGTGCCCTCCACGGAGTCGGCGCCGCGGCGGGCCGTCATGGCGTCGCGCAGCAGCTCGGTCACCCCGGGATCGTTGACCACGGGCGGGACTCCGCGCACGTAGTTGATCTCCGACTTTGCCCGGTGCAGGTTGGCGACCTCGTCGATCGCGGCGACCACGATGTCGGGGGCCTGCCGCCAGGCGTCGATGTCCAGGCAGCGCACGGTCCCGGAGAGTTCGGCGTGCTGCGGGATGACGTTCGGGGCGTGACCCGACTCGATCCGGCCCCAGGTCACGGCGAGCCCCGCGCGGGTGTCGACGCGGCGGCCGACCAGGGCGGGCACGTCGGTCACGACCCGGGCGACGGCCGTGACGAGGTCGGTGGTGAGGTGCGGGCGGGCGGTGTGGCCGCCGGGGCCGTCCAGGGCGATCTCCAGCCGGTCGCAGGCGGAGGTGATGGGCCCCTCGCGCAGCCCGACCCGTCCGGCCTCGACCCGGGGGTCGCAGTGCACGGCGATCATCCGTCCGACGCCTTCGAGGACACCGCAGTCGATGGCGTCGGCGGCACCGCCGGGCAGCACCTCCTCGGCGGGCTGGAAGACCAGCCGGACCGGCCGGGGCAGCCGGCCCTGGCGGTGCAGCTCGGCGAGCACGAGGCCGGCGCCCAGTACGACGGTCGTGTGCACATCGTGTCCGCAGGCGTGGGCGCGGTCCGGCACGGTGGAGCGGTACGGGCACTCCGTCTTCGTGTCCGGGATGGGCAGGCCGTCGATGTCGGCGCGGAGGGCGAGCATGGGCCGGCCCTCGTCCCACTCGCCGATGTCACACACGAGCCCGGTCCCGACGGCGAGCACGCGCGGCTTCAGTCCGGCCCTCTCGAGCCGCTCCTTGATCGCCGCGGTCGTGCGGAACTCCTGGTTGCCCAGCTCGGGGTGCATGTGCAGGTCGCGGCGGAAGGCGACGAGCTCGGCACGGAGCGCTTCGGGAAGCACTCCGGGAAGCAACGCTTCCCCGGGAAGACCGGCCTCGGACTCTAGGGACATCAATGGCTTCACCCTCTGAAGGGTAGGACGCCCGACCGGTCAACCGAGCTGGATCACCAAAAGATCAGCCCGTTTGAGGCAGAAAATCTGACCGGCGAACGCATATGTACCGTTCGGGATGGGTACACTCACCGGATTTTCCGGCCGAGTGGATGCAGTACGGCGCCCATCCCTTCCTCCACGGATACCACGCCTTGGCCGGAAGAAGCCGATCTGTTCACCTGTCGGGACCGCGCCTGCGGGCAAGTGGCGCACATCCCGGAATCATCACCGCCAGGCGGCTCTTTCGCGACGCTGCCCGTACCGGCCGCCCGCGGCGGGCACCCTGCCTCCATGACGACCACCCTCGCGACGGGCCCCTGGCAGGCCTGCGGCTGCGGCGAGAATCACATCCCCGTGCTGCTGGCGAAGCTCGGCTTGTTCGGCACGGTGACTGTGGTCGTGGCCGTGCTCGTCGTGATGATCCTGGCGGGCTGGTTGCTGTCTACGACGGTGTGGCTGCTGCGCCGACGCGGTGAACGGGCGCGGGACCCGGCCCCCGGCCCCACGTCCGGCGGCGACCCCCCGCCGGACGGGCTGGGCGGCTTCACCTGGACCTCCGACGACCCCTGACCCGGCCCGCCCGGCCCGGCTTTCTAAAAACCCCGAGTGAGGGAACCCCGGGTGCGGCCGGTGAACTGGCCGCGCAGGTCCCCGGCCGGGGCTAGGGTGCGACAGCGTGAGTGACGAGAACCCGGACTTCGAACCGGACTTCATACAGGCCACCCGAAGCTCGTACGACGCGATCGCCGACGCCTACAGCGCACGCCATCCCGACGGGCTCGGCGGCAGACCGCTGGAGCGTGCCCTGGTCACCGCGTTCGCCGAGCTCGTCCGCGAGACCGGGCCGGCCCCCGTGGCGGACCTCGGGAGCGGCCCGGGGTACGTCACCGCACGGCTGCACGCGCTCGGACTGCCCGTCTTCGGGGTCGACGTCTCCCCCCGGATGGTGGAGCTGGCCCGCCGGGCCCACCCCGAGCTGCGCTTCCACGTGGGCTCGCTCACCGATCTCGACCTGCCCGACGGCACCCTCGGCGGGATCACCGCCCTGTACTCCGTCATCCACGTCCCCGACGAGCACCTGGTGAGCACGTTCGCCGAGTTCCACCGCGTCCTGGTCCCGGGTGGTCACGTCCTGCTGGCCTTCCAGCACGGGGAGGTCGACGAGCGACTGCACCTGACCGAGCGCTTCGACCAGGAGATCTCCCTCGACTACCACTTGCGCACGCCGGAGACCGTGGCCGCCCACCTCACCAAGGCGGACCTGCGTGTCGAGGCCCGGATGCTGCGGGAGCCGTACGAGGACGAGAAGCGGGCGCGAGCGTTCCTGCTGGCGCGCAAGCCGGCCCCGTAGAAACCCTCGGGACCTCGGGGACCTGGGGACCGCCGGGCCCCGGGCCTTGGCGCCGAGGCGACCGCCGACGCCCATGCACCTCGGTCTCCGTCTCGGACCCCGCTGCCGCGGGAGCGGGGTACCGACGAGACACGGCCGCGGGCCGTGGTTCCGGCAAGGAACGGACGCACCTGCCCGTCGGCGAGAGGCCCGCGCTCCGCTCCTCAGACCGCCGTGACCGTCGACAACCGGGTCACGTCCCGTGCCGTCCCGGTGACTCCCGACAGGAAGCCCTGCGCGCGCGGAGAGGCGTTCTCGGTGAGCCATTCGGGGTCGATGTCGCAGACCGCGACCCGTACCTCCGTGCCGGACAGGGCGAGCGGGAGGGTGTGGACGACGGTCGAGGGGAAGCTGAGGATCGTACGGCCGACCGGGCCGCGGCGGGCGATCAGTTCCAGCGGGAGGTCCGGGCGGACGATCTCCAGTCCGCTCTCCACGGCCAGCCGGTGGAGTTTCTCGGTGCTCTCGCGGCGGTGGGCGAAGTAGCGGGTCGCGCCGTGGGCCTTGGCCAGGGCCTGGACGGCTTCCAGGTAGCGGTCGCCGTCGACGACGCCGGTCTCCACCAGGGAGGTGCCGACCATGTCGGCTCCCTTGGTGATGCGGGGCGGGCCGAAGCGGGCGCGGGTCCAGGCGAAGGTGTTCGCGGTGACGGTGACGCCGGCCGGCGGCTCCTCCATCGGCATGGAGGAGAAGATCTCCACCCGGCGTTTCCCGCCGGGTGTCAGCCGCCTGCGGGCCACGGACGACACCGGCGCGAACACCAGGTCCCGGGCGCCGGGGCGGCCGCCCTTGCGGTGCCAGCGCACCAGGCGCTCACCGCTGGCGAGCTGGGCGACGAACTCCATGGTCGCCGTGCCGTCGTCGACGACGACCAGGTCGCGGGCCCGGGTGATGGTCAGCAGCAGTTGTACGTAACGGGAGAAGGGGTCGCCCAGGACGATCCGGTCGGCGCGCCGGAGTACGCCGGTCAGGCCGCCGATGGTGTGGAACGGGGCGAGCGCGCCGCCCCGCGCCTCCTCCCAGCGGACCTCGTGGCCGTCCTCGCGGGCGAGTTCGGACATGCGGCGCAACTGGCCGCGGGTCATGGGGTCGATCGGGGACAGGACGACGAGGGTGAGCCCCGCGCCGGGTGCGTGCGCGTGCTCCCGCGTGAGCGCGTGCTCGTGCGCCCATTCCAGCACGTTCAGGAGCTGTACCGGACTCTCCACGAAGGCGAGAGTGCGGGGGCCGGCGGATCCGGCGCGGGGGCTCATCTACGGACGACCGTCCCGTCGTGAGTGATTCTGTGGGGGGTGTGGGCGAGTGGCGGAGTGGGCGGAGTGGACTCAGACCGAGCCCGGGTCAGGCCGAGACCGGCTGAGACCAAGCCCGGCCCGGACCAAGCCCGGCCCAGACCCAGACCGGCCCAAACCGAGCCCGGGCCCAGACCGATTCCGGCTCAGACCGAGACCGGCTCGCCCGCGGCCGCGGCGATCTCCGCCTCGGCGACGACGCCGGTGACGCGGCGCAGCTTCTTCATCGGGCCGAGCTCGGACTCGTAGACCTTCTTGACGCCGTCACCGAGGGAGGCCTCGATGGTGCGGATGTCGCGGACGAGGCGGGTGAGGCCCTGCGGCTCGACGGAGGCGGCCTGGTCGGAGCCCCACATCGCGCGGTCCAGGGTGATGTGCCGCTCGACGAAGGTCGCGCCGAGGGCGACCGCGGCCAGGGTCGTCTGCAGGCCGGTCTCGTGGCCGGAGTAGCCGATCGGGACGTTCGGGTACTCGGCCTGGAGGGTGTTGATCACCCGCAGGTTGAGCTCCTCGGCCTTCGCCGGGTACGTCGAAGTGGCGTGGCAGAGCAGGATGTTGTCGCTGCCCAGGACCTCGACCGCGTGCCGGATCTGCTTCGGGGTGGACATGCCGGTGGAGAGGATGACCGTACGGCCGGTGGCGCGCAGCTCGCGCAGCAGCTCGTCGTCGGTCAGGGAGGCGGAGGCCACCTTGTGGGCGGGGACGTCGAACTTCTCCAGGAAGGCGACGGCCTCGGTGTCCCACGGGGAGGCGAACCAGTCGATGCCGCGCTTCTTGCAGTGCTCGTCGATCTGGCGGTACTCGTCCTCGCCGAACTCCACGCGGTGGCGGTAGTCGATGTACGTCATCCGGCCCCAGGGGGTGTCCCGCTCGATGTCCCACTGGTCGCGCGGGGTGCAGATCTCGGGGGTGCGCTTCTGGAACTTCACGGCGTCGCAGCCGGCTTCGGCGGCCACGTCGATCAGCTTGAAGGCGTTCTCCAGCTCACCGTTGTGGTTGATGCCGATCTCGCCGGTGATGTAGACCGGCCGGCCGGGGCCGGCGGTCTTCGAACCGAACTGACGCAGACGGGAGTCGGTGCTCATGGCAGGAACATTCCTTACTTGTGGAGGGAGTCGAGAGAAGGGCCGAGGATCCAGCTGGCGATCTCTCGGATCGCGCCGTCGCCACCGGGGACGGTGGTGACCGCGCGTGCGGCGCCGCGCACGACGTCGTGGGCGCTCGCGACCGCCACGGGCCAGCCGACGAGGGCGAAGCACGGGAGGTCGTTGACGTCGTTGCCGACGTAGAGCACGCGCTCAGGCGCGATGCCCTGCTCCTCGCACCACTGCTTCAGCGCGAGGTCTTTGCGGTCGATGCCGTGCAGGACCGGGAGCTTGAGCTTCCGGGCCCGGGCGGCGACGACCGGGTTCTGCTCCGTGGAGAGGATCAGCATGTCCAGGCCGCTGTCGCGCAGCGCGGCGATGCCGAGGCCGTCTCCGCGGTGCACGGAGACGAACTCCTTTCCATCGGCGTCGATCAGCACCCTGTCGTCGGTCTGGGTGCCGTCGAAGTCCAGGACGACCGCGTCGATGTCGTCGGCGGTCGGCAGAGCGCCGGGCCGGTCCGCGTCGAACAGCGGGGCCAGTGCCCTGGCCCGCGCCAGGTCGTGCGGGTCGTCGATCTCCAGCACGCGGGCCGGGTCGGTGCGGACGAGTTCGGTGTGGCCGAAGAAGCGGTGCTGGTGCTTGCGGAAGCCGGCCGCCTCCATCGCGTAGGCGGCGCCGGTCTCCAGGAGGTCCTGGGGGCGGTCCTGGCGGCGGGGGCGGAAGGACTTGTCGTGGTTGACGCCGTAACCGCCGCTCGCCTCATCCGAGTTGACCGCGTCCACGGCGTCGTCGGCGTCGCGCCAGATGAAGCCGTGGAACGGGGCCACGGTGACGGCGGTGTCGGCGCCGTTCTCGACGACCGCGCCGGCCACGCCGTCGATGTCCTCGCGGAGGATGAACGGGCTGGTGCACTGCACGAGCAGCACGGCGTCGACGGCCGCCCCGTGCAGGGCCTCGTGGGCGTCCATGGCGTGCAGGACCGCGGCCTCCGAGGTCGCCAGGTCGCCGGCGATGGCGGCGGGCCGCAGCACGACCTCCGCGCCGGCCTGACGGGCGGCGGCCGCGATGGCCTGGTCGTCGGTGGAGACGACCACGTCCGTCACCAGCCGGGTCGCGCGGCACTCGCGCACCGCCCGCGCCACCAGCGGGACACCGCCGACGGAGGCGAGGTTCTTCGCGGGCACGCCCTTGGAGCCGCCGCGCGCGGGGATCACCGCGAGCACGCGGCGCACCGATGCGCCGTGGCCCGCTGCCGGGTGGGACATGGGGTCTACTCCTTGAAGAGAGGTCACAGCTCCCCCATCCGCCGGATGACGGGGGCGACCCGCTGCACGCCGTGCCGGTAGGCGCCGCGCGCCGCCCGGCGCACGATCTGCCGGACGGGGCCCGGCTCCCGGTCGGCGGCGGGTGCGCCGGGCAGCGGGGTGCCGTCCGGGCCGAGGTGGTGGCGGGCGAGAAGGCCGGGCAGATAGCCGGGTGCGGTCGCGGGGGTGTAGTACGGCGTCAGCGGCGGCAGGCCGCCGGGCCGGTCGAGCAGTTTGGTGATGCGCTCACGGGCCGCGTCGAAGGCGTGGTCGTACGAGCCGTCGGCGACGACGCCCTGCCGGGCCACCCACTCCTCGTCGGGCTCCGGCCGGTGCCCGTCGTCGAGCTGGTCCCAGGAGGCGAGGCATCCGGAGCCGACGAAGTGGTGGTTGCCGAGCGTCTCGCGCACGCCGAGGTCGGTGAGGACGACGGTCGGGACACGGCGGTGCAGGGACTCCAGGGCGGCCGTGGAGCTGATGGTCACCAGCAGGTCGGTCCGGTCGAGGACCTCGCCCATGTTGCCGTACACCATGCGGAAGTTGGCCGGCGGATCGAGCCGCTGCACCAGCTTCTGGTACGGCAGCTCCTCGATGTGGGTGGTGTGTTCGCCCGGCTTGGAGCGCAGCTTGAGCAGCACCTCGCGCTCGGGGTGCAAAGTCGCGTGCCGGACCAGGCGCTCCAGCAGGTAGGTACGGTCCTTGCGGTTGTCCGGTACGGACGGCTGGGCCGCGAAGACCACGGTGTAGGGGTCGTGTTCGCCGGTGTAGGCGTCCCCGCCGAGGAACGGCAGGGCGACCTCGGTCACCGCCGAGGCGTCGGCGCGCACGCCCTCGTACACCGCGCGGAAACGCTCGGCGTCCTGGCGGGAGTTGGCGAGGACGAGGTCGGCGCCGTGCCGCAGCAGCAGGCCGTCGGCGAGCTTCTCGTAGACGACGCCGACGTAGCCGGTGACGACCACGGGGCGCTTCTCCCGGCCCTCCCACACCCGCCCGAGCCCGTGCAGCATCGCCTGCACGCCGCCGCCGACGAGGGCGAGCACGACGATGTCGTACGACTCGTCGGCCATGGCGCGCAGGAACTCGACGGCCGTCACCTCCCGCAGGGAGTCGGCGCGCACCCCCACTTCCTCCAGCTGGCGGGCGGTGGGCGTGGCCCGGCCGCGCAGCAGGAAACCGCTCAGCGCGGGACGGGGTTGCGTGTCCTCGCGCGATGCGGTTTCCATGGACGGACCCGGAGCGATGCGGTTCGCGGTCAGGGCACCCCATTTCCAGCGGGTGTCCGAGTCCGCGAGGACGGCGATTCGCGGGGGCTTCGTTGTACTTGACGGCACGACGACGACGCTAGGAAGCAATTCCTAGGTCCTGCCCAACCGCGACTCAACGAAAAGTTAACAACAGCCCACCGGCAGCCGAACTGGCCCGCCGAAGAGCGGAAAGTACACGCGATGCACCGTTCCGACACATGGAGTTCACCCCCCGTACGTGTACCGGAAAGTTCCGCAGCCGGGCGCCCTCCTAGGGTTTTGCGGGTGCCCAAGCTTTCCGTGATCGTGCCGTTCTACAACGTGCAGCAATACGCCCCGGACACCCTCAGAAGTCTTCACCTGAACGCCAGGCAGGACTTCGAGTTCGTGCTGGTCGACGACAAATCCAAGGACGGGACTCCGGCCATTCTCGAGCGTGCCGCCGAGGATTTGTCCCAGGTCGCCCAGGTGCGCCTCATCCGCCACGAGGAGAACGGGGGGCTCGCCACCGCGCGCAACACCGGCCTGGACGCGGCACAGGGCGAGTACCTGACGTTCCTGGACGGCGACGACTGGCTCGCCCCGGGCTACCTCTCCGAACTGGTCTCGGCCATCGAGGAGCTGGGCTGTGACTTCGTCCGCACCGACCATGTGCAGGCCACCGCCCGCGCCCGGTCCGTGCACCGGGTCCCGGTCGGCCGCCGGGGCGAGGTCCTCGACCCGCGCGCGGCGATACTGCCCGCCGACCGCACGACCTCCGTGGACTACGCCTTCGCGTGGGCCGGCGCCTACCACCGCCGGCTGCTGGACAAGGGCCTGCTGCACTTCACCGACGGGCTGCGCACGGCCGAGGACCGGCCGTGGATCTGGAAGCTGCACCGCGAGGCGGAGTCCTTCGCCGTGGTGAGCCTGCTGGGCCTGTTCTACCGGCGCGGGGTCGCTTCCTCGCTGACCCAGATCGGCGACGCCCGGCAGCTCGACTTCATCCGCGCGTTCGACCAGGTGATCGACGAGACGGCCGGTGACCGGGATGCCGACCGGCTGCTGCCGAAGGCGGTGCGCACCTACTGCGCGATCATCGCCCACCATCTGTCGGACGAGTCCAAGTGGGAACCGGCCGTGGCCAGGCAGCTGCGGTCGATGAGCGCGGCGGCGATCAAGCGCATGCCGCAGGACGCGCTCGCTGACGTACTCGAGACCATGGACATGGACCGCTCCGCCACGCTGCGGCGGCTGCGGCGCCGGGTCATCACAGCGAAGGCGGCCGCCTGATGTCCCGTACCACCCAGATCTTCTGCGCCTCGACGCTGTACGGTGCCGCCACCCTGGCCGCCGCGATCGACTCCGACCTGTTCACGGAGCCGGACCGCAGGGTACTGCTGGTCTTCAACAACTCCACGACGCCGGAGACCACCCCGTCGCTCGACGAGATGCCGGGCTTCGAGCCGCTGCGCGGCCACTTCGACGAGGTGCTGTCCTGGAACGAGGCCATCCGCCCCTTCCACCCGGGCGCCTGGGCCCCGCGCTCCGACGACATCCCCCTCTTCGAGCGCTACCTGCGCCTGCTGTGGAACCTCGGGGACGACCGGGTCGAACTGGCCCTGGAGTCCATCCAGGTCACCCCCGCCCTCACGGTGGCCCAGCTGTTCACCGGCGCTCCCGTCGACGTCTACGCCGACGGCCTGATGAGCTACGGCCCCACCCGCAACAAGATCGACCCGCTGGTCGGCACCCGGGTGCGCCGGCTCCTCCACCTGGACCTGGTGCCGGGCCTGACGCCGATGCTGCTGACCGAGTTCGACGTGCCCTCGCAGGTGCTGCCCACGGACGCCTTCCTGAAGGTGCTGGGCGAACTCACCTCGTCCGTCGAGGAGTTGCCGACCGTGCCAAACGACGCGGCGCTGCTGCTCGGCCAGTACCTGTCCGCGCTGAACATCCTCTCCCCCGACGAGGAGGAGGACCTGCACGTACGGATGATGCGCGGCGCGTTCGAACGCGGGCACCGGTCCGTCGTGTTCAAGCCGCACCCCACCGCACCGGCCCGCTACAGCCGCGCCCTGGAGACCGAGGCGGAGAAACTCGGCGTCGAACTCACCGTCCTGGACACTCCGGTGCTCGCCGAGGTGCTGTTCGAGAGGGCCCGGCCCGCACTGGTCGTCGGCTGCTTCTCCACCGCGTTGTTCACCGCCTCCGCGTTCTACGACCTCCCGGTCGCCCGCATCGGCACCGAGTTGCTCCTTGACCGGCTCACGCCCTACCAGAACAGCAACCGGGTGCCGACGCTGCTGGCCGACGCCCTGCTGGCGGACCTGGAGGACAGGCAGGGCGAGGACCCGATCCCGGCCGGCGAACTGGACGGCCTGCTCACCGCGGTCGGCTTCAGCATGCAGCCGCAGATCTACCCGTCCCTGCGCCCGGCGGCGGAACGGTACCTCTCGAAGCACCTCCGCCAGCGCACCCGCCGCTACTTCAAGCGCAAGCGGCTGACCGCGCTCGGCCTGCCGGGCGGGATCCCGCAGCGGCTGGCGTTCCTGCCCCGCAACTCGACCGCACGCCGGGTCGTCCGCAGAGCGCGGGCGATTCGCAAGGCCGTACAGCGCTGACATCAGGAGCCCAGAACCGATAGAAGCCGTTCCCCTGGTGGTCGACCACCAGGGGAAAAGGCCGTGCTCCCCGGCTTCGGTTACCCCCGTTACCCCGGTTCGCGACGTACTGCCCGCACCAAGGTGAATCCTCGGTGACGCACACGTTAACGGTAATTCTGTCGAACAAAAGCCCTCAGGGTGACGACATAGTATTTCGGTTGACGTTTTCTCCGGTGCCCACGCCGGCCGTATCCGCATCCGTATCGCATTCGGTCAGGAACGTGCACCAAAGAACCCGCGGCGTACTGCGAGGGGTATCAGCGTGACCGAAACGGTCGTGAGCACATCCAAGCCACAGCCCGCCGCGGCTGTGACGATTACGGAACCGAACATTCCGATCCCGGCCGCGCCGAAGCGCCGGGAAGGCCGGCTCCGCGCCCTGGACGGGCTGCGCCTGGTCGCCGCGCTGATGGTGGCGGTCTACCACTACGCCGGGCGCGGCGGCGAGGTCACCCGGGCCTGGGGCTCGTCGCCGAAGGAGCAGTTCCCCACCCTGAGCTCGTTCGCCACCTACGGCTGCCTCGGCGTACAGGTCTTCTTCGTCATCAGCGGGTTCGTCATCTGCATGAGCGGCTGGGGCCGGCCCCTGAAGTCGTTCTTCGCCTCCCGCGCGTCCCGGCTAATGCCGGCCTACTGGGCGGCGGTCATCCTCGTGACGGCGGTGTTCGCGCTGCCGATGGTCGCCTACAAGGCCGTCGCACCGAGCGACGCGCTGGTCAACCTGACACTGCTTCAGCAGCCGTTGGGTGTGGACCGGGTGCTGGGCGTGTGCTGGACCCTGTGGGTGGAGATCCGGTTCTACGCCCTGTTCGCGCTCTGTGTCGTACTGCCCGGGGCGAACCGGCGGCGCGTCATCATGTTCTGCGCGGGCTGGACCCTGGCCGCCGCGATCACCCAAGCCGCGCACCAGCCCCTGCTCGACCTGATCCTGATGCCGGAGTACGCCCCCCTCTTCATCGGCGGTGTCGGTCTCTACCTCGTCCACCGCGACCGGCGGGACGCCTACGCCTGGGGCATCGTGGCGATCAGCTTCCTGATCGGCCAGCACTACGCGGTGGCCGACCTCTGGAACGCGTCGGACCCGAACGCCTTCGCCCACCGCACCACGTTCGGCATCGTCTCCGTCGTCGCCTTCGGCTTCGTGGCGGTGGCGGCCATCGCGCTGGGCTGGCTCAACTGGGCCAACTGGCGCTGGCTGACCGTGGCCGGCGCGCTGACGTACCCGTTCTACCTGGTCCACGAGCACCTCGGCTGGGTGGTGATCCACGAGCTGCACATCGGACTGGGGCTGCCGTCGGCCGCGGTGTTCACCCTGACCGTCGCCTCGATGCTGCTGCTGGCCTGGCTGCTGAATCGGTTCGTCGAGAAGCCGCTGACGCCGAGGCTGCGCGCGGTGCTGTCGAAGACACTCTGAGGCCGGGCTCGCACGGTGCCTCAGGAGGTTCGCGCTCCGTTGACCGTCCGGGCCTCCAACGCGGGCACCAGTCCGTCGAGGACCGGCAGCGCGGCCGCCAGGGTCGCGCGGTCGGCGGGCGGGAGGTCGGCCACGGCGCGGGCCAGGGCGGAGGCGCTGGCACGGTCGTAACGGGCGAGCAGGTCGAGAGCGCGGGCCGACGGGGCCAGGACGACGGCCCGGGCGTCGTCCGGGTCGGCCGTGCGCTCGACCAGGCCGGCCGCCACCAGTGCCTTCACGAGGTTGCTCACGGTGGAGGGCGCGATCCGCAGCCGGGCCGCCACCTCGCGCGGCGCGAGCGGACCGTCGGCGGTCAGCACCCGCAGCAGCTCGATCTGCGCCTCGGGCAGGTCGGGCAGCCCCTCGGTGGTACGGGTCGCCCGGAGCACGGCACGGCGCAACGGGCCGAGCAGCCGCCCGAGTTCGAGAGCCACGTCCTGCGCGTCACGATCGACCGTGGGGGTACTGTCCATGCGCCCATTCTGCCTGGCACCTCGGCCGCCACAGTTTTGCAACAAAACTATTTTGTGGCAAAATAGAAGCATGAGCACAGCGTACGAGACCACGATCGAGAACCCCGTTCCCCCGCAGGACCTCTCCGGCATCGTCGGGCACCGCTTCATCTACACGTACGCCAACGGCTGGCAGTACGAGATGTACGTCAAGAACGCGACCACCATCGACTACCGCATCCACTCCGGCCACGTCGGCGGCCGCTGGGTGAAGGACCAGAAGGTCGACCTGGTCATGCTGACCAAGGGCGTCTACAAGGTCTCCTGGACCGAGCCGACCGGCACCTCGGTGTCCGTGAACGTGATCCCGGCCGAGCGGGTGCTGCACGGCGTGATCTTCTTCCCGGACTGGATCCGCACCGACGGCGAGCGCACCGTCGTCTTCCAGAACGACCACCTCGACGAGATGCGCAAGTACCGCGACGAGGGCCCGACCTACCCGCTCTACGTCGTCCCGGAGTTCGCCCGGATCACGCTCTTCGAGTACGTCGGCGAGAACGACGAGGACGTGGTGTCCGTGGCCCCGGGTGACCTGCCGGAGGGCTGGTCGGACCGGACGAACTGAGCGCGTCGGTTCGGAGCTGGTCAGTCGTCGCCGTCGAGGAGGGTGTCGACGGAGAGTTCCAGGGTGACGCCGACCGACTCGGGGACGGGGACGCTCTGGCCTCGCTTGAATCGCTGAGGGTCGGGGTATTTGCCGTCGGCCGGGTCGGTGTAGAGGAGAACCTCGCCGTGCTTGCGGTCGGCGATGAGGTAGGCGGGGATGCCTGCCTGGGCGTAGCACTCGACCTTGGGGCCGAGGTCGTCGGACCAGTTCGACGATGTCACTTCGACCACCAGACGGAAAACGTTCGGAGCGTAGTAGTTCTTCGTGACGTGGGCGTCCCGGAAGTCCGCGTCGACAATGGCGAAGTCAGGGATCGCGAAGTCCGCGGGCATCGTGGGCAGCCAGAGACCGACACCCTGGACATACTCATGCCCCGCCTCGACGATCCCCGCCCGGTCGAACGCCCTGCCCAGCTTCGTCAACGACAGCGCATGCGAGCCGTCGGGCGGCGGTGTCACAGTAAGCCTCCCCTGGAGAATCTCCACGCGGTGGCCAGGCAGTGCACGGGCAAGCTGGTCGGCAGCCTCGCCCAGGGTCAGCTCCTGCTGCAGTACGGCCATGGCGTCCTCCTTTTCGGGGCCCACTCTGCAACGAGCGTAACCGGGGCCAGGCGGATCCTGCCGATGATCACTCATACGGAGTAACCGCCCAGCTCAGAACGCATCCGACGGCACGTAGGTCCCCCACACCCCGCGGAGGGCGTTGCACACCTCGCCCACCGTCGCCCGGGCCCGAAGCGCGTCCTTCATCGGGTAGAGGACGTTGTCCTCGCCCTCGGCCGCCTTCTTCAGGGCGTCCAGGGCGGAGTCCACCGCCGTCTGGTCGCGCTCGGCGCGCAGCTTGGCGAGGCGTTCGGCCTGCTGGGCCTCGATGGCCGGGTCGACGCGGAGGGGTTCGTACGGCTCCTCCTCGTCGAGCTGGTAGCGGTTGACGCCGACCACGACCCGTTCGCCGGAGTCGGTCTCCTGGGCGATGCGGTACGCGGAGTGCTCGATCTCGCTCTTCTGGAAGCCGTGCTCGATCGCGTTGACCGCGCCGCCGAGGTCCTCCACCTTCGCCATCAGCGCGATGGCCGCCGCCTCGACGTCGTCGGTCATCTTCTCGATGACGTACGAGCCGGCGAACGGGTCGACCGTCGCGGTCACGTCCGTCTCGTAGGCCAGCACCTGCTGCGTACGCAGAGCCAGGCGGGCCGACTTGTCCGTCGGCAGCGCGATGGCCTCGTCGAAGGAGTTGGTGTGCAGGGACTGGGTGCCGCCGAGGACCGCCGCCAGGCCCTGGACCGCGACCCTGACCAGGTTCACCTCCGGCTGCTGGGCCGTCAGCTGCACGCCCGCCGTCTGGGTGTGGAAGCGCAGCATCAGCGACTTGGGGTTCTTCGCACCGAACTCCTCCCGCATCACCTTCGCCCAGATCCGGCGGGCGGCGCGGAACTTGGCGACCTCCTCCAGGATCGTCGTACGGGCGACGAAGAAGAAGGACAGGCGGGGCGCGAAGTCGTCGACGTCCATGCCCGCGGCCACGGCCGTACGGACGTACTCGATGCCGTCGGCGAGCGTGAACGCGATCTCCTGCGCGGGGGAGGCACCCGCCTCCGCCATGTGGTAGCCGGAGATCGAGATCGTGTTCCACTTCGGGATCTCGGCCTTGCAGTACTTGAAGATGTCCGCGATCAGCCGCAGGGATGGCTTGGGCGGGAAGATGTACGTCCCGCGCGCGATGTACTCCTTCAGCACGTCGTTCTGGATCGTGCCGGTGAGCTGGTCGGCGCTGACGCCCTGTTCCTCGGCGACGAGTTGGTACAGGAGCAGCAGCAGCGCGGCCGGGGCGTTGATCGTCATCGACGTGGAGACCTTGTCCAGCGGGATCCCGCCGAACAGCACCCGCATGTCGTCGATCGAGTCGATCGCCACGCCCACCTTGCCGACCTCGCCGCTGGAGATCGGGGCGTCCGAGTCGTGGCCCATCTGGGTCGGCAGGTCGAAGGCGACCGACAGGCCCATCGTGCCGTTGGCGATCAGCTGCTTGTAGCGGGCGTTGGACTCGGTCGCCGTACCGAAACCGGCGTACTGCCGCATCGTCCACGGCCGGCCCGTGTACATCGACGGATACACACCCCGGGTGAAGGGATACTTCCCCGGCTCCCCGAGCTTCTCCGCGGGATCCCAGCCCTCAAGGGCCTCCGGACCGTACACCGGCTCGATGGGCAGCCCGGACTCCGACTCGCGCGCCATGGTGTGATGCCTCCCGCTGAGCAGTTGCTCGCCAGTTACCAGCAGTTTTCAGCTGTCAGCCACTACGTTCCGACCCTTTCGACGGACTGTAGTGGGGTGCGTGCGTCCGGTGGAAGGAGCACGCTGGGACCTTGCTCACAGGGTGAATGCGGTCCCCGTCACAACAATGCCGTGCGGTTCGCGCGCCGTCATTCGCGGGGAACATCTCAGGCAAGGGGATGGACGTGGGGGGACGGGTGGGGGTCGGTGGGCGGGCATGAGGACGGGGACGGGGACGGGGATGGGGATGCTGACGGGGACGGGGATGCGGGGCTTGATCGCCGTCCTGGCGGGCACGGCGGCCCTGGTGACGGTGTGCGGCTGTACCTTCCAGGCCCCGGACGGGGACGGCAAGGCCCGTTCACCGGTCCGCATCGAGGTCAGCCGTACGCCACCGGCCGACGAGAAATCCGGCGGCCCGTCGTCCGCCGACGCTCCCGCCCCGGCTCCTGCCGTCCTGTGGTCCCGGGGCGACAGCGGGCCCGACGTCCGCGAGCTCCAGGCCCGGCTGCGGCAGGTCGACTGGCTGTTCGACGGGCCGACGGGGTCGTACGACGACCTGACCGAGCAGGCGGTCAAGGGGTTCCAGGGCAAGCGGGGGCTGCCGGCGACCGGGCGGACCGACAGCGTCACCTGGCAACGGCTGCTGCGGATGACGCGCGAGCCGGGAAAGTGGGAGCTGTACCTGATGGGCGGCCAGCCGGCCGCCGCGCCTGATCCGCGCTGTCTGACCGGCCGGGTGCTGTGCATCAGCAAGTCGAGCCGCACGCTGCGCTGGATGATCGACGGCCGCACGGCCATGACGCTGCCGGTCCGCTTCGGCTCGCAGTACACGCCTACCCGCGAAGGTGTGTTCAGCGTCTACTGGAAGTCCCGCCACCATGTGTCGACGCTCTACGACTCCCCGATGCCGTACGCCATGTTCTTCAGCGGCGGCCAGGCCGTGCACTACTCGTACGACTTCGCGGCCCGCGGCTACTCCGGCGGCTCGCACGGCTGCGTCAACGTACGGGACGAGGCGGCGATCGCGGGTCTGTTCGCGCAGGTGAGGAACGGCGACACGGTCGTCGTCTACCGGTAGACCGGCAGTGGAGGAAAGTGGGGCGGGGGGGGGGCCCGGGGGCCCGGGCCCCCCCCCCCCCCGGGGGCCCCCCCCCGGGGGGGGGGGGCCCCCCCCCGATTTACTAGGCGCATGTACACTAGGGCGCCAAAATAACGGGTGCCGCCAGGCCGGCAAAGCA
>NZ_JBITIY010000002.1:0-464883 GCF_044459385.1 Streptomyces sp. NPDC050287 | reverse complement strand
CCCGCCCCCGCCCGCCCCCCGGCGGGGCGGTGGTTGTTTTGGTGGGGGGGGGGGGGCGGGGGCTGGGGGGGGGCGCTGGGGGGGGGGGGGGGGGGGGGGGGGCCCGGGGCCCCCCCCGCGCCAGGTGCACGAGCCGCAGGTACGGGGGGAACCCCGGCTCTGTGCGACGGCCGATGACCAGTCGGCTCACTCATTACTGCGTCCCGACGGCCGGAAACGTCACACCCTGCGCGAAAGAATTTCCTCCGCTTGAGAAACCGCAGGTCAGAGGGTTTTTTGCGCGGAGACGCGGCGCTCACCGACTGCTCCGGCCACCCTGGCCGCCACCTGGGCCACGCTGGCCCGCGGTGCCGCCGCCGCCCTTCTCCTTGCCCTTGCCGCCGTCCGCGTCCCCGTCCCTGCCCCTGTCCCCGTCCCTGTGGTGCTTGCCCTGGTCGCCCCGGTGGCCGCCGTCGTCGGCCTTGCCGTCCTGGGCGTCTTTGTCGCCTTTGTCGTTCTTGTCGTTCTTGTCGTTCTTCTTGGTCCGGCCCTTGCCGTCGTCCTTCCCGGACGACGGGTCGGCCAGCAGTTCCTTGCAGTACTTCTTCACGTACGACGATCCGCCCGCCGCACCCTCCAGCGTGTGCCGGCGGCCGGCGGCCAGCCCCTTGCCGTCGCGCATGTCGCGGCAGGCCGAGAGGGCCCCGGGCCAGGCGCGCCCCGGCCCGCCGGTCCGGCCCTCGGAGCCGGGGGTGGCGCCGGGGGCCGGGGCGGAGCCGCCGCCCGCGGTGTCGTGCGAGCCGCCCGGACCGGTGCCGGCGTCGGACGAGGGGGTCTCCCGCGGGGCCGTCCCGGACGACGGCGAGACGAGCGGGCCGTCGGGGGTCACCGCGGCCGAGACGGAGGCGGCGGGGTCCGGTTCCGCTTCGCCGAACCGCGTCGGCAGGACTCCGGTTCCGGCCGCGACCGCGACGCCGCCGACCATGCCGACGGCCAGCGCGGCGGCCAGCCCGAAGCGGACGGTACGGCCCCGGCGGGGGCGCGGACCACCCCGGTCCGGGCCGCCGATGCGGACCACTGCGGCGTCGGCGGGACAATCGCCGGAGCGGTGCCCGGAGGCGGTGCGCTCCACGGCACGGTCACTGACCCAGTCGTCCACCCGATCCACGCGCGCCGCGCGGAAGGCGGCCAACGCGGCTGCCTCACCGGGGAGTTCGGCGCTGGTCGGCGGGGGTTCCACGGTGAGCGCGTCGAGGGTTTTGGCGAGCCGTTCGGCCTGGTCCCGGGCGGCCATACCGACGTCTTCGAGGGACTCTCCGCTCAACAGACGCTCCGCCGTTTCGCGGTCCAGCCACCTGTATTGCTCGTCGGCCATCACATGTCCTTCTGCGTCCGCGCGCGCATATGCGTCACACTCGCGGACGTCACCGTGCCGTCGCGCGGTTCTCGCTGGGGCGGCAGCGCGTCGAGCACACCGGCCGATTCCGCATCGTCGTCGAGGAGTTCCGCGAGCCGTTTCAGACCGCGGTGCGCGGCCGTCCGTACGGCTCCCGGTCGCTTGCCCAGCGTCTCGGCGGCGCTCTTCGCGTCGAGGCCCACCACCACGCGCAGCACGACCGCCTCCGCCTGGTCCTGCGGCAGCCGGGCGATGAGGGACAGCGTGGTGTCGGTGGCCAGCGCCTCGATGGCCTCGCCCGCGG
Source organism: Streptomyces sp. NPDC050287 (assembly GCF_044459385.1). NCBI lineage: Bacteria > Bacillati > Actinomycetota > Actinomycetes > Kitasatosporales > Streptomycetaceae > Streptomyces > Streptomyces sp. NPDC050287. The sequence goes on along the minus strand of NZ_JBITIY010000002.1, from coordinate 463,204 downwards.
TGTCGGACTCGGCGGGCTTGCCGGTCAGTTCGGTCTCGTCGCCGACCGTCGCGGGACGGCGCCCGCGCATACGTATGTGGTCCAGCGCGCGGTTGCGGGCGATCCGGGCGGCCCAGCCGCGGAAGCGGTCCGCGTCCCCGCTGAAGCTGTTCAGGTCGCGGGCGATCTGCAGCCAGGCCTCGGACGCCACGTCCTCGGCGTCCGGGTCGCCGACGAGGGTGCGGACGTAGCCGAGCAGCCGCGGGTGCACCGCGCGGTACACAGTCCGGAACGCCGTCTCGTTCCCGTCCTGCGCAGCAAGCACCGCGGCCGTGAGCTCCGCGTCGTCCCCCAGCACCCGTAACGTCCCTCTTCGATGGTTGCGATGTTCGGGACCGCAGTTGGTTGCGGTGGTCATGCGTCCTGCGCGCCCCGGCGCGAAAGGCACGTTACGACCTGAAACCGTCGCTCGTCCACGTCCGCCCAAGGTGCGACCACCTTGTCACGGGCGTCCGACACCCACGGTGTGACAGAAAACGCAGGCGCGGCGCTGTACAGAGTACGGACCGCCGCGCGGTCCGTGCCGCGCGACGGTCGGGGCCTCTCCTGTGGGGGGTGGCGGCCCCGGCCGTCTCGCGCGTGACCCGCTCCGACCGGCCGTTGCCGTGGCTGTGCTGCGGCTGTGGCTGTGTTGTGACTGTGCGACGAGACGCCGACGCGCACCGCTGACCGCGGGTTATTGCTTGTTCCCCTTGGCGTTGTCGGCACTGTTGGGGTTGTCGGGAGTACTGGGGTCGGCGGCTCCGCCGGTGTCCTGGCCGTTGCCGGCGCTCCCGCCCGATCCCGCTGCCGTCCTGCCGGGGTCACCTGCCTTGCCCCCGTTGCCGGCGTTACCCGTATCGCTCTCATTACCGGCGTTACCCGTATTGCCGGCGTTGCCCGCGCTCCCCGCCTTGCCCGGCTTGGTTTCGGGAGTCGCCGAGGCCAGTAGCCCGGCGCAGTAGGCCTGGACGTTCGCCTCGCCGCCCGCGGCCGTGACGAGTCGCTGCCAGGCCGTCGAGTCCAGAGCCTTGCCCCGGCCCTGGACCTGCTCGTAGGCGCGGCATCGGGCCTCGGTGTCCTTGGCGGTGGCCGGCCGGTCGGCGGGCGCGGAGACAGAGGGAGCACCCGGGGTGGACGAGCCGCCGGTCGGGCTGCCCTGGGCGCCGCTCGCCGACGGGGTCGGGCGGCTGCTGGTCCGGTCCTGCGCGCCGTCCGGGCCGGAGCTCCCGGTTCCGATGGCGGCGAACGCGACACCCCCCAGCGTGAGGCTCGCGAGAGCCACCGAGAGCGCGGTCCGCGCCGTCCGGGCGCGCCGCCGCTGCTCGCGGGGCCGCCAGTCGTCCCGGCGCCGGCTGCGCGCCCGCTGCACCCCCGCTTCCTGGGCGGCCAGGAAGGCGGCCACGGCCCGCCGCTCCCCCTCGCCGTCGATCGGATCTCTGCGCAGAGCGGCACGGAGAAGGGCTTCGAGGCCGGGACTGTCCCCCACTGCGGGCACACCGGACACGCCGGGCACGCCGGCCACGGGACCGAAGCCCGCATCGGCCTCCGCACCGGGCACGGACCCGGGTCTCGGGTGCGTGCGGTGACGGCCGGGCGTCCCGTTGCCCTTCTCTCGCTCACCCATGCCGTGTCCGTCCTGTTTGCCCTGCCTGGCCTCTCTGGCCTGTCTGTCCAGTGTCGCGTTTGGTGCCTGTGTTGCCCGTGTTGCCTGTGGTGGTGCCGGGGTCGCCTGCGTCGCTGCCTGTGTTGCTTATGTTGCCTGTGTTGCCTGTGTCACCTGCGTCGCCTGTCCGGCTTGTCCGTACCCGGCCGCAGCCGTCCCGCTCTGTGCGGTCGTCCGGCGTCCGGTCGCCGTCGTCCGTCATTTCGATTCCCCCAGCGTCCTGGGCTCCTCATCCGTCACACTCTCGCCGTCCAGCTGGCGAGCCAGCCGTTTCAGTCCCCGGTACGCGGCCGTGCGGACCGCGCCGGGCCGCTTGCCCAGGACGCGGGCGGCGGCGGGGCCGTCCAGGCCGACGACCACGCGCAGCAGCACCGCCTCCGCCTGGTCGCGGGGCAGACCGCGGACCAGCTCCAGGGCGTACTCCGTGGAGAGCGACTCCAGCGCCTGGTCGTGCGTACTGCTCGGCCCCGGCAGTTCCAGTACGTCCTGCTCGATCGTCGCCGCCCGCGGCCGCACCCGCTGCCGGCGCAGGTGGTCCAGCGCCCGGTGCCGGGCGATGGTCGCGCTCCAGCCCCGGAACCCCGCACCGTCGCCCTTGAACCGGCCGAGGTCCCGCGCGATCTCCAGCCAGGCGTCGGAGGCCACATCCTCGGCGTCGTCGCCGACGATGCCGCGCAGATACCCGAGCAGTCCGGGCTGCACGATCCGGTAGGCGACCGCGAAGGCCGCCTCGTCACCCTGCTGGGCCCGCGCGACGGCCGCGCCCAGTTCCCCGTCGTACGCCTGCGCGCGGCGGGGTTCCCCTCCCTGGCCCAAGAACTGTCCTCGTCCGTACCGAGTTCGTGGCGGATCCGCGGCCCCCGGCACAGCCGCCGTCTGCCTCCGCCCCCACGATGATCAGCGCCGCGGCCCACAGAAGTGTCACAGCAGGGCCTCCGGGACCCTGGGCACCGCGGCAGACGCCCACCTGGGCCGGACGCCGGCGCACCGGCTGCCGCGACCGGACGGGTCGACGTCGTACGGCGGCCGGGGTCCCACCGCTGGGGCCCCGGCCGCTTCGCTCCCACCTGGCTCTGACCGGCTCTATCCGGCGGCGCCTCGCGTCGCGTCTCTGCACAGCAGCCGCAGCGACCCGTCCCCCGTGAAGCAGCGGTGGGCCTCCTCGATCGGGTCCCAGAGCTTGCCGTCCGGGGTGCGGATCCAGTGGTCGCCACCGGTCGCCCACCACTCGGCGCCGGTCTGGCGGGCGATCACCTCACCGGCGTACGCGCCGAAACCGCGCAGCGCGTTCTCGACGGCGGCGTGGGGCGTTCCCTCCCGGCGTATCCCTTCGATCATCCGGTCGACGCGCCACAGACTCTGCGCCGAGTAGTCGAGCCGCAGCCGCGCCCCCTCGCGCATCGCCGCCACCGCGTCCGCCGCCCACCGCACGGGCTTCGCCGCGGCCGAGGGCCTGGTTTCCTGGTGAGTCGTCACATCCCGGAAAGCGCCGCGGCCCAGCCATTCGTCACCCGGATCCGGGGGCTGCCCGGGACCGGTGCAGGACCGCCCCAGCACCACCGCACGACGGTCACAGGACTCGCCCACCAGCGAGGTTTACGAGGTGTACGCCCGTCGGGAGGTCAGGAAACGGATCCGGCGACAGTTCAGCCTCGTCTGCCGCGCGCCCGGCGCGACACCACCGCGCGCAGCACGCGCCGCCCCTCCGTCGACACCTCCAGCGCCCGCCGCAGCCCACCCGCGCCGTGCTCCGCGAGCAGCTCCAGCACGATGACCTGGCGGCGCAGTTCGGCGGCGACGAGCGGCGACACGCCTTCTGTGCGACCCTCCCGGCGGGCGCCGGTCAGGGCGGCGTCGGCCTCGTCGGGTGCCGCACCGCCGAGGAGCCGGTGGATCCGGAGCGAGGCGACCGAGCAGGCGTCGGCCCACACCCGCACCTCGGCGGCCGAGGGGACGGACGGGGCGGCGGCGAGCATCCGCCGGGCGAGCCGCACGGCCTCGTCGCCGGCGGCCGCGGTGTCGGCCGCCACGTCGGCCGGCCCGTCGCCCGCCTTGTCCCCCACCGGTTGCTCCAGGCCCGCGTCGCCGAGTTTGCGGCGTGCCTGCTCCAGCCGCTCGCCCCAGGCGGCGCTGTCCTCACCGTCGGCGAGGCCGGCCCACAGGGGCCGCAGGAGTTCGTCGTCCGCGCCCAGCAGGGGCAGACACCGGTCCAGACAAGCCAACCCGCTGGCGGCCAGTCCGCGTTCGTCGGCCTGCGCGATCAGTCCCACCAGGCTCATCCCACGCCTCCCTCGCCAGGCGGTCGTCCCTGACGGAGCCCGCACTTCCCCTTACTGCGCGCGACGGACCGGGAGTGTCACAGAGGCACCACGCCCAGCCGGTCGAGCAGCCGGAAGAAGAGGTTTTCAGCCGGCTCGTCCGCGGCGGGGTCGGGCTCGGCGCGCAGCACGTCGAGCAGCGGCTCCACCGGCACGTCGTGCCCGGCCTCGGCGGCCCAGGCGACGGCCCGCTCGGCAGCGTCCCGGGGTTCGAGGAAGTAGTCCTCCAGGACCGGCCGGTCCGCCTCGTCTTCGCTCGCTTCCTCGCCCGCGTCGTCGTGCTCGTCGTCGTGCTCGTCGTCGTGCTCGTCGTCGTGCTCGTCGTCCCCGAGGTCCTCGTCGCTCTCCCGGATGCCGAGGCGGGCCGCCATCGCGGCCCGCCCCAGGCACGCCGTCCACGCCCCGCTCTCCGGCCCCGCCGCCTCCACGACGACCGACGCGCTGTCCATGACGTACCCGAAGAGCGCCGGCGCCCCGGTCCTGGCGGCGAGCGCGTTCATGCTGCCGACGTCGCCGTCCCTGCTCGGGTACTCCCAGACCTGCCACCCGCCCGGCGCCGACGCCCGCAGGGTGATGCCCTCGGCGTCCGCCGGCGCGGCCGGCTCCACGAGCGACCGCTCGGCTCGGCCCACGACGAAATAACCCCAGTACCCCATGTCCGGTCCCCTGGCTGCTCGTGCGGCTCGGTGCGGCTCGGTGCGGCTTCGGCCGAATACACCACAGTCGTACGACAGTTCGCAGCCGGACGGAACAATCCGCCCGGTCCTACCGGTCCTACCGGTCCTACCGGTCCTACCGGTCCAGCCGGTCCGCGCGTGCCCGGAAGTCCGTCCAGGACAGCTCCGGCTTCCCCGGATCCCACAGCTTCTGCACGGTCGCCCTGAGCGGCATCCTGATCCCGGCCGCAACCTGCGCCTGGGTCTGGGCGTTCGGGAAGTCGCACCAGACCGCGAAGGACCCGCCGAGGATCTGGTCGTCGTACTTCGAGGAGACCGCCTGGGTGTCGCGCAGGACCCTCGGGGTCCACTGCTCGTAGATCCGCTGTCCGGTCGGATAGACGAAGGTCTGCGGCTGTCCGAGGACGTAGTACAGGAACTCGTCGTTGTAGTTGATGACCTTGCGCCCGGCCCTCAGGTACTCCAGCGGCTGTCGCGCCCCGATCTCCTTGCCCGTCCAGTACGCGGCCTGGATGTCCTTGTCGGGCTGCACGGACGTACCCCGGAAGAAGCCGTCGTTCCAGGCTCGGGGGGCCTTGTCGTGGGCCCGGACCGTGTCGGCCCGGTCGTTGAGCCAGTCGGTGGCGAGGTCGGCGACGGTCCCGCCGGACCCGTGGGCGTCCCTGGCGGCGGCGACGAGCTGCGGGTAGGACGCCTGGGGGTCGGACACGGTCAGCGCCTGGTACTCGTCGCCGCCGAGGTGCCACTGTCCGCCGGGGAAGAGACCGGCGTACTCGCCCAGCAGGTCGTCGACGATCTCACCGGCCGCCGGCTTGGAGATGTCCACCGCACCCCGTGTCGGCACCCCCCGCACGTTGCGCAGCTGGAGGTCCGGGTGGGCTGCGATCACTGCGCCCAGGTGCCCCGGCGAGTCGATCTCGGGCACGACGGTGATGTGCCGGGCGGCCGCGAGGGCGACGATCCGCTTCACCTGCGCCTTGGTCAGATGCTCCCTGGACACGATCTCCGGATGCGAGTCGGACTCGATCCGGAACCCCTGGTCGTCCGAGAAGTGCAGCCCGAGCTGGTTGAACTTGAGATCGCCGAGCTCGCGGACCCGGTCCTCGATCCAGCCCGCGGTGAAGTGCTTGCGGGCGATGTCCAGCATCAGCCCGCGCACCGGCTTCGCCGGCCCGTCCCGTACGACACCCTCCGGCGCCGTACCGCCGCCGTGCGCCTCCTGCTTCAGCGTGCGGGTCCCGTAGAACACCCCGGCCTCCCCCGGCCCGCTGATGTTCACGCGCCCGCCGCGCACGGTCATGGTGTACGACTCCGGGTCCGCACCCTCGTCGTCGTTCAGCGACAGCCGTACGTCACCGGCGCGCACGTCGTCCTTCTCGCCCGCGTACGACAGCCCCAGCTCACCGGCGATCAGCCGCCCCTCGTCGGCCAGGTCCGCGTCGTTCACGACGACCCGCAACCCCTTCTGCGGCTTCCAGCCCGGACCGCGCGCGGGGGTGTGGGCCCGGACCGCGGGAATGGTGCGGGGCTTCTTGGAGAGCGGATAGTGGCGGGTGGGCGTGGGGCTCGGAGCCCTTGACACGGCGGCCGACGAGTCCCGGGAAGCGTCCGGGGACGGCTGCCGCTGCGCCGACGCCACGGGCCCGGTGCCGTCACCGTCGCCCCCGGTGGCCCACACCCCCAGGCTCACCCCGGCCGCGACCGTCACGACAACCACCGCGACGACCAGCACCCACGTCTGTTTCAACGCGCTCTTCGCCGGTGTCCGGCGCTTGTGCTGATTCACGGCGCCAACCTAAGCCGTCCCGACAGCCGCATGTGTCCACCACACGTTCTGAAACTCTCCCGTTCGGATGAAATTCGGGCATCCGCCGGACACGTCATGTCCGTACTGGATAGCGTGACGCCACATCTCTCACGCCACCCCCCTGCCGAAACACACGTGACGCCCACACACCTCCCTGGCCGAGTCGCCATACCGTCACTGCCGTCGATGTCGTCACCGCCGTCGGCGCCTTCGCTGTCGCCACCGCCTTCGGTGCCGTCGGTGCCGTCGGTGCCGTCGGTGCCCGAGCAGACGCGGGACGCATCCGCCCCGTCTTCCCCACTGGAGCACTTCAACACCGCTCCGGCCGACGACGTGGAACCCCTCCTCCTCACCTGCCTCCGCAGCCTCCGCTGGGCCCACCGCCTCACCGCCCATCGCCCGTACCCCACCCTCGACGCCCTCCTGGCCGCGTCGGACGAGGCGGCGTACGACCTCACGGCGGCCGACCTCGCCGAGGCCCTGGCCGGCGAAACCCTCCCGGCCCTGCCCGCCGACGCCTACGCGGCCGCCCGCACCGCCCTGAGCGCGGCCCATGCCGCCTACGAGGCCCGCTTCGGACACAGGTTCGCCATCTGCCTGGACGGAGTCCCGGCCCGCGAACTCCCCGACCACCTCCTGGCAGCCATCCGGTCACGATTGACAAACGATCCGGAGGACGAGCGAGGCATCACGGCAGAGGAACTGCGACGCCTCGCAAGAGGGCGGTTGGCCGAGGCGCTCAGGGCCGCGGGACTGTGACATGTGCGACTCCGCCGCGGGCGCGACCAGCCACAACGGCGCCGCCCCCCGGATGTAACAGCACAAGCCACCCCAGATGCCGTCAAACCTGATCCATCCGCGTGCCACTTTGATCACACCGCCAGACCCCGGCTCAGCTCAGAGGCAGCGCATCGCTACGATGCTGGGGGCCGGTGGACCGTACCCGGCCGGGCCCGTCCGACACCGAAGCCGGCCGGCCCCCCAATCCCCGCTCCCGGAGGATCTTCCGTGCCGGCTGGAACGCTGTACCGCGGCCGGGAAGGAATGTGGTCCTGGGTGGCTCATCGAGTCACCGGCGTCCTCATCTTCTTCTTCCTGTTCGTTCATGTGCTGGACACCGCGCTCGTCCGTGTCTCCCCCGAGGACTACGACAAGGTCGTAGCCACCTACAAGACCCCGCTCGTCGCGTGCCTGGAGTACGGCCTCGTCGCCGCCATCCTGTTCCACGCGCTCAACGGCCTGCGCGTCATCGCCGTCGACTTCTGGTCGAAGGGCCCGCGCTACCAGAAGCAGATGTTCTGGGCCGTCGCCGGAGTGTGGGTCGTGCTGATGCTCGGGGCGATCTACCCCGTCCTCGGCCACGCCTACCGCGAACTGTTCGGGAGCTGACGCACATGTCCATCACCGAAAAGTCCGCGTCCGGGATCGGCCCCGTCGAGGGCCCGTCGGTCTACTCCGTGGACAATCCGGCCCCGCTCATCGAGGCCCCGCGCAAGCGCACCAAGAAGTCCCCGAAGTCCACCCGGGGCAACTTCGAGATGGCCGCCTGGCTGTTCATGCGCCTGTCCGGCATCGTGCTGGTCGTCCTGGTCATCGGCCACCTGCTGATCCAGCTCGTGCTCGACGGCGGCGTCTCCAAGATCGGTTTCGCCTTCGTGGCGGGCCGCTGGGCGTCCCCGTTCTGGCAGGTCTGGGACCTGCTGATGCTGTGGCTCGCGATGCTGCACGGCGCCAACGGCCTGCGCACGATCATCAACGACTACGCGGAGCGGCCGAACACCCGGCTCTGGCTCAAGGGCCTGCTCTACACCGCCACGGTGTTCACCATCCTGCTCGGCACGCTGGTGATCTTCACCTTCGACCCGAACATCCGCTAGGCACGGGGCTGCGAGAATCATGAAGATCCACAAGTACGACACCGTCATCGTCGGCGCCGGTGGTGCGGGCATGCGCGCGGCCATCGAGTCGACCAAGCGCAGCCGCACCGCGGTGCTCACCAAGCTCTACCCGACCCGCTCCCACACGGGCGCCGCGCAGGGCGGCATGGCCGCCGCGCTGGCCAACGTGGAGGAGGACAACTGGGAGTGGCACACCTTCGACACGGTCAAGGGCGGCGACTACCTGGTCGACCAGGACGCCGCCGAGATCCTGGCGAAGGAGGCCATCGACTCGGTCCTCGACCTGGAGAAGATGGGCCTGCCGTTCAACCGCACGCCGAACGGCACCATCGACCAGCGCCGCTTCGGTGGTCACTCGCGTAACCACGGCGAGGCCCCGGTCCGCCGCTCCTGCTACGCGGCCGACCGCACCGGCCACATGATCCTCCAGACGCTGTACCAGAACTGCGTCAAGGAGGGCGTGGAGTTCTTCAACGAGTTCTACGTCCTGGACCAGCTGATCACCGAGGTCGACGGCGTGAAGCGCTCGGCCGGTGTCGTGGCGTACGAGCTGGCGACCGGTGAGATCCACGTCTTCCAGGCGAAGGCCGTGATCTACGCGTCCGGCGGCTGCGGCAAGTTCTTCAAGGTGACGTCGAACGCGCACACGCTGACGGGCGACGGCCAGGCCGCCGTGTACCGCCGGGGCATCCCGCTGGAGGACATGGAGTTCTTCCAGTTCCACCCGACCGGCATCTGGCGCATGGGCATCCTGCTGACGGAGGGCGCCCGCGGTGAGGGCGGCATCCTCCGCAACAAGGACGGCGAGCGCTTCATGGAGAAGTACGCGCCGGTCATGAAGGACCTCGCGTCCCGTGACGTCGTCTCCCGCTCCATCTACACGGAGATCCGCGAGGGCCGCGGCTGCGGCCCCGAGGGCGACCACGTCTACCTGGACCTCACGCACCTCCCGCCGGAGCAGCTCGACGCCAAGCTCCCGGACATCACCGAGTTCGCGCGCACCTACCTGGGCATCGAGCCGTACACGGACCCGATCCCGATCCAGCCCACCGCGCACTACGCGATGGGCGGCATCCCGACGAACGTCGAGGGTGAGGTGCTGGCCGACAACACCACGGTGGTCCCCGGCCTGTACGCGGCCGGCGAGGTGGCCTGCGTCTCGGTCCACGGCGCCAACCGCCTCGGCACGAACTCCCTCCTGGACATCAACGTGTTCGGCAAGCGGGCCGGTATCGCCGCCGCCGAGTACTCCCAGAAGGCCGACTACGTCGAGCTGCCCGAGGATCCGGCGCGGCTGGTGCTCGACCAGGTCGAGCGCCTGCGCGACGCCACCGGCACCGAGCGCGTGTCCGTGCTGCGCCGCGAGCTGCAGGAGACCATGGACGCCAACGTCATGGTGTTCCGCACCGAGCAGACGATCAAGACGGCGGTCGAGAAGATCGCCGAGCTGCGCGAGCGCTACCTGAACGTCTCGATCCAGGACAAGGGCAAGCGGTTCAACACCGACCTGCTGGAGGCCATCGAGCTGGGCAACCTGCTCGACCTGGCCGAGGTCATGGCGGTGTCGGCGCTGGCCCGCAAGGAGTCCCGCGGCGGTCACTACCGCGAGGACTACCCGAACCGCGACGACGTCAACTTCATGCGCCACACCATGGCGTACCGCGAGGTGGGCGACGACGGCACCGAGTCCATCCGTCTCGACTACAAGCCGGTCGTCCAGACCCGCTACCAGCCGATGGAGCGTAAGTACTGATGGCAACCCCGACCCTGGACAAGGCGGACGCGGCCGGCACGCCCGAGCCCGGCTTCGCCGACTCCCCGTACATCACGGCCACCTTCCGCATCCGCCGCTTCAACTCCGAGGTCTCGGCGGAAGCGGTCTGGGAAGACTTCCAGCTGGAGATCGACCCGAAGGAGCGTGTCCTCGACGCCCTCCACAAGATCAAGTGGGAGCAGGACGGCACGCTGACCTTCCGCCGCTCGTGCGCCCACGGCATCTGCGGCTCCGACGCCATGCGCATCAACGGCAAGAACCGCCTGGCCTGCAAGACCCTGATCAAGGACATCAACCCCGAGAAGCCGATCACGGTCGAGGCCATAAAGGGCCTGACGGTCCTCAAGGACCTCGTGGTCGACATGGACCCGTTCTTCCAGGCGTACCGCGACGTCATGCCCTTCCTCATCACGAAGGACACGAACGAGCCGACGCGTGAGCGCCTCCAGTCCGCCGAGGACCGCGAGCGCTTCGACGACACGACGAAGTGCATCCTCTGCGCGGCCTGCACCTCCTCGTGCCCGGTCTTCTGGAACGACGGCCAGTACTTCGGCCCGGCGGCCATCGTCAACGCCCACCGCTTCATCTTCGACTCGCGCGACGAGGCGGCCGAGCAGCGCCTGGAGATCCTCAACGACCGCGACGGCGTCTGGCGCTGCCGCACCACCTTCAACTGCACCGACGCGTGCCCGCGAGGCATCGAGGTCACGAAGGCGATCCAGGAAGTGAAGAGGGCGCTGATCACGCGCCGCTTCTGATCTTCTTCGCGCAAGCCTGAGGGCCGTGTTTCCAGTGTGACGGAAACACGGCCCTCAGGCGTTTGTGGCGGGTTTCCGCCGTGCGCCGGACTGGTTATGCGACGAAGAGGAGTGATGTATCGATCAGGCCAATGATTACCCGCAATGTGTGGGAAGTGTACGCATCGTGTGCTTGAATCATGGGCAATTCGGCCAGTTGGCTTGACCTGATCGCTCGACTCCCCCATGTCCTGTTTCTGCCGGCAGGGTGGCCGTGCGCTCCGGTCATGTTCCCCGGGCCGAGCCCGGCCGCATGCGCGGTGGGGATTGTTGTCGCTCACTCGCCTCTGCCTTCGGCACTCCGATACGTCCTCCGGGCCTTTGCGGCCGGAGGACGCTCGCACCACTCGCCCGCCTGAGTCCTTCCCTGGTCCGGCAGGTTCGTGCCCGCCGCATCACCGTGTCGGCACACCGCGTCCGCGGTGCCGGCTGCTCTGCTCTGCCGTGACGCATGTGAAGGGAACCTTGATGACCGCCACCGTCTCCAACTTCTACTACGGTGCCGTGACACCCGTAGCCGCCTATCTCATGGCCTGCCTCGGTGCGGGACTGGGGCTGCGGTGCACGACCCGCTCGCTGCGGCGCCCGCAGCGCAGAGCCAGTTGGCTGGCGCTGGGCGCCATATCGATCGGCAGCGGCATCTGGACCATGCACTTCATCGCCATGATCGGCTTCAGCGTCCAGGGTGCACTGGTGAGCTACGACGTGACGAAGACACTCCTCAGCCTCGTCGTCGCGGTCGCCGTCGTGGCCACGGGCGTCTTCCTCGTCGGCTACCGCGGCGGCTCAGCGGTGAACCTGAGCATCGCCGGCCTGGTCACCGGGCTCGGGGTCGCGGCCATGCACTACATCGGCATGGCCGCCATCAACACCAACGGCGGCCTCCACTACGACACGCCGAAGGTGGTGCTGTCGGTCGTCATCGCCGTCGCCGCCGCCACGGCGGCGCTGTGGGCGGCGGTCTCCATCCACGGGCTGTGGTCCAGCTTCGGCGCGAGCCTGGTCATGGGTGTGGCCGTGACCGGTATGCACTACACCGGCATGGCCGCGGTCTCCGTCCACCTCACCGGCGAAGCGGCGTCCGCACAGTCGTCCATCACCCTCCTGTCGTTCCTCCTGGCCATGCTCGCCGCACCGTTCGCCATCCTGCTGATCGCCGCCGTGATCGTCATGTTCGACCCGGACATCATGCTCGGCCACGACGACTCGGACCCGGTCACGCTCGCACCGTACGGCGGCGACACCGACTTTCCCCCGCAGCAGCCGACGCAGCCGTACACCACCTGGTGACCGGTCCACCGGGGAGCCGACGGACGGCCGGAACGAAGACCAGCGGCCCGGCCGCCCGCCGGGCTGCCTGTGCGGTCATCGGCCAGGTCCGCGATGCACTCGCAGGCCCACACCCGCTGGGTCGGGCGCTGCGCAGGCACGGTCCTCAGCGCCTCACAGCTGGCTCAGGATCGAAGGATCCGTGATCTGCGTGTCCTCGGCCAGCATCATCGCCTTGCTGAGGATCACCGCCAGCGTCCGGTCCCCCTCGTACGGCAGGTATCCGGCCTGCGGAGTGGACGGGTTGGACTTCGGGACGATGCACAGGTACTGGTCGTTCGGGGTCATGAGGATGTTGCCCGAGCCCAGGTGGATCTTGTACGTGTGGCGCTCGCCCCGCACGTGCAGGAAGCGGCCCCGCAGGGTGCAGCGGTCGGCGATGGCCAGCCTCGGTATGAGGCGTTCCAGCAGGGCGCGGCGGGTCTCGGCGCTCTGGTTGAGCTCGCCGAAGCCGTACGAGGTCCAGTACTCCTGGAAGCGGCCGCCCGGGCCGCCGTCCTGCCAGGTGGGGTCGTTGCCGACGCTCGCCACGCCGACGAACAGGTCGACGTCACGCAGGACTTCGGACAGGACCAGGGGCGGGATGGATTCCAGGGGGAGGGGGTCTACGGGGTCCTGCCCGTCGCGCAGCCACATGCTGTACTCGCCGCCGTAGCAGTGCGCCGAGTTCTCGGGGGCGTCGATCGGGTAGAAGCGGACCTGGTCGGTGCGCAGGCGCAGGTAGCTGCCGGATTCGGTGGTGTCGACGCCGTACTCCTCGCCGTCGCCCTCGATCCAGTACTCGGCGCGCAGGCCCCACTGCGGGAGTTGGCGGGTGGCCGGCGGCGCCGAGTCGTCGACGGACAGGCGGAGTTTGTTGCGCCAGCCTCGGACGGCGGCCAGCGAGTGGAACTGGTGCTGGCGCAGGACGTGGGCGGCGAAGCGGTTGGAGTAGGTGTCTGTGGCGCGTTCGGCGTCCGTGAGCAGGTACACCTCGCGGTGGGCCTGTTTGAACGGCTGGGTGATCCGGTGCCGTTCCAGCCAGTCGCGCCAGGCGACGATCTCGGCGGGGTCGTGGCCCACGGGATGCCACAGACGCACCTCGTCTGCGCCGGTCACGGGTGTGTCGGACAGCGTGCGCAGGGCGCCGTCCGCGTATCCGGCCGTCGTCCCGTCGACCGTCCACAGGAGGCGGCGGGCCAGGGTGCCGACCAGGGGGTGGTCGAGGTAGCGCTCGCGCCAGGTGGCGTACGACCAGGTGCGGCGGGCCAGGAACTGGCGGTCCAGGCGCTCGCTCTGGGCCGAGAGCATCTTGTCGATGTCCTTGGCCGCCGCCTTCAGCTCCTTGAGCTCGTCGGCGTGGTCGCGCCGGACTACGGCGGGCACACTCCTGACCGCCTTGCCGGCCGCGCTGCGCCAGCTCAACAGGGTCTTGGTGCCGTGCACTTCGAGGGTGGCGGTGACCTCGCCGAACCGGTACTCCACGCGTCCGATCTCCGTGAGCCCGTAGGCGGGTACGGCGATCTCCTCGATCTCCTCGCGGCTGAGTCCGAGTGCGGTGGCACGCGCCTCCAGGGCCGTGTCGAGGAGCTTGACGGTGTTCTTGTACGTCACCCGGGTCGCGAGCCGGGCGAGTTCGGCGAGCGCGGCCTCGCTGTCGACGCGGGCCAGGGCGACGACGCCGGCGTTGGCGACTTTCGGGCTGCGCGGACCGAGGCCCGCGACCTTCTTGAGCGAGGTCTCGATGAGGGCGCCGAGCGCGCGCGTGGTGTCGGGGTGCGGTGGCAGGAGGGAGAGCAGCCAGGTGAGGCCGCGCAGGGCGTTGGCGTTGTAGGGGTCGTAGGCGCTGTTGACGTCCGGCTCGTACGTTTGGCGTTCCAGCGGGAAGGTGCGGGGGCGGCCGACGAGGGCGAGCCAGGGCAGCACCGTCTCGCGGACGCGATCGGCGCCCAGGACGTCGACGAGGGTCACGGCCCGCCGGTCCCACTTCGCGGAGGGTTTGGCGGCGGTGGCGGTCGTGGCGTGGGCGAGCAGGTCCTGCCAGTCGGGATCGGTGGCGTCCCGCATGGCCCGCTCGGCCCATTCCTCACCGACGTTGAGGACCGGGTCGGTGAGCTTGGCCGCCAGTTCCGCCAGGGGCTTCGAGCCGTACGTCTCCATGCCCGCGCGGCGGAAGACGGCCACCACGGCGGGCGCGAGCGGGCGGCCCGCGGCCAGTTCGGCCTCGGCGAGGGCCTCGTAGCGGGAGCCGTACCAGACGGACTGCCGGCGTGAGAGCTCGTCGAGTTTCTTCAGCCGTTCGGCGGCGAGGTAGTCGTCGGGGATGCCTCGGGACACGATCCCCAGCAGGGTCAGGGCGTTGCCCCGGGCGACCGGCCCGGCCTGGTCCGCGTGGTACTGGTCCACGAGGGCGTCGCAGAGCGTCTTCCGGGTGTCCGAGGGCAGCTCGCACAGCCGGTCCAGCAGCTCGCTCCAGCGGCCGGTGAAGTTGCCCTTGTGGTCGGCTGCGGCCTTGAGCATGTCGACGGCCAGCGTGCCCGGGTCGTCCTCGGCGACCCGCTGCCCGATCAGCTCCTTGTACGTCTGGATGTACGCCACTGTCATCCCCCCACCAGCGGTACGAGCTTCAGGAACGTGACCTCGGTGCCGAGCCCGAGCTCGATCTCCTCGGCGGGGTCGGTGACCTGACGGTCCCCCACCAGCACCAGGAAGCCGTTGCCGGCGAAGGCCTTCAGCGCCAGCTCGGACTGCGTCTCGGGGTCTATCCGGCGGGGCGTGCGCAGCGCGTACCCGTTCAGCACCCGCTCGGTGTCCTCGGGCTGGACGAGTCCCTGGAACACGCCTGGCGTACGCGCGTTGTACTCGGCGACCTCCTGGAACACCCGGCGCCGGATCAACTCGCGCACCGTGAGCCGCTCCTCGGCGATCTCCAGCCCCCAGCCGTCGCTGCGGCTCCCGCTTGTCGTCTCGTCGACGAACGTCACGATTCCCATGCCGCCGACAGTACGACGCACCACTGACAACGCCCGCCGGGCAGGGATCGCCGGGCACCCTCTCCTGGCGGCAGCCGCACGCCCGGTCCGTTCCTCGGCCCAATGAGTGACCCCGCGGTCAGCCCGCCCGGGGGTGCGCCATCCTCACCCTAATCTGACGTCATGTCAGATGACGAGTCGTACGAACTGCTCGGTTTCGACCACATCCTGCTCCCCGTCGGGGACCTCGCCGAGGCCGTCCGCTTCTATGAGCGGGCCGGGTTCGTGGTGGGGTTCCGGTTCGACGAGGGCGGGATCGCGATGCTGAAGGTCGGGGGTGAGACGCCCGGGATCCTGCTGCGGCACGAGGAGGGGCTCGGGCAGCGGCCGCCGGCCTGGCCCACTTCCCGGGTGTGGCTGGAGGTGCCGGACGCCCGGGTGACCGCGCGGGAGTTGACCGGCGCCGGGGTCGCGCTGCTCGACGCGCCGTTCTCGGTGGCCACCGGGTGGACGGTCGAGGTCGCCGACCCCTGGGGGAATGTCATCGGGTTCACCGATTACAGCAAGCGGCCGGAACTCGCGCGCAGGGTGCGATCGCTCATGCGCGGGGCATGAGCAGCCCGCATCGACCCCGCCGTCGTGGCGTACGCCTCCGTGACGTACGCCCCACGCAAGCGTGTTGAACGTGTTCAAAAATGGGTCTAGAGTCTCTCCCGTCAGCGTTTTGAACGCGTTCAAGAAGGGGTGGGGCCATGGACCGCACCGTCGTCGCCTACGTCATCTACCTGGTCGTCAGCATCGCGCTGACCGTCTGGGTGGCCCGGACGCTCAGCCGGAACGGGCGGGTCTTTCTCGCCGACGTACTGCAGGGCAACGAGAAGCTCGCCGACGCCGTCAACCATCTCCTGGTCGTCGGCTTCTACCTCGTCAACCTCGGGTTCATCGCCCTCTACCTGAGCGGGGACGACACCATCGAGGACGCCCGCGGGGTGTTCGAGGCCGTGTCGACCAAGCTGGGCGTGGTGCTGCTGGTGCTCGGCGTCATGCACCTGGGCAACGTGTACGTGCTCAACCGGATACGGCGGCGGGGCGCGATGGAGCGCGAGCAGGTGCCGCCGGTCGCACCGCAGGGCTGGGTCGGGACGCAGGGGGCGTGAGCACCGTGCCGACCACCGAGGACCGGGACGCCGCGCGCGTCCCGGTCCGCCGGCTCACCGTTCTGTACGACGCCGAGTGCTCCCTGTGCGCCTTCCTGCGCGACTGGCTCGTACGGCAGCCGCAGCTGGTGCCGCTGGAGCTGGTGCCCGCGGGGTCCGAGGAAGCCCGGCGGCGGTTTCCCGCCCTCGATCACAGCGCCACCCTCGACGAGGTCACCGTCGTGGGCGACGCGGGGCAGGTCTACCGCGACTCCGCCGCCTGGATCGTCACCCTGTGGGCACTGAGGGAACACCGGCCGCTCGCCCACCGGCTGAGCACCCCGGCCGGGGCCCGCCTCGCCAGGGGCGCGGTGCTCGCCGCCGCCAAGTGGCGCGGGGCCCAGCGGAACACGGGGAACAAGGGGGGCGGCCAGTGGAGCGGGGGCGGCCGGTGGGGCGGGGCCGTGTACCGCCGGGCGGACGGGTGGACGTACGACCCGGCCCTGGGCTGGAGCTACAACCCACCCGGCTGTGGCAGCGGGACCTGCCCCACTCGTTAGGCTCTCTTCCCGTGCCTGCGAACCATGACGGCCCCGACCAGGGCGGTACCCCGAGCAAGTCCGAGCAGACCCGTGCGCTGATCCTGGAGACGGCGATGCGGCTGTTCCAGGAGCGGGGCTACGACAAGACGACCATGCGGGCCATCGCCCAGGAGGCCGGGGTCTCCGTCGGCAACGCGTACTACTACTTCGCGGGCAAGGAGCACCTGATCCAGGGCTTCTACGACCGGATCGCCGCCGAGCACCAGGTGGCGGTCCGGGAGGTGCTGGCCCGGGAGACCGATCTGGAGGCACGGCTCGCGGGGGTGCTGAAGGTGTGGCTGGACATCGCCGCGCCGTACCACGAGTTCGCGGTGCAGTTCTTCAAGAACGCCGCCGATCCGGACAGTCCGCTCAGCCCGTTCTCACCCGAGTCGGAGCACGCGCGCGTGGAGGCCATCAGCGTCCACCGGCAGGTGCTGGCGGGGGCCACGAAAACCAAGGTGCCTGAGGAACTGCGGGACATCCTCCCCGAGTTGATGTGGCTCTCCCAGATGGGGCTCGTCCTGTACTGGATCTTCGACCGGACCGAGGGGCGGGAGCGCACTTACCGGCTCGCCGAGCGGGGAGCCCGGCTCACCGCGCGCGGGGTGTCGCTCGCCCGGTTCCGGGTGCTGCGGCCGCTCGTACGGGAGGTGCACGAGCTGTTCACGGACTTCCTGCCGGGGATGACGAAGGTGATGCCGGATCCGCGAGTCAACAAGGACGGCAAATGATCACTTCCGGGTGAAGCGGTTCGAACGGGACACCGGCTGCCCCGCCTGCCTACGATGATTGTCTCGGCACCAGCCCCTAGGAGGCACGCGATGTCCGCTGCATCCGTCGAGCAGCCCTTCGACGACGACCGGCCGTTCTCCCTCACGGCCATCGCCGACGAGATCATGGAGCGCCATCCGGGCTACCGCGTCGAGATCATCGGAGGCCACCTCCTCGTGACCCCATCCCCGGATGCCCCCCACGCCCGCGCGCTGACCAAGCTGATGCGCCCCTTCATCGCCGCGGGACTGGACGACGGCGAAACCGAGGTCCTCCAGAACGTAGGAGTATGGCTGCCCGCGGGCGAGGACTACGCCATCCCCGACCTCGTGGTGGTGGACGCCGATATCGACGAGCACTTCGTCGAGAACAACGCCTACGACCCCGTCTGCTTCCGCCTCGTCCTGGAAGTCACCTCCAGCAACTGGAAGGACGACCTGAAGACGAAGGTCGCCGCCTACGCCGAGGCCGAGATCCCCGTCTACGTCGTCGTCGACCGCAAACATCAGCGTGTTCACGTCCTGGCGGAACCGGCCGGGGGCAGGTACGAGTACCACCGCCCGCATGCCCCCGGCGAGCTCGTCACCCTTCCCGACTCCATCGGCGCCAAGGTCACTCTCGACGTCGACCAGATCCTCAAAGCCGGGCAGAAGAAGGCTAACTGACCGCGTCCACCTCCCCCTCGGCCAACTCCACGTCGAACACCAACGGCCCGTCCGCCACCACCACGTGCGCCGCCCGCGACCCGTACGACGTCGCGGTCGCCGCCAGCAGATACGTCCCCGGCGACGGCACCGACACGATGTACGAGCCGTCCGCCAGCGAGGTCACCCGGTCCAGTTGACGCCCGCCCTTCGAGAGCAGCGTCACCGAGGCACCCTCCACCGGCTCACCGTCGGCCGTACGGACGAAGCCGTGGACCGCCGAGGCGGAACCCTGTGACGCCGGCGATTCGAGTGCCTCCTCCTTCGGCTCCACCGCCAGATGCGGCAGCCGCTTGTCCAGCCACCCCGGCAGCCACCAGTTGGAGGTGCCGAGCAGGTGCATCGCGGCCGGCACCAGGGCGGTACGCAGGATGAACGCGTCCAGGGCCACGGCCGCGGCCAGGCCCACGCCCGCCATCGCCGCCCCCGAGTCGCCGCTGAGGACGAAGGCCATGAACACGCAGACCATGATCAGGGCCGCGCTGTTGATGACCCGGCTGGTCTCGGCCAGGCCGACGCGGACCGCGCGGGCGTTGTCCTTCGTGTGGACCCATTCCTCGTGCATCCGGCTGACCAGGAACACCTGGTAGTCCATCGAGAGGCCGAACAGCAGGGACAGCATGATGACCGGCAGGAAGGCGTTGATCGGGCCCTCCTTGCCGAGGCTCAGCAGGTCGAGTCCCCAGCCCCACTGGAAGATCGCGACGAGGACGCCGAAGGAGGCGGCCGCCGCGATCAGGTTCATCACCGCGGCCGTCAGCGGCACCACCAGGGAGCGGAAGGCGACCAGGAGGAGCAGGAAGCCGAGGCCGATGATGGTCGCGATGAAGAGCGGGAGGCGGTCGCCGGTGACCGTCGCGAAGTCCTTGGAGACCGCCGTCACGCCGCCGACGTGGGCCTGGACCCCGGCCTGCGGGATCACCTTGTCCCGCAGGGTGTCGATGAGCTGGTCGGTCTCCTCGGACTGCGGCGACGTGGTCGGGACGACCTGGACCACCGTCACACCCCGCGCGGGCGGCAGCGCGGCGACCCGGGCGACCCCGTCCGTGCCCTGGATGCCCTTGACCAGGGCGGTGGTGTCGCCGCCGTCGGTGACCACCTGGAGCGGTCCGTTGAAGCCGGGGCCGAAGCCCTCGCCGAGCAGGTCGTACGCCTTCCTGGTGGTCGTCGTGGTGTCGTCGTTGCCCTGGTCCGTCGCGCCCAGGCGCAGCGACAGCACCGGCAGCGCGAGGACGGCCATGACGGCGAGAGCGAGTACGGCGATCCGGCGCGGGCGTTTCTGCACGCCCGCCGACCAGCGGGCGGCGAGTCCGCTCGTCCGCTCCGGCTCGGGCCCGGTCGCGGCGAGCTTGCGCCGCTGCCGGCGGCTGAGCACCCGCGCTCCCAGGAAACCGAGGAGCGCCGGCAGCAGCGTCGTGGCCGCGAGGACGCTCAGGACCACGGTCACCGAGGTTCCGATGACGACCCCGTCCAGGAAGCGCAGGTTCGTCACCAGCATCCCGGCGAGCGCGATGCACACCGTGCCGCCCGCGAACAGCACCGCACGTCCTGAGGTGTTCAGGGCGGTGACCGCCGACTCCTCCGGGTCCATGCCGCGCAGGATGCCCTTGCGGTGCCGGGTGACGATGAACAGGGCGTAGTCGATGCCGACGCCGAGGCCGATCAGGGTGGCCAGCAGCGGGGCCAGGTCGGGGATGTCGGTGGCATGGCTGAGCAGTTGGGTGGAGAACAGGCCGGTGCCGACACCGAAGATGGCGACGGCGAGCGGGAGCAGCATCGCGAAGAGCGAGCCGAAGGCCAGGAACAGCACGACGGCCGCCGCGACGATGCCGACGATCTCGGCGAGGCCGGTGGGCGGTTCCTGTACCCGCTGGATCGCCTGGCCGCCCAACTCGACCTGCAGCCCGGCGCGTTCGGCGCCCTGCGCGGTGTCGACGACGTCCTGCACCAGTTCCTTGGGCACGGCGTTCGCCTGGTCGGTGAAGGTGATCTGGGCGTATGCGATCCGCCCGTCGCCGCTGATCTGTGCCGTGCCTCCCGTGTAGGGGCTGGTGACGCCGCCGACGCCCTTCATGCCGGCGATCTTGTCGAGTGCGGGCTGGATCCGGGACCGTACGGCCTGGTCCCGTACCGTGCCCTCGTCGACCTTCCACACCACCGTGTCGGTGTCGCCCGCGCTCTGCGGGAAGGCCTTCTCCATCAGGTCGTACGCGCGCTTGGAGTCCGTGTCCGGGAGGGAGAAGACGTTCGCGTAGTCCGTGCCCGCCGTCGAGGCCGAAAAGCCCAGGCCGAACAACGTCCCCACCCACAGCAACAGGACCACCAGCCGGTGCCGGTAACACCACCGTGCCAATGCCGCCACGCTCAACAACTCCTTGTTCGGTCGGTTGGTCCCCCAGGTCCTGCGCAACAGAATCGGCGGTGGCACGCGTGCGTGGGGGCGGTACGCCACGACTCTCAAGGAACTCCAAAGCAGCGAAGCCGCCCGGTTGTCAGTGGGCCCGCCGATACTGGGGGCATGACGACGGGTTCAGGCACCGTGCTGGTCGTGGAGGACGAGGAGAGTATCGCGGACGTCCTCGCCATCGCGCTGCGCTACCACCGGTTCGAGGTGATGACGGCGGGCACGGTCCGCGAGGCGCTCACGCTCGCCGAGCGCACCCTCCCCCACGCTCGGACAGGCTCACACGGGGGCACGACCCCCATCGACTGCGCGCTGCTCGACGTCATGCTCCCGGACGGCGACGGCCGCGCACTGGGCCGTCAACTGCGCGAGCTCCAGCCCGGCCTGGCGGTCGTCTTCCTCACCGCGCGCGACTCGCCCGCCGAGATCGTCGGCGCGCTCGGCTTCGGCGACGACTACATCACCAAGCCGTTCAACATCGACGAGGTCATCGCCAGGATCACGGCGGTGCTGCGCCGCACCCGCCCGGCCGACGTCCTCCCGCAGCGCCCGCCCCTGCGCTACGGCGAACTGGAGCTGGACGAGACGACGTACTCGGTGCACCGCGCGGGCCGCTCGGTCGAACTGACCCCCACCGAGTACGCGCTGCTGCGGTTCCTTGTGCGCAACGGCGGCCGGATCGTGCCCAAGGAGCAGCTCCTGCGCCATGTCTGGCAGTACGAGCACACGCCGCCCGAGTCGACCGTCGTCGAGACGTACATCAGCTATCTGCGTCGCAAGCTGGACGCGCTCGGACCGCCGGTGATCACCACCCGGCGGGGCGTGGGATACGGGCTGACATGAAGCTCCGGGGACAGCGGTGGCCGGCGCGCCTGCGGGGACGGCTGCGCTGCGAGCGGGGCATCCACTCGCTGCGCGGCAAGCTGACGCTGGCCAACGTGGCGCTGCTCGCCCTGGGGATCGCCGCGGCGACGGCCGTGAGCCTGATGGGGATGCGGTACTACCTGCTGGACCAGGTCGACACCGAGCTCACCAAGACCCGTGACTCACTGGGCGGTTCGCAGCTCACCCTGCGGCAGTTCGACTCGCTGAGCGCGCTGAGCTTCGTCCGCGGCCGACTCGCCCCGAAGAGCTCGGACGAGCAGCCGACACCCGACTCGATCTTCACCGCCCTCGACAGCCGGGGCGAACCCGTGGACATCCTCGGTTTCAAGCCGACCGACGCCCAGCGCGACCTCGCGCACGCCGTCCGCGACCCGGGCGGCCTGATCAAGGACCCCGAACCGCACGACGTCACCGTGCACGGCTCCCCCTACCGCGTGACCGCGGCCCGGCTCGGTGACGGCACCCGGATCCTGCTCGCCAGCTCGACCGCCGCCCTGCACCAGGGCGTCTCCAAAGCCCTCAAGTTCGACCTCGCCATCGGCACACTGCTGCTGGCGCTGCTCGCCGCGCTGACGATGATGAGCGTCAGCCGTCGGATGCGGCCGCTGGAGGACATGGTGGAGACTTCGTCGGCGATCGCCGAGGGTGATCTGACCCGGCGCGTCCCCTCCAGTCGGGAGGCCACCCTTGAGGTCGAACAGCTGCGGCTCGCCCTCAACTCCATGCTCCACCAGGTGGAGTCGGCGTACCGCACCCGCGAACGCAGCACGGCCCAGCTGCGCCGCTTCGTCGCCGACGCCTCGCACGAGCTGCGCACCCCACTGGCGGCGATACGCGGCTACCTCCAGCTGTACGACCGCGGGATGCTGTCCGACCCCGAGGACCGGCAGCGGGCGTGGGGGCGGGTGATGGCGGAGGCGGACCGCATGGGGCGGCTCGTCGACGAACTGCTCACCCTCGCCCGGCTCGACCAGCAGCCCGAACTCCGCTTCCGGAACGTGGACGTGAGCCGCCTGGTCCGGGAAGCTGCCGAGGACCTGCGGGTGCAGCAGCCGGGGCGTCCCATCACCGTCGACGCCGACGGTGCGCTGCTGGTACGCGCCGACGAGTCCGGGCTGCGACAGGTGCTCGGCAACCTGGTGGCCAACGTCCGCACCCACACCCCCGAGGACGTCCCGGTACGGCTCGGCGTGGAGCGCTCCTACGGCGTCGTACGGCTGCGCGTGGCCGACAAGGGGCCGGGGCTGGACCCGGAGGACGCCGCCCGGGTCTTCGACCGCTTCTTCCGCGCCGGCGGTGGCGCGGGCAGCGGGCTCGGCCTGGCGATCGTGCAGGGGGTGGTGCGGGCCCACAAGGGAAAGGTGACGGTGCGCACGGCACCGGGCGAGGGGCTGGCGGTGACGGTGACGCTGCCGGCGGGAGGTGAGGGGACGGCGGTGGGGGTGGCGGGGAGTGAGGCTGCGGGCGAAGGCAGCAGGTGACGCCGCGAGTGGGGTAACGGCGCGCGTCCCAACACGCCTGCCTCACCCGCACACGTCTTCGCCACCTGGTGGCGTGTGAGGGCGCGCCCCGTGTCACCCGGGCGGACTTCCCTGCCGTGAGATCGCGTCAGATCCAGTCGAGGCGCCAGAGGCGGAAGACTCCGGTGCCGTCGGACAGGTACTGGCCGCCGCCGACGTCCTCGCTGGTGACGACGTACTCCTTGGCCTGCCACAGCGGGATGACCGGCACGTCCGCCGCGACAGCCTGCTGCACCTGGCGGAAGTCGTCGGCCGCCTCACTGCGGTCGGCGTACTTCTGGCTGGCCTGGATCAGCCGGTCGACGGTCTTGCTGCTGTAGCCGGTGTTCATCGAGGCGCCGGTGCCGACGAGCGGGGAGCCGAAGGTGTCCGGGTCGGGATAGTCGGCGACCCAGCCGACCGCGTAGGCGTCGAGCTTGCCGGTCGCCCAGCGCTTCTGGAAGTCGGTCCACTCGTAAGCCTTGACGGTCACCTTGAACAGGCCGCTCGCCTCCAGCTCCCGCTTGATCTCCGCGGCCTCGTCGGCGGCGGCGCCGCGGCCGGCGCCGTAGCCGTAGGTGAAGCGGACGGGCAGGCTCACGCCGGCCTGGGTGAGCAGTTGCCGGGCCTTCTTGGCGTCCTGCCTGGGGTAGCGGTCGAAGAACGACGTGGTGTGCCCGGTGATACCGGCCGGGATCAGCGAGAAGAGGGGGTCCACGGTGCCGTCGTACACCGTGGCGGCCAGCCGTTCGCGGTCGATCAGCCAGGCCATGGCCTGCCGGACCCGGGGGTTGTGCAGCGGGGAGCTCGCGCGGGTGTCGAGATAGAGGTTGCGGGTCTCGGAGCTGTTGACCTCGGACACCCGCTGGCCGGGGTCGCTGGCGTTCAGCCCGGCAAGGACCTTCGGCGGCAGTGTCCTGGTGGCGACGTCGACCCGCCTCGCCTTCCAGGCGGCGTCGAGCTTCTCGCCGTCGGCGTAGTAGCGCAGTTCGACCGGCCGTCCGGTGTCCTTGAGGACGCCCCGGTAGCGGCCGTTGGGCGCGAGGACCGCCGCCTTGCCCTTCGTATACGACACCAGCTCGTACGGTCCGGTGCCGTCGACACTCGGGCCGGTGCGCAGGCCGTCCGCCGGGTATTTGCTGCGGTCGACGATCGAGCCGGCGCCGGTGGCCACCTTGAACGGGAAGGTGGCGTCCGGCGAGGACAGATGGAAGGTGACGGTCCGGTCGCTCGCGCTCACGGTTTTGAGGGTGTCCAGCAGCGAGGCCGGGCCGACCGGCGAGTTGATCTTCTTGACCCGGTCGAACGAGTACTTCACGTCCTCGGCGGTGACCTCACGGCCACCGGCGAAGGTGAGTCCCTCACGCAGTTCGCAGCGGTAGGTGCGCAGGTCGCTGCCGGTGAAGGAGCAGTGGTCGGCGGCGTCCGGCACGGGCGAGACCCCGCCCGGCTCGAAGGTCAGCAGCGACTGGAAGACGTTGCTGAACAGAGCCCACGAGCCGGCGTCGTAGGCGCCGGCCGGGTCCAGTGACGTGACGGCGTCCGTCGTGCCGACCGTGATGGTCCGGCCGTCGCCGCCCTGGTCCGGCAGCAACTGCCAGCCGCCCACGGCGACACCCGCCAGTACCAGCAGCGTCGCAAGAACCCGCACGCGAACCGACCGCATCGGCGTTTGCCCTCCCAAGCCCCTTCGCGGGCCCGCCCCGGGTCCACCGCGCACATGCCACGCCCTGGTGGGCGCGGGTCACCTAATCACAGCTGTTTCAGCTGGGGGAAGAGGATTTTGTTCGAGTTGAGCAAGAACTTACGCAAGCGGGTTTCGCCCGAGTTTCACAGGGAGCTCACAGCTCTTCCGCCGCCCTCTCTCACATCCCGGGCCCTTCGGCCTCGCGGGACGCCCTCAGGCCTGCCGTGACGCCAGTTCGATCACCGTGATGTCCGACTCGGCGCCCACCCGGGTCGGCGGGCCCCAGGCTCCGGCGCCCCGGCTGACATACAGCTGGGTGTCGCCGTACCGTTCCAGGCCCGCGACGGTGGGGTTCGCGGCGGCCGCGACGAAGCTGCCGGGCCAGAGCTGGCCGCCGTGGGTGTGGCCGGAGAGCTGGAGGTCGACGCCGTGGTCGACGGCGTCGTGGATCTGCACCGGCTGATGGGCCAGCAGCACGCACGTGCGGGTCGTGTCGCGGTCGCCGAGCGCCTTGGCGAAGTCCGGTCCCTGGCCCTCGCTCTCCCCCGCCACGTCGTTGACGCCCGCGAGATCGAAGTGGGCCAGTTCGGTTCGGGCGTTCTCCAGCGGGCGGATGCCCAGCCGTCGTACCTCTTCGACCCACTGCTCGGCGCCGGAGAAGTACTCGTGGTTGCCGGTGACGAAGTACGCGCCGTGCCGGGCCCTGAGCTGGGCCAGGGGTGCGGCCGCCGGACCCAGGTCCTTCACACTGCCGTCGACCAGGTCACCGACGACCGCGATCAGGTCGGGCTGCGTGGAGTTGATCGTGTCGACGACCTTCTGCGCGAAACCCCGGCCCAGGACCGGGCCCAGGTGAATGTCGCTGACCACCGCGATCCGGTAACCGTGCCCCGCCCGCGGGAGCTTGGCCAGCGGCACGGTGACCCGCTTGACGGTGGGGCCGTTCAGGACGCCGTACGTGCCGTAGCCGACCGTGCCGACAGCGGCCACGGCTGCGGCACCACCGAGCACACGGGACACGAAGAGGCGGCGGGAGGGGGTGGAGGCGGTGGGTGCAGGGGTGAGAGCGGAGGGCGGGTGCGGGGCGGCAGGGCCCGGCGGGTCCACCGGGACGGCCGGGTCCGCTTGCGGTTCCGTGCCGGGCGCGGCCGTCCCGGCGACCTCCGCCGCCGGCTGGCCGCCCGCCGAAAGGACGCGCTCCGGCGCCTGGGCGGCCTTCGGCGGCACCCCTGCCGACTCCCGCCCCGCCGGCGCCGGCTCCGGCTCTCGTACGGCCGTCCCCGCGCGCGCCCGCCGTTCGAGGAGGCGTCGCAGCAGCGGCCGTACGACCTCACCCGCGACCACGGCCAGCAGCAGGTAGATCGACAGGGCCATCCACAGGAAGCCCGGCCAGGCGAGCACCTGCTGGAGCCAGAAGGGGGCGCCGGCGCGTTCGGACACGACCGCCCCGATCGCGAGCGCCCATCCCCCGGCGATCAGCACCGCTCCAGCGCGCCGTGCGAGGCCGGGGCCGCGGGTCGTGTCGCGGAACAGGCGCCGCCAGACGTACCAGTTGGCCGCCACCAGGACGGCCAGAACGGCCAGGGCGAGCAGGACGAAGAGTATGACCACGGTGCCGTGTCCCCCGTAGTGAGCGGTGAGGCCTGTGTCGTAGTGATCGGTGAGGCCTGTGGACGGTAGCGCCGGTCGGCGGTGCGATCGGCAGGTCTTGTCGGCCGGTTATGACGTCTGGCCAAGACGCCCGGTAACGACGTCCGGCCTGGACGCCCTGTTGTGGCGCCCGGCTATGACGTACGGCGCAATGCGCGCACTCCGCGCAACCCGATGCCCCCGACGACCGTCCCCAATACGAAGGAGACGACGGCGAGCGTCAGGTGCACCCAGAAGTACGCCGTCGGGTGACCGTCGTCGAACGCGAGCCCACTGCTGTCCTTGATCAGGTTTTTGACGAAAGTGACCCAGATGACCCAGCTCCACACCCCGAAGGCGAGCAGGAACCAGGAGACGGGGCGGCTGAGCTTCATACGCCCAGTATCTCCGCCCGGTGTCCGGTTCCTTGCCCGGGGTGGGAAGGAGAGTGGGACTTCACGCCAGGTGGCATGTACGTTCCTCAGCGTGTCCGCACCGAAGAAGACCGTCAGGCGATCCCTGCTGGTCACCACCGCTGTCCTGTCGTCCCTCGCGCTGACCGCGCCTGTCTCCGGAGCCGCGCCCGGCCCGTCACCCACGGACAAGGCGTCCGGAACCCCGTCGGCGACCCGGTCGGGAAAGCCGCCGGCGAGCGCGTCCGGAAAGCCCTCGGCGAGCCCGTCGGTCACTCCCCCGGCGACCATGTCGTCCGTCGGCGGCGAACGACTCGGGCAGGCCGGTACCCAGGTGAATCTGGCGAGCGGGGTTCCGGTCCTGCCGAAGGACGTGACGGCGCGTTCCTGGATCGTCTCGGACGCGGAGTCCGGTGAGGTGCTGGCCGCGCACAACGCGCACTGGCGGCTGCCCCCGGCGAGCACCCTGAAGATGCTGTTCGCGGACACCGTCCTGCCGAAGTTCCCCAAGTCCGAGAAGCACAAGGTCGTCCCCTCCGATCTGGCCGGCATGGGCGCGGGCTCCAGCATGGTCGGGATAAAGGAGGACGAGACCTATTCGGTCCACGACCTGTGGCTCGGCGTCTTCCTGCGCTCCGGCAACGATGCCGTGCACGTGCTGTCGCAGATGAACGGTGGCATCAAGAAGACCGTCAAGGACATGGACGAGCACGCCGAGGAACTCCAGGCCCTCGACACGTACGTGGTCAGCCCCGACGGCTACGACGCTCCCGGCCAGGTCTCCTCCGCATACGACCTGACGCTGTTCGCCCGCTCCGGGCTGCAGAAGAAGGACTTCCGCGAGTACTGCTCGACGGTCAGGGCGAAGTTCCCCGGCAAGACGACCAAGGGCAAGAAGGGGAAAACGACCCGCGAGTCCTTCGAGATCCAGAACACCAACCGGCTGCTGACCGGCGACTCGGACGTCCCCGTCTACCAGGGCATCGCGGGCGTCAAGAACGGCAACACCACCAACGCGGGCGCCACCTTCACGGGCGTCGCCGAGCGGGGCGGCAAGGTGCTGCTGGTCACGGTCATGAGGCCGGAGAAGGACGAGAGCAACGAGGTCTACAAGGAGACCGCGAAGCTCTTCGACTGGGGCTTCAAGGCGGCCGGCAAGGTGCAGCCGGTCGGTGAGCTGGTGCCGCCGAAGAGTGCCGTGCAGTCGAGCGCCCAGCCGGGGTCGAGCACCTCCGGGCAGGCCGGGGGCGCGGACACCGGGGGTATGGAGGCCGACCACTCGTCGAAGCCGGTGGCCAGTGCCACGGCCGGGGGCGGCTCCGGCGGTATGGGGATCGCGCTGGCGATCACCGGCGGGCTGCTGGTGCTGCTCGCGGGGGCCGGGTTCCTGGTCAACCGCCGCTGGCCGGTGCCGGACCTGGTGCGTCGCCGGACCCGTACCTGAGACCGGTGCCCCTGGCCCCCTTCTCCCTCTGCTCTTCCGCGGACCCCTCGTGGGTTTCGTCGGCCTCGGCACCCGCGTGGGTTTCTTGGACCTCATCGGTCTCGGCGACCTCGGCGGTGTCGTCGGTCTCGGCGACCTCGGCGACCTCGGCGGTGTCGCCGGTCTCATCGGTCTCGGCGACCTCGGCGACCTCGGGGACCTCTGCGACCTCTTCCGTCTCGACGGCCTCGCTCCGGCTTTGCGTCGCCGTCCACGCGGCGCAGAACAGGACCAGCTTCGAGGTGAAGTTGATCCACAGCAGCAGGGCCACGGGCACGCCGAACGCGCCGTACATGCTCTTTCCGGCCACGCTCTGCAGATAGCCGCTCAGCAGCAGCTTCAGCAGCTCGAAGCCGACCGCGCCGGTCAGGGCGGCCACGACCAGCCGGCGGCGCCCCGGCTCGACTCCGGGCAGCAGTGTGAGGACGTACAGGAGCAGCAGGAAGTCCGCGAGTACGGCGACCCCGAACGCGACGATCCGCAGCAGCACGCTGCCCCAGCCGGCCTCGTCGATGCCGAGTCGGTCGATGATCCAGCCGATCATGGCGGAGGACACGGTGGACGTGGCGAGCGTGATGAGCACGGCGCCGCCGAGCCCGACGAGGATGCCCAGGTCCTTGGCCTTGCGCAGGACCGGGTTCTCCTCCTCGTCGGGCAGTTCCCACACGGCCCGCAGACACTCGCGCATCGAACCGGCCCAGCCGATCCCGGTGAACAGCAGGGCTGCGCCCGCGATGAGTCCGATGGTGCCGGCGTTCTGGATCAGGCCGCCGATGTCGAGCTGGTCGGAGATGCCGGGTACCTGCTCGGCGATCTTGTCCTCCAGCGTGCTCTGCTGCTTGCGGCTGAGCGTGGCGGCGGCGATCGTGGCGGCCACGGTGAGCAGCGGGAACAGTGCCACGAAGCTGGTGAACGTCATCGCGGCGGCCAGCCGAGTCCACTTCACCCGGTCCAGTCGGTCGTACGACCGCCACGCGTGCGTGGCCATCAGGCGCGCCAGCAGCGGCCCTGCGACGGGGAGTCTCTTCAGCCAGTCCATGATCCGACTCTGCCCTCGTTGCGGACCACCGATGTCTTGGTCAGCCATGAGGCGGCCGATTTCCTCGTCGGCGTGTCCTGGTCGGCCGTGTCCTGGTCGGCCGTGTCCTGGTCGGCCGACGCTCTGGTGCCCCGGAACCCAGGACAGGCGCAAGGGAGAGGTTCCCGGCGGTGTGGCGGCTACGCGTGTCCGGTGAACATGTCGACCAGGCTGTGGGGCGCGTCGTCGCCGAAGCAGAGCTCCTGGACGCGGGCGGCTTCGGTGGCGGCCTCGGCGCTGCGGGGGAACAGTGCCTGCTCGTATGCGGTGAGCGCGGCCTCGGCGTCATCCGGGTGCGCGGCGATGGCCTTGCCGAGTTCGGCGCCGTCGTACATGGCGAGGTTGGCGCCTTCGCCGGACGGGGGCGTGAGGTGGGCGGCGTCACCGAGCAGGGTCACCCCCGGCACCCGCTCCCACCGGTGTCCGGGCGGCAGAGCGTTGAGGGTGCGCAGCACCGGTGCGGTCTCACCGTCGGTGACCAGTGCGGTGAGTTCCGGTGCCCAGCCGTCGAACTCCCGCACGATCCGCGCGGTGGCCGTGGCCGAGTCGGTGAAGTCGATACCGGCGAACCAGTCCTGCGGCCTGGAGAGCGCCACGTAGATGTGGAGGGTCCCGCCGCTCTCCCGGTGGGCCATGATCCCCTTCCCCGGGGCGAGCGCGGACATCGCCCCGCCGCCGACCGTTTTGGCGCTCGCCGGGTGCCGGGTGTCGGCGTCGAAGAGATAGGTCTCGATGAGCGACCTGCCGACGTACTCGGGTGTGGCATCGGAGAGCAGCGGCCGGACCCGTGACCATGCGCCGTCCGCGCCGACCAGCAGGCTCGTGGCGACGGTGGTGCCGTCGGCGAAGGTCACCTCGTGGCGGCTGTCGCCGAGGGTCCGGACACCGCTGACCTTGCGGCCCCACCGGACGGTACCGACGGGGAGTGAGTCGAGCAGGAGTTGCCGCAGCTCGCCGCGCTGGACCTCGGGGCGTCCACCCGTGCCGTCGTCGGGTTCGTCGAACAGAACGGTCCCGTCCCGGTCGAGGACCCGTGTCGCTTCACGGCCCTCCAGGATGAGGCCACGGAACTCGTCGATCAGTCCTGCCTCCTGAAGAGCCGGCTGGCCGTTGTGGTCGTGGATGTCGAGCATCCCGCCCTGCGCGCGCGCCGTCGACGAGGGCTCCGCCTCGTAGACGGTCGCTTGAATGCCGTGGACGTGCAGGACGCGGGCGAGCGTGAGTCCGCCGAGGCCGGCGCCGATGATCGTGACGTCAGTGGTCATGGGGTTCCCTTGGGTGTCGCGGGCCTGCCGGACGGAGATCCGGCAGGGCAGCTCTGGAACGCTGTTCCAGCGGTACCCCACACTGGAACGCTGTTCCAGAGTTGTCAAGATGGAACGGCGTTCCAGGCATGTGTCAGGATGTGACGCATGGCCACCAGGACGCGTCGTCCAGAGCGACGAGAGGAACCGCTCTCCCGGGAGCGCATCGTCGAGGCCGCGATCGAACTTCTCGACACGGCGGGCGAGGGCGGACTCACGTTCCGCGCGCTGGCCGATCGCCTCACCACCGGGCCCGGCGCGATCTACTGGCACGTCACGGGCAAGGATGAACTCCTCACCGCCGCCACCGACGCCGTCGTCGCCCGCGCCCTGACCCCGGACACCGTCGGCACGAAACCGCGGGAGACTATCCGCGCCCTCGCCCTCGGCGTGTTCGACGCGATCGACGCCCACCCGTGGATCGGCACGCAACTCGCCCGTGCCCCCGCGCAGTCACCGCTGCTGCGGGTCTTCGAAGGCATCGGACGCCAGGTCCAGGCGCTCGGAGTGCCCCACGCCGCCCAGTTCACCGCCGCGTCCGCGCTGCTGAACTACATCCTCGGAGTGGGCGGACAGAACGCGGCCAACGCCCGCGGATCCCGGCCGGACATGAACCGGACCGAGTTCCTCGACACCGTCTCGGCCTCCTGGGCGAACCTCGATCCCGACGAGTACGCGTTCACCCGAAGCGTCGCCGGGCAACTGCGCGATCACGACGACCGAGCGGAGTTCGTCGCCGGCATCGACCTCATCCTCAGCGGAATCACCGCCCATATTGGGTGACATCCCATCAATCACCCATCCCCGGGAGGGAATTGACCTTGCGGATGTCTCATCGAACCGGGGCTGCGACGGCGCTCGGAGACGGTGTGGGTGCCGGGGGCGCTGCGGGCCGCGCCGTTGAAGGGCCGTGATTGCGGCTTTGCGGCATGCGCCGCGGGGGCTGTTCCGACGGCTGCCCATCTGGGTAGCCGGCAGCTGCCCATCCTGGGTAGCCGGCAGCTGCCCATCTGGGAACTACGGCTTCTGCCAGGGGTCTCTCAAAGGACTAGGGCGGGAGCGGCCATCGGTCAACGGCTTCGGATGGTGCCGCGCTCGACGCGTCCCGCCTGCGGGGGCACCACCGGTCCCCCGAAGGTGAACTCACGCAGCTTGCGCCACACGCCGTCGGGGCCCTGTTCGTAGAGTGCGAAGCCGGTGCAGGGCCACTGGGCCTCGTAGTCGGAGAGTTCCTCGAAGGCGCGGTCCATGGCCTCGTCGTCGATGCCGTGGGCGACCGTGACGTGGGGGTGGTACGGGAACTGCAGTTCGCGTGCCACCGGGCCGGAGGCGTCCCGGACCTGCTTCTGCAGCCAGGTGCAGGCCTCGGCGCCCTCGACGACCTGGACGTACACGACGGGCGACAGGGGCCGGAACGTGCCCGTACCGGACAGCCGCATCGGGAAGGGGCGCCCGGCCGCCGCGACCTCGCCGAGGTGGGCCTCGATCGCCGGCAGCAGCGCCGCCTCCACCTCGGTCGGCGGCAGCAGGGTGACATGGGTGGGGATGCCGTGAGCCGCGGCGTCGCCGAAGCCCGCGCGCCGCTCCTGGAGCAGGCTGCCGTAAGGCTCCGGGACCGCGATCGACACACCGATCGTTACGGTCCCCACGTCATCTCCCTGTCGTCGTGTCGCTTGGTCCGGTGTCGGTTTTGTTGTCAGCCGTCCGGCTATCGACTGTACGTCCACGGCTGTGCTCTGGGCAGGCGCAGTCGTAGTGATGTGCAGCGCTCCGCCCAGTGGTGCGCGTGTGCGCCGGGCCGTCAGTGCTTGGCGGGCAGGAACCCGACCCGGTCGTAGGCCTGCGACAACGTCTCCGCGGCGACGGCACGCGCCTTCTCCGCGCCCTTGGCCAGGATGGAGTCGAGCGTCTCCGGGTCGTCCAGGTACTGCTGGGTACGCTCCCGGAACGGAGTCACGAACTCGACCATGACCTCGGCGAGGTCCGTCTTGAGCGCACCGTAGCCCTTGCCCGCGTACTTCTCCTCCAGTTCGGTGATACCCGCACCGGTGAGCGTCGAGTAGATCGTGAGCAGATTGCTCACGCCCGGCTTGTTCTCCGCGTCGTAGCGGACCACGGTGTCCGTGTCGGTCACCGCGCTCCTGACCTTCTTCGCGGTCGTCTTCGGCTCGTCGAGGAGGTTGATGAGGCCCTTCGGCGTGGACGCCGACTTGCTCATCTTGATCGACGGGTCCTGGAGGTCGTAGATCTTCGCCGTCTCCCTGAGGATGTACGGCTTCGGGACCGTGAAGGTCTCGCCGAAGCGGCCGTTGAAGCGCTCGGCGAGATCGCGGGTCAGCTCGACGTGCTGGCGCTGGTCCTCACCGACCGGGACCTCATGGGCCTGGTACAGCAGGATGTCCGCGACCTGGAGGATCGGGTACGTGAACAGGCCGACGGAGGCGCGGTCGGCGCCCTGCCTGGCGGCCTTGTCCTTGAACTGGGTCATGCGGGACGCCTCGCCGAAGCCGGTGAGGCAGTTCATGACCCAGGCCAGCTGGGCGTGCTCGGGGACGTGGCTCTGGACGAAGAGCGTGCAGCGCTCCGGCTCGAGACCGGCCGCGAGAAGCTGGGCGGCGGCCAGGCGGGTGTTGGCGCGCAGGTCGGCGGGGTCCTGCGGAAGCGTGATCGCGTGCAGGTCGACGACCATGTAGAAGGCGTCGTGGGACTCCTGCAGGGCCACCCACTGGCGGACGGCACCGAGGTAGTTACCGAGGTGGAACGAGCCTGCGGTGGGCTGGATTCCGGAGAGCACACGCGGACGACGCTGCATGGCGGAGCCATCCCCCTGAGGGCGGTGGTGGGCGACGGGTGGGCGATCAGAGGCCATGCTCACCATTCTCTCAGGTCTCGGAAGGCGGTTCGGAACTGGCCGGAAACAGACCGGACACGGGTGGGAACCGATCCGGCTCGGGCGGTGTACCAAGAAGGTGAGGACGCGGGAGGGGGGCCGCATCGTCGATGAGGCCGCGGTGATCGCACGCGTACGCGCCGGAGAGCCGGAGGCGTTCGCGGAGCTGGTGCGGGCCCATACGGGCATCGCCATCAGGGCGGCCGCCGCGCTGGGGGCGGGTGCGGAGGCAGAGGACGTGGTGCAGCAGGCCTTCGTCAAGGCGTACTGCGCGCTGGGCCGGTTCCGGGACGGCGCGTCGTTCAAGCCGTGGCTGCTGTCGATCGTGGCCAATGAGACGAGGAACACAGTGCGGACGGCGGCGCGCCAGCGCACTCTCGCCGGCCGCGAGGCGGCGTTCGCGCAGGCGGAACCGCTGATACCGGAATCAGCGGATCCCGCGGCGGCCACGCTGGAGACGGAACGCCGCGCGGCCCTGCTGGCCGCCCTGGACCAGCTGAGCGAGGAACACCGCCTGGTCGTCACCTACCGCTATCTCCTGGAGATGGACGAACCCGAGACCGCCCAGGCCCTGGGCTGGCCCCGAGGCACGGTGAAGTCCCGGCTCAACCGAGCACTGCGCAAGCTGGGCCGGCTGTTGCCGGATTTTCAGCCTCGGGGTGGGGGTGATGAGGGTGAGTGAGGACGGGGAGCGCGGGCGGGAGCGGGATCCGGCGCGGGAGCGTGATGCGTACGGCACCTCGCTGCCGGAGGAGTTGCGGGCGCTGGGGCGTTCGTTGGATCCGCCCGGGGGCGGCGGGTCCGAGTCGATGGTGGAGCGGGTGCTGGAGCAGATACTCGCCGAGCGGGCTCCGGGGCCGCTGCCGGTGGCAGAGCCGAGGGCGGGGGCCCGTGAGCGGTTGCGGGTGGCCCGGCGGTGGACACGGACGCGGTGGCGTTCGCTGACGGCGACGCTGTGCGGGCTGCTGGCGGTGCTCGCGCTCACTCCTCCGGTGCGGGCCGCGGTCCTCGACTGGTTCGACTTCGGCGGCGTAGAGGTGCGGTACGACCCGTCGGCGATGCCCTCGTCCGGGGCCGAGGTGCCCGGCTGCGGGCGCTCGCTGTCGCTTGCGCAGGCTGAGCGCAAGGCCGGGTTCGAGCCGGTGGTGCCGCCTGCGCTGGGTACGCCGGACACGGTGACGGTGGCCGACGGGCCGCACGGGCGGTTCGTGGTGAGCCTGTGCTGGCGCGAGCGGGGGCGGGTGATCCGGCTGGACGAGTTCGCGGCGCGTCTGGACCTCCTGTTCACGAAGACCGTGCGGGAGCAGCCGGAGTGGGTGGAACTGGCTGCCCGGCCCTCGGAGGCCGGCATAGCGGATCCGGCCCTGTGGTTCCCCCGTCCGCACGTGCTGAGCTTCTGGCTGGTGGGGGCGGACGGGCACCGCTATACGCGTGAGGAGCGGACGGCGGGGCCGACGTTGCTGTGGAGCCATCGCACAGCCGGCGACGAGAGCGTGACGCTCCGGCTGGAGGGGGTGGCGTCGAAGGGGCGGGCGGTGAAGATCGCGAGGTCCGTGGGTCCTGGGTCCGTGGGTCCGTGAGCCTTCGGTCGGAAAAGGGGCGTGCGGGTGGGAACCCCGGCGGGTCGAGCGGTGTACCAGAAGTGACAAGCGGCTCGAGGACGGGTCGCACGGGAGCGATGGACTCACGGACTCACGGACTGGGGGACGGTATGCGCGCTGGGAAGGGCGGGAGCAGGGCCAGGGACAGGAGCGGCAGCAGCGGCGGGGGTCTGAGCCGTGAACTGGCTGCGGTGATAGCGGCGTTGGCGTTCACGCTCGCGCTGATGATGTGGGGTGCGTCCGGCGCTGCGGCCGGTGGGCCGACGAGCGTGCTGGTGACTTCGCCGGCGAGCGGAGAGGCCACCGCGCGGTACTACTCCGACAAGGAGTACGGAGAGCTGGAGCGGCTGCTCGGCCCGGCGAACAGTGGTACTCCGGACAAGCCACCCGAGGCCGGTCTGACCCGGGCCCGTCAGATCAACGTCACGTGGCTGGCGCACGACATATCGCCGTGGCGGCTGGACCGGATCTTCCCTGTCGATCCTGTCGATCCTGTCGACGGTTCCGGGCCCCCGACCGTCTGGATCCATACGGCGGCCGGCATGCCCGACTCCACGAACGGCTACTGGCACCGCGCCGAGCACGCCTCCCAGTTGCGCGCCCTGCTCACCGATCTCGGCGTGATGGGCGAGATATCGGGCGAGGGCTACCAGGGCATCTTCCCCGCGCCCTGGCAGTCGGAGACGCCGGCCGAGACCACCCCGCCGGAGGAGACGACGACCACCACCTTGCAGGTCGGCGTGGCGGAGGGGGCCGACAACACCGACTGGTGGTGGGCCCTGCCGGGCGCGGCGGCGGGAGCGGTGCTGGCGCTGGCGCTGCGGCCGCTTGCCCTGCGGCTGCCCTGGGACCGCCTACGACGGGAGCGGAGGCCTCGGCAGGAACTGCGGGATCTCTGAGGACTTGGGACATCGGATCTGCGAGGACTTGGGACATGTGAAGGGGGACGGATGAACACTCCGAACACTCCGAACACTTCGAAGACTCGGAGCAGAAGGGTGGGGGTGCGGCTCGCGGTCCTTGTGCCGATGGCGCTGGTGGTCGGTCTGTTCGGGGTGCCGGTGGCCGGTGCGGCAGCGCGGGGGCCGGACCGGGAGGTCCCGGATGTGGCGGTGGTGGTCGTGGGCGGTACGGGCCGGACGACGGCGGTGCGCTCCGGTGAGGCGGAGTTCGACCGTATCT
Source organism: Streptomyces sp. NPDC050287 (assembly GCF_044459385.1). Lineage (NCBI taxonomy): Bacteria > Bacillati > Actinomycetota > Actinomycetes > Kitasatosporales > Streptomycetaceae > Streptomyces > Streptomyces sp. NPDC050287. The sequence goes on along the minus strand of NZ_JBITIY010000002.1, from coordinate 426,719 downwards.
GGACGCTGCTGCGGCCGAGATACACCGGGACTCAGCGGGTGCCGGAGGACTGGGCCGAGGGACGTTACCCGCCGGTGCGGATGACCGTGATGTGGGGGCTGACCGGTGTCGGGGGCTGGCCGCAGACCGATGCGGCGCCTGGTGGGGATGTGGCGATGGTGCGGGAGGATCAGCTGTTCGTCGCCGGGGACGGCACACCCTGGGTGCGTACGGATCCGGCGCCGGACGTGTCGGACGACGACATCCGCTGGCACCGGGCGTCCCGCTCGGTCTTCGAGGAGATGAGCCGGGCGGGGCTGCCGGGCGGGGAGGGGAACGGGGCGGTTGGAGACACAGCCGACGGCGGGGATGGAGGGTGGGCGGCCGGTGGGTTCTGGTCGGACGCGTGGGGACTCGCGCTGGGGTTCGCGGCCGGGGTCGGCGGCACGCTGCTGATACGCCGCGCGGCGGCCCGGCCGGGAGCCGGACCGCCGCGGGAGGAGCCTCGCCAGGAGCTGATCGATCTCTGACCGATCCCTGACTGCGCCGGTCCCTGACTGCGGGGGGTCAGCCGAGGTCGATCTCCGGGTACAGGGGGAACCCGGCGACCAGGTCGGTGGCGCGGTGGGAGATCTCGTCGGCGATCTTCGGGTCGAGGACGTGCTGGGCCTTGGACGGGGCGCCCTTGCTGGTGGTGCCGGGCTCCGTGGTGGTGAGGACGCGGTCGATGAGACCGGCGACCTCGTCCATCTCGGCGGTGCCCAGGCCACGGGTGGTCAGGGCGGGGGTGCCGATGCGGATGCCGGAGGTGTACCAGGCGCCGTTGGGGTCGGCGGGGATGGCGTTGCGGTTGGTGACGATGCCCGAGTCGAGCAGGGCGGCCTCGGCCTGCCGGCCGGTGAGGCCGTAGGAGGAGGCGACGTCGATCAGGTTGAGGTGGTTGTCCGTGCCGCCGGTGACGAGGGTGGCGCCGCGGCGCATCAGGCCCTCGGCGAGGGCGCGGGAGTTGTCGACGATGCGCTGGGCGTAGTCCTGGAAGGAGGGCTGACGGGCCTCGGCCAGGGCGACGGCCTTGGCGGCCATGACGTGCGGGAGCGGGCCGCCCAGGACCATCGGGCAGCCCCGGTCGACCTGGTCCTTGAGGGAGTCGTCGCACAGGACCATGCCGCCGCGGGGGCCGCGCAGGGACTTGTGGGTGGTGGTGGTGACGATCTGGGCGTGCGGGACCGGGTCGAAGTCGCCGGTCAAAACCTTGCCGGCGACCAGGCCCGCGAAGTGGGCCATGTCGACCATCAGGGTCGCTCCGACCTCGTCGGCGATCTCGCGCATGATCCGGAAGTTCACGAGACGGGGGTAGGCGGAGTAGCCGGCGACGATGATCAGCGGCTTGAACTCGCGGGCCGACACGCGCAGCGCCTCGTAGTCGATGAGGCCGGTGGCGGGGTCGGTGCCGTAGGAACGCTGGTCGAACATCTTGCCGGAGATGTTCGGGCGGAAGCCGTGGGTGAGGTGACCGCCGGCGTCCAGGGACATGCCGAGCATGCGCTGGTTGCCGAAGGCCTGGCGGAGCTCGGCCCAGTCGGCGTCGGAGAGGTCGTTGACCTGGCGGGCGCCGGCCTTCTCCAGGGCGGGCACCTCGACGCGGGCCGCGAGAACGGACCAGAAGGCGACGAGGTTGGCGTCGATGCCGGAGTGCGGCTGGACGTAGGCGTGCCGGGCGCCGAAGAGTTCGCGGGCGTGTTCGGCGGCGAGGGACTCGACGGTGTCGACGTTGCGGCAGCCGGCGTAGAAGCGGCGGCCGACGGTGCCCTCGGCGTACTTGTCGCTGAACCAGTTGCCCATCGCGAGGAGAGTGGCCGGGGAGGCGTAGTTCTCGGAGGCGATCAGCTTGAGCATCTCGCGCTGGTCGGCGACCTCCTGGCCGATGGCGTCGGCCACGCGCGGCTCGACGGCGCGGATCACGTCGAGGGCCGCACGGAAGGCGGTGGACTCGTTGGAGAGGGGCTGCTGCTCTGACATGGCGGCCTCCGGGCTGCGTGGCTTGAAGCGGTCACGGTTCACGGTTCGGCCCAGGCGCACGGCACTTGGTCACTCGCAGGCCGCTCCCCGATGGTCCGTCCCATCCCAGCGCGCCAGTCACGGCCTGTCGGCCAGCCTACCGGGCGCGTCGGAAGGCGAAGGTCCCGCGTCCACCATGCGAGCGACTATAGGAAAGGAGGGCAGCCCTTGACTCCGGGAGGTCCCGTGACCACGACGGAAGCACTCATCGCCGCGGCGGAGGCGCACAGCGCGCACACCTACCATCCGCTGCCGGTGGTGGTCGCCACGGCCGACGGTGCGTGGATGACGGATGTGGAGGGGCGGCGGTATCTGGACCTGCTGGCCGGATACTCGGCGCTGAATTTCGGCCATGGAAACCGGCGGCTGATCGAGGCGGCGAAGGCGCAGTTGGAGCGGGTGACGCTGACGTCGCGGGCGTTCCATCACGACCTGTTCGCGGCGTTCTGCTCCGAGCTGGCCGAGCTGTGCGGCATGGAGATGGTGCTGCCGATGAACACCGGTGCGGAGGCGGTGGAAACGGCCGTGAAGACGGCCCGGAAGTGGGGGTACCGGGTCAAGGGCGTGCCGGCGGAGATGGCGAAGATCGTGGTCGCCGGGGGCAACTTCCACGGGCGGACGACGACCGTCATCAGTTTCTCCACGGATCCGGAGGCGCGGGCGGACTACGGGCCGTACACGCCGGGCTTCGAGATCGTGCCGTTCGGGGATCTGACGGCGATGCGGGCGGCGGTGACCGAGAACACGGTCGCCGTGCTGCTGGAACCGATCCAGGGGGAGGCGGGGGTGCTGGTGCCGCCGGCCGGTTATCTGGCGGGGGTGCGCGAGCTCACGCGGGAGCGGAACGTGCTGTTCGTGGCGGACGAGGTCCAGTCGGGTCTGGGACGGACGGGGCGGACGTTCGCCTGCGAGCACGAGGGGGTGGTGCCGGACGTGTATGTGCTGGGCAAGGCGCTGGGCGGCGGGATCGTGCCGGTGTCGGCGGTGGTCGCGGGCGCCGAGGTGCTCGGGGTGTTCCGGCCCGGGCAGCACGGGTCGACCTTCGGCGGGAATCCGCTGGCCTGTGCGGTGGCGCTGGAGGTGATCGCGATGCTGCGGTCCGGCGAGTACCAGGCGCGGGCGGCGGAGCTCGGCGAGCATCTGCTGCGGGAGCTGAGGATCCTGGCCGGGACGGGCCGGCTGACGGCGGTGCGGGGGCGCGGACTGTGGGCGGGCATCGACATCGCACCGGCGTACGGCACGGGGAGGGAGGTGTCGGAAAGGCTGATGGAGCGGGGTGTGCTGGTGAAGGACACGCAGGAGGCGACGCTGCGGATCGCGCCGCCGCTGGTCGTCTCCAAGGAGGACCTGGACTGGGGGCTGGCACAGCTTCGGGCAGTACTGGAACCCGCTTGAGCAGGTGTTCGGCTGGCGGACCGTCACCCCCGCGCCCTCGCGGCCCAGGAGGGCTCGGCGACGTAATCGGTCGTCCGTGCCGGCTCCCGTGGACCGTCGAGGTGGGCGGGGAGGAGGTTCGGATGGCCGGGATACAGCTCCCAGAGGACGGCGAGCAGGGCCTTGTCGCTGAGGAGCCTCTTCCAGGCCGGTTCGATCCCTGGCGGCGGCGGACGGTGCGGTGTCCGGCGGACAGTTCAGGGCAACGGCGAGAGGGCGCGCTCGGGCGAGCCACCGCTCACCGGCCTCCCCCATGGCTCCCCGGCACACGGCTGGCCCTACAGTCACTTCGTGCTCTTTGGAATGGTGTGCGCCCTGGCCGCCGCGGTCTGTTTCGGGACGGCGACGGTGTTGCAGGCGATGGCGGCGCGGGAGGCGGACACCGCGGGAGGCGGGGGCGGGGAGGCAGCGCTGCTGCTGCGGGCGGTCCGGCAGTGGCGGTACGTGGTGGGGCTGGCGTTGGACGGGCTCGGTTTCCTGTTCCAGGTCGCCGCGTTGCGGTCGGTCCCGATCTACGCCGTCGGGGCGGCCCTCGCGTCCAGCCTCGCGGTGACCGCGGTGGTCGCGGCGCGGCTGCTGCGGGTACGTCTGAGCGGGCGGGAGTGGGGTGCCGTGACGGTGGTGTGCGCGGGGCTCGCCCTGCTCGGCATCGCGTCCGGCACGGAGGGGGACCTCGGCGGACCGGCCGCGCTGCCGTACGTGTTGCTCGGGGTCGCGCTCGCGGTGCTGGTGTTCGGACTCGCCGGCGGACGGCTGCCGGAGCGGGGGCGGGCCGGAGCGCTCGGCCTGGCGGCCGGTTTCGGGTTCGGGGTGGTCGAGGTGGCGGTACGGCTGATCGACTCGGTCGCGCTCCTCGACCTGCTACGGGATCCGGCGGCGTACGCCTTGCTGCTGGGCGGCGCGGCGGCGTTCCTCTCCCTGACCTCGGGGCTGCGCACGGGCTCGGTCACGGCCGCCACCGCAGGCCTGGTGATCGGCGAGACGGTCGGACCGGCGGCGGTGGGAGTGATCTGGCTCGGTGACCGCACCCGGGAGGGCCTGGGGTGGGTGGCGGTACTGGGCTTCCTCGTCGCGGTGGTGGGGGCGTTGGCGCTGGCCAGGTTCGGGGAGGCGCCGGCGCCGGTGGCTGCCGACGCGGGGTGAGCAGGCCTACGGGACGCCCCGCCGAGCCTTTCACCCGTCCATGGCCGCCGTGATCTCGTCCCACAGCCGCACCCTCGCCTCCAGCGCGAGGTTCGCCGTCTCGACGGCCTCCTGCCAGCGGGTGTGGTCCGTGCCGCAGAGGTCGGCGACCATCTGCATGGCCATGGGGGTGTGCTCCTCGCCGTCGACCTCGATGTGGCGGGCCAGGTAGTCGCGGAAGAGGGGGAACCGGTCGGTGCCCTCCTCCTTGATGACCTGGTCGAACATGTCGGGGATGAGGTCCTCGCGGGAGAAGGCGAAGGCGGCGGCACGGCAGTGCAGGGGCCGGCCGGCGATGATCGTGAAGGTCGTGCGGACGAACTCGGCGGCCGGAGCGGGGACTTGGGCGACCCGGAGCGCCGCGGAGACGTCGTGACCCTCGGCGATCAGCTCGAGGAACGTGTCGATGGGGGCGGTGTCGGCCGACGCCTCGGCCATGGCGGCGCGGTACAGCTCGAAGTGGCTGGTGAAGCCGCCGTTCAGCTCGTCGCTCTCCTCGACCAGCACGATGTCGTTGATCAGCCGCCGGCTCACCTCCGAGCCGCGCGGCACCCAGGGGACGTCGACACAGGTCAGTTCGCGTTGCAGGGACTTGAGCAGGGACATGAAGTCCCACACGGCGAACACGTGGTGGGTCATGAACGTCGCCATGCGTTCCCGGCTGCTTATTCGCTGGTAAAGGGGATGAGCGGTGACTTCTTTTCGCGCGGGTTCGATCTCGGCGCGAGCCCGGTCGATTCCCTCGTGACGCATGTTCCAGTCGTACCTGGACATGGGACTCCTTAGGTCGAGAAGAGCGATCGTGCAGCTTTGGCGACTTCCCGGCAAGCGCTTCCGGGAATTCGGTGAAAGTTACCCGCGGTACCTCTCGACACAAGATCCGAAGAGCCCACAAAGGGCTAGAAATGTAACGTTCCGGACAGCCCAAAAACATCGTTGAATATTTGAACGGCCTCCCTTCTTGGTGCGTATTCGACAGCGTGACCAGTAATCCCGTCACCGTCACCGTGGCCTATCACGTGGTGCCGGGCCACGAGGGTGACTTCCACTCCTGGGGGTGGGCCATGCTGGCCGCCAGCGCGCAGCAACCGGGCTTCCTGGGAGGTGGTGTTCTTGTCGACGGAGAGGCGGAGTGGCATGTCGTCTATCGCTTCGCCAGCGAAGGAACCGCCCTGGCCTGGGAGAACTCCACCGCTCGCAGACAGTGGGACATCCGCGCCGAGGAGGTCGCCCGGCAGACGGGCCGCCGGAGCGTCCGGGGCGCGAAAGCGTGGTTCGACGCCCAGACCGACCGGCCCGCCGCACCGCCGGCCCCGCCGTCGAAATGGAAACTGTGGTTCGTGAATATGAGCGCCGTGTTCCCGCCGGTGCTGGTGTTCAATGTGATCGCATTGCCCTATCTCGGTGGCCTCAATCCGTTCATTCGTACGCTGCTGTTGTGCCTGTGCGTGACGGCCATCGTCACCTGGATTCTGATGCCGCGCCTTCAGCGTTTCTTCAAGAAATGGCTGTATCCACCGCTCCAGGCGCTTCGCGGACGGCACAAACGGACCGCGTAGGCCAGAGAACGACGCAAGGGAGGTGGGCGGGTGAAGACCCTGCTCATCGACAATTACGACTCGTACACGTACAACCTGTTCCAGCTGATCGCCGAGGTCAACGGCGAGGAGCCGGTGGTGATCCTCAATGACGCTCCCGCCGACTCGATTCCGGATCTTGCGGAATTCGACAACGTGGTGGTGTCGCCGGGCCCGGGGCACCCGGCGCACACCCGCGACTTCGGCATCAGCGCGCGCGTGCTGGCCGAGTCCCCGGTGCCCGTCCTCGGCGTCTGCCTGGGCCACCAGGGCATCGCCCTCGCGGAGGGCGGCCGGGTGGCACCGGCCCCGGAGCCCCGGCACGGGCATCTGACCTCCGTACGGCATGACGGGCAGGACCTGTTCCAGGGGGTACCGCAGGGCTTCACCGGGGTCCGCTACCACTCGCTGGCCGTGCGCGAGCCCCTGCCCGACACCCTTCAGGCCACCGCGTGGGCCGAGGACGGTGTGCTGATGGGGCTGCGGCACCGCACCCGGCCGCTGTGGGGCCTGCAGTTCCACCCGGAGTCGGTCCTGACCGACTACGGGCACCGCATGCTCGTGAACTTCCGCAATCTCACGGCGGACCGGGCCCGCAAGCTGCGTGCGAAGAACACCGCCGTGCCCCCGACCAAGGCGGCGATCCCTCGTCCGACGGCCACCGCGGGACCATCGGCCACCGCAGCACCATGGGCTACCTCGGCACCATCGGCCACTGCGGCACCATCGGCCATGGAAGCACCGGCCGGCGCAGCACCCTCGGTCACAGCGACACCATCGGTCACAATGACACCATCGGTCACGGCTACACCATCGCGCTCCCCTGTCACCATTCCCCGCCCCCGACGCTCCGGCGGACCGGCCTACCGGCTGCACGCCCGCCGCCTCGCCGGCGCGGTCGACGCGGAGGCTGCCTTCACGCGGATGTACGCCCGTTCCGAGCGGGCGTTCTGGCTGGACAGTTCGCTGGTCGAACCGGGCCGGTCGCGGTTCTCGTTCTTCGGGGACGACAGCGGGCCGCTCGCCGAGTTCGTGCGGTACGACGTCGAGACCGGGCGCTGCGAGATCGAGCGGGCCGGGCGGCCGCCGCGCAAGGTCACGGCGAGCGTGTTCGACTACCTCAAGCGGCAGTTGGCGAACCGGCGCGTGGACGCCACCGGGCTGCCCTTCGACTTCACCGGCGGTTACGTCGGCTACTTCGGCTACGAGACGAAGGCCGACTGCGGTTCACCGAACCGCCACTCGTCCGAACTGCCGGACGCCTGCTGGCTGTTCGCCGACCGGCTGATCGCGGTCGACCACCAGGAGGGCTTCACCTACCTGGTCTGCGTGGCGGAGGACACCCCGCAGGCCGCGTCGGAGGCCGCGGACTGGCTGGAGGGCACCCTCGCCCAGCTCACCTGCGTGGGTGTCGGCACGACCCCGGCCGCGGAGGTGCCGTCGCCGTCCGTGCCGGCCCCCGAGGCCGACCTGCTCGCCGCCGAGCCCTGGCTGGTGCGCGACCGGGCGACGTACCTCGCCGACATCGAGGCCTGCCAACGGGAACTTCACGCCGGCACCAGCTACGAGGTCTGTCTGACCGACGCCGCCCGCTTACCCGCCCCGCCGGACGCCTACGACTTCTACCGGGTCCTGCGCCGCGTCAACCCGGCACCGTACGCGGCCTTCCTGAGGTTCAAGGACCTCGACGTGGCCGGCTCCTCCCCCGAGCGTTTCCTGCGGATCAGCCGGGACGGAGTCGCCGAGGCCAGACCCATCAAAGGCACCGCGCCGCGCGGCGACGGGCCGGAGGAGGACGCCCGGCTCAGGGACGCGCTGGCGGCGGACGCCAAGACCCGCGCCGAGAACCTGATGATCGTGGACCTGCTCCGCAACGACCTGGGCCGGGTCTGCCGGACCGGGACGGTACGCGTCCCCCGGCTGATGGCCACCGAGACGTACGCCACCGTGCACCAGCTGGTGTCCACCGTCGAGGGCCGCTTGCGTGAGGGCACGGACGCGGTGGACTGCGTACGCGCCTGCTTCCCCGGCGGCTCCATGACCGGCGCGCCGAAGCTGCGCACGATGGAGATCATCGACTCGCTGGAGACCGAGGCCCGGGGCGTCTACTCCGGTGCCCTCGGCTACCTGGGGTGCGGCGGCGGCGCCGACCTCAGCATCGTGATCCGTACGGCCGTACTCGCCGACGGGCTGATGCGGCTGGGCGCGGGCGGTGCCATCGTCCTCGGCTCGGACCCGGTCGCGGAGTACGACGAGATGCTGCTGAAGACGGCCGCGCAGATGCGGGCGCACCGCGAGCACACCGTCGACCGCATCCGGCAGCAGCGCGAGCGGATCGACACCCGCGTCCTGGAACGGGACCGGACCGACACCCGCATACCGATGCGGGACGGGACCGGCACCCGGATCTCGAAGACCGTCACCGAGGAGCCCGCCCGATGACGACCACCACCGACCGTCACGGAGACACCCGCCCGACGGCAGTCACCACCGACCGTCACGGAGACACCCGCCCGACGACGACGCCGCAGCCCGCCCTGCACCTGCCCGGCGCCGACGCCGACGCCCCTGGCAACCTCGCCGCGCATCTCGCGGCCCTCGCCGAGCGGCGCGGGTGGACCGGACGGGCCGCCTTCCGCCAGGGCCACCGGGTCTGGACGCACGGCGAGGTGCACGCTCTCGCGGGCCGCGCGGCCGGTGTGCTCGCGGAGCAGGGTGTGCGTCCCGGCGACCGGGTGCTGCTCGCCCTGCCCGACGGGATCGCCTGGGTGACGGCCTTCCTGGCCACCGCCCGGCTCGGGGCCGTGGCCGTGCTGGTCAATCCCGAACTCCCCGCGGCCGAGCACGCGTTCATGGCCGAGGACACCCAGGCCGTGCTGTGCGTGACCGGACCGGGCCTCGAAGACCGTTTCAGCGACCGGGCACGCCTCGGCGCCGACCAGTTCCTCGCCCTCGTTCACGCCACCGGTCCGGCACCGGCGCATCCGGTCGACGCGCACACCCCGCTGTACATCCAGTACACCTCCGGCACGACGGGCCGCCCGAAGGGCGTCGTGCACACGCACGGGGACCCGCGGACGTACCACGACCTGATCGGGCGGCGGCTGCTGCGGATCACCCAGGACGACGTCACGCTGTCGGTGTCGAAGCTGTACTTCGCCTACGGCTTCGGCAACGCCTTCGTCTTCCCGCTCTTCTCGGGTTCGTCGGCCGTGCTGGTGGACGGGCGTCCGGCCCCGGCCACCCTGGACGAGCTGGTCGCCCGGCACCGGGTGACACTGCTGTACTCCGTGCCGTCGGCGTACGCCGCGCTGGTGGCCGACCGGGGCAGCGGGCACGAGGCCCGCTTCGCCTCCGTACGCGCGGCGGTGTCGGCCGGCGAGGGCCTGCCGACGGTGCTCGGGATGCAGGTCGCCGAACTGCTGGGCGCGCCGGTGCTGGAGCAGATCGGCTCCACCGAGGCGGGGCACGCGTTCTGCGCCAACAGCTTCGAGTACAACCGTCCCGGCACCGTCGGCCGTCCCGTCCCCGGCTTCGAGGTGGAGCTGCGTGACCGGGACGGTCATCCGGTGCCGGACGGGGCGGAGGGCGAACTGTGGGTGCGCGGGCCGACGGTGACGCCCGGCTATCTGAACCGCCCCGAGGAGACGGACCGTGCCCTGGCCGGCGGCTGGCTGGCCACCCGGGACCGGGCGTGCCGCGAACCGGACGGCACCTACCGGCATCTGGGCCGCGCCGACGACATGGAGATGGTCGGCGGCATCACTGTCTCCCCGCTGGAGGTGGAGGACGTGCTGCGGACGCATCCGGCGGTGCGGGAGGTCGCGGTCACGGCCGTCCGGGACGGGCAGGGCCGCAACGTTCTGCGCGCCTTCGTCGTCCCCGCCGCGACACCGCCACCCGGTCTGGGGGACGAACTGATCCGGCTGGCCCGGGAGCACCTGGCCGCCTTCAAGGTCCCCCGCAGCGTCAGCCTCGTCCCGTCCCTGCCCCGCACCCCGACCGGAAAGCTCCGCCGTCACCTGGTCCGCAGGGGCGCGTGGTGACCATGGCAGAAAGGAAGGGCACCATGCCCGATCCATCCCTGCGCACCGATCTGCCCCTGCGCACCGGCCCTTCCCCGCGCACGGACCACTCCCTGCTCGCCGACCGCGGGTTCTGTCTCGGCCCGGTGTTCCGGCGGGCGGCCGACCGCCACGGGGGCGTCTTCGTCACGCTGGACCAGCCGCTGGACGTCGATCCGTCCCTCGGGGTCGACCTGAGCTATCCGGTGCTGGCCGAGGTGGTCGAGGAGCTGTCGGGGCGGCTGTGGGAGGCAGGGGTACGCCCCTCCGAGCAGGTGGCCGTACACAAGACGGACAACGTCGACATCGTGCTGCTGACCTGCGCGGTCTCCCGGATCGGCGCGGTGCCGGTACTGCTCTCCCCCGGCCTCGCCGGCCCCGTCGTGGGGCAGTTGCTGGCGCGGCTGCGACGACCATGGCTGATCACCGACCGGGCGAAGCTCCAAGGCCCGCTCCAGGACGTCGACTTGACCGGGCTCGTGCGCAGGACTCTCTCCGTGGACGGCGCTCCCGGCGCCGAGCCGCTGGAGAAGTACGCCGGCACCGAGCCGCCCGCACCGGTACGGCTGCACCCCCGGGAGCCCGCGCTGATCACCCACAGTTCTGGCACGACCGGCGTTCCCAAGCTCGCCGTGCACTGTGCGCGGACCATGTGGAACCGGCTGGTACCGCAGCAGGCGATGGGCTGGCCCACGCGGGGCGAGACCGCGGCGCTGCACATGTCGTTCGTGCACTCGCGCTTCTACCATCTGCTCGGCGTGCTGCTGCACTTCGGCAGCCCGCTGGTGCTGATCACCGACCCGGACCCGGCGAGGGTGGGGCCGTTGCTGGTGCGGCACCGGCCCGGGATCGTGGAGACGCATCCCAACACCTTCGTGCTGTGGGAGGAGTTGGCCGACGCGCCGGGGGCGCCGCTGTCGCGGGTCAAGGCGTACGGCTCCACGTTCGACGCCATCCACCCGCGGACCGTACGACGGCTGCTGGGCGCCTCCCGGCGTCGTACGCCGTACCTGGTCCAGCTGTACGGGCAGAGCGAGACGGGGCCGGTCGCCTTCCAGTGGTTCACCCGGCGCAGTGCCGACCGCGCGGACGGCCGCCGGGTCGGCATCGGGATACCGGGGTTCACCCGGATCCGGGTCACCGACGCCGACGGGAGGCGGGCGGCGCCCGGGACCGCCGGCCGGATCGAGGCCCGCACCCGCGGACGGATCCTCACCTACCTCGGGGCGCGGGAGCAGTACGAACGGCAACTCGACCGGGGCTGGTGGCAGATGGGCGACATGGGGTACCGCAGCCGGCTGGGCGTACTGCATCTGATCGACCGTGAGATCGACCGCATCGACGCGGTGCACAGCAATCTGGAGGTCGAGGACGTGCTGATGTCCCGGCTGGAGGAGCTGCGCGAGGTCGTCATCGTGCCCGGCGCGGACCGGGAGCCGGTACCGGTGGTGTGCGTGCGGGGCGATCGGCCGCTGGACACGGAGCGCTGGCGGGAGGCCACGGCGGATCTGCCGGCGCTGGCCGAGCCGCGGCAGTGGCGGTTCGAGGAGCTGCCGATGACCGCGACCTGGAAGGTGAAGCGGGTGGAGATCACCCGCATGCTGGCCGCGGGCGCGCGCACGTGAACCAGGTTCTGGTCGTCGGCGCCGGCCCCGTCGGCCTGTCGGCGGCCCTCGCCCTGCGGGCGCACGGGCTGCCGGTCCTCCTCCTTGAGGCCGACCCGCGGGGCCGTGAACGCCCCGGCAGCCGGGCCCTGTTCGTGCACCGGGAGACCCTGCGTCTCCTCGACGGAATGCGGCCGGGCCTCGCCGACGAGATCACGTCGTACGGGCGGACCTGGCAGACCCGGCGCACCCTCTACCGGGGCCGCGAGGTCTACTCCCGGACCTACCCGCCGCCCACCGGAACCCCGCCCTTCACCAGCCTGCGCCAGGTCGACACCGAACGTTTCCTGCGGGCCGCCTGTGAGCGGGCCGGTGTGGAGTTCCTGTGGGACGCCCGCGTGACGGACGTCCACAGCACCGCGACCGGGGTCCGGCTCACCGGGGAGGACGGGCGGGTGTGGAGCGGCGGCTTCGCGATCGCCGCGGACGGCGCCCGCTCCACGCTCCGGCGCGGGCTGGGCATCGCCATGGAGGGCAGCCACGGGGAGGGCTTCCACGTCGTCGTCGACGTCGCCGACATCCCCGGCGCCGAACTGCCCTTGGAACGGGTCTTCCACTACGAGCACCCTGGGGTGGGCGGACGCAGTGTGATGCGGGTGCCGTTCACCGGGGGCTTCCAGATCGACCTGCAGTGCCGGGACGACGACCGGCAGGAGGAGTACGGCAGTGAGGAGGCCGTACGCCGGTGGCTGCCCTCGGTCGTGGGTGACGGGTACGCCGAGCGCATCCTGTGGGTGTCGACGTACCGCTTCCTGCGCAAGGTCGCGGCCTCCTTCACCGACCCGCACGGCAGGGTGCTGCTCGTCGGGGAGGCGGCGCATCTCTTCCCGCCGTTCGGGGCGCGCGGCATGAACAGCGGCATCGCCGACGCGGCAGCGGCAGCGGATGCCGTCGCGACAGCGACAGCGACAGCGGACTCGGATGCCGTCGCGGCGGGGACGGCGGCTGCGGTCGCCGCGTTCGCCGAAGCGCGGCGGGCGGCTGCCCTGTTCAACAGCGCGGCCGCCGGGGAGGCGCTGGACCATCTGCGGCCACGACGGCGGATCGTCCGCATCAAGCAGCGGGCGGCGGCGGCCCTCGCACCGGTACTGCCGCAGTGCGGATCATGGCTGGAACACGCGCCCTACGGGCCGCGGGGCGGGGCACCGGTGGCGGCCGGCGGCACGTACTGAGGAGGAGATTCTGGTGACTCGACCGACGGTTGCGGAAGGCCTGTCGAGGTGGACGCCCGGTGGTGGGCTGGTGCCTGCGGACGGTGGGCCGGCGGCGGAGAAGAGGGGTGCCGGGGCGGCCACGCAGTCGGCGGTGGTCGGGGGGCGGGTGCTCGTCGCGGACTCCTGGCTGGTGCGGGACGGGCGGGTGCGGGGCTTCGAGCGGCACCGGGAGCGGTTCCTGCGGGCGTGCGGCGAGTGCGGCGGGCCGCCGTTGCGCCGGCTCGTGGAGTTCTGGCAGGACATGACGGCGGCCCTGCCGCGCACCGGTGAGTGGTTTCCCCGCGTCGAACTCGCCGCCGGTTCCCTTGAGTTGCGGCTGCTGCTGCGACACGCGCCGCCGCTCGGCTCCGGAGTACGGGTCTGGGCGGCCGGACAGTCCGATCCGCGGACCGTCCCCCGCCGCAAGGGCCCGGACCTGGACGCCCTGGCCCGGGTCAAGCGGCGGGCGTCCAGCGAGGGCGCGGAGGAGGCGGTGCTGATCGCGGCGTCCGGAGTGGTGCTGGAGGCGGCCACCGCCAGCGTGCTGTGGTGGGAGAACGACACCCTGTGCCTGCCCCCGCCACGACTGCCCGTCCTGCCCGGGGTCACGGTCGGGCTCATCCAGGAGCAGGCCTGGCGCACCGGGACCCGCGTCGCCCACCGCGAACGGACCGTGGCCGAACTGGACGGACGCGAGGTGTGGCTGGTGAACGCACTGCACGGCATCCGGCCCGTGACGGGCTGGGCGGCACGGCCGATGAAGGCGGCACCGGCGGTGCGGGCCCAGGAGTGGCGGAAATGGCTGGACGACATCATGGAGCCGCTTCCGGAGCGCTGAATTACCGACCCCGACCCCGACACGACACCGACACCGATTCCGAACCCGACCCCGATGCCATACGCCGGGCCGAATGAGACCCTGTATTTCTTACCCCTGAGTCCCATTCGCCCCGGCGCAATAAAAGCTGCCCGAATTAAGTTCTTCTTCTTCGATTCAGTTCTTCTTCGGTTCAGCTCTTCTTCTGCGCCGGCTGATAACCCCCCGGCACCATCCGGGTCGCGACCGCGATCCGGTTGTAGGCGTTGATGACGGTGGCCGCCCAGATCAGCGCGGCGAGCTGCTCCTCGTCGAAGACCTCCCGCGCCTCGGCGTAGACCGCGTCCGGGACGTGACCGTCGTGCACCAGCGTCACCGCCTCGGTCAACGCCAGCGCGGCGCGCTCCCGTTCGGTGAAGAAGGGGGTCTCCCGCCAGGCGTTGAGGGCGTAGATCCGCTGCTCGGTCTCGCCCTGGGCGCGGGCGTCCTTGGTGTGCATGTCGAGGCAGAACGCGCAGCCGTTGAGCTGTGAGGCGCGGATCCTGACGAGTTCCAGGAGTTCGGGCTCGACCTTGGCGTCCTGGGCCGCGGAAACGGCGGCGCCGTGCAGGGCGCCCATCGCGGCGGAGACGTCGGGGGTAATCTTCTTCAGGGCCACGCGGGACATCGCGTCGATATTACTCATGGGGGCGACTCTATCCGCCGGACCGCATTCCGGAATGGGAAACCTCCGATTATCCGGGAAGTGCCGCGCACAATGCGTCCAGGGCCCCGGACCACGCGTGGTCCGGCGGTGTGCCGTAACCGACGACCAGGGCGTCCATGGGCCGCTCCGTGACCGCGTCGGGGTGGCGGTAGGGGGTGAGGCCGTGGACGGCCAGGCCCTGCCAGGCTGCGGCCTGGACGACCGACTGTTCGCTGCCGGGCGGCAGCCGCAGCACGGCGTGCAGTCCGGCCGCGATGCCGGTGGCGTGCACCTCGGGGGCGCGGGCGGCGAGGGCGGCCACGAGGGCGTCCCGGCGCCGGCGGTAACGAAGACGCGCCGAGCGGACGTGACGGTCGTAGGCCCCGGACGTGATGAACTCGGCCAGCGTCAGCTGGTCCGTCATCCCGCACGTGTCGACACCGCCCTTCGCCGCCGCGGCCTCCTCGGCGAGCTGGGGCGGCAGCACCATCCACGCCAGTCGCAGGCCGGGGGCGAGGGACTTGCTCGCGGTGCCCAGGTGGACCACCCGGTCGGGGTCCAGGCCCTGGAGGGCGCCCACGGGCTGGCGGTCGTAGCGGAACTCGCCGTCGTAGTCGTCCTCCAGGACCAGGCCGCCGGTACGCCGCGCCCAGTCGACGACGGCCGCGCGCCGGTCGCGGTGCAGGGGCACGCCCAGGGGGAACTGGTGGGCCGGGGTGAGCAGTACGGCGCCGGCGTCCGCCGACTCCCCGGAACCCCTGTCCGCCAGCTCCCCGGGGTCCGTGCCCAGTCGGTCCAAGGGCAGCGGGACGGTGCGCAGACCGGCCGCGCCCAGGAGCCTCCAGTGCACGTCGAGGCCGTACGACTCGACGGCGACCGTATGGATTCCGCGTGCCCGCAGAACCGCGCCGAGCAGTTTCAGGCCGTGGGAGAACCCGGCGCACACCACGATCCGTTCGGGATCCGCGCGCACTCCCCGCGCCCGGGCCAGATAGCCGGCCAGCGCGGTGCGCAACTCCACTCGGCCGCGGGGATCCCCGTAGCCGAAAGCGTCGTACGGGGCCACGCTCAGGGCGCGGCGGGCGGCCTTGAGCCACTCGGTACGCGGGAAGGAGGCGAGGTCGGGGAAGCCGGGACGCAGGTCGTACGTGGGCGCGGCGCGCTCGCGGGGGCGGGGTGACCTGGCGGACGGGCGTACGACCGTGCGCTCGGCCACCCGCGTGCCGGAGCCCTGCCGGGCGGTCAGCCAGCCCTCGGCGACCAGGTCGGCGTAGGCGTCGGCGACCGTGTTGCGGGCGATGCCCAGGTCGGCGGCGAGGGCGCGGGAGGAGGGCAGCCGGGTGCCGGGGGCCAGCCGGCCGGAGCGGACCGCCTCGCGCAACGCGTCGGTCAGGCCGCGCCGCAGACGCGGGCCGGTCGGCTCCAGGTGCAGGTCCACGCCCAAAGTGGCCCATGGTTTCGCCATGGGAATGGACCATACTCCTGGGCTGCTTGGCTCCTAGGCTCAAGAGCATGACGACGACACAGGACACGACGAACCACGACACGACGACCGTGGAATACGCGCCAGAACCCGCCCCGCGCCTGCAGTGGGCCAAGCTCGCCCCCGACGTCTACAACGCGATGGTCCGGCTCGACACGGCTGCCCGGCAGGGACTCGACCCGGCACTGTACGAGCTGGTCAAGATCCGCGCCTCCCAGATCAATCACTGCGCCTTCTGCATCGACATGCACACCAAGGACGCGCTCGCGGCGGGCGAGAGTGTCGAGCGGATCGTCCAGCTCAGCGCCTGGGACGAGTCACGGCACTTCTACACCGAGAAGGAACTCGCGGCACTGGAACTGACGGAGGCGGTGACGGTCCTGACGGACGGCTTCGTACCGGACGAGGTGTACGAGAAGGCCGCCGAGCATTTCGAGGAGGCCGAACTGGCCCGGCTGATCTCCGCCATCGCGGTGATCAACGCCTGGAACCGGTTCGGTGTGACAGCCCGCATGACTCCGGGCCACTACCAGCCGGGGCAGCACAGTTGAATCAGATTGCCATGAGCAAGGCCGATACGTTCCGGACACTGCACCGCAGCCGCCTCCCCGGCGATCCCCTGGTCCTGCCCGGCCCCTGGGACGCGGCCAGTGCCCGGGTGTTCGCCGAGGCCGGGTTCCCGGCGCTGGCGACGCCCAGCGCCGGGATCGCCGCCTCCCTCGGGTACGAGGACGGACGGACCCCGGCCGACGAGATGTTCGCGGCGGTCGCCCGGATCGTACGGTCCGTGGACGTGCCGGTGTCGGCGGACGTGGAGGGCGGGTACGGGTTGCCGCCGAAGGAGTTGGTGGAGCGGCTCCTGGACGCGGGAGCCGTCGGGTGCAACCTGGAGGACTCGGTCGACGGCGTCCTCAAGGACCCGCGAGAGCATGCCGAGTGGCTCTCCGAGGTGCGGTCCGCGGCGGCCGACCGGCTCTTCGTGAACGCGCGCATCGATACGTTCGTCCGCGGAATCGCCGATCCGGAACGGGTCGTCGATCGGACCACCGAGCGGGCCGCGCTGTACGTCGCCGCCGGCGCCGACTGTGTGTATCCGATCGGCGCCCCGCCCGACGTCCTGCCGCTGCTGCGGGCGGGGATCCAGGGTCCGGTCAACGTGGGCGCGCAGGTCGGAAAGGGCCCCTTGCCCGCCGAGCTGGGCGCGCGAGGGGCCACCCGGGTCACGTTCGGGCCGGGGCTCCAGCGGCGGGCCGCCCAGGCGCTGCGGGAGATCGCCGGCGGCATCGTCGCATGAGGCTCAGGACAGCCACGCCTTCCACGCGGACTCGTGGCTGTCCACCCACTTCTTCGCCGCCTCGTCCGGCGACAGCTTCTGGTCGGCGATCATCAGGGAGACCTGGTTCTGGTCCTCGGTCGTCCACTTGAGCTTCTTCAGGAAGGCCGCCGCCTTGCCGCCCCTCTTGGAGAAGTCCGTGTTGAGGTACTTCTGCAGGGGAGTGTGCGGGTAGGCGCAGGCCACCTTCGCCGGGTCCGCGTCGCAGCCCTCCTTGTAGGCGGGCAGCTTCACCTCGGTCATGGGGATCTTCTTGAAGAGCCACTGCGGGGCGTACCAGTAGGTCAGGAAGGGCTTCTTCTCCTTCGCGGACTGCTGCATCTGGGTGATCTGGGCGGCCTCGGACCCGGCGAACACGACCTGGTAGTCGAGCTTCAGGTTCTGCACCAGCGCCTTGTCGTTGGTGACGTAGGACGGCGAGCCGTCCATCAGCTGGCCCTTGCCGCCGCTCTCCGGGGTGCGGAACCGGTCGGCGTACTTGTTGAGGTTCTTCCAGTTCGTGACGTCCGGGTTCTGCTTGGCGAAGTACGTCGGCACGAACCAGCCGATGTGCCCGGTCACGCCGAGGTCGCCGCCCGCGGTGATCGTCTTCTTGTCCTTGACGTACCGCTGCTCCTGCTCGGGGTGGCCCCAGTCCTCCAGGATCGCGTCGACGCGGCCCTGGCTGAGCGCGTCCCAGGCGGGCACCTCGTCGACCTGGACGGTGTCGACGCGGTAGCCGAGCTTGTGTTCCAGGAGGTACTGGGCGACGGCCACGTTGGCCTGCGCGCCCACCCAGGACTGGACGGACAGGGTCACCGTCTTCGCGCCCTGCGCGTTGGCGAAGGGCGAGGCCTGCTTGGTCATGTCGGCGGCGCCGCAGCCGGTCAGCAGCACCAGGGAGCCCACGACGGCCGTCGTACGAAGTCGCATGTCACGCTCCCTTCTTCGCGCGGCGTTCGGTCGGCTGGGTTACCCGGTCGAGCATCAGGCCGAGGCAGACGATCGCGGCGCCGGCGACCAGGCCGGTCGCCAGGTCGCCCTGGGCGAGGCCGAAGACGACGTCGTAGCCGAGCGCGCCACCGCCGACCAGGCCGCCGATGATGACGACGGCGAGGACCAGGACCACGCCCTGGTTGACGGCGAGCAGCAAGGCCCGGCGGGCGAGCGGGAGTTGGACCTGCCGCAGTTGCTGGCCGCTGGTCGCGCCGAGCGAGCGGGCCGACTCCATGGCGGCCGGGTCGACCTGGCGCAGGCCCTGGGTGGTGATCCGGACGACGGCCGGCAGCGCGTACACGACGGCCGCGGCGACGGCCGGGGCGCGGCCGACGCCGAACAGGGCGACGACCGGGATCAGGTACACGAACTGCGGCATGGTCTGGAAGACGTCCAGGAGGGGCCGCAGCATCCGCTCCAAGCGCTCGCTGCGGGCCGCGGCGATACCGACGGCGAAGCCCAGGACGAGGGTGACGGCGACCGCGGCAAGCACCTGGGACAGCGTGTCCAGGGACGGTTTCCACACCCCGAGGACACCGATCGCGGCCATCGCGAGGACCGCGGTGAGCGCGGTCTGCCAGGTGCCGATCACCCAGGCCAGCGCGGCGACGATGAGCAGCACCGACCACCACGGCAGCCCCTGCAGACCGTTCCTGACCGGGTCGAGGACCCAGGTGGTGAAGTGGCCCGCCCAGTCAGCGGTGCCGCCGACGACGGGGACACCGGAGTAGAGGTGCGCGGTCATCCAGTCGACGGCCCGGTTGACGGGCTCGGCGATGTTCAGGGTCCAGGCGTCGGGCCAGTCGAGGCGGCCCAGGAGGCGTCCGGCCACCGCTACGGCGACGGCGGCGACGAGGGCGTACACCCAGCCCGCGCGCCGTGATCCCCCGTCCGGAGCGGTGCCGTCTCCGGCGGCGCCGGTGATGCGGTCCAGGACGACGGCGAGGAGCACGATCGGGATGCCGGCCGCGAGGGCCGCGCCCACGTCGACGGAGGCCAGCGCCTGGTAGACGCGGTCACCGAGGCCGCCGGCGCCGATCACCGAGGCGATGACGGCCATGGACAGCGCCATCATGATCGTCTGGTTGAGACCGAGCAGGAGTTCCTTGCGGGCCAGCGGGAGCCGGGCGGTGAGCAGGCGCTGGCGGGCGGTGGAGCCGAGGGACTCGACCGCTTCCAGCACCTCCTTGTCGGCGCCGCGCAGGCCGAGCGAGGTGAGCCGGGCCATGGGCGGGGCGGCGTAGACGACGGTGGCGAGGACGGCCGCGGGGACGCCGATGCCGAAGACGAGGACCACCGGGAGCAGGTAGGCGAAGGCGGGCAGCACCTGCATGGTGTCGAGGACCGGCCGCAGGATGCGGTCCATCCGGTCGGACAGCCCGGCGGCGAGGCCCAGCAGGGCACCCACGACGACCGAGGCGAGCACGGCCGCCACCATCAGGGCGAGCGTCTGCATGGTCGGGATCCACATGCCGAGCAGACCGCAGGCCAGGAACGCGGCGGCGGTCCCGAGGGCCAGCTTCACCCCGGCCACCCGCCAGGCGACCAGCCCGGCGACGGCGGTGACCCCGGCCCAGCCGGCGCCGAGCAGCACCAGGTACACGGCCCGTACGGACAGGACGACGGCGTTGCTGATGTAGCCGAAGAAGTAGAGGAACAGGGGGTGGCTGTCGCGGTTGTCGACGATCCAGTCGCTGGCCTTGGTCAGCGGCTCGGTGAGGTCGACGGTGAGCGCGGCCGGCCAACTGCCGCTGGCCCAGCGGGCGTTCGCCAGTGGTACGAGGATCGCGGCGGCGAGGGCCAGCAGCAGCAGTTTGTGGACGGCCCGGTGCTTGAGGACACCGGGGAGGGAGATCCGGGGGGCGGGAGCGGTGACCGTTGCCATCAGACCGCCTCCTTGCGGAGCTCCGTTCCGGCCACGACGTCCAGGAGCCGTTCGTGGTCGACGACCCCCAGACACCGGCCGTCCTCCACGACACAGGCCGGCTTGCGGCTGCGGGCGACGACCTTGATGGCGTCGGCGACCACCGCGTCGGCGGCGAGCGCGCCCGGATGGCCGTCCTTGCCGTCGCAGCCCCCGGGGCGCATGGCCGTACGGACCGTCATGACCTGCTCGCGCGGGACGTCCCGGACGAACTCGCGGACGTAGTCGTCGGCCGGGGAACCGACGATCTCCTCCGGAGTGCCCAGCTGCACCACGGCGCCGTCCCGCATCAGCGCGATACGGTCGCCCAGCTTGAGCGCCTCGCTGAGGTCGTGGGTGATGAACACCATCGTGCGGCCCTCCTCCTGGTGCAGCCGCACGACCTCCTCCTGCATGTCACGCCGGATCAGCGGGTCGAGCGCGCTGAACGGCTCGTCGAACAGCAGGACCTCGGGATCCACGGCGAGCGCGCGGGCCAGTCCGACGCGCTGCCGCTGGCCGCCGGAGAGCTGGCCCGGGCGGCGCTGCTCCATGCCCTCCAGGCCGACCTTGTCGACGACGTCCTGGGCGCGGCTGCGGCGTTCGGCCCTGCTGACGCCCTGGATCTCCAGGCCGTACGCCACGTTGTCGAGGACCGTGCGGTGCGGCAGCAGGCCGAAGTGCTGGAAGACCATCGCGGCCCGGTGCCGGCGCAGTGCGCGCAGCCGGGACTTGTCCATGGCGCGGACGTCCTCGCCGTCGATGCGGATGGTGCCCGCCGTCGGCTCGATCAGCCGGGTCAGACAGCGCACCAGCGTGGACTTGCCGGAGCCGGACAGGCCCATGACGACGAAGACCTCACCCTTGCGCACGTCGAAGGAGACATCCCGGACGGCGGCCGTGCAGCCGGTACGGGACCGCAGCTCGGCGGGGTCGAGGCGGGTGAGCTCGGGGTCGGCGGGGACGGAGGCGGCCTTCGGGCCGAACACCTTCCACAGGCCGTCGACCGAGAAGACGGGGGCGGCGGAGTCGTCCGTGGGGGGCTTACGGGTGGGAACAGTGAGCGCCATCAGGCGTCACCTCCGATCAGGTCGACCGCCTTCTCGCCGACCATGAGCACCCCGATCATGGGGTTCACCGCGGTCATGGCGGGGAAGACGGATGCGTCGGCGATCCGGATGCCGTCCAGACCGCGAATCTTCAACTCGGGGTCGACGACGGCCAGTGGGTCGTCGGCGGATCCCATACGGCAGGTCCCCGCCGGGTGGTACACGGTGTGGGCGACCTTGCGGGCGTACTCGCTCAGCTCCTCGTCGCCGGTGATCTGCGGCCCGGGGGCCACCTCGCGCTTGAGCCAGCCGGCCAGCGGCTCGGTCTTCGCGATCTCCCGGGCGATCCGGATGCCGTCGACGAGGGTGCGGCCGTCGTAGTCGTCCTCGTCCGTGAAGTAGCGGAAGTCCAGGGCGGGCTTCACCTCCGGGTCGGCGCTGGTCAGGTACAGCCGGCCGCGGCTCTTCGGCTTGGGGATGTTCGGGGTCATCGAGACGCCGTACGGCGGGCGTCGGTAGCCCAGGCGCTCCGGGTTGTCCGTGAAGGGGATCTGGTAGAAGTGGAACATCAGGTCGGGGCCCGCGTGTTCGGGGTCCCGGCGCACGAACAGGCCCGCGTCGGAGTCCATCGCGGAGTTCTCCGGGATGGGTCCCTCGGTCTCCCAGACGATCACCGACTCGGGGTGGTCCAGCAGGTTCTCGCCGACGCCGGGCAGGTCGTGGACGACCGGGATGCCGAGCGCCTCCAGGTCGGCCCTCGGTCCGATACCGGAGTGCAGCAGCAGGCGGGGCGAGTCGACGGCGCCGGCGCACAGCAGCACCTCGTTGCGGGCGCGTACGAGGATCTCCTCGCCGTCCTTGGTACGGACGTGCACGCCCTCGGCGCGGGTGCCGTCCAGCTCCAGCCGGTACGCCCAGGTCTCCAGCAGGATCGTCAGGTTGGCGCGCTCGTCCATCACCGGATGCAGGTACGCCACCGAGGCGCTGGACCGCTTGTTGTTCTCGGGGTGGTACGCGAGGTCGAAGAAGCCGGCGCCGTCGTCGAACGGCTTCTTGTTGAAGCCCTCGACGCGGGGGACGTCCAGCGCCTTCTGGGCGGCGTCGACGAAGTCGCGGGCGATGGGGTTCCGGTCCTTCTCGTCGACCGGGACGATGTTGTTCTTCAGCCGCGCGAAGTACGCCTCCATCGGCACCGCGCCCCAGCCCTTGGCGCCGGCCGCCTCCCACTCGTCCCAGTCGGACGGCAGCGGCTTGAAGGCGATCAGGGTGTTGTGCGAGGAACAGCCGCCGAGGACGCGGGCGCGGCTGTGCCGGATGTGGGAGTTGCCGCGCGGCTGCTCGGTGGTCGGGTAGTCGTAGTCGAGTTCGCCGCCGAGCAGACCCATCCAGCGGCGCAGGGTCAGGACGTCGTCACGGTCCACGTCACTGGGGCCGCCCTCGATGACGGCGACCGTGACGTCGGGGTTCTCGGTGAGGCGGGAGGCGATGACGGAGCCTGCGGTGCCGCCGCCTATCACGACGTAGTCGTAGACATGTGGTTTCTCTGGCATGGGGGGTACTCCAGGGGCTTGCGAGGCCGGGGCTCGGGGTGGCCGGTGATCTGGGGGCCAGGGGCGGGGCCGAGGGGCCAGGGGCCGGTGGGGGGACGGGGCGTGGGGTCGGAGAGCTAGCGGGACGGGGCGTGGGGGCGGCGCCTCAGGCTGACGTGGGGAGAGGGTTCAGCGGGGGCTTTGCGGAGGCAGGGGTTCAGCCGGCGAACCAGCGGACGGGCTTCGGGGCGAGGTTCTGGTAGACGTGCTTGGTCTCGCGGTACTCGGCGAGTCCGGCGGGGCCGAGTTCGCGGCCCACTCCGCTCTTGCCGAAGCCGCCCCACTCCGCCTGCGGCAGGTAGGGGTGGAAGTCGTTGATCCAGACGGTGCCGTGCCGCAGCCGGCCCGCGACCCGGCGGGCCCGGCCGGCGTCGGCGGTCCACACGGCGCCCGCGAGACCGTACTCGGTGTCGTTCGCGAGGGCGACGGCCTCGTCCTCGGTGCGGAAGGTCTCGACGGTGAGGACCGGCCCGAAGACCTCCTCCCGTACGACCCGCATCTCGCGGTGGCAGTGGTCGAGGACGGTCGGCTCGTAGAAGTAGCCGCTCTCGGGCCGCTCCGGGGACGGCTCGGGGCGCTTGCCGCCGGAGCGCAACACCGCGCCCTCCTTGAGCGCGGACTCGACGTACGCCTCCACCTTGGCGCGCTGCTGCTCGGAGACCAGCGGACCGCACTCGACGCCGTCGGCGGTGCCGCGGCCGAGGCGGATCCGGTCGGCCCTGCGGGCGAGTTCGGAGACGAAGCGGTCCCGGACCGACTCCTCGACGATGAGCCGGCCGCCGGCCGAGCAGACCTGGCCGCTGTGGATGAAGGCCGCGTTGAGGGCCTGGTCGACGGCGGTGTCGAAGCCCTCGTCGGTGGCGCAGGCGTCGGCGAAGACGACGTTGGGGTTCTTGCCGCCGAGTTCGAGGGCGACCTTCTTGACGCTCGGCGCGGCGGCCTGGGCGACCTTGGTGCCGCTGGCCAGGCCGCCGGTGAAGGAGACGAGGTCGACGTCGGGATGCTCGGCGAGCCGGGCGCCGACCGAGTGGCCGGGTCCGGTGACGATGCCCGCGACACCGGCGGGGAGCCCGGCTTCCGCCAGCAGGTCGATCAGGGCGACCGTCGTCAGGGGGGTGATCTCGCTCGGCTTGACCACGAAGGTGTTGCCGGCCGCGAGAGCCGGGGCGATCTTCCAACTGGCCTGGAGGAGCGGGTAGTTCCAGGGCGTGATCAGCGCGCAGACCCCGACGGGTTCGTGGACGACGACGCTGTGGATGTCGGGCGAGCCCGCGTCGACGACCCGGCCCGGCGCCTCTCCGGCGACGAGGTCGGCGAAGTAGCGGAAGGCGTCCGCGACGCAGTCGATGTCGACCCGGCCCTCCTCCACGGTCTTGCCCGCGTCCCGGCTCTCCAGCATTCCGAGCTCTTCACGGTCGCGTACGAGGAGATCGGCGACGCGGCGCAGCAGTGCGGCGCGCTCCGTGACCGGGGTGCGGGGCCAGTCGCCGTGGTCGAACGCGTTCCGGGCGGCCGCGACCGCCAGATCGGTGTCCTTCTCGTCGCCCTCCGCGACCACGGCGAACGGCTGGGCGTCCGCGGGGTCGAGGATCTCGCGCGTCGCGCCGGAGACGGCTTCACGCCACTCCCCGTCCGCGTGGATGGTCTTCCGCGCCCGCGGTTCCAGTGTGTCCGCCATGATCGGTATTGCCTTCCGTTCCTGTTCAGTGCCCCTGCGTCACATGCACGTCACTCACCGGGACCGTGAGCGCATGCCCACGTCCCTCGATTGCATGCGCGATCCGTGGCCGAAAGTGCGCTGCGTCACTGAAGATGCGGGCAGATAGGGCAAATCGCTTACCGAGCGGGCGGTACGGCGCCGCCAAGCCGCTACACGCTCGGTCGATCGGTGCCGACCAGCAGGCGGACTGCGGGCAGAAGTTCTCCAACGCCGTGGTGAGCAGGTCGAGTTCGTCGTCGCGGCCGTCCGCTTCGGGGCCGTAGGCGGCAATGGCGTAGATGGCGCCGTTGCGAACGCGTGTGCTTGTGGTCGCTGGTCGGAGTGGTGGCTGTGGGATCGGGAGACGTGTGTGCTGCGGTCGTACGTACGGTCCTTGGGAGGGTGCGGGGCGACATGTCGCCCTGGCCGGGAACCGCGTTGTTCGCGCACCAGCGGGTGGCGGTGGAGCCGTCGACGGCCCTGGCCGCGGTGTTGAGGGGGCGAGATGGCGCAGGTGACGGCGGTTGCGGAGGCCGGGCATGCCCGGTACACCTACCGGCTGCGCGCCTCGTCCACCGCCCGCACCGCCCTGGCGGCGGAGTGGGACCGGTGCCGCTGGGTGTGGAACGAATGCGTCGCCAAGTCCAGGGCCGTACACCTGCACAACAAGGCGACCGGTCGGAAGGCCACGTGCGGTCCGGCTCAGCTCGACAGGATGCTGACCGAAGCCCGGGCCCGTACGCCGTGGCTGCGTGAGGGCTCCTCGGTTCCCCAGCAGCAGGTCATCCGCGACTTCGGCCGCTCCCGCGCCAAGGCACACAAGGACATCCGCGAACGCCTGCCCATGGCGCGCAGTGCGGGGATGCCGAAGTGGAAATCCAAACGCGAGGCGCGGCCGACCCTCAACTACACCAAGAACGGGTTCCGGCTGAAGGACGGCCGGCTGCACCTGGCCGGCGGCATCGTCATGGCGGTGGTGTGGTCGCGGGAACTGCCGTCCGAGCCGTCCTCGGTGCGCCTGTACCAGGACAGCCTCGGGCACTGGTACGCCTCGTTCGTCGTCCCCGCCCAACTCCAGCCCCTGCCGCAGACCGGCCGCGTACTCGGTGTCGACTGGGGCGTGAAGGAGACCGCGACCACCACGTCCGACGCGCACGACCTGCCGCACGCCGGGCACGGCCAGAAGGCCCGGGCGAAGCTGACCCGGTACGACCGGATGATGGCCCGCCGCAGGCCGAAGAAGGGACAACCGGTATCGAAGGGCTACCGCGAGGCGAAACACCTGCGGGCGAAGGCGCACAAGAAGGTCGCCAGGCAGCGGGAAGACACTGGCCGTAAGTGGGCCAAGAAGGTGGTCCGCGACCACGACGCCATCGCGGTCGAGGACTTCCGCCCGAAGTTCCTGGCCAAGAGCTCTATGGCCCGTAAGGCCGCTGATGCCGCCATCGGTGCCACCAAGGCCGCTCTGATCGAGATGGGCCGCAAGCACGGGCGGGACATCCGCCTGGTCCACCCCGCGCACACCACGATGGACTGCGCGCACTGCGATGCGAGAGCCAAGCATCGCCCGCCGCTGGGTGAGCGCACCTACACCTGCACCGCGTGCGGAGCAGTGTCCCCCAGGGACAAGAACTCCGCACGCGTCATGCTCGTCCGGGCTGGTCTCAACCCGGCTGGTGCTGATGGCGGAAGACCTCCTGGAGCGCTGCTCCAGGAGGCGGCCTGAGCCAGGAATCCCCTTCCCTTCAGGGAGGGGAGGATTCAGGTCTACGCCCACCACTGGTTCGAGAAGCGGCTGACCTCCGGCACCTCCGACACATGAAGAGCTCCCCCCGGCCGGTGCGCCGAGGGGAGCTCTCAGGTGGGACGCGGGTGGGTCAGACGGCTCAGATGAGGCCGAGGCCGCGGACCGCCTCGCGCTCCTCCTCGAGCTCCTTGACGGAGGCGTCGATGCGGGCGCGGGAGAACTCGTTGATGTCCAGGCCTTGGACGATCTCGTACTTGCCGTCCTTGGTGGTGACCGGGAAGGAGGAGATCAGGCCCTCCGGAACGCCGTAGGAGCCGTCCGACGGGATGCCCATGGAGGCCCAGTCGCCCTCGGCCGTGCCGTTGACCCAGGTGTACACGTGGTCGATGGCGGCGTTGGCGGCGGAGGCCGCCGAGGAGGCGCCACGGGCCTCGATGATGGCGGCGCCGCGCTTGGCGACCGTCGGGATGAAGTCCTCGGCCAGCCACTTCTCGTCGTTGACGACCTCGGCGGCGTTCTTGCCGGCGACCGTGGCGTGGAAGATGTCCGGGTACTGGGTGGCGGAGTGGTTGCCCCAGATCGTCAGGCGCTTGATGTCGGCGACCGTGGAGCCCGTCTTCTTCGCGAGCTGGGTCAGCGCGCGGTTGTGGTCCAGGCGGGTCATCGCGGTGAAGCGCTCGGCCGGTACGTCCGGGGCCGCGGCCTGGGCGATCAGGGCGTTGGTGTTGGCCGGGTTGCCGACGACCAGGACCTTGATGTCGTCCGCGGCGTGGTCGTTGATGGCCTTGCCCTGCGGCTTGAAGATGCCGCCGTTGGCCTCCAGGAGGTCACCGCGCTCCATGCCCTTGGTGCGGGGGCGGGCGCCGACCAGGAGAGCGACGTTGGTGCCGTCGAAGGCCACGTTCGGGTCGTCCGTGATGTCGATGCCCTGCAGGAGCGGGAAGGCGCAGTCGTCCAGCTCCATGGCGGTGCCCTCGGCGGCCTTCAGCGCGGGGGTGATCTCCAGGAGGCGCAGCTTGACCGGCACGTCCGCGCCGAGCAGCTGGCCGGAGGCGATGCGGAAGAGCAGTGCGTAACCGATCTGGCCGGCCGCGCCGGTGACGGTGACGTTCACGGGAGTGCGGGTCATGGCGTTCTCCGTAAGACAGCTGGCGGTGGGGCGTCCCTGCCCCGGACGTTTGATCGATCTCTTGGCGTCAAGAGAGATCAGCGGTCAGGCTATCGCGCATCCGGGATGTCGGACGTCCGGGGTTGTGTGGCCCACCCCACAAGTCGCTTCGGCGGATGGGGCGGCGGCTCCACCGGGCCGATATGAAGCCGCCATGACGCCGACATGAAGAGGCGGCCGCCCGTCCGGGAGAGGGGGGACGAAGGCGGCCGCCGTATGGGGGTTCCGTTGCCGGACTCCCGTGGGGGTAAGGTTCGCGTGCCCGCGATTCGGGGAGCCATGCGTACCGTTCCCGGAATTCTTTCGGCACCGCCCGATCGCACCGGCCTCGCCCTCGGCCTCCGGACGGGATGTCCGTCCTACTCGGTGCACCCCTGCTGCCCGGCCGCCAGCGTCACGCACGCCTTCGCCTCGCCGGCGTCCTTCACGGCCACCATCGGCGTGTAGGCGATCGTGTCGCCGGCCACCGTGATGCTTCCGCGCTGCGCGGTCCTCCCCGCGGTCACCCGGACCTCGTCGCCCTGCGCGGCCTGCGTGATACGGCCCCACGCCGCCGCGCAGGTCTTGCTGTAACGGACCTCGACGACGGCCGGGCCGACGGTCGCGGTCTTCGCGGTGGTCACCAGGTCACCGCTGCAGCCCATGCTCTCCGCGTCCTTGCCGGTGCAGGAGGCACCGCTGCACTTCACCCCGGCCGGCAGGTCGGCGTCGGTGCTGAGGGACGGCGAGGGGGACGGCGCGGCGTTCTGCTTCTTGCCGTCGTCTCCGCGGTTCGTCAGGAAGAACGCGGCGGCCACCACGACCGCCACACCGACGACGCCGGCGAGGAACATCGTCAGCCGCCGCTTGCCGGACGCCCCGCCGGACGCGTTCCCGCCGGGCCTGGGCCCCTGCGGGGGTTCGCCGTACGGGCCCGCCGTCGCCGGATTCCACGCCGGCCCGTCGGCCGGGGCCGACGGACTCGGCGAAGGCTGCGGGGACGGGTTCGGTGACGGGTTCGGTGATGGCGAGGGCGCCTGCGCGGGAGATCCCGCAGACGCGGCCCCAGCCGTACGCCCGCCACCGGTGGGCGCCGGTCCCTGATAGCCCGCTATCCCCCAGGAGTTCCTGCCCGGGGCCCCTGATGAGCCCCCCGAGGCCCCGGCCGACGAACCGGCCGCCGAGCCCGGCTTCGTGCCGCTCGCGGAACCGCCGGATGACCCGCCGGATGACCCGCCGGGCAGTACCTCCCGTACGCCGCCCACCGAGTCGCGGGCGTCCGGTGCCGTCGGCTGCGGCGGCACGCTCGGGAACACTCCGGCCGGTCCGGCGATGCCGGGAGTGGCCGTGGCGCTGCCGCTCCTGCGGGCCTGCCGGCTCCCCTTGGCGTTCGCCGCGGGCGCGCCGACCTCGCCGCCGAACTCGCCGAGCGCGGCCCGAGCCTGGGAGATCCGGATGGCCTCCATGGTCATGTCGTGGCGCATCTCCGAGCGGCTCCAGGCCCGCTCGGCGAGTTCCCACATCGTTGTGAGATGAATGGGATTGGTGCCGGTGACCTCGGCCAGGGCGACGATCGCGCCCTTCGGCGCGAGGAGCCGGCCGTTCAGATAACGCTCCCAGGACGTCTTGCTGTAGCCGGTGCGGTCCGCCACCGACGCGATACTCAGGCCGCTGCGGTCCACGAGCCGACGCAACTGGCTCGCGAACTCCCTGACCTGCGGATCGAGTTCCTCCGGCAGATCCTTCCAACGAGGCATTGCTTCCCCCTCTTCCCCCCGGTAGTGCTGGTGCTTCCGCGCGTTCCCCGGTGCGTGGTGCCTCCTGCCGAGTCCCCGTTGTGGCTACCCACAGGGATGCGCGCCATCAGGATCTCAGTTCCCGGGGGTGGGGGCGCACAGGTGCACGGTGGCCGCGGGCGTGCACCGTTGCACGCCCACCGGGAAGAGGTCCAGCGCTCCGTCGGCAGAGGGGCCACGCTAGCCCCCATGTCGAACGACATCGCGTCAAATGCGCGAACTTGTCAATACATCGACACAGAGGGCACACACCGGAAATACCGCCTGCCACAGGAGTGTCCGGCTCACCCGAACACCACCATGCCGACCATGCCGACCAGCACCGTGAGAAGGAGCAGCAGCACGGCCGACCACAGCAGCCGCCCGCCCCGACCGCCCCCGCTCTTGGCCGGATTCTCAGGCGTCCCGGCTGTTTCGGGAGGCGTGTCCCACCAGGGCAGCGTGGGATCGTCCTCGTACCCGTCGCCCGCGTCACCCCCGTCGCGCGTGTCCTCAGCGTTGCCGGGTGGACCGCCCGCGTCGCTCCCGGCGGTCGGTGCTGCCGGTGCGGGGACCGTCGCCGGGCGGGGCCAGGCCTGGACGGCCAGTTCCCAGCGCACCCCGAAGCGTTCGGCGTCGGGGTCGGCGAGGCCCGCGATCCGGCACAGGGCGACGACGGCCTGCCGTGGCGGTGGCTGGCCCGCGTTGAGGTAACGGTGCCAGGACGACTTGCTGTACGCGGTGCGGGCGCCCAGCGCGACGAGGCTGAGCCCCGTGCGGTCCTTGAGGAGCCTCAGCTGTTCCACGAAGTGCCGCACCTCCGGCGGCAGATCCTCCGGCAACGCCTGCCAGCCGCCCATCATCCACCTCCACGGCGTCGCCCGCCTCCCCCGGTTCCTGTGCAAGTGACGACGTCAGCGGAGTGATCGGTTCCCGTTCGGGCCGCTCTGTGGCGGGGCGCGGACACCGTGGCGGAACGGTCACTTCCGTGCCACAGCCGACGGACAGCCGTTGAACAGGAAGTTCCCGTGCCGGAGTGTGGATGCCGGCGGCGGCCCGTCCTTGCTCGGGGGAGAGGACGGGCCGCCGTTTCCGTACTCCGGTCAGCCGCTGACCGTGAAGTGCAGGGTGTCCTTGAGGAACGGGATCACCAGCCAGGGGTTCGGCTGCACCATCAGGGCCAACAGCGCTATCGCGGAGCCCAGCACGCCGTACGTGACGATGTCGGTGAAACGGGAGCGCACGGCGAGCATGCCGACGTCCGGCAGCAGCCAGCGCAGGACTCCGCCGGCCAGCAGCGCCATGCCGATCAGCAGGGTGCCGTAACGGAACAGATCGAGGGCGGTCAGCAGCAGCCCGACTCCGACCGCCCCCAGAACAGCGAGGATCGGCCACTGCCGAGCGGGCGCCGGCGCATCCCGCGGCGCGGCCCGGCCGCCGCCCTCGGGCCGCGCGGTGTCCTTGGTGAACAACGGGAACCGCCGCGTAGCCCGACGCGGCCTCCCCGCGGCATCGGGCGCGCTGACGGCGTCCCGCACCTCGATGTCGTCCGGCGGTTCGGCGGGGCCGACCACCCTGACGTCGTCCGGTGCCGCGGCGGTGTCCACCGCCCTGACGTCGTCCGGTGCCGCAGCGGTGTCCACCGCCCTGACGTCGTCCGGTGCCGCGGCGGTGCCCGAAGCGGCGGTGCCGCCGAGGGGCCGAGAATCAGCACCGGTCGCGCCGGCACCCGAAGCCGCGGTGCCGTCTCCGACGCCGGTGGCTCCCGAGGCCGTGGCGCCGTCGGCGGCTCCAGCGGCGTCGAGGGCCCGTATACCGTCCACGGCCCGGCTGCCACCGGTGTCCTCGACGCCCTCGGCGCGCGGTGTCCCTTCGGCCCGCCTGTCCTCAGCCGACACTGCGCTCCGCCGCCTCGACCACGTTGACGAGGAGCTGGGCCCGCGTCATCGGGCCGACGCCGCCGGGGTTGGGGGAGATGAAGCCGGCCACCTCGGCCACGTCGGGGTGGACGTCGCCGACGATCTTGCCCTCGGCGCTGCGGGAGACGCCGACGTCCAGGACGGCGGCGCCCGGCTTCACGTCCTCGGCGCGGATCAGGTGCGCGGAACCGGCCGCCGCGACGATGATGTCGGCGCGCTTGAGGTGCGCCGACAGGTCCCGGGTGCCGGTGTGGCACTGGGTGACCGTGGCGTTCTCGCTGCGCCGGGTCAGCAGCAGCGGCATCGGCCGGCCGATGGTCACACCCCGGCCGACGACCACGACCTCCGCGCCCTTGATCTCCACGCCGTACTGGCGGAGCAGGGTCAGCACGCCGTTCGGGGTGCAGGGCAGCGGCGCGGGTTCGTTGAGGACGAGGCGGCCGAGGTTCATGGGGTGGAGGCCGTCGGCGTCCTTGTCCGGGTCCATGAGCTCCAGGATCCGGTTCTCGTCGATGCCCTTGGGAAGGGGCAGCTGGACGATGTACCCCGTGCAGGCCGGGTCCTCGTTCAGTTCGCGGACGACCGCCTCGATCTCGTCCTGCGTCGCCGTGGCCGGCAGTTCCCGCTGGATGGAGGCGATGCCGACCTGCGCACAGTCACGGTGCTTGCCGGCGACGTACTTCTGGCTGCCGGGGTCTTCCCCGACGAGGATCGTGCCGAGGCCGGGCGTGACGCCCTTCTCCTTCAGCGCCGCCACGCGGGCGGTCAGATCGGACTTGATCGCGGCTGCGGTGGCCTTGCCATCGAGAATCTGGGCGGTCATGGTCCCATCCTCGCGGATGACCCGGTCCCGGTTCCAATCCGGGGCCCCTGGACAGGTGCGGCACCCGTCCCGCCGTACCCCCCATGAGCCCCTCAAGATCAGCGAGGTTGCACTTGCACAACGCCTCCGGAATGCGGCTGGACAAGCGTGACGAGCGTGCAGAACGATGACATACACAGTGCCGCGGGCAGCTCATCGGGGGGACGGCCGCATCTGAAGAACGTTCCTCCGTACGATGCCGCCGCGCGTCGTCCCCGCACTTGGAATCAACGGAGGAAGAACCGCCATGAGTTACGGCGACCCCAACAACCCCTACGGCGCGCCGCAGGGCCAGCAGCAGCCCCAGCAGGGTTACGGATACCCGCAGCAGCAGGGCCAGGCACCCGGCTACGGCTATCCCCAGGCCCCGCCGGTCGGACAGGCCGCGTACGGCGCCACCGCCCCGATGGCCTCGATGCCCGGCTCGGTCAGCGCGGCCCGCGTGATGCTGTGGGTCATCGTCGGTCTGCAGGTCCTCGGCGTGGCACTCTTCGCCTTCGCCGCGGTGGCCATCGACAAGGCCAAGGACGACGCCGCCTTCAAGCAGTTCGCGGACTACCCGACCGGCGCGCTGTGGGGCTTCGCGGTGTTCGCGCTGGCCTGGCTGGTGTGGGCGGCCTACCTGGCGACGAAGTTCACCTCCGGCGGCAACGGCGTGCGCGTCACCGTCCTGGTCTTCGGTGTCATCACCGCGGTCCTCGGCCTGTACCCGTTCACCCTTGTGGGCATCGTTCACCTGGTGCTCGGCATCCTGATCGCCGTCTTCGCCGGCAACTCCAAGGGCAAGGCCTGGTTCAACCGCCCGCGCTAGTCAACTACCCAGCGCTAAAGCGCCGGGCTTGCACAACGGGCATCACTGGCGGTGATGCTGCGTTTGCGTCCAGTCCCGCCCCGAGAGGTTCGGGGTGGGGCAGGGGCCGTTGACTGGGCCCCGCGTCGCCACGACTCCCACGCTCTCGCGCGGATGTTGCGGGAGCTGTTGCGGTCTGCGTGATCAACGAATCCGCAGCTCCGGCAGGCGAACCAGGCCTGGGACATCCGGTTCGCCTTGTCGATGTGGCCGCATTCGGCGCAGGTGCGGGAGGTGTACGCCGGATCGACGTGCACCACCGGCACCCCCGCTTTGCGGGCCTTGTACGCGATGAACTGCCCCAGCTGGTGGAAGGACCAGCTGGAGTGGGTGGCCCGTCGGGGCTTGCGAAGCCGTACCCGCTCGCGGATGCCCGTCAGGTCTTCCAGGGCGATCCCGCGACCGGTGCGTTCTGCCTCGGCCACCACATGTTTCGCGATCTTGTGGTTGATGTCCTTGGCCCTACGGGCCTCCTTGCGCCGCCGCTTCTTCAACCGGCGCTTGGCGGACGGGGTGTTCTTCTTCTGCAGCTTGGCGCGCAGGCCGCGCTCGCGGCTGCGGATCCGGTTGAGTTCGCGTCCGGCCAGGATCTCGCCGTCCGAGGTGGTGGCGATGTTCACGATGCCCAGGTCGATCCCGAGGAAGTCCACCGGCTCCCTGTTCAGCGGTGCTTCGGGGATGTCGCAGGTTGCGTTCAGGAACCACATGCCGTCCCGCTCCAGCAGGTCGGACTCGCCCTTGCGGTACAGGGCCAGGGTGGCCAGCTGCTCCGGGGAGGCGGTGAACGCCACGCTTTTGACCCGCCCGCCGGTGGTCCAGATCGACACCGTGCGGCCGGGGATCTGCCAGGACAGCATGCGGTCGTCGTAGGGCTGCGCGCCCTGGGGGCGGAAGGAGATCGGCTTCTCGGTCGCCCGACGGCGGCGTTTGGAGCCGGGACGTCCCAGGTTTCCGGCCTTCAGGTTCGCTTTCAGTGTGGTGTACGCGTCGCATGTCTTCTTGATGACGTGCTGGGCGGCCTGCGCGCCCAGGCCCCAGCGGGACTTGACGGTGTCGTAGGTGTGCCGCCGCAGGGCGAAGTTCTTGAACTCACCGCGCTCGAAGGCCACCTCGCTCACCCAGGTCGCGGCCTCGTTGCAGACATGCAGGGTTGCCTCGAGTGCCGCCGCCTGCTGGGGCGTCGGCAGCAGTCTGACCTGCACCACCAGCTTCACAAACACCGAACGTACACACCCGCACGACAGGCCACCGCACGTTCGAAGTGGATCACCTGAACGAGTGACACACATGGTCGGGTGCCAGCGCCGTGACCGGAACAGACCCGACCGCTCCCCGGCCGAGCAGACATCATGGCGCTGCGGGGCTCCACGCCGCCTGACCCAGGATGCTTCCTTCCGGGACGCGAGCGCCCGGAGCTCCTCGCAAGAAACAAGCTGAACGCACCGGGCGACTGAACAGTTCGCGCCATTCCTGTCCAAGGGCCGTGTCTCACCCGCACGAGGGGGACACGGCCCTGGTGCGTCGCCCTACTCTGACCCCTGTAGCCGTCAGGCACGGGGAGACGCACCTTGTACAGCATCATCGTGGTACCTCCGCCGACCACGGAGGACGAACCCACTCGCACCAGGCGGCAGCTCGCGCCCGGCGAGCGGCTGACCTTCGGCCGTTCCGAACACCACAACGACCTGATCGTTCCCCATGACGGGGTCTCCCGCAGAGCGGGCGCGATCAGCGCGCAGGGCGCCTTCTGGACCCTGAGCAATCTCTGCGGCCACCAGACCTACGTCGTGGAGAACCCGGAGGGCGCCGGCGAGCACATCAAGGTCGGGCCGGGACGGCTGGAAGCGCCGGTGCCGTTCGAGTTCTCGCGGATCGTGCTGCCCGCCGCGGGCGACCTGCTGGCGATCGACGTGTGGGCGCCGCGTCACGACTATCTGCGCACCGAGGGCGTCCTCGACGGCGACACCACCGCGCCCGCCTTCTCCGTCGACCGCAGCAAACGCTACTTCGCCGTCCTCGCCGCGCTGTGCGAGCCACGGCTGCGCGGTGCACCGCACGCCCCGCTGCCCACGGTCGACCAGGTCGTGGACCGGCTGCGCCCGACCTGGCCGGCGGCGTCCCGGACCTCCGTCCAGTGGAACATCGACTATCTGGCCGTCAAGCTGCGCCTCAAGCCCGGCCCGGGGAACGCGGAGACGGGCGCCCGGCTCAACGGCAAGAAGGAGTCCCTGGTGTCCCTGGCGCTCCGCTTCGACCTGGTCCGGGAGGACGATCTCACCGTCCTGACGGCGGCGGACGCCCGGAGGTCACGGTGACCGAGCCGTACGCCGTGCCGGTGCCCCGGGGGTACCGGGTCGGCGCCTGGGAGGTGCGCGAGCCGATCGCGACCGGCGCGTTCGGAAGCGTGTACGAAGCACGGCGCACGGAGGACACGGGAGACACGGAGGGTACGAAGAGCACGGAGGGTACGGCGGGCACAGAGGGTTCGGCGGGCACGGAAGGTGCCCCGGGCGTGCGGGAGTTGCCGCGCACCGCCGCCCTGAAGTTCCTGCCCACCGGCACCGGAACCCCCCGGCAGCTGACCCACCTGCGCGAACTCGTCGAGCGGGAGGTCGAGTTGCTGCGCCGGCTCAGCCGCCCGCGCCTGATCCGGATGTACGACACCCTCACCGTCGACGACCCCGAGCGGCCCGCCCTCGACGGTGCCACGGTCCTCGTACTGGAGAAGGCGGAGCGCTCGCTGTCCGCGCTGCTCGCCGCCTCGCCCCGGCCCGCCGACGGGCCCGCGCTGCTCGCTCAGATCTGTGAGGGGCTGGCCCAGCTGCATCGCGCGGGCTGGGTGCACGGGGACCTGAAACCGGCCAACGTGCTGCTGATGAAGGACGGTTCGGCGCGGCTGGCCGACTTCAACATGGCCGCGGAGCTGGAGGGCACACACGCGTACACCCCGGCGTTCTCCACGCCCGACTACACCCCGCCGGAACTCCTGTGGTCGGAGATCGGCGAACGCGGCCGCCGGATCCGCCCGTCCGCCGACGTCTGGGCCTTCGGTGTCCTCGCCCATCTCGTCCTCACCGACTCCTTCCCGCTGCCCGGCGGCACCCCGACGGCCCGCCGCGACGCGGCCGCCGCGTACGCCCGCGGCACCGACGAGCTGCGGCTGTCGCCCGAGCTGCCGGACGCGTGGCGGCAGATCGTGCAGGACTGCCTCACCCGTACGCACGCCGGCCGCGTCACCACCGAGACCCTGCTGAGCCGGGTCGAGGCCGCCGCGGGCACGGGCCGCTCGCCCCGGCCGTTCCGGCTGCGGCTCGCCCGCCGTACGGCCGTAGTGGCCGCCGTGACCGCCACGGTCGCGGTGGCCGGGCTCGGCTACGGCATCTCCCTCTGGTCGGACACCGGCGGCAAGTCCGACCCCGGTGCCCCCGGCGCGGACGGAGGGAAGGTCTCCGCCGCACCCGGCGCCCAGAACGTCACGTCCGCCGGGTACGGAGCCTCCGAACTCCGCACGGACAAGGGCATCCCCGTGAAGTACCGCAAACTGATCGTCGACTCCGCCCACAACTGCACTCAGCCGGAGGTCACCCCCGCCCTCATCGCCGCGATGCTCAAGGCGGAGAGCAACTTCGACCCGAACCTCTCCGACCCCGCCAAAGGCGAGTACGGCATCGCCCGCTGGACCCCGAACATCCTGCGCTGGTGGGTCCGCGGCGATGGCGTCCCCGCGCCGGAGACCCCCCGTCCTCCCCTCACCCCCGAACAGTCCGTTCCCGCCGTCGGCCGCTACCTCTGCGGCATCGAACCGCTGCTGAAGTCCGACCTGCCGGGCGACCGACGGGTACTGCTCGCCGCCTCGTACCGGACCTCCTACAAGAAGGTGAACGCCGCGAACGGCGCTCCCCCGAATGCTCGCGCCTACGCCGCCCGCGTCGCCCACTACCTCAAGGAGTACACGCCCCCCGGCAAGAAGTGACCCTGAGACTTCCGAGGTACCCCGAGGCCCCCGCCGATGGCAGCGTGGTTCCCGCGGGGGCCTCCGACTCACTCGGGGGAGAGCCGGAGGCCCCTCCCGTCCAGACCGTCCCCGGTTCGCCCGGGAACCTCAGCCGGGATTCCCTGCCGGGATTCCCGACCGGGATTCTCAGCCGACTATGTGCCGGAGATACGCCGACGGGTCGTCGAGGTAGCGCCGCCAGTGGTCGACGAGTTCCAGGTCCCGCCAGGCGGCCGCGCGCATGCCGTGCTCGCCCACCTCGACGATCTCCGCGCCGGGGAGCGCCGTCAGCAGGGGTGAGTGGGTGGCGCAGACGATCTGCGCCCCGGAGCGGCCCAACTCGTCCAGGAGGCCGACGAGTTCGAGGCAGGAGGCGAAGGACAGGGCGGACTCGGGCTCGTCGAGGACGTACAGTCCCGGCTCGTGGAAGCGCTCGCGGAAGGCCATCAGGAAGCCCTCCCCGTGGCTCATCTCCTCCGGGGCGCCGGACAGCCGCCCGGTGGTCCGCTCCCGGCCCAGCGCGTCGAGCGCGGTCTCGGCCCGCAGGAAGAACCCGCGGCGCCGGGTGCGGGGGCCGCTCAGCATCCGGCGGCCGGCCCGGGTCGCCTCGAACCGCACCCGCTCGCCGAGCGGTGACCGCCCCCGGGCACCCGCGTACCGGTACCCCGCCGAGCCGCCCCAGGAGTCCAGGCCGAACGCCTCCGCCAGCGCCTCGACGAGGGTCGACTTGCCCGAGCCGTTCTCCCCGACCAGGAAGGTGACCGGGGCGGTGAATCTCAGGCCGTCGTCGAGCAGTTGCCGTACGCACGGCACCGTCCACGGCCACGCGCGGCCGTCCCGGTCGGCCTCGGCGACATGAGCGTATGCCCGTTCCACGATCATGCCGCCAGGCTCTCATCCGGCACTGACAACCGCCCCGGTGCTCAAGGGCTAGTGGAAGAAGTGCCGCGTCCCCGTGAAGTACATCGTGACGCCGGCCTTCTTCGCGGCCTCGACGACCAGTTCGTCGCGGACCGAACCGCCGGGCTGGACCACGGCCTTCACGCCGGCCTCGACGAGGATCTCCAGGCCGTCGGGGAAGGGGAAGAACGCGTCCGAGGCGGCGTACGACCCCTGCGCCCGCTCGGCGCCCGCGCGCTCCACCGCGAGCTTCGCGGAGTCGACGCGGTTGACCTGCCCCATGCCGACGCCGACCGAGGCGCCGTCCTTGGCGAGGAGGATGGCGTTGGACTTCACGGCACGGCAGGCCTTCCAGGCGAAGGCGAGGTCCGTCAGCTCGTCGGGGCTCAGCGCCTCGCCGGTGGCGAGGGTCCAGTGGGCCGGGTCGTCGCCCTCGGCCTGGAGGCGGTCGGCGACCTGGAGCAGGGCGCCGCCGTCGATCGGCTTGACGTCGACGGGGTGCGCGGGGCCGTCCGCGCAGCGCAGCACGCGGATGTTCTTCTTCCTGGCGAGGGCCTCCAGCGCGCCGTCCTCGTAGTCGGGCGCGACGATGACCTCGGTGAAGATCTCGGCGACCTGCTCGGCCATCTCCTTGCTGACCGGGCGGTTGACCGCGATCACGCCGCCGAACGCGGACAGCGGGTCGCAGGCGTGCGCCTTGCGGTGCGCCTCGGCGACGTCGGCGCCGATCGCGATGCCGCACGGGTTGGCGTGCTTGATGATCGCGACACACGGCTCGGCGTGGTCGTAGGCGGCACGGCGGGCGGCGTCCGTGTCCGCGTAGTTGTTGTACGACATCTCCTTGCCGTGCAGCTGCTCGGCCTCGGCCAGGCCGCCCGTGCCCGCTGTGTAGAGGGCGGCGGGCTGGTGCGGGTTCTCGCCGTAGCGCAGGGTGTGCGCGCGCTCCAGGCTGGTGGCGAGGAAGGAGGGGAACTGCGAGTCGTCGGCGGGCGCGTAGACGGAGGCGAACCAGGAGGAGACCGCGATGTCGTACTCGGCCGTGTGCCGGAACGCCTCGGCGGCCAGCCGCTTGCGGGTGCCGAGGTCGAAGCCGCCGTCCTTGACCGCGGCGAGGACGTCGCCGTAGCGGGCGGGGCTGGTGACGACGGCGACCGACGGGTGGTTCTTGGCGGCGGCGCGCACCATGGAGGGCCCGCCGATGTCGATCTGCTCCACGCACTCGTCGGGCGTGGCGCCGGACGCGACGGTCTCTCGGAACGGGTAGAGGTTGACGACCACGAGGTCGAAGGGCTCGACGCCCAGCTCCTGCAGCTGCCGCCGGTGGTCCTCGAGCCGCAGGTCGGCGAGGATGCCGGCGTGCACCTTGGGGTGCAGGGTCTTGACGCGGCCGTCCAGGCACTCGGGGAACCCGGTGAGGTCCTCGACCTTGGTGACGGGGACGCCGGCGGAGGCGATCTTCGCGGCCGTGGACCCGGTGGAGACGAGCTCCACGCCCGCCTCGTGCAGCCCGCGCGCGAGGTCTTCCAGTCCGGTCTTGTCGTAGACGCTGACGAGCGCGCGACGGATGGCCCGCTTGTTGCTCTCGGCGGTGGCGGTCACTGGATAACTACCTTTCGTCCCTCAATGCGGTAGCCGTTGCGGGCGAGGCGCCCCACGACCTCGACGAGCAGCCTTCGCTCGACTTCCTTGATGCGCTCGTGCAGAGCGCTCTCGTCGTCCTCGTCCCGGATCTCGACCACGCCCTGGGCGATGATCGGGCCGGTGTCGACGCCGTCGTCGACGAAGTGGACGGTGCAGCCGGTGACCTTGGCGCCGTACGCGAGCGCGTCACGGACGCCGTGGGCGCCGGGAAAACTGGGCAGCAGCGCGGGGTGGGTGTTGACGAACCGGCCGCCGAAGCGGGCCAGGAACTCCCTGCCCACGATCTTCATGAACCCGGCGGAGACCACGAGGTCGGGTTCATGGGCGGCGGTCGCCTCGGCGAGGGCGGCGTCCCACTCCTCGCGCGTCCCGTAGTCCTTGACCTTCCGCACGAAGGTGGGAATCCCGGCGCGCTCGGCCCGCGCGAGCCCCTCGATGCCCTCACGGTCGGCGCCCACGGCCACGATCTCGGCGCCGTACGCCTCGACGCCGACGGTCTCGATGGTGTCGAGCAGCGCCTGGAGGTTCGTACCGGATCCGGAGACCAGCACGACAAGGCGCTTGGCCACGGGCTTGGCGGCCACGGTGGGGGCCCTTTCTCGGGGGTGCGTCGGTGCGGGCGGCCTGTGCATTCCTACGAATGCTTCGCGCCCCGGGATACGGGGAAGTCTACGAAGCGGCCGACCGTCAGCAACGATACCGGCACACGGGGCGGCCCCCTTGGGACGGGGGCGTGGCCGGAAGGTAGCGTCTGGGAGGAGCGGGCTCGGGAACGCGGGCGTGGTGTGGTGCGTTCTACCGGTGACAGCTCCCGCCAGACAGCCGTACCACCTACGGGAAGACGCTCACTTGATGCCGGACCGCAGTCTGCGACTCCTCACGCTCCCCCCGCAGTCACCGCAGGGAGGGGAGCGCATCGGCGTGCTGCTGCGAGAGCGCCCGGCCTCTCCCCCGGACACGACGCATGCGACCGGTACGACGTCGGGCGGGGGCGCGGGTGGCGAAGGCCGGGGCGGCGGGTCGTCGCAGGGTGAGGGCGGCAGCGGCGGCGAGCGCGCACCTCAGGACGACAGGGGCGACAAGCGCGCCGGGGCCGATGGGACCGACGAGCGCGGCGAGCAGGGCGACAACCCCTTCGCCCCGCCGCCCGAGGGCACGCCGGACCGTCCCTGGCAACCGCGCCGTCCGGCGGGCGGCGAGGGGGCCGACGGCGGCCGGTCTCCGCACGACGCCGACGGCCATTCCCCCTGGGGCAACCAGTGGAGCGACCGGCAGCCCGGCCGCTCTCCCGGCGGTTTCGGCGACCGCCCGGGCGCCCCGAGCGACGGACCCGAGCAACCGGGGAACTCCGGCCCCGGCACGGGCATGCGGTGGGACCCGACCGACCCGGCCCAGCGACGCGCACGGTACGCCCTGCTGAGCGGCATGTGGGCCTTCTTCTTCGCCCTCTTCGGCTGGCCTTCCGTGGCCCTGCTGCTCGGCGCGCTGGCCATGTACTGGAGCATCAGCGCCCTCCGTGCCAAGCCCCGCACCCCCGACCCGGACACCCCGGCCCCCGCCCAGAACGCCCGCCCCCAGACCACCGCCGCGGTGAGCGGCCTGGTCGCCGCGTCCCTGGCCATCGCCCTGGTCGCCGTGGGCTTCACCGCCAAGCTGGTCTACAACGACTACTACACCTGCACGAACGACGCCCTGACCACCCAGTCACGACAGTCCTGCACGGACCTGCTGCCGAAGGAACTGCGGGGTCTGCTGGGCACAAGCTAGTGCCGTGGCAGGCAATGTTTGCCCGTGA
This sequence comes from Streptomyces sp. NPDC050287, assembly GCF_044459385.1. Classification (NCBI taxonomy): domain Bacteria; kingdom Bacillati; phylum Actinomycetota; class Actinomycetes; order Kitasatosporales; family Streptomycetaceae; genus Streptomyces; species Streptomyces sp. NPDC050287. The sequence goes on along the minus strand of NZ_JBITIY010000002.1, from coordinate 385,405 downwards.
AGGAGCGGCGTCCGGTGCGTGCTCTGGGGTCCCCCCGGCCGAAGGCTGGGGGAGTGCCGGCCGGATGGCTGCTGGGGCGCCAGGTGCTCAATGTTCGGGAAGGGGCGGAGGTTCCGGCGGCTCCACCCTCATGAAGTCATACGGTTCGTCGTCGTCGACGTCGTCCCCGTAGGACGCGTAAGGCACGTAGGGCAGTTCAGCCGCAGAGGGTGCGGCCCTCTCCGTATCGCCCGCCGCTGCCGCCCCCACCCGCACCCGCGGCTTGCCGGCCGTCGCCGTCGCCCGACCTTCCGCCCTCACCGACCGCTCCCGGCATCGCCACGCCCGCGACCCCAACGCCGCCGGGACCCCCAGCCCCGCCGTCCACGCCAGCGCCGCACCCCCCGCCTGCCACCACACAGGCCCGAAGCGACCCAACGCGGAGACCCCGAGCGGCCCTCCCGCCAACCCGGCCAGCACCGCGACCAGCCCCGCGCACAGCACGGCGGCCACCCCGGCGGTCGCAGCAGTCCGCCGGCACGACCACGCCCTCGCCACGGACACCGAAGCGGCCCGCCCCGTGAACCACCCCACCACCAGCCCCGCCGCCACCGGCACCAACCCCGCCGCCCAGTCGAGCCCCTCACCCGCCCCCGCGTCCGGCACCGCCGCCAGCAGCGGAAAGGGCGGCAACAGCGGTGTCGGCGTCGAAGCCAGCGGGGTCACCGCATGCCCGACGCCGAGTGTGAACCCCGGTCCCAGCCCGTACGCCGCCGCCCACACCACCGCGTTCGGCACCAGCGCGAGGCACAGCAGCAGCACCGCGAACCGCCCCGACGCCGCCTCCGTCAGCTGCAGGAACGACGCCCGCGTCGCCCCGCCGTGCCACACCAGCGAGACCGCCAGCAGCAGCGCCCCGCCCCCGACCAGGACCGCCGCCCCGGCCCCGGCCGCCCGCGCGGCGACACCGAGAGGATCCCGCGCGCCCGCCCCGAGGACGAGCCGTCGTAGCCGCGCCGGCAACAGGATCCGCACCCTGTCCACCGTCGCGCCGGGACGGCCGTACGCCGTCCACACCCCCGCCCCGGCGGCCCCCGCCACCGTCACCGGCAGGCAGACCCCCGTCCACCCCCACGCGGGCCGCAGTTCGCCACCCGAGGCGTACAGTGCGACGGCCGCCCCGACGGCGAGGTAGCCGAGGACGACCCCCGTCCAGGCCGTCCGCGCCGAAACCGGCGGCGGCCCGTCCAGTCGCCCGACCTCATGCGCGCTGTCCCCGTCCACCGCGTCCCGCGCCGCCCGGTGCACCAGCCAGACCGGCGGCACGAGCAGCAGCAGCGGGGTGACACCCACGGGCGCGGGGACGCCGGAGAGCGTGTCGGTGCGGACCAGTTCCGCGCCGTGCGCCAGCAGCCACAGCGCCGCGGCGACATGCAGCGCCCCGCCGGGCCCGCTGTCGGGATACGGCGAGCTGATCCACAGCACCATCACGAGTACGGCGAACGAGCCCAGCCCCAGCCCCGCGGCGACGGCGCCGCCCAGCAGGCCGGCGCCCAGTCCGGGTGATCGGTCCCGCATCCGGGTGAGCAGGGACGACAACAGCGGTCGGCGAGCGGTCATCTGGGTCACGACCGTCATGCTCCCAACGACACGCGCTTTCTTGCCGTAACAGGCGAACCACCGATGTGTCGCCCAATATACGTTTATGTACTTTTTCGCGCGAAGGGACGCCCGGTGACGCAGCGCCCTGCCACTCCGCTTCCCCCGCCCGAGGAGCGCCGGCGCCTGCGCGAGGCGGGGTCGTTGACACAGGCTCAGATCGCGGTCCGGTTGGGCGTCGCCGGCGAGACGGTACACGCATGGGAGACCGGCCGCAGGACTCCCCACGGCCGCGAACGGGAGGCGTACGCACACCTGCTGGCCCGGCTCTCCCCCGCACCTCGGCGTGAACCCGCCGCCGCGCCCCTCGCCGCCCTGACGCCCGCTCAGGCCTTCGACGCGCTCTACGCGTTTTGCGCGCCCGCCCTCGTCCGGCAGGCCTATCTGCTCACCGGGCGGCGTGAGCTCGCGCGCGAGTCGGTGGAGCGGTCCTTCCAACTGGCCTGGCAGCGCTGGCCGGAGGTGGCTCGCGACCGGGATCCGGCGGGCTGGGTGCGGGCGACGACGTACGAGTACGCGCTCTCCCCCTGGCACCGTTTCCGCCCCCGCCATCGGCAGCCCGAGCCGCCTCCCGCCGACGCCTCCGCCCGCGCGCTGCTCGACGCACTCCTCACGCTCCCGTCGCCGTACCGCCGCACCCTCGTCCTCTACGACGGTGTCGGCCTCGATCTGCCGGAGACGGCGGCGGAGACGGAGGCGAGCACTCCGGCGACGGCGAACCGGCTGCTGCACGCGCGCGAGGCGATCGCGGCGCGGCTGCCGGAGCTGGCGGACCCGGAGGAGCTGCACTGGCGGCTGGCTGAACTGGCGTCCACGGAACGGCTGCGCGCCGCGAGCGCGACGACGGTGCGCACGGGCGGCGAACGGCGGGCCCGCATCCTGACCCGGGCCGCCATCGCCTCCACGGTCGCGCTGATGGGCGCGACGGCCCTGACCCTGCGGACGGCTCCCACGCACTACGAGCCACCGGTGGCCCCGGGTGAGGCGGTGCGGGGCGTGCCGCCGAGGGTGGCGCTGGGGCCGTTGTCGGAGGGGGAGCTGGAACTCCGCGAGCGACTGCGGGAGGCGACGGTGAGCGGACCCGCGAAACTGACGCCGGTGCCGCGCTGAGCACGGCGGTGCCGCGTTGAGCACGGCGGGGCGAGGCCGAGCACCGCGGTGCCACGCCCAGCACCGCGGAATCACGCCGAGCACCGCGAGATCACGCCGAGCACACGGGACCACGCCGAGCACACGGGACCACGCCGAGCACGCCGAAGGGCCCGCACCCCGACGAGGGTGCGGGCCCTTCCGCTGGACGCTGCGTCAGCGTGCGAGGCTGCGCTCAGTCACCGAAAACGCTCAGCTGCCGAGAATGGCGCGCGCCAGCTTCGCCGTCTCCGTCGGCGTCTTGCCGACCTTGACGCCGGCGGCCTCGAGGGCCTCCTTCTTCGCGGCGGCCGTGCCGGAGGAGCCGGAGACGATGGCGCCGGCGTGGCCCATGGTCTTGCCCTCGGGCGCGGTGAAGCCCGCGACGTAGCCGACGACCGGCTTCTTCACGTTCTCCTTGATGAAGGCCGCGGCCCGCTCCTCGGCGTCGCCGCCGATCTCACCGATCATCACGATCAGGTCGGTGTCGGGGTCGGCCTCGAACGCGGCGAGCGCGTCGATGTGCGTCGTCCCGATGATCGGGTCACCGCCGATGCCGACGGCGGAGGAGAAGCCGATGTCCCGCAGCTCGTACATCATCTGGTACGTCAGCGTGCCGGACTTCGAGACCAGACCGATACGGCCCGGCTTGGTGATGTCGCCGGGGATGATGCCGGCGTTCGACTGGCCCGGGGTGATGAGACCGGGGCAGTTCGGGCCGATGATCCGGGTCTTGTTGCCCTGGGACACGGCGTACGCGTAGAACGCCGCCGAGTCGTGGACCGCGATGCCCTCGGTGATGACGACCGCGAGCGGGATCTCGGCGTCGATCGCCTCGACGACGGCGGCCTTGGCGAAGGCCGGCGGTACGAAGAGGACGGACACGTTCGCGCCCGTCTTCTCGATCGCCTCGGCGACGGTGCCGAAGACCGGGATCTCGTTGCCGTCGATGTCGACGGACGTGCCCGCCTTGCGCGGGTTCACGCCACCGACGATGTTCGTGCCGTCGGCGAGCATGAGCTTGGTGTGCTTCATGCCCGTGGAGCCGGTCATGCCCTGGACGATGACCTTGGAGTCCTTGTTGAGGAAGATAGCCATGGCTGTGTCTGTCCCTCTTCCTTACTTCGCAGCCGCGAGCTCGGCGGCCTTGTCGGCCGCGCCGTCCATGGTGTCCACGCGCTGCACCAGCGGGTGGTTGGCGTCGGAGAGGATCTTGCGACCCAGTTCGGCGTTGTTGCCGTCGAGACGGACGACCAGCGGCTTGGTGACTTCCTCGCCCTTGGACTTGAGGAGCTCCAGGGCCTGGACGATGCCGTTGGCGACCTCGTCGCAGGCGGTGATGCCGCCGAAGACGTTGACGAACACGGACTTGACGTCCGGGTCGCCCAGGATGATCTCCAGGCCGTTCGCCATCACCTGCGCGGAGGCGCCGCCACCGATGTCGAGGAAGTTGGCGGGCTTGACGCCACCGTGCGCCTCACCGGCGTACGCGACGACGTCCAGGGTGCTCATGACGAGACCCGCGCCGTTGCCGATGATGCCGACCTCGCCGTCGAGCTTGACGTAGTTGAGGTTCTTCTCCTTGGCAGCGGCCTCGAGCGGGTTGGCCGCGTCCTTGTCCTGGAGAGCCTCGTGCTCCGGCTGACGGAACTCCGCGTTCTCGTCCAGCGACACCTTGCCGTCGAGGGCGATGACGTCACCGGAGGCGACCTTGGCCAGCGGGTTGACCTCGACGAGGAGCGCGTCCTCGGCGATGAAGGTCTTCCACAGGGTGACCAGGACGTTCGCGACCTTGTCGGCGACCTCGGCCGGGAAGTTCGCGGCCGCGACGATCTCGCGGGCCTTCTCGGGCGTCACACCCTCGTTGGCGTCGATCGGCGTCTTGGCGACGGCCTCCGGACGGGTGGCCGCCACCTCCTCGATCTCCATGCCGCCCTCGACGGACGCGATGGAGAGGAAGGTGCGGTTGGCACGGTCGAGGAGGAAGGAGACGTAGTACTCCTCCAGGATCTCCGGGGCCGTCTCGGCGATCATCACCTTGTGGACCGTGTGGCCCTTGATGTCCATGCCGAGGATGTCCGTCGCGCGGGCGACGGCCTCGTCCGGGGTGGCGGCGAGCTTCACGCCACCGGCCTTGCCACGGCCGCCGACCTTCACCTGGGCCTTGACGACGGACTTGCCACCGAGGCGCTCGGTGGCTGCGCGGGCCGCCTCAGGCGTGTCGATGACTTCACCGGCCAGCACCGGTACATCGTGCTTGGCGAAGAGGTCCCTCGCCTGGTACTCGAACAGGTCCACGCGCTTCCGTCCCTATCAGTGATCTCGCGGTTCGTTGTCTGCGTGGGCGTGCCGCGAGGGCAACGTGACGTCTTCCGTCTGTCAGTCACAAGGGAGGCGCACACGGTGTCCGAGCGCGCGGCATGTCCGTCTCGCAGGTTATCTCTGCTTGCGGGAGGCCTCTAAATCGCGGGTCACACCTGAGCGGTGATACCTGTCACATGATGCCGGGATCACTGGCACCGCGTGCCGCGAAGGAGGGACCTCACCGGGCTGGGGTTGACCCGGTGAGGTCCCCTGAACAGCCCCTGAGTGAGGCTGCGGGGCGGCGGGTCCCCACCCCAATGGGGACCCTTCCGCCCCGTCCGCGAGGTTTCGGCCGGACCGGCCGACGGCTTTCGGCCGTCCGGGACCTGCCCCTCACGGAGTCGGTTGGAGTCGTCCGCGATGGGCGGACTCGGCGGACTCAGACGCGGTAGGGGCTGCCGTACTGCGAGCCGTCCAGGTGCTGCGCGTAGCCCGGGGTGAGCGAGTCCGCGTACGCCGGGGTGATCGAGTCCGCGACGCCCTCGGCGCCGGTGGCGACGTGGCCGGCGAGCGGGCCGGCGGTGTCCCGGACGGTCCCGGTCAGGTCACCGGCGAAGGGCACCGCCTGGCCGGCGACACCGTGCGCGAACGGGCCGACCTCGCCGCTGACGCCGTACGCGAAGGGCGTGACGTCGCCGGTGACGCCGTACGCCAGCGTCGTGGTGCTGTCGACGACGGGCCGGGCCGTCTCCCCGACCGTCTGGACGACCGTGTCGACCACGGGCTGGACCGCGCCGCTGACCCCGTGCGCGAACGGCGGCACCTGGCCCGTCACGCCGTACGCCAGATCGGTCGCGTGCCCGGCCACGCCGTAGGCGAACGGCGACACCTCGCCGACGACGCTCCCGGCGAACGGCCCGGCCTCCTGCGTGACGCCGTACGCGAGCCCGCCCGCGTCCGCGGCGGCCTGCCCGGCGACCGGGACCACGCCGTGCACGACGGTGTTCGCGGCGGGCGGCAGGACGCCGTCCGCGGTGTCGCCGGCGACCTGGCCGGCCAGACCGGTGGCGTACGGCGAGACGTCCGTGCGGACGCCGTCCACGACCGGCTGGACGCCCGCCACGGTGGCGGCGGCGTACGCGGGTACGTCCGCGGCGACGCCGTGCGTGGCCTGCCACCCCTGGGCGAGGGCACCGCCGGCGACCGGCTGCACGCCCTCGACGACGCCGCCCGCGACGGACCGGACGTCGGCGACGACCCCGTACGCCAGCGCGGTGGCCGCGTCGACCGTGTGGCCCGCGGTCTGCTCGAATCCGGCGACGGCACCGCCCGCGACCGGCGTCACGCCGTTCACCGTGCCGGTGACGACCGGGGTCACCCCGTTCACGGTGTGGCCGGCGACCGGCCCGACACCGGCGACGGCCTGCCCGGCGGCCGGCACCACGCCCGCCACCGCCCGGCCGGCGACCGGCAGGGCCCCGTCCACGGCGGAGGTCACCACCGGCGGCACCACCGCGGCCGATGTCTGGTCGACGACCGGGGTGACCGTGCCGGGCACACTCGACACCGTGCCGACGACCCGCTGCTGCACGGCGCCGACCCGGCCCGTGACATGGCTCGGCACGGCGGAGACCGTGGCCTCGGCGGCGCCCGCGACGGTGCCCGTGGTGCCGTGGGCGGTGGCGAGGGTGCCGTGGGCGGTGGCGAGGGTGCCGTGGGCGGTGGCGAGGGTGTCGACGGCCCGGCCGTCGGCGCCGGTGACCGTGGTCCGCGCGGCCCCGGACGCACCCGCCGCGATACGGCCGGCACCCGCGACCGCGTGCCGCGCCTTCGTCCGTACGACGCCGTCGACGCCCTGCGCCTGGGCACGGGCCGCCGACTGCGCGCCCTGCAGCTTCGTCTGGGCGGCGGCCAGCGCCTGCTCCACCTCGGGCGCGAAGGCGGCGAGGGGGCCGAAGAGGTAGTCGATGCCGTGCTGGGTCGTGGTGTCGGCGCCGGCGACGGCAGCGGTCTTGACGGCGGTGACGGTGTCTTCCGCGGCGGTGGCGGTGGCAGCGGCCCTGACCTGCGCGGCGCGGGCGGCCTGGGCGCCCTGGATGGCGGCCCCACCCTTCACCCTGGCGGTCTTCGAGACCGTGACCTTCGCGTCGACGTAGCGGCGGGCCTGGTCGGCGGCTGCCGGGGTCGCCTTCTTGGCGGCTGAGCCGACCTCGGTGTGAGTGGCGGTGGCCGCGGTCGCGGCGACCCTGGTTCCGGCGCCGGTGACTCCGGTGACGGTGTCCTGTACGTCGGAGACGACGCCGTGGACCGTGCCGGACACGGTGCCGGTGACACCGGTGAGGGTTTCGGTGACCGTGTCGGAGGTCGCGTCGGTGGTTGCGTCCGCGGTCGCGTCCGGTGTCGACAGGGGGGTCGCGGGCAGTTCGTCCGCGCTGGCGACGGCGGAGCCGAGCGCCCACGCGCCACTGACACCGGCGGCTATCACGATGGAACGACGGATGTTCTTGTTCATGGCGTGCTTCAGATCCTTAGATCCTCAGGAGTCCGGCGCTCCTCTACGGGAGCTGCGGGACTTGGGAAGGCATGGGGACATTCCGAGGGCTTCCGTCCGGAGTTCGCAGTACGCGGTACGGGTACGGAGTACGCAGTACGGGTTCCGAAGGGGGATCCGGACGGGCGGGCAGACCTGTTTCCGCCCCCGCGCGGCAGGTCTGCGAGGGGAGAGGGCCGTGCCTAGGCGGGGGAGACCGGAATGTCGCGGTGCCTGTCCCGAGTGCCGTATGCGTCGGCACCTGCGGCGGCGCCGGGCACGAGCCTCAGCGGCGCCCGGTGGTCGACGGTGACGGCGTGCGCGTCGCCGCCGTGCCGTGACGAGCCGGTGTCCAGACCCGGCTTACCGCCGAGCGCACCGCCCGGGTACTGGGTGGGCGGGTGCTCGGGGGCGTATCCGGAGCGCCCGGCCCGGTGCGCGGGCGTGCGCCCCACGACATGGGTCGAGGTGGCGCCGGCGACGTACCGGGGTCCGTAGGTGAGGGGCGTACCCGTGTCGGAACGTCCGTGGCCGATCTTCCCGCCCCGGTCGTCCGCCATCGGCGGCGGTGTCGTCGATGCCGACGGAGGGGTCGGCCGGGGAACGGGCGTGACCTGGATCGGCAACGTGTGCACGGGGAGCCTCGGCAGACCGGGGAGCTCCGGAAGACCCGGCAGGGTCGGTACGGAGGGCCCGGACGGCACCGTCGGCTCGGACGGCACGGTCGGGAACCCCGGCAGGTTCGGGAGTTCCAGGAGGCTCGATGTGCCCGGCAGATCTGGCAGCGCCGACAGCCCCGCCGAGGGCGAGTCGGGCACGCTGACGGACAGCCGGGGCAGCTTCGCGGTGACGCCGGCCGACGGTTCGGCAACCGTGGACTTGGGAGCCGTGAGCTTCGGAGCAGTGGGCTTCGGAGCAGTGGCCTCAGGAGCAGACGGCTTGAGAGCCGTGGGCTTCGGGGCAGTGGCCTCAGGAGCAGACGGCGTGGGAGCCGTCGACCTCGGTGCTGCAGTGGCCTCAGGAGCCGTGGGCTCGGGAGTGACCGGTGGGACGTGCGCCGCCACCGCGGCAACCGCACCGCTCGTCACGGACCGGGCGCTGTCGGCCGAAGCTGACGACACCTCACGGGCCGACGCCGACGACGACACCGCGTCAGTCGGAGCCGAGTCCATCCCGTTCGCCGCCTGCGCCTGCCCTCCGCAGAGCAGCCCGAGCGCGAACAATCCGCCCACCAGCAGCGCTACTTGCAGCGCACGCCGCCCAGCCGCCGTACGCGTCACGCGCAGAGCAGCACCTGAAAGGGCGGCGGGCAGGATCAAGTCGGGGACGGTCCCTCCGTGCGACGACAACCAAGCGGAACGCCTCGCACCGCTGATGGTCGTTGATCCTTGCACGGAACGCCCGAGGTTGCGCAAGCCCTCCGTTACCGATGGGCGGTCATGTCCGTTTTGCTGATCCAAGTCCACGTCAATGGGTCGACAAATCACCCCGCTTCCGGCGCTGTCACACGGTCTCCGGTATCGGCAGCGGCCGCTTCTCGATCGCCGCCGCCATCACCTCCGGGAACAGGTCGGGCGTACAGGCGAAGGCCGGTGCTCCCAGCGCGGCGAGCGCGGAGGCGTGCTCCCGGTCGTAGGCGGGCGCCCCCTCGTCGGACAGCGCGAGCAGTGTCACGAACTGCACCCCGGACGCCTTCATCGCCGCGACCCGCTTGAGCATCTCCTGCCGTATGCCTCCCTCATAGAGGTCGCTGATCAGCACGACCACCGTGTCCGCGGGCCGGGTGATCTGCGACTGGCAGTACGCGAGCGCACGGTTGATGTCCGTACCGCCGCCGAGCTGTGTGCCGAACAGGACGTCGACGGGGTCGTCGAGCTGGTCGGTGAGGTCGACGACCGCGGTGTCGAAGACGACCAGCCGGGTGCTGATCGACCGCATCGACGCCAGTACCGCCCCGAACACCGACGCGTACACGACCGATGCCGCCATCGACCCCGACTGGTCGATGCAGAGGATGACCTCCTTCTTCACCGACTGCGAGGCCCGCCCGTACCCGATGAGCCGCTCCGGCACGATCGTTCCGTACTCCGGCAGGTAGTGCTTGAGGTTGGCCGCGACGGTGCGGTTCCAGTCGATGTCGTGGTGGCGCGGCCGGTTGATACGGGCGCTGCGGTCGAGCGCGCCCGTCAGCGTGGCCCGGGTGCGGGTGGCGAGCCGCTTCTCCAGATCCTCGACGACCTTGCGGACGACGGCCCGTGCCGTCTCCTTGGTGGTCTCCGGCATCGCCTTGTTGAGTGAGAGCAGCGTGCCGACGAGGTGCACGTCGGCCTCCACCGCCTCCAGCATCTCCGGCTCCAGGAGCAGCGTGGACAGCCCGAGCCGGTCGATGGCGTCGCGCTGCATGACCTGGACGACGGAGGACGGGAAGTACGTCCGGATGTCCCCCAGCCAGCGCGCCACGGACGGCGCCGAGGCCCCGAGCCCCGCCGAACGGTCCCGCCCCGCCCGCCCGTTCTCCGCCTTCCCGTAGAGCGCGGCCAGCGCCCCGTCCATCGCGGCGTCCTGCCCGGAGAGCGCACACCCGGTCCCGTCGGCCGCGTCGCCCCCGAGCACAAGCCGCCACCGCCGCAGCCGCTCCCGCGCCGGGTCAACCACCCCGCCCGCCGCCTGCGACTCGGCCGCCGTCGACATTCCGGCCGGTCCGGTCGCCGTGTGCGACCCGGTGACCGTTCGCGGTCCAGCCGGTCCGGCCGCCGCCTGCGGTCCCATGACCGTCCGCATCCCGGCCGGCCCGGCAGCCACCTGCGGCCCGGTCGCCGTTCGCGGTCCAACCGGCCCGGTCGGCCCGGCCGGCGTCTGCGGTCCCACGGACGGTCGCATCCCGGCCGGCCCGGCAGCCACCTGCGGCCCGGTCGCCGTTCGCGGTCCAACCGGCCCGGTCGGCCCGGCCGGCGTCTGCGGTCCCATGGGCGGTCGCGGTCCCGTTGTCATCCGCGCACCCCCGTACGAAGTCGCTCCCAGAGTGGGATCACCCGCACGGTCGTCGCCGGGCGGTCGTCCGGGTGCGGCCCGCGTCCGTCCATCGCCGCGTCCGTCACCTCGCCCCTCTTCCTCCGCCGCCCGCTCAGGCAGTCGGTCGTCATCGCGCCACCCCCACAAGGTCGTTGTCCGCGTCCTGTTCCACTGCGCCCAGCCCCAGCAGCAGCCGCACGACCGGCAGCACCGCGTCCGCGCGCTCGCTGTCGAGGTCGGCGGCGAACCCGGGCAGGCCGGATCCGGCCGCCGTCGCGCCCCCCGGCTGCCCCGGGCCGCGTCGGACCAGTTCGCCGAGTGTCCGGCGCACACCCGCCTCGTACGCCGAGAACGTGCGCCGCAGCAAGGGCAGCACGTCGGTGAACGCCTCCGCCGGCACACCGGTCAGCCAGGCGTCGACCAGGCCGAGCAGCCGTTCGTCGTGCACGAGCAGCATCCCGCCGCCCGAGCCGCCGCCGACGAAGCCCTCGATCCACGCGGCCGCGTCGGCCGGCGGGGTCCCCGGCGACAGCACGAGCCCCATCAGCCGGGCCGCCTCCTCGTGCGCCAACTCCCCGCCGTCCAGCAGCAGTCGTACGGCACGGCCCCGGATCACCCCGGGCACGGTGTCCCGCCGCGACAGCACTCCGAGCACCGCGTGCCACCGCGCGCGCAGGTCGCCGTGGGCCGGTGCGGCGACGTCGTCGAGCAGCCCCACCGATCCGTGCACCGCGTCGACATGGCGGCGCATCTCGTCGGCCGCGTCCGTGTCGAGCGCGACGCAGGCCGGGGGGAGACCGACGAAGATCCGCTCGGCGAGTCCCGCGGCGACCTCCGTCAGGGCCGCCGTGTCCGTGCCGCGGACGTCGCCGTAACGCAGGGAGCGGACCAGGGCGGGCAGGGCCTGGGCCAGATGGCCGACGTCGGCGTCGAGGGCGGCCCGGTCGGCGAGGATCCGCATCACCGTGGGAAGCGCGTCCGGCAGGTCGGCCAGCAGGCAGCGCTCGGCGAGTGCGGTGACGTCGGCGAGGCCCTGCGCGGCGACCGCGTCGGACTCCGCCTTGGCGGTCGCGGCACCCAGCACGGTCGTCCCCCACACCCCCGCCTCCGCGACCCGCACCGCCAGTTCCGGCTCCCACCTGAGCTTCCAGGTCTCCCGGAACGTGCCCGTGCTGCCGCGCGAGGCGGCCGGCTCCCCCCACGCCACCCCGAGCAGTCCCAGCCGGTGCAGCAGCCTGCTGCGCTCGGCGTCGGTGTCCTTGCGCAGGTCGAGCTCCAGCTCCCGCTCCGCCGCCTCCGGTTTGAGCCGCAGCCTGCGCTGGATCCGGTCGAGGTCCCGCTGCAGCGGCACCGCGGGCGCCGCCGCCGGCACCTCGCCGAGCACGTCCCCGACGACCAGCCGGTCGTGCACCAGCGCCAGCGGCACGTCCGAGCCGTCACACATGACCGCCCGCACGGCATCCGTGGTCTCGCTCAGGCCGGCCAGCGGGCGGCCTCGCATCGCGGCGAGCGTCCCGGCCAGCCGCACCGCCTCGATGACGTGCGCGGAGGACACGAGCCGGTCCTCCTCCCGCAGCAGCCCCGCCACCTTGGTCAGCCAGCGCTCGACGGGCCGGTCCGGCACCCGGAACAGATGCCCGTACCAGCCCGGGGAGTCGATTCCCGCGCCGTATCCACTGCGCCGTGACAGCCTGCGGTACGTCCACGGCACCCACGTCATGTCCGTCTTGACCTTGGGCAGCCCCTTCAGCAGTGCCTTGTCGGCGGCGACGGTGGTCCGGTGCCGCAGCGCGGGCACGTGCCAGGCCCCGCACACCACGGCGACACCGTCCCCGAACCGGCGCTGGGCGTCCCGCATCTGGAGCCGCATGTACGCCTCCCGCACGAGATCCCGGTCATGGCCGCCGCTGCCGTACGTCTCCCGCAGCGCACCCATCGCCTCCTCGAGCGCGGTGAACGGTGCGAAGGGGTCCCCGTCGCCCGGCCCCCGGTGCTCGACGACGTCCTCCCACCAGCGCTCGGGATCGTCGTAACCGGCGGTCTCCGCGAGCACGGCGAGCGGATCGACTCGTACGTCGACCGGGACGGCGCCCCCGCCGTCCGGCGCGGCGCCCTCCTCCCCGGGTTTGTCCTCTTGAGGCGACTCCTCCTCCCCGTCCCTCCCCCACGCCAGCGTGTGCGTGGCCGGCAGGTCGATGAAGTGGGCCGGGACGTCGTGCTCAATGGCCCAGCGGATCGCGACCCACTCGGGGGAGAACTCGGCGAGCGGCCAGAACGCCGAGCGGCCGGGCTCGTCCACCGCGTGGGCGAGGAGCGCGACCGGCGGTCGCATGTCCTCGTCCGCGGCGAGCGGGATCAGCACGTCGGCCTCGGGCGGGCCCTCGATCAGCACCACCCGCGGCCGGGCCGCGCCCAACGCCGCCCGCACGGCCCGCGCGGACCCGGGCCCGTGATGTCGCACCCCGAGCAGCAGCGGCCCCTCCCCCGGCCGGCCACGCCCGCCCTCCTCAACTCCTGCCACCATGCCCCCCTCGCCTCCGCGACCGCCCCACATCGTCACCAACCAGCCCCACGGACTCCCGGTACGCCCGCCGGCACGCCCACAGCCCGCACGCCGTCAGCCCTGCCGCCACGGAAGCCACCCCACCGCACACCGGCAACCCGCCCGGCACCGGATACGCCCGCCAGGACCCCCCACAACCCGCACGTCACCAGATCCGCCTCGCCGCACGCCCGCAGCCCTCCCGCCGCCGAACCCAACCCACTGCACTCCCGCAGCCCTCCCGCCGCCGCTCACGCGCTCACCTCCCGGCAGGCGCGGTAGAAGTCCATCCAGCCGTCGCGTTCGCGGACGACCGCCTCCAGGTACTCCTGCCAGACGACCTTGTCGGACGCCGGGTCCCGGACGACGGCGCCCAGGATGCCCGCGGCCACGTCACCGGCCCGCAGGACGCCGTCGCCGAAGTGGGCCGCCAGCGCGAGGCCGCTGGTGACGACGGAGATGGCCTCGGCGGTCGAGAGCGTGCCACTGGGCGACTTGAGCTTGGTCCGGCCGTCGGACGTGACGCCGTCGCGCAGTTCGCGGAAGACGGTCACGACACGGCGGATCTCGTCGATGCCGTCGGGCGCGGACGGCAGGTCGAGGGAGCGGCCGAGCTGGTCGACTCGCCGCGAGACGATGTCGACCTCGGCCTCGACGCTCTCCGGCAGCGGCAGCACCACTGTGTTGAAGCGACGGCGCAGGGCACTGGACAGGTCGTTGACCCCGCGGTCGCGGTCGTTGGCCGTCGCGATCAGGTTGAAGCCGCGGACCGCCTGCACCTCCTGGCCCAGCTCCGGTATCGGCAGCGTCTTCTCCGACAGGATCGTGATGAGCGTGTCCTGCACGTCGGCCGGGATACGGGTCAGCTCCTCGACGCGGGCCGTCATCCCCTCGGCCATCGCCCGCATGACCGGGCTGGGAACCAGGGCGTCCCGGCTCGGGCCGTGCGCGAGCAGTTGGGCGTAGTTCCAGCCGTACCGGATGGCTTCCTCCGGGGTGCCGGCCGTGCCCTGGACGAGCAGGGTGGAGTCGCCGCTGACCGCGGCGGCCAGGTGCTCGGAGACCCATGTCTTCGCGGTGCCGGGCACGCCGAGCAGGAGCAGGGCGCGATCGGTGGCGAGGGTGGTGACGGCGACCTCGACGATGCGGCGCGGGCCGACGTACTTCGGCGTGATCACCGTGCCGTCGGGCAGGGTGCCGCCGAGGAGATAGGTGGCGACGGCCCACGGCGACAGCTTCCAGCGGGCCGGGCGGGGGCGGTCGTCCCGCGCGGCGAGCACGGCGAGTTCCTCCGCGAAGGCGTCCTCGGCATGCGGCCGCAACGCCTCGCCCGGTTCCCGCTCCCGCACGGGTGCGGACATGGTTTCTGCAGACACAGACATGGCTGAGTCCCCCTCCAGCTCGGCCGGTTCGGATCTGGTATCCACCGTGCACCACACCACTGACAATGCGATCTGACCTGCACGAACGTGCTCGCGGGGCCGATTGTCAGTGGGGGGATCTACCTTCGATGGCATGACTCAGCAGGGGGTGCGCTGGAGCGCGGACCAGGTGCTGTCGCTGGCGCCTGACGCCGCGTCACGCAAAGCGGGCAGCAAACTCGGCGCGGCCGGTCCGTGGTCCGAGATGGGCAGTTGCGGGGAGGGGACGGTGTGGGGGCTGTGCCAGGGCAGTGGCGGCAAGCCGTATCAGACGGTCGTGGACATCGCGGACGCGTCGGGGCCGGCGTACAAGTGCAGTTGTCCGAGCCGCAAGTTCCCGTGCAAGCACGCGCTCGGGCTGTTGCTGCTCTGGGCGGCCGGGGACGGCGCGGTGCCGCCGGGGCAGCCGCCGGAGTGGGCCGGGCAGTGGATAGAGGGGAGAAGGAAGCGCGCGCAGGAGAAACAGTCGGCCGGCGCGAGCGGTGCCTCGTCCGGTTCGGGTGATCCGGAGGCGGCGAGGCGGCGGGCGGAGCGCCGGGCCGAGCGGATCACCGCGGGGGCGACGGAGCTGGAGCAGCGGCTGGCGGACCTGCTGCGCGGCGGTCTCGCGGGCGCGGAGCAGGCGGGGTACGGGCTGTGGGAGGAGACGGCGGCTCGCATGGTCGATGCCCAGGCCTCCGGACTGGCCGCGCGCGTAAGGGAGTTGGGGTCGATTCCGTCGTCCGGGCCGGGCTGGCCGGTGCGGCTGCTGGAGGAGTGCGCTCTCCTCCACCTTCTCGACCAAGGCTGGCTGCGGCGGGAGGGACTGCCCGAGGGCCTGGCGGCGACGGTCCGGTCCCGGATCGGCCTGGCCGGTTCGGCGGACGGCCCGCCGCTGCGGGACCGCTGGCTGGTCCTCGCCCAGTACGACACCGCGGACGCCCGGCTGACGACCCGCCGGATATGGCTGTACGGCGCCGAGTCCGGTCGTACGGCGCTGCTCCTCTCTTATGGCGCCGCAGGCCGCGCACCGGAGTTGGCCCTGCCGGTGGGGCTGGTGCTGGACGCGGAGGTGTCGGCGTATCCGGGTGCCGGGCAGCCGCGGGTGGCCCTGGGTGAGCAGTTCACCCCGCCCGCGCCGGCCGCGCTACGACCGCCGGGGCTGACCCCGGCCGAGGCCGCCGCCCGCTATGGCGAGGCGCTGCGGGACGACCCGTGGCTGGATTCCGTTCCGGTGACGCTGGAGCGGGTCGTGCCCACCCCGGACGGCGACTCCTGGCAACTGGCGGACGCCGACGGGGAGACGGCGCTGCCGCTGACGTCCTACGCGCGGTCCCGGCCAGGCCTGTGGCGGCTCGTGTCCCTGTCGGGCGGCGCCCCGGTCACGGTGTTCGGCGAGTGCGGCCACCGCGGCTTCACCCCGCTGACGGCCTGGCCGGAGGGCGCGGGCGAGGCGGTGTCCCTGTGCTGAACCGACCCGTGCGGGGACCCGCGCACCGGACCGACGAGCCACCCCACCGGCCCGCCGACCCAACCGCTCTCACTCGATCCACGCATGTGTCCGGCTTCATGGGACACCCGACCCCGGTGACCCTTCAACCACTCCCGGTCACCACACGGAGAGGAACGGTACGGAACCCATGACCAGGACTTCCGCTCCTGTGGACGCGCCCACCCCGGGCGCCTGGGAGGAACTCGTCACAGCGGCCCTGCTCGGGACCGAGCGTCGCACGCCACCCGGCTGCCCGCCCGGCCCGGAAGCACCGCTGGCCCTGCTGGACGCGGCGGCCGTGGAGACCGTACGACGGCGGGCCGGCCTGCGACCCGGGCGGGCGGCGCGGCTGCCGGACCCCTTGGCGGCGGACCCGCGGCCGTCCTTGCCCCCTGCGGCGGCCCGCAGACTGGCGATGCTGCTGGCCGACCGGCCCGGCGCGGGCGGCGGCGGCCGCCGGGGTACGGCGCCCGACCTCATGGAGCTCCTGCCGCAATGGCTCACCACGGCGAACGCCCGGGGCTACGCGCCTCCCCCCGAACTGCTGCCCGCGCTCCTGGACGCGGCAAGGGGGCGTACGGACCTGCGGCCGACGGCGCTGACGTTCGCCGGACCGCGCGCGGTGTGGCTCGCCCGGCTGAACCCCGACTGGCGGTTCGCCCTGCGCGCGACACCGGGCGGGGGCACGACGCTGCCCCAGCTGGAGGACGCCGAGAAGACCCGCCGGCTGTGGCAGGAGGGGCTGTTCGCGGAGCGGGTCGCCCTGCTGAGCGCGCTCCGCTCCCGTGAACCGGCCGCCGCGCGCGACCTGCTCGCCACGACCTGGGCGACGGAACGGGCCGAGGACCGCCTGATGTTCCTCGACTCCCTGCGCACGGGCCTGGCCGCGGACGACGAGCCCTTCCTGGAGCGGGCACTGACCGACCGCAGCCGCAACGTACGGGCGACGGCGGCAGAGCTGCTGTCGGCCCTGCCCGGCTCGGCGCTCGCCGGACGGATGGCGGTACGGGCCGGGGCGTGCGTGGCCGTCGACCACACCGGCGACACCCCCGCCCTCGTGATAGAGGCGCCGCACGAGTGCGACCCGGGCATGGAGAGCGACGGTGTCGTACCCAATCCGCCCGGGGGGCGGGGAGAACGGTCGTGGTGGTTCGGCCAGCTGGTGGAGGCGGCGCCGCTCGGCACCTGGCCGGGGCGGCTCGGCGGGCGTACGCCCCAGGAGATCGTGGCTCTGCCGGTCGCGGACGACTGGCAGGCCGAACTGCACGCCGCGTGGTGCCGGGCGGCGGTGCGGCAACGGGACGCGGCATGGGCGCGGGCGCTCCTCGGCGCACCCGCGGCACCCGAGGCCGGGGGCCCCGGGGCGGTTTCCCTGGCCGAGCGGGCCAAACTGCTCGGCACGCTGGACGCCGCCGAACGGGCCGACTGGGTGGCCGGGTTCATCTCGGCCCACGGCCTGTCCGAGGCGTTCCAGCTGCTCGGAGTGTGTGCGGTGCCGTGGGCCGCGCCGCTCGGGCGGGCTGTCGTCGACGCGCTCAACATCGCACGGGACGCGGGGAGTTACCCATGGAGTTTCAGCGGAGTGATGGGCCTGGCGGAACGCTGCCTCGACCCGTCGGAGGCGAGCCGTCTCGACGGGCTGATGGCGGTGCCCGACGAGCCGGAGGACGCGCGTCCCGGGGCCGGGGGGTATTGGGCGGAGGCGTTCCAGCGTCTGGTGACCACCCTGCGGTTGCGGGCGGCGATGCAGGAGGAACTGGGCGCGGCAGGACTCCTCAGCCCGTCCACCGAATCCGCCAGGCCAACCCCGTAGGCCGAGTACGCCGAGTCCGCCAGGCCAGCCCAGTCCGCCAAGTCCGCCGGCTGAGGGCGAGGCCATTCAAGTCGAACGGGGGTTCGGGATCAGGGGGCAGCGCCCCGGACGACGGTCGCCGGGCAACGCCCCCAGGCGACGACCGCAGGCCAGCGCCCCTCGACTGCGGCCCCGGGCCGACGATCCCAGACCACAGCCACGGAGCAGCGCCTCCCGACTGCGACCCAGTGCCGACGACCCCACTCGACAGCCGCCGGGCAGCGCCTCGCGACCGCGCGCCCAGGGCAACGACCCCGGACCGCGCTCGCGGGGCAGCGCCCCTGGACAACGGTCGCCGAGCAACATCCCCGGGCAACGGTCGCCGGCCGGCGGCGCCGGCCCCCGGCCGTCCGGCCCGAGCCGCGCGGGAGGACGACCTACGCCCCCGCCGGCTGCCTCACGTTCGCGCGTACCCAGTCCACGATCGACTGCGTCGTCGCTCCCGGGGTGAAGATCTCCGCGACGCCCTTCTCCTTCAGCGGCGCGATGTCCGCCTCGGGGATGATGCCGCCGCCGAAGACGAGGATGTCCTGCGCGTCCCGCTCCTTGAGCAGGTTGATCACGGCCGCGAAGAGCGTGTTGTGCGCCCCGGACAGGATGGACAGCCCGATCGCGTCGGCGTCCTCCTGGATCGCGGTGTCGACGATCTGCTCGGGCGTCTGGTGGAGCCCGGTGTAGATGACCTCCATACCGGCGTCGCGCAGCGCCCGCGCGATCACCTTGGCCCCGCGATCGTGGCCGTCGAGCCCCGGCTTGGCCACCACCACGCGGATCGGACCGGCTGCCACACCCATCACTGCCTCCATGAAGCGACTGCATCCATCTGTGTCGGACCCATCTGTACAGGACCCATCTGTACAGGATCCATCTGCACCGGACCCATCTGTACGGAGTCCATCTGGTTCGAATCCTTCTGTCCCGACAAGTACCGACGTACCCATACCGGCCGGGAGAGTGAACGAACGTTATCTCCAGCATCCCGCAACCGGCAGTTTCGCGGTGAATACCGAGGGGGAAATCACATAGTGGGACACGTTCGGGAGCCGCAAGGAGGTCGCCTCACCGCCGCGCCGCAGGCCGCGCGCCGCGGCGGTGAGGCGCATCGACAAGGGCACGCAGGGCGGGTAAGGCACGACAGCGGGGAAACCCGGCGCCACACCGGCAGGGAGCCTCGCTTCATCGCCCCCACCCGCCCCGCCCACCCTCTGTGGAAAACCTTCGCCACGCCTCCCCAGGAGGGCATACGAGGGACAGAGCTGTCCTCCCGCGTGCCGACAGGAGGCCGGCCATGAAGGTCACCGGGGCAGCATTCCCCCTTCTTCCGCTCTGCCAGCGTCTGCTTCCGGGCAAGCTGGCGGGGCTCTCCGTGACCCTCCTGAAGGCGACCGCCCTGGAGATCGCGATCCTCGCGGGCCACCTCCTCTTCTACCCCGCCGGCATCACCCAGGAGCGCCGCTCCCCGGTACCCCCGATCCCGGCCCCGGAGGACAGCGCGACCCAGCTGCCCCGGGAGGCCAAGCCCCCGGTCGTGCTGCTGCACGGGTTCATCGACAACCGCTCGGTGTTCGTCCTGCTGCGCCGCAGTCTCGCCCAGCACGGCAGGCAGCAGATCGAGTCGCTCAACTACTCGCCGCTGACCTGCGACATCCGCACCGCGGCGGCGCTGCTCGGGCGGCACATAGAGGAGATCTGCGAGCGCACGGGCAGTCGGCAGGTCGATGTGGTCGGGCACAGCCTCGGCGGGCTGATAGCGCGGTACTACGTGCAGCGCCTCGGTGGCGATCTCCGTGTCCGCACGCTCGTCACCCTCGGCACCCCGCACTCCGGCACCCGGGTGATGCCGCTGGCGAACGCGCACCCGATCGTGCGCCAGATGCGTCCGGGCTCGGAGCTGCTCGAGGAGCTGACCCTCCCGGCGCCCGGCTGCCGTACGCACTTCGTGAGCTTCTGGAGCGACCTGGACCACCTGATGGACCCGCTGGAGGCCGCCTGCGTCGAGCATCCCGACCTGACCGCGGAGAACGTCCGGGTGAGCGGCATCGGCCATCTCGCTCTGCCCGTGCACCCCGCCGTCGCGGCCGGGATACGGCGGGTTCTCGACACGGCGCGCCCAGGGGAAGAAACCGCCGCGCGCTCCGGCGGACTCACGGTGGCGTAATCCGGCGCACTCCCACCTCGGACTGCAGGAGAAAAAGAGCCACCCGACAGCGTTCCGTCAGCCGGGGCCCGACGGCGTTCCGTCAGCCGGCCCGACGGCGGTCCGTCAGCCGGCCCGACGGCGGTCCGTCAGTCGGCCCGACGGCGGTCCTGCATCGCTCCGCCGGCGGACCGGCATCGGTCCGACACCGTTCCGACGTCGAACAACTCTCGAACACAGGGCCAAACCCTCGCCCACAGTCCCCCGAAACACGGCCGAATGCCCGTTTCCTGCGCGAGCGAAACCTGACGAAGATTGTCGTGCCCGCGTACCGCCGGGTACAGTCGCCGCACTGCTCTGGCAGCCCCTGTTGTCGAGGCGAAAGAGAAGTTGGTGAACGACCGTCACCCGTCGGGGAGCACGACCACCCCGGCTCCGGCTTCCGACGCCGTCTCCGCGCACTACGCGTCGTACGGCACCCAGGAAGCCCAGTACGGCGACTTCACCACGTACGGCGGCTATGACGCCACAGGTTTTGACGCCACCGGGTTCGACGCTGCCGGTTTCGACTCCGGCGCCCACGCGGCGACAACGGCGACGACGACCTTCGAGTCCGACCCCCTCTTCGGCAGCCTTCCCGGCGACGCCACCGGCTCGTACGACACGCAGACCTGGTCGACCGGCGGTCACCAGACCCCGCACTACGACATGTACGCGGCCCAGCACCACGCCGCCTACGACACCGGCGCGTACGACACCACCGCCTGGAACGCCGAGCACCAACACCAGCCCCTCTCCGCGATCCCGGCGCAGACCACGGGCCACGACACCAGCGGCCAGTGGGACGCCAACGCCTGGCTCCAGCCCGACCACTCCGGTGGCCCGGCCGACCAGACCCAGCAGTGGGAATGGGGCACGCAGGCCTTCGACACGGGGGCGTACGACGCCACACAGTGGAACTCCGACGGCGGCACCGGCACTTCGGCGGCCGAGTCTTACGAGCCGCCCGCGGAATCCTTCGACCACCAGGCGACGACGACCTTCGACCACATCGAGCACGTCGAGTACTCCGAACACACGCCGGGCGACGGTGATTTCGCCGCCACCGGCGAGATGCCCGCCGTGCCGACCGGAACGACCGTGTCCGGCTCGCCCCTCCTGGACGACGAGGAAGATGTCGTCCCGACCCCGGACCCGTCCCCGTCGTCCCGCGCCGCCTCGCGTGGCGGGTCGCGTTCCCGTCGTCGTATGCCCGCCAAGCGGTCCGCGCTGCTGACGGTGGCCGTGCCCTCGGCGTGTGTGATGGGAGTGGCGGGAATCGCCGCCGCCTCGGTCGGCACGTTCAGCGCCGACGACCAGGAGACGTCGACGACCGCGGCGGACGCCTCGGACGCGACCGCCGTGAAGCCGTCGATGGCGAACAGCAAGCTGGACAGCCAGTTGCGGACCCTGTCCGCCGAGGCGGACGCCTTCAGCGACCGGGTCAGCCGGACGCAGGAACGTATCGACCTCAAGGCGCAGCAGGAAGCCGAGAAGAAGCGGGCGGCGGCGGAGGCGGCCCGCAAGGAGCGGCTGCGCCCCAAGTACGCGCTGCCGGTCGCCCAGCGCGGGCTCAGCGCCTACTTCGGCCAGGCCGGCATCAACTGGATGTCCGTGCACACCGGCATCGACTTCCCGGTCTCCTACGGCACGACCGTGATGGCTGTGACCGACGGCACCGTACGGACGCAGTGGAACAGCGCGTACGGCAACATGTTGATCCTGACGGCGAAGGACGGCACGGAGACGTGGTACTGCCACCTCTCCACCTACCGGGTCTCCTCCGGTACGACCGTGAAGGCCGGCGACCCGATCGCGTATTCCGGGAACTCGGGCAACTCGACCGGCCCGCACCTGCACCTCGAGGTACGGCCGGCCGGCGGCTCGGCGATCGACCCGCTGCCGTGGCTGCGCAGCCACGGGCTCGACCCGACGTAGGAGCGGGGGCTCGCCGCCCCCGGACCCACGCTCCCTCAGCTACAGCTTCTCCACCGGCGCGTACCGCAGCAGCAGCCGCTTCGGCTTCTCGTCGCCGAAGTCGATCGTCGCCTCGGCGTTTCCGCCCGTCCCCTTCACACCGACGACCGTGCCGAGCCCGAACTGGTCGTGCGTGACCCGGTCCCCGACGGCCAGCGCGACCACCGGCTTCTCCGAGGTCCGGCGGGTGGCGAACCCGGATGCGCCCGAGGCCGCCGAGCGCGAGCGGGACGACGACAGCGAGGCCGCCACGCCGGACACCGGGCCGGAGGACACCGGTGCCATGGCGCCCGTGCGCTTCCAGTCGACGTGCTGCGGCGGGATCTCCTCCAGGAAGCGGGACGGCGGGTTGTACGAGGGCTGTCCCCACGCGCTGCGCATCGACGACCGTGTCAGATACAGCCGTTCCCGCGCGCGCGTGATGCCGACGTACGCCAGGCGCCGTTCCTCCTCCAGTTCCTTGGTCTGGCCGAGGGCGCGCATGTGCGGGAAGACGCCGTCCTCCATGCCGGTGAGGAACACGACCGGGAACTCGAGGCCCTTGGCGGTGTGCAGGGTCATCAGGGTGATGACTCCGGAGCCGTCCTCGTCCTCGTCGGGGATCTGGTCGGAGTCGGCGACCAGGGCCACCCGCTCCAGGAAGTCGGAGAGCGAGCCGGGCTCCTCGCCCTCGCCGGACTCCTGCTCGAACTCCAGGGCGACCGCGGCGAGTTCCTGGAGGTTCTCGATGCGGGTCTCGTCCTGCGGGTCGGTGGAGGCCTGCAACTCGGCGAGGTAGCCGGTGCGTTCGAGCACTGCTTCCAGGACGGTCGCCGGGCCCGCGCCGGACTCGACGATCGTACGGAGGTCCTCCATCAGCGTGTTGAACCGCTTCACGGCGTTGGTGGAGCGCGCGGCCATGCCGTACGCCTCGTCGACGCGCTTCAGCGCCTGCGGGAAGCTGATCTTCTCGCGCTGGGACAGGGCGTCGATCATCGCCTCGGCGCGGTCGCCGATGCCCCGCTTGGGGACGTTGAGGATGCGGCGCAGCGGCACCGAGTCCTCCGGGTTGGCGAGGACCCGCAGGTAGGCCAGGACGTCCCGGACCTCCTTGCGCTCGTAGAAGCGGACGCCGCCGACGACCTTGTAGGGCAGGCCGACGCGGATGAAGACCTCTTCGAAGACACGGGACTGCGCGTTGGTGCGGTAGAAGACAGCCACGTCTCCCGCCTTCGCGTCGCCCGCGTCCGTGAGGCGGTCTATCTCGTCGGCGACGAACTGCGCCTCGTCGTGCTCGGTGTCGGCGACATAGCCGGTGATGCGCGCGCCCGCGCCCGCGTTGGTCCACAGGTTCTTGGGGCGGCGGGACTCGTTGCGCTCGATGACGGCGTTGGCGGCGGACAGGATCGTCTGTGTGGAGCGGTAGTTCTGCTCCAGCAGGATGGTCGTCGCGTCCGGGTAGTCCTCCTCGAACTGGAGGATGTTGCGGATGGTGGCGCCACGGAAGGCGTAGATCGACTGGTCGGCGTCGCCCACCACGCACAGTTCTGCGGGCTGCAGGTCATGCTCGCCGGGCGGTACGTCGACGGGGTGCTCGGCGGTGCCGACGAGCTCGCGGACCAGGGCGTACTGGGCGTGGTTGGTGTCCTGGTACTCGTCGACCAGGACGTGCCTGAAGCGGCGGCGGTAGTGCTCGGCGACGTCGGGGAAGGCGCGGAGCAGGTTGACCGTCGTCATGATCAGGTCGTCGAAGTCGAGGGCGTTCGCCTCCCGCAGCCGCGACTGGTACATCGCGTAGGCCTGGGCGAGGGTCTTCTCGAAGCCGTCGGTGGCCTGGGCGGCGAAGTCCTCCTCGTCGATCAGCTCGTTCTTGAGGTTGCTGATCTTGGCGCTGAAGGACTTCGGGGGGTAGCGCTTGGGGTCGAGGTCCAGGTCGCGGCAGACCAGGGCCATCAGACGCTTGGAGTCGGCGGCGTCGTAGATCGAGAAGGAGGACGTGAAGCCGAGCTTCTTGCTTTCCCGCCGCAGGATCCGTACGCACGCGCTGTGGAACGTCATGACCCACATCGCGTGGGCGCGCGGGCCGACGAGCTGCTCGACGCGCTCCTTCATCTCGCCGGCGGCCTTGTTGGTGAAGGTGATCGCCAGGATCTGGCCCGGGTGCACGTTCCGCTCGCCCAGCAGGTGGGCGATGCGGTGCGTGAGCACGCGGGTCTTGCCGGAGCCGGCGCCGGCCACGATGAGCAGCGGGGTGCCGTGGTGCACGACGGCGGCACGCTGGTTCTCGTTCAGCCCCTCCAGCAGCGCTGCCGGGTCCACCGCCGGGCGCGGCGCGCCGTCGCGGTAGTAGGTGTCCCGGTCCGGCGGCACGTCGAACTTCCCGCCGAACAGATCGTCCGGCACGGGCTCCGGTACGTGATCGTCCTCGGGCGGCGGCGGGGGTTCCTCCTCGTGCCCACGAGGGGCCTGGAGGTTCGCCAGGAAGCTGTCATCAAAGAGGCTGCTCATCGCTCTCCGAGTCTAGAACGCCCCACTGACACCCCACCGCCGCCCCGAGAACTCCGCCGGAAATACGAGTTCTCCCGCGAAAATACGGGGCTCCCAGAGCGGGGTCTTCAGAACCCGAGGATCTGCCAGACCTGCCCGCCCGGTGTCTTCCTCGCCTCCAGGAGTACGCCGTCACGGTCCGCAACCGAGCCATTACACGATCGAGTCAAATTCGAATGCCTGCGCCCTCTCCCGCGAGCAGCTACCGACCTCTCCGGCCGCCGCCGTGTCGGGGCCGCGGTCGGCTGGAACCCAGCCCCTCGAAGCGGGCAGATGGCATCACTCCGTCAAAAATACGCACAACTCGGTCCGGATCAGTCCGGATTGGCCACGCCGGGCGACGTCCTGCCCCGAGGTCACGAAAATGTATCGGGCATATCGAACATCAACCTTCACAGGCGCCACACGCGTTGGCTACCGTGCCGCACAGGCCGTACGACCCCCACCGGCGAACGTCGCCGGGTCGCGCGGCCTCCGCCGAATCCACAGCGTCGCCCTGCGACCGGAACCGGGGACCCACCGACCTTGGGGTGAATCGGCCGACTCCCGTACGGGGAGAGGCCGTAGGGCATTCCTTCCGAACCACCCGCCCGAACCCGACAGCTAACCCGGTAGGCGGAGCATCGGAAGGAGTCGCCTCCCTTGGCGTCGCACCGCAAGCCGCCTCCCGCAGGTACGCGCGCAGGCATCCGGACCCCCGCCCTGGCCACGGCGGCCCTCACCTCCGTCGCCCTGCTGTCCCAGACGGCCACCGCAGCCCCGGCCGACGACCGGCCGAGCCTCGAAGAGGTCGAGAAGAAGGTCGACGACCTGTACCGCCAGGCGGAGTCGGCGACCGACAACTACAACGCGGCCAAGGAGAAGACCACGACGCAGCGGGGCCGCGTCGACGCCCTCCTGAACGACGTAGCCCAGCGCACCCAGAAGCTCAACGAGGCGAGGGAGGAACTGGGTTCCTTCGCCGCCGCCCAGTACCGCACCGGCGCCTCCGCCCCCGACACGGCGACGTTCCTGCTCGCGGACTCTCCGCAGGACTACTTCGACCAGACCCAGCTGATGAGCCGGCTGACCAGCCGCCAGAAGGGCGCGGTCGACGACTACGTCACCGAGCAGTCGGCGACGATGAAGAAGCGCCAGGAGGCCACGGAGAGCCTTCGGACGCTCACCCGGTCGCAGGACGACCTGAAGACGGCGAAGGCGACCGTCCAGAAGAAGCTCGCCGACGCGCGGAATCTCCTCTCGCAGCTGACCGCCCAGGAGAAGGCGCGGCTCGCGGCGATCGAGGAGAAGAAACAGCAGGAGGCCGCGCGCAAGGCGGCGGAGCTGGCGCGGCAGCAGGCGGCGGAGCAGAAGGCGCAGGAGGCGGCGGCTGAGCAGCAGCAGAACAGCTCCTCAGGCTCGGGGACCGGCACAGGCACCGGCACCGGCACGGCCACGCCCGACCCTTCCTACGCCACCAAGGCCGAGAAGGCGCTCGCCTTCGCCCGTGCGCAGATCGGCAAGCCGTACGTCTGGGGCGCCACCGGCCCCGACTCCTACGACTGCTCCGGTCTCACCCAGGCCGCCTGGAAGGCCGCCGGTGTCGACATCCCGCGCGTCACCTACGACCAGGTCAACGCCGGCACCACGGTCTCCCTCTCCGCCGCCCAGCCCGGTGACCTGGTCTTCTTCTACGACGACATCAGCCACGTCGGCATGTACATCGGCAACGGCATGATGATCCACGCCCCGAAGCCGGGCGCGTACGTCCGCGAGGAGTCCATCTACTACGACGGCGAGTCAGCGATCCACAGCGTGGTACGACCTGCCTGACGAGGTGCAGGGCCGCTCTGAATCTGTCGAATTCTCAGCGATCTGTCGTCAACCTGTCGTCTGCGACAGATCACTGAGAATTACTCCGCGGAGTGCTGTCCGTTCTCACTGGTCCTTTCAGAGTCTCACCGTGTCGCGCGCAGATCTGGCGAAGTCTCAGGCGGCTGCCCAGCCGACAGCCTGGTTCACCTGGTCTGCACCATTTTCGTCCGATATGAGCGTCATCGGAGTTGGCGTTTCGCGGCGTGCACCGACACCGCCGGCGCGCTCACCGTGGACGCGGACGGCCAGGTGCTGGAGACCTTCCGCGCGGACGACGACGGTGGCGACGGGTTCATCGCGGACATCGAGATCCTGCGCGGGGACCTGTCCCAGGTGCTCTACGACGACACCCGCGACGGCGTCGAGTACGTCTTCGGCGACCGAATCGCCGAGCTCGCCCAGGACGCGGACGGGGTCGACGTGGTCTTCGCGGGCGGCAACCGGCGGCGCTTCGACTTGGTGGTCGGGGCAGACGGGCTGCACTCGGAGCTGCGAGCGATGGTCTTCGGGCCGCATGAGCGGTTCCTCCGCCCCCTCGGGCACGTGCTGGCCTTCTACAGTGTGCCCAACGAGTTCGGGCTGGACCGGTGGCTGCTGGAGTACCAGGATCAGGAGTCCGGGCGCTCCGCCCTCCTGCGGCCCTTCCAGGACGCCACCCGGGCGATGGCCATGTTCTACTTCACCTCGGCTGACTTCGACGTCGACTACCGTGACGTCGCGGCCCAGAAGGTCCTGCTGCGGGAGCGGATGGCGGGCCTGGGCTGGCTGGCCCCGGACATCCTCGCGCACTTGGACGACACTCCGGACTTCTACCTCGACCAGGTCGCCCAGGTGGTGATGGACCGCTGGTCGAGTGGACGGGTGGGGTTGCTCGGGGACGCGGCGTTCAGCTCGTCGCCGATGTCCGGGCAGGGCACCGGGCTGGCCCTGGTCGGCGCCTACCTGCCGGCCGGAGAACTGGCCGCCGCCGAGTGGGACCCCGACGCCGGGTTCGCCCGCTACGAGGCGCGGATGCGCTCGTTCGTCGAGGCCAACCAGGAGATCGGCCGGTTGAACGCCCGCAGCCGCGACGTCCCCGGGCCAGACGCCGAGCCGAGCCCCGATTTCGCCAGCGAATGGTTCACCGAGCTGGTTGGGCGCGCGATCAACGGCGTCGAGCTGCCTGACTACGCGGGGGTTCCGGACTCCGGAGCCCCGGTCGGATCGCCGATCACCTCGTCGGCCAAGCCGTAGGTGTCACATAACGTGTCGAGAGGGACCACGCTTCGGTAGGACACCGCCGGACGACCTCTGCTCATGTCGCATGGTGCGCGTTGGAGCCCCCGTTCGGCGGCCACGCCACATTCCGATGAGGCATGGCAGTGCCCTCCTGCATTCCCTCGCCCCCGCTCACGTCCAGGCGCTGATGCACTCCGCACTTGGCCCCGACCAGATCACGCCCATGCCGGACTCCCCTCATCAGGCCCCTTGGAATCGATCTTCTAGGCTGGCGCGGTGACTGATGAGCAGGAGTGGGTGCAGCCGTCGGGAGTGTGGGCCACGGCGGTGGGGGTGGCCAGGGTGCGGGCGCTGGAGACCGAGCGGGAGGATGCGCTGTTCCGCGACCCACTGGCACGGGCCTTCGCCACCGCCGGCGGCCTGTGGCCCTCCTCGCCGTCGCTGCCCGATGACGAGGCCGCGCGACGCCGCCGGCTGGCCGTGTCGTTCTCCATCGTCATCAGGACGAAGTTCCTCGACGACCTGTTGCAGCAGGCCTCCGCGTCCGGGGTCCGGCAGGTCGTGCTGCTCGGCGCCGGCATGGACAGCCGGGCCTTCCGGATGGACTGGCCCGAGGGCACCCGGCTGTTCGAGGTCGACACCGCCGCGCCACTGGACTTCAAGGCTTCGGTGCTGCGCCAGGAGCGGGTCGCCGCACGCTGCGAGCGGATCACCGTCGCGGTGGATCTGCG
The DNA here is from genome assembly GCF_044459385.1 of Streptomyces sp. NPDC050287. Lineage (NCBI taxonomy): Bacteria > Bacillati > Actinomycetota > Actinomycetes > Kitasatosporales > Streptomycetaceae > Streptomyces > Streptomyces sp. NPDC050287. The sequence goes on along the minus strand of NZ_JBITIY010000002.1, from coordinate 357,025 downwards.
TGAGGACTGGCCGGCCGCGCTGGCCGCCGCAGGGCACGACCCGACCGTGCCGACCGCGTGGATCGCCGAAGGACTACTGATCTATCTGCCCGAAGACGCGGTGGAGTTGCTGCTGGCCCGGATCAGCACGCAGTCGGCGGCAGGCAGTCGGATGGGGCTGACATTGGGCTCGCGCGGCGTGATCGAGCGCTTCGGCGCGGACGCCGTGCCGGGATCGGCGGCGTCCATGTGGGTCTCGGAGATGCCCGACGACCCGGTGGGCTGGCTGGCCGGGCACGGCTGGAAGGCCGACAGCCACACCCTGCGCGAGCGCGCTGCCGCCTACGGCCGCCCGATCAGCACCCCACCGCAGCGCGAGGAGCGGCCCGGCGGACTGATCTCGGCGGTCCGCCGGTAGAGCCCCTCCTGGTTCCCTCCTGGTTCCCTGACGGCTGTCTGGGCCTCACCCCCCGAACCCGCACGAGGTCAGGTCCACAGCACCGCGATGAAGATGTTCGCCGTGGTCAGCGCGCCCACCAGACCGAACATGCCCTTGTCCACCGTCTCGTCGTCCCGTTTCACATAGACGAGCCCGAGGATCACGATCAGCAGCGCCAGCTTCACGCCGATCTTGATGTTGTTGACGTGCTGGTCGTCGGCCTGGTTGAGGCCCACCAGGACCGCCCCGGTGACCAACATCGTCAGGGCCCCGTGCAGCATCGCGGGAACGAAGCGGGCGGCGCCCTGGCCCATCGCCTTCATCTGGGTGAGGAAACCGCCGAGCAGCGAGGCGATGCCGATGATGTGCAGGCCGACGAAGAGATGGATGAGTACGTCCATGAGGCCGGAGCCTAACCAGGGGCGAACGGGCACCTGACACCGGGCGGCGCTCCTTACCCGGACCCGGACTTGCCCGTCTTGCATATATGCGGCCCTTAGCACCCCGTCGCTCGCACGCTCCCCCGAATCCCCACTTCGGTCATCGCCCTGCGTGAAGTCGACGGCGCCGACACCGGATCACGGTCACTTACGGTCACCCGGCGATCCACTCCCGGCACTTCCGCACAACCCGTTACCGCGCCGTCACCGTCAGGTTTAGCGTCCTCCCTCAGGTGACCGGCTCCCCATCGCCGCCCGGGCCAGGGGCGGCCGTCGGCCACCACCGCCGAGAAGGTCCGGCGGCGCCCCGCTTCCCCTGTGCGGGCCGTCGCCGGACGCGTCATCCGCCCCCACGGCGGCCGTACGTCCGCTTCGCTTGGCGTTCGAACGGACATCTCGGCCGTGCGGTCGTACGAAAGGACGTGCACCCCAGTTGGCAGCGCACCGCAAGCCCCGGCACCGTTCGGTCGGCAGCACCTCGGTCCGTACAGCGGCGACGATCGCCCTCGCGGGCGCGGCGACGGCGACGGGCTTCGACGGGACCGGACACGCCGAGCCGCAACTGACGCCGGCCCAGGTCAAGGCGAAGGCGGACAAGCTGTACCAGGAGGCGGAGGTCGCGACCGAGAAGTACAACGGCGCCAAGGAGAAGGCGAAGGCCGCCGAACAACGCCTGTCGACGCTGCGGGACGAGGCCGCGCGCCGGACGGAGAAGCTCAACTCGGCGCGGAATGCGCTGGGTTCGATGGCCAGGGCGCAGTACCGCGACGGCGGCCTGGATCCAGCCCTGCGACTCGCGATGTCCGACGATCCCGACCAGTACCTGGACGGCGCCGAGTTCGTCGAGCGCGCCGGGAGCCGCCAGGCATCATCCGTCGCGAGCGTCCGCGGACAGCTGCGGGAGATCGAGCGGTTGCGCGGGGCCGCGCGCGTCGAGCTGACCTCGCTCACGTCCCGCCAGACGGAGCTGAAGCGGGCCAGGACGACGATCACCGGCAAACTGGACGCAGCCCGACGGCTGCTGTCCCAGCTGTCCGCCGAGGAACGCGCCCGCTTCACAGAGACCGCCGCCGGCACCGGCGCCCGCGCCTCACGAGCGGGCGCCGGTGCGCGGGAGGTCATGGCGGCACCCGGATCCGCCACCGCCCAGGCGCCCGACTCCCGTGCCGCGGCCGCCGTCGCCTACGCCTACGCCAAACTCGGCAGCCCCTACGTCTGGGGCGCCACCGGCCCGGACGCCTTCGACTGCTCGGGCCTCATCCAGGCCGCGTACCGCTCCGCCGGCATCTCCCTGCCCCGCACGACCTACGCCCAGATCGGCGCCGGCCGACGCGTCTCCCGCTCCGAACTGCTCCCGGGCGACCTGGTGTTCTTCTACTCCGGCATCAGTCACGTCGGCCTCTACATCGGCAACGGCCAGATGATCCACGCCCCGAACCCGTCGGCACCGGTGCGGCTGGCGCCGGTCGGCGAGATGCCGTTCGCGGGGGCTACCCGGGTGGCGTGAGGCGGTCTCACTCACCCGCCACGGTTGTTACGGGCAACATGGGGACTCCGAGCCCGCGGTACTCCTTGGGTTCCGTCGTGACTACGACCTCAAGGTCATCCCCGGCCGCGCGACTCTCCAGCAGGGCTGCCTCCATCGGGTGCTGTTCGCGGCGTACTTGGTGCCGGTAATCAACCCTCCGCGAGTCCGCGTCCCTCAGGGTCCGGTGTCGTCCACAGGTCTGACACGGCTTCGCGCGGTCCGACCGAAGTCGCCCATCGAACGGGAACTGCGGCTGACTTCACGGCCTGCTTACGCCGGGACGATGAAACGGTCCCAGAAGGCAGTACCCCTGCGGACAAGCGAGCGTCGTAAGTGTCGCCGGATCCAGTACGGCGGTGTCCGGCCTCGGTGCCGCGGGTCAACCGACAGCGAGAGGAAGTACCGAAGATGGCCAAGCTGCAGAGCCTGGGGTACGACATCGACGTATGACACGGCAGCTGCCGGGTCGCCAAGGCCGCCGAGCACCCCACCACGCGTAGCCCGTCCCCGAAGAGGAGTCACTATGACCGTGGAACTGAATCACACCATCGTCCCCGCCCGTAACCCACAAGTCTCGGCGCAGTTCCTGGCCGAAATCCTCGGCCTGAGAGTAGATCCGCCGGTGGCGCACTTCACGCCGGTCACTCTGGCCAACAAGGTCAGCCTGGACTACGACCAGCTGGACGACTTCGAGCCACACCACTACGCGTTCATGGTCAGCGAGCAGGAGTTCGACGCGGCCCTCGCCCGCATCCAGCACGGCGGAATCACCCACTACGGCGATCCCACATGCCAAGAAATCGGGCAGATCTATCACAGTAAGCGCACCATAGGCCGCAAGGGCACCTACTTCCGCGACCCCGACGGACATCTCATGGAAATCCTCACCCCGGGCGGCGCCGGGCCGTGAGGCCGATGGCGGCCCAGCACCCGCGCGATCAGAGACGCCCCGAGTAAGGCGGTCCTGGCGTCCTGCCGGGCGGTAGGCGACCTGCCGCCCGCCAAGGCCCACGCTCCCTTGAATACCCGGCAACAAGACCTTCTCAATCAAGCTCCAGCCCAAGGTCGTCTTCAGGCGCGTTGGGGTGTACGCATGGCGGCACGCACCTGTGCGGCCCTGGCCCGGACCGCCCCGGTCGGCATCCCGGTCGGCTCTCGGTGGGGGCTCGACTCCCGGCCGTCACATGCACGGCAGAGGCCGCCGGGCAGCGCCTCCGGCCGGCCGGGTACGCCGCAGTCGGTGCACTCCATCAGCCCGGTGCGGACGGCCTGCTGACCGTAGAGCGGCTGGGCCTTGGCGATGGTCTTGGCGTCCATGGCCGCGTTCTCGCAGAGCTGGTCGAGGAGGCTCGCGAGGTACGCCTCTCGGGCCGGGAGATGGTCGAAGTCGCCTCGGCGCGGGGGCTTCTGGTCCGGGGCGGAGCGCTTGCCGTAACCGGGCTTGGCCATGGGATGCGCTGCGGGTGCGGGCAGGGCAGCGCTAGAGTTTTTGTAAGCCACTAGATCGCTCTCTTCGATCTTGGGGTGAGACCCCGGCGGGTGTTGGTAGCACCCGACCGGGGTCGTTTGTTGTCGCGAACGCTAGAGGGTCGCGACGGTGTGTCGCAAGCCGATCACGAAAAGTCACGCGCGCTGGTACGCACGGCAGTTGAGGCACAGGGAGGGCGGGAGGGTGGGTGGAGTCTTTCCGCCCGTTCCTTGCAAAAGGGGCTCGGGTCTCGGCCCTCGAAGCCCGAAGCTCAGGCCTCGCGGGAGGCGTACGCGACGAAGGCGGCCCAGGCATCCGGGGGGACATCGAAGCGGGGGCTCCGAGCTCCGAGCTTCGAGTCACGGACGTGGATGGCGTGGGGGCAGGCGGCGACTTCGAGGCACTCGCCGCCTTGGGAGTCGCTGTAGCTAGATTTGAACCATGCCAGCGGTCCGCTCATAGCTCCTCTGCCACCTTCCTCATGAACGCTGCCGACTCCTCAACTCCGAGCGCCTGCATGCGGATCATGCCATGCGCCTGCGCTAGGGAGGAGACCTTGTCACCGTCGGCGTGCAGCACACTGGTCTCGGGCCCCTCGACGTATGCGAAGCGCTCGTGTTCAGCAGTCTCCAGCAATACGAACGGGCCATTGAGCGCGATGCCGTTGCACTTCCCGAACGGCAGCACCTGGATGGACACGTTACGCAGCGCGCCGACCTCGGGTAGACACAACAACTGCCGCCGCATAACCTCCCGCCCGCCCACCTCGGTGCGCAACGCTGCCTCGTGGATCACGAAGCCGTACACCGTCTTCGTACGGCGCGTCAGCGCCTCCTGCCTCGCCAGCCGTGCTCGAACCCGTTCCTCCACCGTCTCGTCGTCCATTGGCGGGCAGCTTTCGCTGATCAGCGCTCGCGCGTACTCCCTCGTCTGCAGGAGGCCGGGAATCAACCCAAGCGCATAGTGATGCACAACGATCGCCTCGGCCTCGATCCCCATGTACTCCTGCGACCGCGCGGGAAACGGCTCCGGTTTCAGGAACTCATGCCCGGCCGCCAACTTCCCCCGCGCCCCGCACATTTGATCCGCGACCTGCAACAGCCGCAACGTCGGCCGTCGCCGCCCGCACTCCATCGACTTGACGTACTCGTAGTCGTACCCGGCCTCATCGGCCAGTGCCTGCCGCGCGACCCCCGCTTCCTCCCGCCACAACTTGATCTGCCCGCCGCAGTACCGCCAGTTCTGCTGAGCCTGCTGAGACACCCCGGACGTCACCGCGCGAACCCGCCTCCCGCCGTCACACCGTGTACAGCCACGCTGTGTACCCGTACCGCTACTCCCGAGGCTAGCCGTCAACCACCAGCCTGATCACGGCAAATGACGGAGAACCACACGCAAGGAACGAAGTGCGCATGCCCGAGGAAGTCGAGTGGCGGCTGCCCCGTCACGCCCGCAGTGTGAGCCGGGCCCGGGCCCTCCTCCGGGAGCAGGCCACCTCCTGGAAGCTCCCCGACGAGGTGACGGAGACGGCCGTACTCCTGCTCAGCGAACTGATGACGAACGCGTACCGCCATGCGCGGGTCTCTCCCGGACACGAGATCTGGACCCGCTGCACCCTGGAGGCCGAACGCCTCCGCGTCTCGGTCGCGGACGCGAACGGCACACCGCCGACGCCCCGGCCGGCGCTGCCGAACGACGAGTCCGGCCGAGGCTTGGCGCTCGTGGCGGCGCTGTCGGACCGCTGGGGTGCGAGACCTCGGTCCGGCGGCATCGGCAAGACCGTCTGGTTCGAGCTGGTCCGCTCACTGGGTGAGGACTCCGGTCAACACCCCTCTGATCAGCCGTAGCTTGGCGAGTTGTCGGTGCCGTACCAGTTGCTGCGCATGAAGCAGCTCTGCCCGCTCCTCAAGTGCCCGCTGCTCCGTTCTGCCGGGCAACTCCATCTCCACATCGAGCAGGCGACCCACGTTGAGAACCGTCATACCGGCTGTCGACGTCCGCGCCACGGTGACAAGCCGGTCCTGGACCTGGGGCAGTCGCAGCCATGCCGCCAGATAGTGAGGGGACAACACATTCGGGCGCGGTCTGAGACAGATGACTTGCGTGCCGACGACTGCCCGTGCCAGTTGCCCCTGCCACAGCGCAATCCTGAAGCCTTCGTCCGTCTGTACGGCGGACAGCAGTACGTCCCCGGTTTCCAGCAGGGCGCCGATGTCGGCATGGCGGAGCCGGGACGGATCGACGTCGAGACCTGTCGTCGTCAGGTTGCCGGGGCCGATCACAGGAACACCGGTCGACGACTCATGGCGCGTCCAGGTCCCGGTCCGCGCCGACACGAGGACTTCGCTCAACGGCAGGCGTCGTACGCCGCCCTCCTCCACGGCGTCGGGTGCCAGCAGCGTAAGCGGTTCCATCAGCTCGTCGAACTCCAGCTTTGCGAGGGCAGCTTCGACTGTCTTCTCCGCGTCGATCAGTTCGCGGACGACGGCCGCGATCTCCTGCCGTCCGGCCGCCGTCCGTGCGCTCTCTGCCGTGACGTTCCAGACCCGCCTCTGGGACCAGGGGTTGTTCTGTGCCGCGCCCTGAGAGGTGTCGTACAGCTGCTGCTCGATCTCGCGGAAGGACAGCCGGTACTTCTCCTGCCAGCGACCGTATGTGTCGACGAGTTCGCGGCGCCTGCTGCCCGCAAGCTTCTGAATCCTGCCCGCCAGGCTGTCGCGCAGGATTCCGAGGACGAGATCACGCTCTCCCGCCCTTTCGGCCAGCGTGCCACGCGCGTGTGCCAGTCTCGGAAGGAAGTCGGCTTCCAGGGCGGTGAGCGCCTTCCTCGCGGCGATCCGCTGCCGCTTGAGCGCATGCAAGTCGTTCCGGGCGAGGGTCGCCTCGGCCGGTTCCGGCACGGACGCGCCGGACTCGCCGTCCTCCGCCACGGCCTGAACCTGCAGCGCGGCTTCGGCCTCTTTCAGCTCCGCGGTCAGTCCGGCAAGCGTTCCGTCCACCCGAGCCAGTTCCTCCAAGAAGTCCGGTACGAGGGCCGCGACCACCTTGTGGCCGTACGCCTGCCGCCGCTCCGCCGCCGTGTGAGCACGTGGCCTGCCCATCCACGGGTCCGCTTCGGGTGCGACCAGCTCCTTGACCGTTTCTACCCACCCGTCGACGACACCCGGGAACCCGGTGACCGACAACGCCTTCAGCTCGTTCTTCGCGTCGTGCCACCAGCCGGCCACGGCACCCGCAAGTGCATACCGGTCGAGAAGTCCCACCGACAGCAGGCGCTCGCGGAAGCTGCCGATCAGGTCCCCCCGCAGCCGGGCCAGCTGGGCCTTGCGCTCCTGTTCGGTGCGGTCGTCGCCGTCCGCAGGTTCAAGCGCCGCGATCTGTTCCGCCTCCGCCGCCCACCACGCATCGAAGGCATCCCACAGATTCTCCTCCCGGCCACTCGCCAACTCCGCGAGACGCGCCGCGTCCGGACGGCGCTCCGGCTCGGGGAAGTCGACGTAGGTCAGGTCGTCGACCCGTACGTCGAACAGGTCCGCCACCTTGATGTCGTAGGCGTCCAGCAGCGTCTTCTTCGCCTCGATCTCCGCCACCGGCACGCCGCCCACCAGGTGCGCCCGTACATCCTGCGGTTCCGGCGGCGGGGTGTTGTCGACGTAACGGCGGATGTTGAAGTTGAACTTGCTGTCTGCCAGTTCGTCTCGCGTGACCGCGCGCGCGAAGCCGGGCACGTCCTCGAAAACCTCGTCGTCCTGCCACGAGTGGAACGTCGAGACAATCTTCTCGATGTGCTCGGAGAGCAGGATGTTCTGCGCTCGCTCGGCGTGGAACTCACGGTCCGCGTTGATGAACAGGACCCTGCCACGGCGGTCGGGGCGGCGCCGGCTCGGCGGGCGCAGGACCAGTACGCAGGCGGGGATGCCGGTGCCGTAGAACAGGTTGGGCGCGAGGCCGATGACGGCCTCGATCAGGTCGTGCTCCATCAGCAGCTTCGCGCGGATCTTCTGTTCCTCGCCGCCCCGGAAGAGTACGCCGTGCGGCATGACCGTGAAGACCGCGCCCGACCGCTGCTTCACCATGTCCAGCATGTGCTGGAGGAACATCAGGTCCGCCTTGCCGCGCTCGGACGTCTCGCCGTGCGGCATCCGCGCCTTCAGGCGCGGGACCTCGTCCTTCTTGTAGTCCATGGAGAAGGGCGGGTTGCTGAGGGCGAGGTCGAAACCGCCCTCGGGGTGGTGGGGGTTGGTGAGGATGTCACCCGTGCGCAGGGAGAACTTCTTCGCCCTGTGGAACAGCATATTCATCGTGGCCATCACCCAGGAGCCGCTGTTGGCGTCCTGCCCGGCAAGGACCAGGTTGCGGGAGTCGCCGCCGTGCTCGTCCACGTACTCCATGGCGTGGATGAGCATGCCGCCCGAGCCCACGCAAGGGTCGTACACCCTCATGTCGCCGTGCGGGCGGGCCAGTTCCACCATCATGCGGACGACGGCACGGGGGGTGAAGAACTCCCCGCCCTTGCCGCCCGCCGAGTCCGCGAAGTCCTTGATCAGGTACTCGTACGCGGCACCGATCATGTCAGGGAACTCGAAGTCCTCGCCGCGCAGCCGGATGCCGCCGAAGTGGTCGATCAGGGCGGCCAGGCGCTTGTCGGCCAGTTCGGCTGCCGACTTACGGGCGCTGCCGCCGCCCCCGATGCGGTCGAAGTTGACGTGCGAGAAGAGGCCCCGCAGCTCGCTGTTGCCGGGTTGGCGTTCCAATGCGTCCAACGCGGGCTGGAGGTACTCTCTCGCTACGTTGTCGACCGCGCCCACCAGTCGGTCCCAGCGGGCGGCCTCGGGCACGAAGATCACACCGTGTGCGTCGTACCACTCGTACGACTCGGCCTCGTCCTCGGCCTCCTCCTGGGTATCGCCCTCCGCGAGGCGCTCCTTGATGATCGCCTCGCGTGCCGCCTCGAACTCGTCGTTGACCCGCTTGAGGAACAGCAGCACGAAGATGAAGTCGCGGTACTCGGCGGCGTCCATCGTGCCGCGCAGGATGTCGACCGCCGCGAAGAAATGGCGTTCCAACTGCGCGAGCGTGAGCTTGGCCACGTACGGCTCTCCCTGGTGACTGATCGACTTCCGGTAGCAACCTGACGGTGAAACGCGAGTGGTCCATCGACTGCCCGGTCAGTAGTCGGAAACGTCCAGCCCGTCCTCGACGAACTTCCAGACGTCCGTGTACGGGTCCCATCCGTTCTGGTCCTGGCGGCCGGAGTGGCGGCGCGCGAGGCGCTCCGCGTAACGCTGCGCCGTCTTGTACCGGCCCCTCAGCTGACGCGGCATGACGTGCTTGGCCTGTTCCTCGGAGACGGAACGGATCGAGGGGCCGTAGGTCTGCGCGAATCCCGGCTGCTGTTTCAGCATGTCCGCCGCGCTGTCGCACACTCCCCCGAAGGTGCTCGTGTAATTCTGGTAGTGCAGCAGTCGCCACAGTTCGAAGCACGGGTGGGAGTAGGCGACATGCACCTTTTCTTTCCTGGCCCTGGAGAACGCCGTGGGGATGTCTTCGTGCCGGTCCCGGTCGAACAGGCACCACACCTGTGGCCAGTTCCAGTCGTCGGGCTCGATCCCGGCTTTCTCGGCGGCGCGCTGGACCTCACGCCACTTGGTGACCGCTTCTTCCACCAGGGGAAGCGGCTTGCGTCGCTTGGTCGGCGCACTGCGGTTCTCGACCTTGCAGACGATCTCGTGATCGGGTTCCTTGCGGGAGCCGTTCTCCGTCACAAAAGTGATGAAGCCTGGTTCCGTGACCGCGCCCTCGGTGAAGACGTACACCTCGCGCCGCAGCTTCCGCTGCCGCTTGGCGCGTACGGGATTGTCCCGCCCCCTGTCCCTCGCCATCAGGAACGCTCTGCCTCCCCTGCCAGTGCCGTGAGTACCTTGCGTCCGATCTGCCCCTGGTCGACATTCGGTACGGCGCCGTACGCGCCGGCCAGGTACGAGTCCTCGAGGTCTTCCTCGGGCTTAGGGTCGAAGTCGCTCAGCGGGAACAGCTCGGTGGCTCCGCGCTTGTCCTTCTCCGTCAGCCAGATCTGCCCCGGTTCGAGGAGCCGTCCCCCTCGGGGCCTCTTCAAGAGCGAGGCATCATGCGAGGTGAACAGCAGTTGGGCGTTCTTCTCATTGGCCCAGGGGGCCTGGAACAGCCTGACCACCTCGGCTGCGAACTTCGGGTGCAGGCTCGCGTCCAGTTCGTCGATGAGCAGTACGGCTCCGCTGTCGAGGGCCAGGAGGAGCGGCCCGATCAGAGCGAACCAAGAACGGGTACCGAACGACTCCTTCGCCCAGTCGAGGGCCACAGCGGTGTCGCGGTCGCTTCCGTGCAGCAACCTTACCGCGGGGGCTCTTACTCCCGGCTGACGCTCCACTTCGGCACCCTGGATGCCCAGGTCAGCCACTCTCAGCAGTTCCCGGACCCGTTCTCTGTTCCTGTCGTCGAGGAGTTGCTGGGCCGTGTAGCCTTCCCGGTCCTTCAGCTCGGTCTCAGGGGTGATGTCCCAGAGGTTCGATCGGAACCAGCCGTAGATGCGGGACAGCTGGGGATGGTTGTCGCTCGCGGCACGGCTCAGAAGCAGAGCGTTGGGGCGTGTGGAACGTGCCAGGCGCGCACGGTCCTGGATGCGGTCGCCCGGGAAGTCGAAGACGTTGTCCCGCGCGGCGTCCCGGTCCAGCCAGACCTGCCGACGGCCTTTGGGATAGGCGTGAAGCCATTCAGACTCCACGCGTCGATCCCCGAGCTCGAACCCGTAGGTCCAACGCACCCCGTCGTCCAGGACGAAATCCGCCTCGTAGAAAGTGCTTTCACCTGCCGACTCGGCGTCAAGAGCGAAGGGCTCGCGCTCGGGGACGCCGGTGTAGGAGGTCCACAAGCCGTAGGAGTCCAGAACCGCGCTTTTCATCTTCTTCAACGCGGTGATGATGTTGGACTTCCCCGAGGCGTTGGCACCGAAGACCCCGATCACCGGATAAATGCCCAGCTGCCTGCCGTCCGAGAGCTGGACTGGTCGCGCCGCGTCGGATTCCTCACCAGGTGGAACGACGAAGGACAGCTCCTGCTCGTCACGCAGTGACCGTACGTTCGCCGTACGGAAACGCAGCAGCATACGAGCCCTCCTCCCGTCGGGCACAGCGTAACGGTGTGATCGTCGGCGCGGCTACCGGACAGTCAGACCAACCGCCGAGCCGTCGCCCACCGCGTCAGCTCGTGCCGGTTGGACAGCTGGAGCTTGCGCAGGACCGCCGAGACGTGTGACTCGACCGTCTTCACCGAGATGAACAGCTGTTTGGCGATCTCCTTGTAGGCGTAGCCGCGGGCGATGAGCCGCAGCACTTCCCGCTCGCGCTGGGTGAGGCGGTCGAGATCCTCGTCGACGGGTGGTGCGTCCGTGGACGCGAAGGCGTCCAGGACGAAGCCGGCGAGCCGAGGCGAGAAGACCGCGTCGCCTTCCTGGACCCGGAAGATGGAGTTGATCAGATCCGTGCCGGTGATCGTCTTCGTGACGTAGCCCCTCGCTCCGCCGCGGATCACGCCGATCACGTCCTCCGCCGCGTCCGAGACGGACAGCGCGAGGAAGCGCACGGGCTGCTCGGCGTCGGCCATCAACGGGGCGCAGCGGCGCAGTACTTCGACGCCGCCGCCGCCCGGGAGGTGGACGTCGAGCAGGACCACCTCGGGCCGGGTCGCGGTGATGACCGTGACCGCCTGGTCGACGTCGGCGGCCTCGCCGACCACCTCGACGCCGGTCTGCTCGGTCCGGCCGATCTCGGCCTGGACGCCGGTACGGAACATGCGGTGGTCGTCGACGAGGACCACGCGCGCGTGCCGCTCGGCCGGGCCGCCACCAGGCATCGGCTCCGTGGGCTCCGCGTTCGTCTCGGTCGGGTCGCTCATGACGTCTTCTCCGCCCTCTCCATCTCCAACTCGACCTCCGTGCCGCCGTCCGGCACCGCGCGCAGTCGCGCCGTGCCGCCGTAGCGCTCCATACGGCCGATGATCGATTCTCTGACGCCCATACGGTCGGCGGGTATCGAGTCGAGGTCGAAGCCGGGCCCGCGGTCCCGGACGGACACGAAGACCGTCTTTCCCTCGACTTCGGCGAAGACCTGTACGGCCCCGCCCTCGCCACCGTACTTGGCCGCGTTCACCATCGCCTCACGCGCGGCCTGCATCTGTGCCCCGATTCTCTCGTCGAGGGGGCAGTCGCCGACGACCACGACCTCGATGGGGACGCCGTGCTTGTCCTCGACCTCCGCGGCGTTGCGCCGGACCGCGTCGGCGAGGGTGGTCGGTTCGTCGGCCTCGTCCTTTCCGGTGCCCTCGGGTTTGTAGAGCCAGGTGCGCAGGTCACGCTCCTGGGCGCGGGCGAGGCGGCGCACCTCGTTCGCGTTCTCCGCGTTGCGCTGGATCAGGGTCAGGGTGTGCAGCACCGAGTCGTGGACATGAGCGGCCACCTCCGCACGCTCCTGCGCGCGGATGCGCATCAGACGCTCCTCGGAGAGGTCCTGGGTCATGCGCACGAGGTAGGGGCCGGCGAGGAGCGTTATACCGACGAGAACCGCGAGCGCGGCCTGGAGGACCGAGCCGAGGTGGGCGGCGGAGCCCTGCAGGACGAAGATCCCGGAGACGCCGGCGGTGACGAGCAGGACACCGGCGCCCGCGCGCAGCAGCGTGAGCGTCCGCCGACGGCGGCCCGCCTCGACCCAGCGGGCCCGCCGGGCGTTGTCCGCCTGCCGCCAGACCAGGGCGACGCCCGCGCCGACCAGGACGATCGGCCACAGATACGCCTTCGCGCCGTTGCCGAGGTTCACATTGCCGACGAAGACCATGGCCACGACGACCATGAGCAGCAGGGCCACGATCTGGCCCTTGTCCGGTCTGCGGGCGACGAGCTTGCGGCGGCCGTCCGGCGAGGTCTCGGTGCTGACCAGGGAAGGGGGCCGCTGACCGCCGACGCCGCCGACACCGAGAGGTACGAAGAACCAGAACGCGGCATACAGCAGGGCCCCGAGGCCGTCCGCCATGAACAGGCCGACGAAGACCAGCCGCACCCAGATCACGGGCAGCCCGAGATGACCGGCGAGCCCCCGCGCCACGCCACCGAGCCAGCGTCCGTCACTGCTGCGGTAGAGCTTGCGCGGCGGCCGCGGTGGTACGAGGGGCGCTGCTGCGGCTTCCGGCATGCCAACGATGGTCACACGGCGGGCTGTCCGGGGCATCAGGGTTGTCCCCCGAGACACCCCTGATCTTCGACGGGCCCAGCGGTCGAACGCTTCCCCGGCGCCGGGTCAGGGGCGATATCAGGGTCGGGCCAGGGTCATACCGACTGCCGTCGCGCGGGCTCGCCCGTCACCATGGACACATGACAGAGCACCAGCACGCCGCGGACTCCGTGCCGGACGAGGGCACCTCGTCCGGCACGCGCCCCGCCCGCGCCGCGGAAAAGGAACCGCGCGCGCACGAGGAGGCGCACACGCGGACGCAGCGGGGCGCGCACGGGGAGGGGGGTACGCCACAGGAGCGGGGTGCGGGCGAGCGGGGGGACGCCGACGCCGACGTGTCCGCGGCCACCGACCCGGCCGAACCGCCCCGCACGTTCCGGCGTGACCGGCGGCTCAAGATGCTCGCCGGGGTGTGTGCCGGACTCGGGCGGCAGTGCGACATGGATCCGGTGATCTTCCGGATCACCCTCGCCGTGCTCTCCGCGACCGGCGGCATCGGCCTCATCTTCTACGGCTTCGCGTGGCTCTTCGTCCCGTACGACGACGAGGACGAGAACGAGGTCCGCAAGCTCTTCGCCGGCCGTGTGGACGGCCAGGCGCTGGCGGCCGTGCTGTTCGCGCTGGTCGGCTGCGGGGTGTTCCTGACGCTGCTGAACAACGGCTCGGTGCTGACCTTCGCGGTTGTCCTCTCCCTGCTCCTCGCCGGCGCCGGGTACTGGTCGCGGCACCGTGGCGCGCCCGACACGGACCCGCTGGCGGCGCAGGCCGTCGCCGACGCGCCGCCGGAGGCCCAGGCACCGCCGGTCCCCGCCGCGTACCCGTCCTGGTGGCGGGACCCCATCGTCAAGGACGGCACCCATGTCGGCGGCACCGGCTATCTGTGGGGACCACGCGATTCCCGTGACCGGGACATCGCCGCGGCCGTCAACATCAGCCTCGGCACCGGCTGGGCCGGCCGCCAGGACATACGCACGCCGCCCGCGCGGGAGCCCAAGCCGCGCGGTCCCCGCTGGATCGGCGGCTGGGTGTTCCTCCTGGCCCTTCTCGCGGGCGGCATCGGCACGGGGGCGACATGGGAGGAGCAGGCACTCGGCACCAGCCTGCAGACCGGTCTGGCCAGCGCGCTCATCGTGCTGGGCGGCGGTATCGCCCTCAGCGCGTACCTGGGGCGTACGGGCGCGGGGTCGATCTTCCTGGCGATCATCACGGCGGGCCTGCTGGCGGGTTCGGCGGCGCTGCCGAAGAACATCGGCACGGACTGGGTGCGCACGACCTGGCGGCCCGCCGCGGTGGCCGACCTCCAGCGGAAGTACGACCTCGGCACCGGCGTCGGCACCCTGGACCTGACGGGGCTGCGGTTGGCCGAGGGGCAGACGGTGGAGTCGGAGGTCGAGGTGGGCGTGGGCCGGGTCCGGGTGGTCGTGCCGCCGGACCTGACGGTGAAGCTGAACATCGACGTGGGGGTGGGCGACATCCAGTTGCCGGGTGACGAGCAGAAGGACGTGGACGTGGAGCCGGGCAGGTACAAGCAGGTGACCCTGGAGCCGAACCGAGGCGTGAGGAGCGCCGGCACGGTCGACCTCGACCTCCAGGTGGGCGTGGGCCAGGCGGAGGTGAGCCGTGCTGCGTCATGAGTTCCAGCCCGGAAAGCTGGTCGCCGGCCTGTTCCTCACCCTCGCGGGCATCATCTACGCCGGTGACGCGGGCGGCCTCTGGGAGACCCCGTGGTTCGCGGTGATCCCCGTGGTCGTGATCGGTCTGTTCCTGGCGGGCATGGTGGCCCTCGTGACCGGGTCCCTGCGCAGACGCCGGAAAGCGCGCCATCCGGAGCCCACAGGAGCACCGACGAAAGCCCCGACTGAGATACGGCACTGACACCCGGGCCGAGGGCTCCGTGGCCCCCGTGGACGCCATGGAGGTGGGCAGGGGCGCCCCTAGCGATACGCCCCCGACCGCTGTCGGCGGCGAGATCGAATGGCCGCGTCCAGGGAGAGGACGGGGGCACCGGCCAGGACGAGGGGGATCCAGGCCATGAGGTAGGCGAGGTCGTTGCCGTAGTAGTACGGGTCGGAGGCCCAGCTCACGGTCAGCCACAGGCTGAGCGAGATCAGGGCGCCGCCGAGGGCGGCCAGGCGGGTGAGGAGGCCGATCAGGGTGCCGATGCCGACGGCGAGTTCACCGAAGGCGATGGCGTAGCCGAAGCCGGAGGGGTTCTTCAGGGCCAGGTCGACCAGGGCCGGGATGGCGGAGGAGTCGCGGACGGTGCGCATCAGGTCACCGACGGAACCGGAGCCGGAGGCCTTCATGAAGGCGCTGTCGGTGAGTTTGTCCAGTCCGGCGTAGATGAAGGTGACGCCGAGGAAGACGCGGAGTGGGAGGAGTGCGTAGCGGACGGCGGAGTCCCGCCAGTCGCGGCCGCCGTCGAGATAGGGGGAGTGCGTGTCCGTACGAATGCTGTGAGTCATCGCTCCAAGCCGCCTCTCGCCTGCCGTGCATGACCCCTTCAAGGACGATACGTACGACAGAAGAGCCGCGCTCAATCCTGTCCCGACCAGTTTCTCCCTTGTCCTGACCAGATTCTCCGATATCGGCGAACTCGACGATCCTGGCCCTGCGACCGCTGCCCGGTCACGTCGATCACTCGGTGACGTCGATCTGGTACCGGTTCGTCTCCACCCCGGCCGCCGTCACCACCTGGACCTCCACGCGGCCCGGTTCCACGTCCACCGGCACCGGCACGGTGAGCACCGAGTCCGTCGGGTTGCTGAAACCGCCGGTCACCGGCACCAGCGGCACCCGCACATTCACCGCGCCGATACGCACGACCATCCGCGACAGCCGGTCCGCTGTCTGCGCGCCCGGGGGCACGAATCCGGCGCCGCGGATCTCGACGTCGTCGCCGGTGCGGATGGGCCCGTCCAGGTCGCCGGCCTCACGGGCCCGTACGACGGAGAGGATGACCGGGCGGCCGCCCTCCGCGTACTTCCCGGCGAGATAGGTCCCCGCCGACACCAGCACCACCACCGCCAGTCCCCAGGGCAGGTCCGGCAACTGGTCGGGGCGCCGGGCGAGCCGTACCGCCGCGAACAGGAGGGACACCGTGCTGATGACGACGTACTGGATGTCGGCGAAGGTGCCCCGGCCCGCGTCGTCCGTCAGGAGATCGGCGGCGCGAGGCCGGTCCGCCCGGACCTTCTGCAGGCGTTGCCCGAGGACGCGCAGTCCGACCACGCGCCGTACCAGCACGGCGATCCCGCAGACCACGGCGAGGACGGTCACCACGCCGGCGCCGCGGGCGAGTTGGAGACCGGAGATCAGCGCGTCGCGTTCGGCGTGGTCGGAGGCGGCGGCCAGGCGGCCGACCAGGACGAGCACGGCGTACGCGACGAAGAGCACCCAGCCGACCGCCACCGCGCGGGAGGTGGACAGGCGGTTGTCCTCGCCGATCACCGGCGCCAGCGCACCCCCGCGCGCCCGGTGGAACCAGGAGGCCGCGGTCAGCACCCCCGCCAGGAGCAGGGCGGCCAGCAGTCCGGCCGTGCGCGCGGTCGTCCAGCCGGCGCCGATCGCGGTGAGGGCCTGCACCAGGAGCAGCAGGACGACGAGCGCCCACACCATGATCGCGGTACGGCGCCACAGCAGGGCCAGCCAGGCCTCGCCCTCGGCCCGGCCGCGTGCGGCGACCAGTTCGGCGGACTGGGTCAGCTCCTCCGAGACCCACTGGCGGGAGGCCGAGGCCGAGTGGGCCACGCCCGCGGGCAGCCCCTCCCCAGCCGCGAACCCGTCCCGTTTCAGCAGGAACGCGGCGACCGCCTGCCGGTGGCCGGCCCGCGCCCCGTGCGGACAGTCCCCGCAGGTGCAGCCCCCTTCGTGCGCTCCCCGAGGTCCGCCCCGCGCACCCCCGGGACCGCCCTGCGCGCCCCCGCTCACGCCCTGTCTCGCCTCCTGCACCGCCACGTCCGACGTCCGCCTTCCCGGCCCCGCAACTCCCCTACCGTGACAGCGAATTGTGCCCTATCGGACACGGTCCGCGTCGGCCAGGTCCGGTCAGCGCGGGGTGAAGCAGGGACCGGCGTGTTGACCCGGCTGCGAGAATGTGGCCATGGCCGAGATCATCCAGCGCGACGGGACCTGGGCCTTCGACGGCAGCACGGTCCGGATCACGCCGGGCCTGCACCGCTCCGTGCCGCTGTTCCGGCAGACGTACGGGGAGATCGCCGTGCCCCTGGAGGCCGTCTCGGGTGTGGTCTTCGAACCCGAACGCAAGCGCGGGCGGCTTCGCATACGACTGCGCGAAGGCGCGGATCCGCTGCTTCAGGCGACCGGTGGACGGCTGCCCGATCCGGCCGATCCCTACCGGCTGGTGGTGGACATCGACCGGGCGGGAGTCGCCGAGTACGTGGCCGAGGAGATCCGCCACGCGCTGCTCCTGGACCAGATCCCCCAGGAATCGGCCGAGGCGTACCTCCTGCCCGGGCCGCCGGTCCCGGTCTCGGTGCGTTCCTCCGACGGCACGGTCTCCTTCGACGGCACCCAGGTGCGGATCGACTGGTCCGACACCTCCGACCGGGTCAAACGGGCCACCGGTCCGCGGATCATCGACATCGGGGACGTCGTCCAGGTCGAGTGGCTGCCCAACTCCGGTCATGAGGACGGTTTCCTGCGCTTCGCCACCCGTGAGACGGCGTTCTCCAAGCTGCCGCCCGAGAAGGACCCGTACGCCCTTGACCTGTGGGGCAGCCCCCGCCGCGACCTGCTCACGGCGATCGTCGCCGCCGCCGTCACGGCCCGGCTGCCGCACCCCTCCGCCCGCACCGGTGCCGAGGACGGCCAACGGCGCGCCGCCCGGCCCCGCCTCGCGGCGGCCGTCGGACCCTCGGCCGACCATCACGACGTACTCCTGCGAAGGCTGCGCGAGTTGGGCGAGCTGCATCGCGACGGCGTGCTCACGGACGAGGAGTTCACGATGACCAAGGCGGCCGTCCTGCGGGGTTTCTGAACCGTCAGCTCAACAGGTCCGGTTCGCTGCGAGTGATGTCCTGCCACATCGGCTGGTAGTTGATCCACGCCACCAGGTCCCCGCCCAGCTGCTCCCGGGTCGCCACCGCCATCCTGTGGTCGATCAGGACGGGCCGACCGGCGGCCTTCGCTGTCAGCTGCACCTGGCAGGACCGTTCCAACGACAGGAACCACCAGGCCGCCGCGTCCACGGAGTCGCCGACGGTCAGCAGGCCGTGGTTGCGCAGCACGAGTGCCTTGCGGGTACCGAGGGCGGTGGCGATACGGCGGCCCTCGTCGGCGTCGACGGCGACGCCGGAGTAGGCGTCGTACAGGGCGTGGTCCTCGTAGAAGGCGCAGCTCTCCTGGGTGATCGGGTCCAGGAGGTCGCCCAGCGTGGACAGGGCGCGGCCGTACACGGAGTGGCAGTGGGCGACGGCGACGACGTCGGGGCGGGCGGCGTGCACCTGGGCGTGCACGGTGAACGCGGCCTGGTTGACGTGGTAGCCGCCCTCGATCACCTGCCCGTCGGAGTTGGCCAGCACCAGGTCGCTCACGGTGACGTGCTTGAACGGTATCCCGAACGGATTGACCCAGAAGCAGTCGCTGTACTCGGGGTCGCGGGCGGTGATGTGCCCCGACACCCCGTCCTCGAAGCCGAGCCGGCCGAAGATACGCAGGGCGCCCGCGAGCCGCTCCTTGCGGTGCCGTCGCTCGTCGTCGACCGATTCGTGCATCGGCGGCATCGCGAACCGCAGCCGGTCGGTGGGCAGCGGCATCGGCGGTGTGGGCCCGGCTCCGGGCGTCCCGTACATGTGTCGTCCTCCAGCACTGCGGGTGCTTTACGGGGCGGAAGTTACCGTCGGTCAGCGCAGGAGAACAGCGCAGCGTTGTAAAGATGACGCACGCAAGCAATACACGACAGAAGATGTCGGGTATCGGCGCGAGACTGGCCGCTATGAACCGGACAGCGAACTGGGCGGCTTTCTCCGCCGCGGAACCCGACCTCGCCAAGACGGTCGAGGCACGCTTCGGCGCCTTCACGCACCACGTCCTCGCGACCCTGCGCAAGGACGGCTCGCCGCGCACCACCGGCCTGGAAGTGCGGTTCCTGAACGGCGAGCTGTGGCTGGGCATGATGCCCGACTCGCTCAAGGCCCTCGACCTGCGCCGCGACCCGCGTTTCGCACTCCAGGCGAACCCCGGGGAGGGCCAGAGCATGGGCGGCGGCGACGTACGGATCAGCGGCCGGGCGATCGAGGTGGAGGACCCGGAGACCAGGACCCGGTACGTCGAAGAGGTGGAACCGCCGGAGCCGTTCCACCTCTTCCGCACCGAGCTGACGGAGGTCGTACGGACCTACGTCGAGGACGACACGTACCTGGTCGTCCAGGTCTGGAAGCCCTCAGAGCCGGCGCGCACACTCAGGCGGACATGACCTTCACGGACAGCGGGATCATTCCCACTCGATGGTCCCCGGCGGCTTCGACGTCACGTCGAGGACGACCCGGTTGACGTCCTTGACCTCGTTGGTGATCCGGGTCGAGATCTTCGCGAGGACGTCGTACGGCAGCCGCGACCAGTCGGCGGTCATGGCGTCCTCGGAGGAGACGGGGCGCAGCACGATCGGGTGGCCGTAGGTGCGGCCGTCTCCCTGGACTCCGACGCTGCGGACGTCCGCGAGCAGGACCACCGGGCACTGCCAGATGTCCCGGTCGAGGCCGGCCGCGGTCAGCTCCTCACGGGCGATGGCGTCGGCTTCCCGGAGCAGGTCCAGACGCTCCTTGGTGACCTCGCCGACGATACGGATGCCCAGGCCGGGTCCGGGGAACGGCTGGCGCTGGACGATCTCGTCCGGCAGGCCGAGTTCCTGGCCGACCATGCGGACCTCGTCCTTGAACAGCTTGCGCAGCGGCTCGATGAGCTGGAACTCGAGGTCCTCGGGGAGGCCGCCCACGTTGTGGTGGGACTTGATGTTGGCGGTGCCGGTGCCGCCGCCGGACTCGACGACGTCCGGGTACAGCGTGCCCTGGACCAGGAAGGCGACCTCGGGACCCGCGTCCGCGATGATCTCGGCCTGCGCCTGCTCGAAGACCCGGATGAACTCCCGGCCGATGATCTTCCGCTTCTGCTCCGGGTCGGAGACACCCTTCAGGGCGGTCAGGAACCGCTCCTCGGCGTCCACGACCTTCAGCTGGACGCCGGTCGCTGCCACGAAGTCCTTCTCGACCTGCTCGGTCTCGCCCTTGCGCATCAGACCGTGGTCGACGTACACGCAGGTCAGCTGGGAGCCGATGGCCCGCTGGACGAGGGCCGCGGCGACGGCGGAGTCCACACCGCCGGAGAGCCCGCAGATGGCCCGCTTGTCGCCGACCTGCTCGCGGATCGCGGCGACCTGCTCCTCGATCACGTTGCCCGTGGTCCAGCTCGGGGTGAGGCCCGCGCCCCGGTACAGGAAGTGCTCCAGCACCTGCTGGCCGTGCGTGGTGTGCATGACCTCGGGGTGGTACTGGACGCCGTAGAGCTTCTTCTCGTCGTTCTCGAAGGCGGCGACCGGGACGACGTCCGTGGACGCGGTGACGGTGAAGCCCTCGGGCGCGGCGGAGCAGGCGTCGCCGTGCGACATCCACACCGGCTGCTCGTCGGGGGTGCCCTCGAAGAGGGTGGAGGCGGGCTTCGAGACGTGCAGCGGCGTACGGCCGTACTCGCGGGCGCCCGTGTTGTCGACGGTGCCGCCGAGGGTCTGCGCCATCAGCTGGAAGCCGTAGCACATGCCGAAGAGGGGAACACCGGCCTCGAAGAGCTCGCGGTCGAGACGGGGGGCCTCGTCGGCGTACACCGAGGAAGGGCCGCCGGAGAGGATGATCGCCGCCGGGTTCTTGGCGAGCATCTCCGCCACCGGCATGGTGCTCGGCACGATCTCGCTGTAGACCCGTGCCTCGCGGACGCGACGGGCGATGAGCTGGGCGTACTGCGCGCCGAAGTCGACGACCAGGACGGTGTCGGGGGCGGCGGCAGCGGGGGTCGCTGATGACACGGGGGCCTTCCGGCGGTGGGGCGGGGTCTCTGTGCTCTCCGATTCTACCGAGGTGGGCGCGGGCGGGACCCCGGCACCTGAGAGGTGAGCACCGGCGCCGGAAATTTTCCGTGGCATACTGGCGCCCATGCTCACGCAACCGACCTTCCTCTTTACCTATGGCAACCGGCCCGCCGGCTGCCATGGTCGTGCTGCTTGAGTTACTGACAAGCGACTTCCCAGGCGCCCCGGGCCGACAAGGTCCGGGGCGCCTGGTGTTTTCCGGATCTTGCCGCCCGGGGCACCGCACCGCATCCCTTCCGCCTTCCGCCTTTCGATGAGGAGCCCCGACATGACCGCCACGACCGCGGAGACCGCCACGACCGGCGTGACCGCCACGACCGCCACCGACGTGACCGGTGCCCGTACCCCCGAGGCCGCCGACGTGATCACCGGTGCCCGTGAGCGCATCGACGCTCTGGATGACCGGATCATCGGGCTGATCCAGGAGCGGATGGCCGTGTCCGCCGTGATCCAGGAGGCGCGGATCACCTCCGGCGGGCGGCGCGTGAACCTGTCCCGCGAGATGGAGATCCTCAACCACTACAGCGAGGCGCTCGGCAAGCCGGGGACGTCCCTCGCGATGACGCTCCTCGAACTGTGCCGGGGTCGCATCTGAGTTCGGGACGCTCTCACCCGTACGGCGCGTGACCGCGGCGCGCGACGTTTCGTTGGGCGTGGTGTCCGTGCCAGCCAGGGGCGGGCGCGAAAGAACCACGCGTGGCTCGCTGGAGCGATGAGACGTACGGATCGTGCCGTGCGTCGTGGGACCTCGCTCCAGGCAAGTGACCGGACGGCAGGGGACAGCAGCCCGGTCACCCAAGAGAACGGCCGGCTCCGGGGACGCCCGGGGTCGGCCGCGGAATTACGAGAAGAAGCACCAGGGTGGGCCGAACGGTTGCGGGGGCCGCCGCCTTCGAGCACGATGCACAGAAAGCCCCCCAAGTCCCGCCGTGGACAACCGCATACGTCTCGTCCCCCACCGCCAAAGGTCGAGACCATCCGCGCGCCCCGCATGCGCCGGGGCGCCGACCCCGGGCACACAGGCCGGCGGCGCTACCCCCGGCGCCGCTCCCAGGCACCGGCGCTGCCCTGACGTCGGTGCTGACTGAAGAGGGGCCCCGCGGGCGCGAGCCCGCGGGGCCCCTCGTCTGTCCCGGTCGGAGATCCAGACGCCCGGGATTCAGGCATCGGGGTCTCAGATGCGGGACACCGTTCCGCAGGTGTCCGGGTTCGCGTCCAGGTCCTTGCTGCGGTCGTACGGGTCCGTCGTCGGGCCCGTCGCGGGCTCGCCCGTCCGGTCGGACGTGTCGAACCGCGGGTGCAGATAGCCGTCGTACACACCGCAGGCCGAGTTGCCCGAGTTGATGTCGTAGCGCAGGACGTTGAGCCTGCCCGGTGTGGTCCGGTAGCGGGCGGGGTCGAGGAGTTCCACGTCGAGGACGCGGCGGACGATGGTGCGGGTCACCTCGACCGAGCCGTCGGTCCGTACGAGCGGGTAGACGAAGGTGTAGTCGGCGTGCACGGCCACGCCCCCTTGGTCGCCCTTCTCGAACGTCATCCGGCCACGCGTCTTGACCACATCGCCGACCAGTTCCACGTCGGCGGGGTCGAAGCGGCTGAACATGCGCAGCGGGTCGTCCTTCTTGCCGGGGGCGCGCAGGGAACGGTCGAGGTCGTCGAGCAGTTGCGGCTGCTTCGGGTCGAGGACGGCGAGGGCGGCCCCGGGGTGTTCGCCGCGCAGGGTCTTCTTGTCGAGGTTGGCGTGGACGAGCAGCTTCTTGGTCTGCTGGAGCGCGAGTTCGACCCGGTCCTTCGACAGGCCGCCGAGGGCCGTGGCCTTCGGCGGGACGATGCCGGCCGCGCCGTCGGCCCACCCCAGGGCCGGGGAGCCCGCGAACGGCTCGTCCAGCGTGGGGGTTTCGGGGTCCGCTGCGGCCGGGGGTGCGGTCGGGGCCGCGGTCTCCAACGGCAGCGGTGAGGCGCCGGCCCGCGGTGTTCCCTTGCCGAACGGGTCGCCCGGCAGCAGCGACGGCTTGATGGCCACGACGGCCACCGCCAGGGCGGCGACCACGCCGGCAACCGCCCACAGGCGCCGACGCCTTGCCGCGCGCCCGTCCATCCCACGCCGCTGAGGGCCGGTGCGCCAGCCCTCCGGCTGTTCGCCCCGCGCCTCCTGCTGCCGCAGCCGCTCGGTCACCAAGCGGGCGCGCGCGGAGGGCTCCTTGGGGGCCGAGTCGCGGATGTCCCGTTCGGTGTCGCGGGCGAACTGTTCCCAGACGTCGTCGGGGATCTCCGGGGTCGAGGACGGTTCCTCGGACGGCTTTTCAGACACGACGCACATTTCTAAGGGTTGGGAAAGCGCTTCACAAGCAGATCCGGGGAGATCCAGGGGGATTTGGGGTGTGACTCAGCCCACAAAAGAAACTTGTGAGTGCCAGGGCAACCATTCACATGGCTCACGGATCAAACACCCAGAACCAACGGCCACACCCGTGCCCCACACGCGGAGGCCTCCCCCAAGTGTGCCGCCCATACGCGGCACACCGGATTCACATCTGACTCCTGAGGTCTTCATGAAGCTTCGTCGTGCCATGGTGGCCGCGGCCGCAACTGCCGTCATAGCCCCGCTCACTCTTCTGTCCGCGCCGGTCGCCTTCGCGACGGACGAGACGCCGAACACCTCGACGAGCAGCCCCGCGGCCGACGAGACGACGCCCACCGCCGACGCGAGCAGCCCTACCGACGACGCGAGCACTCCCGCCGACGACACGAGCACTCCCGCCGACGACGCCAGCACTCCCGCCGACGACACGAGCACCCCGGCCGACGACCAGAGCACCCCGGCCGACGACACGAGCAGCCCCTCGGACGACACGAGCACCCCGGCCGACGACACGAGCTCCCCGTCCGTGTCCCCGTCGCCCAGCGCCAGCAAGCCCGGCGGCGACCCCGAGCTCTGCGTCGACGAGAACGGCGACAGCACCGGCGAAGTCAGCGCCCACGTGACCAGCGGTCTGTCCGGGCTGCCCGAGACGATCGTGGCCGGCAGCGGCTGGACCGCGTTCTCGTTCAACGTGTCCAACCGCGGCGACGACGAGGTCAAGGACATCAAGCCGGTGATCGGTGTCGCCGCGTTCGGCTGGGAGAACGAGAAGGACTACTCGGGCCAGATCAAGGTCCAGGTCTTCAACAAGGCGTCCGGCTCCTGGGAGACGATCGCGGGCACGGCGGGCGAGGGCGGCACGTTCGACGCGTTCTCGCTCGGTGCGGGCCAGTCGGTCTCCTACAAGCTGCGGCTGAACGTCAGCGGCAAGGTGCCCGACTCCATCGGCGTCACCGGCGGTGTCGCCGAGTACGCGGACGATGAGGGCTGCTGGGTCTCCGACGACCCGAACGGCTGGCTCTACCTCTTCGACATCCTCGCCGCCGGCTCCGACGCCGGTGACCCGAACGACGCCAAGCCGCAGGGCGGCATGAAGGACCTCACGGACGTCAAGGAGGTCTCCGCCACCGGCACGCTCGCCGAGACGGGTTCCAGCTCGGCGCTGCCGGTGATCGGCCTCGTCGGCGGGGTCGCCGTCGTCGCCGGAGCGGGTGCGATCTTCGTGGTGCGGCGCCGCAGGGCGGGCGCGGAGGCGTAAGCCTCGGCCTCGGCAAAGGCTCGACGAGCCTCGTCGCAGGACAGAGGCAGAGCAGACGCAAGACAGAGAAGGACCTGCGCTCGGAGGGGGGTGCAGGTCCTTCTCTTTGCCTACGGGTCCGGCCGCCAGTGCTTGCGGGGTCCGGCCGCCAGTGCTTACGGGGTCCGGCCGCGGTCGCTCACGGTGGACCGGCCGTCGTCACTTCTTCGGCGGCACCGCCGGTATCCCCAGGAACGGCAGCTTCAGCGCGCCGAACGCGTCCGCCGGGACCGCCGGTGACTTCGGCTCGACCGGCTTGAGACGCTCGTACGGCTGTCCCTGCGCCGGACGCGGGTCCGCCTCGCCCTTGTTGGGCCAGTACGACATCGCGCGCTCGGCCTGGGCCGTGATGGTCAGGGACGGGTTCACGCCCAGGTTGGCGGAGACCGCGGCGCCGTCGACGACCGAGATGCCGGGGTGGCCGTAGAGGCGGTGGTAGGGGTCGATGACGCCTCTCTCGCGGGAGGAACCGATCGGGCAGCCGCCGAGGAAGTGGGCGGTGAGCGGGGTGCCCATCAGTTCGCCGACGTTGGAGCCGGCGAAGCCGTTGATCTCGGCCGCGATGGCGGACGCGCTTTCCGAGGCCGCCTTGATCTGCTTGGGGTTCGGGGAGCCGTGGCCCTGGCGGGCGGTGAGGAGGCCCTTGCCCACGCCGTCCGGTTTCAGGTACGTCGTCAGGGAGTTGTCCAGCGACTGCATGACCAGGCCGATGATGGTCTTCTCCGACCAGCGGCGGTTGGACAGGGACCGCAGGACCAGGAGCGGGTGGCGGGCCGCGTTCCTCAGCCAGGCCGCCGTCCTGGACGCCCCCTCCGCGTACGGCACTTGGAGGATCGACAGGCTGCCCATCGAGTTGGAGCCCTTGCCGTAACGGACCGGCTCGATGTGGGTGTCGGCGTCGGGGTGGACGGAGGACGTGATGGCGACCCCGCGCGTGAAGTCGACCTTGTGCTCGCCGGTCACCTTGCGGTAGCGGCGGTCGTCGGTCTGCGCGCCGACCAGCGCCTCGGAGTTGGTGCGGGTGAGTTCGCCCAGCTTGCCGGAGACGTACGGCAGTTGGCCGCCCGCCTTCATCCGGTGCAGGAGGGTCTGGGTGCCGTACGTGCCCGCGGCCAGTACGACCCGGCGCGCCTTGAAGGTGCGGCCCTTCGCCTTGCGGCGGTCGTCGGTGGGGAGGGTGGCGACCGCGTAGCCGCCCTGTGAGTCGTCGGTGACCGACACGACCGTCGTGAGCGGGTGCACCACCGCGCCCGCCTTCTCGGCGAGGCACAGGTAGTTCTCGTTGAGGGTGTTCTTCGCGCCGTGCCGGCAGCCGGTCATGCACTCGCCGCACTCGTTGCAGGCCTTGCGGGCGGGCCCCGCGCCGCCGAAGTAGGGGTCCGGCACCTGCTCGCCGGGCTTGGCCCGCACCGAGCCGTCGGCGTCCTCACCGTCCCCGAAGAACACGCCGACCGGCGCCATGTGGAAGGTGTCGCCCACGCCCATCCGCTCGGCGGCGGCCTTCAGGTGCACGTCGGACGGGGTCATCGTCGGGTTGAGTCGGACGCCGAGCATGCGGCGCGCCTGGTCGTAGTACGGCGCCAACTCGTCCTTCCAGTCCGTGATGTCGCGCCACTGGGGGTCGTCGAAGAAGGGCTTCGGCGGGACGTAGAGGGTGTTGGCGTAGTTGAGGGAGCCGCCGCCGACGCCCGCGCCGGCCAGGACCATGACGTTGCCGAGCAGGTGGATGCGCTGGATTCCGTAGCAGCCGAGCTGGGGAGCCCACAGGTAGTTCTTCAGGTCCCAGGAGTTCTTCGGGAGCGATTCCCGGGTGAAACGACGGCCGGCCTCCAGGACGCCTACGCGGTAGCCCTTCTCCGTGAGGCGCAGGGCGGTCACGGAACCGCCGAAGCCGGAGCCGACGACGATGACGTCGTAGTCGTAGGTGTCCTGGGGCACATGCTCTCCTCGTTGAGAACGGGTGTTGAGAACGGGCGGTGAGGACGAGTGCTGAGAACGGGCGGTGTCTAGCGGAACCGGAAGGCCTTCATCAGCCTCAGGCTGCGGCTCATGAACTGCGCGTACTTCTCGTCGTCCATCCCCAGTGCGGGCGCCATCGGCAGCAGCCGCTGCTCGGCCACCGTCTGGGCCTCGGTGTACTTGAGGATGCCCTCGGAGCCGTGGCGGCGGCCGAGGCCGGAGTCCTTCATGCCGCCCATCGGGGACTGGACGCTGCCGTAGGCGGACGCGTACCCCTCGTTGATGTTGACCGTGCCGGTGCGCAGGCGGGCGGCGACCTCGCGGCCGCGGCGGCCGTCCTTCGTCCAGACCGAGGAGTTGAGGCCGTACGGCGTGGAGTTGGCCTGGTCGACGGCCTCGTCGTCGGTCCTGAAGCGGTAGAGGGAGACGACCGGGCCGAAGGTCTCCTCCGTGCAGACCGCCATCGGCTCGGTCACGCCGTCGAGGATCGTCGGCTCGAAGAAGTACGGGCCGATGTCCGGGCGGGCCACCCCGCCGGCGACCAGCTTCGCGCCCTTGGCGACGGCCTCCTCCACGTGCCGGGTGACGGTCTCCAGCTGGCGTTCGCCGACCAGCGAGCCCATGTCGGCGCCGTACGCGAGGGACGTACCGAGGCGCATCGCCTTCGTGCGGGCGGCGAAGCGCTCGACGAAGGCGTCGGCGATCGACTCGTGGACGTACAACCGCTCGATGGAGATGCACAGTTGGCCGGCGGAGTTGAAGCACGCGCGGACGGCGCCCGCGGCGGCCTTCTCGATGTCGGCGTCCTCGAGGACCAGCATGGCGTTCTTGCCGCCGAGTTCGAGGGAGACCCCGATCAGCCGGGCGGCGGCGCCCTGGGCGACCTCGCGGCCGGTGCGGGTGGAGCCGGTGAAGGAGACGTAGTCCGCGTGCCTGACCACTTCTGGGCCGACGACCGGACCCTCGCCGAGCACGACCTGGAAGACGTCGGCGGGCAGTCCCGCCTCGATGAGCAGGTCACGCGCCCACAGGGCGGTGAGGCAGGTTTCCGTGTCGGGCTTCATCACGACCGCGTTGCCCGCGACGAACGCCGGGAGCGCGTCGCCGACCGACAGCTCCAGCGGGTAGTTCCAGGGGGCGATCTGGCCGACGACACCGCGCGGGTGGCGCAGCTCGGTGACCTTCGTGAGGGTCGGGACGGCGCCGGTGTGCCGCTTGGGCCTGAGGTACGCGGGGGCCTTGCGGCCGTAGTGGCGGGCCGCGACGGCGACGGCCTGGACCTCCTCGTGGGCGTGCAGACGGGCCTTGCCGGTCTCCAGCTGGATCAGGTCCAGAACCTCGGCCTGGCGCTCCAGGACCAGATCGTGGAAGCGGAGCAGGACGGCCGCCCGCTGCCGTACCGGGGTCCTCTCCCAGACGGTCTGCGCCCTGCGGGCCGCCTGGAACGCCTTCTCCACGTCCTCGGGGGTCGACTCGGGCAGGTCCGCCAGCTTCTCGCCGGTGAACGGGGTGTGGTTCGCGGTCCGGCCGGAGCCGGCCACGCCCTTGGTGAGCTGGGCGATCAGCTCGGGGGTGACCACGTCGGCGGCGGTACGGGCGCCCGCCGGGGCGGGGGCGATGGGGTTCGTGCCGGTCTTGGTCTTGGCCGGGGCCTGCGCGTCCGTCATGTGCCGCAGGGTATTCCGGCGCGGAGGCCTTTGGGTACCCGTCAGTAATACGGATTCACCGAGCAGTCACCCGTCCGTTCCGATCTTCAGCCGGGAACGGGCGCCCTTGAAGAGGGCGGTGCCGCGTTTCTCGTCCGGCGTTCTCTTCGGCATGTCCACCCGCAGTCGGTACAGGCGGTCGTCGTCCGTGCGGATGATCAGCTGCATCACCCGGGTCGGCGGCCTGCCGTCCGGGTCGTAGGTGACGTCGGCGAGAGCGGCCTCGTCCCCGTGGAAGCTGGTACGCGTGTACTGGCCCGGCAGGCTCTCGTGCCCCTCCCACCCGATCGGCGTCTGTCTGGCCTCGGTCATCGGGGAACGGGGAGCCTTCTCCCACTCACTGAGGTACACGCTGATCACCTCGTCGCTGTAGACGGCCAGCCGGGTGGAGTCACCCGCCTCGCCCACCGAGGACAGGGGCCGGTACCCCCGGGGCAGATGCAGGACGGCGCCCATCCCGTCCTCCCGGTGCACGACCCAGCCGCCCTGCCCGGCGGTCCCGTCGGCGAACGAGGTGCCCAGCCAGATGCCTCCGGGGAGGAGCACACCGATGACGGCGACACCGGTGCGCAGGAGGCTGCGGCGGGGGGACGCGGGGTGCGGGTGCGGGTGCGGCCGGGGGTCTTCTTGCACGGCGGGCTCTCGTACCGTGCCGTCTTCTACGGCGGGCTCTCGTACGTCGAGCCCTCGTACGGTCGGCTCTTCCACGACGGGCTCTCGTACGGTTGGCTCTTCTACGACGGGCTCTCGTACGGTTGGCTCTTCTACGACGGGCTCGTGCGGCGAGGTCTCCTCGGCCTCCTTCACGGCGTCCCCCGCCTCCGAACCCGGCCGCCGCTCCGCCGCCTCCGCCACCGACTCCAGTACCCGTGCGATCTCCTCCGCGTCCGGTCGCCGCTCGGGATCCTTCGCCAGCATCCGGGTGATCAGGGACTGGAGGGGCCCCGGCTGCTCCGGCTCCGGCGGGTCGGCGGTGACGATCGCGGCGAGGGTGGCCTCCGGGGTCGTACGGCGGAAGGGGGAGGCACCCTCGACGGCGGTGTACAGGAGCACGCCCAGGGACCAGAGGTCTGAGGCGGGTCCGGCACCGGTGCCGGACATGCGCTCGGGGGCGACGAACTCCAGGGAGCCTATGAACTCGCCGGTGGCGGTGAGGGATTCCTCGCCCTGGACGTGGGCGATGCCGAAGTCGGTGAGGACGACGCGGTGGTGGGGTCCGAGGAGGACGTTGGCCGGCTTCACGTCCCGGTGCACGATGCCGACGGCGTGCGCGGCGCGCAGCGCGCCGAGGACGGCGAGGGCGACGCGGGCGGCCTCGGCGGGCGGGAGGGGACCGCGGCGGAGCCTCTCGTACAGGGACTCACCCTGGACCAACTCCATGACGATCCACGGGAGTCCGTCCGCCTCCTCGACGACGACGTCGTGGATGGAGACGGCGGCGGGATGGTCGACGCGGGCGGCGGCACGGGCCTCACGGTAGAGCCGGTGGGCGGCGCGGCGGTGTTCCTCGTCCTCCGGGTCGCCCGGCAACCGCGGCTGCTTCACTGCGACTTCACGCTCCACGAGCTCGTCACGCGCCCGCCAGACGGTGCCCATCCCGCCGCTGCCTATGCGCTCGATCAGACGGTAACGACCGCCGAGCAGCGCGTTCCTGGGGTCGGTGTCGTCCCCGTCGTAGCTCATGCCCCATGAGTACCGTGCGCGACGCCTCCTTGTCGACGCTGGGCAGGGTCAGAGGCAAGGGCAGGGGGCAGGGTCAGAGGCGGTGGTGAGAGGCTGGGGTCACAACGTGTCGACGTTCAGATTCGCGATCGCCGTCTTCGCCACCTCGCGGCCGCGCTCGGTGAAGTCGCCCTTGCCCGGGTAGCTGACCGTGAGCTTGTACATGTCGCCGCCGCGGGTCTTGTAGTAGAGGATCCGCAGCTCGCGCGGGCGGGGGTTCCGGCTGTCGTCGGTGTCGTAGACGACGGTGTTCTGGGCGGCCTTTTTACCCCGGAAGGTCGCGTTGTCGGGCTTGGTCTTCGTCTTCGTACTGCTCGGCATGCTCAGGCTGTAGCTGCCGCTCTGTTTGAACTCGGTGTCGTCGTCGTACATTTCGGCGGCGGCCGACCCCGCGATGTCGTTGGTGGTGTCCTCGGCCTTCCGGTCCAGGGTCAGCCCGATCCAGATGCTGCCGCTCCAGTCCGTGTACGTGACCCAGTGCCCCTTGTCGGTCTTTCGGTCGGGCACGGAGCGCTGGTAGTCGGCGGGCACCGCCAGGGTCGCGGCGACGTCCTTCTCGTGCTCGGTCTTCCAGTCGTCGGGCAA
Source organism: Streptomyces sp. NPDC050287 (assembly GCF_044459385.1). NCBI lineage: Bacteria > Bacillati > Actinomycetota > Actinomycetes > Kitasatosporales > Streptomycetaceae > Streptomyces > Streptomyces sp. NPDC050287. The sequence continues at coordinate 326,185 of NZ_JBITIY010000002.1, read as the reverse complement.
CGGCCCCGCGAACGGGTGCGCGATCATCAGGTACGCCGTCACCGTCGCCGCGACGACCACGGCACCGAGTCCGAACCAGACCTTGCGGCCGGGCGCGGGCCGCAAGCCCCGCTGCGTGGCCTCGGGGTGCGGCACGAACTCGGTGGTCGGGGGCGGCGCAGGCGGGTTCGCGGCCTTCTCCAGCAACGCACGGACCTGGGCGGCGTTCGGGCGGCGCGCGGGGTCCTTCTGGAGCAGACCGTTGATGGCGTCGGCGAGGGGGCCCGGCGCGGAGGCGGGCGGTGCGGGCGTCGCGTTGAGAACGGACTGGAGGGTGGCGGGGGTGTTGGTGCGGCGGAACGGGGACACGCCCTCCGTGGTCGCGTACAGGACCACGCCCAGGGACCAGAGGTCGCTGGCCGGACCGGGGCGCTGACCGAGCACACGTTCCGGCGCGATGTACTCGGGCGAGCCGACGAAGCCGCCGGTGTCGGTCAGATTGGTCTCGCCCTCGATCTGCGCGATCCCGAAGTCGGTGAGGACGACCCGGTCGTGCCGGCCGAGGAGGACGTTGTCCGGCTTGACGTCCCGGTGCAGGATGCCCGCCGCGTGCGCGGCCTCCAGCGCGCCCAGCACCTCGAGGCCGATTTTCGCCGCTTCCCGGGCCCCGAGGGTGCCCTCCTGCAACGCGTCGCCCAGCGAACGGCCCCGCACCAGCTCCATCACGATCCACGGCCGGCCGTCCACGACCGCCACGTCATGGACGTTCACCACGGCCGGGTGGTCGAGCCGGGCGGCGGCGCGGGCCTCGCGGCGCATCCGCTCGAACGCGGTGGCCTGTTCGCGCTCGGGAAGGTGATCCGGGACGCGGGGCTCCTTGACGGCGACCTCGCGGTCCACGGTCTCGTCCTTGGCCCGCCACACCGTGCCCATACCGCCGTGCCCGAGCTTGCCGAGCAGACGGTAGCGGCCGGCGATGAGCCGTTCGGCGCGGGGGTCAGGTGTGAGGGATGCCTGGGCGGGGTGTGGCTGGGTGGGCTGGTTCTGCGGCTGGTTCTGTGGCTGGGGCTGCGGTGGGACGGCCTGGGTGGGCACGGCGTAGGGGTTGTCGGGGTGCGGCACCGCCACCGGCGGGCTCGACGGATTCAGCTGAATCCGCTGGTCCGGCTGGTCCGGTGTGGTGGGCGGGGTCCGCGGATTCGGCGGTGGCGGCATCTCCGGTGGTTTCGGTGGTTGCAGAGCGAAACTCGTCGGCTCGTCAGACCCGTAAGGGGCTCCCCCGTTGCTGCTCATGGGTCCATCCATATCGCGCCAACCGGGCCGGTATCCACCTCGAACGCTGTCCGGTCACACACCCGTGACCAACGTGTCGACCGCGACGTCGAAGTACTCCTTCGCCTCCCGCACCTTTCCGACCGGCGCCGACACCCACACGTCGTACAGCCGTCCGCCCTCCTCCCAGCACAGGTCGTACGTGTGCCGGGGGCCCTCCGCCGCGCTGAACCCGTCCCAGGTGAACTCCCAGAGCGCGGCCGGACGTCCGCGGTGCGTGGTCCGGGTGACCCGGCCGTCGCGGTAACCGGGGTTGGTGCCGGGGCCCTCGGCCGCCGCCCGCCGCAGCACGGCCAGCGGGCCGCCCGCGTCGGGGTCGGCGACCCTGATGCCGAGGCGGAAGGCCTTCCCCCGTGACATGTAGAAGACCCGCTCGCCCTGCGGTTCGCGGCTGAAGCCGTCCGGCACGGCGAGCACGAACCCGGCGGGGTCACGGGCGAGGTGGTAGCCGGACGGGGCGGAAGGACCGGAAGAGGCGGAGGGTGCGGAGGGGGACGGGGCGGAAGTGGACGGGGCGGAAGGGGGCGGGCTGGAAATCGGGCGCGTGCCGGGACTTGTGCTCGGGTGCCGGCTCACCGTCGTGTACGACGCCGAACTCGTCGGTGTACCCGCGGTGTCCGCCCCGTTGCCGCTCCCGTTCATCAGCAGTGCCGCCGCGGACACGCCCGCGCCGGCCATCGCGGAGACCAGCAGCGCGGTGATCAGCACGCCTCGCGGGGAGCGCCCGGAACGGGCCGCCTGGTGCCGGGCGGGCTCGTCCGGCCTGGGCGGGACGTACCCGGACGCCGGCTCCGGCGGGCGGTCCCACGGCGGCTCCGGGGTGTGGTCGGGCGGCGGCTCCGGCGGGCGGTCGGCCGGGCCGGCGGGGGTGCCGGCGGCGGGCCTCGTCCGGCCGCGGCCGAGCGACAGGGTGCGGGTACGCCGGGGCGGCGGAGGCGGGGGTGTGCGGCCGGTGTCCCGGAAGGTCCGCAGCATCCGCTCGGCCCGCTCCGCGTCCAGCCGCCGTTCCGGATCGCGCTCCAGGAGGCCCCGTACGACGGGAAGGATGGGCTCGGCCTGCGCGGGCGGATGTATCTCAGCGGAGACGACCGCGTGCAGGATGCCACCCAACGAGTCCCGCCGGAACGGAGATTCGCCGCTCAGGATGGTGCACAACAGCGCGCCCAGCGACCACAGGTCGGAGGCGGGACCGGTCCTCCCCCCGGACATCCGCTCGGGCGCGGTGTACTCGGGCGAGCCGACGAAGGAACCGGTCTCGGTGAGTGTGGTGGCGCCCGCGACCTGGGCGATACCGAAGTCGGTGAGGACGACGCGGTCGGTGCCGTCCTCCACCAGGACGTTCGCGGGCTTGATGTCGCGGTGCAGGACCCCGGCCTCGTGCGCCGTGCGCAACGCGCCCAGCAGGGCGATGCCGATCCGGGCGGCCTCGTCGGCGTCGACCGGACCGTGCGCGGCGATCCGGTCGGCGAGCGAGCCGCCCTCGATCAGCTCCATGACGATGTACGGGCGTTCGTCGTGCTCGACGACGTCGTGGACCACGACGATGTGCGGATGGCTCAACTGGGCCACCGCACGCGCCTCGCGCAGGGTGCGCTCCCGCTGCCGCTGGGCGCCCTCGGCGGAGAGCGCCTCGTCGAGGAGGAGTTCCTTGACCGCCACGCCGCGGCCGAGCAACTGGTCGCTCGCCCGCCAGACGACCCCCATGCCCCCGCGCCCCAGCCGCGCCTCGAGCCGGTAGCGGCCCGCGATCACCCGGGCGTTGTCCCCCTCGGTCCCCATGCGGCTCATCATGCCCCACCGGACGGCCCCCTTCCGGGGCGTCGACCGGCCAAAACCATCACTTAAGAGGTCTTCTGAGGGGTCCTCTGAGAGGTCTTCTCCTGCCAGCCCTGCAGCACGGCAGTGAACTGCTTGCTGGTCGTCGCCCAGTCCTCGGCGGGCGAGGACATGTAGATGGCGTACTCGACACCGTCCCGGGACATGTACGTCTCCTCCACGGCCCTGCGCGGTCCCGGATGCGGCGTGTCCTTGGGCAGCGCGGTCCAGGTGTACTCCCAGCGGGCGCCGTCGCGGTCCCGGTAGAGGTTGTCGTGCAGGGTCACGCGCCGGTAGTCGCGCAGCCGCTGCAACTGCTGCTCCAGGTCGAGCTGGTGGGCGTACGGGTCGCTGAAGTCCGGCGACGTGTCGACGGCGATACGGACGAAGTGCTTGCCGCCGTCCGGTGTGTAGTCGACCTGGGTGAGGGTGCGGTCGTCGCTGCTGCCGAAGACCTTCCGCTCCCAGCCCTTGGGCAGATAGAGGCTGAAGCCCACTGGGTCGTCATACGGTACCCACGAGGCCGGAACGCCTCCCTGGGGTGCCCGTGCGCTCCCACTCGACTCCGAAGGGCTCGGCGAGCCGGTGGCGGCACCGGCGCCGTCCTGCTGCCGCGCCTCGTTCCACGCCCGCAGCCCCACGGCCGTACCGCCGCCGATGATCGCGGCGAGGGCGACGACCAGAGCCAGCGTGCGCAGACGGCGGCGTTTGGGCGGCTGCGTGGCGGCGGTGGCCGTGCGATGCGCCGGGCCGAGCACGGTGGGGCCGGTCGCCGGGGCGTACGGCGCAGCGGTCGCCGACGTGGCGGATGTGGTCGCCGGCCCGGTCGCTCCCGAGCGGCCTTCCACCTCCTGGTGGGGACCGGTGTAAGGGGAACCGGTGCGGGGGGAGCCCGTGTGGGAGGGGCCTGTGTAGGAGGAGCCCGTGTAGGAAGGGCCCGTGTGGTGGGAACCCATGGGGCCGGAACCCATGGTGCCCGCGCCCATGGGACGCCCCGCGCTCATGGGCCCGCCCGCCATGGGCCCGCCCGCCATGGAACCGCCCGCCGTGGAACCGGTATCCAGCGTGCGGGCGCCTACATGGTGGGTGGGCACATACGCCTGAGCGTCGCTCGGCCGCCGCCCCTCCGCCGCCTCGGCGAGCATCTGCTCGGCCGCGTCCATGTCGGGCCGCACGGCCGGGTCCTTGCACAGCAGTGCGGCGATGACGGGCGCGAGCGGGCCGGCGTGGTGCGGCTCGGCGGGTTCCTCGTCCACGACCGCCTGCATGGTGGTCAGCGGCGTCGTCCGGCGGAACGGCGACCTGCCCTCGACCGCCGTGTACAGCGTGGCGCCGAGCGCCCACAGGTCGGAGGACGCCCCCGGGTCGTGGCCGCGGATCCGCTCCGGGGCGAGGTAGTCGACCGAGCCGACGACCTCTCCGGTCCGCGTGATGGTCGTGTCGCCCTCGATCTGGGCGATACCGAAGTCGGTGAGGAGGACGCGGCCGTCCCGGCCGAGGAGCACGTTGCCGGGCTTCACATCGCGGTGCAGTACCCCGGCGGAGTGCGCGGCGCGCAGCGCCCGCAGCACCCACAGCCCGATCCGGGCCGCCTCCCGGGGCTCGACACGGCCCTGCTCCTTGACCGCGTCGGCCAGCGAGTGGCCCTCGACCAGCTCCATCACGATCCACGGCCGGCCGTCGTGGTCCAGCACGTCGTGGACGGTGACGACGGCGGAGTGGTTGATCCGGGCCGCCGCACGCGCCTCGGCCCGGGTACGGGCGAGCAGGACGGCCTGGTCGCTCTCGGACACGTAGAGCGCGGCGGTCAGCTCCTTGATCGCGACGGCCCGGTGCAGTACCTCGTCATGGGCACGCCACACCCGGCCCATGCCGCCCTTGCCTATCGGGTCGGCGAGCCGGTAGCGCCCCGCGAGGAGCTGGCCCTGCATCTGATTCACGTTGCCCCGCAATGGTCTTGACAGGGTCAGAGTAAGTACCCGTCGTCGCCGAACGGAACCAGGGGGGCGTCATGGAGACCGCACTGTGACGGTTGTCGCTTCCTGGGACGCGAGTCAACCAAGAGCCCGCGAACCGCGTCCCGTCAGCCGGTAGCCGGTGGCCCGACGGATGAGCAGATGGCCTTTCAGCGACCAGCCCATGGCCGGTCCTGCGATCAGGCCGCGACCGGTGGCGTGTCAGCCCGTCGCCTGTCATGTGTCAACCGGTGAACTGGTAGGTACCCGAGGCCTGCTCGTACAGCCGGGTCACCTCGTCCCGCTCCGCCTCCGGGCCACGCACCTGCACCACGTGGTACTTCCCGCCGATCAGCATCGCGATGTTGCGCACATACAGCTCTTGTCCGTCATCGCCGGTCCAGGTGAACTGCCCCTCGGCCATGGTCCGGCCGCCCACCTGAATCGTCTTCAGTCCGGTCGCGGTGGCCCAGCTGGAGTCGCGGTACGGCTGCAGCTCCGGCTCCTTCTCCCGCTGGTACACCATCGGGTCGCTGCCGTCCGCGCTCGCGGTGTCCCGTCCCGGTACGACGACGAGCTCGAAGTTCCCGTGCGTGTACACGACCTGACCGCGCCCGTTGAGCGGTGCGCGGTCCCAGCCGTCGGCGACGGCGACCTGGAAACCCTCGGTGTCCTTGCGCAGGGTGAAGCCGTCGGCGACCTGGGGCCCGGCGGTCTGCGTCTCGCCGGCCCCGGCCGACGCGGAGGGGCTGCCCTGGGAACCCGGCGAGGTCTGCTCCGGCCGGGGCTCGCTGCTCGCCTCCGGGGACTGTTCGGGCGCCGGGCCGACTTCACCGGAAGCCCCGGTACCACGGTCCGCGGCGCCCTGAGCACCGGAGCCGGACTTCGGCATGAAGAGCATGGCGTACGCGATCGCGCCCGCCAGCAGGAGCAGGATCAGCAGAAGCAGGGTCCGGCCGAGCCTGCGCGGCGAACTCGCCTCCTCTCGCGCCCGCTTGTGCCGCCCGTGGTGGGCCGGCAGTCCGGCGCGCCGCCTGCGCACCAGCTCGCCCCGCCGCCGTATGACAGGAAGCCGGCTGGTGTCGGTGGGCGGCGCGGCGACGACATGCGCACCGGCCTCCGGCTCGGGCGCCGAACGCACCAACGAGCGCAGCCAGCCGCGTAGTTCCTCGAAGTCGAGCCGCTCGGTCGGGTCCTGCCGCAGCAGCGACTCGACGACCGGCCGCAGCGGACCGCACTCCTCGGCGAAGGCCGGCGGCTCCGCGCACACCAACTGCACCAGCTCGGCCGTCGACTCCTCCGGGTAGGGCGCGTGTCCCTGTACGGCCCTGAAGAGCAGGGCGCCCAGCGCCCACAGGTCGGTCGCGGGACCGATCGGCGCCGCCAACTGCCAGTTCTCGTGCACCGGTCCGGCCTGCTCCGGTGCCCACCGCTCGGTCACGGGGCCGACGACAGCCATCCGCGCCTGCCGGGCCCGCTCCGCCGCCAGGGCGGTCGCGGGTCCACGCCGCACGGGCGCACCGACGGCCGGCTCGTCCCAACGCCCGGTGGACGCGGAGGCACCGGGAGGCAGCGCCGACGATGCGCCACCGGCAGGGGCCTGGGCGGATCCGGGGCCGCCCGCGGCGGAGGTGGGGCGCTGCCCGGAGGACGCGTCACCGGGGTACCCGGCACCGCTGTTCCCGCGGAACTCCTGCCCCCCGCCCGCGCCACCCGCAGCACCAGCTCCGCCGCGGGGCGCGGCGCCGTGCCAGGAGGCAGGCCGCACACCATAGGGATCCACTGTCTGCCCCGGCGGCACGCTCCCGGATGCCTGCTGCACCCTGTTCGCCCCGGAGGAGTACGGCTGCTGCTCCACGCCGTCCGCCACCGGGTAGGGCGGGTGCTGACTGTCGTTCACGCCGGAGTACGGCTGCCCCGCACCGTTGGACGTGGCGTACGGCGGCTGCTGCGCCGAGCCGTTGGCCTGTGCGGCGGGGTCGCCCTCGGGGGCGGGACGGGCACTGGGCAGAGCCGCCGGACTGCCCTCGGGGGCGGGACGTGCTCCCGGCAGGGCCGCCCGACCGTCCTGCGCCTCCTGGACCCGGGCCGCGGCGCGCGCCCCCGCGCGATACGCGGCGATGGCCCCCGCCCGCGCCGCCCTGACGTCCGCGCCGGTGTCGACAGCCCGGCGAACCGGCGCTGTCGTCGACCCGTTCGCCGTCTCCGCCCCGGTAACGGGCAGTGCCCCCGCGGCCCGTGCCTCGATGGCAGCCCGCCGAGCAGCCTCGGCATCGGCCCCGTCGAGCCCAACGGCACTCACAGGACCATGCGGACCACCGGAGCCACCCATTCCCTGGGGACCGCCCGAGCCGCCCATTCCCTGGGGACCGCCCGAGCCGCCCATTCCCTGGGGACCGCCGGGACCACCGGGATCACCCGATCGCTGAGGGCCGCCGGGACCACCCGGACCACCGGGTCCGACAGGACCACGCGAACCGTACGCCCCACCGCCGGAACCGTACGTCCCACCGCCGAAGCCATACGCCCCACCGCCGGAGCCATGAACACCACCGGCGGAGCCATGAACACCACCACCACGAGCACCACCGGCACCCATCGGCACCCCGACGCCACCGTTCCCCGCGCCAGCTCCGCCGGAGCCCGCGGCTCCTCCGGCGGGCCCGCGCCCGTCACCGGACTCGCCGCCCCCCGAGCCCCATTCCTGGTCCTCGGCGGGCACCGGGTCGTACCCGCACAGCGCCTCTTCCGCCGCCCCGACCGCCAGGCCGGTCAGCATGACACGGCCGTCGTCGCAGACCATGACCGTGCGCGTGGTGACGTTCCGGTGCACCCAGCCGTGAGCGTGCAGGACCCGCAGGGCCATGAGGACGTCGTCGGCGACCTCGGCCGCCCGGTACGGCGTCAGCGGCTTCTCCGCGAGCAGCGCCGCCAGTGGCCGCGCGGCCACCAACTCACTGACTATCCACAGGGACCCGCCCTCGGCGAACACGTCGAAGACCTGGTCGAGCCGGGGATGGTCGGGGATCCGCGCCGCGGCCTGCGCGGCCTCGACGGCCCGCAGTACGGCCGGATCCGTCGGCCGCCGTACGCCCCCGCCGCCGGGAACGCGCCGCACCCCCCGATCCCGCGCTCCTCGCGGGTCCCGTGCCGTGAAACCGTCCGGCAGACCCTCGGCGTCGAGCACCTCCGCCTCGACGACCTCCGGCAATGGCACCTGTCTGACCAGGACTTCCTGTCCGCTGTAGGTGTCGAAGGCCCGGGTGTCGGTCAGTTCGTACTCGTCGGCGGGCGGCAGCGGCAGGCGGTAGCGGTCGGCGAGTACCCGTCCCGCATAGTCGTCCACGTTGCCTCCCCCGGCCGGCCGGTCGGTCAATTCCGTTCGCCTCGTGAGCCGTTCCGTACGCATACCTGGATGCGTACGGTCCGCAACCACTCACGATACGTGCCGGAGGCAACCCGCAAAGAGGGGATGCCAGATCTCACGTCCCAAACCCTGGATCGAACAAGGAGTCGATCACCGCACGGCTTCTCATGCCTTCGGCTGGAAGGTCCTCGTCAGGATCTGCCAGGTGCCCTTACGCAGGGCGCTGTCCCAATTGGCGGATTTCGCCGTGTACATGAGCGCGTACCCCTGGTCGCCACTGACGACGAACCCCCGGTCGATCGTCCGGTAGCGCGTCCCCCCGTCCGTGTAGGTGAACTCCCAGTCGGCCGTGTTCCAACCGCGGTAGCCCACCTTCTCTATGCGGATCCTCTTGTACTGGGAGCGCGTCATGGAGCGTTCCTGGTTCTGCCAGTCCGCCACCGGGTCGCCCTTGGGCGTGGACGTCCAGGCCACGAGCAGCTTCTGCCCGGCGGGCCCGGTGAACCGGTCCCCCGCCGCGTCCGTCGAGCGGTACTTCCAGCCCTCGGGCAGCCCGATCGAGTACCCCTGACTTCCCTGGTGCGTGGTGGAAGCCGCGTCGTCGCCGGTGGAGCCGGAGGAACCGCCCGTCCCCGCACCGCCGCCGTCGGACGCGCTCGCCTCCTCGCTCGACGCATTCGACGCGCCCTGCTGTCCCGACCCTGCCGTCGCGGACGGGCTCTGCGAACCGTCCGTACGGGTGCCCCCGCCCTTGTCCTCCTTGGTGTCGGCGCTCCCGCTCGCACTGGCCGTCGCCTTGGCCCCGCCGCCCGAGGCCCCGTCCGAACCGCCGCCGTCCCCGAGCGTCAACGCCAGCACGGTGCCGATCACGACGAGCACCACGACCACCGCGATGATCACCAGCGTCCTGCGCGGCACGACGTCGGTGAGCGGCGCCCTCGGCACGGGCCGCGGCGGCAGGTCCGGCGGAGTCATCACGGGCCACCCGGAACTCCGGCCACCCGTATCGCCGTTCGCCCCCTGCGTACTCCCGTCCCGAGCCCCGGGCGCCGATCCGGACAGCGCAGCGGAAGCGGCTCCCGAAGCGGATGAAGCAGACGAAGCGGACGGGGAGACGGACCCGGTCGACGCTCCCTTCTCCGAAGAGGAGGAGCCCGCCGTCTTCGAAGCGGCCGCACCACCAAGCCCGGCCGCACCCCCGGAACGCGGGCCCCCCGCGCCACCGGCAGCCCCCGAACCGGCAAGCCCACCGCGGGACCCAGCCCCAGGCCCGGTTCCAGATCCAACGCCGGACCCAGCGCCGGCCCCGGACCCACGACCAGTCCCAGTTCCGGCCGCGGAACCCTCCGTCCCGCTCCCGGGCTTGGTGTGAGCCGCGGCCGATCCCGCGGATGTCGCCGCCGCTCCCCCCGCCCCGGCGGCCTTCCGCATGGAACGCAGCGCTCCACGGAACCGCTCGCCGGCCTCCTCGCCCCGTTTGCTCCCGGTGCCGCTCGGGGAACGTCTCTTGTCCGCACGCTCGTCGGGCTGCGGCGGCAACGGCACGACCTTCGTCGCGTCCGGCACCGGCTCGGGCTCGGCCTTCGGTTCAGGCGTGTGGATCACCGCGTTGAGCATCGCCCGCGCGCCCGCGTCGTCGAGCCGCTTGGCGGGGTCCTTGTTGAGCAGGCCGTAGATGACGTCCTTCAGCGGACCGGCGTTCTTCGGTTCCTCCAGCGGCTCGGTCATCACCGCCGTCAGGGTCGCTATGGCCGACCCCTTGTCGTACGGCGGCACACCCTCGACCGACGCGTAGAGGAGCCCGCCCAGCGACCACAGGTCCGCCGCCGGACCCGGCTTGTGACCGCGGGCCCGCTCCGGGGAGATGTAGGACGGGGCACCGACGAGCATGCCGGTCGAGGTGATGGACGGGTCGCCCTCGACCTGGGCGATGCCGAAGTCGGTGAGGACGACCCGGCCGTCCTCGGAGATCAGCACATTGGACGGCTTCACATCGCGGTGCAGGATGCCCTCACGGTGCGCCGACCGGAGCACGTCGAGGATCGCCAGGCCCACCTCGGCCGCCCGCCTGGGTTCGAGGAGGCCGTCCTCGCGGATGACCTCGGCGAGCGACTTGCCCTCGACGAGTTCCATCACGATCCACGGCCGGTCGTCCTCGTCGACCACGTCGAAGACCGTCACGGCGCTGTTGTTGCGGATCCGCGCGATCGCCTTGGCCTCGCGCAGCGTACGTGTGATCAGGCGCCGTTTCTCGTCCTCGTCGATGTTGGACGGGAACCGCAGTTCCTTGACGGCGACCGTGCGGCCCAGGGTCTCGTCCTCGGCACGCCACACCGTCCCCATGCCGCCGCGACCGAGCACGTCTCCCAACCGGTACCGCCCGGCGAGAAGACGCCCGCTGTTGTCCTGACGAGTGTCCTGACGGGATGTCCCCGCCCGCTCCGCCTCCGACATGCGTCCCCTCATGCAACCCGCCCTGACAGAGCCTCCATTGTCCCTCACCCGACAAGTGCCCAACGCCCAGGGTGCCCCTGGTGACACCGAGCCCGCCGCACGACCCGGGACACCCCGCCACCGCTCCCGCCGCAGTCCGCCCACGCCCTCACCCACCGGTCACGACCGCGCCTGGGCCGCCGACGGGACATGTCACCGAACACGACCCGCGGCCGACCGGGGCCGCGGGCGAGCCGCTGACCACGCTCGCCGATCCGGGCCCCGCTTCCACGCCGCCCTGCTCACCGCCGAGTTCTGCCCTCCCACCACGTGTAACGGCCGGGTCCCGAACGGAGATCCCGCACCCCGCCACTCGTTCGAGTGACGTTGAGCCACCCCGCGAGCCACACCCCGCTCGGAAAGCCCCCCACTCGCCCCCCAGAGGACCACCAGCGGACCCTGGACCACCCGCGGCCCCTCAGCCCGACCATCCGGCGGACCGCTCGCAGAGAGCCCTACAACGGCACGATGTCCGGCGCTCCGAGCCGTGCCGCGTCCGCCGTCAGATCGTCCGGCTGCCGCTGCGACTCCCGCTCCGCCTCCACCCGCTTCTCGTAGTGCTCGGTCTCCCGCTCGATCTGGTCCTTGTCCCAGCCGAGCACCGGCGCCATCAGTCCGGCGGCCTCGCGGGCGCAGCGCACGCCCCGGTCGAAGGCCTCGATGGAGATGCGGGTGCGCCGGGTCAGCACGTCGTCCAGGTGCCGCGCGCCCTCGTGCGAGGCGGCGTACACGACCTCGGCGCGCAGATAGTCGTCGGCGCCCTGCAGCGGAACGCCGAGCGAGGTGTCGGCGGCGACCAGGTCGAGGACCTCCTCCGCCATCGCGCCGTACCGGTTCAGCAGGTGCTCCACGCGCACCACGTGCAGGCCCGTGCGGGCGGCGATCCGCGCCCGGGCGTTCCACAGGGCGCGGTAGCCCTCCGCCCCCAGCAGCGGCACGTCCTCCGTCACGCACTCGGCGACCCGCATGTCGAGCGCGTGCACCGCCTCGTCCACGGCGTCCTTGGCCATCACCCGGTAGGTCGTGTACTTGCCGCCCGCCACGACCACGAGCCCGGGCACCGGGTGCGCCACGGTGTGCTCGCGCGACAGCTTGCTGGTCGCGTCCGACTCGCCGGCCAGCAGCGGACGCAGGCCCGCGTAGACGCCCTGGACGTCGTCCCTGGTCAGCGGGACGGCGAGGACCGAGTTCACATGTTCCAGCAGGTAGTCGATGTCGGCGCTGGAGGCGGCCGGGTGGGCCTTGTCGAGATCCCAGTCGGTGTCCGTCGTGCCGATGATCCAGTGCCGGCCCCACGGTATGACGAACAGGACGGACTTCTCGGTGCGCAGGATCAGCCCGGTCGAGGAGTTGATGCGGTCCTTGGGGACGACCAGATGGATGCCCTTGGACGCCCGGACGTGGAACTGACCGCGCTCCCCCACCAGCGCCTGGGTGTCGTCGGTCCACACGCCGGTGGCGTTGACGACCTGCTTGGCGCGGATCTCGTACTCCCCGCCCCCGTCCACGTCCTGCACCCGGGCGCCGACGACCCGCTCGCCCTCGCGCAGGAACCCGGTCACCCGCGCGCGGTTGGCGGTCTTCGCGCCGTACGCCGTCGCCGTGCGCACGAGGTTGGCCACGAAGCGGGCGTCGTCCATCTGAGCGTCGTAGTACTGCAACGCGCCCACCAGTGCGTCCTTCTTCAAAGCGGGTGCGACGCGCAGGGCGTGACGGCGGCTCAGATGGCGGTGCACGGGCAGGCCCCGGCCGTGCCCGCGGGCCATCGACATCGCGTCGTAGAGCGCGACGCCCGAGCCGGCGTACAGCCGCTCCCAGCCCTTGTGCTGGAGCGGGTACAGGAACGCCACCGGCTTCACCAGATGCGGTGCGAGGCGTTCCAGCAGCAGACCGCGTTCCTTCAGCGCCTCACGGACCAGGGCGAAGTCGAGCATCTCCAGATACCGCAGGCCGCCGTGTATCAGCTTGCTGGACCTGCTGGAGGTGCCGGACGCCCAGTCACGCGCCTCGACCAGGCCCACGGACAGCCCCCGGGTCACGGCGTCCAGCGCGGTGCCCGCACCGACCACACCCGCGCCCACCACCAGCACGTCCAGTTCGCGCTCGGCCATTGATGCGAGTGACTCGGCGCGTTGCGCCGGTCCCAGAATCGCTGTCCTCACCGCTGCCTCCCGCTGTCGGTCGTGCCGGTCGCACCCCTACGGAGTGGCCCGGTTCGTATCCCCCATGCCCAAATTCTGACCGGCTTGCCCGAGTTCAGCCACCACTCACCCCCAGCCTGTGGACAACTTTCACGGACTCACGGAACAACACTCACGGAACAGCACTCACGGACCCACAGGAAGACACACGCCATCAATCCCGCATAACGGTCATATTTACTCCTAGTCTGACATTGCTCTCGCCCATCCTGTCCACCGGGCTTGCGCACCTGTCCCGCTTCGGTTACTGGGAAGGACGGCCCACGCCATGCCCGCAGATCTCGCCGTCATCGGACTCGGCCCCTACGGACTGCCGCTGGCCCAGGCCGCCGTCGCCGCCGGCATCTCCACCCTCGGATACCGGACCGGACCCGAGCCCGGCTCCCTCAGCCCCGCCGAACTGCGCCGGATGCTCTCGGGGGGCTTCCGGTACGCCACCAGTGCGGCGGAACTCGGCCGGGTACGCACCGCGGCCATCTGCGCCCCCACCCCACGCGGCGCGGACGGCGGGCTCGACCTGAGCCAGGTGGAGGCGGCCGCCCGCACCCTGGCGGCCCGCCTGCGCCCGCACACCACGGTCATCCTGGAGTCGCCCGTCCCGCCGGGCACCACGGAGGACTTCCTGCGCCCCCTCCTCGAAGAGGGCTCCGGCCTGCGCGCGGGCCGCGACTTCCACCTCGCCTACTCCCCCAGCCGGGCCGACCCCGGCAACCGCGACTTCACCCCGGCCAACACTCCCAAGGTGATCGGCGGCCTCACCCCCGCCTGCACCGAGTCCGCCGCCGCCTTCTACGGCCGTCTCACCGACAAGGTGGTCCGCGCGCGTGGACCCCGCGAAGCGGAGACCGTGCAGGTCCTGGAGACCAATTTCCGGCACGTCAACATCGCCCTCGTCAACGAGATGGCCGTCCTCTGCCACGACCTCGGCGTCGACCTCTGGGACGTCATCCGCTGCGCGGAGACCAAGCCGTTCGGCTTCCAGGCCTTCCGCCCCGGCCCCGGCGTCGGCGGCCACGCCGTCCCCCAGGACCTGACCGGCCAGGCCGGCCGCACCCTGCGCATGGTGGAACTCGCCCAGCAGGTCAACAGCCAGATGCCGCGCTACGTCATCCAGCGCGCCGCCACCCTCCTCAACGAGCACGGCAAGTCCGCGCGCGGCGCCCGCGTCCTCCTCCTCGGCGTCACCTACAAGGCCGACCTGGCCGACCAGCAGGCCACCCCCGCCCAGGAGATCGCGACCCGGCTGATGGAGCTCGGTGCCTCCGTGAGCTACCACGACCCGCACATCCCGTCCTGGAACGTCCTGGGCCGCCCGGTCCCCCGCGCCGACTCCCTCTACGAGGCCGCCGCCGACGCCGACCTGACGATCCTGCTCCAGCAGCACCGCACGTACGACCTCCAGGGCCTGTCCGTGAAGGCCCAGCTGCTGCTGGACACGCGGGGGGCTACTCCTACGGGGGCGGCGCATCGGTTGTGAAACGGGGCGCGCGGGGCGGCCGGGCCCCCAGGGCTGGTGGCGAGCGACAGGGCCCACCGGTAACGTACGAAGCAGGTGGAGCCCACCGCAGAGGCCACTGCGGCAGACTCCTGACGGATTACGGGTGTCCGCCCTTACTGTGTATAGGGGCGGCCGCTCACCATCCGAAACAGGTGGAGCCCACCGCAGAGGGCACTGCGGCAGGCTCCTGAACGGTGAACGGAGTGTCCACCCCTAGGTCTTGTAGGGGTGGCCGCTCACCATCCGAAAAGCCGCAAGATCCACCTCCTCCGGCACTTCACCATCCGAAGACGGATCCGGTCCCAGCGAGTGGGCTTGCGGTGGCGTCCCATGGGCGCCCCCTTCCACGACGCCGCCCAGTGGCCCGGTTAGGCGGTCCGTTGGAACTCGGGCCGGGCCCCGAGGGCCGGGGTCCGGAACCATGTCCTTGGAAGGGGGCGCTCCAGAAACCTGGGGCGCCGAACCGGACGCTACCGCCTACGACCCCCCTGACCAGCCCGAATCCGCCCCGAAGGCAACCGTGCGCCCCCACCCCGCGTCACGCGCCCCCGCAGGCCCCCCGGGCATGGGAAAGGGGCCGGTCACCTCACCCAAGTGAGAAGACCGGCCCCTGCACGTCCTACGGGGACTACGGAACTGCGGGACTACGCGAGCTACCGCCGATGCACCGAGTCCGCCACCGTCACCTCGACCCGCTGGAACTCCTTCAGCTCGCTGTAACCGGTGGTGGCCATCGCCCGCCGCAGCGCGCCGAAGAGGTTCATCGAGCCGTCCGGCGTGTGGGACGGACCGGCGAGGACCTCCTCGATGGTGCCGACCGTGCCGAGGTCGACCTTCTGGCCGCGCGGCAGCTCCTCGTTGACGGCCTCCATGCCCCAGTGGTGGCCCCTGCCCGGCGCGTCGGTCGCGCGGGCCAGCGGGGAGCCCATCATCACCGCGTCGGCGCCGCAGGCGATCGCCTTGGGCAGGTCGCCGGACCAGCCGACACCGCCGTCCGCGATCACGTGCACGTACCGGCCGCCGGACTCGTCCATGTAGTCCCGGCGGGCGGCGGCCACGTCGGCGACCGCCGTCGCCATCGGGACCTGGATGCCCAGCACGTTGCGCGTGGTGTGCGCGGCGCCGCCGCCGAAGCCGACCAGCACGCCCGCCGCGCCGGTGCGCATCAGGTGCAGGGCCGCGGTGTACGTGGCGCAGCCGCCGACGATCACCGGGACGTCGAGCTCGTAGATGAACTGCTTCAGGTTCAGCGGCTCGTGCGAGCCGGAGACATGCTCCGCCGAAACCGTCGTACCGCGGATGACGAAGATGTCCACGCCCGCGTCCACGACCGCCTTGGAGAACTGGGCCGTGCGCTGCGGGGAGAGCGCGGCCGCGGTGACCACGCCCGAGTCGCGCACCTCCTTGATGCGCTGTCCGATCAGCTCCTCCTTGATGGGAGCGGCGTAGATCTCCTGGAGGCGTCGGGTGGCGTTGTCCACGTCCAGCCCGGCGATCTCGTCGAGCAGCGGCTGCGGGTCCTCGTACCGCGTCCACAGGCCCTCGAGGTTGAGCACGCCCAGGCCGCCGAGCTCGCCGATGCGGATCGCGGTGGCCGGGGAGACGACCGAGTCCATGGGGGCGGCCAGGAACGGCAGCTCGAAGCGGTAGGCGTCGATCTGCCAGGCGATCGAGACCTCCTTCGGGTCCCGCGTACGGCGGCTGGGGACGACGGCGATGTCGTCGAAGGCGTACGCCCGGCGGCCGCGCTTGCCGCGCCCGATCTCGATCTCAGTCACGTCTGTGGCCTTTCCCTCTTCGTTGCAGCGTCTTCCAGTATCGCCGACGGGTACGACAAGGGCGGCCCCGGATGCCCCGGGGCCGCCCTGTCGTGCCTCACGCGCGCGTGGCTGTCACTTGCTGCGGCTGTAGTTCGGCGCCTCGACCGTCATCTGGATGTCGTGCGGGTGGCTCTCCTTGAGGCCCGCCGAGGTGATCCGGACGAAGCGGCCCTTGCTCTCCATCTCCTCGATGGTGGCGGCGCCCACATAGCCCATGGTCTGGCGCAGACCGCCGACGAGCTGGTGCAGCACGTTGGCCAGCGGGCCGCGGTAGGGCACCTGGCCCTCGATGCCCTCGGGCACGAGCTTGTCGTCGGAGCCGACCTCGGCCTGGAAGTAGCGGTCCTTCGAGTACGACTTGGCCTGGCCGCGGGACTGCATGGCGCCGAGCGAGCCCATGCCGCGGTACGACTTGAACTGCTTGCCGTTGATGAACTGCAGCTCGCCGGGCGACTCCTCGCAGCCGGCGAGAAGGCTGCCCAGCATCACGGTGTCGGCGCCGGCGGCGAGCGCCTTGCCGATGTCGCCGGAGTACTGCAGACCGCCGTCGCCGATCAGCGGAACACCGGCCGCGCGGGCCGCCAGCGACGCCTCGTAGATGGCGGTGACCTGCGGGACGCCGATGCCGGCGACCACCCGGGTGGTACAGATCGAGCCGGGGCCCACGCCCACCTTGATGCCGTCGACGCCGGCGTCGATCAGGGCCTGGGCGCCGTCGCGGGTGGCGACGTTGCCGCCGATCACGTCGATGTGGACGCTCGACTTGATCTTCGACATCCAGCTCAGGGCGTTGCTGTTGTGGCCGTGCGAGGTGTCGACGACCAGGAAGTCCACCCCGGCCTCGGCGAGCGCCTGGGCCCGCTCGAGCGCCTCGGGGCTGGCGCCCACGGCGGCACCGACGATCAGGCGGCCCTCGCCGTCCTTCGCGGCGTTGGGGTACTGCTCGGCCTTGACGAAGTCCTTGACCGTGATGAGGCCCTTGAGGATGCCCGCCTCGTCGACCAGCGGAAGCTTCTCGATCTTGTGGCGGCGCAGCAGCTCCATGGCGTCGGCGCCGGAGATGCCGACCTTGCCGGTGACCAGCGGCATCGGGGTCATGACCTCGCGCACCTGACGGGAGCGGTCGGTCTCGAAGGCCATGTCGCGGTTGGTGACGATGCCGAGCAGCTTGCCGTCCGGGTCGGTGACCGGTACGCCGCTGATGCGGAACTTGGCGCACAGGGCGTCGGCCTCGCCCAGGGTGGCGTCGGGGTTCACCGTGATGGGGTCGGTGACCATGCCGGACTCGGAGCGCTTCACGAGGTCGACCTGGTTGACCTGGTCCTCGATGGAGAGGTTGCGGTGCAGTACGCCCACGCCGCCCTGACGGGCCATGGCGATCGCCATCCGGGACTCGGTGACCTTGTCCATCGCCGCGGAGAGCAGCGGGATGTTCACGCGGACGTTGCGGGAGATGCGGGACGAGGTGTCGACCGCGTTGGGGAGCACCTCGGATGCACCCGGCAGCAGCAGCACGTCGTCGTAGGTGAGCCCGAGGGTCGCGAATTTGGCGGGCACTCCGTCGACGTTTGCAGTCATGACACCTTCCCCAAATGGCCTTGATCGGTGCGGATGTCCATGCTAACGGGAAGTGGGGGGCCCGAATTCCAGTGTTCCGCCTGACCGGGGGCTTCGTGTGTTCGTACGGAACCGGCGCAGCCCCTGTTCAACGAAGGCCCTACTGCTCGGCGAGCGCACGCAGCCTGCTCAGCGCCCGGTGCTGGGCCACACGGACCGCACCGGGTGACATTCCCAACATCTGACCCGTCTCCTCCGCCGTCAACCCCACCGCGATCCGCAGCAACAACAGCTCGCGCTGGTTCTCGGGAAGGTTGGCCAGCAGTTTCTTGGCCCATTCGGCGTCGCTGCTCAGCAGGGCGCGCTCCTCGGGGCCGAGGGAGTCGTCGGGCCGCTCGGGCATCTCGTCCGAGGGGACGGCCGTAGAGCCGGGGTGGCGCATCGCCGCCCGCTGGAGGTCGGCGACCTTGTGCGCGGCGATGGCGAAGACGAACGCCTCGAACGGGCGACCGGTGTCCTTGTAGCGCGGCAGCGCCAGGAGGACCGCGACACAGACCTCCTGGGCGAGGTCCTCGACGAAGTGCCGGGCGTCGCCCGGGAGACGGGACAGACGGGTGCGGCAGTAGCGCAGCGCCAGGGGGTGGACATGGGCGAGCAGGTCGTGCGTGGCCTGCTCGTCCCCGTCGACGGCACGGTGGACGAGCCCGCCGATCGCCCCTGGGGCCGTGCCCGCCTCGTCGTCGCGCATCGGTCCATGGTGCCTTGATGGCGTCCGAGGCGTGGCATCGCCCTTGTCGTTGTGCACCGAAGCGTTATGAGCAGGTGCGCCGGCACTCATATCCTGCGCCCTCCCCTTCCGCTCGACCGACTCGTCCCCGAGGAACTCCACACCTCAAGGATGCGGCATCCGCGCCGAAACGAGCAGCGGGCACCGAATGAGCCGCTTGACTGGCCTCGCCACCGCGCCCCTTCAGGTGCGGAGAACTGCGCGACCAGCCACCGACGGCCCGCAGCTTTCGCCCGCCTGACCAGCGGGTGGGCGCTAACGCACCAGGCCCCAGCGGAACCCGAGCGCCACCGCGTGCGCCCGGTCCGAGGCGCCGAGTTTCTTGAAGAGCCGCCGCGCGTGTGTCTTGACGGTGTCCTCGGAGAGGAACAGCTCGCGGCCGATCTCGGCGTTGGAGCGGCCGTGGCTCATGCCCTCCAGGACCTGGATCTCGCGCGCGGTGAGCGTGGGCGCGGCGCCCATCTCGGCGGAGCGCAGCCGCCGCGGCGCCAGGCGCCAGGTCGGGTCGGCGAGGGCCTGGGTGACGGTCGCGCGCAATTCGGCTCGGGAGGCGTCCTTGTGCAGATAGCCGCGGGCACCGGCGGCGACCGCGAGGGCCACGCCGTCCAGGTCCTCGGCGACGGTGAGCATGATGATGCGCGCACCGGGGTCGGCGGACAGCAGCCGCCGGACGGTCTCGACGCCGCCCAGACCGGGCATGCGTACGTCCATCAGAATCAGGTCCGAACGGTCGGCGCCCCAGCGGCGGAGGACTTCCTCGCCGTTGGCCGCGGTCGTCACGCGCTCGACGCCGGGCACGGTCGCGACCGCGCGGCGGAGCGCCTCTCGGGCAAGCGGGGAGTCGTCGCAGACGAGGACGGATGTCATGGCCGCCCTCCGCAGCTGATGCACGTCACCTTGAGCCTCCAGGCTGGTACGAAATCGTCACCTGTGCGGTTGACCGACTCGGACGCCTGCCCGAGCGCTTGTGTTCTCAACCGCCTCCGCACTCTCAACGACGGTCACTCGAAAGAGTTACGGGGCCGTGTGCCATCTTCGGCACTCTACGTGAGGGGGCGGACACGGTGGCAGACATGCGAGGCCACCCACAACGTTTCATCACAACGCGTGCCCCATTCAGACCCTTTTCTTCCCATTCACTGGTGTCTGAGGCTAGATTCGCAATGAGTCATATTTTCATCTCCTTAGATCGTAGATGTGCGGTCATGGACACCGTATGGCTAGCCAACCTCCCAGATCGGTTACAAGGGGTCACGCAATGGCAGATTTCTCCCGCCTTCCCGGACCGAACGCGGACCTGTGGGACTGGCAGCTCCTGGCCGCCTGCCGCGGTGTGGACAGCTCGCTCTTCTTCCATCCGGAGGGCGAGCGCGGGGCGGCCCGGAGTGCTCGTGAGAACTCGGCCAAGGAGGTCTGCATGAGGTGCCCGGTGCGTGCGCAGTGCGCGGCGCACGCGCTGGCGGTGCGAGAGCCGTACGGCGTCTGGGGCGGACTGACCGAGGACGAGCGCGAGGAGCTCATGGGGCGAGCACGTCACCGGCTGGTGTCGGCGGCGACCACGGCCGGGGACGGCCCGTCGAGCGACTGAACGGATCAATCGACCGAGCAACTGAAGGAACGTTTCTGCACACCGGGCACGCACGCGCGTGCCCTTCCTTTTGGCGCCGATGGCCACCGTACGGGCCTGGTCGGTCGCGTCTCCGGCCCCTTTGGCCGCGCCACTGCCCCTTTTGGCCTCGCCACAGATGCCTTTGGCCTCACCACGATGCCCTTTGGCCCCGCCGCCGGCCCCTTCGGCCACGCCACCGGCCTGGCCGGGTTTCTGGCCCGCCGCCCTCAGCCCCGTGACCGGTCCGCCGCCCGCGCCAGTTGGTCGAGCGTCGCCGCCACCGCCGGTACCTGTGCCAGGTCCGGCAGTGTGAGCGCGACGATCTCCCGCCGGACCGGCGGTTCCAGTGTCAGCGTGCGTGCCCCCCGGGGCCGTACGGACTCGACGGCGAGTTGGGGCAGGACGGCGACGCCGAGGCCCGCGCCCACCAGGCCGACCACCGCGGGGTAGTCGTCGGTCGCGAAGTCGATGCGGGGCGTGAAGCCGGCGGCCTCGCACACCTCGACCAACTGGCCGCGGCACCGCGGGCAGCCGGCGATCCACGGTTCCGCCGCCAGTTCGCCGATGGCTACGGACTCCGCGGACGCGGTCCGGGCGAGGCGGTGCCGTTCGGGTACGAGGGCGACGAGCCGGTCGGTCAGCAGGGGCCGTACGACCAGGTCGTCCCACTCCTCGGCGCCGGCTGCCCCCTCGTAGCGGAAGGCGAGCGCCACGTCGCAGTCGCCCTCGCGCAGCAGTTCGACGGACCGGGGCGGTTCGGCCTCCTCCAGCGAGACCCGGGTACCTGGGTGTTCGGCGCGCAGGGCGGCCAGGGCCGCGGGGACGAGCGTGGAGCTGCCGCTGGGGAAGGAGACGAGGCGGACCCGGCCCGCGCGCAGGCCCGCGATGGCGGCGACCTCCTCCTCGGCCGCGGTGAGTCCGGCGAGGATCCCGGCGGCGTGCCGGACGAGTGCCTCACCGGCCTGGGTCAGCCGCATCTCGCGACCGCTGCGGATCAGCAGGGGGGTGCCGACGGAGGTCTCCAGGGCCTTCATCTGCTGGCTGACGGCGGGCTGGGTGCAGCCCAGTTCGCGCCCCGCCGCCGAGAAGGAGCCGGTGGCGGCGACGGCGCGCAGCACGCGGAGGTGACGGGCCTCGATCACGGAGTCGAGCATAAGCGGGCCTTGGAGAGGGTGCCGAATATTGCGTCGACGCTTTGTCCGTCCGCCTCGTACCGTGCCGCCATGAGACTTCTGTCCTTGAATCTGGGCCGTCCGAAGGCCGTGCCGTACACGGACAACCCGGAAGGGGTCACCGGTATCGACAAGCGGCCGACGGAGGGACTCGTGCGGGTGGCGGCGCCCGGACCCAAGGGCATCGGCGGGAGCGGGCTGGCCGGTGACGCGGTGTGCAAGCGACAGCACCACGGCGGTGACGACCAGGCGGTGTACGCGATGGCGCGCGAGGACCTCGACGACTGGGAGCGGGAGCTGGGGCGGGCGCTGCCGCACGGCTCGTTCGGCGAGAACCTCACCACCGAGGGCCTCGACGTGTCCGGCGCGCTGATCGGCGAGCGCTGGCGCATCGGGTCCACGGTGGTGCTGGAGGTGACCTGCGGGCGGATTCCGTGCGCCACCTTCCAGGGCCACCTGGGTGAGAAGAGGTGGGTGAAGCGGTTCACGCTCAGGGGCGCGCCCGGGGCCTATCTGCGGGTGATCGAGCCCGGTGAGATACGGGCGGGCGATCCGATCGAGATCGTGCACCGGCCCGACCACGACGTGACGGTGGCTCTGCAGTTCCGCGCCGTCACCACCGAGCGGGGCCTGCTGCCCCGGCTGCTCCCGGCGGGCGAGGCGCTGCACCCGGAGTCG
Organism: Streptomyces sp. NPDC050287; assembly: GCF_044459385.1. NCBI lineage: Bacteria > Bacillati > Actinomycetota > Actinomycetes > Kitasatosporales > Streptomycetaceae > Streptomyces > Streptomyces sp. NPDC050287. Next base: position 303,922 of record NZ_JBITIY010000002.1, on the reverse strand, counting down.
CTGGCGGCGGCACGGAAGTACGTGGCGGAGCAAGGTGCCTGACGGGGACTCAGGTTGCTCCTGCGTGGGGCCGGTGTGACGGTCGCCCGGCGGGGTGCCGTTCGTCCGGTCTTCACAGAGCGGGCGGCCCTGTGCAGGGAGCGGACGCGCGCAGTCCGGGTCATTAACCTTGCGCCATGACAACGGCTCTCATCACCGGATCGACCGCGGGCATCGGTGCCGCGTTCGCACGGCGGCTGGCCTCGGATGGGCACAACCTCGTCCTGGTCGCCCGCGACACCGAGCGGCTGCGTGAACAGGCGACCGAACTGCACGACCGGCACGGCATCGAGGCGGAGGTCCTCACCGCCGACCTGTCGACGGACGACGGGATCGAGGCGGTGGCCGCCCGGCTCGGCGACCGCAGGAACGCCGTCGACCTGCTGATCAACAACGCGGGCTTCGCCAACAAGGGCCGCTATCTCGACGTGTCGACGGCCGACGAGCTGACCATGCTCAAGGTGCACTGCGAGGCGGTGCTGCGGCTGACGTCGGCGGCGGCCGAGGCGATGCGGGAGCGGGGGCGCGGGGGTGTCGTCAACGTGGCCTCGGTGGCGGCCTTCATGCCGCGCGGGACGTACGGGGCCTCCAAGGCGTGGGTCGTGCAGTTCACGCAAGGGGCGGCGAAGGACCTCGCGGGCAGCGGCGTACGGCTGATGGCGCTGTGCCCGGGGTTCGTGCGGACCGAGTTCCACCAGCGGGCCGGGATGGGGACGGACAACATTCCGGGGTGGATGTGGCTGGACGCGGACAAGCTGGTGGCGGCGGCGCTGACGGATCTGGCGCGCGGGAAGTCGTTGTCGATTCCGGATCCGCGGTACAAGGCACTGATGGGTCTGGTGAAGATCACTCCCCGGTCGCTGCTCGGCGGGATCTCCTCGAAGACGGGGCGCAAGTACGGGCCTCAGTAGCGGGCAGGTGGCGCCGCGTCTCCGGTGGGACAATGGGCGGAAAGGAACCGTGCCCAGGGGGGCCGGAGGCGGTGCCATGACGTTCGTACAGCTCATCGACTGCAGAACCGACCGGTTCGACGAGATGAACCGGCTGATGGACACCTGGGTCGAGCAGACCAAGGGGAAGCGGACCGCGACCCACGCGGTGGTCGGCAAGGACCGCTCCGACGCGTCGCACTACATCGAGATCGTGGAGTTCCCCTCGTACGAAGAGGCGATGCGGAACTCCGGGCTGCCGGAGACCGACCGGATCTTCCGGGACATGATCGCCCTGTGCGAGGAGACGCCCACGTTCACCGACCTGGACGTGGTGTGGGACGAGCAGCTCAACCCGGTGGTCGCGCGGGAGTTCTTCGAGCAGGCCGGGCGCAGCGATCCGCGGTCGCTGTTCGAACGGTTCACGGACGACTACGTGGACCATGACTCCGCCAACCCCGGTGACCTGCGCGTCGAGGCGGCGCGCGAGCAGTACGAGGGGTGGCGGCGGGCCTTCGAGTTCACCTTCCGGGTCGACGACCAGATCGCCCAGGACGACCGGGTGTGCACCCGCTGGACCTGGGCCGGCCGCCACACCGGCGATTTCCTGGGGATTCCGGCCACCGGACAGAGCGTCGTCATGACCGGGACGACCTGGCACCGGTTCCGGGACGGGAAGATCTGCGAGGGCTGGTGGGAGTACGACCGGGCCGGGCTGATGGAGCAGCTGGGCGCGTTCGGGGAGTGACCCGCGAAGGCGAGGTCCCTCGGTCTCTGAGCCCCGCGGCCCTGTGAAGGGCATGTGACCCGCGAAGGGGAAGGGCCCCGCTCCGGCACCGGTGAGGTGCGGAGCGGGGCCTTTTGCCGAGCGTGGCGCTCAGAGCGCGTCACTCAGTGGGAGTGGCCGTGGGAGTGACCACCGGCGGCCGGCTCCTCCTCTTCCTTCTTCTCGACGACCAGGGTCTCGGTCGTGAGCAGGAGGGAGGCGATGGAGGCGGCGTTCTCCAGGGCGGAGCGGGTGACCTTCACCGGGTCGATGACGCCGGCCTTGACCAGGTCGCCGTACTCACCGGTGGCGGCGTTGAAGCCCTGGCCCTTGTCGAGCTCGGCGACCTTGGAGGTGATGACGTAGCCCTCCAGGCCGGCGTTCTCGGCGATCCAGCGCAGCGGCTCGACGACCGCGCGGCGCACGACCGCGACACCGGTGGCCTCGTCGCCGGTCTTGCCGAGGTTGCCCTCGAGGACCTTGGCGGCGTGGACCAGCGCGGAGCCACCACCGGAGACGATGCCCTCCTCGACCGCGGCGCGGGTCGCGGAGATGGCGTCCTCCAGACGGTGCTTCTTCTCCTTCAGCTCCACCTCGGTGGCGGCGCCGACCTTGATCACGCACACGCCGCCGGCCAGCTTCGCGAGGCGCTCCTGGAGCTTCTCGCGGTCCCAGTCGGAGTCGGTGTTCTCGATCTCGGCCTTGATCTGGGCGACGCGGCCCGTGACGTCCGCCGAGTTGCCGGCGCCGTCGACGACGGTCGTGTCGTCCTTGGTGACCGTGACGCGGCGGGCGGAGCCCAGCACGTCCAGGCCGACCTGGTCGAGCTTGAGGCCGACCTCCTCGGAGACGACCGTGGCACCGGTGAGGATCGCCAGGTCCTGCAGCATCGCCTTGCGGCGGTCACCGAAGCCGGGGGCCTTGACCGCGACCGCGTTGAAGGTGCCGCGGATCTTGTTCACGACCAGGGTCGACAGGGCCTCGCCCTCGACGTCCTCGGCGATGATCAGCAGCGGCTTGGAGGAGTTGGCCTGGATGACCTTCTCCAGCAGCGGCAGCAGGTCGGCGATGGAGGAGATCTTGCCCTGGTTGATGAGGATGTAGGGGTCCTCCAGGACGGCCTCCATGCGCTCCTGGTCCGTCACGAAGTACGGCGACAGGTAGCCCTTGTCGAAGGCCATGCCCTCGGTGAAGTCCAGCTCCAGACCGAAGGTGTTGGACTCCTCGACGGTGATGACACCGTCCTTGCCGACCTTGTCCATCGCCTCGGCGATGAGCTCGCCGACCTGGGTGTCCTGGGCGGACAGACCGGCGACGGCGGCGATGTCGGACTTCTCGTCGATCGGGCGGGCGGTCGCGAGGAGCTCCTCGGACACGGCCTTGACCGCGGCGTCGATGCCCTTCTTGAGGGCGGCCGGGGAGGCGCCCGCGGCGACGTTCTTCAGACCCTCGCGCACCAGCGCCTGGGCGAGCACGGTGGCGGTGGTGGTGCCGTCACCCGCGATGTCGTTGGTCTTGGTCGCCACCTCCTTCACCAGCTGCGCGCCGAGGTTCTCGTACGGGTCCTCGACCTCGACCTCGCGGGCGATGGTGACGCCGTCGTTGGTGATGGTGGGGGCGCCGAACTTCTTGTCGATGACGACGTTGCGGCCCTTGGGGCCGATCGTCACCTTGACCGTGTCGGCAAGCTTGTTGACGCCGCGCTCGAGGGCGCGACGGGCGTCCTCGTCGAACTTCAGGATCTTCGCCATGGGAGCGTAGCCCTCTCGGAAATCTAGGTGAACGAACTGCGCCCCGGGCGCCCGGCTGGTTAATGGTCGGGGAGGCCAGGGGCGCAGTTCAAAGCAAGTGCTTCTCGATGAAGCCGGTGAATTACTTCTCGATGATCGCGAGAACGTCGCGCGCCGAGAGGACGAGGTACTCCTCGCCGTTGTACTTCACCTCGGTGCCGCCGTACTTGCTGTACAGCACGATGTCGCCGGTCTTCACGTCAAGCGGAAGACGCTCGCCGTTCTCGAAGCGGCCCGGGCCCACGGCCAGGACGACGCCCTCCTGGGGCTTCTCCTTGGCAGTGTCCGGGATGACCAGGCCAGAGGCGGTGGTCTGCTCAGCGTCGAGCGGCTGGACCACAATGCGGTCCTCGAGCGGCTTGATGGCAACCTTGGAGCTGGTGGTCGTCACGATCCGACCTCCCCCTTCGGAGATCTCACGGGGTTAACTGTCTGAGGTGGCGACCAGGTGGATCCGTCGTCGCGGGTGCCGGACCTGCCCGTCGCGTTGTTGGCACTCTCCAGGGGGGAGTGCCAGACCTGAGACTATGACTGTGATTAGCACTCGGTCAAGCGGAGTGCCAATGCCTCCGGCGTGGCGCGAGGTTTTTCAGTCGGCGTTCCCTGTCGCGGTGCTCTTTGCCGGAGTGGACGTCGCCTGGGGGCTGCCGCCCCCGGACCCCCGCTCTCGGCCCTGAACGGGCCTCGTCCTCAATCGTGGGACGTGCCGGGATTGCCGTGACCGGCGCAGAAAAGTCGCCGCCCGGAGTCTCACGCTCGTCCCGCCCCAGGGCCTCGCCGCCCGGAGTCTCACGCTCGTCCCGCCCCAGGGCCTCGCCGCCCGGAGTCTCACGCTCTCGCCCCGCCCGAGGGTCTGGCCGCCCGGAGTCTCACGCTCGCCCCGCTCAAGGGCTTCCCCCCGGAGGACACCGCTCGGCCCACCCGGACTCCCGTCACAGGTAGTCCTCCAGCCTCCCCACCGTCAGCCCCCGCCCCTGGATCTTCCGCAGCAGTCGCACCGTGCGCTCCCGCAGGGTCGGGTCCGTCCACTCGCCCGATGCCACCGACACGATGTCGCCGGGGCGCAGCCGGTTCTCGCCCGGCGCGTACGTCAGTTCGCCGCTCTCCATCGAGGCGCGCCACAGGACGACCGTCGAGATGCCGCAGTCGGCGGCGGCGCGCAGGGTCGTCGGGTCGTAGGTGCCGTAGGGCGGGCGGAAGAGGCGGGGGCGCTGGCCGAAGCGGGAGCGGAGTTTCTCCTGCTGGCCGCAGATCTCGGCGCGCTGGCCGGCGTAGGGCAGGCCGCGCAGGGCGGGGTGGTCGAGGGTGTGGTTCTGGATGCTCGCGCCGACCGCCTGGAGGCGCGCGAAGTGGCCGTAGCCCGGTCCGACGACGCTGTCGGTGAGGAACATGCTGACGGGGAGCCGGAGTTCACGGACCAGGTCGACGAACCGCGGGTCCCGCTCGGCGCCGTCGTCGTAGGTGAGGAAGACGACCTTGTCGGCGGTGCGGACGCGGCGCACGACGGGCGGCAGGGCCGGGCCCGCCGTACGGGCGGCGGGGGGCCGGGCGGGAGGCTGCGGGGCGGGCCGCAGGGGGCCTGCGAGGCCCCAGCGGCGGTACGCGGGCCGCCCTCTGTGCGAGGCGGGCCGCCCTCCGTGCGAGGCAGGCTGCCCTCCGTGCGAGGCCGACCGCCCCGTGCCGGACGGCCCGTGGGAGCCCACTCGCTGGGCTGCCTTCCTGCCCAGCCGTTCGATGGGGTCGACGGACTGGGCACAGCCGGTGAGCAGGGCCAGCGCCAGGACCGCGGCCGTCAGTGCGGCCCGTTTTTTGTATGTTTGTCCTACGGTCCCCATGGGCCCGGATCCTCGCAGGCCACCCGCGGGGAACCCCGGGCGACACCGCCGCCGGAGGCGGACCGTCCACCTACTGGCCCACAATGACCCGGTGAACGACCTCGCCTCCCTCCTCACCCCCGAGGGCCGCGCCCTCCTCGACGAAGTGCGCGGCACCGCCCCCGCCGACGAACTCGCCGTCGCCACCCGGCTGCGCCGGGAGCACCCTGCCGAGCTGGTGTCGGCGGCGCTCGGGCAGGCCCGGCTGCGGCAGCGCGCGGCGGCGAAGTTCGGGGCCGAGGACGCCGGGCGGATGTTCTTCACGCCCGACGGGGTCGAGCAGTCGACCCGGGCGAGCGTGGCGACGTACCGCGCCGAGCGGCTCCGGGCCCTCGGCGTGACCTCGGTGGCCGACCTGTGCTGCGGGATCGGCGGCGACGCGATCGCGCTCGCCCGGGCGGGGATCCGGGTGCTGGCCGTGGACCGCGACCCGGCGACGGCCCGGGTGGCCCGGGCGAACGCTGAGGCCCTGGGCCTCGCCGACCTCGTCGAGGTGCGGGAGGCGGATGTCACGGAGGTGGACACGGCCTCGTACGACGCCGTGTTCGTCGACCCCGCGCGGCGCGGCGGCCGTGGCCGGATCTTCGACCCGGAGGCGTACTCACCGCCCCTGTCCTGGGCGGTCCGGGCCGCCCTCAGGGCCCCGCACGCGGCGCTGAAGGTCGCCCCCGGCATCCCGCACGAGGCCGTGCCCGCCGAGGCCGAGGCCGAGTGGATCTCGGACGGCGGTGACGTGAAGGAGGCCGTGCTGTGGTTCGGCACCGCACCGGGATCCGTCCGCGCGACCCTGCTGCCCGGCCCGCGCACCCTCCTGGGCCGAGGTCTGCCGGACCCCCAGGTCCGCCCGGTCGGCCGCTACCTGTACGAGCCCGACGGCGCCGTCATCCGCGCCCACCTGGTCGCCGAGGTCGCCGAACAGCTCGACGGCGGGCTGGTGGACGCCACGATCGCCTACGTGACCTCCGACGCACCGCAGCCGACCCCGTACGCCTCCGGCTACGAGATCACCGACCGACTCCCCTTCAACGTCAAGAAGTTGAGGGCCCTGCTGCGGGAACGGGAGGTCGGCGTCCTGACCGTGAAGAAGCGCGGGTCGGCGGTGGAGCCGGAGGAGCTGCGCCGGAAGGCGCTCCCCAAGGCGCACGGGTTGAACGCGGTGACGGTGTTCCTGACCCGGGTCGCGGGGGCGCCGACGATGCTGCTGGGTCACCCCCTGAAATGACCCAACCCTTGCGCACGCCGTGCTCACCCGCACTCCTCGGCCCGCCGGAGCAGAAACGCCCGCTCCGGCTCGTTCCGCGTCAGGTCCGCCGCTCGTAGGAACTCCGCCCGCGCCTCCCGGGTTCGGCCCAGCCGCAGCAGCAGGTCGCCGCGCACGCTGGGCAGCAAGTGGTAGTCGCGCAGGGCGGGTTCGGCGGCCAGGCGGTCGACGATCTCCAGGGCCGGGGCCGGGCCGTCCGCCATCGAGACGGCGACCGCGCGGTTGAGGTCGACGACCGGGGAGGGAGCGCGGGCGGCCAGCAGGCCGTACAGCTGGGCGATCCGGGGCCAGTCGGTCTCCTCGTAGGAGTGGGCGATCGCGTGACAGGCGGCGATGGCGGCCTGGAGGGCGTACGGGCCCAGGGCGCCCGTGGAAGCGGTGTCGGCACGGCCGAGGGCGGTGATGCCGCGGGCGATGAGCATGCGGTTCCAGCGGCTGCGGTTCTGGTCCTTGAGCAGGACGGGCTCGCCGGACGGGCCGGTGCGGGCGGCGACGCGGGACGTCTGGAACTCCAGCAGTGCGGTCAGGCCGTGGACCTCCGGTTCCTTCGGCATCAGGCCGGACAGGACGCGGGCCAGCCGCAGGGCGTCCTCGCACAGGCCCGGGCGCAGCAGGTCGTCGCCGGCCGTGGCGGCGTAACCCTCGTTGTAGATCAGGTAGATGACATCGAGGACGGAGCCCAGGCGGGCCTCGCGGTCGGGACCGTACGGCACCTCGAAGGCGACGTTCCTGGTGGCCAGGGTCCGCTTGGCCCGCACGATCCGCTGGGCGACCGTGGGCTCCGGGACGAGGAACGCGCGGGCGATCTCGGCCGTGGTCAGACCGCCCAGCAGCCGCAGGGTGAGGGCGATGCGGGCCTCGGCGGACAGCACCGGGTGGCAGGCGGTGAAGACCAGGCGGAGCAGGTCGTCGTCGATGCCGTTGGGGTCGGCGGGATCGGCGAGGCCGGTGGGCTCCTCGGGCGGGGCCGCCTGCGACAGGTCGCGGCCGATCTCGGCCAGCTTGCGCGCGTAGGTCTCCCGGCGCCGGATCAGGTCCACGGCGCGGTGCCGGGCGGTGGCCATGAGCCAGGCGCCCGGGTTGCCCGGCACCCCCTCCCTGGGCCACTGCTCCAACGCCGCGACCAGTGCGTCCTGCGCCAACTCCTCGGCGATACCGACGTCCCGGACGATCCGGGCGACCCCGGCGATGATGCGGGGGGACTCCATCCGGAAGACCGTCTCGACGGTGCGGCGGGGGTCGGTGGCCGGGGGCTGGGCGGGTTCCCCGGAGGGTGAGGGCTGGGGCACTGCGGGCGGTTCCGGGGCGCCGGAGGGCTGTGAGGTCACAGCCCTCCATGCAACACCCCGGCGGGCCCTGGGCCAAGGAGGACTCAGCCCTCCGCGATCTCCCGCACCTCGCAGGTGATCCGCCAGGGCTCCCCGTGGATCTGGAGGAACCTCTTGGTCCACTCGATCGCCTCGGCCCGGTCCTTGCACTGCATGAGCGCGTAGCCGCCGATGACCTCCTTGGACTCGGTGAAGGGCCCGTCGGTCACGGACGCCTTCTCGCCGTCCCAGTCGACCCTGGCCCCTTGCGCGTACGGGGTCAGCCCGGCGGTGTCGAGCATGACGCCCGCCTTGGTCATCTCCTCGATCAGCTCGCCCATGCGCTGCATCAGTTCGGGGCTCGGTCCCTCGGCGGGCGCGGCGCTCTCGTCGACCTTCACGAGTGACAGGTAGCGGGGCATGGTGACTCCTCGTGTCGTACGGGCCGGGTCGTTCCCGGTCTGTCACCCCTGCGTCGATCAGGAGACGGCCGGATCGACACGCTCGCCGGAATTTCCCGAAGAATTTTTCTCGGGTCGCGTTTCCCCAGGTCAGGTCATCGGGCGACTCCGGCCGCATCAACCGCATAATGCGTTTCCCTCCCCGGCTGAAGCCGGGGATACCCACGCAAGATCAGGGATGGACGGGCGCGGCGACCGTCGTCCGTGCGTCGGACAGGTCCGGCGGGGCGACTCCCAGTGCGAGCAGGCCCGCCACGAGTGGAACGGCCCAGGGGCCGTGGGAAAAAACGGACGAGCCGAGGGGAAAACCTAGGGACGACACCGGGACCCCCTCATGACGGCGACATCCTCACCCTGACGAGACTCCCGGGCCCCCGCTCCGGTTGCCCTCAGCGCAGCGACTTCCACAGGTCGCTCGCCTCCGGTTCCTCTGCCACCACCCGGTTGGGGTCCGACACGGCCGGCACCACCGGCATGGTCACCGTCGTCACCCGGTCCGCCGACAGGCCCCGCAGGCTCTCGCCGAGCCGCATCAGCTCGGTCAGCGAGTCGAGGCCGGTGTCGGTGGTGAGGCTGCCGGTGATCGCGTCGGCCACGCTGTACAGCCTGGTCGGCTCGGTGAGCAGGTTGGTCGACGAGATCTGCTCCAGCAGGGCCTTCACCAGCTTCTGCTGGAGACCTATGCGGCCGAGGTCGCTGCCGTCGCCGATGCCGTGCCGGGTGCGGGCCAGCGCGAGGGCCTGGGTGCCGTCGAGGTCGTGGGTGCCGGCCTTCAGCTTCAGGTGGCTGTCGTCGTCGTCGATGTCCTCGTCGGTGGTGACGGTGACCCCACCGAGCGCGTCGACGAGCTTCGCGAAGCCCGCGAAGTCGATCTCGATGTAGTGGTCCATGCGGACGTCGGTGATCGCCTCGACCGTCTTGACCGCGCACACGGCCCCGCCCACCGAGTACGCGCTGTTGAACATCTCGCCGTACCGGACGCCGGTGGAGCCGCCCGAGGTCAGCGGACACGAGGGCCGGGTGACGAGCGTGTCGCGCGGGATGCTGACCACGGTCGCCCTCGTCCGGCCGGCGTCGAGGTGGACGACCATCGCCGTGTCGGACCGGGCGCCCTCGCTGCTCCCGCCGCCGAGTTCCTGGTTCTCCTTGCCGCTGCGCGAGTCCGAGCCGAGGACCAGGATGTTCAGCGAGCCGGTGGGCAAGGGCGTGGCGGAGGCGGTACCGGACGGGGACGGGGTGGTGACCGCTTCGGGCGGGCGGTCGTCGCCGAGCGCGCTGTTGATGTCGACGCTCTTGATGTTGTTGTTGAGATGCCAGTACGCCCAGCCCGCCGCCGCGACGCCGAGCACCAGTGCCCCCGCGAGAGTGAGACCGGCGGCCTTGAGCGCCTTCGACCGCCGGCCCCGCCGTCTGCCCTCGTCGCCGTTCTCGTTGTGTCCGGTCACCCGAGGAACATAAGTCCGAATTGTTAGGAGAATGTTAGGACCGGGCCGCGAGGTGGTTTTCTTCGGAAATTCTCATCCTCCCGGAAACCTCCCCGGATCACCGGGCACGGACACACCTCCGAAAGTTTCGGCCAGGCAGCCGACTGACTTCGGAGCAGCCCCCGCGCACCGGAAGCACTTCAGCGCCCAGCCACCCCGGACGCACCCCGGCCCCTACCCCGCCGGAGGCGCCCCCGTGCTGGCCCGCACCACCAGGCTGGTCGCCAGCTCGACCCGGGTCGCCGCCGGGGTGCCCTCCTCGCGGCCGAGGTCGAGGACCAGCTTCGCGGCCGCCTCGGCCATCTCCGTCAGCGGCTGCCGTACGGTCGTCAGCGGCGGCCCCACCCAGGGCGCCACCGGCAGGTCGTCGAACCCGACCACGCTCAGGTCCTCCGGGATCCGCAGCCCCAGTTCGCGCGCGGCCTCGTACAGCCCGAGCGCCTGGAGGTCGTTGCCGGCGAAGACGGCGGTCGGCCGGTCCGGGCGGCGCAGGAGTTGAAGGCCCTGCCGGTAGCCGGCCTCATGGTGGAAGTCACCGGTCGCGATCAGCTCGGGGTCGACCGGCAGCCCGGCGGTCTCCAGGGCGGCCCGGTAGCCGTCGACGCGGGCGCGGCTGCACATCATCCGGCTCGGCCCGCTGATCGCCCCGATGCGGGTGTGCCCGAGGTCGACCAGATGCCGGGTGGCGGCGAGGCCGCCCTGCCAGTTGGTGGCGCCGATCGAGGGCACGTCGGCGCCCGGGTCGCCGGCCGGGTCCATCACGACGAACGGGATCGAGCGGCTGTTGAGCAGCGCCCGCTGGGACTCGTCGAGGCCGGACAGTACGAGGATCACGCCGTGCGGGCGGCGGGCGGCGACCTGGTCGGCCCAGGTCCGCCCGGGCGTGAGCCGCCCGGCGCTCTCGCTCAGCACCACGCTCAGCCCGGCGTCCCGGGCCACGTTCTCCACGCCCCGGATGACCTCCATCGCCCAGGCGCTCTCCAGCTCGTGGAAGACCAGGTCGATCAGCGGGGAACGACTCGCCTCCGCACGCCGGCGCCGGTAGCCGTGCGCACGCAGCAGCCCTTCCACGCGGCTGCGGGTCGCCGGGGCGACGTCGGCGCGGCCGTTGAGGACCTTCGAAACTGTCGGCGCGGAAACGCCGGCCTCGCGGGCGATCTCGGCCAGGGTCGCGGTCTGCGCGGACCGTCCTGCCGACGGGGTTGTCGTCCGGGTTTCAGCGGGCTCCGGGGGTGTCATGGCGGCGATCGTATCCCTGCGCGACCTCTTGACGAACCCCTCTCACCGCCCTAGGTTCCCAAAACATTCGAGTTGTTTTCCGAAACATTCGCGAGAGGGCCCTCCACCCCGACAGGAGTTTCATGACCACCGCCCCCTGGCGTGACCCCGCCGTGCCCGCCGCCGCCCGCGTCGACGACCTCCTCTCCCGGATGACCCTCCAGGAGAAGACCGCCCAGTTGTACGGCGTCTGGGTGGGCGCCAGCACGGACGGCGACGGGGTCGCCCCGCTCCAGCGCGAGATGACCTCCTCATATGACTGGGACGAGCTGATCACCCACGGGTTGGGCCAGCTCACCCGCCCGTTCGGCACGGCCCCGGTGGACCCGGCGCTGGGCGCGCAGGCACTGGCCCGCGCCCAGCGCCGTATCACCGAGGCCGGCCGCTTCGGCATCCCCGCCCTCGCCCACGAGGAGTGCCTGGCCGGCTTCACCGCCTGGCAGGCCACCGCCTACCCGGTCCCGCTGGCCTGGGGCGCCTCCTTCGACCCCGAGCTGGTCGAGGAAATGGGCCGCCGCATCGGCCACGACCTGCGCTCGGTCGGCGTCCACCAGGGCCTCGCGCCGGTCCTGGACGTCGTACGGGACCTGCGCTGGGGCCGGGTCGAGGAGACCATCGGCGAGGACCCGTACCTGGTCGGCACCGTCGGCTCCGCCTATGTGCGGGGCCTGGAGTCGGCCGGGATCGTCGCCACGCTCAAACACTTCGCCGGGTACGCCTCCTCGGCGGGCGCCCGCAACCAGGCCCCCGTACGGGCCGGTGTCCGGGAGGTCGCGGACATCACGCTCCCGCCGTTCGAGATGGCCCTGCGCGAGGGCGGCGCCCGCTCGGTGATGGCCGCCTACACGGAGACGGACGGCGTCCCGGCGTCGGCGGACCCCGGCCTGCTGGACGAACTCCTGCGTGAGCGCTGGGGGTTCACGGGCACGGTGGTCTCCGACTACTTCGGCATCGGTTTCCTGCAGACCCTGCACCGGGTGGCGGGCACCGAGGCGGAGGCGGCCCACGCGGCGCTCGCGGCCGGCATCGATGTCGAACTCCCGAGCCTGAAGTGCTTCGGCCGCCCGCTCCTGGACGCGGTCCGGGCGGGCGAGATCCCTCAGGCGCTCATCGACCGCGCGGCCCGCCGCGTACTCCTCCAGAAGTGCGAACTGGGCCTCCTGGACGAGGACTGGGCCCCGGAGCCCACCGGCCGCATCAACCTGGACTCGGCGGCCAACCGCGCGCTGGCCCGCCGCCTGGCCGAGGAGTCGGTGGTCCTGCTGGACAACCCCGACGGACTGCTCCCCCTCGCCCCGGACACACGGATCGCGGTGGTCGGCCCGCGCGCCGCGGACGCGCTCGCGATGCTCGGCTGCTACTCCTTCCCGTCCCACGTCCTCACGCAGCACCCCGAAGCGCCGACGGGCATCGAGATCCCCACGCTGCTGGAGTCGCTGCGCGCCGAACTCCCGGACGCGAAGGTCACGTTCGCGGAGAGCTGCGGAGTGTCCGACCCGGACACGACAGGCTTCGAGGAGGCGGTGGCCCGGACCGCCGAGGCGGACGTCTGCGTGGCCGTCCTCGGCGACCGTGCGGGCCTGTTCGGCCGGGGCACCTCGGGCGAGGGCTGCGACGCCACCGACCTTCAACTCCCGGGCGTGCAGCCCGAGTTGCTGGACACCCTGGTGGCGACCGGCGTTCCGGTGGTGCTCGTCCTCCTCACCGGCCGCCCCTACGCCCTCGGCCGCTGGCAGGGCCGGCTCGCCGCGGTCGTCCAGGCCTTCTTCCCCGGCGAGGAGGGCGGCCCAGCCGTCGCGGGCGTGCTCTCGGGCCGCGTCAACCCCTCCGGCCGCCTCCCGGTGAGCGTCCCGCACGTCCCCGGCGGCCAGCCCTGGACCTACCTCCAGCCCCCGCTGGGCCTCAAGGACGAGGTCAGCAACCTGGACCCGACCCCGCTGTACGCCTTCGGACACGGCCGCTCCTACACGGAGTTCGAGTGGGCCGACGTCCAGGGCACCGCCCCGGAGATCACCACGGACGGCTCCTACGACATCTCCCTCACGGTCCGCAACACGGGCGACCGCGCGGGCGCCGAGGTCGTCCAGCTGTACCTCCACGACCCGGTGGCCACCGTGACCCGCCCGGACGTCCGCCTGATCGGCTACCGGCGGCTGGAGCTGGAGCCGGGCGAAGCCCGCCGCGTCACCTTCCGCTTCCATGCCGACCATGCGGCCTTCACCGACCGTTCCGGCCACAAGGTGGTCGAACCGGGCGCGCTGGAACTACGGTTGGCGACGTCCAGCGCGGACGTACGGCATACGGCCCGGCTGACCCTCACGGGTCCGGTACGGGACCCGGGGCCGGACCGCAGGCTGCGCTGCGAGACCGAGGTGTCGGGCGTGGGGTGAGCCCGGCGGGGGAACACGGGGGACGCGATGGACAGGCTGGTCCACCACGAGCTGCGGAGTTCTCTGACCGCGCTGCTCGCCGTCGTCGTCGGCGCGGTGGTCGTGGGTCTCGTACGGGGGCTCCCGTCGACACGGATCACGGACGGAACGGCACTGTTCATCGCGGCCGTTTTCGGGCTCCTGGTGCTGTTCACGCTCCTCAAGGCCACCCGGATCACGTGGTTCAGCGGGGTGCCCGAATGGGACGCCGCGACTCCCGTGGACCCCGAGACGGCTCTGCCCACCCAGGACTTCCGGCACGCCAAGCCCGTCGACCCGGTCTTGCTGCTGATACTCCTGGTACCGGCGCTTTTCGTAGCCCTCGTCTGGCAGCCGTGGATGATCGTCACGCCCCTCTGGTCGGCCGTGGAGTGGGCGGGGCAGGCCGCACTGATCGCCTGCTGGGAGCGCAGGAACGGCCGGCAACTGTGGCGGGGCCGGGTCCAGGGCAGGCCGGGGGAGCTGTCGTACTCCCCCGTCAGTCCCCCGGCACCGACTCGAACCGCCACCGATGCACCGCCCGCATGACCAACTCCCCGTCCGGCTCGGGAAGTTCGGGCAGCTCGGCATCGTAGGCCGCGTCCCACCAGGTGATGACCAGCACCCGGTCCTGCGGTGCCCGGAAGGTCTCCCGGCGTACCGGGCGCTCGGGCAGCTCCTGCTGCCGCGCCCACGCCAGCAACTCCTCGCCCCGCCCCTCCGCCGCCCGGGCCTCCCACATCAGCGCGACCGTCACGAGTAGAGGTTCTCCTTGCTGACCTCGTGAACGTGGTCGTGGCCGGGGACGTGCGGGTCGGTCACCGGCAGGGACGAATCCGCCGACAGGTCCCAGCTCGACGTGGACCGCCCTCGGGCGACCATCTCCGCGCCCAGCGCCGCCACCATCGCCCCGTTGTCCGTGCACAGCTTGGGGCGGGGCACCCGCAGCCGGATCCCGGCGGCCTCGCAGCGTTCCTGGGCGAGCACCCGCAACCGCGAGTTGGCCGCGACGCCCCCGCCGATCATCAGGTGGTCCACGCCCTCGTCACGGCACGCCCTGACCGCCTTGCGGGTCAGCACGTCCACGACCGCCTCCTGGAAGGAGGCCGCCACATCCCGCACCGGCACCTCCTCGCCCGCCGCCCGCTTCGCCTCGATCCAGCGGGCCACGGCCGTCTTCAGCCCGGAGAAGGAGAAGTCGTACGCCGCGTCGCGCGGGCCCGTCAGTCCGCGCGGGAACGCGATGGCCGAGGGGTCTCCCTCCTTCGCGTACCGGTCGATGACCGGACCGCCGGGGAAGCCCAGGTTCAGCACGCGGGCGATCTTGTCGAAGGCCTCTCCGGCCGCGTCGTCGATGGTCGCGCCCATCGGGCGGACGTCGGAGGTGATGTCGCTCGACAGCAGCAGCGAGGAGTGCCCGCCGGACACCAGCAGGGCCATCGTCGGCTCCGGCAGCGCGCCGTGCTCCAACTGGTCCACGCAGATGTGGGAGGCGAGGTGGTTGACGCCGTAGAGGGGCTTGCCCAGCGCGTAGGCGTACGCCTTCGCCGCGGAGACACCGACGAGCAGCGCCCCGGCGAGCCCCGGTCCGGCGGTGACCGCGATGCCGTCGAGGTCCCTCGCGCTCACCCCCGCTTCCTTCAGCGCGCGGTCGATGGTCGGCACCATCGCCTCCAGGTGCGCCCGGGAGGCGACCTCCGGGACGACCCCGCCGAAGCGGGCGTGCTCGTCGACGCTGGACGCGATGGCATCGGCGAGCAGGGTGGTGCCGCGGACGATGCCCACACCGGTCTCGTCGCAGGAGGTCTCGATGCCGAGGACGAGTGGTTCGTCAGCCATGGATCTCGGTTCCTTGTACGCCGTTCACGGAGGTGGAGGGGTCGGTCAGTCGCATCACCAGGGCGTCCACGTTCCCCGGCTGGTAGTAGCCGCGCCGGAACCCGATGGCCTCGAAGCCGAAGCGCTCGTACAGCTTCTGCGCGCGGACGTTGTCGACCCGGCACTCCAGCATCACCTCGGCGCACTCGAAGTCGCCGGCGGCCCGCAGCAGTTCGGTGAGCAGCCGGCTGCCGAGTCCGGTGCCCTGGTGGTCGCGGGCGACGGCGATCGTCTGTACGTCGGCGAGCTCGCCGGAGGAACTCAGTCCCGCGTATCCGACGATCCGCCCGTCGGCGGTCTCGGCGACCACGTACCGCCGGGTCGCCTCCGGGCCGCGGGAGTGGGCCAGCTCGGACCAGAACATCCCGCGGGACCAGGCGTCCTCGGGGAAGAGGTCCCGCTCCAGGGCCAGCACGGGGTCGATGTCCCACCAGCGCATCTCGCGCAGTCGAGGGTTCACGGTCGATCCGGTCACTTGAGCGGTCACTTGGGGGTGACCACCTTGTAGTTCTTGGGCACCTGCGCGTCGGGCCGGCGCAGGTACAGCGGCCGGGGGGCGGGGAGTTCCAGGCCGGCGGCCAACCGCTCGGCGGCCAGCGCCGCGAGGGCCGCCGCGGACACGTTCTCGGGCTCGTGGGCGCTCGGGAAGGTGTCCGGGTACAGCAGCGCGCCCGCGCCCACGGCCGGCAGTCCGGCCACCCGCTCGGCGATGTCGGCGGGCCGGTCGACGGCGGGGTCGGTCAGGCGCGTGCGGGAGTCGGCGTACGTGGCCCAGTAGACCTCCTTGCGCCGGGCGTCCGTCGCCACGACGAAGGGGCCCTTCTCGATGTCGGACGCGTAGGCGAGACCGTCCAGCGTGCACACGCCGTGCACGGGGACGCCGAGCGCGAGCCCGAAGGTGTCGGCGGTCATCAGACCGACGCGCAGCCCGGTGTACGGGCCGGGGCCGATGCCGACGACGATGCCGGTGACGGCGTCGAGCCGCAGACCGGCCTCGGCGAGCACCCGGTCCACGGCCGGCAGCAGCAGTTCCCCGTGCCGGCGCGCGTCCACCTGACTCGACGAGGCGATGACGTCCCCGCCGTCGTGCAGCGCGACGGTGACGGCGGGGGTGGCGGTATCCAGAGCGAGCAAGAGCACGCAAACAGCCTACGGCTCCCGCGGGCCCGTGTCGGACGGCGAGGTCGGACGGTCACCGACTGCTACCTTCGCCCCGTTGCAAGGCGTACGACACAGAGGTGGGACCACCGTGACAAGCAGCAGCGCCGGATTCGTGACCGGGCTCACCGCGGCGGCCCTCGCGGGCGTCGGCTTCCTCGGCCACCAGGCCGCCGCGAACGTCCCCGCCGACCTCGCCGCGCCGCCGGCGAACGGCTCGCCCGCCGCGGCCGCCTCGAAGTCGCCGCGCGCCGGGCGGAACCCGACGGCCCTGCCCGCCGCCTCCGGCACGGGTGAGCGGGTCGTGTACACGCTGAGCGGCGACCGGGTCTGGCTGGTGGGCCGGGGCGACAAGGTCCGGCGCACCTTCGCGGTCGCCCCGGGCAGTGTCGACCCGGAGCCGGGCAGCTACGCGGTCACGTCCCGCTCCAGCTCGGTCACCGGCACCGACGGCACCCCCGTCGAGCACGTAGTCCGCTTCGCCAACGTGAACGGCCTGCCCATCGGCTTCAGCGCGGCGGTGAACCACGTGGCCCCGCCCGTCGATCCGGGCGCACGCACGGGCGGCATCCGCGAGTCACGTGCGGACGGCGCCGCGATGTGGCGGTTCGCGACGATCGGGGCGAAGGTCGTCGTGATCCGCTAGCGCCTGCCCGGCAGCGCCGGAGTGCTCAGGCGGTGCCCGGCAGTGCCGAGTCAGGCGGCTTTGCGGTGCTCGGCGGGCCGCCGCGAGGGCTGCGGGTCGGGCACGCGCGGCGGGGTCGAGATCTCGTGCGCGGCGGCGCAGGACGCCAGCAGCTCGCGCATGGACACGCCGACGACGGCCGCGCACGACTGCGGCTGCTGCCGCGGCTCCGGCTTGCTCTCGGTGGCCGACATGGACGCCTCCTGAAGTTCGGGGGCGGGCGCGGTTAGGCAGACCTAACTACGAGCTGGATACCATGTGACCACGCACAAGACGCGGAACGCAACAATTTGCCGACGTCGTGTCGGAACATTCATGAAGTCGGCGGACGCCCCGCATCCGTTTTCAGGCGTCCACGGCCCAGGCACCGGTACCGGCACCGGCGCACCGGGGCTCGGCGTTCGCGCTCACGCGTCCACGGCTATGCCGACAGCACGCTGAGGTCCGCCGTCGCCCAGCGCTCCCCCAGCCCCGTCAGGGTCACGTGCCGCACCTCGTCCGTCTCCGGGGATCCGGGGGCCGCCCCCAGGGACGACTCAGCGCCGACGGTCCGGTGGATGACGACCTGCAGCCGGTCGTCGGTCAGCTCCTCGACCTTTCCCTCGCCCCACTCCACGACGATCACCGACTCGGGCAGCGAGACGTCGAGGTCGAGGTCCTCCATCTCGCCGAGGCCGCCGCCCAGCCGGTACGCGTCGACGTGCACGAGGGGCGGACCGTCGCCCAGGGACGGGTGCACACGGGCGATCACGAAGGTCGGGGAGGTGACCGCCCCCCGGACCCCGAGCCCCTCACCCAGCCCCCGGGTCAGCGTCGTCTTGCCGGCACCGAGCTCCCCGGTGAGCATCACGAGGTCGCCCGCGCGCAGCAGTTTCGCGAGCCTTCGGCCCAGCTCCCGCATCTGTTCGGGAGAGGTGACGGTCAGCCGGGTCCCGGCGGGGTCGTGCGGTGCGGTGATCGCTTCCATCATCACTCACTTGCAGTAGTACGCTGGTGACGTTCCGTGAGGGATCGGTCCGGGCCGGACCGCAGTCGCAAGGCTGGAAGCCACCTCTCAGGAGGAGGCGGAGTCCCAGCCACTTACGGTAGCCGTAACTCGCCCCGCCCCCGCGCGGGCCAGCAGATCGGCGAGACGGTCGGTGACCACTTCCGGGTGTTCCAGGATCACCAGGTGCCCGGCGTCCGGTACCAGGACCAGTTCGGCGTCCGGCAGCAGGTCGGCGATGGCCTCGCTGTGCTCACTGGGCGTGACGAGGTCCTGGACACCGGCCAGCACCAGCACCGGCATGTCCCTGAAGAGGGCGAGGGCCTCGGTCTTGTCGTGGTCGTTGAACGCCGGGTAGTACTCGGCGACCACGTCGATGGGCGTGCCCTCGATCATCCGCTCGGCGAACCGCACGATGGCCGGGTCGACGTCCCGGGACGCGAACGAGTACCGCTTGATGATCCCGGCGAACAGGTCGGCCGTGGCCCGCCGCCCCTTCTCCACCAGGGCCGCCTGCTGCCCCATCGCCTTCAGCACGCCGGGCAGCACCCGCCGTACGACGTTGACGCCGGCCACGGGGAGCCCGAAGTTGACCTCGCCGAGCCGCCCGGACGACGTACCGACCAGGGCGACCGCGACCACCCGGTCACGGATCAGCTCGGGGAACTCGTCGGCCAGAGCCATGACGGTCATCCCGCCCATGGAGTGTCCGACCAGCACGATCGGCCCCTCCGGCACGGCCGCGTCGATGACGGCCTTGAGGTCCCGTCCGAGCTGCTCGATGGTGACCGGCACCCCTTCCGTCGTCTGGGCGACGCCCCGCCCGGACCGCCCATGACTGCGCTGGTCCCAGTGCACGGTCCGTACGACGCCCCTGAGCGCCGCCCGCTGGAAGTGCCAGGAGTCCTGGCTGAGGCAGTAGCCGTGGCTGAAGACGACGGTGACCGGAGCCGGCACCTTGCGTCCGAAGAGCCGGCGCCGCCGGGGCGCCGAGCCGCCCTCCGGCTCCACGTCGTCGACCTCGTAGTACAGCTCGGTGCCGTCGTCCGCGGACGCCTTGCCGGGCGTGCCGCGCAGCGAGCCGTACGGTCCCGCCGAGTCGAGCGCGAGCCGGGCCTTGCGGCGCATCCCGCGGCCGACGGTGAGCCGCTCGATGGCGACGCCCGCGGCCGCGCCCGCGGCGACGAATCCTATGGCCGCGCCCGCGAGGCCGGTCGCCCTGCGCCAGCCGGCGGCCGCCCCCGTGGCGGTGGCGACGGCCGCGGCTGCGTCCACGACCGCCTCCGCACTGCTCTCGCTCACGTACCGCTCCTCTTCGCCGGACTGCTTGATCGCTGGGTCGGGTGATACCGCTGTTATGAGAGGTACCGCAGTTGTCCTGCGGTACCGCTGTTGGGTGGTGCTTGTGTTGCCGGTGGTGCCGGTGTTGTTCTCTGTGGTGCCGGGCTTGCTGTTCTTGCGTGCCCTGTGCGGTTACCCCGTTTGTTCCTCGTTCACATAGACGCGAGGAACACGCGTTCCGATCCGGGTGACGATCTCATACGCGATCGTGCCCGCGGCCTGCGCCCAGTCCTCGGCGGTGGGCTCACCGCGGTCGCCGGGCCCGAAGAGCACGGCCTGCGCGCCGGTCTCGGGTTCGTCACCGCCCAGATCGACGACGAACTGGTCCATCGCCACCCGGCCGGCCACCGTACGCCACTTGCCGTCGACCAGCACCGGGCCGGTCCCGGACGCATGCCGGGGGATGCCGTCCGCGTAGCCGACGGGCACCAGGCCGAGGGTGGTCTCGCCCGGGGTGACGTAATGATGCCCGTAACTGACGCCGTGACCCCCCGGAACGCGTTTCACCAGCGCGATGGAGGCACGCAGCGTCATCACCGGACGCAGTCCGAAGTCGGCCGGGCTGCCGACCTCGGGGCTCGGCGAGATGCCGTAGACGGCGATCCCGGTCCGGACGAGGTCGAAGTGGGACTCGGGCAGCGTGAGCGTGGCCGGCGAGTTGGCGATGTGCCGTACCTCGGGCCGCGCGCCCTGCCCCTCGGCGTACGCCACCATCTCCCGGAAGCGGGCGAGCTGGGCGGCGATGGAGGGATGCCCGGGCTCGTCGGCGCAGGCGAAGTGCGACCAGAGCCCGGTGACCCGGATCAGCCCCTCGGCCTCGGCGCGCAGCGCGGCGCCGACCAACTCGGCCCAGTCCTCGCCGGGCTGGCACCCGTTCCGGCCCAGCCCGGTGTCGGCCTTGAGCTGCACACGCGCCGGGACGCGGGCGGCGCGGGCGGCCTCGGTGACCTCCGCGAGAGCCCACAGGGCACTGACCGAGACATCGAGGTCCGCCTCGATCGCCTCCCGCCAGGGCCCGCCGGGCGTCCACAGCCAGCACATGATCCGCCCGGTCAGCCCGGCGGCGCGCAGCGCGAGCGCCTCCTCGGGAGTGGCCGTACCCAGCCAGCGCGCCCCCGCCTCGACCGCCGCGCGGGCACACGGAACGGCCCCGTGGCCGTACGCGTCGGACTTCACCACGGCCATCACGGCCGCGCCCGGCGCATGGGCGCGCAGGGTCCGCACGTTGGCCCGCAGGGCGGCCAGATCGATCTCGGCGCGAGCGCGCAGGGGCGCGCTCGGCGGGACTGCTGTCTCACTCATCGTGCCCCAGTCTCTCAGAGGGCCCGGACACGGCCTCCGGACGCCCGCGTCCCAGGCCTCCGGCAGGACTGAGGCGGGGGCGGTGCGGCGCGGCGGGGTCACCGGCGCGGCTCGGCCGCCTCGCGGACCGTCCGCTCACCGTCGTACGTCCCGCCAGGCCCGTACCACCGCGTCCGCCACGTCGTGGGCTCCCACCGGCGCCCCGTCCGCCGCGAGCCGCCCGGCCAGGCCGTGCAGATACGCCCCCACGCTCCCCGCGTCCCGCGCGGACAGCCCCGCTGCCAGCAGCGACCCCGTCAGCCCCGACAGCACGTCACCGCTTCCGGCGGTGGCGAGCCAGGACGTACCCGTGGCGTTCACGCGCACGGCCCCGCCCGCCGGGCCGGCCACCAACGTCGTCGAACCCTTCAGCAGTACGGTCGCCCCGTACCGCCCCGCCAGCTCCCGCACCGAACTCAGCCGGGCCGACTCGACCTCCTCCCGGGCCACCCCGAGCAGCGCGGCGGCCTCCCCGACGTGCGGAGTCATCAGCGTCGGCGCGGTACGGGCACGCACCGCGGCCGCGTCCGCCAACCGCAACCCGTCCGCGTCGATCAGCACGGGTACGTCCGCCGCCAGCACCTCCGCCACCGTCGCCGCGTCGTCCCCGGCGCCCGGTCCGACGACCCACGCCTGCACGCGCCCCGCCTTCTTCGGCCCCTGGTCCGACACGAGCGTCTCGGGAAAGCGGGCGATGACCGCGTCCCCGGCGGGCCCCACGTACCGCACGGCCCCGGCCCCGCCCCGCAACGCCCCCGACACCGCGAGCACCGCGGCCCCCGGATAGCGCGCGGACCCGGCTGCGATCCCGACGACGCCCCGCCGGTACTTGTCGCTCTCGGCTCCAGGCACCGGCAGCAGCCGCGCCACGTCCGCGTGCTGCAACGCCTCCAACTCGGGCTCGTCGGGCAGTTCCAGCCCGATGTCGACGAGCCGCACCGACCCGGCGTACTCCCGCGCCGGATCGACCAGCAGCCCCGGCTTGTGCGTCCCGAAGGTGACGGTCAGGTCGGCCCGTACGGCGGCTCCGTTCACCTGCCCCGTGCCGACATCGACCCCGCTCGGCAGGTCGACGGCGACGACGGCGGCCCGGGACCGCTCGGCCGCGTCGGCGAGCGGCACGGCGTCCGGCCGCAGCCCGCCCTTGCCGCCGATCCCGACGATGCCGTCGACGACGAGGTCGGCCCGCTCG
The DNA here is from genome assembly GCF_044459385.1 of Streptomyces sp. NPDC050287. NCBI lineage: Bacteria > Bacillati > Actinomycetota > Actinomycetes > Kitasatosporales > Streptomycetaceae > Streptomyces > Streptomyces sp. NPDC050287. The sequence continues at coordinate 281,745 of NZ_JBITIY010000002.1, read as the reverse complement.
ATCAGTTCCCCGGCGGCACCCGGAGCCACCGTCCGGCCCCCGGCCCGCCGCAGCGCCAGGAGGCCCTCCGCGTGCGCCCGTTCGGGCGTGAGCAGCACCGCCGTGACACCGGCCCCGCGCCGGGCCAGCCGGGCACCGGCGTACAGCGCGTCGCCCCCGTTGTCGCCGCTGCCGACCAGCAGCACCACCCGGCTGCCGTACACCCGCCCCAGCAGGTCCGCGCAGGCGGCGGCGAGCCCGGCCGCCGCCCGCTGCATCAACGCCCCGTCCGGAAGCCGCGCCATCAGCTCCCGCTCGGCCGCCCTTACCGTCTCCACGCTGTACGCAGTACGCATGTGATCGAGTCTGCCCCAGAACGGCCGTGGAACCCGAGGGGCCGAACACGGCACACCCGAACGCGATCCGGGAGGGGTGCGGCTGTGGTGTTGTTCGGAGCCGGGCCCGGGGTGTGGCCGCGGTCGAGCCGCCGTCACCCACTGGTGGATCCGGCCACGTCAGCGGCGGGCCGTCGACACCGGCCCGTCGCAACCGCCGTCACCCCTCCGCGATCACCACCGCCGACGCCACCCCCGCGTCATGACTGAGCGACACATGCCAGGACCGCACCCCGAGTTCCGCCGCCCGTGCCGCGACCGTCCCGGTGACCCGCAACCGTGGCTGCCCGCTGTCCTCGACGTAGACCTCGGCGTCGGTCCAGTGGAGTCCGGCCGGTGCGCCCAGGGCTTTGGCGAGGGCCTCCTTGGCGGCGAACCGCGCGGCGAGCGAGGCGACACCGCGCCGCTCCCCGCTGGGCAGCAGCAACTCGCTCTCCAGGAACAGCCGCGCCGCCATGGTGGGCGTACGTTCCAGCGACGCCCGGAACCGATCGATCTCGGCAACGTCGATACCGACCCCGATGATGCTCATCCGCGCACTCTACGATCCGTCCGGCGACGGCGGGCTCGTCCTGCTGGGTCGGCCAACGCTCAGTCCTGTTCCTGGCTGGTCCCCGGAATCTCCGGGTCCTCGACGAACAGGTCCTCGGCCCGCTCGACCGTGCGGGAGCGCTCCAGCCAGGCGTCCATGCGGTCGAGGTCGGTGCAGGCGGTGATGCGCTCGCGCACACTGTCCGAGACGGGGATGCCGCGCACCTCCAGCACGAACAGGATTCCCTTGGCCTCGCCTTTGGCCTCGCCTTCTGCCTTGCCCTCCAGGTACGCCGTCTCACGGACCGTTCCCCGGCCGGGGAAGTAGCTGACGAACGACATGATTTCCCTCAGTTTCTCTCCGGCTGGGGTGCTACCCAGGTTGATTTCCAGGAACTCGAAGAAGTACCCGGCGGTCTCGGGATCCGATTCCTGGAGTTCCTGAAGGGCGGTTGTGATTGCCCTCAGTATGGCCTCACAGTCGGGACTGCGGGCGTGTGCCAGGGCCGAGAGCACGCCCAGTGCGAGGTTCTTCGCCGCAGTCCTGGCATCGGTGATCACCGGCAGGTTGTCCGGCCCGGCGACGAGCGGATACGTCCGCTGAGCCGTCCAGCCTCGCGTGCCGCAGTCGAAGGGGCCGGCCGCCCACTTGGCCGTGGCCCTGTCCTGACAGACCACGAGAAGCAGCGCGGGCAGCCGGTACTTCGCCTGGAGGTAGGCGACGTAGTACGCCCAACTCGCCTCCTTGCCCGGGACCTTGTGCGACTGCGACAACGCCCTCGGCGGTTCCGGCGGTTCCGGGTCCGCGTCCCACGCCCCGATCCGCAGAACACCCGCCGACCAGCGAACCCGCAGGGCAGCCGGCCCCTTCGTATGCCGTACGGCGTTGGAGACCAGCTCCCCGGCGAGGAGCTCCGCGACGTCGACCAGGCTGATCAGGCCGTGCATGGTGAGGATCAGACGGAGGGTACGGCGGCTCACGGTGACGGCTCGGAGGTCGTTCGGGATGTAGAGGGAGTACTCCCAGGGTTCGGACTCGTTTTCGGGCATGCGTCAACTCCGTTCACGTGGTGGGGGGTTGCGGGTCGGCGGGCGGTGGCAGTGTCGCGGCCGTCATGGCAGGGCGGGGCGGTGCGCTTCCGGTTACCCCGGCAATCCGCAGCGTGTGCGTCGCGTCACCGACGGTACGGTCCAACATTGGTCCGCCGCAACCTGATGCCGGTAATCTGACCCCGAACGGGGCACAGTCCTATAGCAGTTCGAGGAGACACTGATGCCACGGAGACGGCAGCCCACAGCCCGCCAGGCGCGCCTCGGCACAGAACTGCTACGCCTGCGGGAGGCCGCCGGCCTCAAGGGACGCGAGGCTGCCGCCCTGCTCGGGACCGACGCGGCGCGGTTGAGTCAGATCGAGTCCGGCATCGCGGGTGTAAGCGAGGACACCGTGCGCCGCCTCGCGTCCCACTACGTCTGCACGGACCAGGAGTTCATCGACGCCCTGGTCGCCATGGCCACCGACCGGACACGCGGCTGGTGGGAGGAGTACCGGGGCCTGCTGCCGACGTCCTTCCTCGACCTCGCCGAGCTGGAGCACCACGCCACGTTCCTGCGAGAGGTCCAGTTCCTGTTCATCCCCGGTCCGCTCCAGACGGAGGACTACGCCCGCGCGGTCTTCTCTTATCGAATCCCGGAACTCCCCGAGGAGGAGCGTGAGTTGCGTGTCCACCACCGGATGCAGCGCAAGGTGATCCTCGAAGGCATTCCGTACGAAGCGGTTATCCACGAGGCGGCACTGCGCATCAACGTCAGCGACCGCACCGCGTCACGAGCCCAGCTCTCCCGCCTCGTCGAAATCTCCGAAGCGGACCACATCACTGTGCGAGTCATCCCCTTCGCGTTGGATGGATTCGCTGGTGCCGCTAGCGCCATGGTGTACGCGGGAGGCACCGTACCCAGGCTGGACACCGTCGTGCGCGATGCACCCCACAGCACAGCCCTCATCGATTCCGAAGCCCAGCTGGGAGCGTTTCGAACGCTCTTCCGTAAAGTGGAAGCCTCGTCGCTCGAGCCCGCAGGATCGCGCGACTTCATCCACCGGCTGATCAAAGAGCTGTGAGGCACCCCATGGAGACCCCCGGCAACTGGCGGAAGTCGTCCTATTCGGGTCCGGGCGATGGCAACTCCTGCGTGGAAATCGCAACCAGCCTCACCCGAGTAGCGATACGCGACTCAAAGACTCCGGCCAGGGCCACCCTCACCTTCCCCACGGGAGCCTTCACCACGTTCGTCGACGCCCTCAGAGACACCCCCGACAACTGGCGGACATCGTCCTACTCCGGCGGCGGCGACGGCAACGAGTGCGTCGAGATCGCCAACACCCCCACCCACGTAGCCGTCCGCGACACCAAGGCCCCCGCCAGAGCCACCGTCACCTTCCCCACCACGGCCTTCACCCCCTTCATAGCCGCCCTGAAGACGACTCACTCCACCGTGACCGACTTCGCCAAGTTCCGCGGCTGATCCACCTCGTTACCCCTGGCCGTGGCCAACTCACACGCGAACACCTGCAACGGGACCGTCGCCACCAACGGCTGCAGCAACGTCGGCGTAGCCGGAACGCGAATCAAGTGGTCCGCGTACGGCACCACCGCCTCGTCCCCCTCCTCCGCGATCACGATCGTCCGCGCACCCCGCGCCCGGATCTCCTGGATGTTGGACACGATCTTGTCGTGCAGCAGAGACCGCCCCCGAGGCGAGGGCACGACCACCACCACCGGCATGTCGTCCTCGATCAACGCGATCGGGCCGTGCTTCAGTTCGCCCGCCGCGAAGCCCTCGGCGTGCATGTAGGCGAGCTCCTTCAGCTTGAGCGCGCCCTCGAGAGCCACCGGATATCCGACATGCCGGCCCAGGAACAGCACGGTCCGCTTCCGTGCCAGCGACCGGGCCAGTGCCCGCACCGGCTCCATGGTCTCCAGGACCCGCTCGACCTCCCCGGAGATGTGCGACAGATCCCGGATCACCGCGCCGATCTCGTCGCCCCACTTGGTGCCCCGCACCTGACCGAGATACAGCGCGACCAGATAGCAGGCGACCAGCTGGGTCAGGAACGCCTTCGTCGAGGCGACCGCCACCTCCGGCCCGGCGTGCGTGTACAGCACCGCGTCCGACTCGCGCGGGATCGTCGACCCGTTGGTGTTGCAGATGGCCAGCACCTTGGAGCCCTGCTCCCGCGCATGCCGTAGCGCCATCAGCGTGTCCATGGTCTCCCCGGACTGCGAGATGGCGATCACCATGGTCTGCGCGTCCAGAATCGGGTCCCGGTACCGGAACTCGCTCGCCAGCTCCACCTCGCAGGGAATCCGCGTCCAGTGTTCGATGGCGTACTTGGCGATCAGCCCGGCGTGGAAGGCCGTACCGCAGGCGACGATGACGACCTTGTCGATCTCCCGCAGCTCCGAGTCGCTGATCCGCACCTCGTCCAGGGTCAGCGAGCCGGCCGCGTCGATGCGACCCAGCAACGTATCGGCGACCGCCTTGGGCTGCTCGGCGATCTCCTTGAGCATGAAGTAGTCATAGCCCCCCTTTTCCGCGGCCGACGCGTCCCAGTCGACGTGGTACGAACGCACGTCGGCCGGGCGGCCGTCGAAGCCGGTGACCTGCGCCCCGTCCCTGCGCAGCTCCACCACCTGGTCCTGACCCAGCTCGATCGCCGACCGCGTGTGGGCGATGAACGCGGCGACGTCCGAGGCGAGAAAGGCCTCGCCCTCTCCGACGCCCACCACGAGCGGCGAGTTCCGCCGTGCCCCCACGACCACGTCGGGCTCGTCGGCATGCACCGCGACCAGCGTGAACGCCCCCTCCAGCCGCCGGCACACCAGCCGCATCGCCTCGGCCAGGTCGGCACAGGAGGAGAACTCCTCGGCGAGCAGATGGGCGACGACCTCGGTGTCCGTCTCGGAGGTCAGCTCATGTCCCCGCTCCTGCAACTCGGCCCGCAGGGCGGCGAAGTTCTCGATGATCCCGTTGTGGACGACGGACACCCGCCCCGCGTTGTCCAGGTGCGGATGGGCGTTGGCGTCCGTCGGTCCCCCGTGGGTGGCCCACCGCGTGTGCCCGATGCCCGTCGTCCCCGTCGGCAACGGCCGGTCGGCCAGTTCCTTCTCCAGGTTGGCCAGCTTCCCGGCCTTCTTCGCCGCCGCCAGCCCGCCGTCCGCGAGCACGGCGACGCCCGCCGAGTCGTACCCCCGGTACTCCAGCCGCTTCAGTCCGGCCATCACGACATCGAGCGCCGACTGCGACCCCACGTATCCCACGATTCCGCACATGGAACGGCAGCCTACGCACGATCCACCGCCCGAAAAGGCTCCCGCGTGCCCGAAATCGGAAATTCCCACCGCCGTACGAAGCCCTCCGTGCTCACCCGGTGGCGGCGTGACGGACCCCACCCCCCCGCCCCGTTCAAACTCCGTTAACAATGGACTGTGATCTCTCCGGTCTCCCCGATGCCCCGGAGCGCCCACCGGCAAAGGCCGGAGGCGACTCCCTACGTCGATCTCACCCGAGCCGAGTGGAGTGTGCTGCGCGAGAAGACGCCGTTGCCGCTCACGGCCGAGGAGGTCGAGAAGCTGCGTGGCCTCGGCGACGTCATCGACCTCGACGAGGTGCGGGACATCTACCTCCCGCTCTCCCGCCTCCTCAACCTCTACGTCGGCGCCACCGACGGCCTGAGAGGGGCGCTGAACACCTTCCTCGGCGAACAGGGCTCCCAGTCCGGCACCCCGTTCGTGATAGGAGTCGCCGGCTCGGTCGCCGTAGGAAAGTCCACGGTCGCCCGCCTCCTCCAGGCCCTCCTCTCCCGCTGGCCGGAACACCCCCGCGTCGAACTCGTCACGACCGACGGTTTCCTGCTCCCCACCAAGGAGTTGGAGTCCCGCGGCCTGATGTCGCGGAAAGGTTTCCCCGAGTCGTACGACCGCCGTGCGCTGACCCGTTTCGTCGCCGACATCAAGGCGGGCAAGGACGAGGTCACCGCGCCCGTCTACTCCCACCTCATCTACGACATCGTCCCGGAGCAGCGCCTCGCGGTCCGCCGCCCCGACATCCTGATCGTCGAGGGCCTCAACGTCCTCCAGCCCGCGCTGCCCGGCAAGGACGGCCGCACCCGCGTCGGTCTCGCCGACTACTTCGACTTCAGTGTGTACGTCGACGCCCGCACCGAGGACATCGAGCGCTGGTACCTCAACCGCTTCAAGAAGCTGCGCGCGACGGCCTTCCAGAACCCGTCCTCGTACTTCCGCAAGTACACCCAGGTCTCCGAGGAGGAGGCCCTGGACTACGCCCGCACCACCTGGCGCACGATCAACCGGCCCAACCTGGTCGAGAACGTGGCCCCCACCCGCGGCCGCGCCACCCTCATCATCCGCAAGGGCCCCGACCACAAGGTGCAGCGGCTGAGCCTGCGCAAGCTGTAAGGGCCGTAGCAGAGGACTCGGGAAAACCCGGGCCTGTTAAAAAGGCACCATGCTGCATCTGCGCCTCATCACTCCGGCCGGCAAGACCGACGAAGTGGTCCGCCTGATCGAGAAGACGGTCGGCACCACCCACCTCGTCGTCCTGCCGGGCGCCGCCCGCAACCCGGCCGGGGACGTGGTGATGTGCGACGTCGCCCGCGAGGCCGGCGACGAACTCCTCACCGGGCTCCAGGCGTTGGGCCTCGACGACACCGGCTCGATCGCCGTCGAGAACATCGACCTGTCGCTGTCCAAGCGCGCCGACAAGGCCGAGGCGGAGGCGCCCGGCGAGGGCGCGGACGCGGTCCTGTGGGAGCACCTCACCGACGCGACCCACGAGGAGTCGACCCTCTCCTTCACCTACCTGGCGTTCATCACGCTCGCCACGATGATCGCGGCCTGCGGTGTGGTGCTGGACAACGCCATCCTGATCGTGGGCGCGATGGCCGTCGGCCCGGAGTTCGGCCCCCTGGCCGGCATCTGCACGGCCGCCGTACAGCGGGCGCCCCGCCTCGCGCTCCGCTCCCTGATCGCCCTGCTGGTGGGCTTCGCGGTGGCGATGGCGGTGACCGTGGGCTTCAGCCTCTTCATGGACTCCGTCGGACTGTTCACCGAGACCGGGCTGGAGGCCAAGCGGCCCAACACCGGCTTCATCTACGCCCCCGACTGGTTCTCGTTCGTCGTGGCCGTGCTCGCCGGAGCCGCCGGCACCCTCTCCCTGACCTCCGCCAAGTCCGGTGCCCTGGTGGGCGTGGCCATCTCGGTCACGACCGTCCCGGCCGCCGCCAACGCGGCCGTAGCCCTGATCTACAGCGACACCAACCAGGCCTGGCACTCCACGGAACAACTCCTGCTCAACCTCCTGGGCATCATCCTGGCGGGCACTCTTACCCTGATGCTCCAGAAGTGGCTCTGGTCAGCGCAGCGCAAACGGTCAGCGGCTTGAATCGCCGGGAACCGCAACGCCCCTGAAGGGGCGCGGGGCTCTGTCGATGTGCGGCTCCTCCCCCACTCTCGGGTTCGCTCGAGCGGGGCCCCCATCCTGGGCGCGACCAGCCACATCAAACCCGCACCCCGCACCTCACAGCGCCCCGAACCCCGAACCCGGAACCCGGAACCCGGAACCGACCGAAGCGGGCGACTACCCCAGCGCCGACTTCACCGCATCAGCCAACCGCCCACCGACAGACCGCGCCTGATCGATGTCCGCGGCCTCGACCATCACCCGCACCAACGGCTCGGTCCCGGACGGCCGCAACAACACCCGCCCCGTCTCACCGAGTTCCCGCTCCGCGTCGGCGACGGCCGTCACCAGCGCGGCGGACGTCCCCACCCGCGACCGATCCACATCCGGCACGTTGATCAGAACCTGCGGCAGCCGCTCCATCACGGCCGCCAGTTCCCGCAGCGACCGACCGCTCTCCGCGACCCGAGCGGCAAGCAGCAAGCCGGTCAGCGTGCCGTCCCCGGTCGTCGCGTGATCGAGAATGATCACGTGGCCGGACTGCTCGCCCCCGAGCGCGTACCCGTGCTCCTTCATCTCCTCCAGCACATACCGGTCCCCCACCGCGGTCTGGACGAGCTTCAGCCCCTCCCGCTCCAGCGCGAGCTTGAAGCCGAGGTTGGACATGACGGTGGCCACCACCGTGTCGGCCCTCAGCACCCCCCGCTCCCGCATCGCCAGCGCGAGGACGGCCATGATCTGGTCGCCGTCCACCTCCGCACCGGTGTGGTCGACGGCCAGGCACCGGTCGGCGTCCCCGTCGTGCGCGATGCCGAAGTCCGCGCCGTGCTCTACGACCGCGGCCTTCAGCGGGTCGAGGTGGGTGGATCCGCAGCCGTCGTTGATGTTGAGCCCGTTCGGCTCGGCACCGATCAGGACGACCTCGGCACCGGCCCGCGTGAACGCCTCCGGCGAGACCCGGGCGGCGGCGCCGTGCGCCTCGTCGAGAACGATCTTCAAACCGTCCAGACGGTTCGGGAGTACGCCGAGGAGATGGGCGACGTACTGGTCGAATCCCTCCTCGTACGACCGCACACGCCCCACGCCCGCACCCGTCGGGCGGTCCCACGGCGCGCCGGTGCGGTGCTCCTCGTAGATCGCCTCGATCCGTTCCTCCAGCTCGTCGTCGAGCTTGTGCCCGCCGCGGGAGAGGAACTTGATGCCGTTGTCGGGCATGGCGTTGTGGCTGGCGGAGAGCACGACCCCGAGGTCGGCGCCCAGCGCGGCCGTCAGATACGCCACTGCCGGTGTCGGCAGTACACCCACGCGCAGGACGTCCACGCCCGCGCTGGCGAGGCCCGCGACGACCGCGGCCTCCAGGAACTCCCCGGACGCACGCGGGTCCCGTCCGACCACGGCGGTCGGCCGGTGGCCCTCGAACGTGCCCGCCTCGGCCAGTACGTGCGCCGCGGCGACGGAGAGGCCGAGCGCCATCTCGGCCGTCAGATCCGCGTTGGCTACACCGCGCACGCCGTCCGTGCCGAAGAGTCGTCCCACTTGTCCTCCTGAGGAAGCGTCAGTTTCGCAAGGCGCGCTCACAACGGATAGCGGCATCCGATCGCACAAGCCTCTGAACGCCTTGTGCCGTTATACGCCCCCGGCAGTGATAAACGAACGCCCCGACAGCACTGTGGCGTGCCGCCGGGGCGTACGAGAGAGCAGGCAGCGGCGCTTAGCGCTTGCTGTACTGCGGGGCCTTACGGGCCTTCTTCAGACCGGCCTTCTTGCGCTCGACCGCACGGTCGTCGCGACGGAGGAAGCCGGCCTTCTTGAGGGCGCCGCGGTTGTTGTCGACGTCGGCCTCGTTCAGCGCGCGGGCGACACCGAGACGGAGCGCACCGGCCTGACCGGAGACACCGCCACCGGCGATGCGGGCGATGACGTCGTAACGGCCCTCGAGCTCGAGCACCTTGAAGGGCTCGTTGACTTCCTGCTGGTGCACCTTGTTCGGGAAGTAGTCCTCGAGGGTGCGACCGTTGATCTTCCACTTTCCGGTGCCCGGAACGATCCGGACGCGGGCGATGGCGTTCTTGCGACGGCCCAGGCCGGCGGCCGGCTGCGGCTCACCGAAACGGGACGCGAGGGACTCGGAGGTGTACTCGCCCTCGACGGGGACGTCCGACTCCGTGGTGTAGCTGTCGATGTCAAGCTCTTCGAGCGGCTGCTCGGCAGTGGTCTCGGCCACGATTCTCCTCAGATTCTGTTCAGTCTTAGGGGGTGGCCGGACTTACTGCGCGACCTGGGTGATCTCGAACGGCACCGGCTGCTGGGCGGCGTGCGGGTGCTGGTCACCCTTGTAGACCTTCAGCTTCGACAGCATCTGACGGCCCAGAGTGTTCTTGGGGAGCATGCCCTTGACGGCCTTCTCGATGGCCTTCTCGGGGTTCTTGTCGAGCAGCTCGTCGTAACGGACGGAGCGCAGACCACCCGGGTAGCCGGAGTGGCGGTACGCGAGCTTCTGAGTGCGCTTGTTGCCGGAGAGGTGCACCTTGTCGGCGTTGATGATGATGACGAAGTCACCGGTGTCGACATGAGGCGCGTAGATCGGCTTGTGCTTGCCCCGCAGAAGGGACGCGGCGGTAGTGGCGAGACGACCCAGGACAACGTCCTGAGCGTCGATGACGTGCCACTGGCGCGTCACATCGCCGGGCTTGGGGCTGTACGTACGCACGGTTCGTAGCCTTCGCTTCGAGTGAATGGTCCTAGACAAGGTCACCGAAACGATCACGACAGCCTGGACCGCACTGCGGCGACGCATACCGCGTACGTGGGGTCGCTGGTCATCGGCCCGGTGGACCGGTGTAAGGGCCCGTCCCGTGAGAATGAGCAAGCCAATACACAACGAACATGCAGGATACCTGCGGCGCCCGGGCCGGGTCAAAACGAGCAGTTTCGCAACCGGACGGGCCCGCCCTCAGTGTACGTCCACCCGATCGGCCCCCGGACACAGCGCAGGGCGCCGGTTACGGCCGGGGCGCGGAGGACGACCGACTCCCGGCAGGCCCGGCGGCGCCCCGGCTCCGGGCAGGGCCAGGTCGGACAGGCGAGCCGTGGGAGGACGACGAGGCAGTGGTCGTACGCCGGCTGGGACGTGCCCAGCCGAGGGCCGGGCACGCGGACACGGCGACCGGCACCAGCACCAGGCACCAGGCACCAGGCACCAGGCACCAGCACGCACGGTACGCGCGGCACGACCGTCGGCAGCGGGCCCCGCGGGACGGCCACCGACCCCGCCACCGGCACCGCGCTCAGCACAGAGGAGACGTGTGGATCGTCATACGAGGATCCACCGGCCGCCCAGCTCCACGCGCCCCCGACGGCGACGGCGTCCCTCTCCTTCCGCCCGAGGTCAGCCGCCCCGTGCGCACCACCGCGGCCCCCCGCCACGGCCGCCGGCGCCACCACCCGCACCCACTCACCCTTCGCACCAACCACCCGGAGATGTCGCTTTTGCGGGTGTTGGGCGGCCGAACGCCAGTGGTTCCAGAGCTTCTTGAGGCGGACCGGCACACCGCTCGGCCCGTCTAAGATGCGCCCCATGAGCTTTGGGCAGCAGGGGGGACCCCAGTCGCAGTGGGATCCCTGGAAACCGCAATCCCAGCAGCAGCCGTGGGACGGCGGCGCCGCCGGGTCCCCGGACTGGGCCGCGCTCGCCGAGGCGTCCGAGACGCGCAACAAGCGGCGCCGGCTGCTGTTCATCGGCGGTGGCGCGCTCGCCACGGTCGCGATCGGCACGGCCGTCGCCATGGCGGTGGTGTCGGCGAGCGGCAGCGACGAGGCCTCGAACAAGCCGGCCTCCTCACTGCCCGCAGGCGGCCTCCCGAGCGGGTCCGGCACCTCGACCCCGTCGTTCGCGCCGACCAGCGTCCCGCCCCCGCTGGACCCGAAGGAATTCCTGGCCAGCAAGAGCAAGGACACCGCGCCGCTCGGCCCGGACATCCTGTTCCCGGGCACCCAGCTGACCATGGGCTCGACCGTCTACAAGAAGGGCCCGACGGCCGACACCAAGAACTGCGCGTCGGCCGCCAAGGGCACCCTCCCGAAGGTCCTCACCGACAACGCCTGCACCCGGCTGATGCGCGTCACCTACACCCAGGGCGGCATCGCGGTGACGGTCGGTGTGGCCGTCTTCGACACCGAGGCGACGGCGACCAAGGCCAAGAGCCGGACGGACAAGAAGAGCATCGTCGCGTCCCTGGCCGGCAAGGGCGTCAAGGCGTTCTGCAACTCCGCGATCTGCCGCTCGACGATCAACTCCTACGGCCGCTACGCCTACTTCACGATCACCGGTTTCACCAACGGCAAGGACGTGACGGACAAGGACACGGCCGTCTTCTCCACCGGCGACGACCTGGCCGAGTTCACGTTCCGCCAGATCCGCCGCCGCGGCGAGGCCCAGGCGTCGGCCGCGGCGAACGGGTGACGCGCACCCGTCCAGCACACGGCTCGACACCGTCATGAGGACTGCCAGGACCCGTTCAGCACGGGTTCGGCAGTCGCGGCCGACGGAGTGCGCACGGCGTGCGGGCCACCCCGCGCGACGGCTGCGGTGTGCTCGGGCAGAGGGCCGACCGGCCTGAAGACCCACGTCCGGTAGGACCAGAATCGGAACAGGGTCGCGATGCCGATGCCGAGGAACTTGCCCATGTTGTCGGCGAGTGTGCCGTCCCAGCCGAATCCGTAGGTGGTCGTGTAGAGGACTGCGTTCTCGATGACCAGGCCGATCGCGCTGAAGAACAGGAAGAGGCCCAGCTCCCCCCGCTGACCGGTCCGGTCGTCCTGGCCGCGGCCCCGGTACGTGAAGTACCGCAGGCCGAGGTAGTTGCCCATGATGGCGACGGCCGTCGCCAGAACACTCGCCCTGACGGTGGGCCACTGGGCGAAGCTCCTGATGACGTTGAAGACCGCGAGATTGATCACGAACCCCGAGAGCCCCACCAGGCCGAACTTCGCGATCTCGCGGTACAGGCCCCCGAGCCGCGAAGGGAGCACGTGCCGTCCGCTCATGCCTCAGCTCCGCCGGTTGCGCATCCGCAGGCGCAGCGGCACCAACGCCGACTCGACCTGCGTCGCGAGGTTCATCTTGGACACGCCTTCCGTGCGCTCCTCGAAACGGATGGGGATCTCGACGGCGCTGTGCCCGGCCCGGACCGCCTTGAACTTCAGCTCGACCTGGAAGCTGTAGCCGGCGCTGTCCAGCGTGGCCAGGTCGATGTCGCGCAGAGCCTGGGCCGACCACAGATTGAACCCCGCGGTGATGTCCCGGATCCTGGTCCCGAGCACGGTACGGGCGTACCGGTTCGCGAACCGCGACAGCAGCACCCGGTGCGCGCCCCAGTCCTCGTCGAGCGAACCGCCCTCGACGTACCGGCTGCCGACGACGAGCCCCACCCGGTTGGCCAGAGCCGTGCCGAGCATCCGTGGGATCGCCTCGGCGGGGTGACTGCCGTCGGCGTCCATCTGGACGACGTACTCGGCGCCCTCGTCGAGTGCGGCGCTCATCCCGGCGGCGTAGGCGCGCCCGAGCCCGTCCTTCCCGGTTCGGTGCAGCACGCTCATCCGGCACCGCCCGTCAGCCTGGTCGGCGTTGTACTTCTCGGCGAGCTCGTCGGCGATCCTCCCGGTGCCGTCCGGACTGGAGTCGTCGACGATCTTCAGGTGCAGGTCGTCGATGGGCAGAGCGAGGACCAGCTCGGCCATCCGCGGCAGGTTCGCCGCCTCGTTGTAGGTCGGCATCACGATGGTGACCGGTACGCCCGGGTGTCTGTCGTAGGCCGTCATGTCTTTGTCTTTCCTCCCCTGAAGTCCCTGACGGGACTCTCCCCAACCGGCGCGGGTCTGCCCAGCGCGCGGAAATGCCAGCCCGCCGCGGACCAGCGGTCCCCGTCGAGCGCCCCCCGGCCGTCCACGATCCACGGACGGGACACCAGCGACGCCGCCCACTCCGGGTCGATCTCCCGGAACTGCGGCCACTCGGTCAGATGCAGCACGAGGTCGGCTCCCCTGAGCGCCTCCTCGGCCGACATCGCGTATCCGAGGAGCGGGAACGCCTTGCGGGCGTTGTCCAGCGCCTCGGGGTCGTAGACCGTGACATCGGCGCCGTCGAGGCGCAGACGGGCGGCCACGTTGAGCGCGGGCGAGTCCCGGATGTCGTCCGAGTCCGGCTTGAAGGCCGCGCCGAGCACGGCGACACGGGCCCCCAGCATCGTGCCCCCGCACAGCTCGCGTGCCAGAGCGACGACCTTGTCGCGGCGGCGCATGTTGATCGCGTCGACCTCTCGCAGGAACGCCAGCGAGACGCCCAGCTCGTCGGCGCGGTGCGCGAAGGCCCGGATGTCCTTGGGCAGACAGCCGCCGCCGAAGCCGATGCCGGCCCGCAGGAACTTCGGGCCGATCCGGTCGTCGTACCCGATCGCCTCGGCGAGGACGCCGACGTCCCCGCCCGCGGCCTCACAGAGCTCGGCCATCGCGTTGATGAAGGAGATCTTGGTGGCGAGGAAGGCGTTGGCGGCCGTCTTGACCAGCTCGGCGGTCGGGAAGTCCGCGGTGACCAGCGGGGTGCCCGCGTCGAGCACGGGCGCGTACACGGCGCGCAGGACCGCTTCGGCACGCTCGGAACGCACGCCGAACACCAGCCGGTCCGGCCTCAGCGTGTCCTCGATGGCGAGGCCCTCGCGCAGGAACTCGGGGTTCCAGGCGACCTCGACGCCGAGCGTGTCCGCCAGCCGTCCCGCGGTTCCGACCGGCACGGTCGACTTGCCGACCAGCAGCGAGCCCTCGGCCGCGTGCGAGGCGATCGCCGCGAAGGCCGCGTCGACGTGGGTCAGGTCGGCGCCCCCGGAGCCTTTGCGCTGCGGGGTGCCCACGCACACGAAGTGCACCTCGCCGAAGGCCCCGGCCTCCGGGTAGTCGGTCGTGAACCTGAGCCGCCCGCTCGCGACATGCTTCGCGATCAGCTCGGGCAGCCCGGGCTCATGGAACGGCACCCGCCCGGCCCGCAGCGCGGCGACCTTGTCGGGGTCCACGTCGACCCCCAGCACCTCGTGCCCGAGCTCCGCCATGCAGGCGGCGTGAGTGGCACCGAGGTAACCGGTGCCGATGACTGTGAGCCGCATGTGTACGGCCTTTCGTGAATACAAGGGCGAAGAAGTACGCAGGTGAGCGATCGGCTCAGGACGTCTTCGTCCAGATCTGGTACCAGCCGGTGCCGCCCGAGCTGAGGTTGAACTGGATCTTGCCGACCAGTCGGTAGTGGCCGCTCTTGGTCACCTGCTGTGCGAGGTACTTGTCGAGGTCAGGCGTCGCGACGCTGTCCAGGACGATGAGATCGAAGGACCCGGCCTCGATGGCGAGCCGGTACCCCTCCCGGCCGTGGTGGATGTCGCCCTTCTTGTCCGAGTAGCCGATGCCGTACGTCGACGTCCACTGATCCTGGTTGGTCTTGCCCCTCAGGTAGTAGACGGGCACTTCGTACGTGGCGCCCAGATACTTGCCCTTGGGCTTCATGTACGGCTCGATCGCCTTGACCAGGGACGTGGAGTCGGGCCACTGTCCGAATCGCCACTCGGACTGCGAGACACCCAGACAGAGCGCCGCGACCCAGATCATGATGCCCAACTGCGGATAGCGGAAGTGCTTGCCGACCAGCCGAATCACACCCACGCCAGCCATCGGGGCGGCGAAGAGCAGGCCGAAGTCGAGGTGTTTGTAGAGCGAAACCGACGTGCCGAGATGGATCTGGTACGCGGGAGCCAGCAGCGCGGTGCCGGCCAGTACCACGCCGAACATCGCCCGCCAGCGCCAGCCCGGGCCGGCCAGGCCGTGGGAGCGCGGAGACTCGTTCATCCGGCCTCGCAGCGCGTAGGCGAAGACGCCGGCGACGGCGGCGGCAAACATCAGCCCGCCCCACTCAAGGGATTTCTGCACCAGCGACACCGCGGTGTCGGTGCCGTGGGCGCGGTTGGTGGTCGTCGCCTTCACACCGGCGAGCACGTCGGTGTACATCAGGCCGAAACCGACCAGCGCCGCGGTGCCGAGACCCAGCAGGAGCGCCCGCGGCAGGCAGCGCCAGCCTTTGTGGTGCCAAGCCGTCAGCGCGGCAAGCACGACGAGGGTGGGCACGTACAGGGCAGACGCGTACTTCACCGCGACCGCCAGCACCATCACCGGTGCCGCGAGCAGCACGGCGATCGCGGGCGCCCGGTTGGTTCGGACGACGATCCACGCGGACAGTGCCAGCAGGAAGATCGCCGGGGCGTCGTAAGTGGCGAACCAGCCCAACACGATGGTGGGCTGGGTCACCGCGAAGAGCGCGGCGGCTACCAGCGCGACCCGCTCGTTGAACATGCGGCGGCTGAAGGAGTACAGCAACCCGGTGGCGCCCAACATGCACAGAAGGCTCAGCAGCCGGGCCCCGGGCAACCCGAAGTACCCGTCGACGACGGCCGCAGCGACCGGGTACAGCATCGGCGACCCGGAGAAGTACGACGCGTACCCGCTGTGCAGCGGGGTGCCGTTCATCCAGTGGTCGATGATGTTGTGCCCCGCCGCCAGGTACAGGGCCTCGTCCTGGAACGCCGTGTTGGACAGCCGCAGCGACAACGCCGCCTGGATCACCAGGACAATCGCCAGGACACCACGGCTGACCCAGGCGCGGCGCCTGCTGGGGGCGTCGTCCCAGCCGGCGTCCGGTGTCTCGGGGATGTGGTAGCCGGGCTCGTCCGGCACCAGCTGATACTCAACCGTTCGCAGGGCATGCGTCGGCTGGTCGTCGTGGCCGTTCTGGCGCTGCTCAGGGATGCCGCTCGCGTACGGCTGCTGCTGTGGCTCCTGGTGGACGTACGCCTGACCCTCGTACGCGGGCCCCGGCTGCTGCGACGCACGGCCGTTCGAGTTGGACCAGCTGCCGTCGTCCTCGGCATACGGATCGTAGGGCTGAGGAGTGTAGTGATCGTGTCGGGAGGTCATCACGGCTTCCGTACGTCGAAGCCGAAACGGTCGTCGGCGGCCAGGCGCTTGAACTCCTGCAGCGCCAGCGGGCTCGCCTCCAGCCGCCAGTCGGCACGCTTCCTGTGGTTGAACCAGATGAAGCCGATCATGTTGCCGTCGGCCTCCACTCCCTCGAACAGGTTGCGGATGTCGGCCCGGCGCCGCGCACCCGCCATGGCGGCGGTCTCCACGAGGATCATGGGCTTCTTGGTGAAGGTGCGGATCTCGTCGCGCGTCGGTCCGAAGACGCTGTCGAAGGCGCCGTCCTGATCGATCGTCCAGTAGCCGACCAGCCCGACCCAGTCGACGTAGGCGTCGCCCGGGTAGTACGGCTTCAGCTTCACGCTCTTGACCGGGTTGATGATGTTGGGCGACCAGGCCCAGATCACGTTCGAGGCGCCCGCATCGATGAACGTGTCGTGGATGTGCCGCCAGGCGGCCACGTACTCCTCGGCGGTCGCGTACTTCGTGCCCCACTTCTCCCAGTGACCGTTGAACTCGTCCGCGAAGTCGATCACGACGGGCAGGTTCAGCTTGCGGACCGCCGTGGCGTACTTCTTGAGGTACGCGTCCGACCGGCCGGCGGCGATGTCGGCGAGGGTGGTGTCGGAGGGCTCCCAGGACATCAGTGTCATGGCGCCTTCTTTCCAGGCCTTGCGCACGCCAC
This sequence comes from Streptomyces sp. NPDC050287, assembly GCF_044459385.1. Classification (NCBI taxonomy): domain Bacteria; kingdom Bacillati; phylum Actinomycetota; class Actinomycetes; order Kitasatosporales; family Streptomycetaceae; genus Streptomyces; species Streptomyces sp. NPDC050287. Next base: position 264,669 of record NZ_JBITIY010000002.1, on the reverse strand, counting down.
TGGCGTCGAAGCCGTCACCCCAGCCGGCGTAGTACTCGATGAGGTTCGGCTGCTTGCCGGTCATCCGGGTGTACGCGTCCACGCCCTTCATGGACGTCGGCGCGCCCTCCACGGCGGCTCCGTAGTACCTCTTCGCCGGTTTCAGCAGCGGTACGACGTCGTAGGGGACGTCGCTGTCTGTGCTCGACGACGGATCGGCGCCGGCCTTTGCCTGCCCGGCGGCCGAGGGGCTGTTCGCGTCGCTGCCGAGCACCGAGCAGCCGCTGAGGGCCAGTCCGGTGAGCAGGACGGCAGTCAGGGCGGTACGGGTGCGGGTGAGGAACTGCATCAGGCGGCCGCTTTCTCACGCGGCTGGACCAGCACGCGGCCCACGACAAGGGCGTAGAAAAGTCCGGAGGACAGGATGAGAGCAAAATTCGGGGCGTCCATGGTGAACGTCCGATAGACGGCGCCGACCACCCAGATCAGGGCGGTGCCGCCGCTCCATGCCCACATGCCGATCCAGAAGCGGCGGGTCTTGTTCTTCTTGGCGCCGGAGGAGCCGGTGGGCTGCCAGCCCATACGGTTCTTGCGCAGGATGTCCCAGATGGCGAAGACGTGCGCCCAGCCGTACATCATGCGGGCCGCCCAGGCCTCCAGGCGGTAGGGCGCCTTGTGCCACACGGGGAAGACGATCGTCGTGTAGATGATGCTCGGCAGCACCAGGAGCAGATTCTCGACCTTCAGCTTGTCCGGCATCATCACCAACAGCACGATCGGGATGACCGGTGCGGCGAAGGTGAACAGCGCCGTGTGGATGTAGTAGAAGAACCCGGACATGTAGCACAAACGGCTGGACAGCTTGATCTTGCGCTGCCAGAACTTCTTACTGACGAGCAGGCTCATCGACCCGGAGCACCAGCGGTACTGCTGGTTGAAGAAGGCGCCGGCGGTGTCCGGGCACACCCCCGTGGAGACGGCGACCGGCACATAGCGCAGGTCCCAGCCGAGGCCCCGCAAGTCGAAGCCGGTGTGCACGTCCTCGGAGTGCTCGATCAGCGTCGTACCGCCGTTGGTCTCCAGGGCGGCCCGCCGGTACACGGCGCAACTGCCGACGCAGATCGCGCCGTCGCTGCCCTGCCGGGAGACCTGCACGGACCGGTAGAACAGCTCTTGCACGGCGCCGGCGCCACGCTCGATCCAGTTCTGTGAGTCCAGCACGCGGAAGTACTGGGGGGACTGGACGATGCCGGTACTCGGGTCGTAATCCATGTACGGCAGCAGCTCTTGGAGCAGGTCGGCGCGCGGGGTGAAGTCGGCGTCCAGGATCAGGATGTACTGACCGTCGGACTGCCCGAACCCGAAGTGCAGATTGCCCGCCTTCTTGAACCAGCCACGGTTCTCCCGGGTGCCGTAGCGGAAACCGAAGTCGCGGGCCATGACCTCAAGTTCGGGGCTCGCGCCGTCGTCGAGGACGAACGGGACGCAGACCCCCGGGTAGTGGTCGGCCATCTCGCGCACATGCCGCCAGGTGTTGTGCAGCACCTCGATGGGCTCACCGCACACCGGCAGGAACACGTCGACCGTGGGGTAGGTCTCGGGCCGCCAGTTGTGGACCAGCCGCTTGTGGTACGCGATGTCGAAGTCCCTGGTGAAACCGTTCACCCGGAGTGACACCAGGTAGTAGATGATCGTGAAGACCAGCAGCGGCATGTATATCCACAACACCGGTGTGGACTGGGCAAGCTTGACCTGGCTCATCACCAGGCAGCAGAAGCTGACGAATGAGGCCAGCGTCAGCACCCACAGGCGCCGCTTGACGTACGAGTACTTCTCCGCATGCGAGGGAGGCGCGGGCAGCAGCCCGAGCGGTGCCTGTCCGGCACCACGCTTTCCTCCGTGCCGGGCGGAGCGGCGCCCCCCGGCTCCGGCCGGTCCGGACATGCGGGCAGAGTCAATGGACGACATTCCCACCCTCCGGGCCACTGGCCCGACAAACCCCCACGTCAAGACCCTTCGAACGAAGGGACTAGTGACGAGAGGGTATCCGAGGGGTGTGGGAGACGTTAGAGACACATGGGGCTGTACATCCGGTAAATCGAACTATGCCCGTAATGTCTTCCTTTAAAGTTATGTAACTAACAGTTTTCGCACCCGAACGAACCGGTCAAGAAGCGGCGATTGCGCGCCTCCTTGTTGCGCGCGGCCAGCAACTCGTCGGCCGGGTAACCGACCTCTTCCAGCGTCAGCCCGTGCGGCCGTACGACATGCACGGCGGAGTCCCGTACGCCCGCGGCCAGCACTTTCCCCGGCCACTCCGGCCCGCGATGCCCGTCCCCCACGAACAGCAGCGCCCCGATGAGGGAGCGCACCATGTTGTGGCAGAAGGCGTCGGCACGGACGGTGGCCGTGACGATCCCGTCGGCCCCCCGCTCCAGGCTCAGTACCTGGAGCGTACGGATCGTGGTCGCGCCCTCCCGCCGCTTGCAGTAGGCGGCGAAGTCGTGCTCCCCGAGCAGCCGTCCGGCGGCCTCGTTCATGGCGTCGACGTCGAGTGGCCAGTCGTGCCACAGGACGTGGCCCCGCAGCAACGGGTCGACGCCGCCGGGATTGTCGGTGACCCGGTACGCGTACCGCCGCCAGATCGCCGAGAACCGTGCGTTGAAGCCGGCCGGCGCCTCGGTCAGGGACCACACCCGCACGTCCTTCGGCAGCCGCCCGGCGAGCCGCTTCAGCAGCTTCTCCCGGTGCTCGGCCCAGAGCCCCTCGGGCAGATCGACGTGCGCCACCTGCCCGCGCGCGTGCACCCCGGCATCGGTCCGCCCGGCCACGGTCAGCTCGTACGTGGTCTGCCCCGACCGCGTCACGGTCCGCAGGGCGTCCTCGATCTCCCCCTGCACGGTCCGCCGTCCCCCGGCCTGCTTGGCCCACCCGGAGAACGCGGTCCCGTCGTACGAGAGGTCCATCCGCACCCGTACGAACCCGGGCTGTACTTCGTCACTCACCCCTGGATCCTTTCAGCGCCGCATCCCTTTCGAAAACGTGAAAGCGGGCCCGCCCCGCAGGGGCGGACCCGCTCAACGCGAGGTGTCAGCCTCAGGCGTCCTTCGACTCCTCGGCGGCGTCCTCGGCCTCGTCGGCCTTGGTCGTGTCGACCTTGGTCTCCTCGGCGGCCGGAGCCTCGGCGTCCTTCGCGGCACGCTTGGTGGCGGCCTCGGCCTCACCCGTCGCCTGCTGCGCGACCGTCAGCGCCTCGACCAGCTCGATGACAGCCATGGGCGCGTTGTCGCCACGACGGTTACCGATCTTGGTGATACGGGTGTAACCACCGGGACGGTTCTCGTAGCGCGGGCCGATCTCGGTGAAGAGCGTGTGGACGATGCTCTTGTCCGTGATCACCTGGAGCACCTGACGGCGGTTGTGAAGGTCGCCCTTCTTCGCCTTGGTGACCAGACGCTCGGCGTACGGACGCAGCCTGCGCGCCTTCGCCTCGGTGGTGGTGATGCGACCGTGCTCGAAGAGCGACTTCGCGAGGTTCGCGAGGAGCAGCTTCTCGTGCGCGGCACTGCCGCCCAGACGGGCACCCTTGGTGGGCTTCGGCATGGTCTTTCTCCTAGGTGTCTGCCCCGGCCGTATCAGGTACCGGGGTCAGTATCCGAGCGGGCGGTCGCCCGTCGAAGATCCGGGGCCTCTGCGAGACCCCGGAAGTGGAGGCCGATCAGTACTGCTCGGTCTCCACGAAGCCCGCGTCCGCGTCGTCGTCGGCGCCGAAGGCGTCGGCAGCGGCCGTGGGGTCGAATCCGGGCGGGCTGTCCTTCAGGGCCAGGCCCATGCCGGCCAGCTTCGCCTTGACCTCGTCGATGGACTTCGCACCGAAGTTACGGATGTCCAGGAGGTCCGCCTCGGAACGAGCCACGAGCTCACCCACGGAGTGGATGCCCTCGCGCTTGAGGCAGTTGTACGACCGAACGGTGAGCTCCAGCTCCTCGATCGGCAGGGCGAGATCGGCGGCGAGGGCGGCGTCCGTCGGGGACGGGCCCATGTCGATGCCCTCGGCGTCGATGTTCAGCTCGCGCGCCAGACCGAACAGCTCGACCAGGGTCTTACCGGCGGAGGCCATGGCGTCACGGGGACGCATCGCCTGCTTGGTCTCGACGTCGACGATCAGCTTGTCGAAGTCGGTGCGCTGCTCGACACGCGTGGCCTCGACCTTGTACGTGACCTTCAGCACCGGCGAGTAGATGGAGTCGACCGGGATACGGCCGATCTCCTGGCCCACCTGCTTGTTCTGCACGGCGGAGACGTAACCACGGCCACGCTCGACCGTGAGCTCCATCTCCAGCTTGCCCTTGCCGTTGAGCGTGGCGAGGACGAGGTCGGGGTTGTGCACCTCGACACCGGCCGGGGGCGCGATGTCGGCGGCGGTGACCAGACCCGGGCCCTGCTTGCGCAGGTACATCACGACCGGCTCGTCGTGCTCCGAGGAGACGACCAGCTGCTTGATGTTGAGGATCAGGTCGGTGACGTCCTCCTTGACGCCCGGCACGGTGGTGAACTCGTGCAGAACGCCGTCGATACGGATGGACGTGACCGCCGCACCCGGGATCGAGGAAAGGAGCGTACGACGCAGGGAGTTGCCGAGGGTGTAACCGAAGCCCGGCTCCAGCGGCTCGATCACGAACCGGGAGCGGAATTCGTCGACGACCTCTTCGGTCAACGAGGGACGCTGAGCGATCAGCATGTGTGGATCAGATCCTTCTTTCGTGGACGCCCGCTATTTGACGCCCGACAAAACCGCACCTCAGAAGAGGCCGGGTACTGCAAGGGTACGGGCGATACGGCGCTTTCACGCCGCCGTACCGCCCGAACCCGAAGACCGACGTGCCGGCCGTACGTCAGACGCGACGACGCTTGGGCGGACGGCAGCCGTTGTGCGGGGTGGGGGTGACGTCCTGGATGGAGCCGACCTCGAGACCGGTCGCCTGCAGCGAACGGATGGCCGTCTCACGACCCGAACCCGGGCCCTTGACGAAGACGTCGACCTTGCGCATGCCGTGCTCCTGCGCGCGGCGGGCGGCCGACTCGGCGGCCATCTGCGCGGCGAAGGGGGTCGACTTGCGCGAGCCCTTGAAGCCGACGTGGCCGGCGGAGGCCCAGGAGATCACGTTGCCCGAGGGGTCCGTGATCGAGACGATGGTGTTGTTGAACGTGCTCTTGATGTGCGCGTGGCCGTGAGCGACGTTCTTCTTTTCCTTGCGGCGCACCTTCTTGGCAGCGCCCTGACGACCCTTGGGGGGCATCTATAACTCCTACGGGAGGTGGTCGGTCCTACAGCGAAGACCGTGGACAGAGGTCCGCTGCGGACTACTTCTTGCCCGGCTTCTTCTTGCCGGCGATGGCGCGACGCGGGCCCTTGCGGGTGCGAGCGTTGGTGCTGGTGCGCTGACCGCGGACGGGCAGGCCGCGGCGGTGCCGCAGACCCTGGTAGCAGCCGATCTCCACCTTGCGGCGGATGTCGGCCTGGACCTCGCGACGGAGGTCACCCTCGGTCTTGATGTTGCTGTCGACGTACTCGCGGATCGCGACCAGCTGCTCCTCGGAGAGGTCGCGGACGCGCGTGTTGGGGTCGACGCCGGTCGCAGCCAGCGTCTCCTTCGAGAGGGTCCGGCCGATGCCGAACACGTAGGTCAGGGCGACCTCCACACGCTTCTCGCGCGGGATGTCAACACCGGAAACGCGTGCCATTCAATGGCTCCAGTTGATCTTCGGAGGTCTTCCACAGGACCGGCTCCCGGCCGCCGTACCAGGTACGAACCGGGTCCCCGGCCTCCGAACCGGGGGTGTCGGGCGATCGTTCGCCCGGGTCCTGCGTATGAACATGTTCAGCTCGCGTCGCGCGAATTTCTGCGGATGCAGAGGGTGGATCTGTGTGCGATCAGCCCTGGCGCTGCTTGTGGCGCGGGTTGTCGCAGATGACCATGACCCGACCGTGACGGCGGATCACCCTGCACTTGTCGCAGATCTTCTTGACGCTCGGCTTGACCTTCATGGGGTGAGGTTCTCCGGGTCAGTTGCCGGCGGCCCCGCGCCGTGGCACGGGACGTGGGCAAGATCTACTTGTACCGGTAGACGATCCGGCCACGCGTCAGGTCGTACGGAGACAGCTCCACCACGACCCGGTCGTCAGGGAGGATGCGGATGTAGTGCATACGCATCTTGCCGCTGATGTGTGCCAGGACCTGGTGGCCGTTCTGGAGCTCGACCTTGAACATGGCGTTCGGAAGAGACTCGACGACAGTGCCCTCGATCTCGATGGCACCTTGCTTCTTGGCCACGCTTCGCCCTTCGAATCGACTACCTTGATCGACTCCCTTTGCGTCCCTTACGGGCGCATGCGGACATGCGGGTGCACGAGAGCCGACGAGTCAGTCTACGTCAGCCCACCCGGAAAGACGAATCGAGGAAGAGTGCCCCGCGAGGGAGATCGTTAAGCGGCCCGAGCCCGTACAGCCTGTGGCAGACCAGGGTCGACGGGGCCGGCGCCACAACGACTGCAGGCTCGGCGGTCAGGACGCGGCCCGGCGGGAAGCGCCCTGAAGGGGTGCGGAGCTGTGACATGTGCGGCTCAGCCGCGGGCTCGCACAGGACTCCTGCGAACCCGCGGCCGACCCCTGCGAATCCGCGGCCGCCACCCGACAGGGCCCGTCGCTCCGGAGCGCGCTCAGGCCAGCGGATCCGGCGCCGCGACGATCCCGTGCTCCGCCAGCTTCGCCCTGCCGCCGTCCGGAGCCGTCAGGACCAGCGGTCCCTCCTCCGTCAGCGCCACCGAGTGCTCCCAGTGCGACGACCACGTGCCGTCGGTCGTGATGACCGTCCAGTCGTCGGAGAGGACCTCGGTCCTGGGGGTGCCCAGGGAGACCATCGGCTCGATGGCGAGGCAGAATCCGGGGACAAGCTTGGGGCCCTTGCCGCGGCGGCGGTCGACGTAGTTGAGAAGGTGCGGGTCCATGTGCATCTCGGTGCCGATGCCGTGGCCGCCGTAGTCCTCGATGATGCCGTAGCGGCCGCCGCCGGGCTTGGGCTGGCGGCGGATGTACGTCTCGATGGCCCGGGAGACGTCCACGAGCCGGTTGCCCGGCTTCATCGCCGCGATGCCGGCCCACATCGACTCCTCGGTCACCCGGGAGAGTTCGATCAGCTCGGGGGCGTGACCCGAGCCCACGAAGGCCGTGTAGGCCGCGTCACCGTGCCAGCCGTCGATGATGGCGCCGCAGTCGATGGAGATGATGTCCCCGTCCTTGAGGACGACCTCCTCGGAGGGGATGCCGTGCACGACGACCTCGTTCACGGAGGTGCAGATGGTCGCCGGGAATCCGCCGTAGCCCAGGAAGTTCGGCTTCGCGTCGTACTCCGCCAGCACCTTGCGGGCGACCTGGTCCAGGTCCCTGGTCGTCGCCCCGGGCACCGCGGCCTCACGCGTCGCCGCGTGGATGGCGGCGACGACCAGCCCCGCCTCACGCATCTTGGCGATCTGCTCGGGGGTCTTGATCTGCACCATGGCGGCGATGGCCTTTCTCGGACCGGAAGTGGGACGGGCGCCATCAACGATACGTGCACCCACGCAGCAGCCGCGGCCCCCTCGGAAGGGAACCGCGGCTGCGACGACGTACGGGGAACGACCGGGAACAGCGACCGCGAAGACCGCTATGCGGCGTGGTCCTCGCCCTTGAGCGCCTCCATGGCGCGTGCCGTCACGTCCTCCACCTTGCCGAGCGCGGAGATCGTGACCACAAGGCCCTGCGCCTTGTAGTAGTCGATGATCGGCTCGGTCTGCGTGTGGTAGACCTCCAGCCGCTTGCGGACGGTCTCCTCGGAGTCGTCGTCGCGCTGGTACAGCTCACCGCCGCAGACGTCGCAGACGCCTTCCTGCTTCGGCGTCTGGTACGACACATGGAAGACGTGCGCCGAGTCGTTGCGGCAGATGCGCCGACCGGCGATCCGCTTGACGACTTCGTCCTCGGGGACCTCGAGGTCCAGCACCGCGTCCAGCTTCATGCCCTCGGACTTCAGCATCTCGTCCAGCGCCTCGGCCTGCGACACGTTGCGCGGGAAGCCGTCCAGCAGGAAGCCGTTCTCCGCGTCGGGCTGCTCCATGCGGTCCTTGGCCATACCGATGGTGACCTCGTCCGGGACCAGGTTGCCCGCGTCCATGTAGGACTTCGCCAGTTTGCCGAGTTCGGTCTGCTTGCTGATGTTGGCCCGGAACAGGTCGCCCGTGGAGATGTGCGGGATCGACAGGTTCTTGGCCAGGAACGCGGCCTGCGTTCCCTTACCGGCGCCCGGCGGCCCGACGAGGACGATACGCATCAGCGGAGGAACCCTTCGTAATTGCGCTGCTGGAGCTGGCTCTCAATTTGCTTCACGGTCTCGAGACCGACACCCACGATGATCAGGATGCTGGTCCCGCCGAACGGGAAGTTCTGGCTTGCCCCGAAGCCAACCAACGCCATCATTGGTACGAGAGCGATCAGACCCAGATACAGCGAACCCGGCCAGGTGATCCGGTTGAGCACGTACGACAGGTACTCAGCGGTCGGTCGGCCAGCCCGGATGCCCGGGATGAAGCCACCATACTTCTTCATGTTGTCGGCGACTTCCTCGGGGTTGAAGGAGATCGCCACGTAGAAGAACGCGAAGAACACGATGAGCAAGAAGTACAAGGTGATGTAAATCGGGTGGTCGCCCTTGACGAGGTGCCCCTCGATCCAGGTCTTCCAGCCCGACGTACCGCTGGAGAACTGCGCGACCAGGGCCGGGATGTAGAGCAGCGACGACGCGAAGATGACGGGGATCACACCCGCCTGGTTCACCTTCAACGGGATGTACGTCGAGGTTCCGCCGTAGGAACGGCGGCCGATCATCCGCTTCGCGTACTGGACCGGGATCCGGCGCTGGGCCTGCTCGACGAAGACCACCAGGCCGACCATGACCAGCCCGACCGCGATGACCGTGCCGAACTCGATCCAGCCGCCGGCCAGGGTGCCCTGCTTCTTGATGGCCCACAGCGCGGACGGGAAGGTCGCGGCGATCGAGATGAACATCAGGATCGACATGCCGTTGCCGATGCCGCGGTCGGTGATGAGCTCACCGAGCCACATCACGACGGCGGTGCCGGCGGTCATGCAGATGACCATGACGATGGTGGTGAAGATCGCGCGGTCCGGGACGATGCTGCCGGCGACCTGGCAACCGCTGAACAGCGCCCCGCTGCGGGCGGTGGCGACCAGGCCGGTGCCCTGCAGGATCGCGAGCGCCACCGTCAGGTACCGGGTGTACTGCGTGATCTTCGAGGTGCCGGCCTGTCCCTCCTTCTTGAGGGCCTCCAGGCGCGGGATCACGACGGTCAGCAGCTGCAGAATGATGCTCGCGGTGATGTACGGCATGATGCCCAGCGCGAAGATCGTGATCTGGAGCAGCGCTCCACCGCTGAACATGTTCACCAGACCGAACAGGCCCTGGTTGGCGGACGCCTCGTCCATACACTGCTGGACGGCCGTGTAGTCGACGCCCGGGATCGGCACGTGGGTACCCACCCGGTAGACCACGATGATGCCGAGCGTGAAGAGCAGCTTCTTGCGCAGGTCGGGCGTCCTGAACGCCCGGGCGAACGCGGTGAGCACGGTGCCTCCTGCGACCCCCGCGCTACTGCGTCAAGGGTGACGGTCTTGAAGGTCCAATAGGAACGACGACATGTGTAACGGTCGACTGCCGCCCAAGGTGCCTCATGGGAAGCATCTTGTGAAAGTGGGCAGTGCAGGCCACCTTACCGGCGAGACTGCCCCCTTGGAACGACCAACCGGGGATACCCCATATGTGGGATATCCCCGGTCGGGATCGCTCAGGTCATCGAGACGCCTGTGGTGTTCAGACGAGCTCGGTGACGGTACCGCCGGCGGCGGTGATCTTCTCCTTGGCGGAGCCGGAGACGGCGTCGACCGTCACCTGGAGCGCCACGGAGATCTCGCCCTGGCCGAGGACCTTGACGAGGCTGTTCTTGCGAACGGCACCCTTGGTCACGAGGCCCTCGACGGTGACCTCGCCACCCTCGGGGTACAGCGCGGCCAGCTTGTCGAGGTTCACGACCTGGTACTCGGTCTTGAACGGGTTCTTGAAGCCCTTCAGCTTCGGAAGACGCATGTGGAGGGGCATCTGCCCGCCCTCGAAGCGCTCCGGAACCTGGTAGCGGGCCTTGGTGCCCTTGGTACCACGACCGGCCGTCTTGCCCTTCGACGCCTCACCACGACCCACACGGGTCTTGGCGGTCTTGGCGCCCGGGGCGGGACGGAGGTTGTGGATCTTGAGCGGGTTGTTCTCCGCCATGATCAGTCGACCTCCTCGACCGTCACGAGGTGGCGGACGGTGTGCACCATGCCGCGGAACTCGGGGCGGTCCTCCTTGACGACCTGCGTGTTGATGCCCTTGAGACCAAGGGAGCGCAGGGTGTCACGGTGGTTCTGCTTGCTGCCGATGTACGACTTCGTCTGCGTGATCTTGAGCTGAGCCATTACGCAGCACCAGCCCCGGCACGCGCACGCAGCAGAGCCGCGGGAGCGACGTCCTCGAGCGGCAGACCACGGCGGGCCGCGATCTCCTCGGGACGCTGCAGGCCCTTCAGGGCCTCCACGGTCGCGTGCACGATGTTGATCGCGTTCGACGAGCCGAGCGACTTCGACAGGATGTCGTGAACGCCGGCGCACTCGAGCACGGCACGCACCGGACCACCGGCGATAACGCCGGTACCCGGGGACGCGGGCTTGAGCAGCACGACGCCGGCAGCCTTCTCACCCGTGATCGGGTGCGGGATGGTGCCCTGGATACGGGGGACCTTGAAGAAGTGCTTCTTGGCCTCCTCAACACCCTTGGCGATGGCGGCCGGCACCTCCTTGGCCTTGCCGTAACCGACACCCACGGTGCCGTCACCGTCGCCCACCACGACCAGCGCGGTGAAGCTGAAGCGACGACCACCCTTCACAACCTTGGCGACGCGGTTGATCGCGACGACGCGCTCAACGTATGCGGTCTTCTCGGCGGCAGCTGCGCCGCCGTCACGGCCCTTCCGGTCCCGCCGCTCGCCGCCACCGGCACCGCTTCCACGGCGCTGGGGTCCAGCCATTGGATTACCTCTCTCTTTCCGCTAGCTACGCAGCAACGATTAGTCGCTACCGCGACGGGCGGCTCTAGAACTTGAGCCCGGCTTCGCGGGCGGCGTCCGCCAGAGCGGCAATGCGCCCGGCGTACTGGTTACCACCACGGTCGAATACGACGGCCTCGACACCGGCGGCCTTGGCGCGCTCCGCGACCAGGGCACCGACCTGCTTGGCCTGCGTGGACTTGTCGCCCTCGGCCCCGCGGATCGACGTGTCCAGGGTGGACGCCGACGCAAGGGTGTGACCCTTGAGGTCGTCGATCACCTGGGCCACGATGTGGCGGTTCGAGCGGGTCACGACCAGGCGCGGACGCTCGGCCGTACCAGCGACCTTCTTGCGGATCCGGATGTGACGGCGCTTGATCGCAGCACGCTTGTAAGCGTCGCCCTTGAGGATCTTCTGTCCGTATGCCATGGCTTACTTACCCGCCTTTCCGACCTTGCGGCGGATGACTTCGCCCTCGTACTTGACGCCCTTGGCCTTGTACGGGTCGGGCTTGCGCAGCTTGCGGATGTTGGCCGCAACCTCGCCGACCTTCTGCTTGTCGATGCCCTCGACCGAGAACCGCGTCGGGTTCTCGACCTTGAAGGTGATGCCCTCGGGCGCCTCGACGGTGATCGGGTGGCTGTAGCCGAGCGCGAACTCGAGGTTCGATCCCTTGGCCTGTACGCGGTAACCGACACCGCTGATCTCGAGCTTCTTCACGTAACCCTCGGTCACGCCGGTGATCATGTTCGCCACCAGCGTGCGGGACAGGCCGTGGAGGGCCTTGTTCTGACGCTCGTCGTTGGGGCGGGTGACATTGAGAATGCCGTCCTCGCCCTTGGCGATCTCGATCGGCGACGCGATGGTCTGGGAGAGCGAGCCCTTGGGGCCCTTCACCGAAACCGTACGGCCGTCGATGGTGACGTCCACGCCGGCGGGAACCGTGATGGGGAGCTTGCCAATGCGCGACATAGCTGTTTCCTCCGTTCCCTTCCGCTACCAGACGTAGGCGAGGACTTCCCCACCCACGCCCTTCTTGCCGGCCTGCTTGTCGGTGAGGAGCCCGTGGGACGTGGAGATGATCGCCACGCCGAGGCCGCCGAGCACCTTCGGCAGGTTGGTGGACTTCGCGTACACCCGGAGACCGGGCTTGGAGATCCGCTTGATGCCCGCGATGGAGCGCTCACGGTTGGGGCCGAACTTCAGCTCCAGGACGAGGTTCTTGCCGACCTCGGCGTCCTCGACCTTCCAGCCCGTGATGAAGCCCTCCTGCTGGAGGATCTCCGCGATGTGGGACTTGATCTTCGATGCCGGCATCGTCACGGAGTCGTGGTATGCCGAGTTCGCGTTCCGCAGACGCGTAAGCATGTCTGCGATCGGATCAGTCATGGTCATGAATTGGCCTTCGGCCTCTCTCGCCGGGGTTTCCTGGTGCGCCATCCCTCTCCCCGATCCGAGACGGGACGGGTGCGGCGCGGTGGACCTACGGCGTAGTAAGTCGTATGGGCGTCCAGGCGCCCAACCCTCCCAGCCTAAGCCATGAAGGGGTGGGCACCTGACACCGCCCTTTACTTACCGAGAGTTCCTGAGATCCCAGTCCAGTCTGTCGGCCCGAAGGGCCGCCCTTGAGGGGCGGTGGTCGGGCGACGGGTGGGCGGGATTACCAGGAGCTCTTGGTCACGCCCGGCAGCTCGCCACGGTGAGCCATCTCACGAAGGCACACGCGGCACAGGCCGAACTTGCGGTACACGGAGTGCGGACGGCCGCAGCGCTGGCAGCGCGTGTAGCCACGTACGCCGAACTTGGGCTTACGAGCGGCCTTGGCAATCAGAGCCTTCTTCGCCATCTCGCTCACGCCTCCTTGAAGGGGAAGCCGAGGTGACGAAGGAGCGCGCGGCCCTCAGCGTCGTTGGTCGCCGTGGTCACCACGGTGATGTCCATACCCCGGGTGCGGTCGATCTTGTCCTGGTCGATCTCGTGGAACATGACCTGCTCCGTGAGACCGAAGGTGTAGTTGCCACGGCCGTCGAACTGCTTGGGGGACAGGCCGCGGAAGTCGCGGATGCGCGGGAGCGCCAGCGACAGGGTGCGGTCCAGGAACTCCCACATGCGGTCGCCACGGAGCGTGACGTGGGCACCGATCGGCTGGCCCTCACGCAGCTTGAACTGCGCGATGGACTTACGGGCCTTGGTGACGGCCGGCTTCTGGCCGGTGATCGTGGTGAGGTCGCGGATGGCGCCCTCGATCAGCTTGGAGTCGCGGGCGGCGTCGCCCACACCCATGTTGACCACGATCTTGACGAGGCCGGGGATCTGCATGACGTTCTCGTACTTGAACTCGTCACGCAGCTTGCCCGCGATCTCCTCGCGGTACTTCGTCTTCAGACGCGGAGTGGTGGTGGTAGCCATCAGATGTCCTCACCCGTCCGCTTGGCAACGCGGATCTTGTTGCCTTCGTCGTCGAAGCGGTAACCGACGCGGGTCACGACCTTGTTGCCGTCCTTCTCCACGACGAGCTGAACGTTGCTCACGTGAATGGGGGCCTCGGTGGTGACGATGCCGCCGGCCTGCGAACCACGAGCCGTCGGACCGGCCTTGGTGTGCTTCTTGACCCGGTTGACACCCTCGACCAGAACACGGTCCTCGCGGGGGAAGGCCGCGATGACCTTGCCCTGCTTGCCCTTGTCCTTACCGGTGATGACCTGGACCAGGTCGCCCTTCTTGATCTTCATGCTTACAGCACCTCCGGCGCGAGCGAGATGATCTTCATGAACTTCTTCTCGCGCAGCTCACGGCCGACGGGGCCGAAGATACGGGTGCCGCGAGGGTCGCCGTCGTTCTTCAGAATGACGGCGGCGTTCTCGTCGAAGCGGATGTACGAGCCGTCCGGACGGCGGCGCTCCTTGACGGTGCGAACGATGACCGCCTTGACGACGTCACCCTTCTTCACGTTGCCACCGGGGATCGCGTCCTTGACGGTGGCGACGATGACGTCACCGATGCCCGCGTAGCGGCGACCGGAGCCACCGAGCACACGGATGCAAAGGATCTCCTTCGCACCAGTGTTGTCGGCGACACGCAGTCGCGACTCCTGCTGGATCACGTCTATCTCCTGTTTGTCTGCCGGTTCCCCGGGAGCCGCTCAGCGAGCGGCTCCCGGAGCCTGGCGGAACTGTCCTGCGGGTTTGCCCGCAGGAACGTACTGTTGGGAATTCCCTTGCGGGAATTACCTACTTGGCCTTCTCGAGGATCTCGACGACGCGCCAGCGCTTCGTCGCGGACAGCGGCCGGGTCTCCATGAGGAGGACACGGTCGCCGACACCCGCGGCGTTCTGCTCGTCGTGGGCCTTGAGCTTGTTCGTACGGCGGATGACCTTGCCGTACAGCGCGTGCTTCACACGGTCCTCGACGGCGACGACGACGGTCTTGTCCATCTTGTCGCTGACGACCAGACCCTCACGGGTCTTGCGGAATCCGCGGTCCGTCTTGGTCTCTTCAGTCACGTTGCTCTCGCTCATCAGGCGCTCTCCACCGTCTCGATGCCCAGCTCGCGCTCACGCATCAGGGTGTAGATCCGCGCGATGTCCTTACGGACGGCCTTGAGCCGGCCGTGGTTCTCGAGCTGACCGGTCGCCGCCTGGAAGCGGAGGTTGAACAGCTCTTCCTTGGCTTCGCGAAGCTTCGCCAGAAGCTCCTCGTCACCCAGTTCGCGCAGCTCGGACGCCTTGGTACCGGCCGACATCACGCTTCACCTGCCTCGCGCTTGACGATCCGGCACTTCATCGGCAGCTTGTGGGCTGCGCGAGTCAGGGCCTCACGGGCGATCTTCTCGTTGGGGTAGGACAGCTCGAACATGACCCGTCCCGGGTGCACGTTCGCGATCCACCATTCCGGCGAACCCTTACCGGAACCCATGCGGGTCTCGGCAGGCTTCTTGGTCAGGGGGCGGTCCGGGTAGATGTTGATCCAGACCTTGCCGCCACGCTTGATGTGGCGGGTCATCGCGATACGAGCCGCCTCGATCTGGCGGTTGGTCACGTACGCCGGCGTGAGGGCCTGGATGCCGTACTCGCCGAACGCGACCGTCGTACCACCCTTGGCCTGACCACGGCGCTTCGGGTGGTGCTGCTTGCGGTGCTTGACCCTACGGGGGATCAGCATGTCGGTCAGGCCTCCGTTCCGGTGCTCTCAGCCGGAGCGGCAGCCGGAGCCTCGGCCTTGGGGGCCTCGGCAGCGGGAGCCTGCTGCGGCTTACGACCGCGACCGCCGCGCTCGCCACCACGGCCACCACGGGCCGGGCGGTCGGCGCCGCCGCCACCACGAGCCGGGCGGTTGCCCGCACGGGCAGCGGCGTTCTCGGCGCGGACCTCGGCGATGTTCTTGACATCGCCCTTGTAGATCCAGACCTTCACGCCGATGCGGCCGAAGGTCGTCTTGGCCTCGAAGAAGCCGTAGTCCACGTTCGCGCGGAGGGTGTGCAGGGGCACGCGGCCCTCGCGGTAGAACTCCGAGCGGGACATCTCGGCGCCACCGAGGCGGCCACCGCACTGGATCTTGATGCCCTTGGCGCCGGCCTTCATCGTGCCCTGCATGCTCTTACGCATGGCGCGACGGAAGGAGACGCGGGAGGAGAGCTGCTCGGCGACGGCCTGAGCAACCAGCTGAGCGTCCGTCTCGGGGCTCTTGACCTCGAGGATGTTCAGCTGGACCTGCTTGCCCGTGAGCTTCTCGAGGTCACCGCGGATGCGGTCGGCCTCGGCGCCACGGCGGCCGATGACGATGCCCGGACGCGCGGTGTGGATGTCCACACGCACACGGTCACGGGTGCGCTCGATCTCCACCTTCGAGATGCCGGCGCGCTCCATGCCGGACGTCATCATCCGACGGATGGCGACGTCTTCCTTGACGTAGTCCTTGTACAGCTTGTCGGCGTACCAACGGGACTTGAAGTCCGTGGTGATGCCGAGCCGGAACCCATGCGGGTTAACCTTCTGGCCCATTACCGGGTTCCTTCCTTGCTGCTGACGACCACGGTGATGTGGCTGGTCCGCTTGCGGATCCGGTAGGCACGGCCCTGGGCGCGCGGACGGAACCGCTTCAGGGTCGGGCCCTCGTCGACGTACGCCTCGGAGATGACAAGGCTGTCGACATCGGTGTGGTCGTAGTTGTGCGCGGCGTTGGCGATGGCGCTGTCCAGCACCTTGCCGACCGGCACGCTCGCGGCCTGCGGGGCGAAACGCAGGACCGCCTGAGCCTCCGTGGCGTCCATGCCACGGATAAGGTCCACCACGCGGCGGGCCTTCATGGGCGTGACGCGGATGTACCGCGCCTGGGCCCTGGCTTCCATGGTTGTCCTTCCAGTGTCTGTCATGGTCATTCCACCCCGCGCTTAGCGGCGCTTCGACTTCCGGTCGTCCTTGACGTGACCCCGGAAGGTGCGCGTCGGCGAGAACTCGCCGAGCTTGTGGCCGACCATCGACTCGGTGACAAACACCGGAATGTGGGTCTTGCCGTTGTGCACCGCGATCGTGTGGCCCAGCATGGCCGGGACGATCATCGAGCGACGGGACCAGGTCTTGATGACGTTCTTGGAACCCGCTTCGTTCTGGGCGTCCACCTTCTTGATCAGGTGGTCGTCGACGAAGGGCCCCTTCTTGAGACTGCGCGGCATCTAAACCCGCTCCTAGCGCTTCTTGTTCGTCTTGCGGCGGCGGACGATGTACTTGTTCGAAGCCTTCTTCGGCGAACGAGTACGACCCTCCTTCTGACCCCACGGGGAGACCGGGTGGCGACCACCGGAGGTCTTGCCCTCACCACCACCGTGCGGGTGGTCAACCGGGTTCATCGCCACACCGCGAACGGTCGGGCGGACGCCCAGCCAGCGCTTGCGGCCGGCCTTGCCCCAGTTGATGTTGCTCTGCTCGGCGTTGCCGACCTCGCCGACCGTGGCGCGGCAGCGCTGGTCGACCAGGCGGATCTCACCGGACGGCATGCGGAGGTGGGCCATGGTGCCCTCCTTCGCGAGCAGCTGCACCGAGGCACCGGCGGAGCGGGCGAACTTGGCACCGCCACCGGGACGGATCTCGATCGCGTGGATCGTGGTACCGACCGGGATGTTGCGGAGGGCCAGGTTGTTGCCCGGCTTGATGTCGGCCCCGGGACCGTTCTCGACGCGGTCACCCTGCTGCAGGTTGCGCGGGGCGAGGATGTAGCGCTTCTCGCCGTCGGCGTAGTGCAGCAGCGCGATGCGCGCGGTGCGGTTGGGGTCGTACTCGATGTGCGCGACCTTCGCCGGCACGCCGTCCTTGTCGTGACGACGGAAGTCGATCACGCGGTAGGCGCGCTTGTGTCCGCCACCCTGGTGGCGAACGGTCACACGACCGGCGTTGTTACGGCCGCCCTTGCTGTGCAGCGGGCGGACCAGCGACTTCTCCGGCGTGGACCGCGTGACCTCGACGAAGTCGGCGACGCTGGAGCCACGACGGCCCGGCGTAGTCGGCTTGTACTTGCGGATTCCCATTGTCTCTCAGTCCTCGGAAGTTTCCCGATTATCTGGACGCTCCAACCGCTTACGCGGTCGGACCGCCGAAGATGTCGATACGGTCGCCCTCGGCAAGGGTCACGATCGCGCGCTTGCTGTCGGCACGCTTGCCGAAGCCCGTGCGGGTCCGCTTGCGCTTGCCCTGGCGGTTGATCGTGTTGACCCCGGTGACCTTGACCGAGAAGACCGCCTGGACGGCCTCCTTGATCTGGGTCTTGTTGGAGCCCGGCGCGACGATGAACGTGTACTTGTTCTCGTCGAGGAGCGCGTAGCTCTTCTCGGACACGACCGGCTTCAGCAGGATGTCACGGGGGTCCGTGAACGCCTTGCTGGCCGGGGTGACGACGGTGTTCTTGCCCTCGGTGGCGTGGCGGCGCGCCTTGGCGACGCGCGCGGCCTTGGCGGCCTTGGCAGCCTTGGAGGCAATGCTCGGGTGACGCGTAGCCATCAGGCCTCGCTCCCTTCGGTGTCAGAGGCCTTGGGGCCAGACACGAAGGACTCGAAAGCGGCCTGGGTGAAGACCACGTCGTCCGAGACGAGAACGTCGTACGTGTTCAGCTGGCCCGGCTCCAGGATGTGGACCTGGGGCAGATTGCGGGCGGACAGCCACGCGGCCTCATCGGCGCGGTCGACGACCAGGAGCAGGTTCTTGCGCTCCGAGATCTTGCCGAACAGCGTCTTGGCGGCCTTCGTCGACGGGCTCTCGCCCTCGATGACGCCGGAGACGACGTGGATGCGGTTGTGGCGGGCCCGGTCGGTGAGGGCGTGACGCAGAGCGGCAGCCTTCATCTTCTTCGGGGTCCGCTGCGAGTAGTCACGCGGCACGGGACCGTGCACGACGCCACCACCGGCGAACTGCGGCGCGCGGGTCGAACCCTGACGGGCGCGACCGGTGCCCTTCTGGCGGTACGGCTTCTTGCCGCCACCACGGACCTCACCGCGACGCTTGGTCTTGTGCGTGCCCTGACGGGCAGCGGCGTTCTGCGCGACGACGACCTGGTGGATCAGCGGAATGCTGATCTTCTCCACGCCGAAGATCTCCGCGGGGAGCTCGACGCTACCGGTCTTCTCGCCTGCAGGCGAAAGGATGTCAACAGTGCTCATCGGTTACCTCAGGCCCCCTTGGCCGCGGTGCGGACCAGGACGAGGCCGCCGTTCGGACCGGGAACCGCGCCCTTGATGAGCAGCAGACCCTTCTCCGCGTCAACGGCGTGGACGGTCAGGTTCTGGGTGGTGACCCGCTCGTTGCCCATGCGACCCGCCATGCGGAGGCCCTTGAACACGCGGCCCGGAGTGGCGCAGCCACCGATGGAACCGGGCGAGCGGTGCTTGCGCTGGGTGCCGTGTCCGGCGCCGAGGCCCTTGAAGTTGTGACGCTTCATGACACCGGCGAAGCCCTTGCCCTTGCTCTTGCCGGTCACGTCGACCTTGATGCCGGCCTCGAACACCTCAGCGGTGATCTCCTGGCCGAGGGTGTACTCGCTGGCGTCAGCGGTACGGATCTCGACGAGGTGGCGGCGGGGAGTGACGTCGGCCTTGGCGAAGTGGCCCTTGAGGGGCTTGTTCACCTTGCGCGGGTCGATCTCGCCGAACGCGATCTGGACGGACTCGTAGCCGTCGGCGTCGTTCGTGCGGACCTGGGTGACGACGTTGGGGCCGGCCTTGACGACGGTGACCGGAACAACACGGTTGTTCTCGTCCCACACCTGCGTCATGCCGAGCTTCTCGCCCAGGATGCCCTTGATCTGCTTAGCCATTCTCAGATCACCGGCCCTCAGAGCTTGATCTCGATGTCGACACCGGCCGGGAGGTCGAGTCGCATCAGAGAGTCAACGGTCTTGGGGGTCGGGTCGAGGATGTCGATCAGGCGCTTGTGCGTGCGCATCTCGAAGTGCTCGCGCGAGTCCTTGTACTTGTGCGGCGACTTGATGACGCAGTACACGTTCTTCTCAGTGGGCAGCGGCACCGGGCCCGCGACCGACGCACCAGTACGCGTCACCGTCTCGACGATCTTCTTCGCCGAGGAGTCGATGACCTCGTGGTCGTAGGCCTTGAGCCGGATGCGGATCTTCTGTCCCGCCATGGCTACTCAGCAGTCCTGTCTCTCGTAACGCTCTGGAACCCGGTGTTCTCTTGGTTTCTTCCGACCCACGCGGTCGGGCGTGTCGCGCTTCCACTGACACAGATGTCCCACGTTCGAACATCCCTGCGAGGAATGAACACGGCCCTTCCGGAACCGCAAGCCGGAGGCGAAAGCCCACCGGGTGCCTGGCCGGCGCCGCACTGACACTTCCCGAAAGATTCCCGTACGTCCGCCCCAGCGCTGCCATCTGGCAGTTAGGGCGACGAGTACTGTGGGACTCGCTTCCGGTCCTCCCGGCGGGAGGCGCGCAGCATCAACACTCGACCGAGCAACTCGGACAGTCTGCCACAGGGGGCGGGGGGCTGGCCAATCGGGGCGGAGACAATACCCGGGGGGTGACGTAGGTCAAACACCGGCGTCGCCCGTGCCCACCCCTGTGGCTGTTCACCTGCTCGGGCACCTCGGCCGCTCGACCGGGCGATTCCCGGCGATTTCGTGCGTGACCGCCCGAGGACAGACCAGCTTTCGGTCTTGATCAAGGGCACACGGTCAGGGAGATCCCGCGTCATGGTCAAGGTACAGCGGGGAGACCAGCCGCGAGCACGACGCCGAGTCGACCCGACGGCGGGATCCGGTGGGCGCTGTCGAAGAGCTGGTCCGGAATGCCGTGGACGCCGATGCCGAACACGTCGTCGTCACCTTGGAGCGCAACGACCTGGGCGGCGTGGACAGAGTCCGTGTCCAGGACGACGGCAGCGGGATGTCGGCCGAGCATGGCGAGGAGTACTTCCGGCCATCGGCGCCTCCTGGAAGAAACGTACGCAGCGAAGCCCGGTCAAGAAGCGCACTCTGCACGGGAAGAGCGGACACGGTGCCCACCCCGACGCCGTACGCCACACCTTGACCGCGAACCTCCCCCGCCAGCCCCTCCGCAACCCGGCAGCCCTCCTCGCCCACCGCCTGGCCGAGTTGCTGCCGCCGCCTGCCCCGGCCGCACCTCCGCCCGGCGACAGGCAGTCCGCCGCCCCGCCACCGTTCCACAACTGCGAGGGCTGCGAACGCGCGATCCGGACTCCGCATCCAGGGACCTACTGCCGCGACTGCCGTGACGCGGGCTTCGATACGGCCGCAGCGGCGTGAAACGTCTGACCTGCTGGTTCTCGCACACCTGCGGAAGAAGGAGACATTGGCGCAGGGCGGCGCCGGCGTCGGAGTCCTCGAAGCGAAGGCGTGGCGGTACGTGCGCGAGGTCGTCAGTGTCCTCGCCTCGGTTGAAAGAGGTCACTGAGGTTGCTTCGGAGGCCTCACCGAGCGACCTCATCGCCTGCCCACGGACAGGCCGACCTCACAGCTTGCCGAAGACCACTCCGCGCCAGGTCCAGCCCGACGCGAGGACGGCATCCCGCAAGGGGTAACGCAACTCCCCGCTGTCGAAGCGGAAAGTCTCCGTGGCTTCGAGCCGGCCGCTCTCCCCGCGCTCGATCTTCCAGTCGCGGGTGACGGTCCTGTCCGGCCCGCGCGTGTACTGCGACGAAATCTGGAGCCTCGGCGGATTCCCGACCCGGTTGACCTCCCACCCCTCCTCGAGAGCGCGCACCTCACGGTCCTCCTCGATCAGGCGCATCCGGATCCGGACGGCACGCTTCAGTTGCGACTCGACGAAGAAGGTCCGCCAAGCGGGCTCCGCCAACCGCCACTCCGCCACCAGGTCGGCACCTTCCGGAGTACCGTCCCGCACAACCCACGCCACGTCGGGTCCGTTGAGCGCGACCATCGCGGCCCGGACCTCCTCGGCGGAACGCGGTGCGATACCGCTGTCCGGCCGCTTGGTGCCGGTCAGCTTGTCGAATAGACCCATGGGGTCGAACTCCTGGCGATGTTCTGGGCTCAGCCGACTTTCGGGCTGCCGTTCGGCAGGGCGTCCGCGGTCTCACAGCGCCAGAGCTCACGGGCTTCGAGCCGGAGGGTGTCTGCGGCGAGGGACGCCATGTTCTGGATGGCGGTCCGGTTCGTTGTCTTTTCGTAGGTGACGTCGACTTCTACCAGCGTCTTTTCTTTGTCGTACTGGCCGGTGCAGTCGGCAAAGAGGAAGACGGTGTCTCCCTTGTAGTATCCAAGGGCTTTACCGAGAGTGATTCGAGTATTTCCAGCCATACTTGCGCCGCGGTCCGCGTCCTTCATACTGTAATCCGACTGAAGATAGAAGGAGTGGCTGATCTCCACCGACTTATCCCCGCCGTAGACTTTACACGTGCCTGGCCTTTGTTTGACGTCAATACTCCGAGGATTAAAGGCGCCGGAATGCCATTCCGCGAATGATTTCCCTTTTTCCGGAAGCAGCGCCCTCACAGCCGCTCCCGAGAGGGCTCCGTCGCACACCCGCGCCGGGACCGCGACGGCGGGCTCTTCGGACGGCCACACTTGCCATGCAACCACTCCGGCCACGGCCAGGACCCCCACGACTGCCAGAGCGATCGACGCCTTGAATCGACGGCTCCGCTTTTCTGTCCTATTCACGAGCTACTACTTCCCTGCTCTCTGGCGGCCCTGAGTATAGGAGGCCTTGACTTCCCGTTGAGCGGCTTCGGCCTGACTTGCCGCATTCGCGTGGTCGTAGCCCGCTTCCTTCGCGGCCGTATATGTGGCGTCGTAAATCGCGTCCGCCGAGTTTGACCTCTGATCTTCCAGGAAACCGTCTCGGTCTTTCAGTGCTTCCTCGCTGGAATCCTTGGTGAAGTGATTCACGACCGACTCCTGAATATCCTCCACCACCCACCCCACCACATCGCCACCCACCGGAATCTTCCCGACACCCATACCGATGACGCGCCCGGCCCACTTGTCGGCCGTAGCGACCCCTTCGTTGAATTCCGCGTCCGAGGCGAGTTTCTCGTCGACGACCGCCTGCGTGCGGGACTCCGCCATGATCCCGGCGATCTCACCACCCGGATCAACCCGGTTGGCGATCTCAGGAGCGAGCTCCTTGTACTTGTCGGCGTCGTGGAACGCTTCGTTGACGAGGTCCGTGGTCACGGCTTCCTGGGACGTGATGATGGCTCCGTAGGCGTCGGGATCCTTGCCTACCGCTCCCAGGAAGTTCTTGAGGACACCGGGGGAAAGGCCGTCGGGATTGCTGGTCAAGTCGAAGTTCCCGAGGTGCGCGCTGGCACCGTGGGTGCCGACCACGCTTCCGTCGCCCATGAAGGCGCCCTGTACGTCCCGCATGTAGTCGGCGGTGATGTTCCCGAGGCTCGCCCGCATGGGCGAGTCGTCCAGGTCCCCGGGGTCGGTGCCGTAACGCTCGACAAGCTTGTGGAAGATGGCGGCACCTTCCTCGGAATGCGGTGGCGGCACGGCTTCACTGCCGTACGGCAGGCCGGTCGTCGCAGCCTCCAGCGCGTGCCCGAGCGCCTGTTGACCGAAGCCGAGCGCGGTCTTCGTCTTGTCCTCATCCGCGAGGATGTTGGTGTCGTTGGTGTCGACCGTCCACTCGAATTTCTTGTCAGTGAGCAAGTCGAGGTAGGAGTCGAAGCCCGGCTTGCCGTCCTTGTTCACCGTGCCGTCCTGGTTGTACGCGGTCGGCGGCTCGGTGAAGAACTTCTCCGATGCATCGGGGCTGTGGCCGAGGGCCTCCAGGACGCTGTTGAGCGGTTCGTTTCCCGACCCCAGCCGGCCCGACGGGTTGAAGCCGTAGATGTCCGCTTGGCCCGCGGGTTTGTTGCTGAGGAAGAAGTGTGGGTCTTTCTTGTGCAGCTGGGTGATGTGTTCGGCGATCGGGTTGATGAACCGGGCGTCGTAGTTGCCGTAGCGCAGCAGGCCGCCGAGGACCTGGTAGCCGTACGGCTTGTTCCACTGGCCCTGCTCCCAGCCGATCTGCTGGGTGCCCAAGCGGCGGAACTGGTCGCCCCAACTGCCGGGCAGGTGGTGCTTGGTGTCCGGGTCGGTGGCGTTGGCCAACGCGAGCCCCATGGTCTGTTGGAGGTCCTTCATGGCGTCGAGGCGAACCTTGCTCGCGTCCGGATCGGTCCCGTTGATCGACATCTCGGCGTAGAACTCGAGCGTCTTCTCGGGTCCGCCGAGGCCCTTGTAGAACTGCGTGGCGAACTCGCCGTCCTTCTCCTGGCCGTTGAAGCGCATCAGCCGGTTGAATTCCTGCAGTTCCGTGTCGGTCATCTTGTCGCCCTTGCCGGCCAGTTCCACGGCGCGTTCGGCTTGGGCGTCGTTCAGGGACTCGTACGAGCTGTGTCCCGCGTTGTTCCGGTCGTTTCCGTGACTCTTGCTCAGGGCGCGGGCCACCGACGCGTCGATCTCGGCGGCGTGGGCGAGGAGCCCGTTGATCCGGCTCTCCAACTCCTGCTTGGAGTCGAGCTGTTCCTGTGTACGGTCGTCGCTGTCGCCCCTGATGTGCGGGAAGAAGCAGCGGACCTTTCCGTCGCCGATGTCCTCGACGCGGACCCCGAGTTTCGGGGCGTCCGTCTCGACCGCGGTCCTGACCTGCTTCTGCACCGAGACAAGTTCGGTGTGGGCGTCGGAGAGGACCTGGTGGATGCTGCTCGCCTCGGTGTGGAGGTCCGAGATTTCTTTACCGGTCTTGGTGACGAACTCCCGCGTGACCGTTGCGTTCACCCCGGCCCACCGGGCGCGGTCCGACTTGGCCTGCATGCCCGTGCGGGCGCTCTCCGCCAGGGCCTTGAGGCCGTCGACCGTGTCCTTCCAGTCGGTGACCGCTGTGCCGAGCCTGCCGAGGTCGACCTCGGACAGGTCCATATAAGTGAAAGCCACGGCTGCGTCCCCTACGTGAAGTACCTGTTGAGCTCGGACACGGATACGGCCTCACCGTCGCGGCTGACCACTGCGGCGATCTCGGCATCGTCCGAGGCGTGCAGCTTCTTGGTGTAGTCGAGGTGATTTGAGATGTGCGCGCATGCCTGAAGCACGGACTTGACCTGGGAGGTCCAGATCTCGACCGTCTTCTCCAGGGCGCCGCCCATCGCGAAATTGTGGGACTTCAGCGAGGCGGCGGCCTGCGCCGTGGAACCGGCGCCCTCCTTGTTCGGGCTCGCCCCGGCGATATCCGCTTCTTTGCGGAGATCCTCGTAGAGGACGAAGGCATCATGGCCGACGGCCCCGAGGTCCTCCTGGTTCACCACCAGATCGCCGGCCCCACCCCCACCGCCCTCCGCGGGAAGCTGGTTGAGCCGCATCTGCGTCGGACCGCGCTGCGCCGCCTCCGCCTTGAGCTGCTCCCACTCGTCCCAGGCCATCCCGGTGCCCTCCCCCGACCCCGTTCCGCGGCAGTCCCGCCAGTGACGGACCGCGGAGTTTCTTACCTGAGTCTCAACGTACCAACGGGGCCGACGGACTGAGTACTTGAGCGTCAACGCGCATCATTGCTTCACACTTACCTCGTCCGCCCGGCGTGCTACCGGGCGACCTGCGGGGACGCCGTGCGAGCGCTGTGCGGACGAGCGCCGGAGTGGCACGTCGACAGCCATCCGCTCGGACACGGCGCGGCCCGCCTGGGGGATCTTCAGTTGGTCTCCCTGGGCCTTCCGCGTTCGCAAGTATGAACAGGAATCACGTACCCATCTATTGACGCGTCCACGGCAAGCGCTTACGTTCCCCTACGAGAACACGAGAAAGCGCTTTCTCTTGCACGGCACCTCAGGTACGGACGAACCCGGAGGCACCCCCCATGCAAGTGAGACCCGTCATCGCATGTGTCAGCCTGCTGGCCGGCGCGCTCGTCGCGCTGTCCGGCACCTCTGCTCAGGCCGCGAGCACCACGCAGTACGTGTCACCGAGCGGCACCGACAGCGCCGCCGGCACGCAGTCCGCGCCGACGACGCTCGCCACGGCGATCAGCCGCATCGCCCCCGGCGGCACCATCTACCTGCGCGGTGGGACGTACAACTACTCGTCGACGATCACGATCCCGGCGGGCAGCAACGGCACCTCCAGCGCCCGCACCAACCTGTCCGCCTATCCCGGCGAGAAGCCGGTGCTGAACTTCTCGGCGCAAAGCGAGAGTTCGTCGAACCGCGGGCTCCAGCTGAACGCCAACTACTGGCACGTCTACGGCCTCACCGTAGAGCGCGCCGGGGACAACGGGATCTACGTCGGCGGCAGCAACAACGTCATCGAGCGCACGGTGACGAGGTACAACCGCGACACCGGACTGCAGCTGGGCCGCATCTCCTCCAGCACCCCGAGCTCCCAGTGGCCGTCCAACAACCTGATCGTCAGCGCGGAGTCGCATGACAACGCCGACTCCGACGGCGAGGACGCCGACGGCTTCGCCGCGAAGCTCACGACCGGCACCGGCAACGTCTTCCGCTACGCCGTCTCCCACAACAACATCGACGACGGCTGGGACCTGTACACCAAGACGGACACCGGCGCCATCGGCCCGGTGACCATCGAGTACTCCCTGTCCTACAACAACGGCACGCTGAGCAACGGCACCGTGAACGCCAACGGCGACCGCAACGGCTACAAGCTCGGCGGCGACGACATCGCGGTCAACCACGTCGTCCAGCACAGCATCGCCTACCGCAACGGCAAGCACGGGTTCACCTACAACAGCAACCCGGGCAAGATGACCATCTCCAACAACGTCAGCGTCGACAACACGCAGCGCAACTTCTCCTTCGACGCCGGCACTCACGTGTACCGGAACAACACCTCGTGCCGGTACAGCGTCAGCGGCTCGAACGACAAGACCATCGGCGACGCCGACAGCTCCAACCAGTTCTGGACCGGCACGAACGGCTCCCGTTGCTCCTCGTACTCCGGCGCCCTGGGCTGGTCCTTCGCCTCGGACGGCCGCCTCGCCGTGACGTTCGGCGGCAAGGTGGTGACGCCGTAGCCTGACGCCACCGACGCCGAGTTTTGATCGACGACGGCAAAGGGCCCGTACGACCTGCTGGTCGTACGGGCCCCGCGGCGCCTGGCCCCAGCGAACCTGTCGGCAGGGCGGCCGCCCATCACACCTCAGGCGGCACGCTGGAGATGCTGGGAAGGCCGGCATTGGACTTGCAGCCCAGGAGGTCGAACGGGTGCGGCTCGATTCGTAGACGATGCGCAGAACATCTATTCGGGTCGCCGTCACCGGCGCGCGCCCTGCTCATCGCAGGGAATCGGGCGGGTCCGCAGGGATCGTCGGTTCGTTCTGGCAGTCCAGGGCATCGGCCATGGCCCGTGCGGAGCGCAGAACGTACTTCATGTGGTCGCGGACCGACGTACCGCTGGTGAGAGTGTCGGTCATGACGCCCGCCAATGGGGTCTCCGTCTCCTGCCGCGGCGACGTACCAGGGATCTTGCACTTGACGTAGACGCCGTACTGGGCGACTCCCTTGGCGTCTTCCACCTGGTGCAGTTTCACGTCCGAATTGACCGGTGTGACGATCCCTTTCTGAGTGCTCTCCGTATGAAAGTCGAACGGAAGGGACGAGGGGCCGAACTCCACCTTCAGTTCCTTCTTCTTGCCGGCGTCGAAGGTGGTCAGCGTGCACAGTTCGGACGACCAGTGGGGTTCATCCGAACCTCCGGACTCCATCTGCTGGTAGTGCTGCGCCCGTGCTTCCTTCAGATCGACGCCGCCTCTGTCCAGGTCACTGCCGCCGGGCAGGTCCGCATGACTCTCCACCCACTTGATTCCCGAATCTCCGAGGGTTTCCTCGCAGCCGTCTGCGGGCGAAATCGACGCGTCGTCGTCTGCGGTACAGGATGTAGCCGTCAGGGCCAGGGCCACCAGGACAAAGGAGATGCCGGAAATTCTCTTCATCAGAACCCTCGCACATCCTTGGTGTCGCTACGCGTGCGACCTTTGTTGTAAGCCTCTTCCGCCTCGTCCGACAAATCCCAGATGTCGTCATCGGACATGCCGCTGGCCTGCCCGTAGTTCAGGAGCGGGATCATGGCATTGCGCTGTCCTACGTCTCGCGCCTTGTCGATTCCCTGGAGGGCCTCGTCGGTGTTGTCGAACTCATTATCCTGGAGCCAGTCGAGCGTCTGATTCGACATATGAGTTTCCGCTGCACCACCGACCACTTCAAACGCAAGGGGGACGGCGACGGCCGCAGCCGCACGCGCCGGGATGATCACCTCTGAAGCCACCCCCACGGTGGTGCCGATCACAGCGCCGGCAGCGAAGTCACGCCAGGCGCCCTGCTTCTCCAGCTCTCGGTTGGCTGCTTCCTTCTCGTCGGCGAACTCATGGCCGATGCTTTCGAATCGGGACTGATCGAGCATGCCGTGCATCATCATGCTGTGCATCGCGACCCGCTTCACGTCCCCATCGTCGCCCCCCTGCGCTGCCATGACGCTGGCACCGTAAGCCTGCTGGGCCGCCGATACCGTGTTGTATGCGTCCTCATCGGCAGCCACGGCGCGAAGGAAGTTCGTGGTACTCGTCGAGCCGAAGTCGGCGAGATGATTCTTTTCGGCACCGAAGCGGGAATCACGCCCGTTCACGCCCCCGTCTCCGCTGCCACCGAAGTCGGCAGCGGAGTAATTCAGGCTGTCAATGTGACCCGACGCCATACGCGCCAGGCTTTCACTGATGCCGGGCTGCTTCTCAATCACATCCGCTGAACTGTAGTTGTCCACGACCCTCGACATCAGATCGGTTCGTGCCTCTCGAGCCTCGATCTGAGTCTCGGTCTTCATCGGCGGAATGCTGGGATCCTTGTCGTCGTACGGATATCCCAGCGTGGCGGACTCCAGCGCGTGGCCGAGATGGTCGAAGCCCAACGGCTTGCCGTCGTCGTCAACCGGCCACTCGCGTGCTTCCTTGTCATGGCCGACGAGGTAGTCCCAGTTGTCGAGCGCCTTCCCGTCCGCGGTCGTCGAGTCGTTGAAGAACTCCAGGGACACCTCGGGGTTGTGGCCGAGGGCCTCCATGAAGCCGGCGACCGGGTCGTTGGCGTTGCCGGTGGGCGGGTAGGTGAGGTCAGTGGTGTCGCGCCAGGCGACACCGGGCTTGCCCGGGTACTCGCGCTCGTATTTCACGACCGCGTCGCCATAGTCGTGCAGGAAGTCGTCGTCGAACTTGCCCTTGCCCATCAGGCTGCTCATTACCTGGAAGCCGTTCGGGCCCATCGGCATGGCGGGATCGACGGGGAAGATCTTGGTGCCGGACGCGATCACGTCCTTCTTCCATGCCTCCATCGCGGGACTGTCGCTGTGGGAAGCATTGGCGAGGGACATGCTCAGGTTGTCCTGAACATGAGCCATCAGTTTGGCCCGGTCGCCCTCGACCGCGCCGCCGGGTGGTGCGGCGAGGTCGCGCCAGAACTGCAAAGTGCCGTCCGCTCCCAGGCCGGTGGCGAAGGCCTCCGTGAAGCCGGGGTTGTCTCGCTGGTTCTCAAGGGTCTCGTTGAAACGGGCCAGCTTCTCCTCGCTCCACTCGGAGACGTCCCCCTTTGCGATCTCCTTGCGCCAGTAATCGGCGTCCGCCTTCCCTTGGTCGCGGTCGGCGTCCTTCAGGCTGTCGGGGCCCTGGTCGGTGAAGTCGTACTTATTCCTTGCTAGTTGGCGCAACGCTCGGGCCGCGATGCGGTCGGTCTCGGTCGCCTCCCAGAGGATCCTGGTGATCCTGCTCTGGGCGGCGTCCATTTCACCGTCCGTGGGCTTGTGGATGTCGGCATTCCCTGCGGCCTGGCCAGAGGGTACGGAGGCGGCGACCTTCCCGTTCCCGTTGACGTAGATGTTGCTCTTCGCCAGCTCGTCGATGGCGGTGCGCAGGTCCTCCTTGTGCTTCGTGAAGGAGGAATGAGCGTCGCGCAGCACCGCCAGGACACTCTTGGCCTCGGCGGCCGCGTCCGCGAACTGCGCCGCGGTCTTCGTGACGAACTCCCGCGAGACCGTGGCGTTGACGCCCTTCCAGTTCGCTGCGTTGGCCTTCTCTTCCAGATCTGCCGCGCTGACCTCGCCGTTGCCGCCGGTGGCAAGCCGCTCCAGTCTGCCGACCATGGTCTTCCAATCGGAAACCGCGGTGTTCAGCGTGGCCAGACGCAAGTCCGTGAGTTCTTGCGCGGTCAGCGTTTCCGTCGCCATCTACGTCAGCCCCGTTGCCGCTACTTGAAGTACTCGTTGATGCGGGAGACCGTCATCAGGTCACCCGCCAGGTTCCGCATACCGGTCACAACGTTCACGTCGTCCTTCGCGTGCTGGGCACGGGTGAAGTCCAGATGGTTGGAGATATGGGCGCAGGCCTCCTTCAGCGTCTGCTGCTGGGTGTTCCAGGCGTCGTGCAACTCAAGGAGTGCGGAGCCCATGTCGAGACCGTCATTGAAGAGGTCGTTCGAGGCCGTGAACGTGGTCGGTCGCGCTAGGTCGGCGTCCACCCGAAACCTCTCCTTCAGGTCGTACGCCATGTTGCCGAGCTTGCCCAGCTCGTCGTCGTGTACAACGAGATCCGGGCCCCCGCCGCTGCTTCCGCCCCCATCGGCAGGCAGCTGGTTCAACTGCATCTGCGTTGGTTGTCTCTCGGCGACATCGGCCTTGAGCTGTTCCCACTCTTCCCACGCCATTTGGCGCGCCCCTCCCCGTATGCATCTGCGATCACTCAAATGTCGTGCGCCTGCCACGCCTGCCAGACACCCCCCTAAACATTCCTAACATGACGACGTAAGGCGGGAGTCATGCAGCCCACGCACACACCACGCCTTCACGGTTGTGGACCCCACGTCCACAAACACGGCGTCGCAGCGCACTTGGCGCGGGTTCGCCAGCGCTTCGGGTCAGGCGTGATCTCCTGGGTTGGGCGGTCCGCCTCTGAACGATCCTCCGCCAGGCGGTGTGAACTCCTGCGGCGATTGCGTCATGGCAGTCGGGAGCAGCGGGCTCAACGCTGCGGGCCGCCGACGTCTGCGGGCAACCAGGACGGCTGCCACTGCGCCACCGCTCAGCACGGCGACACCGATGCCCAGCCCGGTCCAGAGGGCGCTGTTGCCATTCGTGGACGATGAGGCTGTGGCCGCAGGATTGTCGTCCTTCCCCTGAGCCGCTGCGTCCGCCGTGGCCGGACCATTTGCGGACGGGGATGTCGAGGCCTCAGCCGCGGCTGCGAGGTCCGGGAGGGGGTATTCGTCGGGGGGTCCCGGGTCTCCCGGATCCTGGAGGGCGACCCGAGGGCGGACGATACCGTAGCCGATGGAGTCGTTGCGCTTCGCGCCATCCGTAGGAGCACCGATGGTGTTGAGCATGACGCGTAGCACTTGGTTGTTGGTCCAGGTCGGGTGCTTGGACCAGATCAGGGCGGCGCTCGCGGAGGCGAGAGCAGTTGCGTCACTGGTGCCCTCGGTCTTGCAGAGGCCCGTTTTGCCACCGCAGGCGTGGACCATGCTTTCGCCCGGAGCCGCCATGTCCACCTGTGGGCCGTACTCGGAGAAGTAAGCGCGGCGGAGATTCTTTCCCACCGCCGCAACCCCGACGGCACCGGGCGTGGCGGCCGGGTACAAGACGGGGTTGCCCTTGTCGACCTCGTTGCCCACCGCTGCGAAGACCAATGACCCCCGGTCCACGGCGTACTTCACCGCAGCAGTGAGTTCCGGGCTGCTGACCACTGAAGCCATGGAGATGTTGATGACCTTGGCATTGGCATCTGCCGCATATCGGATCGCCTTGCTGAAATACGCGGGCCTCGCGAAGCCCATGGCGTCCTCTGTCTCCGCAGGGACGCGGATCGGGAGAATCTTGGCGCCCGGCGCAAGGCCGAACGCGCCCTTGCCGCCTCCATATGCTCCTGTACCAGCAATGAGTCCAGCCGTGCCCGTGCCGTGGCCTTCATAGTCCGTGTGCTCGTCGCCGGCGCGGCTCGATGGCGCGAAGTCTTTCCCATCGAGCACCCGCCCTTTCAAGTCGGGGTTGTCAGGGTCGACTCCGGTGTCGATCACGGCAACGGTGATCCCCTTGCCTGTGCTCGTCCGCCACATCTCCTGGGCGCGCATGGCATCGAGGTGCCACTGCTGGGAACGGGTGGAGCTGGCGTGCGCCTGAAGGGCCGTACTGCCCACCAGCAGTAGCCCGATGGCCCCTGAGGCCACAGCCCGAAATCCCCTGTGCCAAGTGCTGTGGTTGGGCATGTACGTCCTTCTCATTCCCTGGGCCTCAGTCGGAGGGCGGCGGTTCATTGCGGCGGCTGGACTTCCGCTCCTGGTTTCCCCGCCGAACACCACTGGTCGGCCTGGCCGTATCGCCGCGACCGCTTCCCCGAGTGCCGCCGCCGTCGCTGGGGGTACCGCCGGAGATGCCTCCCCGCGACGGTGCGGACGGCACCGGCGCACCGGGGCGTGCCGGGACGCGGCCCGTCTGCTGCGGGGTTCCGCCGACGATGCCGCCGCGTTGCGGCGCAGGCGCGAAACGCCCGGAGGTAGGCCTGGCAGGCTGGGCACCCGTCTGTCCTCCCGGTCCGGTCGGCAGGGAGCCGGCCTGACCGCGGCTGCTTGCGGTCTCGCCGCCGACAACCGCCCCGCCAGGCAGTCGGCCTGTCGGCCTGCCCGTGGGAGGCGTCGTGGTGGGGCGCCCACCGGAGATTCCTGAATTGGCTGGAACACCGCGGCCTGATGCCACGCCTTGGCCCGGAGCGGTGCTGCCGGAAACGGCAGCGGCACCTGGCATGTTCCTACCCTGAATCGCACCGGCTCCCGTGACTCCCCGGCCGGGTGTCGAGCCGGGAACAGCCGCCCCGGGCTGGGCTGGCATACGTCTGCCGAAAACCGTCCTTCCCGGCCCGCTCGTGACTGAGGGCATACGCGAAACACTGCTGGAGAGCGGTGGGGTCGTGCCATTGGTGAACGGCGGCGCACCGGTGTCCGTACGACCGCCAACCTGGGCGCCGCCCGACTGCACTGGGGACGGCTGGTGCAATTCGGGGAGTACAGAAACCGAGTCGATGTTGACCCGCGCTGCAGGCTCGGTTACCGACGGCCGCACGTCGTCGGCCGGCATCCGGCTGGCGTGCGGCCCTGTCTCAAGGCGCTGATGCGTCACTCCGACGGTTCCAACACTGCCAGTACCGCCTCCGCTCGCTCCGCCTGAACTCTCAGTTCCCGGCCGGGCCAGGTCCTCAGAGCTAGCATCCTCAGGAGGCTTGATCGCAGCCGGCGGCGGCGGAAACCGAGGCCGCTCCAACCCCTCCATCTGCGTAGCCGACCAGCTGTACGTCTGCCCCAGCTTCCGCATCTCCGCAGCCGCCTGCAGCCGGACCTCCTCCCGGTCCGCCGCCAGCGCCGCCAGCTCACTCCTGGACTTCGCACTCACCGCCGCCGCGTCCGGATCATTGCGCGCGGCCGTCGCCGCATCCAAGTTCGCCTGGGCGCCCTTCGTATCGCGCGGAATCGACACCTGCGCGGAAGCGACCGCACCGGAGGCCTGGTCCAGCCACTTCCCCGCGCCCTCGCTGAACTCGCCCAGACGCAGCGTCGCGTTGGCCAGATCCCCGCTCCAGGTGCGGAACGCGTCCGCGCCCTCGCCCTTCCACTCCACGTACTGCGGGCGGACCTTGAGCTCTTCGCCGATCTTGCGGATCTCTTCGGCGGCCGCGGTGAGTCGCTGGGCGGCAGCTTGCAGCGCTCCGGGCTTCGCCTGGTCCAGCCAGTGGAGCATCTGCTCGTGGCTCATGTCCTCGAACGGCGTGCCGCCGCCGGTCCCCTTGCCGGGCATCAGGACTCCCCCATGCTCGTCGGCGTCATCAGATCGTGCCGCCCGCGTCGTCGGCCGGCGCCGACCGGTCCGGCGTCGCCTCGCTCCCGCTGCCGTCCGCCTGATTCTTCTTCGGCAGGCCGGGGTCGTAGCTCCCGCCGTAGTGCTTCGTCGTCTCCGCGCTGATCGCCGCCATACGGTCCCGGACGTCCAGGTCGATGTTCTGGTAGCCCTTGTGTGAGGCCAGCACCGCGATGCTCATGCCCTCCATCGAGTCGGACAGCAGCTTCGACAGCGTCTCCAGCTCGCTGATCACCGTCTCGTACGCGCCGAACAGCCCGTTCGCTTCGGCCCACTGCCCGTCTCCGCCACCGAACTGATGGCGTGCGAGCCGCTCTTCACCGACCTTGCCCGGGCCCGCCTCAGAGCCCTTCAGGTCGCGGATCAGGTTGTCGACGCGCTTCTGGAACGCGGTGAAGGAGGACAGCTCCGTAGCGACGTCCGCGGCAAAATCCCGCGCCGCGTCGAACACTCCGGAGAACAACGACGCCTCCGACGCAGCGCCGCCGTCACTCGGAAACCCCATGTCCTCCCCCGTACGTCATCAGCAGCCGACCACTCACGAGTAACTCTAGCTACCAGCAGTGACAACGCTCACCCGGTCTGTCTCGGTGAGCAGTCGTTCTCAGCCACCACCAGGGGCCAGGCCAGTGACTGGGACCGGAAACCAACTCCAGTCAACGGCAGCCCCACGAGCCGCACATGAGCACTCGTACTCAGTTCCATGAGGCCCGGACGCGTACGCCGCTACGACACGTACAAGACGAAGTCGGTCCGAGGTGGAGGGTGGCACCACCACACGGAACGACGATCGACAGAGCCACGCACTGACTTGACGACTCAAGAGGCAACTCCCTCAACTGCCGACCTCTTCACTCCGCCTACTGCCGCCTTCTTCACCCCGCCTCCCCCGCATTCCGCACCCGAGCGAACGACGTCTCCAGCCCCCGCTTCACCAGCCCCGCCACCGGCCGCTCGACGAACCGGTGCACCAGCCAGCTCAGCACCATGAAGCCGGCCAGTATCACGGCGATCAACAGGCGCGCGTCCATCGTGTCGCGGAGGCGGTTGATCAGGGCCGTACCGGCCGCGTAGTGGATCAGGTACAGCGGATACGTCAGCGCGCCGGCCGTCACCAGCCACTTCCAGCGGATCCGGTCCGTCGCGCCGAGGGCGATGGCGACCATGGCCAGCAGGAAGACGGTGAAGATCAGGACGCTCCCCCGCCACCCGGACACATGCTCGACCTCGTCGATCCGCTGCCCGAGTTCGCGCTGGCCCATCAGCCAGGCCATGGCGAGGATGCCCCACAGCAGCAGGTCCTGGCCGAAGCGGTGCATGAGGTACAACGCCAGGCCCGCGATGAAGTACCAGGCCCCGTCCGGGTTGGCGGCCAACTCGAGGAGCGGGAACTTCGCCACCGGCGCGAGCATCGCGGCGGCGCCCCACACGCAGCAGAAGACCACGACCTTGCGGTACGTCAGCCCGGTCGCGACGACAACCAGGAACAGCAGGTAGAAGCGCAGCTCGGACCAGAGCGTCCAGTAGACGCCGTCGACGTTCGCGACACCCGAACCGGACTGCAGCATCGTGAGGTTGAGCAGGACCTCGCGCAGGCGCAGCCGCTCCCACACCCCGGGTACGGCCACCAGCACGCCCGTCGTGAACAGGACCGCGAACCAGTACGCCGGGTAGAGGCGGATCACCCGGGAGACGAAGAACTGCCTTGGGGTGCGCCCCCAGCAGGACATGCAGATCACGAAGCCGCTGATCACGAAGAAGATCTCGACGCCGATCCAGCCGTAGGAGGCGAACCGGAACACCGTGGGCATGACGTCGGACACCGGCCGGTCCCAGATGGCGTTGCCCGGCTGGTCGACGCGGTTGGTGCCGGCGTAGTGGTGCACGGCGACCATCAGGGCGGCCAGCAGCCGGATGCCGTCGATGGCGTACAGCCGACGGCCCACACGCTCGCGTACGACGGCGTGGCGGCCCGGCCGGGCGGCTTGCGGGGGCCGTTGCTGTCCTGGCACGGCGAGCGGCGGGAGCGGCTGCTGCAAGCCGCCGACAACCCGCCGCGGTATCGACGTTCTGCTGTCCGCGCCGTGCATCGACACCTGTCCGTCCGTCCTGGTTGAGGGGATCCCGGGCCGGGGCGGTCGCCGGGCGCCTCAGGCTACGGCCGCCCCAACCACCTCACAGCGAACAGACAAGAACATTCCGCCCCTACAAACAGGGAGTTGCCCCAACCATCGCCGCGGCGTCGCGCAACGTTCCCCCACTCTTCGCTTGATACTCCGCGGCCGACCCGATGCCGAACGCCCCGCGCCCGCACGGGCAAAAAGGCAGCACGGGCAAAAAGGCAGCACGGACGAAAAGGCCCGCATGACAAAGAGACCCGCACGACCGAAGTCGTACGGGCCCCTTCAGGTGCTCAGATCAAGCTGGAGCTACCAGGTCAAGTCAACAAGCTTACTTGTTGATCTTGGTGACCTGGCCGGCGCCGACCGTCCGGCCACCCTCACGGATGGCGAACTTCAGGCCCTCTTCCATGGCGACGGGCTGGATGAGCTCCACCTTCATCTCGGTGTTGTCACCCGGCATGACCATCTCGGTGCCCTCGGGGAGGGTCACGACGCCGGTCACGTCCGTCGTACGGAAGTAGAACTGCGGACGGTAGTTGTTGAAGAACGGCGTGTGGCGGCCACCCTCGTCCTTGGACAGGATGTAGGCCTGCGCCTCGAACTCGGTGTGCGGGGTGACCGAGCCCGGCTTGATGATGACCTGGCCGCGCTCGACGTCCTCGCGCTTGATGCCACGGAGGAGCAGACCGACGTTCTCACCGGCCTGGCCCTCGTCGAGCAGCTTGCGGAACATCTCGATACCGGTGACCGTGGTGGTGGTCTTCTCGGTCTTGATGCCGATGATGTCGACGGTCTCGTTGACCTTCAGGACACCACGCTCGATACGGCCGGTGACGACCGTACCGCGACCGGTGATCGTGAAGACGTCCTCGATGGGCATGAGGAACGGCTTGTCGACGTCGCGCTCGGGCTCCGGGATCGACTCGTCGACGGCCTTCATCAGGTCGAGGACGGACTGGCCCCACTCCTTGTCGCCCTCAAGGGCCTTCAGAGCGGAGACCTTGACGACCGGCAGGTCGTCGCCCGGGAACTCGTACTCGGAGAGGAGCTCACGGACCTCGAGCTCGACGAGCTCCAGGATCTCCTCGTCGTCCACCATGTCGGCCTTGTTCAGGGCGACCACGATGTACGGAACGCCGACCTGGCGGGCCAGGAGCACGTGCTCCTTGGTCTGCGGCATCGGGCCGTCGGTGGCGGCGACCACGAGGATGGCGCCGTCCATCTGCGCCGCACCCGTGATCATGTTCTTGATGTAGTCCGCGTGACCGGGGCAGTCGACGTGGGCGTAGTGACGGGTCTCCGTCTGGTACTCGACGTGCGCGATGGAGATGGTGATACCGCGCTGGCGCTCTTCGGGAGCCTTGTCGATCTGGTCGAACGCCGATGCCTCGTTCAGGTCCGGGAACGCGTCGTGCAGCACCTTGGTAATGGCGGCCGTGAGGGTCGTCTTACCGTGGTCGATGTGACCGATGGTGCCGATGTTGACGTGCGGCTTAGTCCGCTCGAACTTCGCCTTCGCCACTGGGGTCCTCCTGGGAGTGGTTCTGGTACGCCTTACTTCATCGGCGCCAGGTGATCTTTGCTGGATGGCCCGGGTCCCGGGGGCATTCCTTCCGCGCATGCGGTGAAATGCCCCACGAGGCTCCGGAGTCAAGCCTACGGCGTGTGAACGCTGTGCGTTACTCGCCCTTGGCCTTCGCGATGATCTCCTCGGCGACGTTCCGCGGAACCTCGGCGTAGGAGTCGAACTGCATCGAGTAGCTTGCGCGACCCGAGGTCTTGCTGCGGAGGTCTCCGACGTAGCCGAACATCTCCGAAAGGGGCACGAGGCCCTTCACGACGCGGGCACCGGCCCGCTCCTCCATGGCCTGGATCTGGCCACGGCGGGAGTTGATGTCGCCGATGACCTCACCCATGTAGTCCTCGGGCGTGGTGACCTCGACGGCCATCATCGGCTCGAGCAGCACGGGGCTGGCCTTGCGCGCGGCCTCCTTGAAGGCCTGCGAACCGGCGATCTTGAAGGCGAGCTCGGAGGAGTCGACCTCGTGGTAGGCACCGTCGAGCAGCGTGACGCGGACGCCCGTCATCTCGTAGCCGGCGAGGATGCCGAACTGCATGGCCTCCTGCGCACCGGCGTCGACCGAAGGGATGTACTCCCTCGGGATACGACCACCGGTGACCTTGTTCACGAACTCGTACGCCGGACCGTCGGCCTCGGTGATCGGCTCGATCGCGATCTGCACCTTGGCGAACTGACCGGTACCACCGGTCTGCTTCTTGTGGGTGTAGTCCACGCGCTCGACGGCCTTGCGGATCGTCTCGCGGTAGGCGACCTGCGGCTTGCCGACGTTGGCCTCGACCTTGAACTCACGGCGCATACGGTCGACCAGCACCTCGAGGTGCAGCTCGCCCATACCACCGATGATGGTCTGGCCGGTCTCCTCGTCCGAGTGAACCTGGAAGGAGGGGTCCTCCTCCGCGAGACGCTGGATGGCGACACCCAGCTTCTCCTGGTCACCCTTGGACTTGGGCTCGATCGCGACCTGGATGACCGGCGCCGGGAAGTCCATGGACTCCAGGATCACCGGGTTCTTGTCGTCGGACAGCGTCTCACCGGTGGTGGTCTGCTTCAGGCCCATGACGGCGACGATGTCGCCGGCGCCCACCGACTCGATCTCCTCACGCTTGTTCGCGTGCATGCGGTAGATCTTGCCGATGCGCTCCTTCTTGCCCTTGACCGAGTTCAGCACCGCGGTGCCGGACTGGAGGCGGCCCGAGTAGACCCGGACGAAGGTGAGCTTGCCGAGGTGCGGGTCGCTCATGATCTTGAACGCGAGGGCGGACAGCGGCTCGTCGTCGGACGGCTTGCGCCGGACGACCTCCTCCGGGTCGTTGACGGCGTGGCCCTCGATGGCCTCGACGTCGAGCGGCGTGGGGAGGTAGCGCACGACCGCGTCGAGCAGGGGCTGGACGCCCTTGTTCTTGAACGCGGTACCGCAGAACACCGGGGTGACCGTGGTGTCGTTGGACTTGCCGGACGCGATGGTGATGCGACGGATCGCGGCGTACAGCTGCTCCTCGGTGGGCTCCTGGCCCTCCAGGTACAGCTCCATGATCTCTTCGTCGTTCTCGGCGACGCCCTCGATCAGCTTGCCGCGGTACTCCTCGGCAGCCTCGGTGTGCGTGGCCGGGATGTCGACGACGTCGTACATCTCGCCCTTGGCGGCCTCGGCGGACCACACGAGCGCCTTCATGCGGACCAGGTCCACGACGCCCTTGAAGTCGGCCTCGGCACCGATCGGGAGCTGCATGACCAGCGGCTGAGCGCCCAGGCGGTCCGAGATCATGTCCACGCAGCGG
The DNA here is from genome assembly GCF_044459385.1 of Streptomyces sp. NPDC050287. Lineage (NCBI taxonomy): Bacteria > Bacillati > Actinomycetota > Actinomycetes > Kitasatosporales > Streptomycetaceae > Streptomyces > Streptomyces sp. NPDC050287. The sequence continues at coordinate 225,663 of NZ_JBITIY010000002.1, read as the reverse complement.
TGGAACTCGGCGCCGGTACGGTCCAGCTTGTTGACGAAGCAGATACGCGGCACGCCGTAACGGTCGGCCTGACGCCACACCGTCTCGGACTGCGGCTCGACACCGGCGACACCGTCGAACACCGTCACGGCACCGTCGAGCACACGCAGGGAGCGCTCCACCTCTACGGTGAAGTCGACGTGCCCGGGGGTGTCGATGATGTTGATGGTGTAGTCGTTGTCCTCGAGCGGCCAGTGACAGGTGGTCGCAGCAGACGTGATCGTGATGCCACGCTCCTGCTCCTGCTCCATCCAGTCCATGGTGGCAGCGCCGTCGTGGACCTCACCGATCTTGTACGAAACACCGGTGTAGAACAGGATCCGCTCGGTGGTGGTCGTCTTGCCCGCGTCGATGTGGGCCATGATCCCGATGTTGCGGACCCTGGCCAGGTCAAGTGAAGTGGTAGCCATAAGGCTTTCGTCTTCTCTCGGTCTCGATGTGGGTAGCGACTACCAGCGGTAGTGCGCGAAGGCCTTGTTGGACTCGGCCATCTTGTGGGTGTCCTCGCGCTTCTTCACGGCCGCACCGAGGCCGTTGGAGGCATCGAGAAGCTCGTTGAGGAGACGCTCGGTCATGGTCTTCTCGCGACGGGCGCGGGAGTAACCGACGAGCCAGCGCAGCGCCAGCGTGTTGGCGCGGCCGGGCTTGACCTCGACCGGCACCTGGTAGGTGGCGCCACCGACACGGCGGGACTTGACCTCGAGGGTCGGCTTGATGTTCTCGAGAGCACGCTTGAGCGTGATGACCGGGTCGTTGCCGGTCTTCTCGCGCAGGCCCTCCATGGCGCCGTAGACGATGCGCTCGGCGGTGGAGCGCTTGCCGTTCAGCAGCACCTTGTTGATGAGCGACGTGACAAGAGGAGAACCGTAGACCGGGTCGATGATGACCGGGCGCTTCGGGGCGGGGCCCTTACGAGGCATTCTTACTTCTCCTTCTTGGCGCCGTAGCGGCTGCGGGCCTGCTTGCGGTTCTTCACACCCTGGGTGTCAAGGGAACCGCGGATGATCTTGTAGCGAACACCCGGCAGGTCCTTCACACGGCCACCACGCACGAGCACGATGGAGTGCTCCTGCAGGTTGTGTCCCTCACCCGGAATGTAAGCGGTGACCTCGATCCCGCTGGTCAGACGCACACGCGCGACCTTACGCAGGGCCGAGTTCGGCTTCTTCGGGGTGGTCGTGAACACACGCGTGCAGACGCCACGACGCTGAGGGGAACCCTCGAGTGCGGGCGTCTTGTTCTTCTCGACCTTGTCCTGCCGGCCCTTGCGGACCAGCTGCTGGATCGTAGGCACTACTTCTCCGGTTTCTGTGTGCCGAATGGTGAAGCTAACCTGGAACGTCGCCGATCCACGCGGTCGGGTGTGTCGAATGCTGCAGACCCCCGCCGCGAGGCAGAAAGAGCGCAGATTACGGTGGCCAGTGACGGCTCCCTATGTGCGGTTGAAGGCACGCACGAGAGCCAGGGCACACCCCAGGCACAAGGTCTGAGGGTACCTAGCTCATTCGCTGCGGTCAAAACAAGTGGACCGCGCTCGGATCACCGGGCAGTTCATGTCAAGCCCCCGCACCGCAGATGATCTTCGAATATGCGGCGCCGGCCCGTCCCCGGCATCCCTTCACGATCTACGACCGCCTTCACCATCTACGACCGCACGCGCAACGCCCGCCACCGTACTCCCCCCGCTCCGCCCTGCCCGGTCTGCTCGCTCCACGCGGTCGGACGGCGTCAGCTGGTCGCGAGACCGACGAAGATCAACAGCGTCAGGACGAGCGCCCAACCCGCGGTGGACAGCCACCCGAGGACCAGCCCGGTGATCGCCAGCCCGTCACCGCCCTCCCCGCTGTGCCGGATCTCCGAACGTGCCGCATGCCCGAGGACGACCGCCGGCAGCCCGGTGAGCCCGATGGTCGGCAGACACAGCAGCCCGCACACGGCGGCCGCCACGGCCTTCCCGTTCGTCCGCGGCCGCGGCGCCGGCAGGAACGTCCGCGGCATCCCCACGACCCCCGGCTGCGGTACGGGTCCGGCAGGCAGATCGGCGACGAGCAGCGCCAGCTCCCCCACCGTCCGAGCCGCATAGGCCCGTCCCACCCGGGTGTCGAACTCCCCCTTCTCCAGCCTGCCCTCGCCGTACCCGGCTCGGAGCACGTCGACGGCCCGCTCACGGTCGGCGTGGGAGGCAAGCATGAAGGAGGCCGACGTGGCCGGCGTGGCCGGCGTGGCCGGCGTGGCCGGCGTGGCCGGCGTGGCCGGCGTGGCCGGCGTGGCCGGCGTGGCCGGCGAGGACGAAGAGGCCGCGGCCGGCGAGGACGACGGGACATTGCCGTAGACATGGCCGTAAGCCTGCGTACGGCCCTGCCAGGGCCGCACCTGCCCCATGACCGGCCAGCCCCCCGGAGCGCCCCCACGGACGCCTCCAGCAGGCCCCAGCGCCCGCTCTCCCGGCCCCTGCCCTCCGTGCCCGGGCCCTCTCTGCCTCCGCTCCCCCGGCCCCTGCTCCTGCTCCTGCCTCGACTGCGACTCGTCCTTGTCCTGCCACGGCTGCCACGACGGGTACGACACGGGGAGCACCTCCCGGACGACGAGATGTCTCCATGATGCGCCAACGCCGGCGTGCGGCGACGGAATACCTCCGCCGGTGCGGCCGATTGTCGCCCCTGCCGGCCGTTCCTCCCGGCCGCCCTGAGGCCGGTCGCTGACACGCCGAAGGGCGGCCACCCCACAGGGTGACCGCCCTTCAGGTCAAGCGATCGCTCGCCTACTGGTTGTACGGACCGTAGTCGTAGTCCTCCAGCGGAACGGCCTGACCGGAGCCCGTGCCGAACGGCGAGTAGTCGATGTCGTCGTAGCCGACGGCCGAGTACATCGCGGCCTTGGCCTCCTCGGTCGGCTCGACCCGGATGTTGCGGTAGCGGGACAGACCCGTACCGGCCGGGATGAGCTTACCGATGATGACGTTCTCCTTGAGGCCGATCAGGGAGTCGGACTTGGCGTTGATCGCCGCGTCCGTGAGGACCCTGGTCGTCTCCTGGAAGGACGCCGCCGACAGCCAGGACTCCGTGGCCAGCGAGGCCTTGGTGATGCCCATGAGCTGCGGACGACCGGAGGCCGGGTGACCGGACTCCTGGACCACACGACGGTTCTCCTGCTCGAAGCGGGAGCGCTCGACCAGCTCGCCGGGCAGCAGCTCGGCGTCGCCGGACTCGATGATCGTCACGCGGCGCAGCATCTGCCGGATGATGATCTCGATGTGCTTGTCGTGGATCGACACACCCTGCGAGTTGTAGACCTTCTGGACCTCGCCGACCAGGTGGACCTGGACGGCACGCTGGCCCAGGATGCGCAGCACGTCGTGCGGGTTGGTGGCACCCACGGTGAGCTTCTGGCCCACCTCGACGTGCTCGCCCTCGCTGACCAGGAGTCGGGCACGCTTCGAGATCGGGAACGCCGTCTCGTCGCTGCCGTCGTCCGGGGTGATGACGATCTTCTTGGTCTTCTCGGTCTCCTCGATCCGCACGCGGCCGGAGGCCTCGGAGATCGGGGCGACACCCTTCGGGGTACGGGCCTCGAAGAGCTCGACGACACGCGGCAGACCCTGGGTGATGTCGTCACCGGCCACACCACCGGTGTGGAAGGTACGCATCGTCAGCTGGGTACCGGGCTCACCGATGGACTGGGCGGCGATGATGCCGACCGCCTCGCCGATGTCGACCAGCTTGCCGGTGGCCAGCGAGCGGCCGTAGCACATCGCGCAGGTGCCGACGGCGGACTCGCAGGTCAGGACCGAGCGGGTCTTGACCGTCTCGATGCCCGCGGCGACCAGCTGGTCGATGAGGACGTCACCGAGGTCGACGCCCGCCGGGGCGAGCACCTTCCCGTCGACGACGATGTCCTCGGCGAGGCAGCGCGCGTACACGCTGGTCTCGGCGTTGTCCGCCTTGCGCAGGACGCCGTCGGCGCCGCGCTCGGCGATGGCCAGCTTGAGGCCGCGCTCGGTGCCGCAGTCCTCCTCGCGGATGATGACGTCCTGCGAGACGTCCACCAGACGACGGGTGAGGTAACCCGAGTCGGCGGTACGCAGGGCGGTGTCCGCCAGACCCTTACGGGCACCGTGCGTGGAGATGAAGTACTCCAGCACGGACAGGCCCTCACGGAACGACGCCTTGATCGGACGCGGGATCGTCTCGTTCTTCGCGTTCGACACCAGACCACGCATACCGGCGATCTGACGCATCTGCATCATGTTGCCTCGTGCACCCGAGTTCACCATCATGAAGATCGGGTTGGTCTTCGGGAAGTTGTCGTTCATCGCCTCGGCGACCTCGTTGGTCGCCTTGGTCCAGATCGCGATGAGCTCCTGCGTGCGCTCGTCCTTGGTGATCAGGCCGCGCTCGTACTGCTTCTGGACCTTCTCGTCCTGCGCCTCGTAGCCCTTGACGATCTCCTTCTTCGCCTCGGGAACGACGACGTCGGAGATGGCCACGGTGACACCGGAACGGGTCGCCCAGTAGAAGCCGGACGCCTTCAGGTTGTCGAGCGTCGCCGCCACGATGACCTTCGGGTAGCGCTCGGCGAGGTCGTTGACGATCTCGGAGAGCTGCTTCTTGCCGACCTCGTAGTCGACGAACGGGTAGTCCTCGGGCAGCAGCTCGTTGAAGAGCGCGCGGCCCAGGGTCGTCCGCAGCCGGAACGAGTCACCCTGCTGCCACTCGGGCTCGCCCTCCTCCTGCGCCGGCGGGGTCCAGCCGCGCGGCGGGATGGTGCCCACCGGGAAGCGGATGTCCACGCGCGACTGCAGCGAGAGCTCGCCGGCGTCGAACGCCATGATCGCCTCGGCCACGGAGGAGAAGGAGCGGTCCTCGCCCTTCACGTTCCGCATCTCGCCGTCGGTGGTGAGGAAGAACAGACCGAGGACCATGTCCTGGGTCGGCATCGTCACCGGACGGCCGTCGGCCGGCTTGAGGATGTTGTTCGAGGACAGCATCAGGATGCGGGCCTCGGCCTGCGCCTCCGCGGACAGCGGAAGGTGCACGGCCATCTGGTCGCCGTCGAAGTCCGCGTTGAACGCGGTGCACACGAGCGGGTGGATCTGGATGGCCTTGCCCTCGACCAGCTGCGGCTCGAAGGCCTGGATGCCGAGGCGGTGCAGGGTGGGCGCACGGTTCAGCAGAACCGGGTGCTCCGCGATGACCTCTTCGAGGACGTCGTACACGACCGTGCGGCCGCGCTCGACCATCCGCTTGGCGCTCTTGATGTTCTGCGCGTGGTTCAGGTCGACCAGGCGCTTCATCACGAACGGCTTGAAGAGCTCCAGCGCCATCGCCTTCGGCAGACCGCACTGGTGCAGCTTCAGCTGCGGGCCGACGACGATCACGGAACGCGCCGAGTAGTCGACTCGCTTGCCGAGCAGGTTCTGACGGAAGCGGCCCTGCTTGCCCTTGAGCATGTCGGACAGCGACTTCAGCGGACGGTTGCCGGGACCCGTGACCGGGCGACCACGACGGCCGTTGTCGAAGAGCGCGTCGACGGCCTCCTGGAGCATGCGCTTCTCGTTGTTCACGATGATCTCGGGCGCGCCGAGGTCGAGAAGCCGCTTCAGGCGGTTGTTGCGGTTGATCACACGGCGGTACAGGTCGTTCAGGTCGGAGGTCGCGAAGCGGCCACCGTCCAGCTGCACCATCGGGCGAAGGTCCGGCGGGATGACCGGCACGCAGTCGAGCACCATGCCCTTGGGGCTGTTGCTGGTCTGCAGGAACGCGGAGACGACCTTGAGGCGCTTGAGCGCACGGGTCTTCTTCTGGCCCTTGCCGGTACGGATGATCTCGCGGAGGCGCTCGGCCTCCTCGTCCAGGTCGAAGGACTCCAGGCGCTTCTGCAGGGCAGCCGCACCCATCGAGCCGTCGAAGTACGTGCCGAAGCGGTCACGCAGCTCGCGGTAGAGGAGCTCGTCGCCCTCGAGGTCCTGGACCTTGAGGTTCTTGAACCGGGTCCACACCTCGTCGAGACGGTCGATCTCGCGCTGCGCACGGTCACGCAGCTGCTTCATCTCCCGCTCGGCACCTTCGCGCACCTTGCGGCGCACGTCGGCCTTGGCGCCCTCGGCCTCCAGCTCGGCCAGGTCGGTCTCGAGCTTCTTGGCGCGGGCCTCCAGGTCGGCGTCCCGGCGGTTCTCGATCTGCTGCCGCTCGACGGAGACGTGCGCCTCCAGGGAGGGCAGGTCGCGGGTGCGGCGCTCCTCGTCGACGAACGTGATCATGTACGCCGCGAAGTAGATGACCTTCTCCAGGTCCTTCGGGGCGAGGTCGAGCAGGTAGCCAAGGCGCGACGGAACGCCCTTGAAGTACCAGATGTGCGTGACGGGGGCGGCCAGTTCGATGTGGCCCATCCGCTCACGGCGCACCTTGGCGCGAGTCACCTCGACGCCGCAGCGCTCACAGATGATGCCCTTGAACCGGACACGCTTGTACTTGCCGCAGTAGCACTCCCAGTCCCGGGTCGGACCGAAGATCTTCTCGCAGAAGAGTCCGTCCTTCTCGGGCTTGAGGGTGCGGTAGTTGATGGTCTCAGGCTTCTTGACCTCGCCGTGGCTCCACTGACGGATGTCGTCAGCCGTGGCCAGACCGATCCGGAGCTCATCGAAGAAGTTGACGTCGAGCACTATGCGTCAATCCCTCTCAGGGTTGTAAGTCATGGGGTCTGATACGGGGGTCCTGGGGCCGGAGGCCTTCATGACGAAGGCCTCCGAACTCCCGTCAGACCTCTTCGACGCTGCTCGGCTCACGCCGGGACAGGTCGATGCCAAGCTCCTCCGCAGCGCGGAAGACGTCCTCGTCGGTGTCGCGCATCTCGATGGACATGCCGTCCGAGGACAGCACCTCCACGTTGAGGCACAGGGACTGCATCTCCTTGATGAGCACCTTGAAGGACTCGGGGATGCCGGGCTCGGGGATGTTCTCGCCCTTGACGATGGCCTCGTAGACCTTCACGCGGCCGGTCACGTCGTCGGACTTGATGGTCAGCAGCTCCTGGAGGGCGTATGCGGCGCCGTATGCCTCCAGCGCCCACACCTCCATCTCACCGAAGCGCTGGCCACCGAACTGGGCCTTACCACCCAGCGGCTGCTGGGTGATCATCGAGTACGGACCGGTCGAACGGGCGTGGAGCTTGTCGTCGACCAGGTGGTGGAGCTTGAGGATGTACATGTAGCCGACCGAGATCGGCTCCGGGAACGGCTCGCCGGAGCGGCCGTCGTACAGCCTCGCCTTGCCGGTCGGGAGGACCAGGCGGTCCCCGTCGCGGTTCGGGATGGTGTGCTGCAGCAGACCGGCGAGCTCGTCCTCACGCGCACCGTCGAAGACGGGGGTGGCGACGTTGGTGCCGGGCTCGACCTGGTCGGCGCCGATGACCTGCAGTCGCTGCGCCCACTCGTCGGCGAGACCGGAGACGTCCCAGCCGCGGCTGGCGAGCCAGCCGAGGTGGATCTCCAGCACCTGTCCCGGGTTCATCCGGGACGGCACGCCGAGCGGGTTGAGGATGATGTCGACCGGGGTCCCGTCCTCGAGGAACGGCATGTCCTCGATGGGCAGGATCTTGGAGATGACACCCTTGTTGCCGTGCCGGCCGGCGAGCTTGTCACCGTCGGTGATCTTGCGCTTCTGCGCCACGTAGACACGAACCAGCTGGTTCACGCCCGGCGGCAGCTCGTCGCCCTCTTCACGGTCGAAGACGCGGACGCCGATGACCTTGCCGATCTCGCCGTGCGGCACCTTCAGAGAGGTGTCACGGACCTCACGGGCCTTCTCACCGAAGATCGCGCGCAGCAGGCGCTCCTCCGGGGTCAGCTCGGTCTCACCCTTGGGCGTGACCTTGCCGACCAGGATGTCTCCGGCGACGACCTCGGCACCGATCCGGATGATGCCGCGCTCGTCGAGGTCGGCGAGGACCTCCTCGGAGACGTTCGGGATGTCCCGGGTGATCTCCTCGGGGCCGAGCTTGGTGTCACGGGCGTCGACCTCGTGCTCCTCGATGTGGATCGAGGAGAGGACGTCGTCCTGCACGAGGCGCTGCGACAGGATGATCGCGTCCTCGTAGTTGTGACCCTCCCACGGCATGAACGCCACGAGCAGGTTCTTGCCCAGCGCCATCTCGCCGTTCTCGGTGGCCGGGCCGTCGGCCAGGACCTGGCCTTCGATGATCCGGTCGCCCTCGTTGACGATGACCTTCTGGTTGACCGAGGTGCCCTGGTTGGAGCGCGAGAACTTGGCCAGGCGGTACGTGATGTACGTGCCGTCGTCGTTGGCGGTGGTGATGTAGTCCGCGGAGACCTCCTGGACCACACCGTCCTTCTCGGCCTTGACCACGTCGCCGGCGTCGGCTGCGGAGCGGTACTCCATGCCGGTGCCGACGAGCGGGGACTCGGACTTGATGAGCGGCACGGCCTGACGCATCATGTTCGCGCCCATGAGGGCACGGTTGGCGTCGTCGTGCTCCAGGAACGGGATCATGGCGGTCGCGACCGACACCATCTGGCGCGGCGAGACGTCCATGTAGTCGACGTCGTCACCGGGGACGTAGTCGACCTCTCCGCCACGACGGCGGACCAGCACACGGGACTCGGCGAAGTGGAACTCGTCGGTCAGCGGCGCGTTGGCCTGCGCGATGACGAAGCGGTCCTCCTCGTCGGCGGTCAGGTAGTCGACCTCGTCGGTGACCCGGCCCTCGACGACCTTGCGGTACGGCGTCTCGATGAAGCCGAACGCGTTGACCCGCCCATAGGAGGCCAGCGAGCCGATCAGGCCGATGTTCGGGCCTTCCGGCGTCTCGATCGGGCACATGCGGCCGTAGTGCGAGGGGTGCACGTCACGGACCTCGAAGCCGGCCCGCTCACGGGACAGACCACCCGGGCCGAGCGCGTTGAGACGACGCTTGTGCGTCAGACCCGACAGCGGGTTGTTCTGGTCCATGAACTGGGACAGCTGGCTGGTGCCGAAGAACTCCTTGATGGAGGCGACGACCGGCCGGATGTTGATCAGGGTCTGCGGCGTGATCGCCTCGACGTCCTGGGTGGTCATGCGCTCACGCACGACACGCTCCATACGGGCGAGACCCGTACGGACCTGGTTCTGGATCAGCTCGCCGACGCTGCGGATGCGACGGTTGCCGAAGTGGTCGATGTCGTCGGTCTCGACCATGATCGAGCGACCGGACTCGCCGACCGTCTCGGTCTCACCGGCGTGCAGCTTCACCAGGTACTTGATGGTGGCGATGATGTCGTCGGTGGTGAGCACACCGGCGTCCAGCGGCTCGTCCGCGCCGAGCTTCTTGTTCACCTTGTAGCGGCCGACCTTGGCGAGGTCGTAGCGCTTCGGGTTGAAGTAGAGGTTCTCGAGCAGCGTCTGCGCGGCCTCGCGCGTCGGCGGCTCGCCCGGACGGAGCTTGCGGTAGATGTCGAGCAGCGCGTCGTCCTGGCCCTGGGTGTGGTCCTTCTCCAGGGTGGCGCGCATGGACTCGTACTCGCCGAACTCCTCGAGGATCTGCTCGGTCGTCCAGCCGAGAGCCTTGAGCAGAACGGTCACGGACTGCTTGCGCTTGCGGTCGATGCGCACACCGACCATGTCGCGCTTGTCGATCTCCATCTCCAGCCAGGCACCCCGGGACGGGATGATCTTGGCAGAGAAGATGTCCTTGTCGGACGTCTTGTCGATGGAGGAGTCGAAGTAGACACCGGGCGAGCGGACCAGCTGTGACACCACGACACGCTCGGTGCCGTTGATGACGAAGGTGCCCTTGCCGGTCATGAGCGGGAAGTCGCCCATGAAGACGGTCTGGGACTTGATCTCGCCGGTTTCGTTGTTGGTGAACTCGGCCGTCACGAAGAGCGGAGCCGCGTACGTGAAGTCGCGCTCCTTGCACTCGTCGATGCTGTTCTTCGGCGGCTCGAAACGGTGGTCGCGGAACGTCAGCGACATCGACCCGGAGAAGTCCTCGATCGGGGAGATCTCCTCGAAGATCTCCTCCAGACCGGACTTGGTGGGGACGTCCTGACCGGAATCCAGAGCCGCCTCGACGCGAGCCTTCCACGCGTCGTTGCCGAGCAGCCAGTCAAAGCTCTCGGTTTGCAGCGCGAGAAGGTTCGGAACCTCGAGGGGCTCCTTGATCTTTGCAAAGGAGATGCGCAGCGGGGCGGTGCTGGCGCCGTTGTTCGTATTCGCGGTCGAGGCAGTGCGCGAGGCGGCCAAGAGGGGGTCCTTCCGAGGGCTCGGACTCACTACGCGCGTACCGGTCCCTCTCCCGTGCCCGAGGACAGACAGTGCCTGACAGGCCAAAGGACCTGATCCAAGACGGTCTGTTTCCCGATGCTCGAGTGAGGGCATGCCCCTGGTGACGGGCAGGAGGCAGCTAACAGGCAGCGCAAAGGGTCAGTGTAGCCACTTGGCGCACTGATGTCCAGCCCCGATTTTCTGTGACCCTCGTTGTCCTCAACGCCCTTGGCATGCCTGCCCTCAACGCACGTTGATACTGCCCTCTTCGCCGTCGATCCATGCCTCGGATTCGGATCCGTTGTGACGACGCGTCCTGAGAATTGCGCGCTGCGTGCGGTTCGTCAAGGCCTCCCTTGCCCGAACCCTGGGCACCCGGAGACACGACGAAGATCACCATACCCCCCGCATACGCGAGTGCAAGGTAACCGTGGCCACCCCTCCAGAAACGCCGAAGAGCGACCACCCGGATGGATGATCGCTCTTCGCTGCCTCAGCGTTACAGCCCTCTCAGAGGGACCGTGTCAGCGGGCTGGAGAGTCCTGCGGACTCCGTGGGGTCACTTGACCTCGACGGAGGCGCCGGCGCCCTTGAGGGACTCGGCGGCCTTCTCGGCGGCGTCCTTGGCGACCTTCTCGAGGACCGGCTTCGGAGCGCCGTCCACGAGGTCCTTGGCCTCCTTCAGACCCAGGGAGGTCAGCTCACGCACGACCTTGATGACCTGGATCTTCTTCTCGCCGGCGCCGGTGAGGATGACGTCGAACTCGTCCTTCTCCTCCTCCTGCTCGACCGGGGCACCCGGGGCGCCCGGGGCGACCGCGGCGACCGCGGCGGCGGCGGTGACGTCGAACTTCGTCTCGAAGGCCTTCACGAACTCGGAGAGCTCGATGAGGGTCATCTCCTCGAACTGCGCGAGCAGGTCTTCCTGGCTGAGCTTCGCCATGGGGGGCGATCCTTCCACTAATTCGGCTGGTGCCGGGATGTACATGTATGGCGGGCGTACGTTCGGCCCGCTACGACCACTGCTTCAGGCGTGCCTTCCGGCTGCCTCAGGCGGCGGTCACTGCGCGAGCCGAGTTACTCGGCACCGCCCTGCTCTTCTTGCTTGGCGCGAAGGGCGTCCACGGTGCGGACGAGCTTCGACGGAAGCGCCTGGAAGAGCGAAGCAGCCTGGGACTGCTTGCCCTTGAAGGCACCCGCCAGCTTGGAGAGCAGAACCTCGCGGGACTCGAGGTCCGCAAGCTTCTTGATCTCGTCGGCGGACAGCACCTTGCCGTCAAGGACACCGCCCTTGATGACGAGGTTCGGGTTGTCCTTGGCGAAGTCACGAAGACCCTTCGCCGACACCACCGGGTCACCGGTGACGAAGGCAACTGCCGTCGGACCGTTGAACAGGTCGTCGAGCGTCGAGATCCCGGCCTCGTTGGCCGCAATCTTGGTCAGCGTGTTCTTCACCACGGCGTACTGGGCGTTCTCACCGAGCGAACGGCGCAGCGTCTTGAGCTGCGCCACGGTGAGACCCCGGTACTCGGTCAGCACGGCGGCGTTCGAGCTGCGGAACTGCTCCGCGAGCTCGGCCACCGCGGCAGCCTTGTCGGGCCTTGCCATGAGCGTCGGCCTCCTTCCGGGTGATGACGACCGCTCGGAAGGGGCTGGGCAAAACGAAACGCCCCGGCGCAGGCGCACGGGGCGTAGCTCTACCGGACATTCGCAGCGTAAGCGGCGAGTTCCCGGGAGTACTTCCACAGTCACCTGCGCGGGTCGTCCGCACTTTTCAGCGGATCCTTCGGCCACCGAGCCCTCTCACGAGCACACGGCAACGACCAGCGGTCTTTGGCTTCTGTAGGAGAGTACGCGACCGGATCGCCGGCAGGCAAATCCGGTCGTACGACGCTCTGGGCCCTGGGACTCAGGAGGGCGAGGCGCTCTGCTGAGCCAGCAGTTTCCTGAAGTCCGCGGTGTCGTCGGCGGGCGGCTCGCGCACCTGGACCCGTACGCCGTAGTCGCTGTAGTAGGCGGTCTGGGTCAGTTCGCCGGCCGCCGTCCGGCTCTTCTCGACCTTCTTGACCAGCAGGTTCCGGTCGTCCACCCAGATGTCGACGGTCTCGGTGGTGACGCCGGCCTCCTGGAGCTGCTTCCTGAGCCGGGCGTCGGTGACCTCACCGATGGCGACGGTCCCGGAGTAGTGCGTGGCGGTCCGCCCGCCGACCTTCTCCTCCCCGACCCTGTACACGTCCTCGGAGTCCAGCAGCAGCTTCACCGACTGGTTGGGGGTGGTGTTGCGCATCTGGTCGGCGAAGTTCGCGACCGCGCCGCCGCCGAGTGCCGCGAGATCGCCGTACCCGTACTTGATCCAGTGCCTGCCGCCGGTCTTCCCGGCGAACGCGTCGCCTGCCCGCGCGTAGTAGGCGTCGGACAGGTAGCGGGCCTCCATGGAGGTGATGCCGAGCGCGCGCATCGTCTCGGCCGTCGTGCCGCCGGTGTACGTGATGGTGACGGCGCCGGTGAGGCCGTCGCCCCAGCGAAGGGCTCCGTCTGCCTTCACGGACAGCTGGGTGCCCATGACGGTCGTGGACCGCACCCGGGCCGAATCGGCGCGGTCGGTGGACCGCTCGGCGGAGCGCAGGGCCGCCAGGGACGCGGCGCTCGGCCCTCGGCTGTTCGCGGGCTTGCCGGAGGGCCCGGAGGAGGTGCAGGCGGCCGCTCCCGTGAGCGCGGCCGCCGTCGCGACCGCGAGGGCGATGCGGCGTCCGTCCGTGCACTTCATACGTCCCCCTGTGCCGTTGCCGTGTTCGCACGCTAACCCAGGGCACGGCATCCGCACATGCGAACGGGCCCCGTACCTCGGAGGGAGGTACGGGGCCCGTCGCATGCTGTGGCGAGCCGGCAGGCTCGACCCGGTCAGACAGCGGCCGGGTCCTCCTCGACGAGGAGGTTGCGGGTGCGGTTCGGGTCGACCGGGATGCCGGGGCCGATCGTGGTGCTGATCGCGGCCTTCTTGATGTAGCGACCCTTGGCGGCGGACGGCTTCAGGCGGAGGATCTCCTCCAGGGCCGCGCCGTAGTTCTCCACCAGCTTGGTGTCGTCGAAGGACGACTTGCCGATGATGAAGTGCAGGTTCGAGTGCTTGTCGACGCGGAACTCGATTTTGCCGCCCTTGATCTCGGTCACGGCCTTGGCCACGTCCGGGGTCACGGTGCCGGTCTTCGGGTTGGGCATCAGACCACGCGGGCCGAGGACGCGGCCGAGGCGGCCGACCTTGCCCATGAGGTCCGGGGTGGCGACGACGGCGTCGAAGTCCAGACGGCCCTTCGACACCTCGTCGATCAGTTCGTCGGAGCCGACGATGTCGGCGCCCGCGGCGGTCGCGGCCTCGGCACGGTCACCGGTCGCGAAGACCAGGACCCGGGCGGTCTTGCCGGTGCCGTGCGGGAGGTTCACGGTGCCACGGACCATCTGATCGGCCTTGCGCGGGTCGACACCCAGGCGGAAGGCGACCTCGACGGTGCCGTCGAACTTGGTCGTGGAGGTCTCCTTGGCGAGACGGACGGCCTCGAGCGGGGCGTACAGCTTCTCCCGGTCGATCTTGGCGTCCGCAGCGCGGAGAGCCTTGCTGCGCTTGCTCACAACTGCTCCTGTGTGTTCTGAAGGAGTCGTGGTACGGGCCGAGCAGGCCCTGCCACGTGCGGCTTCTCAGCCGCGTCTGTCTCTACGAAGGTGGGGTTCAGCCCTCGACCGTGACGCCCATGGAACGCGCGGTACCGGCGATGATCTTCGCGGCGGCGTCCAGGTCGTTGGCGTTGAGGTCGGGCAGCTTGGTCGTGGCGATCTCGCGGACCTGCGCCTGGGTGATCTTGGCGACCTTGGTCTTGTGCGGCTCGCCGGAGCCCTTCTCGATGCCCGCGGCCTTCAGGATCATCTTCGCGGCCGGCGGCGTCTTGGTGATGAAGGTGAAGGAGCGGTCCTCGTAGACCGTGATCTCCACCGGGATCACCCAGCCACGCTGCGACTCGGTCGCGGCGTTGTAGGCCTTGCAGAACTCCATGATGTTGACGCCGTGCTGACCCAGCGCGGGGCCGACCGGCGGAGCCGGGTTGGCGGCGCCGGCCTGGATCTGGAGCTTGATGAGCCCCGTGACCTTCTTCTTCTTGGGAGGCATTCCGGGTCCTCTGTCTTTTCTGTCAGTGTCCTGATGCCCGAAGGCAACCGCACAACCCTAACGGGTAGGCCCGCGCGGCTAAAAACCGAGCAGGTCAGGCGCTCGCGCGAGCGATCGCCTGACCTGGCCGGTGGCTCTGTCGCCGAAGGCGTTAGTTCTTCTGGATCTGGTCGAAGGACAGCTCGACCGGCGTCTCACGACCGAAGATCTCCACCAGACCCTTGACCTTCTTCGAGTCGGCGTTGATCTCGTTGATGGTCGCCTGCAGCGTGGCGAAGGGGCCGTCGGTGACGGTGACCGAGTCGCCGACCTCGAAGTCCAGCACCTGGACCTCGACCTTGCGCTGCGGAGCGGGCTTGCCCTCGGCCTCGGCGGCCTCGCGGGCGGCCTTCTCCTCGGCCTCCGGGGCGAGCATCTTGACGATCTCGTCCAGAGTCAGCGGGTACGGGTCGTAGGCGTTGCCCACGAAGCCGGTGACGCCGGGGGTGTTGCGGACGACGCCCCAGGACTCGTTCGTCAGGTCCATGCGCACCAGCACATAGCCGGGGAGCTTGTTCTGACGGATGGTCTTGCGGTCGCCGTTCTTGATCTGGACGACCTCT
The DNA here is from genome assembly GCF_044459385.1 of Streptomyces sp. NPDC050287. Lineage (NCBI taxonomy): Bacteria > Bacillati > Actinomycetota > Actinomycetes > Kitasatosporales > Streptomycetaceae > Streptomyces > Streptomyces sp. NPDC050287. Next base: position 210,601 of record NZ_JBITIY010000002.1, on the reverse strand, counting down.
TCCTGCGGCACCTCGGCCTGGAAGATGTAGTCCTCGACGTTCAGCGAGACCGCGCGCTGCTCCAGGTTGGTCTTCACGCGATTCTCGTAGCCGGCGTACGTGTGGATGACGTACCACTCGCCGGGGAGGGTGCGCAGCTCCTCGCGCAGGGCGGTGACGGGGTCGACGGGCTCGGCCGGCTCTTCTTCCCCGGCCTCTTCCGCTTCCCCGGCCTCGTCCGCGAGCTCGCCGTCGGCCTCCTCGGCGTCCACAGCGTCCTCTGCGGGGTCGCTGCCCTCGTCATCGGCGGTCTCGGCGTGGAGCGCGGTTTCCTCCGCGGGCTCGCCCGCCTCGGCGTCGGCAGCCTCGACCTCGTCCAGGTCCTCGTCCGCGCCCTCGACGATGTCGAGCTCGTCTTCCACGGACTCGATGTCCTGTCCGTGTGGCTCGACGGCGTCGTTCAGGTTCTGGTCAGACACGGTGGCTGCTTCTTCCTGGATACATAGGGGTGGAACATGCGAAAAGGGGCGCCGGTAACCGCGGCGCCCTTCGCTCTCGGCTCAGCCGAAGACGTACTTGGCGGCGTGGCTGAGTCCATAGTCAATCACGGTCACCAGGCCGATCATGATGACGACGAAGACGATCACCACGGTCGTGTACGTCGTCAGCTGGTTGCGCGTCGGCCAGACAACCTTGCGGAGTTCCGCGATGATCTGGCGGTAGAAGAGCGCGAGGCGCTTGAGCGGACCCTTCTTGGCCCGCTTGCCGCCCTTACGAGTCTTCTTCTTCGACTCCGGCGCCTCGTCCTGGGCGTCAGGCGTGTCGATGGAGCCCACGGCGTCCGCCATTCGTCCTCACCTGTTCCCGGGTCGTGGCCGTGCCGCGCCCGGTCTGAGCCGCACGGCGGTGCATTACTGTACGTACATGCGTGCACACATCCTGGCGAAGGTGTGTGTAGCAGGGCCGGAGGGACTTGAACCCCCAACCGCTGGTTTTGGAGACCAGTGCTCTACCAATTGAGCTACGACCCTTTGTCCGTCCCCCAACGTACCGCATCCGACCGGGTGCTCGGTGAGCACCGGTTGGGCGCAGCCCGCTGAAGGCCAACGAGGTGAGAGTGTACGTGCTCCACAGCCGGTCGTCGAACAGAAAGCGCCCGTAGGGGCGTTGTCCGCGGAAGATCGCCCAGCGTGCGGCCCGAATCCGGATGGTTGTTCAGCGCTTGTTCAGTCCGTGAAACCCACGTGCCGGGCAGGTTTCCGGTCTGAAACGATGGGCCCATGAGCCCTGCAACCCCTCCCACCGAGCGCCGGGTCTCCGCCCGAGTCGGCGCGATCTCCGAGTCCGCCACTCTCGCCGTGGACGCCAAGGCCAAGGCACTGAAGGCCGCCGGCCGGCCGGTGATCGGCTTCGGCGCCGGTGAGCCCGACTTCCCGACCCCGGACTACATCGTCGAGGCGGCCGTCGAGGCCTGCAAGAACCCGAAGTACCACCGCTACACCCCGGCGGGCGGTCTGCCCGAGCTGAAGGCCGCGATCGCCGCGAAGACGCTTCGCGACTCGAACTACGAGGTCGACGCGTCCCAGATCCTGGTGACCAACGGCGGCAAGCAGGCCATCTACGAGGCCTTCGCCGCGATCCTCGACCCGGGCGACGAGGTCATCGTCCCGGCGCCGTACTGGACGACGTACCCGGAGTCGATCCGGCTGGCCGGCGGTGTCCCGGTGGAGGTCGTCGCGGACGAGACGACCGGCTACCGGGTCTCCGTCGAGCAGCTGGAGGCGGCCCGCACCGAGAAGACGAAGGTCGTCCTCTTCGTGTCGCCGTCGAACCCGACCGGCGCGGTCTACAGCGAGGCCGAGGCCGAGGCGATCGGCCGCTGGGCCGTCGAGCACGGCCTGTGGGTGCTGACCGACGAGATCTACGAGCACCTGGTCTACGGCGACGCGACGTTCACCTCGCTGCCCGCGATCCTGCCGGAGCTGCGCGACAAGTGCATCGTCGTCAACGGTGTCGCCAAGACGTACGCGATGACGGGCTGGCGGGTCGGCTGGATCATCGGCCCGAAGGACGTGGTCAAGGCCGCCACGAACCTCCAGTCGCACGCCACCTCGAACGTCTCGAACGTGGCCCAGGTCGCCGCGCTGGCCGCCGTGTCCGGCGACCTGGACGCCGTGGCGACGATGCGCGAGGCCTTCGACCGCCGTCGCAAGACCGTCGTGCGGATGCTCAACGAGATCGACGGCGTGCTCTGCCCGGAGCCCGAGGGCGCGTTCTACGCCTACCCCTCGGTGAAGGCCCTGCTCGGCAAGGAGATCCGCGGCAAGCGCCCGCAGGACACGGTCGAGCTGGCCGCGCTGATCCTGGAGGAGGCCGAGGTCGCGGTCGTTCCGGGCGAGGCCTTCGGCACGCCCGGCTACCTGCGGCTGTCGTACGCGCTGGGTGACGAGGACCTCGTCGAGGGCGTGAGCCGGATCCAGAAGCTGCTGGCCGAGGCACAGGACTGAGTTCCGTCCCAAGGTTCCGCGCCAGGGCCCCGCCCACGAATTTTCGTGAGAGGGGCCCTGTTTGTTTGTGCGAGCAAGACCACTAAAGGGGAAAGCGCTACCGGTGGGGCCTGGACGTACGGCAGGATCCTCGGATGGAGCGTGTACGTGATGTCTCTGAGCTGCCGAAAGCCCATCTGCACCTGCACTTCACCGGGTCGATGCGGCCCACCACCCTGCTGGAACTGGCCGACAAGTACGGCGTGCGCCTGCCCGAGGCGCTCACGGACGCGCTGAACCGGGGGGAGTCGCCGAAGCTGCGGGCCACGGACGAGCGGGGCTGGTTCCGCTTCCAGCGGTTGTACGACGCGGCGCGCTCGTGCCTCAGAGAGCCGGAGGACATCCAGCGTCTGGTGCGCGAGGCGGCCGAGGAGGATCGGCGGGACGGCTCGGGGTGGCTGGAGATCCAGGTGGACCCGACGTCGTACGCCCCGCGCCTGGGCGGTCTGATCGCGGCGCTGGAGATCATCCTGGACGCGGTGGACTCGGCGATGCGGGACACCGGGCTCGGGATGCGGGTCCTGGTCGCGGCGAACCGGATGAAACATCCGCTGGACGCACGGACGCTGGCCCGGCTGGCGGTGCGCTACGCCGACCGGGGTGTGGTCGGCTTCGGACTGTCGAACGACGAGCGCCGGGGTATGGCGCGGGACTTCGACCGGGCGTTCGCGATCGCCCGGGACGGAGGGCTCCTGTCGGCCCCGCACGGCGGTGAGCTGACCGGTCCGGCGTCGGTACGGGACTGTCTCGACGACCTGCACGCACACCGGATCGGCCACGGCGTACGGGCGGCGGAGGACCCGCGGCTGCTGAAGCGCCTCGCGGACCGGGGCGTGACGTGCGAGGTGTGCCCTGCGTCGAACGTCGCCCTCGGTGTGTACGAGAAGCCGGAGGACATCCCTCTGCGCACCCTCTTCGAAGCGGGCGTCCCCATGGCCCTGGGCGCCGACGACCCCCTGCTGTTCGGCTCCCGGCTGGCGGCCCAGTACGAGATCGCCCGGGAGTACCACGGCTTCACGGACCAGGAACTGGCGGAACTGGCACGGCAGTCGGTACGGGCGTCGGCGGCGCCGGAGGACATGCGGGCCAAGTTGTTGTCGGGGATCGACGACTGGCTCAGCGGGCCGGGCGCTTGAGGGGCGGCCGCACGGCGGACAGTCGGCGGCCGCTCAGCGGGGGCGTGAGGTGTCGCCTGCGGGGGCGGTGACGGGGGTGTCGGTGCCGGGAGTGCCGGTGCCGGAGAGGTCCGTGCGGGAGATTCCGCCCAGCAGCGTTCGGGCCAGACCGCGGGCGAAGTCGTCCAGCGGGGGGCGGCCGGTGGCGGTGGCGTCGTAGGCGAACGCGCGTTGCGAGCAGGCGCCGAGGAGCAGGGAGGCGGCGGCGAAGGTGTCGGCGTCGGGGTGCACGCGGCCGGCCGTCTGTTCGGCCCGCAGGTAGGCGTCGAGACCCTCGATGGGCCTGTGCGGGCCGAAGCCCATGCTGCGCATCGCCTCGTCGTGCCGGCGCTTGAGCTGGGTCTCGGCGTACAGGGACGCGGCGATCGGGAAGCTCTGCTCGTAGAAGAGCGCGGCCTGGCGGGCGATCTCGGTGAGGTTCTCCTCGACCGTGTGCCGGCCCGGCTCTGCGGCCAGGCTGTGCAGCAGCGGGGCCAGTTGCGGCAGGCGTTCCGCCAGCACGCGGATGAACAGTTCTTCCTTGCTCGCGAAGTACTTGTACAGCGCCGCCTCGGAGCAGTCGGCCGCCTTGGCGATCTCCTTCGTGGTGGTCCGGGCCAGCCCGACGGTGAGCATCAGCTCGTGTGCGGCGTCGAGGATGCGGGTGCGGGCGGGCTTCCGTTCCATGGGGGCCTTTCGTCCGATCGGGTTGATGGGGATGAGGGGCTTGACGGGTGGGTGAGTGCTTACCCACTCTAGTGGACGGACGAGGTGAGTGAATACTCACCCACCACCACGAGAAGTGTGGAGGATTCGCCATGAAACTCACCGTTTTCGGCGCTACGGGCGGTATAGGCGGCGAGATCGTCCGCCAGGCGCTCGCCTCTGGGCATGAGGTGACCGCCGTCGTGCGGGACCCGGCTCGGTTGGTTCTGGGCGAGGGCGGAGGCGGGGACGGGAGCCGGCTTGAGGTCTTCCGTGCCGATCTGGGAGATCCGGAGGCCGTACGTGGTGCGGTGGCCGGACGGGAGGCGGTGTTGTCCGGGCTCGGCGCACGCCGTCGTAAGGACGCGGGAGTGGCGGCGCGGCTGACCCGTACGGTGCTGCGCGCCATGGAGGCCGAGCGGGTTCGGCGGCTGCTCGTGGTGAGCGCCGCGCCTGTCGGGCCGGCTCCGGAGGAGGACGGGGGCCTCGACCGAGCGATGCGCGGGCTCGTCTCGGCCCTGCTGCGGGACGTCTACACCGACCTGCGGGAGATGGAGGCCGAGGTGTCCCGCAGCGACACGGACTGGACGCTCGTACGGCCGCCGCGGCTGCAGAACAAGCCGGTCAGCGGCCGGTATCGGTCGGTGATCGGGGGCTTCCCCACGAAGGGGCGGTTCATCGGGCGGGCCGATGTGGCGCACGCGATGCTGGCCATGGTGGGGGATGTAAGGGCCGTGAAGGAGGGGGTGGGGCTGGCGTACTAGGGCGACTGGTTGCCCGTCGCCGGTTCCCGGTTGCCGGGTTGCTGGTCGCGGGTCACCGGGTTGCCGGGTTGCCGGTTGTGGATCTACAGGCTTACGCCGACTGTGACCGGCTCGTTGACCAGGGTGATGCCGAAGGCGTCGCGGACGCCGGTGACGACCTCGCGGGCGAGGGCGAGGAGGTCCTCCGTGGTGGCCGTGCCGCGGTTGGTGAGCGCGAGGGTGTGTTTGGTGGAGATGCGGGCGGGGCCGGTGCCGTAGCCCTTGGTGAAGCCAGCCTTGTCGATGAGCCAGGCGGCGGAGGTCTTGGTGTGGCCCTCCCCCGCGGGGTAGGCGGGGGGCTGGACGTCTGTGCCGAGTCGCTGCCGCACGCGATCGTGGAAGGCCTCGAACTCCTCGTCGGTGAGGATCGGATTGGTGAAGAACGAACCGGCGGACCAGGTGTCGTGGTCCTCGGGGTCCAGGACCATGCCCTTGCCGGAGCGCAGCTTGAGGACGGTCTCGCGGGCGTCGGCCAGGGGGACGCGGTCGCCGGGCTCGACGCCGAGGGCGCGGGCGGTCTCGGCGTACTTGATCGGGGCGGAGAGGCCGTCGGCGTCTTCCAGGGCGAAGCGGACGCGCAGCACCACGTAGCGCTGGGGGTCGGCCTTGAAGCGGCTGTGGCGGTAGGAGAAGGCGCACTCGGTGTTGGGGAGGGTGACCGTCTCGTGGGTGGTGCGGTCGTAGGCGACGACTTCGGTGATCGTCGACGAGACCTCCTGGCCGTACGCGCCGACGTTCTGGATGGGGGTCGCGCCGGCCGAGCCGGGGATGCCGGCGAGGCACTCGACACCGGCGAGTCCTTCTTCGACGGTGCGGGCGACGGCGTCGGTCCACACCTCGCCCGCGGCGAGCTCCAGGTGGGTGCCGTGGAGGGTGAAGCCCTTGGTGGCGATGACCAGTGCGGTTCCTTCGAAGCCCCGGTCGCCGATGACGAGGTTGGAGCCGCCGCCGATGAGGAGGAGGGGCGTTCCGGCGTCGTCGGCCTCGCGGACGGCTGCGATCACCTCGGCGTCGGTGGTCGCGGTGACCAGCCGGGCCGCGGGGCCGCCGAGGCGGAAGGTGGTCAGCGGGGCGAGGGGGGCGTCGTGGAGTACCTGCACGCGGACAAGACTACGAGAGACGCCGAGACCGGTGGGTGGGGGTGCGCATGGGGGCCGGCCTGCGGCACCTGTGCGGGTCGTGTGGGGGTGCGCATGGGGGGCGGCCTGCGGCACCTGTGCGGGGGGTGCGTGTGGGGATTGCCTGCGGCAGGGTGGGGTTGCGCGTGGTCCGTAGTCAGTAAGGGGCGCTCGGATTGTCGAACACCCCTTACACACGCCCGAAGACCCGCGAGCCCTCAGGCCAGTCGTACGACCGCACGTGACATCCCGAGCACCTTCTGCCCGGCGCTGGTCGCTGTGAGGTCCACGCGGACCGTCTGATCGTCGAGCTTGGCCGCGACCTTGGCGCTGACCTCGATCAGGGCGCCCTGTCCGTCGTTCGGGACGACGACGGGCTTGGTGAAGCGGACGCCGTACTCGACGACCGCGCCGGGGTCGCCGGTCCAGTCGGTGACCACGCGGATCGCCTCGGCCATGGTGAACATGCCGTGCGCGATGACGTCCGGCAGCCCGACCTCCTTGGCGAACTTCTCGTTCCAGTGGATCGGGTTGAAGTCCCCGGAGGCGCCCGCGTACCGGACGAGGGTGTCGCGGGTCACGGGGAAGGACTGGGCGGGCAGTTCGGTGCCGACCTCGACCTCGTCGTAAGCGATCTTCGCCGTCATCGAATGCTCACGCCTCCTCGGCCGCGCGGGCGACCAGCTTGGTCCAGGCGGTCACGACGTGCTCGCCGGCCTCGTCGTGGACCTCGCCACGGATGTCCAGGATGTCGTTGCCCGCCATGGACTTGATGGCCTCGATGGTCGAGGTGACGGTGAGCCGGTCACCGGCGCGCACGGGACGGACGTAGGAGAACTTCTGGTCGCCGTGCACCACGCGGCTGTAGTCCAGGCCGAGCTGCGGGTCCTCGACGACCTGTCCGGCGGCCCTGAAGGTGATGGAGAACACGAAGGTGGGCGGGGCGATCACGTCGGAGTGGCCGAGTGCCTTGGCGGCCTCGGGGTCCGTGTACACCGGGTTGGCGTCGCCGACGGCCTCGGCGAACTCGCGGATCTTCTCCCGGCCCACCTCGTAGGGCGCGGTGGGGGGGTAGGTCCGCCCCACGAAGGACTGGTCGAGCGCCATGGCCCGGCACCTCCTGATGTCTGCTGCATGTCTGCTGCTGGATGCCGGTGGATGCTGCGGTTGACCGGCGGATAATCAGACTGGAACGACACGAGGCCGCCCCCCGACTGCGGGGGCGGCCTCGTGTACGAGCCTGTTCTATCGCGTTTCGCGATGCGCGGTGTGCGCATTGCAACGCGGGCAGTGCTTCTTCATCTCAAGACGGTCCGGGTTGTTACGCCGGTTCTTCTTGGTGATGTAGTTCCGCTCCTTGCACTCCACGCAGGCCAGCGTGATCTTCGGGCGGACGTCGGTGGCAGCCACAGGAGTGCTCCTTGACGAACGGATGGGACGATTAACGCATAGAAGAGTAGCCGATCGAAGGACCGACCCCACAATCGGCTACTGTCAGTAGCGGTGACCGGACTTGAACCGGTGACACAGCGATTATGAGCCGCTTGCTCTACCGACTGAGCTACACCGCTGTGATGCGATCGGCCCCGCCTGCCGGCGGGAACCTTTCACACCAGAGCCCCAATACGGAATCGAACCGTAGACCTTCTCCTTACCATGGAGACGCTCTGCCGACTGAGCTATTGGGGCGAGCGATGAAGACATTACACGCTCGGCCGCCGTTCACCCAAATCCGTTTCGCGGCGCCCGCCCCGGCCTGTTCTGCGCTCATCCCTGGAGCCCCGAAGGCCCCTCCGAGGTGGCCGACCACACCGGTACGACTATTGCGCTCCTCCCCGTTGTGACCGCGTCGTCACCCTAGGCTCGACTCACTCTGCGTGATCTTGCGCCCCCTTGTACGGTCCCCGAGCTCGCGCAGTCCCGAGCCCCGAGCACCTGGAGCGCGATGCCAGACAGCCAGCCGCAGCCGCACCCCTCGTCGCCAGGTTCATCGGGGTCATCGGGGCAGTGGGGGTCATCGGAGCCATCAGGGCCGACGGGGCCGTCAGGGCCGTCAGGGCGATCGGGACCGTCGGATCTGTGGGGGGTTCCGTCAAGTTTGCCCGGTTCAGCGCCCCTCTATGGCACTAAGCCCGTTATCTCCCCCGTTGACGAACCCGCTCTGCTGCTCTGCGGGGCGCGGCTCGTCGACGGCAGGACCGTCGACGTACGGCTGGTCGGCGGACGTATCGAGGCAGTCGGTACGGCCGGGAGCCTCTCGGCGGGCGGCACGCGCGCGTGCGGCCCGCCTCTGGACCTCGGCGGCTATCTGCTTCTGCCGGCCCCGGCCGACCCGCACGCCCACGGCGACACCGCGCTCTCGGCCGACGGCGGGGGAGGCGGAGGACCGGTCTCGTACGACGCCCACGACGTCCAGCGCCGGGCCACGGAGGCCGCTCTGCTGCAACTCGGGCACGGGGCCACGGCGGTGCGGGCCCATGTGCGCGTGGGCGATGTGCAGGGGCTCGGCGCGCTGACGGCCGTCCTGCGGGCCTGCCGCTCGCTGCGCGGACTGACCGAGCTGACGACGGTGGCGATGCCGAGGATGCTGACCGGTGTGGCCGGTGCCGACGGCCTCGCGATGCTGCGGGACGCGCTCAAGATGGGTGCCTCCGTGGTGGGCGGCTGTCCGGATCTGGACCCCGATCCGACGGGCTACGTGGGAGCGGTCCTGGAAGTGGCCTCCGAGCACGGCTGCCCGGTCGACCTGCACACCGACGCCACCGACCCCGCGCGACTGGCCCGGCTCGCGGCGATGGCCGGCGGGCTGCGTCCCGGCGTGACGCTCACGCCGTGCGGCGGTCTGGCCCGGTTGCCCGCCGAGGTGGCCGCCCGGACCGCCGACCAACTCGCGGCAGCCGGTGTGGCGGTGGTGTGCCTGCCGCAGGGTGGCTGCGGGGGCGTGGAGCGGCGTGGCACGGCTCCGGTACGACTGTTGCGCGCGGCCGGCGTACGGGTGGCCGCCGGAAGCGGCGCCCTGAGGGACGTATCGAATCCCGTGGGCCGAGGCGATCCTCTGGAGGCCGCCTACCTGCTGGCGTCCCGACACGGCCTTCGCCCCGAGGACGCGTACGACGCGGTGAGCGCGTCCGCGCGGGCGGTGCTGGGCCTGCCGGAGGTACGGGTGGAGGCAGGCTTCCCGGCCGAGTTGCTGGCGGTGCGGGGCGATCGGCTGGCCGGGGCGCTGTCCCTGGCGTACAGCCGGATCGTGATCCATCAGGGGCGCGTGGTGGCGCGGACGACTGCGGTGCGGGAGTACTGCAACTCGGCTGCGGGGGTGGAAGCGGATATGGATGTGGATGTGGAGTTGGAAGCGGATGTGGAGGTGGGGCTGCCCAGGCAGGGGCGAGGAGAGGTGTCGTAGGGCTCGTGGTGGGTCTGCTCTGATGCGGGCGCCCGCGTGCCCCATACGCCCTGTACTCCGAGTGCCCATGTGCTCCCTGCGCTCCATGTGCTCCCTGTGCTCCCTGCGCGCTTTCTTCGCGCTGAGGCGCGCTCTCTGCGCCTTTCGCGCCCCCAGGGGAGTCGAGCGCTCGGCCTGGCTGGGCATGGGAGGGGGTGCGTTCGCCGCGTGTATCCCATGTGCGACCCGTGTGTGCGCCTCGGGTGCGCACCCCTGGGGGTGACCGGAGTTGCGCGGCGGATGCGGCCGTGCGGGCGTACGGTCGGAAACATGCGCATTGTCATCGCTGGTGGTCATGGTCAGATCGCGCTGCGGCTGGAGCGGTTGCTCGCCGCGCGCGGGGACGAGGTGGCGGGGGTCATCCGCCGTGCCGAGCAGGGCGACGACCTGCGGCAGGCCGGGGCCGAACCGGTGCTGCTGGACCTGGAGTCGGCCTCGGTCGAGGAGGTCGCGGAGCGGCTGCGGGGCGCGGACGCCGCGGTCTTCGCGGCGGGCGCCGGTCCGGGCAGCGGAGCGGCCCGCAAGGACACCGTGGACCGGGGTGCGGCGGTCCTGTTCGCGGACGCGGCGATCCGGGCGGGCGTACGGCGCTATGTGGTCGTGTCGTCCATGGGCGCGGATCCGGCGCACAAGGGTGACGAGGTCTTCGACGTGTATCAGCGAGCCAAGGGCGAGGCCGACGCGTACGTGAGCGGTCTGGACGGCCTCGACTGGACGATCCTGCGTCCGGGTGCACTGACCGACGACGCCGGCACCGGCCTCGTACGGCTGGAGGCGCACACGGGCCGTGGCGCGATCCCGCGCGACGATGTGGCCGCCGTACTGGCGGAGTTGCTGGACACGCCGGCGACGGCCGGTCTGGTCCTGGAGCTGATCGGAGGGTCGACGCCGGTGTCGGTGGCGGTCAAGTCGGTGGCCGGGAACTGACGTTGGCCGCCGCGGCGGTTCCGACGGCGTGGGAGGCACCGCTGCGCCGGATGCAGAGGTGTTCTCGACCGACGTGCGGGACGCGTTCGTCCCGCACTGTCTGGCCCCGGACGTGGACTGGCCGCATGCGCTCGACGGGGTCCGGCTGCACGGGCGTGACGAGGTGCGGGCCTACTGGGCGCGGCAGTTCGCGGCCGGCCATCCCCTCGTACGGCTGGAGGGGCTGGGGCTCGACGGGGACGGCGAGGCGGTGGTGGCGACCGTACGGCAGGGAAACCGTACGGCAGGGGATGCGGGACGGGGACGGGGAGCGCTGGGGCGGGACGGTCGAGCATGTGTACCGGTTCGGCGGGGATCTGCTGGTGACGCGACGGGCGGGGCGAAGGTGAAGCGGCCGAGATGGCTGTGCGGACCGGGGTTCGGAGGCCATGGGTCCCGCCGAAAATGAACGCGTGAAAGCGGCCTAGAACAGCGGGAGTTGGCCGGGGAACTCAGGGAGCGTGTACCCGTCCAGCGCGGGCTGCGCCGCTCCGAGGTCGGCCTGCCGCCGGGAGCCCGGGCAGGAGACGAGTTCGCGGCTTGCGCGTGCGCCGGGCGGGTCATGCCGGGCGAAGCGTCCGGCGACGACGGCGATCTCGCGACGGCATTCGGGACAGTGTCTGCGACGCGTGGACATGGGGTCAGTGTGCCCCGATGGCGCGTGAATCCCTCTTGTGCGCCTTCAGCCGGGGGGCGGCGGGTTGGCGGCGGACGGCCGGCGGCGGGTGGGGGGCGTTTCCCGTCATTTCCGTCTCTTCACCCGACTCTCACAGAATCCGACCATGCTTGCTTAAGTCAATCAACTGACTTACCTTCGAGGTGTCGTGCTGTACCTGACGCCCACACGGAGGCTCGACCCATGTCCCATGCCCTTCCCCGACCCGTCGAGGAGTCGGGGCCTGCCGCACCGCGGGCAAACGCCATCGTGGCGGTGCTGGCCTTCGGCGGGATCGTCGTCTCGCTGATGCAGACCCTGGTGATCCCGATCGTCCCGGAGCTCCCCCGGCTCCTGAACGCCCCGGCGTCGGACACGGCCTGGGCCGTCACGGCAACGCTGCTCGCCGCCGCGGTCGCCGTCCCGATGATGGGGCGGCTCGGCGACATGTACGGCAAGCGCCGCATGCTGTTGCTCAGCCTGGTGCTGTTGGTGGCCGGCTCGATCACCGCCGCCCTCAGCGACTCCCTGACCCCGATGATCGTGGGCCGGGTGCTGCAGGGCACGGCGGGCGGTGTGATCCCGCTCGGCATCAGCATCATGCGCGACGAACTGCCCGCCGAACGGCTCGGTTCCGCCACCGCCATGATGAGTGCCTCGCTCGGTGTCGGCGGTGCCCTCGGGCTGCCCGCCGCCGCGCTGATCGCCGACAACTTCGACTGGCACGTGCTGTTCTGGAGCTCAGGCGCGCTCGGCGCCGTAGCCCTCCTGTTGGTCCTGGTCCTCGTGCCCGAGTCGAAGGTGCGTACCGGCGGCCGCTTCGACCTGGCCGGCGGCCTCGGTATGGCGGTCGGCCTGGTCTGCCTGCTGCTGGCCGTCTCCAAGGGCGGCGACTGGGGCTGGGGCAGCGGCACGATCCTCGGTCTGTTCGCGACCGCCGTCCTGGTCCTGCTGGTCTGGGGCCGGTGGGAACTGCGCAGCGAGCAGCCACTGGTCGACCTGCGCACCACCGCCCGCCGTCAGGTGCTCTTCACCAACCTCGCCTCGGTCGCGCTCGGCTTCGGCATGTTCGCGATGTCCCTGGTGCTTCCGCAGCTCCTGCAGTTGCCCGAGGCGACCGGCTACGGACTCGGCAAGTCGCTGCTCACCGCCGGCCTGGTCATGGCGCCGTCCGGCCTGGTGATGATGGTCACCGCCCCCGTCTCGGCCGCACTGTCGAAGGCCAAGGGTCCGAAGGTGAGCCTGATGGTCGGCGCGTTGATCGTGGCTGCGGGCTACGCTCTGAACATCCTGCTGATGGACGAGGTCTGGCAGTTCGTCCTGGTCTCCTGTGTCATCGGTACCGGGATCGGCTTCACCTACGGAGCGATGCCCGCCCTCATCATGGGCGCCGTGCCGCCGTCCCAGACGGGCGCGGCGAACAGCCTCAACACCCTGATGCGGTCCATCGGTACGTCGGTCGCCAGCGCCGTCGCCGGCGTCATCCTGGCCCAGATGACCGCCGACCTCGGCCCGGTCGCCCTACCCTCGGAGAACGGCTTCAAGACGGTCCTGGCCATCGGCGGCGGCGCGGCCCTGCTGGCCTTCGCCCTGGCGGCGTTCATCCCACGGGCGCGACGGGCCGAGCACCCGGGAGCCGAGGAGTTGGGGGATGAGCAGCCGGGGGACGAGGTGGTGACGCCGACGGCGGAGTCTTCGGGGACTCTGAGTGAGGCGGGGCTGACCGGTCGTACGGGGGCGGGGGTGCAAGTGGCTGGTGCGACAACGGGCGCGCGGGTCCTCGGCACGGCCGCGGATGCGGCGCTGGACGGCACCGCGGGTGTGACCGGGCGCGCGGTGGAGCCCGCGGCCTCGGGGCAGGCGGTCGCCCTGGCGTCCTCCGCCGCGACCGGCGAAGGCGACGGGGTGAGTGCGTCCGGCGTCGGTGGCACCTCTGTGACCGGGCACGTCCTGGGCGCGGAACGGGTCCCCGTCGCCGGTGCCGCGGTCACGCTGATATCGCTCGGCGGGAAGCAACTGGGCCGGTCGGTGTCGCGCGGCGACGGTGCGTACGGCGTGGACGCGCCCGGTGCCGGTTCGTACGTGCTGCTCGCCGCCGCCGACGGCTACCAGCCGCAGGCCTCGACGATCGCGGTGGCCGATGACGAACCGGTCGACTACGACATCCTGCTGAGCGGCACCAGCGGGCTCACCGGTGTGGTGGTGGCCGCCGACAGCGGAGCGCCGGTCGCGGCGGCCGTGGTGATCGTGACGGACGTCCGCGGAGAGCTCCTGGCGGGCGGACGCACCGACGCCCTAGGCGAGTTCACGATCACCGACCTGGTGCCGGGGACGGTGACCCTGGCAGTCAACTCCCCCAAGCACCGCCCGACGGCCCTGCCCGTGGAGATCGGCGGCACCGGCACGACACGGGTCCAGATCGAACTGCGGCCCGGAGCGCAGGTGCGCGGGACGGTACGCGGAGCGGGCGACCCGCTGGGTGACGCCCTGGTGACCCTGGTGGACGTCGCCGGCAACGTGATCGCCACGACCAGGACCGCCCCGGACGGCGCGTACACCTTCTCCGACCTGGACACCGGTACGTACACGATCATCGCGACGGGCTACCCGCCCCGAGCGTCCACGGTGACCCTGACAGACTCCGGCACCGACGACCACGACATCGAACTGACCCACTCCCCGGGGTAGTTCTGAGCCCCAGCTGAACGCAGGTCCGCGCAGATCACTGCGGATCACCGCGCACGAAGAGACCCCCTTCCTCCGCGTTTCCGCGGAGGAAGGGGGTCTCTTCAATGTGGCGGCGCCAGGATTCGAACCTGGGAAGGCTGAGCCGGCAGATTTACAGTCTGCTCCCTTTGGCCGCTCGGGCACACCGCCGGGGTTGCTGCCTTTCGAACCGCTTTTCGGCGGTGCTCCGTGGCAACGACGTAAACAATACCCGATGCCGTGGGGTGCTTCGCCACCCGATTGATCTGCGCTCGGAGGCCGGTGGGTGGCTAGGCTTGTGCGGATGCGGCCCGGCACTGCCGGGCTCGGCGCCCGCCCCCACGTACGCCGATACGCACTCGTACGCACCCCTACACGCACCGATACAAGGAGCCACAGGACATGGCCGACTCCAGTTTCGACATCGTCTCGAAGGTCGAGCGGCAGGAGGTCGACAACGCCCTCAACCAGGCCGCCAAGGAGATCTCGCAGCGCTACGACTTCAAGGGCGTGGGAGCCTCGATCTCGTGGTCCGGTGACAAGATCCTGATGGAGGCGAACTCCGAGGACCGGGTCAAGGCCATCCTCGACGTCTTCCAGTCCAAGCTGATCAAGCGCGGGATCTCGCTGAAGGCGCTGGACGCGGGGGAGCCTCAGCTGTCCGGCAAGGAGTACAAGATCTTCGCGTCGATCGAGGAGGGCATCTCCCAGGAGAACGCGAAGAAGGTGGCGAAGATCATCCGGGACGAGGGGCCGAAGGGTGTGAAGGCCCAGGTGCAGGGCGACGAGCTGCGGGTCAGCTCGAAGAGCCGTGACGACCTGCAGGCCGTCATCACCCTCCTGAAGGGCAAGGACTTCGACTTCGCTCTGCAGTTCGTGAACTACCGGTAGTCCAGCTGCAGGCGGGCTGTCGGCAGTCCGAGCGCACTGCCTTGTACGAGGAAGGGTGGGCTTCCGGCGGTTTCCCGGCGGGTGCCCACCCTTCTCGCCTGCTGGCTGCTGTCCGGGGGTTGTCTCGCACTCAGTCGCGGGAATTGCCGAAGAGAAGTCGGTAGACGATCAGGAGGACCAGCGAGCCGCCGATCGCTGCCGCCCAGGTGGCGCCGTCGTAGAAGTCCTTGCTGATCGGGTGGTCCAGCCAGCGCGCCGATATCCAGCCCCCGAGGAAGGCGCCGACGATGCCGATGATCGTCGTACCGATGAAGCCGCCCGGGTCACGGCCCGGTAGCAGGAACTTGGCGATGGCTCCGGCCAACAGACCGAGAATGATCCAGCTGATGATGCTCATGCCCTGAACCTGCCCTTTCGTGCGGTACCCGCGCTGTCCCGGCGCTGTGATGTGGATCGCCGCGGGGTGTGTCCGTGCATGCTCGTGCGTTCTCGTGTGTCCTGCTTGGCGCACGGGCCTTCTTGCCTGTTCGTACCGTATTGGTGAACAGGACGACTCCGCTGCACCCGGCGGTTGCAACGATCAGTAGGGTGCGGCACATGACACGGTCCGGTGCGGAGCTGCGACGCACCCTGGGAGTGGGAGACGCGGTCGTCATCGGGCTGGGCTCGATGATCGGTGCCGGGATCTTCGCCGCCCTGGCGCCGGCGGCGGGCGCGGCCGGCTCCGGGCTGCTGCCCGGGCTCGCGGTCGCCGCCGTGGTCGCGTACTGCAACGCCACGTCCTCGGCGCGACTGGCCGCCCTGTACCCGTCGTCCGGCGGCACCTATGTGTACGGACGAGAGAGGCTCGGGGCGTTTTGGGGTTATCTCGCGGGCTGGTCGTTCGTGGTCGGGAAGACTGCTTCCTGTGCGGCGATGGCCCTCACCGTGGGCGCGTACGTCTGGCCGGGGCAGGCGCACGCCGTCGCGGTCGCGGCTGTGGTGGCGCTGACCGCGGTGAACTACGGCGGTGTCCAGAAGTCCGCCTGGTTGACCCGGGTGATCGTCGGCGTGGTCCTGGCTGTCCTCGCTTCCGTGGTGGTCGTGTGTCTGGGGTCGGGGGCGTCCGATGCCGGGCGGCTCGACATCGGGGCGTCGGACGGTGTGGGCGGGGTGCTTCAGGCTGCCGGTCTGCTGTTCTTCGCGTTCGCGGGGTACGCGCGCATCGCCACCCTCGGCGAGGAGGTCCGGGATCCTGCGCGCACCATCCCCCGCGCGATCCCACTGGCCCTGGGCATCGCGCTGGTCGTGTACGTGTGTGTGGCGGTGGCCGTCCTCTCTGTGTTGGGGGCGGGTGGTCTCGGGCGCGCGGATGCTCCGCTGGCGGACGCGGTGCGGGCGGCCGGGGTGCCGGGGTTGGTGCCGGTGGTACGCGTGGGTGCCGCCGTCGCCGCCCTGGGCTCGCTGCTCGCCCTGATCCTGGGTGTCTCCCGGACAACGCTCGCCATGGCCCGGGATCGTCATCTGCCTGGGGCGCTGGCCGCCGTGCATCCCACATTCCAAGTTCCGCATCGGGCCGAACTGGCCGTGGGCGCGGTGGTCGCCGCCCTGGCCGCCACGGTGGACGTGCGGGGCGCGATCGGCTTCTCCTCCTTCGGTGTGCTGGCTTACTACGCGGTGGCCAACGCGTCGGCCTGGACACTCGGTCCGGCACCCGCGGCCCGGTTGGTGCCGGCTGTGGGACTGCTTGGCTGCGTGGTGCTGGCGTTCTCACTGCCGGCGGTCTCGGTGGTCGTGGGGGCGGGTGTACTGGCCGTCGGGGCGGTGGCGTATGGGGTGCGGCGGTGGGTGGCGGGGCGGTAGCCGGCGTCAGGCGTCAGGCGTCAGGCGTCAGGCGTCAGGCGTCAGGCGTCAGGCGTCAGGCGTCAGGCGTCAGGCGTCAGGCGTCAGGCGTCAGGCGTCAGGCAAGGGTGCCGTAGTGGTGGGGCCGGCGAGCAGCAAGGGGCGTAGGCACGGGGCCGTGGGGCAGGAGCCCCGCCTCCTGGCTCTGACGCGGAGGCGCAGTGTGGTCAGGAGGCAACCGCTGTGGCCGCGCGTATGCGGAAATCGGTCCACGGGGCCATCTCCAGGTCCTCGTTCGTCTCCTCGTACCAGCCGGTGCCGTCGATCCAGGCGTGCAGCCAAGCCGTGAGGCTGGAGGCGTCCACGAACCAGGCGTGGTCGGCGTCGTCGGCGTTGGGTTCGAAGAGCAGGACGGGGGCCTGCGGGCTGTGGCAGTCCACGCACGCGTACATCGCGCATCCCCAGTGGGATATCGGCAGCACGCCCTGGGGCCAGGGCCAGTCAGGGTCCTTGCGTCCACTCGCGCGGTTGGCGAGGTATTGGGTGACGGCGGCGGGCTCGCCGGAGGGTGGGCTGTCGAGCAGGGGAAGCAGACCGTATTCGGGGCCGAATCCGCCGTCTCCTATCCGCTGGTAGAGCTCGGCGAGCAGAGCGGGGAGACGGAAGCCCAGCGTGGCCTCGGCCCGGGTCAGGGTGGGGGCGTCCACCGGCTCGGGGAGGGAAGGCCAGCCCCAGGGACGGGTGTTGCGCGCCTTGGTTTCCACCTGTGTCAGCAACTGCTCGCTCTCGGTCATGGATTCATGATGCAGGGCGGCACTGACAATCGATGGGGCCTGTGGAAAACCGCCGGGTTGTGGACAACCGCGGGTCAGGCGAGCCGGACGCCGATGCGTTTCTCGCTGAGGAAGTCGAGGATTTCCTCGATGGTTGTCGGCGGGTGGTGGTCGACGTGCTCGGTGGCGCCGAGGCATGTGCGGGCGACATCCGCGTGGTGCCAGACGAGGGTGAACGGCGTTGCCGCGCCCCATTGCCCGCAGAGGCAGTCGGCCAGGGTGTCGAAGCCCCAGCCGAAGTAGCCGCCGGGCCCGTTCACCGCCTCGCCCAGCGCGCAGAAGAAGCCGGGCTCGTCGGTGATGTGGCGGCCGTCGAGGTGGTAGGTCGTGCCGGGTGGGCGGTCCTCACGGTACTGGGCATGGTTGTGCAGGGCCGTACGGAGCCAGAACCGTCGGCCGTCGGCTTCGCACCGCGCCCAGCGGTTGGGTTCGGCGGGGCGTCCGCCGCCCCACAGTTCCCATACCTCCCGAGCCGCGAGCGGGGGCCGCTCCGACCACAGGTCGAGAGTGAGGTCGACCAGGCCAGGGCCGCGGGCGGACGGGATCCAGGCCCGCAGCTCTCCCTCCGCGGCGGGCTGCACGGGCCGGCCGGAGGAGTCGATCCGCAGGACCTTCGCGTGTCCGAGGTCCTCCTCCCCTGCGTCCAGCGCGGCGCGCAGAGCTCCTCGCGGGGCGCAGCCCAGCAGGCGCAGCGGGGGTTCCAGAGGTTCGTCCCGCACATCCCTCACCCGGCCCAGATCCCGGCAGGTGCCCAGCCGTTCGCCCGTCGCGCCCAGCAACCGGTAGCCCGGGGACAGCGGCGGGCGCTGCGGATAATCCCAGGCGTTGTGGGCGGGCTCGCTCGCCTCGACGGTGACGTCCCGCAGCGTCAGGTCACGGGCGCAGGGGCGGTCGCCGAGGACGTGTACGTCTTCGAGGTCCCACTCGCCGACCGTCGTGCCGGACTTGTCGAGGATCTCCAGGGTGAGGGCGCCGAGCGGCACCGAGCCCTCGGCCCGCGCGCGGATGAGCGCTGCGGGCAACAGCTTGCCTTCGGGTGCGCAGCCCAGCAGTTCGTACAAGTCCCGCACGGGTGGGGGTGGGTCGGCGAAGAGGTCGGTGGCGTCCTCGCACAGCGCCCATGTCTCCTCGTAGCGCTGCTCGCCCTCGAACTCGGCCTGTCGGTCGTACGACAGCAGGAGGTACTTCGGCTCCCCCACCCCCGGGACCACTTGTCAGCGGGCCGTGAAGGGCTGGTCTGTGGGCACGATCTCGCGTCCCAGCGGAAGCAACGACACCGGTATCAGTTTGAAGTTGGCGATGCCGAACGGGATGCCGATGATCGTGACGCACAGGGCGATGCCGGTGACGATGTGGGCGAGGGCCAGCCACCAGCCTGCGAGAACAAGCCACAGCACGTTGCCGACGCAGGAGGGTGCCCCGGAGTCACGGCGCTCGACCGTTGTGTACCCGAAGGGCCACAGGGCGTAGACGCCGATACGGAACGCCGCTATGCCGAACGGGATGCCGATGATGGTGATGCACAGCAGCACGCCCGCTGCGAGGTAGCCGAGGAACAGCCAGAAGCCGCTCAGAACGAGCCATATGACGTTCAGGATGGTCTTCATTGTGGGGGACCTGCCATCTTCTCGAGCCGGGCGATGCGCTCCGCCATCGGGGGATGTGTCGAGAACATCTTCGAGAGTCCCTGGCCAGGGCGGAAGGGATTCGCGATCATCATGTGGCTCGCCGTCTCGATGCGGGGCTCCGGCGGCAACGGAAGTTGCTTGGTGGCCGATTCGAGCTTGCGCAGGGCGCCGGCGAGGGCGAGCGGGTCGCCGGTGAGCTGGGCGCCGGAGGCGTCGGCCTCGTACTCCCTGGAGCGACTGATGGCCAGTTGGATGAGGCTGGCGGCGAGGGGGCCGAGGATCATGATCAGGAGCATGCCGAGGAGGCCGGGGCCGTCGTCGTCGTCCGAGCGGCCGATGGGGATCAGCCACGCGAAGTTGACCAGGAACATGATCACGGAGGCCAGGGCGCCGGCGACCGAGGAGATCAGGATGTCGCGGTTGTAGACGTGACTGAGTTCGTGGCCGATGACACCGCGCAGTTCCCGCTCGTCCAGGAGACGCAGGATGCCGTCGGTGCAGCAGACGGCGGCGTTGCGCGGATTGCGGCCCGTCGCGAAGGCATTGGGCGCCTCCGTCGGCGAGATGTAGAGGCGCGGCATGGGCTGGCGGGCCTGGGTTGAGAGCTCACGGACCATGCGGTAGAGGGCGGGGGCCTCGAACTCGCTGACCGGGCGGGCACGCATCGCGCGTAGAGCCAGCTTGTCGCTGTTCCAGTACGCGTACGCGTTGGTCCCCAGGGCGATCACGACCGCGACAATGAGCCCCATGCGGCCGAAGAAGCTGCCGATGAGGATGATGAGTGCGGACAGCCCCCCGAGGAGTACTGCGGTCCTGAGCCCGTTGTGCCGGCGGTGCACGGTACGCCCTCCAAGTCGTACAGCAGGGGAACCCTTTACAGCGGTGATCTTCCTGAATGATCTGCCGTGCCACTGGTGCCGTGGTGTCACGTCCAGTGGACCCTCCCGTTTTGGTCAACGCGAGGCGAGGGCCACTAGTTCCCTTGTGCGGGCGGCGGCCCGGGTCGGCCGTTCGGATGACGGCTCAGAAGAGGCCGGTGCCGGCGAAGCGCAGGACCAGTTCAGGCGCCCCGGAGAGGGCGATGCCGGCGGCGCCGGTCAGGGCGAGCGCGGCGGTGAGCGGAGCGGGGACGTGGTGCCGTACGAGTTCGCCCTCTGGGGCGCGGAACAGCAGGGTCGTCCACTGGAGGTAGTAGAACAGCGCGATCACGACATTGACGGCCATGACCACGGCGAGCCAGCCGAGGCCCGCGTCGACGGCCGCGGAGAAGACGGTGACCTTCGCGAAGAGGCCGATGATGCCTGGCGGCAGTCCGGCCAGGCAGAGCAGGAAGAACGCCAGGAGGAGCGCGGCGAGCGGGTTCGCCGCGTACAGGCCACGGTAGTCGGAGACCCGGTTGAGGGGCTTCGTACGCCCGACCAGCGCGGCCACCGCGAAGGCGCCCAGGTTCACGGCGGCGTACATGAGGGCGTACGCGACCGTGGAGCCGATCGAGTGCTCGGCGTCGTCGGAGTACGCGGCGGCCGCGATCGGTACGAGGAGGTAGCCGGCCTGGCCGACGGAGGACCAGGCGAGCAGTCGTACCGCGCTGTACGCGCGCGTGCCCTGCTGGCGCAGGGCGGCGACGTTGCCGACGGTCATGGTGAGGGCGGCCAGTGCAGCGAGGGCGGGGCCCCAGACGTCGGCGTACGACGGGAGGGCTACGACGGTGATGAGGATGAGGCCGGAGAAGCCGACCGCCTTGCCGACGACCGACAGGTAGGCGGCGATCGGGAGAGGTGCCCCCACGTAGGTGTCGGGCACCCAGAAGTGGAAGGGCACGGCGGCCGTCTTGAAGGCGAAGCCGACGAGGGTGAGGACGACGCCGGTCTGGGCGAGGGTGTGCAGCTGCCCGTCGACGTTCTGGATGCGGTCGGCGACCTGGGTGAGGTAGAGGGTGCCGGTGGAGGCGTACACGAAGCTGATGCCCATGAGGCTGACCGCGGTCGCGGTGACCGAGGACAGGAAGAACTTCAGGGCCGCTTCGGAGGATTTCCTGTCGCCGTGCCTGAGGCCGACGAGGGCGAAGGCGGGGAGGGAGGCGACCTCCAGGGCGACGATCAGGGTGGCGAAGTCGCGGGAGGCGGGCAGGAGGGCGGCTCCGGCGGCGGAGGACAGCAGCAGGAACCAGTACTCCCCTTCGGGGAGTCCCTTGTCGGCGTCCTTGAGGGCGGTGACCGACAGCAGGGCGGTGAGGAGGGCGCCGCCGAAGACCAGGAGCTGGAGGACAAGGGTGAAGCGGTCGGCGGTGTAGCTACAGATGTCCGGGGCGCCGGTCAGGCAGAAGGCGGAGCGGTCGCCGTCCAGGAGGGGCAGCAGCATGAGGGCCGAGGCGGCGAGGCCCGCGACCGACAGCCAGCCGAGGAGCACCTTCTTGTGCGCGCCGACGAAAAGGTCGGCCACCAGGACGACGAGTCCGACGACCGCCGTGATGGTGGGCGGCGCGATGGCGAGCCAGTCGACGGACTGGACGAGGCTCGCGGCCAGCGGCTGGGCCATAGAGCTCATCGGGTGCCTCCTGCGAGGAGCTGCTGCACGGCCGGGTCGGTGAGGCCGAGGAGGGCCTTCGGCCAGAGACCGGCGACGACGGTGAGGGCGACGAGCGGAGTCCAGGCCGCGAATTCGTACGTGCGGACATCGGCGAGTGCCGGCCCTTCCTGCGGTACCGCGCCCATGCAGACCCGGCGCACCACGATGAGCATGTACGCGGCCGTCAGCAGCGTGCCGAACGCGCCGATCGCCATGAAGGTGAGGAAGGCCGGGCGGCTGAGGTCGTCGGCGGGGTTGAAAGCGCCGAACAGCGCCAGCATCTCACCCCAGAATCCGGCGAGGCCGGGCAGGCCGAGCGAGGCGACCGCACCGAAGGCGAGCAGACCGCCGAGACGTGGGGCCTTGCCGTAGAGCGCGGCGCCGGTCTCCTCTGCGAGGGTGTCGAGGTCGGTGGTGCCGGTGCGGTCCTTCAGCGCGCCGACCAGGAAGAAGAGCAGGCCGGTGATGAGGCCGTGGGCGATGTTGGCGAACAGGGCGCCGTTCACGCCGGTCGGGGTCATGGTCGAGATACCGAGCAGCACGAAGCCCATGTGGCCGACGGAGGAGTAGGCGATGAGGCGTTTGAGATCGCCCTTCGCGCCCCGCTTGGCGAGCGCGAGGCAGGCCAGGGATCCGTAGATGATGCCGACGACGGCGAAGGCGGCGAGGTAGGGCGCGAAGGTACGGAAACCGTCCGGTGCGATGGGCAGCAGAATCCGGACGAACCCGTACGTACCCATCTTCAGCAGGACGCCGGCCAGCAGGACCGAGCCGACGGTCGGGGCGGCGGTATGGGCGTCGGGCAGCCAACTGTGCAGCGGCCACATCGGCGTCTTGACCGCAAGCCCGATCCCGATCGCCAAAACCGCGATGACCTGCACGGATGCGGTCAGCGACCGGCCGTTGTCAGTGGCGAGTGCCACCATGTCGAATGTGCCCGCCCTGATTCCGATCAGAAGCAGGCCGAGCAGCATGACGACGGAGCCGAGCAGTGTGTAGAGGATGAACCTCCAAGCCGCCTGGGTCCGTTGCTCACCGCCCCAGCGGGCGATGAGGAAGTACATCGGGATGAGAACCATCTCGAAGGCGAGGAAGAACAGAATCAGGTCGAGGACGGCGAAGGTCGCGAGGGTGCCGGACTCGAGGACGAGCAGCAGGGCGACGAAGGCCTTCGGGGACGGGCCCGCAGGCATCTTGAAGTAGGAGTACAGCGCACAGAGGAAAGTCAGCAGCGCGGTCAGGACCAGAAGGGGGAGGGAGATGCCGTCGATGCCGAGGTGGATGCGCACGTCGAGTGCGGGAATCCAGCTGATGTCCGTGCTGGCCTGCATCTTCGACGGATGGTCGTGGTCGAACCCGAGCGCGAGGACGATCGCGGCGACGAGAATCACACCGGTGACCGTCACGCCGTGCCGCAGTACGGCCTGCTCGGGTGACCTCCCCTTCAGTCCCGGCGGGGCGGGCAGGAGAGCGGCGGCGGCCCCGAGGAGCGGGCCGACGACGATCAATGCCAGAAGGAACTGCATCACGGACTCGCTGATATCGATCACGCCTGCTCACGCTCCCGTGGCGACGAGGACGGCGGCGACCACCAGGACAACGGTGCCGGCGAGCAGCGCGCTCACATAGGTCTGCAGATTGCCGGTCTGGGCACGTCGTACGGCGGCCCCGAGCAGTCGGGGCAGGGCACCCGCGCCGCGTACGTATGTCTCGACGACCTCGCGGTCGAGGAACCGGACGAGGGTGGCGCCGGCCTGAACCGGGCGGACGAAGAGGGCCGTGTACACCGCGTCGAGGTGGAAGCCGACGGCCGCGTGGCGGTGCAGCGGGCCGAGCAGGAGACGGCCCGGGTCCGCCGGGTCGGGCGCGTAGGCCACGTCACCGTACGCGGGCGTGTGGCTGGCGATGGCCTCGGCCTCCACCTGCCCGGCGTCGCCCTCGGGGTGGGCCGCGACCGCGCCCAGTGGGACGCGGAGCGCGAGAGCGGTGGTGTGCCGCCAGGCCGCGTAGGTGACGAGCCCGCCGACCAGGGCCACACCCGTGCCGAGGACGGAAGTGGTGAGGGTCGGGGTCAGGTCTCGGCCGTCGAACCAGTCGGGCAGTGTGCGGTAGGCGAACGCGCCGAGGGCGAGAGACGGAACGGCCAGGACCCACAGCACCACAGTCATGGGGAGGGGCTGCCTTCCGTGGTCGGGAGCGTCGGCGCCCCGGCCGCGGAAGGCCAGCAGCCACAGCCGGGTCGCGTACGCGGCGGTGAGCAGGGCCGTGAGGAGTCCGGAGAGGAGGACGGTCCAGCCGGCGGCGCCGGGAGCGTGCTCGGTGTGGCCGGTGGCGACGTGCTCTGCGGCGCCGAGGACGGACTCCTTGGAGAAGAAGCCGCTGAAGGGCGGGATGGCGGCGAGCGCGAGGAGCGCCACGGTCATCGTCCAGAAGGCGTCGGGGACGCGGTCGCGCAGATGGCTCATGCGGGACATGGCGGCCAGTGAGTTGGTGCCGGCGGAGTGGATGATCACGCCGGCCGCGAGGAACAGCAGCGCCTTGAAGGCGCCGTGTGAGAGGAGGTGGAAGACGGCGGCTCCGCGGTCGCCGACGGCGAGGGCGCCGGTCATGTAGCCGAGCTGGCCGATGGTCGAGTAGGCGAGGACGCGCTTGATGTCGTCCTGGGCCAGCGCGGCGAGCGCCGAGCCGGTCATCGTGACGGCGGCCATGACGGCGAGGACGAGCATCGCGGCCCGGGAGGCCTCGAAGACGGGAAGGAGCCTGGCGATGAAGTAGACACCGGCGGCGACCATCGTCGCGGCGTGGATCAGCGCGGATACGGGCGTCGGGCCCGCCATCGCGTCGGGGAGCCAGGTGTGCAGCGGGAACTGCGCCGACTTGCCCGCCACACCGGCCAGGAGCAGCAGGGCGATGAGCGTCGGGTGGTCGAGTCCGCCGTGCGCGACGGCGCCGAGGACCCTCGTGATCCGGAAGGACCCTGCGTCGGTGGCCAGGGCGAACAGACCGATGAGGAAGGGGACGTCGCCGAGCTTGGTCACCAGGAAGGCCTTGAGGGAGGCGGCGCGGGCCTCCGGGGTCTCCCAGTAGTGGCCGACCAGGAAGTAGGAGCAGATGCCCATGACCTCCCAGCCGACCAGCAGCACGATCAGGTCGCCGGAGTAGACGACGAGCAGCATCGCGGAGGTGAAGAGGGAGACGAGGGCGGCGTACGAGGGGTAGCGCGGGTCGTCGCGCAGATAGCCCGTCGAGTAGACCTGCACGCAGGTGGCGACGAAGCCGACCAGGACGGCGACAAGGGCGGCGAAGCCGTCGATGTGCAGGGCGAGTTCGATGGGGACCGAGCCGGTGGGCGTGAGCTCGGTGGCGGCGTCGACGGCCTGGTCGCCGCCCTGGCGAACAGCGACCACCACGGCGAGGGCGAAGGAGGCGAGTACGGGCAGGAGGGCCAGCGGGCGTACGAAGCCGGGGGCCGTGCGGCCCAGGAGCAGACCGGCGGCGGCGCCCAGGAACGGAAGGAGGGGGACGAGGACGGCGAGGGTGGTCGTGGTCACGCGGTGGCCTCAGCCTTCCCGGTCCGGTCGGCCTGCTCGGCCGTGGCGGCGTCGCTGCCGGAGCCGTCGGCCGGGTGACTCCCGTGGCCCTCGGCGGTGTCGCGGAGCTTGTCGATGTCGGCGGTGCCGCGGTTGCGGTGGACGGCGAGGACGATCGCCAGGCCGATGCCGATCTCAGCGGCGGCGATGGCGATGGTGAAGAGGGTCAGGGCCTGGCCGGAGTGCAGGGTCTCCTCGGCGGCCTTGCTGAGCCAGACGTCGAAGGCGACGAGGTTGAGGTTGACGGCGTTGAGCATCAGCTCGACGGACATCAGGACCAGGATCGCGTTGCGGCGGGCGAGGACGCCGTACAGGCCGGTGCAGAAGAGGAGGGCGGAGAGGACCGCGGGATACGCGAGATGCATCAGGGCGTTCCTTCCCGGTCGGCCTTGCCCGCGGTGGCTTGGCCCGTGTCTGCCCTGCCCGCGGTGGCTCGGCCCGCTTCGGCCTTCGATTTACGGGAGAGGACGATCGCGCCGACGAGGGCGGCGAGGAGGAGGACGGAGAGGGCCTCGAAGGGGAGGACCCAGTTCTGGAAGAGGCTGGCGCCGGTGGCGCCGGTGGAGCCGGCGGCGGGGCCGTCAAGGTCGATCCAGGTTGTGCGGAAGGCGTCGACGACGACCCAGATCAGGGCGGCCGCGGCGGCGACGGCGACGGTGAGGGCGGCCCAGCGGTTGCCGGAGTCGGCGTCCGGGGAGTGGCCGATGGGCGCTTTGGTGAGCATCAGACCGAACAGAAGGAGGACGACCACGGAACCGACATAGATCAGGACCTGCACCCAGGCGATGAACTCGGCGGTGAGCAGGAGGTACTCCACGGCGAGGCCACCGAGAGCGACCACCAGCCACAGGGCGGCGTGCACCAGCTGCTTGGTGGTGACGGTGACCAGCGCGGCGCCGAAGGTGACCAGGCCGACGAGGAGGAAGGCGATCTCGACGCCGGTCGGGGAGAGGAAGCCGTGGGTCTCGGCGGCAAGGCTCACGATTCCCCCTCCTGCGGCTCGGGCTGCGCGGCCGCCAGCTTCTCCGCGGTCTTACGGGCGGCGGCGATCTCCTTCGGTTCCTCCGCGCCGGGGTCGAGGGCGGGCGGGGCCGGGACGGTCCACATCCATTCGCGGAGCTTGTCGCGCTCGTGGGTGAGGTCGCGGATGTCGGTCTCGGCGTACTCGAACTCCGGGGACCAGAACAGGGCGTCGAAAGGACAGACCTCGATGCAGATACCGCAGTACATGCACAGGGAGAAGTCGATGGCGAAGCGGTCGAGGACATTGCGGCTGCGCTCGCGGCCGCCGGGGGCGGCGGCCGGGACCGTCTCCTTGTGGGAGTCGATGTAGATACACCAGTCCGGGCACTCTCGGGCGCACAGCATGCAGACCGTGCAGTTCTCCTCGAACAGCCCGATGACGCCCCGGGTGCGGGGCGGGAGGTCGGGCTGGGCGTCCGGGTACTGCTCGGTGACGGTCTTCTTCGTCATCGTGCGGAGGGTGACGGCAAGGCCCTTGGCGAGCCCGCTGCCGGGGATCGACAGGCGGGGCCGCCCGGAGGGCGTCGTTGAGGGGTGGTGGCCGGGTGACGGGCGGGACATGGCTACTGGATCACCACCTTGACGATGCCGGTGAGGGCGATCTGGGCGAGGGAGAGGGGGACGAGGAGGGTCCAGGAGAGCTTCTGGAGCTGGTCCTCGCGGAGGCGGGGGTAGGTGACGCGCAGCCAGATGACGACGAAGGCGAGCACGGCTGTCTTCAGGAGGGTCCAGACCCAGCCGAGGCCGTCGGCACCCCAGGGGCCGTGCCAGCCGCCCAGGAAAAGGACGGTGGTCAGGCCGCACAGGACGACGATTCCGGCGTACTCGGCGAGGAGGAACAGGGCGAAGCGGAGGCCGGTGTACTCGGTGTACGCGCCGAAGATGATCTCCGAGTCGGCGACGGGCATGTCGAACGGGGGCCGTTGTAGTTCGGCCAGCCCGGCCACGAAGAAGACGATCGCGCCGACGATCTGCCAGGGCAGCCACCACCACCTGAAGGCGTCGAGGATGCCAGGGATCGACACGGTCCCGGCTGCCATCGCCACCGAGGCGGCGGTGAGCAGCATCGGGAGTTCGTAGGCGAGGAGCTGGGCGGCGGTGCGCAGGCCGCCGAGGAGGGAGAACTTGTTGGCGGAGGCCCAGCCGGCCATGAGCGAGCCGAGGACGCCCACCCCCATCACCGCGAGGACGAAGAAGACGCCCGCGTCGATGACTTCCCCTACGGCGCCCTCGCTCGGGCCGATGGGGATGGCGAGGAGGACCAGTAGATACGGGAGGAGGGCGACGGCGGGGGCGAGTTGGAAGATACGGCGGTCCGCACCCGCCGGGACGACATCTTCCTTCTGTGCGAACTTCACGCCGTCGGCGACGAGTTGGGCCCAGCCGTGGAAGCCGCCGGCGTACATGGGGCCGAGGCGGCCCTGCATGTGGGCCATGACCTTGTGCTCCGTCTGACCGACGATCAGCGGGAAGGTCAGGAAGACGACGAAGACGATCAGGAGTCGCAGGGCGACGTCGAGAGCGTCGTTCACTGCGGGCCTCCTTGGGTGTCCGGGTCTTCGGGGGTCTTGGTCGGAGGGGCGGGGGTGGGGTCTTCGGAGGCGGTAGGTCCAGGCGTGGGGTTGGGGGGTTCGTCGGCGCCGGTGCCGATGCCTGTGCCAGTGCTGGCTT
Organism: Streptomyces sp. NPDC050287; assembly: GCF_044459385.1. Taxonomy (NCBI): domain Bacteria; kingdom Bacillati; phylum Actinomycetota; class Actinomycetes; order Kitasatosporales; family Streptomycetaceae; genus Streptomyces; species Streptomyces sp. NPDC050287. Next base: position 182,502 of record NZ_JBITIY010000002.1, on the reverse strand, counting down.
CGGCTTCGGCTTCGGCTTCGGCTTCGGCTTCGGCTTCGGCTTCGGCTTCGGCTTCGGCTTCGGCTGACGGTTGCGGACCGGCTTCGTTCGAGGGGGCGTCGGCGGGCTGGGCTGTGTTGGCTGTGTTGGCCGGCTCAGGTGTGGCGGCTGTGTCGGCAGGCTCGGGCTCCTCGGCAAGAGCCGCTTCGACGGCCGAGTCCTTCACCGCCGGGCCCGGCTCTGTGGCCGGGCGGATCGGCTCCGCCGCGGGCTGTCGTTCCGTGGTCGGCCGGTCCTCCGACGGGGTCGGGGCCGGCTTCTCGAAAGCTGGGCGGGCTTGATGCCAGGGGGCGTCCGAGCTGCGGGGTGCGGTGGTGGGGCGGCTGGGCGTGGCCTCGGTCGACGGAGTCTGCGCGCGCTGCGACGCCGAGCCCCCTGCTACCGAGCGTGCGCGGCGCGGGCCGGCCGGGGTCCCCGGTACATGCGGAGCGTCCGCGGCCGGCGCTGCCCCTTCCTCGCCCTGGCTTCCTGCCCCGGACTCCCTCGACTCCTTTGTCTGGGCAGCTTGGCTCGCCGATCCTTCCGACGCCGACCGTGTACGACGCGGCGCACCGGCCGGAGAACCTGGAGCAGCCGCAGACTCCGGAGCAGGGGCCGTCGGCGTGGCCGGAGCCGCCTCCGTCTCCCCCTCCGGTCCCTGGAATCCCTGGGCGCCCTGGTCTCCCGCCGCTGTCACCTGGCTCGTCGATCCCTCCGACGCCGACCGCGCCCGACGTACCGGGCGCTCCCCGGTCCCAGCAGTCGGACGTTCCCCTGCCGCACGTGCGGGTCGGTCACCGGCCGTACGGGACGGACGCTCGCCCGCCGCGCGTCCCGCTCCCCGTGCCGGGCGGGCCGGAGCGGGCGGGAGCTGGCCTTTCAGTGGGCCCCATTCGTTCGGGTCGGGGACACCCGGGGGAAGCATCTGGCGACGCTTGGGACCGCCGTGTTCGGACTCGCCCGGTTCCTTCGCGCCGGGCCAGGCCTTGGCCACGCGGGCGGCGAGGACGAAGTCCTTGCGAAGGGGGTGGCCCTCGAAGCCCTCTGGGAGCAGGAGGTGGTCCAGGGCGGGGTGGCCCTCGAAGTCGACGCCGAACATCTCGTGCGTCTCGCGTTCGTGCCAGGCCGCGCCCGCGAACACGTTCACAGCACTGGGCAGAACGGGGGCCGCGTGCGGGACTGTCGTACGGAGCAGAAGCCGTCGTACGGGCGACAGCGCCACGACGTGCGCCGCGACGCGGAAGCCCACGCCGGGTTCGTCGACCGCGCTCAGCCAGTCGAAGTAGGTGCAGGCCAGTCGGTCGCGGGCCGTCTCCAGCGCCGGGAGCCAGGACACGGGCGGTACGTCGACCGTCAGGACCTCGTACGATTCCTCGGCTGTGGCCTCCGTACCGAACAGGTCCTCGACGGGAGCGGGCAGCCAGCCGACCACGGTCATCGGCCCTCCCCCGGCCCCGAAGCCGAACCTGAGCCCGGTCCCTCAGCCGCACGCGGCCCCGGAGCCGCATCCGAGGCCGCACCCGCCCCGGAGTCCGTGCCCGGCCCCCGCACCAGCCCGCTCTCCAGCGCAGCCGCCGACGGGCGCCCCGCGTCGGGTACCGCACCGGAGCCGTACCCGTACCGCTCCCCCAGCGACTCCCGCGCGATCTTCTCCTGGAGCTTGAGGATCCCCTGGAGCAGCGCCTCGGGGCGGGGCGGGCAGCCGGGGACGTACACGTCCACCGGGATGATCTGGTCGACGCCCTTGGTTACGGAGTACGAGTCCCAGTACGGGCCGCCGCAGTTGGAGCACGCGCCGAAGGAGATCACATACTTCGGCTCGGGCATCTGTTCGTAGAGGCGCTTCACGGCCGGCGCCATCTTGTCCGTGACCGTTCCGGAGACGACCATCAGGTCGGCCTGGCGCGGGCCGGGCGCGAAGGGGATCACGCCGAGGCGGATGAAGTCGTGGCGGGCCATGGACGCGGCGATGAACTCGATCGCGCAGCAGGCGAGGCCGAAGTTGAAGACCCAGAGGGAGTAGCGGCGGCCCCAGTTCAGGACCACCTTCATCGGCTCGGGGGCCAGGCGCGCGAGGGCGCCCAGCCGCTTCGGCTCCGGAAGCAGAACAGGCTCGGAAGGAGTGGGGGTCACGTCCATGTCAGGACGCCCTTCTTGTATGCGTACAGCAGGCCCGCGGCCAGGAAGCCGAGGAAGATGAACATTTCCACGAGGGTCGTCGCGCCGTAGCCGGGGGCGGCGAAGACCGTGGCCCAGGGGAACAGGAAGATCGAGTCGACGGCGAAGATGACGTACAGGAACGCGTAGACGTAGTAGCGGACCTGGGTGTGCGCCCAGCCCTCGCCGACGGGGTCGACCCCGCACTCGTACGTCAGCAGCTTCTCGGGCGTGGGGACCACGGGTCGCAGCAGGCGTCCGGCACCGAAGGCGACAGCGACGAACAGCACGCCGACCACGGCGAGCAGTCCGACGACCGAGTACGACTGGAAGTAGTCAGCCGCGACGACGGTCGCGTTGACAGCGGTCGACTCGACAACGGTCGGTTCCGGCACGCCCGTCCCTCGCTCCCTGACCTGGACTCTGTGACCTGGACTCTGTTCGACGATCTGTACGCACGGGAGTCTAGGCCCTGCTAAAGAAAGCGTAAGCAGCCCGTCACTGCCTGAGGGAAGAGGCAGGTGGTGGGGGTGGGGTTTTCCCCAGTGGATCGTGGCGGTCCACCTCATGGCGCGGCGGGCCGCGGCGCGGCACGCTGACCCGTATGACCGAACGACTCCCGGCCTCGAGCCCCTCCGTGGAAGCGGACAGCGACCGCCTGCCACCGGCCCGTTTCGCCTTCCCACGGCACACCTGGAAGGAGATCGCGCACCTGCTGGCGAACCTTCCGATGGCACTGATCGGCTTCGTCTACGTCGTGACGGTGCTGTCCGTCGGAGCCGGGCTCACCGTCACGGTGATCGGGTTCCCGCTGCTCGCGGCCGGGCTGATGGGCGCCCGGTGGCTGGGCCGGCTGGAGCGGGCACGGGCCAGGGCGCTGCTCGGGGTCCGGGTGGACGAGCCGAGCCCGCTGCGGCTGGGCGGCAGAAAGGGCTTCGGGTTCCTCCAGCGGCTGTGGATGAGGCTGAAGGACCCGGTCGGCTGGCGGACGATGCTGTACGACCTGGTCCGGCTGCCCTGGGGCATCTTCACCTTCGCTTTCACGCTGACCTCGCTGTTCGTGCTGTGGCCGGTGCTGCCGTTCATAGCGCGGGGGCTGACCAACGTGGACCGGGCGATGGTGCGCGGGCTGTTGTCGCCCTCTGACGAACTGGAGCGGCGGATTGCCGAGCTGGAGTCCGACCGGGGGGTCGTGGTGGACACGGCCGCCGCCGACCTGCGGCGCATCGAGCGCGACCTGCACGACGGAGCGCAGGCCCGGCTGGTCAATCTGGCGATGGGGCTGGGCATGGCCAAGGAGAAGCTGCTGGACGGCCACACGGACGACAAGCTCGTGGCGGCGATGGTCGAGGAGGCGCACGGCGAGGTGAAACTCGCGCTGCAGGAGCTGCGGGACCTCGCCCGGGGCATTCATCCGGCCGTCCTCACGGACCGGGGTCTGGATGCCGCCCTGTCGTCGGTCGCCTCCCGCTGCACCGTGCCGGTGAAGGTGACGGCGGACCTGGATTCCAGACCGGTCGCGGCCATCGAGGGCATCGCCTACTTCACCGTCTCGGAACTGCTGCAGAACGTCAGCAAGCACAGCGGCGCGAAGTCGGCGTCGGTGGAGGTGTGGCGGTCGGACGACCGACTGCTGATCCAGGTCTGGGACGACGGCCGCGGGGGCGCCCGCCTCGACGGCGGTACGGGCATGCGCGGCCTCGCCGACCGCCTGGACGCCGTGGACGGCCTGTTCGTCATCGACTCGCCCCCGGGCGGCCCCACGGTCGTCACGGCGGAACTGCCGTGGCGGGACCGCTCGGCGGGGCCTGAGGGGAAGCGGGCCTGATCGCTCGGCGGGGCCTGAGGGGAAGCGGGCCTGATCGCTCGGCGGGGCCGGCGGAGAAGTGGGCCTGATCGCTCGACGTGCTCTGACGAGAAGCGGGCCCGATCGGTGGGGCTGAGGACAAGCGGGACCGTTCGGCCTGCTTTGCAGAGAAGAATCGGCCGGCTCTGCAGAGGAGAAGAGGTAGGGAAAACCCCCCTCCCGAGACGCCGACGGACTCCATGGTCCACGGGCTCCGGGCCGAGCAGGGTGGAGGTACGACGACACAACCGCAGGGACAAGGGAGAAGGACAACGCCGATGGCCACGGACTATGGGCAGGGCTACGGGCAGGACTACGGGCACGGCCATGGGCACGACAACGGGCTCGCGTTCTCCGAGGAGGTACGGCGACACCGCCTGCCGACCGGGCTGCGGACACCGTTCGAGGCACGCAGCTGGCGCGAGCTGACGTATGTGCTGCTGAGCCTGCCGATCAGCATCCTGCTCTTCGTGTACACCATCACGATGGTCACGCTCGGCGTGGGCCTGCTCGTGACATTCCTCGGGATACCCGTGCTGGCGGCAGGGCTGGCCGGCTGCCGGGGCCTCGGATCGCTGGAGCGGGCCCGCGCGCGGGGGCTGCTGGGCCTCGATGTGGGCGAACCCGAGCCGCTGCGGATGAAGAAGCAGGGCGCGCTGGCCTGGATGGGGGCGGTCCTGAAGAGCGGCACCTCATGGCGGAGCGCGCTGTACTCGCTGTTCTCTCTGCCGTGGTCGGTGTTCTCCTTCGCGGTCGTCGTGAACTTCTTCGCGCTCGGCTGGACGCTGATGACGTACCCGCTGTGGTTCTGGGTCTTCCCACTCTTCGCCGGTCAGGACGGGATCCAGTTGTACGGTGACGAGACGCACCGCATCTACCTCGACAATCCGTTCGAGATCACCGTGACCGCGCTGGTGGGGGTGTTGTTCACACTGGCCACGCCGTGGGTCGTGCGAGCGTTGACGATGGTGGACCGGCTGCTCGTGCACGGGCTGCTCGGGCCGACACGGCTGTCGGCGCGCGTGGTGGAGCTGGAGTCGGACCGGGGGATCGTGGTCGATACGGCGGCGGCGGACCTGCGGCGCATCGAGCGGGATCTGCACGACGGGGCGCAGGCGCGGCTGGTGGCGCTGGCGATGGATCTGGGGCTGGCGAAGGAGAAGCTGGCGGAGGACAGGCAGGCGGCGGCGCGGATGGTGGACGACGCCCACGGCGAGGTGAAGACGGCGCTGCAGGAGTTGCGGGATCTGGCGCGGGGCATCCATCCGGCCGTGCTGACGGACCGCGGTCTGGATGCCGCCCTGTCCGCGGTCGCGTCGCGGTGCACGGTTCCCGTGCAGGTGGAGGTGGATCTGCCGTCGCGACCGGCGCCGGCGATCGAGGGCATCGCGTACTTCACGGTGTCGGAGCTGCTGCAGAACATCAGCAAGCACGCGCAGGCCACCTGGGCCTCGGTCGACGTCTGGCGAGTGGAGAACCGCCTGATGCTGCAGGTCGTCGACGACGGCGTCGGTGGCGCGGACCCCTCATCCGGCTCAGGCCTGGGCGGCCTGGCCGACCGGCTGGACGCGGTGGACGGAATCCTGGTGGTCGACTCCCCTCCCGGGGGTCCGACGCGGATCACCGCGGAACTTCCTTGGCGGGCGGTGTAGGTCCGGCTGCCGGCAATGGCGGCGTCGGTCCCTGATCCGCGGTTTGCCGCGGATCAGGGACCGACGCCGGGCCGGGGAGTCAAACCCCGAGGCCACGCTAGGGGCCCGAAGGGGACATCCGAGCCCCCGAAGAGAGCGCGCTGCCGCACGCTGCAGGCCGCAGGCGCACCGCAATGCCGCAGGCGCACCCCCAACCGCCACCGCTACCGCCACCCCCACTCACACCGGCACCCCTACCTCCACCGGCACCCCCGCCCCCACCCGACCGAGCACCCTCCCCCACCCCCGCCCGACCGAGCACCCTCCGCCGCGAACCCGCCGCGAACCCGCCGCGAACCCGCCAAGAACCCGCCGCAAATCCGCCCGCACGTCAGGCAGTTGTCCACAGGCCCGGTGCGATGCGGCCGATCGCGGGATACTGAGGGCCAACGGATGGGGACGGGGCCGGGGCGGGGATCGGTCCGTTACAGGGGCACGGGGGCCAAGAATCGTGGAGGACAGGGTGCAGGTGGTCATCGCCGAGGATTCAGTGCTGCTCAGGGAGGGCCTGACCCGGTTGCTGACCGACCGGGGGCACGATGTCGTGGCGGGGGTGGGTGACGGTGAGGCGTTGATCAAGACCATCACCGAGCTGGAAGCGCAGGGCGAACTGCCGGATGTCGTCGTCGCCGACGTACGGATGCCGCCGACGCACACCGACGAAGGGGTCCGGGCGGCGGTCCAGCTGCGCAAGGCGCATCCGGGACTCGGGGTGCTCGTGCTGTCGCAGTACGTGGAGGAGCGCTACGCAACCGAACTGCTGGCCGGTTCCAGTCGTGGCGTCGGCTATCTGCTGAAGGACCGGGTAGCCGAGGTGCGTGAGTTCGTGGACGCGGTGGTGCGGGTGGCCGAGGGCGGCACGGCCCTCGACCCGGAGGTCGTCGCGCAGCTGCTGGGCCGTTCCCGCAAGCAGGACGTGCTCGCGGGACTCACCCCGAGAGAGCGTGAGGTCCTGGGCCTGATGGCCGAGGGCCGGACGAACTCGGCGATCGCGCGGCAGCTGGTGGTGAGCGACGGAGCCGTGGAGAAGCACGTCAGCAACATCTTCCTGAAGCTCGGACTGTCCCAGAGCGACGGGGACCACCGACGCGTTCTGGCGGTCCTCACCTACCTGAACTCGTGAGCAGACCGAGGGAAAACCCACGCGCGACAGCGAGCGTCCTCAGGGAAGCGCCGGGGGACGGGGCAACGCGACAAATCAGGCGTCGAACAGGTGTCGAACCGTCTCAAAAGCGTGTCCGTCATGCGAATGACCCAGGGAAGGCGACCCTTACCGTCGTAGGGTTGATCCTGGGAGGGCCTGCGGGACGGTCGCTCCCAGACAGCCGCCTCTAGGGAGGTCCAGTTCAGTGACCAGCCAGGTCAGTAGCCCAGCGGAACAGGCCGACGGAACCGTCGCAGGAGAGCAGCGCAAAGCGGCAGGGGCGAAGGACGTCCGCCGTCTGGACCGGGTGATCATTCGTTTCGCGGGCGACTCTGGTGACGGGATGCAGCTCACCGGTGACCGCTTCACCTCGGAGACGGCCTCCTTCGGCAACGATCTGTCGACGCTGCCGAACTTCCCCGCCGAGATCCGTGCGCCCGCCGGCACGCTGCCCGGTGTCTCGTCCTTCCAGCTGCACTTCGCCGATCACGACATCCTCACACCGGGCGACGCGCCCAACGTGCTGGTGGCGATGAACCCGGCCGCCCTCAAGGCCAACGTCGGCGATCTGCCGCGGGGCGCGGAGATCATTGTCAACACGGACGAGTTCACCAAGCGCGCGATGCAGAAGGTCGGGTACGCCAGCTCCCCGCTGGAGGACGGCTCCCTCGACGGGTACCACCTCCACCCGGTCCCCCTGACCACCCTGACCGTCGAGGCACTTAAGGAATTCGACCTCACCCGCAAGGAGGCCGAGCGCAGCAAGAACATGTTCGCGCTGGGTCTGCTGTCGTGGATGTACCACCGGCCCACCGAGGGCACGGAGAGGTTCCTGACCTCGAAGTTCGCCAAGAAGCCGGACATCGCCGCCGCGAACATCGCCGCCTTCCGCGCGGGCTGGAACTTCGGCGAGACGACGGAGGACTTCGCGGTCTCCTACGAGATCGCGCCGGCGACGAAGGCGTTCCCGGTCGGCACCTACCGGAACATCTCCGGGAATCTGGCCCTGGCGTACGGGCTGGTCGCCGCGTCCCGGCAGTCGGATCTGCCGCTGTTCCTGGGCTCGTACCCGATCACTCCGGCCTCGGACATCCTGCACGAGCTCAGCAAGCACAAGAACTTCGGTGTGCGGACCTTCCAGGCCGAGGACGAGATCGCCGGCATCGGCGCCGCCCTGGGCGCGGCCTTCGGCGGCTCGCTCGCCGTCACCACCACCTCCGGCCCGGGCGTGGCGCTCAAGAGCGAGACCATCGGCCTCGCCGTGTCGCTGGAGCTGCCCCTGCTGGTGATCGACATCCAGCGTGGCGGCCCGTCGACGGGTCTGCCGACCAAGACCGAGCAGGCGGACCTGCTGCAGGCGATGTACGGCCGCAACGGTGAGGCCCCGGTCCCGGTGATCGCCCCGAAGACCCCGGCGGACTGCTTCGAGGCGGCCCTGGAGGCGGCCCGCATCGCGCTGACCTACCGCACCCCCGTGATGCTGCTGTCCGACGGCTACCTGGCCAACGGCTCCGAACCCTGGCGCATCCCGGAGGTGGACGAACTGCCGGATCTGCGGGTGCAGTTCGCGCAGGGGCCGAACCACACCCTGGCCGACGGCAGCGAGGTCTTCTGGCCGTACACGCGTGACCCGCAGACCCTCGCCCGCCCGTGGGCGATCCCCGGAACGCCGGGCCTGGAACACCGCATCGGCGGCATCGAGAAGCAGGACGGCACGGGCAACATCTCCTACGACCCCGCCAACCACGACTTCATGGTCCGCATCCGGCAGGCCAAGATCGACGGCATCGACGTACCGGACATCGAGGTCGACGATCCGCACGGCGCGCGGACCCTGGTGCTGGGCTGGGGCTCCACCTACGGGCCGATCACGGCGGCGGTACGGCGGCTGCGCACGGCCGGCGAGTCCATCGCGCAGGCGCATCTGCGCCACCTCAACCCGTTCCCGAAGAACCTGGGCGCGGTGCTGAAGGCGTACGACAAGGTGGTGATCCCCGAGATGAACCTCGGGCAGCTCGCCACGCTGGTGCGGGCGAAGTACCTGGTCGACGCCCACTCGTACAACCAGGTCAACGGTATGCCGTTCAAGGCGGAGCAGCTCGCCACGGCACTCAAGGAGGCCATCGATGGCTGAGACCACCACGGAAGGCACGGGCACGATCGAGACGCTCTCGCTCGTCCCCAAGGCCGAGGCCCGCCAGTCCATGAAGGACTTCAAGTCCGATCAGGAAGTGCGCTGGTGCCCCGGCTGCGGTGACTACGCGATCCTGGCGGCCGTCCAGGGCTTCATGCCGGAGCTGGGACTGGCCAAGGAGAACATCGTCTTCGTCTCGGGCATCGGCTGCTCGTCGCGCTTCCCGTACTACATGAACACGTACGGCATGCACTCCATCCACGGTCGCGCGCCCGCGATCGCGACCGGCCTGGCGGCCAGCAGGCGCGACCTGTCGGTGTGGGTGGTGACCGGTGACGGCGACGCGCTGTCCATCGGCGGCAACCACCTGATCCATGCCCTGCGCCGCAACGTCAACCTCAAGATCCTGCTGTTCAACAACCGGATCTACGGGCTGACCAAGGGCCAGTACAGCCCCACCTCCGAAGTCGGCAAGATCACCAAGTCGACGCCGATGGGTTCGCTGGACGCGCCCTTCAACCCGGTGTCCCTCGCCCTCGGCGCGGAGGCGTCGTTCGTCGCGCGGACCATCGACTCGGACCGCAAGCACCTGACCGAGGTGCTGCGGCAGGCGGCCGCCCACCCCGGCACCGCGCTGATCGAGATCTACCAGAACTGCAACATCTTCAACGACGGCGCCTTCGAGGCGCTCAAGGACAAGCAGTCGGCACCGGAGGCGGTGATCCGGCTGGAGCACGGCCGGCCGATCCGCTTCGGCGCGGACAACTCGCGGGGCGTCGTACGGGACCGGGCGACCGGCGACCTCAAGGTGGTCACGGTGAGCGCGGACAACGAGGCGGACGTCCTCGTCCACGACGCCCATGCCGCCTCCCCCACCACCGCCTTCGCCCTCTCCCGCCTGGCGGACCCGGACACCCTGCACCACACCCCGATCGGTGTGCTGCGGTCCGTGGAGCGCCCGGTGTACGACACGCAGATGGCCGACCAGCTGGACACGGCGATCGAACAGAAAGGCAAGGGGGATCTGGCCGCGCTGCTGGCGGGCGGGGACACCTGGACGGTGGTCGGCTGACGGCAGCCGGCAGCCGGCAGCACGATACGGGCTGCACGATGGCCGGCCGGCAGGCCGCCGCACGGTGGCGGGCTCACCGGCCGGTTTCCTACGCACGAGGGCCTGGGTGTCGTACGGCACCCAGGCCCTCGGTGGTACGGGGGGTCAGGCGTCGGGGATGTCCCGCTTGGCGCGCAGGAGGGTGTCGCGGGTGATCACGACGATGCGCTCGTAGTCGGCGCGAGCGGCGTCCGCCGGGAGCAGGGCGTCCAGGTCCTCGGTCCGGTCGGTTCCGATGACCGCGAAACTTCCGTCACTCAGTTCGAAGACGTCAGGACACGTCTCGCCGGTCATTGATCCTCGTTGCCGGGGCGAGTCGCCGATACGTCGGACGATGCTGAGGGCAGAAAGTTCGCTGTGCACGCGTGAGAGCTCTCTTCATACGGCCGGATACCAGAAGATCCGGTCACTGACGACGCCCGGAGCTTCTCACACCCCATGAGATGCCTCTCGCAACGCAACTCCCGGAAAGGCCTCAGATTAAACCTTCCGGAGCGATGTGATTCAGCATTTTGGGGAAGTTCGGGTCCTTTCCTTGACGCCTCAGGCGGACGATCCCTCGGAGGGGGGCCCGCCGGGCCCGACGACCCACCATTCGTCCGGATCGTCCGCCAGCTCATCGATGATCATGTCGACGGCCTCGCCCACGCGCGATTCCAACGAGTTGCGCGGCAGGGAGCGCCGGTGCTCGCGGGTCGTCGCCCAGTACTCGGCGAACACCGGGTTGCGTGCCAGCACCCGGAGGTGGCCGATGAGTTCACCCCAGCCGTAGGCGCCGATGCGGTGCCCCAGCAGGATCGCGCTGTACTCCCGGTTGACGAACAGCGCCTGCCGGCGCTTGCGGTCCGAGAGTTCCTGCAGGGTGCTCATGGCCTCCGTGAGCGCGGGATCCGACATCGCCCGGTCCACCTGCTCCGCCGTGATGCGGTGCAACTGGATCAGGTTGGCGTTGCGGATCTCCTCGGTGAGGAACGTGAGTTGGCGCAGGACGTCCAGAAGCAGTTCCTCCTGGCGCTGACGCCGGGCGGAACGCGGGAAAGGAGTGCGGACCTTGCCGACCCTTGCCCGTGCTGCAGAACCGATCCTTCGCGCACCCGGATTCTGTGTGGCCAATGCGACCCCCAATGGCGTCCGGCTGCCGGTCGGTGGTCTCGTGGGCGGCACGAGGACCGGCGCGCGGGTGGGCACAGCGCCCCGCCTTCAGCATGCCGGGCTGATCAAGGCGGCGCGGGAGGCGGAGAGGGGGCGCATGGATGGACGAACCGCTCATGTCAACCAACGCCCTGACTTGTGTGTGCCCAGCGAGCGCCGTCCGCATTCGTTCGGCGCCACCGGAGCGCGCGTGGCGGGCAGCGTCGGGCAACGTCCTCCTGCTCACGTCATCCCAGCTCGGAAGTGTGCTCCCGCGCGTCGCACCCCTCCGGCGCACTTCTGCACCTCCCACCGGCTCCCGGCCTCCGCGCAAGCTCCCCCCACGCACCCCGACGAGAACCCTCCACGCCCACGTCCGTCGCGGCACCTCACCGCATCCCGTCGCGTCTCCTCGCGTCCCACCGCACGTCGCCGCACGTCACCGCGCTTACTGATCCGTAAGTACCTTACTTCAAAGTGGGTACTTTCGCAGAGTTAGCGCATCCCTTAGGGTTAGTGACAACGCACCCCACAAGGAGTTCTGATCATGAGCATCGTCGTCACCGGAGCCACCGGCCACCTGGGCCGCCACGTTGTGGAGCAGTTGCTGGAGAAGGTTCCGGCCGAGCAGATCACCGCGGTCGTCCGCAACGCGGAGAAGGCCGCCGACCTCGCCGCCCGCGGCGTGAAGATCGCGCTCGCCGACTACAACGCTCCCGCCTCCTTCGACGGCCTGTTCGCCGCCGGCGACAAGGTGCTGCTCATCTCCGGCAACGAGTTCGACAAGGGCCGGGTCCAGCAGCACAAGATCGTCATCGACGCCGCCAAGGCGGCCGGTGTGGCGCTGCTCGCGTACACCAGCGCCCCGGGCGGCCTGACCGCGGCCCTCGCCGACGACCACCGGGGTACCGAGGAGGCGCTCCTCGCCTCCGGCGTGCCCTACGCGCTGCTGCGCAACGGCTGGTACCACGAGAACTACACCGAGAACCTCGCCCCGGTGCTGGAGCACAACGCGGTCCTCGCCGCCGCCGGGGAGGGCCGGGTCTCCTCCGCCGCGCGCGCCGACTACGCGGCCGCCGCGGTCGCCGTACTGACCGGCGAGGGGCACGAGAACCAGACGTACGAGCTGGGCGGTGACGTGGCGTGGAGCTTCGCGGAGTACGCGGCCGAGCTGAGCCGGCAGACCGGCAAGGAGATCGGTTACAGCCCCGTCTCCGTCGAGGCGCTCACCGGAATCCTGGTCGGCGCCGGGCTGCCCGAGCCGGTCGCCGCGAACATCGCCGGCGTGGACACCTCCATCGAGAAGGGGGAGCTGGTCGTCAGCAGCGGTGACCTGTCCCGCCTGACCGGCCGTCCCACCACACCGCTGTCCGAGGCCATCGCGGTCGCGCTCAAGGGCTGACCCGAGCGGACCAGCGCCCCGGGGTCGCACTCCCCCGTCGGACCCTGGGCGCCCCCACCCCCGCCTGTCATGACCGTATTGCGATACGAGCATGACAGGCGGGGGTTCTCGGCGTTACTTTCGTGCAGGCGAGCAGAGCATGAGAGGGAGGGCCCGTGGCCGGGACGTCGAGGAGTGAGAGCCGGACAGGTCTGCTGAACGGCTTCGCGGCGTACGGGATGTGGGGACTCGTACCCCTGTTCTGGCCCCTGCTGAAGCCCGCCGGGGCGGCGGAGATCCTCGCCCACCGGATGGTGTGGTCGCTGGCGTTCGTCGGTGTCGCGCTGATCGCCGTACGGCGCTGGGCGTGGGCCGGTGAACTGCTGCGGCAGCCGCGCAGGCTGGCGCTGATCGCCGTGGCCGCGGCTTTCATCACCGTGAACTGGGGCGTGTACATCTGGGCGGTGAACTCGGGTCACGTGGTCGAGGCCTCGCTCGGGTACTTCATCAACCCCCTCGTCACCATCGCGATGGGCGTGCTGCTCCTGAAGGAACGCCTGCGGCCCGTGCAGTGGGCGGCGGTGGGGATCGGTTTCGCCGCCGTCCTCGTGCTGACCATCGGGTACGGGCAGCCGCCGTGGATCTCGCTGACCCTCGCCTTCTCCTTCGCCACGTACGGCCTGGTCAAGAAGAAGGTCAACCTCGGTGGCATCGAGTCGCTGGCCGCCGAGACAGCGATCCAGTTCCTGCCGGCCCTCGCTTATCTGCTGTGGCTCGGCGGGCGGGGCGAGGCCACCTTCGGCTCCGAGGGCGTGGGGCACGCGTCCCTGCTCGCGGCGACCGGCGTGGTCACCGCGCTTCCGCTCGTCTGCTTCGGCGCCGCCGCGATCCGCGTGCCCCTGTCCACGCTGGGACTGCTGCAGTACCTGGCGCCGGTCTTCCAGTTCCTGCTCGGCGTCCTCTACTTCGACGAGGCCATGCCGCCCGAGCGCTGGGCCGGATTCGCGCTGGTCTGGCTGGCGCTGACGCTGCTGACCTGGGACGCCCTGCGCACCGCCCGCCGCGCCGCGCGCACGCTCAGGACCGAGAGGACGAGTCCCAGCACGACCATGCCGACGGGCACCGTGAGCGCCGTACGGAAGGCTGACAGGGTCTCCTCCGGTGCGGAGCCGCTCAAGCCCGCCCCGTCGGCGGCGGAGCCGCTGGACTCGTCGGCCGCCAAGCCGTAGACCGCGGTCACCGCCGCGATCCCGATCGCCGAGCCGAACTGTGTGGCGGTGTGCAGCAGACCGCCCGCCAGGCCCTGTTCGGCGTCGGCGACCCCGTCGGTCGCCGCGATCGTGAGCGGCCCGTACGCCAGTGCGAAGGCGGTGCCCGCGAGGAAGAGCGTCGGCAGCATCGCCGGATACGGCCAGTCCAGGCCCACTCGCAGGAACATGCCGTACGCGACGACCGCCAGCGCGAACCCGCCGACGATCACCCGGGTGTTGCCGAACCGGGCGACCAGCTTCGGCGTGAGCGTCGGGGCCAGCACCGCGTCACAGCCCATGATCACCAGGGCGATCGCGGTCTGGAGCGAGGACCAGCCACGCAGTTCCTGCAGATACAGGGTGACGACGAACTGGAAGCCGAAGAAGGCGCCGACGAACAGCAGCGCGCCCAGGTCGGCGCGGACGACCGACCCCGTGCGCAGGATGCCCAGGCGGACCAACGGGGCGGCGGACCGCCTCTCGACGGCGACGAAGACCACGGCCAGCAGCGCCGCCGCGAGCGCCGCGGCCGTCGTCAACTGCCAGCCGTCCAGACCGTGTTCGAGGCGTACGACGGCGTAGGCGGCCAGCAGCATGGCGCCGGCTGCGGTCAGCGCGCCGGGCAGGTCGAAGCCCCGGCGGGCGGCGGACGGGGCCTCCTGCCCCGGGATCAGCCGTACGGCGGCCACGAGCAGCGCGGCCGACAGCAGCACCGGTGCGAAGAAGACCCAGCGCCAGCCCAGTTCGGTGAGCAGGCCGCCGACGACGAGGCCGAGCGAGAAGCCGCCGGCGCCCGTACCGGCGAACACCAGCAGGGCCTTGTCGCGTTGCGGGCCCTCCGGATAGGACGTGGTGATCAGGGACAGCGCGGCCGGGGTCATGAACGCGGCGGACACACCGGTGACGAAACGGGCGACGACCAGCATCCAGCCGTCGGTCGCGAAGCCGCCGAGCCCGGAGAATGCGAGGAAGACGGTCAGCCACAGAAGGAACATCCGGCGGCGGCCGAGCAGGTCCGCGGCCCGGCCGCCGAGCAGGGTGAAACCGGCGTATCCGAGGACGTAGCCGCTCACCACCCAGGCCGCGGTGTCCGTGGCCAGCCCGAGATCGGCCCTGATCGACGGGATCGCGACCGCCATCATCGCGACGTCGATGCCCTCCAGGAAGATCGTTCCGCAGAGGACGAGTAACAGCGCCCATGCGCGCTTGCCCATGGCAGTGCTCCGTAGTGAGGTCGGGGTCGGTTACGGGGATGAGGGTCGGTTCCCTCTTGTAACCGCCTTCAGCCTGCGGCAGCGTTGGACGCTATGGAAGAAGGCACTTCAAAACAACCGAGTTACTGCGCGAGCACCGTGGACTACGGTGACGCCGACCCCTTCCAGTGGGACACCCGGGAGGACTGCCAGGTACGGCAGATCCTCGACCGGGTGGCCGACAAGTGGTCGCTGCTCGTCATCGCGCTGCTGGAGAACCGGCGACTGAGGTTCACCGAGTTGCGCCGCGAGATCGACGGGATCAGCCAGCGGATGCTGACCGTGACCCTGCGCTCGCTGGAGCGGGACGGGCTGGTGAAGCGGACGGTGCACCCGGTGGTGCCGCCGCGGGTGGAGTACGAACTCACTCCGCTGGGCGGGACCTTGCATGCCACCATCCGCTCGCTGGTGACGTGGACGGAGGCGCACCAGGAGGAGATCGCGGCGGCACGGTCGGCGTACGACTCGCGGGAGGCGGGGGACGTACGGGAGGCGCGGGACCTAGGGGGGCTCGGGCCGCCGGGGACGCGCGGGTGACCGGGGACGCATAGGTGACCGGGGACGCGCAGGTGACCGGGAACGCGTAGCCGACCGGGAACGCGTAGCCGACCGGGAACGCGCACCAGCAGCCGATCCATGACCGTAGCCACCGATCCGGTATACGAACACCGCTGACCGGATTGCGCCCTTGACGGAGCGTCAACCCCAGCTTCACCATCCAGGCACCCCATTCACTGTGGAATCCCTGTGGATTCAGGGATTCCCACGGAATTCGGAGCCCCCCACATGAAGCTCTCGGTTCCCGGGCGTACCGCGGCCGTCGCCGTTGTCGCCGCCGTCTCGCTCCTCGCCGGTGGATCCATAGCCGGCGCGGCCCCCGCGGTCGGACCCACGCCGGCCGCCGCGCCCGACATATCCGTGGCCAACGTCAAGGCGCACCTCACGCAGTTGCAGTCCATCGCCACCGCCAACGGCGGCAACCGTGCGCACGGGCGCGCCGGTTACAAGGCGTCGCTCGACTATGTGAAGGCCAAGCTGGACGCCGCCGGATTCACCACGACGGTCCAGCAGTTCACCTCGTCCGGCCGGGTCGGCTACAACCTGATCGCCGACTGGCCCGGCGGGGACACGGGCCAGGTGGTGATGGCGGGCTCGCACCTCGACAGCGTGACCTCCGGGGCGGGCATCAACGACAACGGGTCCGGGTCTGCGGCGGTTCTGGAGACCGCGCTGGCTGTGTCGAGAGCGGACTTCCGGCCTGCCAGGCATCTGCGGTTCGCCTGGTGGGGCGCGGAGGAGCTGGGGCTGGTCGGCTCGCGGTACTACGTCAACAGCCTCTCCACCGGGGACCGTTCGCGGATCAGCGGATACCTGAACTTCGACATGATCGGCTCGCCGAACCCCGGGTATTTCGTCTACGACGACGACCCGGCCATCGAGAAGACGTTCAAGGAGTACTTCACCGGGCTCGGCGTGCCGACCGAGATCGAGACCGAGGGCGACGGCCGCTCCGACCACGCGCCCTTCAAGAACGCGGGTGTGCCGGTGGGCGGGCTGTTCAGCGGCGCCGACTACGTCAAGACGGCGGCGCAGGCGGCCAAGTGGGGCGGGACCTCGGGGCTGGCCTTCGACCGCTGCTACCACTCGTCGTGCGACACGACGGCCAACATCAACGACACGGCGCTGGACCGGAACAGCGACGCGATCGCGTACGCGGTGTGGGAGCTGTCGGCGTAGCAGCCGCGCCGGCGGGCGTCAGCCGTTGTCGCGGGCGCGTTCGGTGAGGCGGTCCATTCGGGCGCGGGCCTTCTCCAACTGCTCGATGTCGTCGGCGGCCGGCCCCTCCTCGGCGGTGAGCTCGGTCCACAGGGCGATCAGGCCGTGGCCCAGGTCCAGACCGAGCTGCGGATCGCGTACGGCACGCCAGGCGGTGAACGCGCTCTGGACGTTGCCGTACGCGGCCTCCGCGTCGCGGCCGTCGTGGTGGACGCGGGCCAGGTCGAGGGAGAGGTGGAGGGCGCGGACCGGGTCGCCGGCCAAGTAGGCGATGTACGCGGTCAGTTCCCGCAGCCGCAGCACTTCGAGGTGCTCCGGGCCCAACGCGCTCGACGCCTGCGCCAGCGTCTGCTCCGCCAACTGAGCGGCGTCGTCCGTCCGCCCCGCCTTCACGGCCTCGTTGATCCGCCCCATCGGCTCGGCGAGCACCGCCGGCGCGGTGGCGTCACCGGGGGCGGTGAGCGCCTCGTCCCCGAGCACGGCTTCGGCCACGGCGTCGAAGCCCCGGGGCGGGGTGGGTTTGGGGGCGGGGTCGAGGTCGTCGAGGGCGGGGAGGGGGGCGGGCTTGGGTGTGGGTGTGGGGGGTGGCGTTGTCGGCCGGGGCAGCGGAGCGGGGGGCGGTGGGGGTGTGGCCATCGGCCCGGGCTCCTGGGTGGGTGCGGGCGCGGGGTGTGTGTCCATCACCGGGGGCGGACCGAACACTCCGGTGGGGGCGGCGACCGTACCGGGAGCCGGGGCCGGGGCCGGGGCCGGAGATGGGGCTGAGGTCCGGGACGGCTCCGACAGCGTCCGCAGCGTGAACGTCGGCACGGCCTCCTCACCGGCCGACTCCCCGTCCCCGGGCACGGCCCGCGTCGGAAACGTGGGCACCGCGTCCCGCACCGGCTCCGCCACCGCCCGCAGCAGATGCGTCGACTCCTCCATCTGCGCCCACCGAGGCCGTACGGCATCGGAGACGGCGGGAGTTCCGGGCTGCTCGGGTGCGACGGATCGTACGGATGTCTCGCGGCCCTCGGCCGGTACGGATGTCTGGGGGCCGTCGGCCGGTACGGAACCCTCCGACGGCAACTGCTCCTCGGCCGGCGCGGGCCACGCGACGCCCCCGGACATGCCGGCCGGCGCGGGCGCTTCGTGCGGGCCGGGCTCGCTGGGCGTCGGCGCCGGCCAGTCGGGCTGCCCCGGTGTGGACGGCACGGCCGTGGGCGGCGCGGGCCAGGCGGGCGGCTGCCCCGAGGGCGAGGCCGGTGCCGACGGCCCCTGGTCCGCCCGCACGGCCCTCCCCGCTGACGACCCCGTGTCCCCTGTGTCTCCCGTGCCCCCCGTCTGTCCCTTCTCGCCCGTCTCCCCCGGCGGAGCCATCCGTACCGGCTCACCCCTGAAGGCGCTGGAGCCGTTCGGGGTGACGCGGAGAGGGACGACGTAGCCGATGCGGGTGTCGTGGATGGTGGCGTGGACTTCCTGGGCGGTGGTGAGGGCGATGCGGTGGAGGTGGTTCAGGACGGTCTGCTGGATCTCCTCGCCGGGAGCCGCCACGACCCGGCCACCGTCGACGAAGGCACTGCCCGGGCCGCCGTCGCCGGGGATGTGGACCTCGATCGGCGCGGCGGGCTCGGCCGGGCGCTCGGCGCGTCGGTGGTCACGCTTCTTGTCACGGCTGAGTCGAGACATCGTTCCCTCACTCGGATGCGTCGGAGCGTCGCCGGACGAGGCGTGCGGGTCCCATGGTGCCCCTTCCCGCCGTCGGGCTTCGTCGTCTGCGTCAGGATCCGGTCGTACAAGATCCGTCGTACACGTACTGTCGAGTCTCTCCGCTCGCCCGCGGTTCTCACGTCACCAGGACGTCACAGGCCCGTTCCAGGAACTCACGCCTGTTCAGGAGAGTGTCCCGGATGCCGTGACCTTCGGCGGGTAGAAGGCGGTCGACCAAGGAGGAACGCGCGGATGGGGACGGGCATGGCGACGGGCACGCGCACGGGGACGGGGATGCGGACGGACGGACCGCTCGGACCGGAGATCTGGCTCCGCGGCCCGGTGCCGACGCCCCCACCAGTGCCAGTACCGGGACAGGGACCGGGACCTGTGCCGCCGGAACTCGCCCAGCCCTCCGTACCCTCCGCGCCCTCCGCACTGTCCGCGACCCCCCGGCGCCACTCCTTCGTCGGTGTCCACGGCGGCGCCGGCACCACCACCCTCGCCACCGTCTACGGCGGCCATGACTGCGGACGCAGTTGGCCCGGCCCCGCCGAGCCGAGGTCGATCCTGCTCGTCGCCCGTACACACGCGTCCGGACTGGACGCCGTCCTGCACGCCCTGGACCTCTTCCGGCACGGCGGCGCCCCGCCCGGACTCGACCTCGACGGGGTCGCCCTGGTCGCCGACGCGCCCGGTCGGCTGCCCCGCCCGCTCGCCCAGCGGATCAAGATGATCGAGTCGGCGATCGACGTGTACCGCGTGCCCTGGGTCAACGCCTGGCGCCTGGGCGACCTGGGCGGGTCCCGGCCCCGTGAAGCCGAGGCCCTGGCCCGTCTGACCGCCACCACGCCATGACCCCCCACCCATGACCGACCGGCACCCCGCTCCACGACCCATCGCCGGGAGGAGTTGTTGCCGCGGACGCTCGACGACACGACGGTTGATTGCGTCCATTGAATGCGTATGCATATGCTGCATGCGCGCTCTATAGGCGTACGCCGCTGATGATCTGGAGGAGTCATGGCCCGCCGCTTCCTGTTCGTCCTGGGCAGCAGCCGCAGTGAGAGCAACACCGAGATGCTGGCCCGCCGGGCCGCCGAGCAGCTTCCGGCGGACGTCGAACAGCAGTGGATCAGCCTCGCCGAGCACCCCGTCCCCGACTTCGTGGACCTTCGGCACGACAGCGACCACAGCCGCCCCACCGAGGGCAACCTGGCGCTGCTGCTCGACGCCACGCTCGCGGCGACGGACATCGTGATCGCGTCCCCGCTGTACTGGTACGCGGTCTCCGCCCCCGTCAAGCGCTACCTGGACCACTGGTCGGGCTGGCTGCGCACCCCCGGCCTCGACTTCAAGGACACCCTGGCCGGACGCACCCTCTGGGGCGTCACCGCGCTCGCGCACCGGGAGGGCGAGGTCGCCGACCCGCTGGTCGGCACGCTCAGCAACTCGGCCGCGTACATGGGGATGAGGTTCGGCGGAGTGCTGCTCGGCAACGGCAGCAAGCCCGGGGACGTACTGAAGGACACCGAGGCCCTCACCCGCGCGAAGACGTTCTTCGCGACCGAGGCACCCCTCGCACGCTTCCCGTACGAGACCGAGTGAGCCTCCGGTCGGGGAAACCCGGGGCAGGCAGAGCTAGGTCGTGATGTCCTTCGTCGTGAACCGAGCCCAGGCCGCCGCGCCGAAGACCGCCGCGTACAGGGCTTGGAGGCCGAGGTTCTTCATCAGTTCGTCCCAGTACACCGGGTCGCGCATGAGGTCGGCGAAGGACAGCCAGTAGTGGGAGAAGAAGTACGGCTGGAGGGCGTGAAGTTGGGGGATCTGGTCGAGAATCTGGACGGTGATCAGCAGACCCACGGTGGTCGCCATCGCCGCGATGCCGCTGTTGGTCAGGGTGGAGATGAACAGGCCGAGGGCCGCCACGCCGATCAGTGACGCGGCGACGGCCAGGGCGATCAGCAGGGCCCGGCCGAGGCCGTCGGCGAAGCTGATACGGGTGCCGGAGATCGTGGTCAGGTCGCCGAGCGGGAAGAGCAGCGCGCCGACGGTGAGGGCGGAGACCGCGACGACGAGCGTGGCCACCAGGCAGAACGTCATCACCGTCGCGTACTTGGTGAGCAGCAGGCGGCTGCGGCCGGCGGGGGCGACCAGGAGGTAGCGCAGGGTGCCCGCACCGGCCTCGCCGGCGATGGCGTCGCCCGCGATGACGCCGATCGCCATCGGCAGGAAGAACGGGAGCGTCGCGGCGAGCGCGGTGAAGACCAGGAACAGGCCGTTGTTGGTGATCTGCGAGATGAACGCCGGGCCGCCTCCGCCGCCGGGACCGGCCGACGAGCCGTCACCGGTCTCTATCTTCACGGCGATCCCGACCAGGATCGGTACGGCCGCCAGCACACCCAGCAGGGCGAGCGTGCGCCAGCGCCGGAAGGTGGTCAGGAGTTCGTTGCGGAACAGGCCGAAGGTCCACATCAGGCTCGGGGTGCGGGCGGCCGGTGTCTGCCGTACCGCCTCAGCCTGCGACATCGAAGCCCTCCCCGGTCAGTGCCACGAACGCGTCCTCCAGCGAGGCCCGTTCGACGCCGAAGCCGCGGACGCGGACGCCCGCCGTCACCAGCGCCGCGTTCAGGTCGGCCAGGTCACGCTCGGGCGGTTCGGCACTCACCCGGTCGTCCGCGATGACCACGTCCGAGGCTCCCTGTTCCTTCAGCACCCGGGCCGCCTCCGCCGCGTCCGGCGTCGTCACGACCAGCCGTCCGCGGGTGCCCGCCGCGAGGTCGGCCACCGGGCCCTGCGTGATCAGGCGGCCCTGGGCCATGACGGCCGCGTGCGTGCAGACCTGCTCGATCTCGTCGAGGAGGTGGGAGGAGAGGAAGACGGTCGTGCCGTCGGAGGCCAGCTCCCGGATGAGGGAGCGGATCTCGCGCATGCCCTGCGGGTCGAGGCCGTTGGTCGGCTCGTCGAGGACCAGCAGCTTGCGCGGCTGGAGCAGCGCCGACGCGAGGCCCAGGCGCTGTTTCATGCCCAGCGAGTACGCCTTCGCCTTCTTGCCCGCGGCGGCCGCGAGGCCCACCCGGTCCAGCGCGGCCGCGACGCGGGTGCTCCGGGTGCGGGGGTCGGCGGTCGGATCGGCGGCGTCGTACCGCATGAGGTTCTGGCGGCCGGAGAGGAAGCCGTAGAGGGCCGGGCCCTCGATGAGCGCGCCCACCTGCGGGAGGACGGCTCGCGAGGAGCGCGGCATGGGGCGGCCCAGGACCCGGGCCGCCCCCGAGGTGGGCTCGATGAGACCCATCAGCATGCGGATGGTGGTGGTCTTGCCGGAGCCGTTAGGACCGAGGAAGCCGAAGACGCTGCCCGCCGGGACGGTCAGGTCGAGACCGTCGACGGCGAGTTGTCCGCCGCGGTAGCGCTTGGTGAGCGCGCGGGTGTGGATGACACTGCCCTCCGCGTCCTCCGCGCCCGCCACGTCGCCCGCGCCCTGCGGATACGGTTCGGACTCCGGTTCCGTGGCGGACGGTTCGCCCATCGGCTCCCTCAATTCGTCGTACCCGTCATCCCGGTCACACCCGTCGCACCCGTCCGTCGCATCCCGGTGGCTGCTTACTTCCCCGCGTCGGCCGCCTTCACCAGGGCGTCCTTGGTGACCGCGCCGACGTAGACCTTGCCGTCGTCCGTCATCAGGGCGTTGACCAGGCGGGTCGAGAACACCGTGCCCGAACCGAAGTCGCCCTTGACCTTGTCGCCGAGCGAGCCGAGGAAGCCGCCGAGGTCACCGCCGGCCTGGGAGCCGGAGGGCATGCCCTGGCCGCCGGTGTCGAAGGTGGCGATGGAGTTCCAGCCCTTGCCGATGATCTTGAGACCGTCGAGCCCCTTGCCGAAGTCCTCCTCGGGCTTGGCGCGCGCCGGGTCGTGCTGCGGGCCCTTCCGGATGCCCGCGCCCGCGCCCGCGCCCTCATCAGGCTTGCCCTCGGTGACCTTCGCACCCTTGGGCGGGGTGAAGTCGAAGGTGGAGGCGGCCGGCTTGCCGAAGGCGACCTGGGTGAAGCCGGCGTCCACGACGGCGGCGCCGCCGCTCGCCGGGGTCAGCGTGAACTTCAGCGGCAGCCCGGTCTTCGAGTCCACGGCCACGGTGATCCGGCCGACGGTGGAGCCGGAGTCCTTGGGCTTGACGACGAGGCGGTAGGCGTCGCGGCCCGCGACCTGCGCGGTGCCGTCGACCGTCACGGAGGTGGTGTCGTCGACCGACTTCAGGGCCTGTTCGGCGAGGTCCTTGGGCGTGGCCGGGACGTCCTGCTCCTTGCCGGCCGCCGCACTGTCGGAAGCGGTCGAGTGGAAGACCTCGTTCGACTTGCTGTCGTAGCCCCAGACGTCCTTGCCGTTGTGGATGACGCTGTATTCGGCGGCGTTCTCCAGCAGCGACAGTTTCTGCTTGTCGGGGCCGTCGGCCGCGACGCGCAGGGTGTGGGTGCCGGTGACGAGTTCGGTGAGCTTGGACGAGGGGTCCGCGGAGGAACCCCCGTCGCCCGACTCCATGCCCGAGGCGAGGCTGTTCTCCAGACCGCCCAGATCGGGCAGTCCGAGGTCCGTGCTGATCTTCACCGTTCCGGACAGCTGCTGTACGTCCGACGCGGCGATCTTCTCGATGAGTTCCTGTGCGCTGATCTTGGGCAGATCGGGGTCACCGGAGTCGGCGAGCGCGGGGACGAGCCCGATGGTCGCCGCCGCCACCCCCACCACCGCGACCGGCACGACGTACCGCGCGGCCTTGCGCCGGCGGGCCGCGCGCAGGTCGTCGGCCTCGGTGACGGTCGTGCTGTCGTCTGATGCGAACGGTGCCATGTGTGCCTTACCTCCGTCGTCGGCGGCGGCTGTCCCACTCTCGTACGTCCACCCGTAGCCGCCATTCTCACCCGAATCGGTGAGGAGTGGTGTTTCCGTGGTGACTATCTGACCAAATTCACCGGGATGATTCGTCAGCCCTCGGACTCAACTCCGTGTACACCTGCGGTATGACACACGGAGGCGGCGCCTGCCCCGACCCGTAGGGGTTCGGTGGAGACGCCGCCTCATGTACGGGTGGAGACATGGCGTTGCGTGCGGGTGGAGACATGGCGTTGCGTGCGGCTGGATCAGCCCCGCGGGAACACGTGGTCCGGTCGTACGGCACGCCGCCGACGCTGTTCAGCCGGCGGATCTCACCGCGATGCCGGCGAGCAGGCCATGCGTGACGTGGGTCACCCCGCACATCCGGCAGGTCAGCCCGCCCGGTGGACCACCGCGTCGCACATCTCCATGAGGGCCACCTTCGCGTCGCACTCCCGCAGGGGGGCCAGCGCGGAGCGGGCGTCCTCGGCGTAGCGGACCGTGTCGCGGCGGGCGTGCTCCAGCGCCGGGTGGGCCCGCAGGCCCGCCAGGGCCTCGGCGTGCCGGGTGTCGTCGGTGAGGTCGGAGTCGAGGAGCTCGCACAGCGCGATGTCCTCGGCCAGGCCCAGCCGGGCCGCCCGCTCGCGCAGCCGCAGCACCGGCAGGGTCGGGATGCCCTCGCGCAGGTCGGTGCCCGGGGTCTTGCCGGACTCGCGGGAGTCGGACGCGATGTCCAGGACGTCGTCCGCGAGCTGGAAGGCGACGCCCAGCCGCTCGCCGTACTGCGTCAGCACGTCGACCACCGTCTCGTCGGCGCCCGACATCATCGCGCCGAAGCGGCACGACACCGCCACCAGCGAGCCCGTCTTGCCGCCGAGGACGTCGAGGTAGTGCTCGACCGGGTCGCGTCCGTCCTGCGGTCCCGCCGTCTCCAGGATCTGGCCGGTGACCAGCCGTTCGAACGCCTCCGCCTGGACCCGGACCGCCTCGGGCCCGAGGTCGGCCAGGATGTGCGAGGCGCGGGCGAAGAGGAAGTCACCCGTGAGGACGGCGACCGAGTTGCCCCAGCGGGCGTTGGCGCTGTCCACGCCGCGCCGCACCTCGGCCTCGTCCATGACGTCGTCGTGGTACAGCGTCGCCAGGTGGGTCAGCTCGACGACCACCGCCGAGGGCACGATTCCGGGTGCATAGGGATCCCCGAACTGGGCAGCAAGCATCACGAGCAGTGGCCGAAAACGCTTCCCCCCCGCCCGCACCAGATGCTGGGCGGCCTCCGTGATGAAGGGAACCTCACTCTTGGTGGCTTCGAGCAGTCCCTCCTCGACAGCCGCCAATCCGGCCTGGACATCGGCTTCCAGAGCCTGGTCCCGCACGCTCAGCCCGAACGGCCCGACGACGGTCACGAGGGATCTCCTGTCTGCTGGTGTCTTCTGGCGATTACACGGTTTGTCGATAGGTCGCTGCCATCACTCAAGTCAGCGTATCCGGTCACGTTTCGATCCCCGATAGCGCCTGCCCGTCCAGCCCGGGCGGTATCAGGATCACTCCCGGTATGTTTTTGATCACTTGATATCACCTGATATCCACCGACTTGCACGGAAGAAGTTGAGCGTGTCCCGAACCGCCCTCGACGTCACGCCCGGCAGTCCCCCGCCGCCCGAGGACGATCACACCTTCCTCGGCCAGCCCGGGGGCCTGCTCACCCTCTCCGGTCTCGAGGTCTGGGAACGCTTCTCGTTCCTCGGCATGCAGGCCATCCTCGTCCTGTACTTCGCCGACACGCTGGCCCACGGCGGCTTGGGCATGTCGGCCGGAACCGCCGCCTCCGTCTCCGCGGCCTACGGCACGCTCGTCTACCTCGTGTCCGTCGGCGGCGGCTGGCTCGCCGACCGCATCCTCGGCTCGTACCGCGCGGTGCTGTGGGGCGGCGTCCTGATCGCCTGCGGCCACTACTCCATGGCGGTGCCCACCGCCGCCATGACCTGGGTGGGGCTGGGGCTCATCAGCGCCGGCACCGGGCTGCTCAAGCCCAACGTGGCCACCATGGTCGGCAAGCTGTACGCCACCGACGACGACCGCCGGGACGCCGGTTTCGCGCTCTACTACATGGCGATCAACATCGGCGCCTTCGCGGGCCCCCTGGTCACCGGCTGGCTCGGCGACCACCAGGGCTGGCACTGGGGCTTCTCCGCGGCGGCGATCGGCATGACCTTCGGCCTCGTCCAGTACGTGGCCGGCCGCCGCCGGCTGGCCGGACGCGAACACGCGGCCGAGTCCGCCCTCGCCCCGGAGGCGACGCGCCGCGCGATCCGCCTGATCGTCGCCGGGATCCTCGGCACGGCCGCCGTCGCGACCGCCCTCGCCACGGCCGGATGGCTCACCATGGGCCGCTTCGTGGACCTGCTCACCCTGGTCTCGGTGATCGCCCCGGCCGTCTACTTCGCGGTGATGTTCGCCAGTGGCCGGGTGAGTGCCGAGGAACGCGGCAGGCTGCGCCCGTACGTCGTCCTCTTCCTCGCCTCCACGGTCTTCAACTTCATCCTCTTCCAGGCGTACTCGACGATGATGCTGCTGGCCGCGTCGAACGCCCGGACGACGATCCTCGGCTTCGACTTCCCGGCCAGTTGGTACGCCTCCGCGCTGGGCGCCTTCGAGGTCGCTCTCGCGCCCGTGGTCGCCGCGTTGTGGGTGCGGATGGGCCGCCGCCAGCCGCACGCCTCCAACAAGATCGCGATCGGGGTCGTCCTCGGCGGTCTGTCGTTCCTGCTGATGGCCCTGCCGACCAGCGGGCACGGCGGCGGCGACTACCTGATGTCCGCCTGGTGGATCGTCGGCTCCTACCTGCTGCTCGGCCTCGGCGACATCCTGCTGGAGACCTCCGGCATGTCGGCCACCACCAAGCTCGCCCCGGCCGCCTTCTCCAGCCAGACCATGTCCCTCTGGTTCCTGTCCCTCGCCCTGGCGAACGGCATCCAGGCCCAGACGGTGAAGCTCTACGACGACGTTTCCCAGCCGGCCTACTTCGGCGTCAACGGCGCGATCGCGGTGGTCGCGGGACTGGCCGTGATCGCGGTCGCGCCCTGGCTGCGGCGCACCATGCACCCGGTCCACTGAACTCACGGGATCACGCTCATGCACATCCGTACGTCCTTCCCCTATGAGACGACCCACGAGGACCTCCGCATCCCGCTGTCGGACGGAACCCTCCTCTACGCGCGCGTATGGCGGCCCCTCACGCAGGAACCGGTACCCGCTCTCCTCGAATACCTGCCGTACCGACTCACCGACTGGACCGCGCCCCGCGACTGGCAACGCCATCCCTGGTACGCGGGCCACGGTTACGCCTCCGTACGAGTGGACGTGCGCGGACACGGCAACAGCGAGGGCCTGCCGGGCGACGAGTACTCGGCGACCGAGCTGGCCGACGGGGTCGAGGTGGTCGAGTGGCTCGCGGCGCAGCCCTGGTGCGACGGCAAGGTCGGCATGTTCGGCATCTCCTGGGGCGGCTTCAACTCCCTCCAGATCGCGGCCCTCGCCCCCGAGCCGCTCAAGGCGGTCGTCACGGTCTGCTCCACCGACGACCGCTATGACAACGACGTGCACTACATGGGAGGTTCCGTCCTCGCGGTGGACATGCACGCCTGGGCGGCCACCATGCTCGCCTTCGTCTCGCGCCCGCCGGACCCGCGGTACGTCGGCGAGGGCTGGCGGGACATGTGGCTCACGCGGCTCGAAGAGGTCGAGCCCTTCCTCCACACCTGGCTCGACCACCAGATTCGCGATCGCTACTGGCGGCACGGCAGCGTCTGCGAGGACTACGGCGCGATCGACGCCGCCGTCCTCGCGGTAGGCGGCTGGCACGACCCGTACCGCGACACGGTCCTGCGCCTGGTCGAGCACCTCCCGGCCGACCGGGTCCGCGGACTGATCGGCCCCTGGTCCCACCAGTACCCCGACCGCGGCCTGCCGCCCGGTCCGGCGATCGGCTTCCTCCAGGAGACCCTGCGCTGGTGGGACCACTGGCTGAAGGGGGCCGACTCCGGCGCGATGCGTGAGCCGCTGCTCCGTGCCTACGTCAGCGACTCCCACCCCCCGGCCACGGTCCACGACACCCTCCCCGGCCGCTGGGTCGGCGAGCCGTCCTGGCCCTCCCCCCACGTCTCGACCCTCTCGTACGGCCTTCAGGGCGCCCCTCTTCTGGTCCGCTCCCCGCAGCACACGGGCGTGGACGCCGGCCGTTTCTTCCCGTTCGGGAACGACGCCGACCTGCCGCCGGACCAGCGGGAGGAGGACGCGCGGTCGGTGTGCTTCGAGTTCGAAGCGGGCGAGGAGACCTGGGTGCTGGGGCGGCCGCGGGTACGCCTGAGGCTGACCTCCGAGCTGCCGCGCGGCCAGGTGATCGCACGGGTCTGCGATGTCGCCCCGGACGGCTCCTCCACCCTGGTCACCCGGGGCGTGCTGAACCTGTCGGCGCGGCAGGGGCGGGACAAGGTCGTGCCGTGGGAGCCGGGGGCCACCGAGGACGTCGAGTTCGAGCTGAACGGCATCGGTCACGCCTTCCCGGCCGGGCACCGCATCCGGCTCGCGGTGTCCTCCGCGTACTGGCCGTGGATCTGGCCGCGGCCCGAGTCGGCGGCGGGCTTCACGCTGGACCCGGCGGGCAGTGTGCTGGAACTCCCGGTACGAGCAAGGGAGTCGGAGTCCCGCATCTCGTTCGAGGAGCCCGAGCAGTCGCAGCCGCTGGGAGTGAGCTTCCCGGCGACGCTGGACGAGCCGCGCCCGGAACGGCTGGTCGTACGTGATGTGGCCAAGGGCGAATGGCGGCTGGAGGTCGATCCGCGCTACGGCGGCACCCGCGTGTATCCCGACGGGCTGGAGTTCTCCGAGGACGCGCTGGAGACGTACACGATCACCGAGACGGACCCCCTGTCGGCGCGGGCCCGCTCGGACTGGTCGGTCCGGCTGCACCGGCCGGAGCCCGGCTGGGAGGCCACGGTCCGTACCCGCTCGGAGCTCTCCTGTGACGGAACGGACTTCCTCGCCTCCAACGAGGTGGTCTGCACGGAGGGCGGCGAGGTGGTCTTCCACCGCAGCTGGGAGAAGCGGATCCCACGGACCGCCGGTTGACTATGAGTTGGGCTCATTGCCCGATTTGCCTTGCTTGTGATCGACCGTGAGTTGGGTCACGTACGTCCGCTCGCGACCGCACTCCCGGGCGCTCACGTTTCCCCTTCCCCTTTGCGTCAGTTGAGTCTTGGCAACAGCAAAGGATCAAGCACCCCATACGCCCCATCCCAAGGTCAAAAGGTGTGATGGGTGAATCCGGCCCTTGTTTCGGACATGTGCTCTCGCATACGTTCCCGGCCTGTCGGGCGGACGCCGAATCCTGCCGCCGCCCATGGAGACACCCATCGACGAACACCGCACGGCAGGAGCGGGGGACCCAGGTAAGTCGCCGGTCCGGATATCTCAGGACATTCCGGAACGGCTTGGGGTTGAGTCGCGTCGCCTCACGGCGGCGTGACCGGGCACCTCCCAGCCCGCACCCGACAGCTCACCTCGCAGGCGCCGGAGAGGAAGCAAGGCCATGGCCGCACGAGGTAAGCACAACCGTCCCAGAACCAGCCCGTTCACCCGAGGCGCCGTCGCAGCCGCAACGGGCGTCGTCGCTCTCGCCATCCCGCTGCTGGGCGCGACCACAGCGAGCGCCGCACAGCCGGCGCAGGCTCCGGCCGCACAGCCGGCCCAGGTTCCCGCCGCGCTGACCGTGGCGCGGGTCAGGTCCGTCACGTACACCACGGCCCATGGCGACACGCTCTATGACATCGCGAACAAGTACGGCACCCCCGGCGGCTGGCACCGGCTCTACAAGGACAACCGCAAGGCCGTCGGCGGCAACCCCGGGCTGATCCACGCGGGTCTCAAGCTGACCGTCAAGGCGACGAAGAAGGCGAGCGCGCCGGCCAAGAAGGCCGCCACGAAGGCCGCCCCGGCCGTCGCCAAGGCCGTCCCGGCCGCCCTCAAGACGTACGCGAACAACCTCGACGGCTGGATCCGCGAGTCGCTCGACATCATGGCGCAGCACGGCATTCCCGGCTCGTACGACGGCATCTACCGCAACGTCATGCGCGAGTCGTCCGGCAACCCGCTGGCGATCAACAACTGGGATTCCAACGCCGCGGCGGGCACCCCGTCCAAGGGCCTGCTCCAGACCATCGACCCGACCTTCCAGGCGTACCACGTCGCCGGCACGTCGTGGGACCCGTACGACCCGGTCGCGAACATCACCGCCGCCTGCAACTACGCGGCCGCGCGGTACGGCTCGATCGACAACGTGAACGGCCCGTACTGAGCCTCGGCACGTACCTGGGTCTCAGCACGTACCTGGGTCTCAGCGCCGCGGAAACAGTCTTTCGAGGACGACGGCGATGCCGTCGTCCTCGTTCGACAGTGTCACCTCGTCCGCCACGGACTTGAGTTCGGGGTGGGCGTTGGCCATCGCGACGCCGTGGGCGGCCCAGTCGAACATGGGGATGTCGTTGGGCATGTCACCGAAGGCGATGGTCCGGTCCGGGCCGAGGCCCAGGTGGTCGGCGGCGAGCGCGAGGCCGGTCGCCTTGGTGATGCCGCATGGCTGGAGTTCGACGGTCCCGGGGCCCGACATGGTGACCGTGGCGAGGGAACCCACCACGGAACGCGCCGTGGACGCCAACTCGTCGTCGGACAGGTAGGGATGGCGCAGCAGCACCTTGCTGATCGGCGCGCTCCACAGGTCGTCGCGCCGGCTCACGCGGACGGCGGGCAGCGTCGGGTGGGGCATGAGGTAGCCCGGTTCGATGAGGGTGAGGCCGTCGACGCCGTCCTGGTCGACGGCGGCGTACACCTGGCCCGCCTCGGCCTCGATCTTGCCGAGCGCGGTCTCCGCCAACTCCCGGTCCAGGGTGACCGACCAGAGCAGCCGGTCCGCGCCGGCGTCGTACACCTGCGCGCCCTGCCCGCACACCGCGAGCCCCTCGCTGCCCAGGTCGTCGAGGAGGGGCCGCACTCTGGGCGCCGGCCGGCCGGTGACGACGAGGTGCCGGGCACCGGCCGCCGCCACCCGCGCGAGCGCGGTGAGTGACCGGTCCGAGAACGTGTCGTCGCCTCGCAGCAGCGTTCCGTCCAGGTCGGTGGCGATGAGTGAATATGCGGTGGGTGCGGCCATGATCAGAGAATACGGATGGAACGACCCAGCGACTCGACGTGAACCGGACGGCTGCAGCCTTCACATGCGTTGACGCGTGCTCCGCTTGCGACATTCGTCGGGGTTCAAGCGGAGTCCCGTACGACCAGTTCCGTCGGCAGGATCACTCCCGCCGTGTCCTCCCCGGCGATCTGGGCGAGCAGCATGCGGACCATCTCGGCGCTGATGCGGTCGTAGGGCTGGCGCATGGTGGTGAGCGCCGGGGTGACGGCGGTGGCCGCGGCCGAGTCGTCGAAGCCTCCGACAGCGATGTCATCGGGGACCGAACGTCCCAACTGGTGCAGGGCGTTGACGACTCCCTGGGCCATGAGGTCGGAGGCGACGAACACCGCGTCCAGGTCGGGCGCCTGGGACAGGAGCCGGCGGGCCGCCTCCTCGCCACCGGTACGGCGGTAGTCGCCCTCCGCCACCAGCGCCGGGTCGTAGGGCAGGCCGGCCTCGGCGAGTACATCGCGGTAGCCGGCCAGGCGTTCGGTGCCGCCCGGAGTGTCGAGCGGCCCGGTGATCATGCCGATGCGGCGGCGGCCGCCCGCGAGGAGATGGCGGACCATCCCCTGGGCACCGTCACGGTCGTCGGCCGCCACGTAGCTCACCCTGGAACCGAGTCCCATCGGCTTGCCGCAGGCCACCAACGGCATCCCGGCGGCCCGGAGTTCGGCGGCGACCGGGTCCCCGCTGTGGCTGGAGACCAGCAGCACGCCGTCGACGTGGCCCGAGGTGATGTAGCGGGTCAGCCGGCGCCGGTCGTCGTCGGTCGCGGCGAGCATCAGCAGCAATGGGATGTCGTGGCGGGCGAGATGCTCGGTGCAGCCGCGCAGCAGCACGTTGAAGTTGGGGTCCTCGAAGAACTTCTCCTGCGGCTCCGTGAGCAGGAAGGCCACCGAGTCCGACCGTCCCGTACTCAGGCTGCGGGCATGCCGGTTGACCACGTACCCCGTCTTCCTGATGGCGGCCTCCACCGACCGCCGGGCGGCCGGCGAGACGTAGTGGCCGCCGTTCAGGAAGCGGGAGACGGTGCCCCGCGACACGCCCGCCTCCCGCGCCACGTCGTGAATGGTGGGCGGCCTGCGGCGTCCGTTCGCGCTGGTGGTCATGTTCCTCGTTCAGGAAAGGGGTGTTCAGGACTTGATCGAGCCGCTCAGCAGGTCGAGGGACCAGAACCGCTGGATCACCAGGAACAGCGCGATCAGCGGGACGATCGCGAGCAGGCATCCGGTGATGACCAGGGTGTACAGGGCGGGCTGCGAGGCGCCCTGGGCGAGCAGCGTGTAGAGCCCGAGGGTGATCGGGAACTTGGTGTCGTCGGCCAGCATCACGTACGGCAGCAGGAAGTTGTTCCAGATGGCGACGAACTGGAAGAGGAACACCGTGATCAGGCCGGGCATCATCATCGGTACGGCGATCCGCGCGAAGATCCGCCACTCGCTCGCGCCGTCCATGCGGGCGGCCTCCATGAGTTCGGCGGGCACGGAGGCGGCCGCGTAGATGCGGACCAGGTAGACGCCGTACGGGGAGAGGATCGACGGCAGCAGCATCGACCAGTACGAGTCGGCCATGCCCGTCTTCGACAGCAGCAGGTACTGCGGGACGGCCAGCACGATGCTCGGCACCAGGACGCCGGCCAGGATCACCTTGAAGATGAACTCCCGCCCACGGAAGGCGTACCGGCCGAGCGCGTAGCCGCCGGCGGCGGAGACCGCGGCCGACAGCAGGGCGCCGACACCCGCGTAGAAGACGGAGTTGGCCATCCACTGCCAGTAGATGCCGTCGCGGTAGTCGGTCAGGTCGCCGAGGTTGTCGAGGAAGCCGGTGCCGGGGGCGAAGCTGAAGGTGGAGAAGAGCTCCGACCGGTCCTTGGTCGCCGCGATGACCACCCAGGCGATGGGGATCAGGCAGTACAGCGTGCCGAGGAGCAGCACGAGGGTGGGGACCCAGGCCGTGCGCCGCGCTCGGGCGGGCCTGCCGGTGGCGTCGGCGGTGAGGGTGAGGGGGGTCATGCCCGGTCCTCCCGGGTGTAGCGGTCGGAGATGCGCAGCAGGGTGAAGGAGAGGACGAACGTGGCCAGGGCCAGGACGACCGCGGTGGCGGAGGCGCCGTAGACGTCGGACTTCAGGAAGGCGCTGTCGTAGATGGCCATCAGCGGGCTCCACGTGCTCTGCAGGTTGTTCGTGAGCGGCTTCAGGGCCATCGGCTCGGTGAAGACCTGCAGGGTGGCGATCACCGAGAAGAAGAAGGTGAGCACCAGCGAGGGCAGGACGATCGGGATCTTGATCCGGAGGGCGATCTTGAGGTTGGACGCCCCGTCGATCCGGGCCGCCTCGTAGATGTCCGGCGGGATCGCCCTGAGCGCGGTGTAGATGACGATCATGTTGAAGCCGGTGCCGCCCCAGACCGCGATGTTCGCGAAGGAGAGGTAGAGGTTGCCGCCGTTGAACAGGTCCGGCTGCGGGAGGCCGAACTTGTCCAGCAGGTAGTAGAACGGGCTGACCGTCGGCAGGTAGAGGAAGCCCCACATGAGGGCGGCGATGATGCCGGGCACGGCGTACGGCAGGAAGATCATCAGCCGGGCGAAGGGCGCGCTGCGTGCCTTGGGAGTGTCCAGCATCAGCGCGAAGACCAGCGCGAGGCCCAGCATGGTCGGGATGACGATCAGGCCGTAGCCGAAGGCGCGCAGCACGCTGTGGCCGAACTCGGAGTTGTGGAGCACGTCGGCGTAGTTGCCGAGGCCGTTCCAGACCTCCGAGCGGGCCCCCTTGCCGAGGCCGATCCCCTTGACCTTGACCTTGTGCAGGCTGAGCCAGATCGCGTACCCGATGGGCACCAGGGTGAAGGCGGCGAAGAGCACCAGCGTGGGCACCAGGAACCAGTACGGTGCGCTGCGGCCACGG
Source organism: Streptomyces sp. NPDC050287 (assembly GCF_044459385.1). Taxonomy (NCBI): domain Bacteria; kingdom Bacillati; phylum Actinomycetota; class Actinomycetes; order Kitasatosporales; family Streptomycetaceae; genus Streptomyces; species Streptomyces sp. NPDC050287. The sequence continues at coordinate 148,924 of NZ_JBITIY010000002.1, read as the reverse complement.
CGGCGGGGTCGGCTGGGGCGGACGGACGGGGCGGTGCCGGTGCCGTCCGCCAAGGGCCCGACCTCGACGCGGTAGGAGCCCTTGAGCGGAGCGCTGGTCATGCCTCGGTCACCTCGAAGCCCTGCTTCTTCATGTCGTCGAAGGTCTTCGACTGCATGGTGGCGAGGGCGGAGAGGAACTGGGCCTCCTTCTTCGCCTTGGTGGCGCCGCCGAAGCCGTCCTGGAAGGCGGTGTAGGCGGTCTGGACGTTCGGGCCCCAGGCGGAGGGCGCCGTGGTCGCGGCGATCGTGGCGGCCGTGGTGTAGAAGTCCTTCTGGTTCGAGAAGAACTCGGGCGTCGTCAGGATGTCGCCGGACTGGCCCTTCGTGGCGGCCGGGTAGACGGCCGGGTACTTCACCAGGGCGGCCAGCGCCTCCGGGTCGGTGTTGATCCAGCGGGCGAACTTGGCGGCGGCCTCGGCGTGCTTGGAGTCGCTGGAGACACCGGTGGAGGAACCGCCCCAGCTGCCGGTGACGTTGTCGCCCGCCTTCCACTGCGGCAGCGGGGCCATGCGCCACTTGCCCTTGGTGTCGGGCGCGGAGGAGATCAGCACGCCCGGCGCCCAGACGGCGGAGACCCAGGCCAGGTGGGTGCCCTTGTTCAAGGCTTGGTTCCAGGCCGGGGTGTACATCGGCTGGTTGTCGATGACGCCCTCCTGCACCAGGCCGCCCCAGAACTCGGCGGCCTTCTTGGTGCCGGCGTCGTCGATGCCGACGGACCACTTGCCCCCGCTGTCGACGGTCCACCACTTGCCGCCGGCCTGCTGCGCGAGGCCCGCGAACAGGCCCGGGTCGTTGGAGGAGAAGGTGGTGAGGTAGGCGTCCGGCACGGCCTTCCTGGCGGCGCGGGCGACCTCGGCGAACTCCGTCCACGTCTTGGGGACGCTGAGTCCGTGCTGCTTGAACAGGTCCTCGCGGTAGAAGAACATCAGCGGCGCGGAGTCCTGCGGCACGCTGTAGACGGCGTCGGTGCCGAGTGTGACCATGTGCCACAGGCCCTCGGAGAACTCCGACTTGACGTCCCCGACGTACTTCGAGATGTCGGCGAGCACGTCGTTGGAGACCAGCGTCGGCAGGGACTGGTACTCGACCTGGATCAGGTCCGGGGCGTTGCCCGCCTTCTTCGCGGTGATCAGCTTGGAGACGATCTCACCGCCGCTGGCCTGCTTCGACACGGTGACCGTGATGTCCGGGTTCTTCTTGTTCCAGATCGCGGCGACCTTTTCCATGTTCGGCGCCCACGACCAGTAGGTCAGCTTGACCGGCCCGCTGCTCTCGCCGGAGTCGTCGTCGGAACCGCCGCAGGCGGCGAGGGTGCTGGTGAGGCCGAGGGCTGCGGCCCCGGCGAGGATGCTGCGCCTGCTGATCTGGTGGCGGTGGATCGACATCTTCATCTCCCCTGACTTGAACCAGCCGGGCTCGGGACGTCCCGCGTACGCGGCAAACCGCCGTGGGGGGAGGTTCTGCGGACGTGACCGAAAGGCTGTGCGCGAGGGCCGCGCGGCTCTGTGATCGTGCACAGTAGAGAATTGTTTCGGCACCTTGTCAATGGCGGGGGTCTGGGGTTACCTACTTGTTGCTCGCGGATGTCGGGGAGCGGCGGTACTGTGCACGATCACAGAAACCCGGCTCTTGTCGGCGGGTTGATGGGCTGCGGTGTCCTCTCCTCCCGGTGCCGGCCGTCGTAGCCGAAGCAGCCGGATCGGCCGGCATGTCCGGTGTCGTCCGGGAGCCGATTCCAGCCTGACCGTCACTGTGAAGGGACCCTGATATGCGCAGACGCAGTGTTCTGAGCGCCGCCGGAGCGGCCGGAGTCGCCGCGCTCACCGTTCCCGTGCTGGGCGCGGCGCCCGCCGTGGCGAGCACCGGGGGGAGCGCGGTGGCGGGCACGGCGGGGAGTGCCGTGGCGGGGAGCGCTTCGGGAAGGGCCGGCCAGCGGCGCGCTTGTCTTGAGATCCGGGGCGTCGACATCTCCTCGCTGCCGAAGAACGAGGTCAAGGGCGCGGTCTACCGGCGTACCGACGGCCACCGCGACGACCCGGTCCGCATCCTCGCCGCCTCCGGCGTCACCCACGCCCGCCTGAAGGTGTGGGTCGACCCGGCCGACGGCTACAACACCAAGGCGCGCGTCCTGCCGCTGGCCCGGCGCCTGAAGCGGGCCGGCATCGGCATCTGGGTCGACTTCCACTACTCCGACACCTGGGCCGACCCGGCCCACCAGACCAAGCCCGCCGCCTGGGCCGACCTGGACGTCCCGGGCCTGACCAGGGCGGTGTACGACCACACCGCCGACGTCCTCGGCGCGCTGCGGCGGCAGGGCACCCCGGCCGGCCTGGTGCAGATCGGCAACGAACTCAACGGCGGCATGCTCTGGCCCGAGGGCGACTGGGAGCACTGGGACAACCTCGCCGCGTTCCTCAAGGCCGGCCTCAGCGCCGCCCGGGACACCACGCCGCACGTCCGGACGATCCTGCACCTGGCCAACGGCGGCGACAACGGGCTGTACCGCTGGTGGTTCGACAACGCGGTCTCCCACGGCGTCGACTTCGACATCATCGGGCTCTCGTACTACCCGTTCTGGCACGGGCCGTTGGAGCAGGCCGCCGCCAACATGGCCGACGTCACGGCCCGTTACGGCAAGCCGTGCGTGATCGCGGAGACGGCGTATCCGTTCACGCTGAACAGCGAGGACGCCACCAACGACATCATGAACAGCCCGTCACAGCTGACCGACGGCTTCCCCGCCACTCCCGAGGGCCAGGCGGCCTGGCTGCGCGCGGCGGCCGACCTCGCCGCCGGCGTCCCGAACGGCCAGGGCCTCGGCTACTGCTACTGGGAAGGCACCTGGACCTACCGCACCGGCAACGGCTGGGACCCCGCGGACCCGACGTCGGGCAACGCCTGGGAGAACCTGGCTCTCTTCGACTTCGAGGACAGGGCACTGCCGGGGCTGCGGACGCTGGGCCGGTACCGGGGGTAGTGGGTACCGGCCCAGCGGGTAGGTCGTAGGGGCTGGTCGCACGGGCTGGTCGCACGGGTGGGAGCCGGTGCCCCGCGGTGTAGTGGGCTACACCGCGGATACGGCAGTCGGCTCCCTCGTGGTACCGGGCGGGAGCCGGGATCGTGGAGGTCACAGAGAGCCACCGACCCCACTGAGCCAACCGACCTCGCCGAAGGGACCACTCCGTGCCCAGGAACCGCCGACGCCGTATCACCACGATCACCACCGCCGTGGCCGCCGTCACCCTCACCGCCGCCCTCGCCACCGCCTGCGACCCCGACGACATCGACTCTGCCGACTCCGTCGGCACCTCATTGGGCTGCGTCTCCAACGCCGGCACGATCGCCGACAGCCTGAAGGCCGTCCACGAGGCGGGCTGGGACGCGGTGAAGGATCCGACGCGGACCGATGAGTCGATCGACACGATCGAGAAGAACCTCGACGCGATCAACAAGGACACGGACGACAGCAAGGACGCGAACGACAGCAAGGTCGACAAGGCGGTCGACGACCTCAACCAGGCGATCAAGGACTACGACAAGGCCGTCCTGAACGGCGACACCCACCCGGACTCCAGCCGGATCGATGCCGCCGCCGAGAGACTGACCGATCTCTGTACGTCGTGAGTCTCATCCCCAGGTCGTGCCCGCGGGCTCGTGGATGGTCGTGTTGATGCGGTTGAACATGTTGGTCAGGGCGATGGTGAGGATGAGCGCCGACAACTGCTTCTCGTCGAAGTGGTCGGCGACCTCGTCCCACAGTGCGTCCGGTACGGACTCGTGGGAACGGTCCGCGAGGCGCGTGACCGACTCGGTCAGCTGCAGCGCGGCCCGCTCGGCGTCGGAGAAGTAGGGGGCTTCGCGCCAGGCGGCGACGGACGCGATGCGCTCCTCACTCACGCCCGCCTTGCGCAGGTTGTGCACATGCCCGTGCACGCACGCGCTGCACCCGTTGATCTGGCTGGCGCGCAGCCCCACGATCTCCGCGACCTCCTGGGACAGCCCGCCCTCACCGATCGCCTGACCGAGGGCGCCGATGCCCTTCATCGCACCGGGAAGGACGTATGCCGGGTTGGTCATCCGAGCCTGCATGGTGATGCCTCCTGTGTCAGTGTCCAGGTCGACCTGGCCGTTCCGGCCGTTCTGGTCTCGCTTTCACTTCACTGACGGAGCGGAGGCAGGTGTTGTGACAGCCCTGCCGGAAAAGTTTCGCGTGCTGTACGCGCTGGGCCGGCGGCCGTCCGAACGCGGTCGTAGGAGATCGCGCTCGACCAGCTGCGTCAGCACCTCGAACAGAAGCCGGTGGCGATCAGGGACGCGCACGTGCACCACCGGCACACGCGCTGCCGCGGCCGGTCGGCTCCCGCGTGGAAACTCCCCGGCCGGCCGTCAGCCGTGCGCCCTCGCCAGGTGCCCAGCGAGCCTCGGTGACGCGAACTCCGTCCCGCACACGAACCGCATCACCGGCCCGTACGACGCCGCCGACGGCAGGCCCGTGAAGTACAGGCCGGGCACGGACGACACGTATCCCGCGCCCAGCTTCGGCGTGCCCCGGCTCACCGCGAGCCGGGTGCGCAGTTCGGGGCCGAGGAAGTCCATGGCGGCGAGGTCGACGCGGTAACCGGTGGCCGCGATGACATGGTCCGCCGACAGCTGTTCCGTACGGCCGGTGTGGCTGAGGACCGTGAGCGCCGGGTGGCCGTCGGCCGTGTCCGCGCGCAGCACGCGCTCGACCTCGCTGACCCGCACCGTGCCCTCGAAGCGCTCGCGCAGCCACCACGCGCCGAGCGGGCCGAGGACCCGGCGGACCAGGTAGTGGCGGGCCTGGGCCGGGAGGTAGCGGTAGGGGTGGGGGTAGTAGCTGAACGCCCACAGCGACCAGGCGCGGCCGAACGGCGACTCCGGGCGCAGCTTCGGCTGGCGCCACGGCGGCGCGCCGAACGCGACACTGCCGCGCCCGCGCGCCACCACCCGCACCTGGGCGCCTGCCTCCGCCGCCAGCACCGCCGTCTCCAGCGCGGACTGTCCCGCGCCGACGACGATCAGCTCCTTGCCGGCGTAACGCGTGAGGTCGTGGTGCTGGGAGCTGTGGGAGACCGGGCCCGTGGGGGTGGGGCCGTCCGCCGCCGCAGCGGCCAGCTCCGGGGGCAGATGGGCGAGGCCGGACAACCCGGTCGCGACGACGACCGCCCGCGCGGCGAACAACTCGCCCGAGTCCAGCTTCAGTTCGAAGCCCCCTGACGGACTACGGTCCACGGACACCACCCGCACCCGCTCCAGCTCGGGCACCAGCTTCTGCTGGAACCACTCGCCGTACGCGATGAAGGTCTCGACGGGAATGATGTCCTCGTCCGCCACGAGCCGCGGTATGCCCGCCGCCTCGCAGTAGTCGGCAAGGGTGTGGCCGCGCTGCGGGGCGTCGATGCTCGATGCCGCCGGGGTCGATTTGAGAAGCATGCCCGCGGGCATGTGGTCACGCCAGCTGACCATGGGCTCGCCGAAGACGCGCACGGGTATGCCACGTGCCCGCAGATGCGCGGCGGTCGACAGGCCGAACGGTCCGGCACCGATGACTGCTACGGGTTGGATCACGAAGTCCCTCCCCAGGACGTCACTGCTTCACTACGCCACTTCGTCACTTCGTCACTTCATGGCCCGTCCGGGCAACTGTTCCTGCTGCCGGCTGGCTGGCAGGCGGACGTCGGCCGGCTCTCTGCCGGCTATCGGCCGGCTCTCGGACGGCTGCCCGAACCGGTACTGCCGCCGCGGCGGTTGGTGCGCCACAGCTGGTAAAGGTGCTTCGCGCCGGGCCGCACGAAGCGCGCGAGCATCGTGAGAAACGGCAGCGGATCGTCACCCGCGAGCCAGGCCAGCTCCGTCCCGCTCGCCCGTGCCGGTGCGTGCGGCGTCGTATAGCCGCTGCGGCGGTAGGCGAGCAGGGCGGGCAGGTCGATGTTCTCCACGATGTACCGGTGGCCGGCCCGCTGTTCCCCCTCCGGAACGGTGCGCCCGGTCAGATCCAGATGCATGGCACGCACCACGTCCACCCCCGACTCGCTCTCGAAGAGCCGGAACTGGGCGCCCATGCGCGGGTTGAAGTCGAGGAGTTTGTACTGTCCGTCGCGCCGGTCGAAGCGCAGGTCGAGGTCGATGATTCCGGTGAAGCCGATCTGTTTGATGAAACGCGCGGCGAGGTCCGAGAGTTCCGGATTGTCGACGACGTACGCATTCGCCGTCATGCCCGCGTGCGGCGGCCAGGAGCGGACCTTTACCCCCGTGAACAGGGCCAGCGGGGTCGAGTTCCGGTCGAAGTACGCGTGCACGATCCAGTCCTCCGCCTGTTCCCTGGGCAGGTACTCCTGGAGGATCACTCCGGGATGCTCGCCCCAGTCGCGGGCCAGGGTCAGCAAGCCCTCGCGGCTGATGATGCGGGTGGTACCGTTCACGGCCGGCTGCTTGCGCCGCTCGAACGCCTCGCGGTTCTTGGCCACCACGGGGAAACGGGCCTTCTCGGCGAAGCCGACGACATCGTCGTACGACTGCGGGAAGGCCGCGGACGGGCTCGGTATCCCGTGCTCCACGCACAGTTCGTGCAGCCCCTGCTTGCTGGCGAGGCGACGCGGCAGGCCGGGGTCGACGGGCGGGAAGAGGAAACGGCCCGCGAGTTCGCCCTGGTGTTCGGCGATCAGGACTGCGGCCTCCTCGTCGGTGGGGATCAGCACGGCGGGCCGGCCGATCCGCCGCCCCACCCGTAACAGGCCCTCCACCAGCCGCTCCGGTTCCTCCGTCCCCGTCGTCGGCCACACGAACGCGCGTTCCAGGTAGCGGGATGCGGCCGCGGGTGTGTAGCGGTCCTCCGTGATCGCGTACATCGGGACGCCGAGGCGGCCCAGACTGCGGATGGCGCCGACGCCGCCGTGGTGCAGCGGGTAGTCGCCGAACTTCACGATCAGACCGGGCACTTCCCGGGCGGCTGAAAACGGCGCACTGCCGGCACTCCTGGCCACGGGTCCCCCCACGTGTCCCCCCTACGGACCGGATCCACCCCGTCCGTGTCCCCCAAAGGACGCTAAGCCGGAATTGCCACCTCCGACAAGGAAAATTCGGACATTGCAAACTCTTTAGGCACTGCCCGCAGTGGGCAACTCAGCCGTAACGTGTGGCTCGACCACACGGACCAGATCGACACACAGCGCCCCCTCATCGACCGCACGGTTCGCACGAAAGCGAGGCAGCCCCCCATGCCCCCCTTCGATGTCCCCGAGGGCGACCCCTTCGGCCCGCACAATCTTCCGTACGGCGTCTTCTCGCTCCCCGGCTCGACGGACCGGACTGTAGGCGTCCGGTTGGGCGACCACGTGCTCGACGCGGGTGCCGCGGCCGCGGCCCTGGGCTCCCCGTACGTCTCCCTCCTCGCCCGGCCGTCCCTGAACCCGCTCCTCGCCGCGGGCCGCACCGCGTGGTCGGACGTACGGCGCGCGCTGACGGCGTGGGTGACGGTCCCGTCCCACCAGGAAACGATCGCCGGATTCGTCCACCCCTTGTCCGACGTCACCCTGCACCTCCCCTTCGAGGTCGCGGACTACGTCGACTTCTACGCCTCCGAGCACCACGCCCGGAACGTCGGCCGCATCTTCCGCCCGGACGCCGCCGACTCCCTGACCCCCAACTGGAAGCATCTGCCCATCGGTTACCACGGGCGCTCCGGCACGGTGGTGGTCTCGGGCACGGACGTCGTACGGCCGTCCGGGCAGCGCAAGGCCCCGGCCGACCCGGTGCCCGTCTTCGGCCCCTCGGTCCGCCTGGACATCGAGGCGGAGGTCGGTTTCGTGGTCGGCGTGCCGACGCCGATGGGACGGCCGGTGGGCCTCGCCGACTTCCGTGAGCACGTCTTCGGGCTCTGCCTGCTCAACGACTGGTCGGCGCGCGACATCCAGGCCTGGGAGTACGTCCCTCTCGGCCCGTTCCTCGGCAAGTCCTTCGCCACCTCGGTGTCGGCGTGGATCACCCCGCTGGACGCCCTGGAAGCCGCCCGGGTGACCCCGCCCCGGCGCACGCACGCGCTGCTGGAGTACCTGGACGACTCGCTCTTCGCAGACGAGCCCGGCGGTTACGACCTGCGCATCTCGGTCGCGGTCAACGGCCATGTGGTGTCCGAGCCGCCGTTCTCCACCATGTACTGGACGGCCGCGCAGCAGCTCGCCCACCTGACGGTCAACGGCGCCTCCCTCAGGACCGGGGACCTGTACGGCTCCGGAACGGTGAGCGGGCCCTCCGAGCACGAACGGGGCTCCCTGCTGGAACTGACCTGGAACGGCACCCAGCCCCTCGAACTCCCCGACGGCAAACGGACGTTCCTGGAGGACGGCGACGTGGTGACACTGTCGGCCTGGGCGCCCGGGCCGCATGGGGTGCGGGTGGGGCTGGGGGAAGTGGTGGGGCGGGTGGTCGGACGGGGCGCCTGACGGTTCGGGGATGGCTGACGGCGGGTTTGGGGGGCCTGGCAGGTCGGGCCGGGTGCCTGGTCTCGTGCCTGACGGTTCGACCGGGCGCCTGACCGGGTGCCTCTCGGTTAGGCCGGGTGACCGGGTGCCTGGTCCGTGCCAGGGAGGTTTTGCTTGCTCGTTACCCCCTGACTCCGCTGCCCCACCCCGTCATACTGGCGTTGGGCGGATACATGCACGAGACGCCGCGAGCGCGCACCGCAAGCGCACCCGCAAGCGCCGCCCACCCAGCCGCACACAGCCCCACAGCCCGACCCGTAGCCGCACTTGCAGCCGCCCCTTTTCAGACCAGGATCCGGAGCCCGTGGCATGATTTTCAGCCTGCTCCTGCTGAGTGCCGTCGCCCTGACGGCCGCCGTGCCGGTCCCGCGCGCACTGACCCGGGCCGAGTGGCCCGAACGGGACCCGGTAGTCGCACTGTGGGTGTGGCAGTGCCTGGTCGCCACGGTCCTGCTGTGCTGTCTGACCGCGTTGGTACTGGGCGCCGCGGCCGTCTTCCACACCGTCCGCGACCACGTCTTCGCCCCGGCACCGCCGGCCGTGACCGCGGCCTACGACCTCTCGGCGGCACCGGCCTGGGCGGTCGCCCTGACGCTGCTGCTGGCCTGCGGGGCCGCGTGGACGACCGCGATGCTGGCCCGGGAACTCGTCGAGGCCCGTCGCCGCCGCGGCCAGGCCCGTGCGCACCTGCGTGAACGCGCCCCCGACCTGCCGGCGGGGCTGCCCGCGGCGCGGGGCCCGCTGCTGGTGCTGGAGGACGAGTACCCGGACGCCTGGTGGTTGCCGGGCAACCCGCCCCAGCTGATCGTCACGACCGGGGCGCTGCACCGGCTGACCGACCACCAGCTCGACGCCGTCCTCACCCACGAACGCGGTCACGCCCGGGCCCGCCACGACTGGCTGTTGCACCTCTCCACCGCGCTGGCCACCGGCTTCCCGCAGGTCCCGCTCTTCTCCCACTTCTGCGACGAGACCCATCGCCTGGTCGAACTCGCCGCCGACGACACAGCCTCCCGCCGCTGCGGCCACCTGACAACGGCCCTGGCCCTGATCGAACTCAACCAGCACCGGGGCGTCCTCTCCTGCGCCTCCACCCACCGCCTCCTCGGCGAACGCGTGGACCGCCTCCTGGAACCCCAGCCCCGCCTGGGCCCCCGACACCGCCTCCTCACCACCACTGCGGCAGCCCTGGTCCCCCTCCTCCCCCTGCTCATCGCCTTCGCCCCCGGCCTGACAGCCCTGACCTGACCCCAGCCTCCGACGACCACCTGATCCACCCAGCTCCAGGCAGCCACCCCGTCAAGTCCGGGCTGTCACCCCACCCGGGCCCGGCCGACTCGGCAGCGGCCGACTTCTCTCCTGGCGCGAGCTGACCGACCTCAGGGGCGCGGGGAACTGCGCGAGCGACCACGGACAACCCGCAGCCGCCGAACAAGCGCAGCCCCCACCCACCAGGCGTCCTGGAACGCCCATGCTCCAGGGTGGACGCAGGCCGCCCCCCGCCGGCGCCGGGCCGCGCCACCCGCCCCCAGCAAGCGCAACACCGCCCAAGCCAAAGACCCCGGGTGGCACATCTCCCCCCACCCCCAAAGAAAACCCAGGTCAACCGCTGAACCGGCGGAGCACCCGGTGGCGCAACACTCCCGCAACACAGCTTTCCCTACCACCTCGCTATGGTTCGATCCATGCCGCCCACCGACCGCATCCGAGACCACGCCGGCCAGGGCGCGACCACCGTCGCCGCCCACCGCACCCGGCGTCGGCTGCGCGCGGACCAGGCCCGGCAACTCGCCGACCTCCTCCGCCACCAGCTCCTCACGGTCGGCTTCCCGGACGGCACCCTCCCCCACGAGTCCACCCTCGCCACCGACTACCGCGCCTCCCGCAACACAGTCCGCCAAGCCCTGGACCTGCTCCGCGCGGAAGGCCTGGTCGAACGCCTCCCCGGCGTCGGCACCGTGGTCGTCGCCCAGAAGTACCCGCATGGCCTCGACTGCCTGATGGGCCTCGCGGAAACCCTCCGCGAACACGGCCGCGTCACCAACGAGGTCCGCACGATGGGCCCGGCCCCGGCCCCCACCCCCGTCGCCGAACGCCTCGCCATCCCTCCCGGCACCGACGTCCTCTACATCGAACGCCTGCGCCGCCTGAACGGTCTTCCCCTCTCCCTCGACCTCACCTACATCCCCCTCGACCTCGGCACCGCCCTGCTCGCCGCCGACCTGGAGAACACCGACGTCTTCCGCCTCCTGGAAGCCATCACCGGGCAGCGTCTCGGGCACGCCGAGATCACTCTGGAGGCGGTGAACGCGGACACTCACTCCGCCGCCGTGCTCGAAGCCCCGCGCGGCGCGGCCGTCCTCATGCTGGAACGCCTCACGCACCTCGCCGACGGCCGCCCCGTCGACCTGGAGTTCATCCGCTTCCGCGGCGACCGCATCACGATGAGCGGCCTGCTGCACCGGTCCCTGTAGAACACCACCCTCCCCGCTGAACACCCCTGCTCGCGCACCTTCCCGCGCACCTTCCTGGAGACAGCCATGCCCTTGGCGCCCCAGCGGGCCGACGTGCCCGTGACCATCGACGAGTCGAAGTGCATCGACGGCTGCACGCTCTGCGTGGACATGTGCCCGCTGGACTCCCTCGCCATCGACGAGAGCAACGGCAAGGCCTACATGCACGTCGACGAATGCTGGTACTGCGGCCCGTGCGCGGCCCGCTGTCCCACCGGAGCCGTCACGGTCAACATGCCCTACCTCCTCCGGTGAGAGGCCTCCCACTCCCATGAAACACAAAGCTGTTGCCACGTCCGCCGCCCTTCTCCTCCTCCCGCTCACGGCCTGCGGCGGCACCGCCGAGGCCGGCGACGGCTCCACGATCACCGTCACCGTCGGCTACCAGTCCAAGACGATCAACACGGTCACCGCGGGAACCCTCCTCCGCTCCCTCGGCTACTTCGAGAAGCAGCTCAACGCCCTCCACGACGGCCACACCTACAAGGTCGACTGGCAGGACTACGCCACCGGCGCCCCCATCACAGCCCAGATGACCGCCGGGAAGATCGACATCGGCTCGATGGGCGACTTCCCGCTCCTCATCAACGCGGCCCGCGGCAAGCAGCTCGGCAAGCCCACCCGTCTGGTCTCGGTCACCGGCTACAACCTGCGCGGCGGCCTCAACACGATCGTCACCTCCCCCGGCTCCAAGCTCGGCTCGCTGGATGACCTGCGCGGCAAGAAGGTGTCGACGAGCGTCGGTTCGGCCGCCGACGGCACCCTCGTCCGCGCCCTGCAACGCGCCGGCCTCGACCCCGACCAGGACATCGAGAAACTCAACCAGCAGCCGGCCGTGGGCGCTTCGGCCCTGGCCGCCGGCAGCGCGGACGCGCTTTCGCAGTTCGTCGCCTGGCCCGGCCTGCTCGCCTTCCAGGGCAAGGCGAAGGTCCTGTACGACGGCGCCCAGCTGAACCTCCCCACGTTCCACGGCGTCACCGCCCGCGAGGACTTCGCGCAGAAGCGTCCCGCCGTCCTGGAGGCGTTCCTCAAGGCCCAGGCGGAGGCCACCGACTACCTCGCCGAACACCCGGTGGCCGCCGCCGAGAAGGTCGCCCGGGCCACCAGCCTGCCCGCCGAGGTCGTCTACCTCTACAACGGCGCCCACGGCATCGCCACCTTCGACCCGGCGATCAAGCCCCCACTCGTCTCCGCCCTGAAGGAGGACGTGTCGGTCCTGAAGTCGGCCAAGCTCACCGGCGACGTGGACGTGGACGCCTTCGTCGACGACCAGTACGTCAAGAAGGCCCTCGGCCCGACCTACGCCAAACGCCTGGCCGCGACACCCGCACCCGCCGCGAGCGAAATCTGGCCCAAGGGCGCGACCACGACCCGCACCTTCAAGTCCCCCGCCGAACTGCTGAGTTACGTCGGCAAGCACCGGTCCGGCATCCGCGCCGCCTACGTCCCCGACGCCACCACGGGCACCCTCTGGTTCGCCGACCAGGCGATCTGGGTGACCGACGGCGACCAACTCCTGCCCTTCGTCGCCCCGTCCACCGCCCAGGCATACGTCGCCGAGCACGGCGGCGCCCGCGTCATCACGTACGCCGACGCACTGGAGCGGGCATCATGACCGGAACCGCGCGGCAGACGGCCCGAAACGCGCCCCGATATCCGCGCCGGACCGGCCGATACGCCCTGCGACTCGCTTCCGTCACCGCCACCCTCGGCCTCTGGCAGCTGCTGACCAGCCTGAATGTCGACCTGTGGCTGCGCTTCTCGCAGTTCCCCACCGTCGCCGACGTGGCCCGCGCCTTCGCCGACCGGCTCTCCGGCCCCGACTACTGGACGGACCTCACCGACAGCCTCACCCGCATCCTCACCGGCTTCCTCCTCGCCGCCGTCCTGGGCGTGGCGACCGGCGTGCTCGTCGCCCGCTCCCGCCTCGCCGAGGACCTGCTCGGCCCGCTGCTGGAAGTGGTCCGTCCGATCCCGGCGATCGCCCTGGTCCCCGTCGCGATCCTCCTCTTCCCCTCCAACGAACAGGGCATCGTCTTCATCACCTGCACCGCCGCCTTCTTCCCGGTCCTGGTCTCCACCCGGCACGCGGTCCGCGCGCTGACCCCCGTGTGGGAGGAGGCGGTGCTCACCATGGGCGGCGGCCGGTGGCGGATCCTCGGCTCGGTCGTCCTGCCGGGCGCGCTGCCCGGCATCTTCGGCGGTCTGTCGGTCGGTATCGGCGTCTCGTGGATCTGTGTGATCTCCGCCGAGATGATCTCCGGCCAGTACGGCGTCGGCTACCGCACCTGGCAGGACTACACGGTCGTCGACTACCCCGGCGTGTTCGTCGGCATGGTCACCATCGGAGTCCTCGGCTGGCTCACCTCCACCGCCGTGGAGCTGCTGGGCCGCCGCCTGACCCGCTGGCTGCCCCGCACGTCGTACGTCCCCGGGGTGCGCGCTCCCCGGACCCGTGGCGCCGGCCCCGCCTCCGCGACCGCGCGCCCCAAGGCCAACCAGGAGGTGGCCCATGACCAGCTCGTCTGAGGTCCGCCCGGCGCAGCGAGGGCGGGAGCGGTCCGGTACCGGGCTCGCCCTGCGTGGGGCCACGCTCGGCCGCCCGGACGCGCCCGTGCTGGAGGGGGTGGACCTCGAAGTGGTGTCCGGCGAGATCCTCTCCGTCGTCGGCCCCTCGGGTTGCGGGAAGTCGACGCTGCTGCGCACCCTGGCGGGGCTGCTGCCTCCACTCGCCGGCGCGGCCACCCAGGACGGCCGTCCGCTGACGGGCCCTGCCACCGACCGCGCGCTGGTCTTCCAGGAGGACGCCCTCCTGCCCTGGCGCACCCTGCGCGCCAACGTCGAACTCCCGCTCGCCGTCAACGGAGTGCCACGCGACGAACGCCGCGCCCAGGCCGAGTCCTGGCTCGACCGGGTCGGACTCACCGACCTCGCCCGGCAGTTGCCGCACCGCGTCTCCGGCGGCCAGCGCCAGCGCGCGCAACTGGCCCGCGCCCTCGCCGCCCACCCGCGCGCCGTCCTGATGGACGAACCGTTCGGCGCCCTCGACGCCCAGACCCGCGCCGGCATGCAGGACCTGCTGGTGGAGGTGCTGCGGGGCACCGGCGCGACCGTCGTCTTCGTCACCCACGACGTGGACGAGGCCCTCTTCCTGGGCGACCGCGTGGCCCTGCTCGGCTCCGGCCGGCTCACCGCCGTACGCGACATCCCGCGCCCGCGCGACCGTACGGCGCACGACGACCCGGCACGCGTGGCGCTGCGGCGCGATGTCCTGACCTCCCTGAGCATCTGAAAGGCACCCCGGTGGACACCCTCACGGAGATTCCGGCCCTCACCGACGCCGAGGAGCTGACCTGCGACGTCCTCGTCATCGGCGGCGGCACCGCAGGCACCATGGCCGCCCTGACCGCCGCCGAGCACGGCGCCGACGTGCTCCTCCTGGAGAAGGCGCACGTCCGCCACTCCGGCGCCCTCGCCATGGGCATGGACGGCGTCAACAACGCGGTGATCCCGGGCCGTGCCGAGCCCGACGACTACGTCGCCGAGATAACCCGCGCCAACGACGGCATCGTCGACCAGTCCACCGTCCGGCAGACCGCCACCCGCGGCTTCGCCATGGTGCAGCGCCTGGAGTCGTACGGCGTGAAGTTCGAGAAGGACGAGCACGGCGACTACGCGGTCCGCCAGGTCCACCGCTCCGGCTCCTACGTGCTGCCGATGCCGGAGGGCAAGGACGTCAAGAAGGTCCTGTACCGGCAGTTGCGGCGGCGCGAGATGCGGGAGCGGATCCGGATCGAGAACCGGGTGATGCCGGTGCGCGTGCTGACGTCTCCCAAGGACGGGCGCGCCGTGGGTGCGGCGGGCTTCAACACCCGTACGGGACGGTTCGTCACCGTCCGCGCCGGCGCGGTCGTCCTCGCCACCGGTGCCTGCGGACGCCTCGGCCTGCCCGCCTCCGGCTACCTGTACGGCACGTACGAGAACCCGACCAACGCGGGCGACGGCTACGCCATGGCCTACCACGCGGGCGCCGAGCTCACCGGCATCGAGTGCTTCCAGATCAACCCGCTGATCAAGGACTACAACGGCCCGGCCTGCGCCTACGTCGCGAACCCCTTCGGCGGCTACCAGGTCAACCGGCACGGCGAACGCTTCGTCGACTCCGACTACTGGTCCGGCCAGATGATGGCCGAGTTCGCCGCGGAGGTGGCCTCCGACCGGGGCCCGGTCTACCTGAAGCTGAGCCACCTCCCGGAGGAGTCGGTCTCGGCGCTGGAGTCGATCCTGCACTCCACCGAGCGCCCCACCCGCGGCACCTTCCACTCCGGCCGCGGGCACGACTACCGCACCCACGACGTCGAGATGCACATCTCCGAGATCGGCCTGTGCGGCGGCCACTCGGCCTCGGGAGTCCGCGTCGACGACCACGCCCGCACGACCGTCCCCCGCCTGTACGCCGCCGGCGACCTGGCGTGCGTCCCGCACAACTACATGATCGGCGCGTTCGTCTTCGGCGACCTGGCGGGCGCGGACGCCTCCCAGTACGCGCCCTACGAGGGCGAGCTTCCTTCTGACCAGCTCCGGGAGGCGCACGAGCTGATCTACCGTCCGCTGCACCACCCGGACGGCCCGCCGCAGCCCCAGGTCGAGTACAAGCTGCGCCGCTTCGTGAACGACTACGTGGCCCCGCCGAAGTCGGGCGCCCGGCTCTCCCTGGCGCTGGAGGCGTTCGAGCGGATGCGCGCCGACATCGCCGCGATGGGTGCCCGCACCCCGCACGAGCTGATGCGCTGCGCGGAGGTCACCTTCATCCGCGACTGCGCGGAGATGGCGGCCCGCGCCTCCCTGGCCCGCACGGAGTCCCGCTGGGGCCTCTACCACGACCGCCTCGACCACCCTCATCGCGACGACGCGTCCTGGTTCCACCACCTCGATCTGCACAAGTCCCCCTCTGGTGCGATGGAGTTCACGGCCCGTCCCGTGGCTCCCTATCTCGTCCCGGTCGAGGAGTTCACCCCGGCCGGTGGTCCTTCCCGGCACCTCGGCGAGGTGCACGCCGAGCAGGTGGCGACGGCGGGGGCCCGGGAGGTGGCACCGGTGGCCCGGGAACGGACGCCCACCGCGGACACCGGGACCGACCACGCTGTCACCGTTCCGGAGACCGGCGGACTCGCCGTCGGGACCGATGCGGCCGCTCAGCCCGGAGCCGACGTCCACGCCGGGACCATCGCTGTCACCGAGGCCGACGCCCCGACCTCGCCCCGCCTGCTCACCCTCCTCGCCCTTGCCGAGGAGGAGCCCGAACTCGCCTCCCTCCAGCCCTACTTGACCGACCCGGATCCGACCGTCCGCCGGACCGCCGTCACCGTCCTCACGGAGACCGCCCCGCCCGGAACCGGACCGGCCCTCGCCGCGCTCCTGTCCGACGCTCACCCCGGCGTCCGCTCCGCCGCGGCCGCCTCACTGCGCGAACTCGTCGAGACTTTGCCGCCCGAGCCGGCCCTCCGCGACCGCCTCGCCACCGCGGTGTCCGGCGCCGACGCCGTCGTCCGGGCGACCGCCCTGGACGTGCTGCGGGCGCTGCGCCTGGGCCACGCCGACCTGTTCGCGGGCTCCCTGTCGGACTCCGACATCTCCGTCCGCATCGAGGCCGTACGCGCCCTCGTGTCCGTGGACGCCGTGGCCCCGTTGGCCCACGCGGCCACCACCGACCCGTCCCGCGAGGTCCGCGTCCAGATCGCCAAGGCCCTGGCCACGGTGACCACGGGACACCCAACCGACACCCCGGCCACCGACCGCCCGGACACCTCGGCCGGCACCCCGACCGTCCCCGATTCCGCTCCCGGAGCCGCAGTCCTGGACGCAGCCGAGGTCGTCCCGGCCGTCCAGGTGGCCCTCACGGAGCTGACGAGTGACCCCGACGCCCTGGTGCGCGCCGCCGCCTACAGTGCGCTGGGCACCACCGGCTGCCCACCACCGCTGGCCGCCCGCGCCACGTCCGCCCTGTCCGACCCCGCCTGGCAGGTTCGGGCCGGCGCCGCCACCGCCCTGGCCGCGGCGAACCCCGAAGCGGCCGTCCCCGCCCTGGCCAAGGCCCTGGCCGACCCGAACGCCGATGTCCGCAAGGCCGCCGTCCTGGCCCTGACCCGGCACACGGGCACCGAGGACGCCCTCGCGGCCCTTGCCACGGCCACCACCGATTCCGACGCGGACGTCAGGGCGTACGCGACCCGGTCTCTCTGAGACCGCCGAAGCAGAAGCAGAAGCAGAAGCCGGTGCCGATGCCGCACCCCACCTGCCCGTCCAGTCCTCCGAGCCCCTATATCCAGTCCTCCGGCTCGGGCTCCGCCTCCGGCCAGTCGTCGAACTGCGAGCCCGGTCCCGCGCCCGAACCCGAGCCCGGCGCGGCACCACCAGCGGGCCCCTCCGCCCCGGCGCCGGGGTCACCCGCCGCACCCGTAGTGGCTCCCGCTCCGGGAGGGCCGCCCAGCTCGGCCAACACCCCGACCACGCCCTCCCCGTACGTCACCAGCTTCTTCTCGCCGACCCCGCTGATCCCGCCGAGCTGCTCCACGGAGGAGGGCCACACCGTCGCGATCTCTCGCAGGGTCGCGTCGTGGAAGATGACGTACGCCGGAACGCCCTGATCCCGCGCTTGTTCGGCCCTCCACGCCCGCAGTGCCTCGAAGGCGGGCAGCAGTTCCTCCGGCAGCTCGGCCGCCGCCGCCTTGGCCTTGCGGTCGCCCCGCCCGGAGCCCGAACCCGACGACCCGGACGCCGACCGCGAGGTCACCGCCTTCTTCGGCTCCTTGCGCAGCGGCACCTCCCGCTCCTGCCGGAGCACCGACCCGCTGGCCTCGGTCAGCACCAGCGTGCCGTAGTCCCCCTCGACCGCGAGCAGCCCCTGGGCCAGCAACTGCCGTACGACGCTTCGCCATTCGCCCTCGGAGTGCTCTTCGCCGATGCCGAACACGGACAGCTGGTCGTGGTCGAACTGGATGACCTTCGCGGTGCGCTTGCCCAGCAGGATGTCGACGATCTGCACCGCGCCGAACTTCTGCCCCCGCTCCCGCTGCAGCCGCACCACCGTCGACAGCACCTTCTGGGCCGCGACCGTACCGTCCCACGTCTCCGGCGGGACGAGGCAGGTGTCGCAGTTGCCGCAGCCCGTGGGGTCCGGGTCCTGGCCGAAGTAGGCGAGGAGCTGGCCGCGCCGGCACTGGGCCGTCTCGCACAGCGCCAGCATCGAGTCGAGGTGGGCCGCGGCGCGGCGCCGGAACGCCTCGTCGCCCTCACTCGACTGGATCATCTTGCGCTGCTGTATGACGTCGTTGAGGCCGTAGGCCATCCAGGCCGTGGACGGCAGCCCGTCGCGGCCCGCCCGCCCCGTCTCCTGGTAGTAGCCCTCGACCGACTTGGGCAGATCGAGATGGGCGACGAAGCGGACGTCCGGCTTGTCGATGCCCATGCCGAACGCGATGGTCGCGACCACGATCAGGCCGTCCTCCCGCAGGAAGCGGGACTGGTGGGCCGCGCGGGTGCCCGCGTCCAGGCCCGCGTGGTAGGGCACCGCCTCGATGCCGTTGCGGGAAAGGAACTCGGCGGTCGCCTCGACGGACTTGCGTGAGAGGCAGTACACGATGCCCGCGTCGCCGGGGTGCTCCTCGAGCAGGAAACCCAGCAACTGCTTCTTGGGGTCGGCCTTCGGCACGATCCGGTACTGGATGTTGGGCCGGTCGAAGCTCGCCACGAAGTGGCGGGCCGTCGGCATCCCCAGCCGCTGGGTGATCTCCTGGTGCGTCGCGTGCGTGGCCGTCGCCGTCAGCGCGATCCGCGGCACGTCCGGCCAGCGCTGCCCCAGCAGCGACAGGGAGAGGTAGTCGGGACGGAAGTCGTGGCCCCACTGGGACACGCAGTGTGCCTCGTCGATCGCGAAGACGGCGATCTTGCCGCGCGACAGCAGGTCCAGCGTGGACTCCAGCCGCAGCCGCTCCGGCGCGAGGTAGAGCAGGTCCAGCTCGCCGGCCAGGTACTCGGCCTCCACCACCCGCCGCTCGTCGAAGTCCTGCGTGGAGTTCATGAACCCCGCACGCACCCCGAGCGCCCGCAGCGCGTCCACCTGGTCCTGCATCAGGGCGATGAGCGGCGAGACCACAATGCCCGTACCGGGTCTGACGAGGGACGGAATCTGGTAGCACAGCGACTTGCCGCCACCGGTCGGCATGAGGACGACGGCGTCCCCGCCGGCCACCACATGCTCGATGACCTCTTCCTGCTCACCACGGAAGGTCTCGTACCCGAAGACCCGGTGCAGCGTGGCCAGCGCCTCGCTGTCCGTCGCCGGCGTCTCGGTGATCCCTGGCATCTCGATGATCCCGCCCGTCCCGCCCATAGCCGTGTCCCCCGTATGTCGTCCCTCGACCACTGCCTCCACGATAGGGGCAGGAACTGACAGCGCCGGAGTTATCCACAGGCTGATGACATACCACCGCTCCCCCCTGCCTGCACGCGAAGGGCCCCGCCTCCCGCAACGGGAGCCGAGGCCCTCCTCACCTGCACCGCAGGGTCAGCGCACGAACACTCCCGCCTGGTTCGCCAGGTCCAGGAAGTACTGCGGCGCCACACCGAGCACCAGCGTCATCACGACGCCCACTCCGATCACCGTGGTCGTCAGAGGCGAGGCCACGGCCACCGTCGGGCCCTCGGGCTTCGGCTCGCTGAAGAACATCAGCACGATGACGCGGATGTAGAAGAACGCCGCGATCGCGGACGAGATCACACCGACCACGACCAACGGAGCCGCGCCGCCCTCCGCCGCCGCCTTGAACACGGCGAACTTCCCGGCGAAGCCGGAGGTCAGCGGGATGCCGGCGAAGGCGAGCAGGAACACCGCGAACACCGCCGCCACCAGCGGTGAACGGCGGCCAAGACCGGCCCACTTGGACAGGTGGGTCGCCTCGCCGCCCGCGTCGCGGACCAGCGTGACCACCGCGAACGCGCCGATCGTCACGAACGAGTACGCGGCCAGGTAGAAGAGAACCGAGGACACACCGTCGGGCGTGGTCGCGATGACACCCGCGAGGATGAAGCCCGCGTGCGCGATCGACGAGTACGCCAGCAGCCGCTTGATGTCGGTCTGGGTGATCGCGACGATCGCACCGCCGAGCATGGTGACGATCGCGACGCCCCACATGACCGGCCGCCAGTCCCAGCGCAGCCCGGGCAGGATGACGTACAGGACCCTCAGCAGCGCGCCGAAGGCCGCCACCTTGGTGGCCGCAGCCATGAAACCGGTCACCGGCGTCGGCGCGCCCTGGTAGACGTCGGGCGTCCACATGTGGAACGGCACCGCGCCGACCTTGAACAGCAGGCCCATCACCAGCATCGCGGCGCCGATGAGCAGCAGGACGTCGTTACCCATGGTGTCCGCGAGCGCCGGGTCGACGGTGGTGACCGTGCCGTCGACGACCTGCGCGATCGTGGCGTACGACATCGAGCCCGCGTAGCCGTACAGCAGGGCGATGCCGAACAGGGTGAACGCGGAGGCGAACGCTCCGAGCAGGAAGTACTTGACCGCGGCTTCCTGCGACATCAGCCGCTTGCGGCGGGCCAGCGCGCACAGCAGGTACAGCGGGAGCGAGAGGACCTCCAGCGCCACGAAGAGCGTCAGCAGGTCGTTGGCCGCCGGGAAGATCAGCATGCCCGCGACGGCGAACAGCAGCAGCGGGAACACTTCGGTGGTGGTGAACCCGGCCTTCACCGCGGCTTTCTCGCTCTCGCTGCCCGGCACGGAGGCGGCCTGTGCGGCGAAGGAGTCGACACGGTTGCCGTGCGCCTCCGGATCGAGCCGGCGTTCGGCGAAGGTGAACAGGCCTAGCACGGCCGCCAGCAGGATCGTTCCCTGCAGGAAGAGGGCCGGTCCGTCGACGGCGATCGCCCCCATGGCGGCGATGCCGGCCTTGGTCGTGGCGTATCCGTCCGCGGCGAGTGCGACGACCGCGGCGAACGCGGCGGCCAGCGCGACCACGGACACGAACAGCTGAGCGTAGTAACGGGACTTGCGCGGGACGAACGCCTCGACCAGCACCCCGAGGATCGCCGCGCCGGCGATGATCAGGATGGGGGACAGTTGTCCGTACTCGAACTTCGGCGCGTCGATCTTCGAGATCGGATCGGCCGCGGTTGTCCACAGGCTGTGGACGGCTGTTGCGCTCACTTTGCCGCCTCCACCTTGGGCTGGGGGTCCTTCTTGTGCACGTCGGACATGGTCTGTTTGACCGCCGGGTTCACGATGTCCGTGACGGGCTTCGGATAGACGCCCAGGAAGATCAACAGCACGATCAGCGGAGCCACGACCACCAGCTCGCGCACCCGCAGGTCCGGCATCGCGGAGACCTCCGGTTTCACCGGCCCGGTCATCGTCCTCTGATAGAGGACCAGGGTGTAGAGCGCGGCGAGAACGATGCCGAAGGTCGCGATGATCCCGACCACCGGGTAGCGCGCGAACGTGCCGACGAGCACGAGGAACTCACTCACGAAGGGCGCGAGCCCGGGAAGCGAGAGGGTCGCCAGGCCGCCGATCAGGAAAGTGCCGGCGAGCACCGGGGCGACCTTCTGCACCCCGCCGTAGTCGGCGATGAGCCGCGAGCCGCGCCGGGAGATCAGGAAGCCGGCCACCAGCATCAGGGCCGCCGTCGAGATCCCGTGGTTGACCATGTAGAGCGTCGCCCCGGACTGGCCCTGGCTGGTCATCGCGAAGATGCCCAGGATGATGAACCCGAAGTGCGAGATAGACGCGTACGCCACCAGGCGCTTGATGTCCCGCTGGCCGACGGCGAGCAGCGCCCCGTAGATGATGCTGATCAGTGCCAGGACGAGGATGACGGGCGTCGCCCACTTGCTCGCCTCCGGGAACAGCTGGAGGCAGAAGCGGAGCATCGCGAACGTGCCCACCTTGTCGACGACCGCCGTGATGAGCACGGCGACCGGGGCGGTGGCCTCCTGCATGGCGTTGGGCAGCCAGGTGTGCAGCGGCCACAGCGGCGCCTTCACCGCGAAGGCGAAGAAGAAGCCGAGGAACAGCCAGCGTTCGGTGTTGGTCGCCATGTCGAGCGAGCCGTTGGCCCGTGCCTCGGCGATGTCCTGGAGGCTGAAGCTCCCGGCGACCACGTAGAGGCCGATCACCGCGGCCAGCATGATCAGACCGCCGACGAGGTTGTAGAGGAGGAACTTCACCGCCGCGTACGACCGTTGTGTGGACGCCGTCTCCTCGCCGTGCGCGTGGGCCCGGTCCCCGAAGCCGCCGATGAGGAAGTACATCGGGATCAGCATGGCTTCGAAGAAGATGTAGAAGACGAAGACGTCGGTGGCCTCGAAGGAGATGATCACCATCGCCTCGACGGCCAGGATCAGGGCGAAGAAGCCCTGCGTCGGCCGCCAGCGCTTGTTCCCGGTCTCCAGCGGGTCGGCGTCGTGCCAGCCCGCGAGGATGATGAACGGGATCAGCAGCGCCGTCAACGCGAGAAGCGCGACCGCGATGCCGTCCACACCCAGTTCGTAGCGGACGCCGAAGTCCTTGATCCAGGCGTGGGATTCGGTGAGCTGGTAGCGGTCGCCGTCCGGGTCGAAGCGCACCACGACGATGGCGGCGAGCACCAGGGTGGCGAGCGAGACGAGCAGCGCCAGCCATTTGGCGGCGGTGCGCCGGGCGGCCGGTACGGCTGCCGTGGCGACCGCCCCGAGGGCCGGGAGCGCCGCCGTCGCTGTCAGCAGGGGAAAGGACATCGGTATCAGACCGCCCTCATCAGCAGGGTCGCGGCGACGAGGACCGCCGCACCGCCGAACATCGAGACCGCGTACGACCGCGCGAAGCCGTTCTGCAGCCTGCGCATCCGCCCGGAGAGGCCGCCCATCGAGGCAGCCGTGCCGTTGACGACACCGTCGACCAGGGTGTGGTCGGCGTACACCAGGGAGCGGGTGAGGTGCTCTCCGCCGCGGACCAGGACGACGTGGTTGAAGTCGTCCTGGAGCAGGTCGCGCCGGGCGGCCCGGGTGAGCAGCGACCCGCGCGGGGCGACGACCGGGACCGGACTGCGGCCGTACTGGGCCCAGGCGATGGCGACGCCGACGACCAGGACGGCCATGGTGGCCAGGGTGACCGTGAGGGCACTGACCGGCGAGTTGCCCTCCGAATGCCCGGTGACGGGTTCCAGCCAGTGCAGGAAACGGTCACCGATGCTGAAGAACCCGCCCGCGAACACCGACCCGAAGGCCAGCACGATCATCGGGACCGTCATGGACTTGGGCGACTCGTGCGGGTGCGGCTCGGCGTGCTCGCCCTGGTGCTCGGCGGCGGGCTCCGCGCTCGGCGCCTCAGGGGACCGGGTCGGCTGATTGCGCCAGCGCTCTTCTCCGAAGAAGGTCATCAGCATCACACGCGTCATGTAGTACGCCGTGATGGCCGCGCCCAGCAGCGCCGCGCCGCCGAGGATCCAGCCCTCGGTGCCGCCCTTGGCGAACGCCGCCTCGATGATCTTGTCCTTGGAGAAGAAGCCGGACAGGCCCGGGAAGCCGATGATGGCCAGGTAGCCGAGGCCGAACGTGATGAAGGTGATCGGCATGTACTTCCTGAGGCCGCCGTACTTGCGCATGTCGACCTCGTCGTTCATGCCGTGCATGACCGAACCGGCGCCGAGGAACAGCCCGGCCTTGAAGAAGCCGTGCGTCACCAGGTGCATGATCGCGAAGACGTAGCCGATGGGGCCGAGGCCCGCGGCGAGGACCATGTAGCCGATCTGCGACATGGTGGAGCCGGCCAGCGCCTTCTTGATGTCGTCCTTCGCGCAACCGACGATCGCACCGAACAGGAGCGTGACGGCACCGACGATCGTGACCACGAGTTGCGCGTCGGGCGCCGCGTTGAAGATGGCGCCGGAGCGGACGATGAGGTAGACGCCCGCGGTCACCATCGTGGCGGCGTGGATCAGGGCCGAGACCGGCGTCGGGCCCTCCATCGCGTCGCCGAGCCAGGACTGCAGCGGCACTTGGGCGGACTTGCCGCAGGCGGCGAGCAGCAGCATCAGCGCGATACCGGTGAGTGTCGCCCCGGAGGCGCCGCCGACGAGCCCGGGCTCCTCATGGGTGCCGAGCACCGGACCGAAGGCGAAGGTGCCGAAGGTCGTGAACATCAGCATGATCGCGATCGACAGGCCCATGTCGCCGACGCGGTTGACCAGGAAGGCCTTCTTCGCCGCCGTGGCCGCGCTGGGCTTGTGCTGCCAGAAGCCGATCAGCAGGTAGGAGGCGAGACCGACGCCCTCCCAGCCGACGTACAGCAGCAGGTAGTTGTCGGCGAGGACGAGCAGCAGCATCGCCGCGAGGAACAGGTTGAGATAGCCGAAGAAGCGGCGGCGCCGCTCGTCGTGCTCCATGTACCCGACCGAGTACAGGTGGATCAGCGAGCCGACGCCGGTGATCAGCAGCACGAACGTCATCGACAGCTGGTCCAGGCGGAAGGCGACGTCCGCCTGGAAGCCCTCGACCGGCACCCAGCTGAACAGGTGCTGGGTGAGCGTGCGGTGTTCGGCGTTCTTGCCGAGCAGGTCGGCGAAGAGGATCACGCCGAAGACGAAGGACGCGGCGGCCAGGGCCGTGCCGATCCAGTGGCCGACGGCGTCCAGTCGCCGGCCGCCGCACAGCAGGACCGCCGCTCCGAGCAATGGCGCCGCGATGAGCAGCGCGATCAGGTTATCTGCGTTAGTCACGGTTCAGCGACCCCTTACAGCTTCATCAGGCTGGCGTCGTCGACCGAGGCCGAGTGGCGGGAACGGAACAGCGACACGATGATCGCGAGCCCGACCACGACCTCCGCGGCGGCGACGACCATCGTGAAGAAGGCGATGATCTGGCCGTCGAGGTTGCCGTGCATCCGGGAGAAGGCGACGAACGCGAGGTTGCAGGCGTTGAGCATGAGCTCGACGCACATGAACACGACGATCGCGTTGCGCCTGATCAGCACACCGGTCGCGCCGATCGTGAACAACAGGGCGGCCAGGTAGAGGTAGTTGACGGGGTTCACTTCGACGCCTCCTCCGTCCGCTTGAAGGCCGACGGCTCGATCTCGGTCCGCTCCAGGCGGTCCTCGGCTCGCTGCTCCAGCGCCCGCAGGTCGTTGATCGCTTCCTGCGACACGTCACGGATCTGGCCGCGCTCCCGCAGCGTCTTGCTGACGGTGAGGTCGGACGGCGTGCCGTCGGGCAGCAGGCCGGCGATGTCCACGGCGTTGTGCCGGGCGTACACACCGGGTGCCGGCAGCGGCGGCAGGTTCTTGCCCTCGCGCACCCGCTCCTCGGCCATCTCGCGCTGCGTCTTGGGACGCTCGGTGCGCTCGCGGTGGGTGAGCACCATGGCGCCCACGGCGGCGGTGATGAGCAGGGCGCCGGTGATTTCGAAGGCGAAGACGTACTTGGTGAACAGGAGGGCGGCGATGCCCTCGACGTTGCCGTTCGCGTTGGCCCGGGTGAGGCCGTTGAACTCCTTGAGGGAGGCGTTGCCGATGCCCGCGAACAGCAGGATGCCGAAGCCGAGCCCGCACACCAGGGCCAGCCAGCGCTGGCCCTTGATGGTCTCCTTCAGGGAGTCCGCCGCGGTGACGCCGACGAGCATCACCACGAACAGGAACAGCATCATGATCGCGCCGGTGTAGACGACGATCTGGACGACGCCCAGGAAGTAGGCGCCGTTGGCGAGGTAGAAGACCGCCAGAATGATCATGGTGCCGGCGAGACAGAGGGCACTGTGCACGGCCCTCTTCATGAAGACGGTGCACAGGGCGCCGATCACGGCGACGGTGCCGAGGACCCAGAACTGGAAGGCCTCACCTGTGGAGGTCGAGTAGGCCGCCAGGGAGGTGGCGGCGAGGTGCGCGGTCATCGCCCGATCACCTTCTCCGACGCCGGTTCGTCCTCGCCGAAGGTCGACGCGGCCTCCTGGACCGATTCGCCCTTGGAGTGGGCCACTTGGCGCTCGGTGCCGGGCGCGGCCTCCGTCACCAGGCCCCGGTAGTAGTCCTGCTCGTCCATCCCCGGGTAGATCGCGTGGGGCGTGTCGACCATGTCCTCTTCGAGGCCGGCGAGCAGTTGTTCCTTGGTGTAGATGAGGTTGGCGCGGCTGCTGTCGGCGAGTTCGAACTCGTTGGTCATCGTGAGCGCGCGTGTGGGGCACGCCTCGATGCACAGGCCGCACAGGATGCAGCGGGCGTAGTTGATCTGGTAGACGCGGCCGTACCGCTCGCCCGGCGAGTAGCGCTCCTCGTCGGTGTTGTCGGCGCCCTCCACATAGATGGCGTCGGCGGGGCAGGCCCAGGCGCACAGTTCGCAGCCGACGCACTTCTCCAGGCCGTCCGGATGGCGGTTGAGCTGGTGCCGCCCGTGGAAACGGGGAGCGGTGGTCTTCTGCTGCTCCGGGTACTGCTCGGTCAGCCGCTTCTTGAACATGGCCTTGAAGGTCACGCCGAAGCCGGCTACCGGGTTCTGGAAGCCAGGCTTCGCCTGCCCGGCCTCCTTGGGCTCCTCAGCCATCGGACGCCTCCTTTCCATCCAGAGTTCCGTCACTGTGAGTATCGGGCCCACCACTGACAATCAGCTCCCGCTCCTGGCGCGAGCGGCGCCGGGGCACCGGTGGAAGCTCCTGTCCCGGCAGCGGCGGTACGGGGAAGCCGCCCGCCATCGGGTCGAACCCGGCCGGTTCCTCGGCGGGCTGCTCGGCCGCCTTCGCTTTGTCGCGGAGCATGTCGGCGACGAAGGAGAGCAGCAGCAGGACGAGGACGCCGCCGGCGATGTAGAGGGCGATGTCGGCGAAGTCGTAGTTCTCGTTCTTGAGGGTCCGCACGGTGGCCACGAGCATCAGCCAGACGAGGGAGATCGGGATGAGGACCTTCCAGCCGAGCTTCATCAACTGGTCGTAGCGGACGCGCGGGAGGGTTCCGCGCAGCCAGATGAAGAAGAACAGCAGCAGCTGCACCTTGATCACGAACCAGAGCATCGGCCACCAGCCGTGGTTCGCGCCCTCCCAGAAGGTGCTGACCGGCCAGGGAGCCCGCCAGCCGCCCAGGAAGAGCGTGGTCGACACGGCCGAGACCGTCACCATGTTCACGTACTCGGCGAGCATGAACATCGCGAACTTGATCGACGAGTACTCGGTGTTGAAGCCGCCGACGAGGTCGCCCTCGGACTCCGGCATGTCGAAGGGAGCGCGGTTGGTCTCGCCGACCATCGTCACGATGTAGATGAGGAAGGAGACCGGTAGCAGGACGATGTACCAGCGGTCGTGCTGCTGTTCGACGATCGTCGAGGTCGACATGGACCCCGAGTAGAGGAACACCGAGGCGAACGCGGCGCCCATGGCGATCTCGTACGAGATCATCTGCGCGCAGGAGCGCAGACCGCCGAGCAGCGGATAGGTGGATCCGGAGCTCCAGCCCGCCAGCACGATGCCGTAGATGCCGACCGAGGCGACCGCGAGGACGTAGAGCATGGCGATCGGCAGGTCGGTGAGCTGCATCGTGGTGCGGTGGCCGAAGATCGAGATCTCGTTGCCGGCCGGGCCGAAGGGGATCACCGCGATGGCCATGAAGGCCGGGATGGCCGCCACGATCGGTGCGAGGACGTAGACCACCTTGTCCGCGCGTTTGACGATGACGTCTTCCTTGAGCATCAGCTTGATGCCGTCGGCGAGCGACTGGAGCATGCCCCAGGGGCCGTGCCGGTTGGGGCCGATGCGCAGCTGCATCCACGCGACGACCTTGCGCTCCCACACGATGGAGAACAGCACGGTCACCATCAGGAAGGCGAAGCAGAAGACGGCCTTGATGACGACCAGCCACCAGGGGTCACGGCCGAACATCGAGAGGTCTTCCGCGGCGAGGTACGGGCTCATGCCTCCACCTCCTTGGGTGCTTCGGCGGCGAGCGTCGCCGGTCCGATGCGGACGAGGGAGCCGGGCCGCGCCCCGGTGTCGGAGGCGACACCCCCGCCCGCGGAGTTCAGCGGGAGCCAGACCACCCGGTCCGGCATCTCGGTGATGCGCAGCGGGAACGCGCAGTCTCCGGCGGGGCCGGTGACGGCGAGCAGGTCGCCGTCCTTCACACCGGCTTCGGCGGCGGTGGCGGGCGACACGCGCGCGTGGGCCGCGTGCCGCGTCCCGGCGAGCGCCTCGTCCCCCTGCTGGAGGACGCCCTGGTCCAGCAGCAGCCGGTGCCCGGCCAGGACAGCCTCTCCGGCGGCCGGCCGCGGCAACGCGGCGGCCGTCTCCAGCGGTTCCGTAGCCCGCGGCCCGTCCCAGGCCCCCAGCCGGTCCAGCTCCGCGCGCGTGGTGCGCAGATCCGGCAGACCCAGGTGTACGTCCATGGCGTCGGCCAGCATCTGCAGCACGCGCGCGTCGGTGGGTGCGAGGCGGCGGGTCATCTGGTCGGGCTTGAGAGCGGCCTCGAAGAAGCGCACCCGGCCTTCCCAGTTGAGGAACGTGCCCGCCTTCTCGGCGACCGCGGCCACCGGCAGGACGACATCCGCGAGAGCGGCGACCTCGCTGGGCCGCAGCTCCAGCGACACCAGGAAGCCGACCTCGTGGAGGGCTTCACGCGCGCGTGCCGGGTCCGGCAGGTCGTCGACCTCGACGCCCGCGACCACCAGTGCCTGGAGTTCGCCGCCGGCGGCGGCCTCCACGATCTGCCCGGTGTCGCGCCCGTAGCGGTGCGGGAGTCCGGCCAGGCCCCAGACGGCGGCGACCTCGTCCCGCGCGCGCGGGTCGGTCGCCGGGCGTCCGCCCGGCAGCAGCGTGGGCAGCGCGCCCGCCTCCACGGCACCGCGCTCCCCGGCCCGGCGCGGGATCCACACCAACTGCGCGCCGGTCGCGGTCGCTGCCCGTACGGCGGCGGTCAGTCCACCCGCCACGGCGGCCAGTCGCTCACCTACGACGATCACCGCGCCCTCGGTGCGCAGGGCCTCCGAGGCCCTCGCCCCGTCATCCTCCAGACCGACCCCGCTGGCGAGGGCGTCCAGCCACTCGGTCTCGGTGCCGGGGGCGGCAGGCAGCAGCGTGCCGCCCGCCTTGTCCAGACCACGCGTGGCGTGCGTGGCCAGGGAGAACACCTTCTGCCCGTGGCCCCGCCAGGCCTTGCGCAACCGGAGGAAGACGCCGGGCGCCTCCTCCTCGGACTCGAACCCGACCAGCAGGACGGCGGGCGCCTTCTCCAGAGCGGTGTACGTGACACCCGTACCGTCGAGGTCACGGCCCCGTCCGGCGACCCGGGCGGCGAGGAAGTCGGCCTCCTCTGAGCTGTGCACCCGCGCGCGGAAGTCGATGTCGTTGGTGTCGAGCGCCACGCGCGCGAACTTGCTGTACGCGTAGGCGTCCTCAATGGTGAGCCGGCCACCGGTCAGGACTCCGGTGCGGCCCCGCGAGGCGAGCAGTCCCTGAGCCGCGATCTGCAGCGCCTCGGGCCAGGACGCCGGGACGAGCTCACCCTCGGGATTGCGCACCAGGGGCGTCTCGAGCCGGTCCCGCTGTTGCGCGTACCGGAACGCGAAGCGGCCCTTGTCGCAGATCCACTCCTCGTTGACCTCGGGGTCGTTGGCCGCGAGCCGCCGCATGACCTTGCCGCGCCGGTGGTCGGTGCGCGTGGCGCAGCCGCCGGAGCAGTGCTCGCACACCGAGGGCGAGGAGATCAGGTCGAAGGGGCGGGAGCGGAATCGGTACGCAGCCGAGGTCAGCGCGCCGACCGGGCAGATCTGGATGGTGTTGCCGGAGAAGTACGACTCGAAGGGGTCGCCCTCACCGGTGCCGACCTGCTGGAGCGCGCCCCGCTCGATCAGCTCGATCATCGGGTCGCCCGCGATCTGGTTGGAGAAGCGGGTGCAGCGGGCGCACAGCACGCACCGCTCACGGTCGAGCAGCACCTGCGTGGAGATCGGGACGGGCTTCTCGTACGTCCGCTTCTTGCCCTCGAAGCGGGACTCGGCGTTGCCGTGCGACATCGCCTGGTTCTGCAGCGGGCACTCGCCACCTTTGTCGCAGACCGGGCAGTCCAGCGGGTGGTTGATGAGGAGCAGCTCCATCACACCGTGCTGGGCCTTCTCGGCGACCGGCGAGGTGAGGTGGGTCTTCACCACCATCCCGTCGGTGCAGGTGATGGTGCAGGAGGCCATCGGCTTGCGCTGGCCCTCGACCTCGACGATGCACTGGCGGCAGGCGCCGGCCGGGTCGAGGAGGGGGTGGTCGCAGAACCGGGGGATCTCGATGCCGAGTTGCTCGGCGGCCCGGATGACCAGGGTGCCCTTGGGCACGCTGATCTCCACGCCGTCGATCGTCAGGGTCACGAGATCTTCCGGCGGGACCGCCGCCTCTCCCCCACCGGCGGGAGCGTTGGTGGTCACGGTCATGCGTTCACCTCCGTGCGGTCGGCCCAGGCCGTCGACTTGGCCGGGTCGAGGGGGCAGCCGCGGCCCGTGATGTGCTGCTCGTACTCCTCGCGGAAGTACTTGAGCGAGGAGAAGATCGGCGAGGCGGCACCGTCGCCGAGGGCGCAGAAGGACTTGCCGTTGATGTTGTCGGCGATGTCGCCCAGCTTGTCGAGGTCGGACATGGCGCCCTTGCCGTCCTCGATGTCGCGGAGCAACTGCACCAGCCAGTAGGTCCCTTCGCGGCAGGGCGTGCACTTGCCGCAGGACTCGTGGGCGTAGAACTCGGTCCAGCGGGTGACGGCACGCACCACGCAGGTCGTCTCGTCGAAGCACTGGAGAGCTTTCGTGCCCAGCATGGAACCCGCGGCGCCCACTCCTTCGTAATCAAGAGGGACGTCGAGGTGCTCGTCGGTGAACATCGGCGTCGAGGAGCCGCCGGGTGTCCAGAACTTCAGCCGGTGCCCGGGCCTCATTCCGCCGCTCATCTCCAGGAGCTGGCGGAGCGTGATGCCGAGCGGGGCCTCGTACTGGCCGGGGCTGGCGACATGGCCGCTGAGCGAGTAGAGCGTGAAGCCGGGAGACTTCTCGCTGCCCATCGACCTGAACCACTCTTTTCCTTTTTGCAGGATCGCGGGAACCGACGCGATCGACTCGACGTTATTCACCACAGTCGGGCACGCATAGAGGCCCGCGACGGCAGGAAAGGGGGGACGGAGCCGCGGTTGACCCCGGCGGCCTTCGAGCGAGTCCAGGAGCGCGGTCTCCTCACCGCAGATGTACGCGCCCGCGCCCGCGTGCACGGTGAGTTCAAGGTTGAGCCCGCTGCCCAGGATGTTCTCGCCGAGGTAGCCCGCCGCGTAGGCCTCAGCGACGGCTGAGTGCAACCGCCGCAGCACAGGGACGACTTCACCACGCAGATAGATGAAGGCATGAGACGACCTGATGGCATAACACGCGATGACAATGCCCTCGATGAGGCTGTGCGGGTTCGCGAAGAGGAGCGGGATGTCCTTACAGGTTCCGGGCTCCGACTCGTCGGCGTTGACAACTAGATAGTGCGGTTTTCCATCCCCCTGGGGAATGAACTGCCATTTCATTCCCGTGGGGAATCCCGCGCCGCCACGGCCGCGCAGACCGGAGTCCTTGACGTACGCGATCAGGTCGTCCGGCGACATGGCCAGCGCCTTGCGCAGGCCCTCGTATCCCTCGTGCCTTCGGTAGACGTCCAGCGACCAGGACTTGTCCTCGTCCCAGAAGGCCGACAGCACGGGTGCGAGCAGCTTCTCGGGGCTGGTGTCTTTGAGTTCGGGTGCCAAGGTCATCACTCCCCCTCCTCGGCGGTTGGCCCTGCCGGGTGGGCTGGGTCGGAGGCCGATGTGTCCTGTGGCGCATCGTGTGAGCTCAGGTGCTCGCTCGGTGACGGTCGGTGGACGGGCCTGTCCTGCCGCTCGTCGTGCGGACCGCCGTCGCGCGGATGGACCACGCGCGCGGGTGCGGCCTCTCCCCTTGCCAGGCGAAGGCCCACCAGCGAAGCGGGTCCCGCGCTGCCGCTTGCCTCGACGGCCCCGGGCCGCTCGTCGGGGAAGCCTGCCAGCATCCGCGCCGTCTCCTTGAAGGTGCACAGCGGCGCCCCGCGCGTGGGCTCTACCGGCCGGCCCGCACGCAGGTCGTCGACGAGGCGCTTGACGGTGGCCGGGGTCTGGTTGTCGAAGAACTCCCAGTTGACCATCACCACCGGCGCGAAGTCGCAGGCCGCGTTGCACTCGATGTGCTCCAGGGTGACCTTTCCGTCGTCGGTGGTCTCGCCGTTGCCGACGCCCAGGTGCTCCTGGAGCTCCTCGAAGATCGCGTCACCGCCCATCACCGCGCAGAGGGTGTTGGTGCACACGCCCACCTGGTAGTCACCCGAGGGCTTGCGCCGGTACATGGTGTAGAAGGTGGCGACCGCGGTGACCTCGGCCGTGGTCAGGTTCAGCATGTCCGCGCAGAACTGCATCCCGGTGCGCGTGACATGGCCCTCCTCCGACTGCACGAGATGCAGCAACGGCAGCAGGGCCGAGCGGGAGTCGGGGTAGCGGGCGATGATCTCGCGCGCGTCCGTCTCCAGCCGGGCTCGGACGTCGTCCGGGTAGGCGGGCGCGGGCAGCTCGGGCATGCCCAGGCTGACGCCCCGCTCCGAAGAAGAAGTGGTCACCGGTCGACGCCTCCCATCACGGGGTCGATGGACGCGACGGCGACGATGACGTCGGCGACCTGGCCGCCCTCGCACATCGCCGCCATGGCCTGCAGGTTGGTGAAGGACGGGTCGCGGAAGTGGACCCGGTAGGGGCGGGTGCCTCCGTCGGAGACGGCGTGCACCCCGAGCTCGCCCTTGGGCGACTCGACCGCCGCGTACACCTGTCCCGGCGGCACGCGGAAGCCCTCCGTGACCAGCTTGAAGTGGTGGATCAGGGCCTCCATGGAGGTGCCCATGATCTTCTTGATGTGGTCGAGCGAGTTGCCGAGGCCGTCCGGGCCCAGGGCGAGCTGGGCGGGCCAGGCGATCTTCTTGTCCTCGACCATGACCGGGCCGGGCTGCAGCCGGTCCAGGCACTGCTCGACGATCCGCAGGGACTGCCGCATCTCGTCCAGGCGGATCAGGAAGCGGCCGTAGGCGTCGCAGGTGTCGGCGGTCGGGATCTCGAAGTCGTAGGTCTCGTAGCCGCAGTACGGCTGGGTCTTGCGCAGGTCGTGCGGCAGACCGGTGGAGCGCAGGATCGGGCCGGTGGCGCCGAGGGCCATGCAGCCGGCCAGGTCGAGGTAGCCGATGTCCTGCATGCGGGCCTTGAAGATGGGGTTCCCGGTGGCGAGCTTGTCGTACTCCGGGAGGTTCTTCTTCATCTTCTTCACGAACTCGCGGATGTGGTCCACCGCGCCGGGCGGCAGGTCCTGCGCGAGTCCGCCGGGGCGGATGTACGCGTGGTTCATCCTCAGGCCCGTGATGAGCTCGTAGATGTCGAGAATCATTTCACGATCACGGAATCCGTAGATCATGATCGTGGTGGCGCCGAGTTCCATGCCGCCGGTGGCGATGCACACCAGGTGCGAGGACAGCCGGTTCAGCTCCATGAGGAGCACCCGGATGATCGTGGCCCGGTCGGTGATCTGTTCCTCGATGCCGAGGAGTTTCTCGACGGCGAGGCAGTAGGCGGTCTCGTTGAAGAAGGACGTCAGGTAGTCCATGCGCGTCACGAACGTGGTGCCCTGCGTCCACGTGCGGAACTCGGTGTTCTTCTCGATGCCGGTGTGCAGGTAGCCGATGCCGCAGCGGGCCTCGGTGACCGTCTCGCCGTCGATCTCCAGGATCAGGCGGAGCACGCCGTGGGTGGAGGGGTGCTGGGGGCCCATGTTGACGACGATGCGTTCGTCGTCGGCACGGGCCGCGGACTGGACGACCTCGTCCCAGTCGCCACCGGTGACCGTGTAGACGGTGCCCTCGGTGGTCTCCCGAGGGGAGGCGTGCGAAGTGCTCATGAGTACGACCTCCGCTGGTCCGGAGCCGGGATCTGGGCGCCCTTGTACTCGACGGGGATGCCGCCGAGGGGGTAGTCCTTGCGCTGCGGGTGGCCCTGCCAGTCGTCCGGCATCATGATCCGCGTCAGGGCCGGGTGGCCGTCGAAGACGATCCCGAAGAAGTCGTAGGTCTCGCGCTCGTGCCAGTCGTTGGTCGGATAGACGGAGACCAGGGACGGGATGTGCCGGTCGGTGTCCGGGGCGCTGACTTCGAGGCGGATCAGCCGGTTGTGGGTGATCGAGCGCAAGTGGTACACGGCGTGCAGCTCGCGGCCCTTGTCGTGCGGGTAGTGGACACCGCTGACGCCCGTGCACAGCTCGAAACGCAGGGCGGGGTCGTCGCGCAGGGTGCGGGCTACCCGCAGCAGGTGCTCGCGTTCGATGTGGAAGGTGATCTCGTCGCGGTCGACGACCGTCTTCTCGATCGCGTTCTCGGGCAGCAGACCCTGCTCTTCCAGCGCGCCTTCCAGTTCGTCGGCGACCTCGTCGAACCAGCCGCCGTAGGGACGGCTCGCCGGTCCCGGGAGGCGGACCGAGCGGACCAGGCCGCCGTAGCCGGAGGTGTCGCCGCCGTTGTTGGCGCCGAACATGCCGCGCTGGACGCGGATCTCCTCACCTCCCTCACCGCGCTGGCCGGGGAGGTTGGAGGCGCCGAGGTCCTTTTCGGGGTTCACCCCGTTCGACGCTCCGTTGGTGCCTTTCGCGTCACTCACCGCAGCAGCCCCTTCATCTCGATCGTCGGCAGGGCCTTGAGCGCCGCCTCCTCGGCCTCGCGGGCCGCTTCCTCGGCGTTCACGCCGAGCTTGGAGGTCTGGATCTTCTGGTGGAGTTTGAGGATGGCGTCCATCAGCATCTCCGGCCGTGGCGGGCAGCCGGGGAGATAGATGTCGACCGGGACGATGTGGTCGACGCCCTGGACGATGGCGTAGTTGTTGAACATGCCGCCCGAGGAGGCGCAGACCCCCATGGAGATCACCCACTTGGGGTTCGGCATCTGGTCGTAGACCTGCCGCAGCACCGGCGCCATCTTCTGGCTGACCCGGCCCGCGACGATCATGAGGTCCGCCTGGCGGGGTGAACCGCGGAAGACCTCCATGCCGAAGCGCGCCAGGTCGTATCGGCCGGCGCCGGTGGTCATCATCTCGATGGCACAACAGGCGAGGCCGAAGGTGGCCGGGAAGACGGACGACTTGCGCACCCAGCCAGCGGCCTGCTCGACGGTGGTCAGCAGGAAGCCGCTCGGCAGCTTTTCTTCGAGTCCCATGGTTAAAGGCCCCTCAGTCCCATTCCAGGCCGCCGCGCCGCCATACGTACGCGTACGCGACGAAGACGGTGAGCACGAAGAGCAGCATCTCCACGAGCCCGAAGACACCCAGGGCGTCGAAGGTGACGGCCCAGGGGTAGAGGAAGACGATCTCGATGTCGAAGACGATGAAGAGCATCGCCGTCAGGTAGTACTTGATGGGGAAGCGCCCGCCGCCGGCCGGCGTGGGGGTCGGCTCGATACCGCACTCGTAGGCCTCGAGCTTGGCGCGGTTGTATCGCTTCGGACCGATCAGCGTGGCCATGACCACGGAGAAGATCGCAAAGCCTGCCCCGAGGGCTCCCAGTACGAGGATGGGCGCATACGCGTTCACCGCTCCTCGCTCCTCTCAGTCGGCACTGACTGCTGGCGATGGCGTCGGACTCACATCCACCTCACAGGCCCCACGAACCCCGCCTGTCCTGGCGAAGATCGAGAACATGTGAAGCAGGTCACAAGCCCAACTGATGCGCATCTTATGCCCGCCGGTCTGTGATCTGCGACACGGGGTATTACCCAAGCTTTGTGATCTCCACCACCCGGCGAAGGATCATGAGCGCGGATGGGCGGTGATCTTCACACGAGATGCATCCGAGTGATCACAAGAGGTGACATTTCCGCTCGTCGGTGCAGTTCGAGAGGGGCCTCTCCATATCAAGAGGCTTCCCTTGCATGCAAATTGGCGCTGGACGGGAGCGGTTGATAGGGGCTCCGTTCACACCTCAGAGCGAGGGGTTGCGGGGGTGTGGATGTGTGCACGCGTTCACGAGCGGCTCCCGGGTCGTGACCCGCCCGCAACCGGTCCGTGACCCACGCGCGAGACGCGGCCGCCCTTGTGACCGTTGCGTGACCTCCGCCACATCCACGGGAGGCGCCCGAGAGGGAGGCTTGGCCATCGACCGCAACAGGTGGTACGCGCAGGGCAATTCGGGCGTAACAGCGAAAGGCCATGATCACAGGCTTGATCACCTGCGTCCGCAATGTCCGTTACGGCGTCAATAAAGGGCGGCAGGCACGGCTTTCAGGGGCTCGATTGAACAACTGTGGCGCAGCACACGTTTCTTGAAGGTATGGAGGAGTCCCTGATACCGGTTGTTCTCATGTCCCACACCGCTCACATACGCAGCCACCGGAAACCCCGCCGCAGCGCGTCGAAAATCGCGATGCGGGCCGGAGTTGCCGGTGGCGTCCTCGGCACCCTGGCCGTTGCCGGGGCGTCCGGCGCGGCGAACGCCGCCGAGCCGGTGACGCAGACCCTTGAACTGCCCACCCTGACGGCCGACCTGGGTACCCAGATCGCCGAGTCCGCAGACGCCACCCAGCAGGCGGCGGCGAACTACCAGCTGCAGGCCGAGCGCGACGCGGCCGCCGCAAAGGCCGCGAAGCAGGCCAAGGCGGACCTCGCGGAGGCGAAGCAGAAGGCCGAGGCCAAGAAGAAGGCCGCCCAGGAGGCCGCTCGGCAGGAGGCTGCCGAGCGCGCGAACCGCAGCAGCGAGCGGACCACGCTGTCCGCCTCGGCGTCCACGTCCACGTCGACCTCCGCTCCCGCCAGTGGCAGCGTCGCGACGGTCGTCGCCTTCCTCAAGGCACAGGTGGGTGACGCCTACGTGATGGGCGGCACCGGCCCCAACGCGTGGGACTGCTCCGGCCTCGTCCAGGCCGCGTTCAAGCAGGTGGGTGTGGACCTGCCGCGCGTCTCGCAGGACCAGTCGATGGCCGGCACCGACGTCTCGCTGTCCAACCTCCAGGTGGGCGACATCCTGTACTGGGGTGGCAAGGGGTCCGCGTATCATGTGGGCGTCTACATCGGCGACGGGCAGTACCTGGACGCGGCCAACCCGTCCAAGGGTGTCGTCATCCAGGATCTGTCCGGCTACCCGGCGTCGGGCGCGGTGCGGGTGCTCTGACACCAGGCACCACCGGAAGACTCCGCACCGAGGGGCCGCAGCCGCGAAGGCAGCGGCCCTTCAGCACACCTCAACGCCCTCTCGGCGCACTCCGGGTCCCTCGGGGTGCCCCGGCACCTCTACACGCCTTCTGTCCGCTCTCGGTCTCCCTCGGCGCACCCGCGCCACCGCCAGCACGGGTTACTTCGCGCGCTGCCTCGCCCATGAGACGGACCACACCGACGGTCACCTGCGCCTGGACCGGCTGTCGAAGCGGGAGCGGAAACAAGCGCTGCGGCAGGTGGCGGACCGGCGGGAGGACGCGCTCACCCGCCGGGCCGCCGACGCGGCGGCGCTCACCACCCGGTGCCGCGGCAGGCACCAGTCACGCCGGTCAGGCCTTCGGTGCCACCTTGCTGAGCCCGTTGATGATGCGGTCCATCGCGTCGCCGCCCGTCGGGTCGGTCAGGTTGGCGAGCATTTTCAGGGTGAACTTCATCAGGACGGGGTGGGTCAGGCCGCGCTGGGCCGCGATCTTCATGACCTTCGGGTTGCCGATGAGCTTCACGAAGGCGCGGCCCAGCGTGTAGTAGCCGCCATAGGTGTCCTTGAGCACGCGCGGGTAGCGCTGGAGGGCCAGCTCGCGCCCCGCGGGTGTGGAGCGGGCGTGCGCCTGGACGATGACGTCGGCGGCGATCTGGCCGGACTCCATGGCGTAGGCGATGCCCTCGCCGTTGAAGGGGTTCACCAGGCCGCCGGCGTCACCGACCAGCAGCAGACCGCGGGTGTAGTGCGGTTGGCGGTTGAAGGCCATCGGGAGGGCCGCGCCGCGGATCGGACCCGTCATGTTGTCCGGGGTGTAGCCCCAGTCCTCGGGCATCGACGCGCACCAGGCCTTCAACACCTCGCGCCAGTCCAGCTCCTTGAAGGAGTCGGAGGTGTTCAGGACACCCAGGCCGACGTTCGACGTGCCGTCGCCCATGCCGAAGATCCAGCCGTAGCCGGGGAGGAGGCGGTCCTCGGCCCCGCGGCGGTCCCAGAGTTCCAGCCAGGACTCCAGGTAGTCGTCCTCGTGGCGCGGGGAGGTGAAGTACGTACGGACCGCGACGCCCATCGGGCGGTCCTCGCGGCGGTGCAGGCCCATCGCCAGGGACAGGCGGGTGGAGTTGCCGTCGGCGGCCACGACCAGGGGTGCGTGGAAGGTGACCTCGCGCTTCTCACCCACGTCGCCGAGCTTGGCGTTGACGCCGGTGATCCGGCCCGTGCGGTCGTCGACGATCGGGGCGCCGACGTTGCAGCGCTCGTACAGCCGGGCGCCCGCCTTCTGCGCCTGGCGGGCGAGTTGCTCGTCGAAGTCGTCGCGCTTGCGGACGAGGCCGTAGTCCGGGAAGGAGGCGAGATCCGGCCAGTCCAGCTGCAGCCGCACACCTCCGCCGATGATCCTCAGGCCCTTGTTGCGCAGCCAGCCGGCCTCCTCGGAGATGTCGATGCCCATCGCCACCAGTTGCTTGACCGCGCGCGGGGTGAGGCCGTCGCCGCACACCTTCTCGCGCGGGAACTCGGTCTTCTCCAGCAGGAGGACGTCGAGTCCGGCCTTGGCGAGGTGGTACGCGGTGGTGGAGCCGGCTGGCCCGGCGCCGACGACGATCACATCGGCGGTGTTTTCGGAGAGGGGCTCGGTCACGGCGGGATCTCCCCAAGTTCGGAATCTGCGTGCCG
This sequence comes from Streptomyces sp. NPDC050287, assembly GCF_044459385.1. Classification (NCBI taxonomy): domain Bacteria; kingdom Bacillati; phylum Actinomycetota; class Actinomycetes; order Kitasatosporales; family Streptomycetaceae; genus Streptomyces; species Streptomyces sp. NPDC050287. Next base: position 109,952 of record NZ_JBITIY010000002.1, on the reverse strand, counting down.
ACCGGCACTGGACATGGGCAGTCTATTCAGCAGAATCGATCACCCGGCTGAAGGGCTGCCCAGTGAACCGAGCTCTCCCCGTAGTACGGTTGCGCGTCCCGACCGACGAGGACGCCGTGGCCTGGCACCGGGCCTTCGCCCACCCTGATGTCATGGAGTTCCACGGCGGCAGGATCGCGGAACTCTCGGTCTACGAGGAACTCACCGCCCGCCAGCGCCGGCACGACGCCGAGCGGGGCTTCTGCCTGTGGACCATGCTCGACGAATCCGGGCAGGTCATCGGCTTCACCGGGGCCCAGCCGTGGGAGCGGACCTGGGGTCCCAAGGGCGAGATCGAGATCGGCTGGCGGCTCGGGCGGGAGTACTGGGGCCGGGGGTACGCGACCGCTGCGGCGCAGACCACGCTGGAACGGGTCACGGCGGCGGGCGTACCGAGCGTGGTCGCCATGGTCGACGCGCGCAACACCCGGTCCGTCGCGGTGACCAAGCGGCTGGGCATGCGCCTGGCCGAGGTGTTCCGGACTTCGGCGGCGCCCCAGCGGGAGGGGCACTGCTACCGGCTCGACCTGAAGCAGTCGGCGGCCGCCGGAACAGACGGTCACTTTAAGTAATCGACTGTCACAGAAAGACACTCGACGCTTCCGGGCGGCACCGGGGCGGGGTTACCCTGCCAGTACCGCTGGGGGTGACATCTGTGCATATAACACCCAAATCGCCCGAGGTGCGAGTGCCGAAGCTCGTCGGACTGATGGCCATGGACGCCCGTGAGGCAGCCACGTCGGGCGGCGTTCTCCTCGCCGCGCCCGACCGCCCCGATTTCCCTCGCACCATCGTCGACTACGTCGTACGGCAGTACCCGCCCCCCGGAGCCGAGGTGCCGCGCGGCGCTGTGGTCACCGTGTGGTTCGACTTCGGCGAGGGGGAGGGCGGCGGAGGCGCGGGCGTGCACGAGCCGCGGCTGCCGCGTCCGGGCGGAGGCGGCATGCAGCGCGAGCTCGACGAGCCGGGAGATCCCTACGCCGTGGCCGCGTTCGGCTCGCTGTACTGACTGCTGGCCACTGGCCGGTGGCAGCCACCCGGTGGCAACAACTCAGTGGCTACCACTCAGTGGCTGCCACTCAGCGGATCCCACCGTCGGTTACCGGCCGTCGGCCTTGAAGCCCCGGTGCAGTGCCACGATGCCGCCGGTCAGGTTGCGCCAGGCCACCTTCGACCAGCCGGCCTTCTGCAGTCGCTGGGCGAGTGCGCTCTGGTCGGGCCAGGCGCGGATGGACTCGGCGAGGTAGACGTACGCGTCGGGGTTGGAGGACACCGTGCGCGCGACCGGCGGCAGGGCCCGCATCAGGTACTCGGTGTAGACGGTCCGGAAGGGCGCCCAGGTCGGGTGCGAGAACTCGCAGATCACGACCCGGCCGCCGGGCTTGGTCACCCGGTACATCTCCCGCAGGGCGGCGTCGGTGTCCTGCACATTGCGCAGGCCGAAGGAGATGGTGACGGCGTCGAAGGTGTCGTCCCTGAACGGCAGCCTCGTCGCGTCGCCCGCGGTGAACGGCAGCCAGGTGTGCTTGCGCTTGCCGACCTGGAGCATGCCCAGCGAGAAGTCGCAGGGGACGACGTACGCGCCGGTGCGGGCGAAGGGCAGCGAGGACGTGGCCGTACCGGCGGCCAGGTCCAGGACCTTCTGTGCGGGGCGGGCGTCGACGGCCTTGGCGACCTCCCTGCGCCACACCCGGTCCTGGCCGAGCGAGAGCACGTCGTTCGTCAGGTCGTACCGTTCCGCCACGTCGTCGAACATCGAGGCGACTTCGTGCGGCTGCTTGTTCAGGGAGGCGCGGGTCACGGGCCCATTCTTACAGTCCGGGCGCACGGCTGGAGCCGCGGCTTCTGCTTCGCGGCCGGGCGGCTAGCGGCGCCTGTGCACGAGACGCCCCGCGCACACGGTCGCGATACAGGCGCCGGTCACGTCGAAGACGGCGAGGTCCGCACGGCCGGTGCCGCCGACGCCGCCTCCGCTGCTCCCACCGACGCCGCCTCCGCCGCCGGTGCCGGTGATGTCCGGCCATCGATGGTCCGGCGCGCCGCGGGGCACGACGATGACGTCGTTCCGTGCGGCCGCGGACCGGAGTTCGGGGGTGTCGGCGTGCACCTCCAGCACCGCCGTCGCGCCGAGTTTCAGCACCGCGTGGATGCGCTCGCGTGCGGTCGGCGCGTCCGGGAGCGGTCCCTGGTGGAGGAGGGCGGGACCGAGGACGCCAGGCCAGCGCCGCACCCGGGCGTCCGGGAAGAGCCCCTGGACCTCGGCCAGCGTCCCGGTCCCCACGACCCGGTCGGCCTCCACGGCGACGGCGCCGTCCCGCACCGGCTCCGAGTCGTCGTCCCAGCCGTACCGCAGCTGGTCGGCGGCGTGAATCGTCCGCACGGATACGTCGGATACGTCAGTTGGAGGCGAGCAGCTTCAGCTCCGGGTGAGCCGTGCCGCCCTCGATCGCCGTGGACGAGATGTGGGACATCACGCGCTCGTCGACGGGGTCGTCCGCCGGGTCGTCGTGGACGACGATGTGCTCGTACGTCGTGGTCCGCTGGGCCGGGACCCGGCCCGCCTTGCGGATGAGGTCGATGATCTCCATCCGGTTGGAACGGTGCTTGGCGCCGGCGGAGGAGACCACGTTCTCCTCCAGCATGATCGAGCCGAGGTCGTCCGCGCCGTAGTGCAGCGAGAGCTGGCCGACCTCCTTGCCGGTGGTCAGCCACGAGCCCTGGATGTGGGCGATGTTGTCCATGAACAGCCGCGCGATGGCGATCATCCGCAGGTACTCGAAGAGCGTCGCCTGGGTGCGGCCCTTCAGGTGGTTGTTCTCGGGCTGGTAGGTGTACGGGATGAAGGCGCGGAAGCCACCCGTGCGGTCCTGTACGTCCCGGATCATCCGCAGGTGCTCGATGCGCTCGGCGTTGGTCTCGCCGGTCCCCATCAGCATGGTGGACGTCGACTCCACACCCAGCCCGTGTGCGGTCTCCATGATCTCCAGCCAGCGCTCGCCGGACTCCTTCAGCGGGGCGATGGCCTTGCGGGGCCGCTCGGGCAGCAGCTCGGCGCCGGCGCCGGCGAAGGAGTCGAGGCCCGCGGTGTGGATGCGCGAGATGGCCTCTTCCACCGTCACGCCGGAGATCCGGGCCATGTGCTCGACCTCGCTCGCCCCCAGGCTGTGGATGACCAGCTGCGGGAAGGCCTTCTTGATGGCGGAGAAGTGCTGCTCGTAGTACTCGACGCCGTAGTCCGGGTGGTGGCCGCCCTGGAACATGATCTGCGTCCCGCCGAGCTCGACGGTCTCGGCGCACCGCCGCAGGATGTCGTCGAGATCCCGCGTCCAGCCCTTGGCGGTGTCCTTGGGGGCCGCGTAGAAGGCGCAGAACTTGCACGCCGTGACGCACACGTTCGTGTAGTTGATGTTGCGCTCGATGATGTACGTGGCGATGTGCTCCGTGCCCGCGTACCGACGGCGGCGTACGGCGTCGGCGGCGGCGCCGAGCGCGTGCAGCGGGGCGTCGCGGTAGAGGTCGAGCGCCTCCTCAGGGGTGATGCGTCCGCCTGCCGCGGCGCGGTCGAGCACAGACTGGAGGTCGGCCTTCTCGGTCACCGGGGGCGTCCCTTTCGTCAAGGGTTGTGGACGGACCGAACCAGCCTACGCCAGCGTCTCGTCCACACCGACGTCAGGCCGTGTACGCCCCGATCAGCAGCCCGAGATACGCCCCCGCGATCAGGAACGGCCCGAACGGTACGGCCGTCTTGCGCCCCGCGCGACCCGCGACGACCAGGGCACCGCCGTACAACGCGCCGAACAGGAACCCGGCGAAGGTGCCGAGGAGCACGGTCCCCCAGCCGTACCAGCCCAGGACGGCGCCGGTCCCGAGCGCCAGCTTCACATCGCCGAAGCCCATGCCACCGGGGTTGACGAACCACAGCACGTAGTAGCCGGCGCCGAGTGCGAGGGCGCCCAGCGCGGCGGACGGCCAGTGGCCGGTGTGCTCGGGTACGAGCGTCACCAGCCCGAGCAGCAGGAGCGCCGCGGTGGCGAGCGGCAGCGTCAGCACGTCGGGCAGCCGCCGCACCCGGAAGTCGACAACGGCCAGCAACACCCCGACGGGCGCGAGCAGCAGCCAGACGGCGACCTCGGGCCGGGTACCGGAGGCGGCGGCGAGGCCGGCACACAGGAGGGCGGTGACGAGGGAGAGGAGGGGGGTGCTGGGACCGTACGTACCCGTCGGCGTGCCGGAACCGGAACTGCCAACCGCCGGGCGGCGAACGAAACTGCCGTTCGACGTGCGGGGACCGGAGCTTCCTTTCGACCGGCGGGGACCGGAACCGCCGTTCGGCGTGCGGGGACCGGAGCTTCCTTTCGACCGGCGGGGACCGGAACCGCCGTTCGGCGTGCCGGGACCATACGCGTCCCCCGTCCGGCACTGTCCGCACCGCGCCCGCCCGATCCACCCGCGAGCCGGCCCCCGGAGGGGATGCCCGACCGGGCACCGCTCCCGCCAGTTCTCCTCCTCCGGGACGGAGAAGCGGTAGGCGGCGCGCGGCACCAGCATGCCCGTGGCGGCACCCCACAGCGCGGCGACGGCGATCAGCAAGCCGGTCATCATCACATGGATCCTTCAGCGTCCTCAGCGTCCTTGACGTGCTCAGCGCCCTTGGCGCCCTTGGCGCCCTTGGCGCCCTTGGCGCCCTTGGCGCCCTTGGCGCCCTTGGCGCCCTTGGCGCCCTTGGCGCCCTTGGCGTGCACAGCGTCCTCAGCCGACCTTGGACAGCCGCGCCTCGGGCCGTCCCGACCCCTCGCTGTCGGACTGGTACTCGAGGTCGTCGCCGACCGGCGTGATCCGGACCGTGTGCGCCTCCTGGTTGCACACGCCTCGGTTCCCTTCGGCTCCGACGGCGGACGCGACGACCTGTTTCCCCGTCACCTTCTTCACGGTCAGCACGTCGTCGCAGACACCGCCGAGCACATCCGTGTGCCTGAGGGTGCCCAACTCCTCGCCCACGCCGGCGCGGTGGACGGTCAGCCGGAAGGTGCCCATCGGAAGCGTGCCGTCGAGGGCGACGGCCTGGCCCTCCCAGGTGCCGAGGTAGGCGGTGGGGACGGCGGTCGGGGCACCGGTGTCCGAGTCGCCGCCCGTACTCGTCGACGCGCTCGGCGCCGGCGAGTACGCGGAGCCGGAACCGCCCGAGTCGTCCTGGCCGTTGCCCGGCAGCAGGTCGAACAGGAACGCCGACCCGAGCAGCACCGCGGCCATCGCCCCCGCGATCGCCAGCGCGACCGTGCAGCTCAGTCGGCGCCCCCGCGCACCGGGCCGGCCCTCCGAGGCCGTCGAGACGGAGACGGAGAGCCTGCTTCCGCGCCGGTCGGAGGAAGCGGAGGAGTCCGAGGCACCGGAGGAGACGGAGGCAGAGGAGGGATCGGAGGAGGGTGCCGTGTCGTGCGGAGGCGACGGCTGCGGCTGCGGCTGCGGCTGCGATTGCGGCTGCGGCTCGCGTGGCCCAGGGACGGCGGCGTCCGAAAGTCCCTCCGGAGTCGGCGAACCCGGCGCCCCCATCGCCGGCGGCGGCCCGAACACCCCCGCTCCGGGAAACACCCCCGCTTCGGAAGCCGCTCCAGCCCCCGCGACAGCCCCTGCGTCCCGCACCGCCGGACTGCTGAAGCCCGCCGGTCCCGAAGACGCTTCCCCCTCCCCGGCCTCCAGGTTCAGCAGCGATACGGCACTCCGGCTCACCTGCGCCACCAGCGTCCCCGGCAGCCAGCCGCCCGCCACCAGCCGGGCCGCGCCCTCGGGAGCCAGTCGCCGGGCCACCTCCCCTGGGGTGGGCCGCGCGGCCGGGTCCTTGGCCAGGCATGCCTCGACCAGCTCGCGCAGGTCCCCGGAGAGCGGGCCGAGTTCGGGTTCCTCGTGGACGACCTTGTAGAGGAGGGCGGCGGAGGAGTCGCCGGGGAAGGGGGAGGCGCCGGTCGCGGCGTACGCGAGCACCGCGCCGAAGGAGAAGACGTCCGCCGCCCCCGTCGCGCCCTTGCCCAGTATCTGCTCGGGGGCCATGTAGCCGGGTGAGCCGATGGAGACGCCCGTGGAGGTGAGGGAGGCGGTGCCGTCCGTGGCGCGGGCGATGCCGAAGTCGATGAGCAGGGGGCCGTCGAGGGTCAGGAGGATGTTCGAGGGCTTCACGTCCCGGTGCACCAGAGCCAGTTCGTGCACCGCCGCCAGCGCCTCCGCGAGACCCGCGCCCAGCGCTCGTACGGTAGGGGTCGGCAGCGGGCCGCCGTCCGTGACGGCGGCCGACAGGGACGGTCCGGCCGCGTACGCCGTGGCCACCCACGGCACCGCCGCCTCCGGGTCCGCGTCCAGGACGGGGGCGGTCCAGGCACCGCCGACCCGGCGGGCGGCTGCGACCTCGCGGCGGAAGCGGGCGCGGAACTCCTCGTCCAGCGCGAAGTGCGGGTGCACGATCTTGACGGCGACGGTGCGGCCGCCGGCGCTGCGGCCGAGGTAGACCCTGCCCATAGCGCCGGAGCCCAGCCGGCCGAGCAGCCGGTAGGGCCCCACGGCGGTCGGTTCGTCGACCCCGAGCGGCTGCATGGCGTCCCTCCCCCGCACTCCCCCGTATGACCAGCCCCATGACGGGGACTGTCCACCTGCTCCACCTGCTCCACTGCCTGTCCGGCAGCGTAGTGCGCGATCGTGCCCCGGATCACGGCTCCAGCAGATCGACCTTCACGTCGGCCGGGAAGCCGGTGGTGGGGCCGACGCGGCGGGCGAACTCCGTGACTGCCTCCAGCTGGGGCCCGCCGAAGCGGAAGTCGAGGGTGGTGAAGTACCGCTCCAGGACCTCCTGGTCGAAGGCCTCCCAGCGGGCCGCCTGCTCGGCGACCTTGCCGACCTCGTCGAGGGAGAGGTTGCGGGAGGCGAGGAAGGCCTCGTGGACCTTGCGGGTGATGAAGGGCTCGCGCTCCAGGTAGTCGCGGCGGGCGGCCCAGACCGCGAAGACGAACGGCAGGCCGGTCCACTCCTTCCAGAGCGAGCCGAGGTCGTGGACCTCCAGGCCGAACCGGGGTCCGTCCAGCAGGTTGGCCCGCAGCGCCGCGTCGCCGATGAGTACGGCGGCCTCGGCCTCCTGCATCATCAGGCTCAGGTCGGGCGGGCAGGTGTAGTAGTCGGGCCGGACGCCGTAGCGGTCGGACAGGAGCAGCTGGGCCAGGCGTACGGACGTGCGCGAGGTGGAGCCGAGGGCGACCCGGGCGCCGTCGAGTTGCTCCAGCGGGACCTGCGAGACGATCACGCAGGACATCACCGGGCCGTCGCATCCCACGGCGATGTCCGGGAAGGCGACCAGGTCGTCCGCGTTCTTGAGGAACTCGACGAGGGTGATGGGCCCGATGTCGAGGTCCCCCCGCACCAGCTGCTCGCTGAGCTTCTCCGGGGTGTCCTTGGTGAGCTCGAAGTCGAGGAGGGTGCCGGTTCTCGCGAGCCCCCAGTACAGGGGCAGGCAGTTCAGGAACTGGATGTGGCCGACGCGCGGCCGGGTGCGAGAAATGTCCACATCGCGAGACTAGCCCCCCTGCGGTAGGCTTCCCCCTTCACCCCCGAGGTCAACCACCGAGCGATCTTCAAACATCCGGGTGACGTGATCTTGGCCTCTATTGCTTTCGGCTGCCCGCGTGCTAGGCTCGCCGCAAGTTGCAGTTTGGTTTCCCTTGCAGTACAGAGCCTGCGGAGCATGTGACCGCGGGCTCTCGTCGTTTTCAGACGTATGCAGTTGTGCGGCATTTTGCTTTCACACTTTGCAGGGTTCTGGAGCAGGGCAACCCTTTGGGCCCAAGGAGGGCTTATGGCTACCGGAACCGTGAAGTGGTTCAACGCCGAAAAGGGCTTTGGATTCATCGCCCAGGAAGGCGGCGGCCCCGACGTCTTCGTCCACTACTCCGCGATCAACGCGAGCGGCTTCCGCTCGCTGGAGGAGAACCAGCAGGTTTCCTTCGACGTCACGCAGGGCCCGAAGGGTCCGCAGGCGGAGAATGTCACCCCTGTCTGAGTTCAGAGTTCACGAGCCCAAAGCTCTGATCCGGAACCGATAGCAGTACCCAAGGAGCCCCGTGCCGCAAGGCAACGGGGCTCCTGCCTTTCCCGGGCACCTTCCCGGGCCCGAGCTCGGGCCCGGGAAGGTGCCCGCGCCTGCCCCCGCGCGCCCGCCCCGGCCCTCGCCCCGGCGGGACGGCTCGGTGTCAGTGGCGGCCACTAGGCTCCCCGCCCATGACCGACACGGACACCGGCACAAACACCGACACCGACACCGACTTCCTGACCGCCACCCGCACCTTCTACGACACCGTGGCCGAGGACTACGCCGCCCAGTTCCGGGACGGGCTCGCCGACAGGCCGCTGGACCTGGCCGTGCTCACCGGGTTCGCCGGACTCGTGGCGGCGAACGGGGCCGACGGCGAGGTGGCGGACCTGGGCTGCGGGCCGGGCTGGACGACCGCGCACTTCGCCGCCCTGGGCCTGCCCGTGTTCGGCCTCGACCTGTCGGAGTCGATGGTGGCGATCGCCCGCCGTGAGTACCCGGAATTACGCTTCGAGCAGGGTTCCATGCTGGAGCTGGATCTTCCCGACGGGGTGCTCTCGGGCGTCGTCTCCTTCTACTCGTCCATCCACACCCCGACGGACCGGCTGCCCGGCCTCTTCGCCGAGTTCCTCCGCGTCCTCGCCCCCGGCGGCCATCTCCTCCTCGCCTTCCAGGTCGGCGACCGGCCCCGGCACCTGGACCGCCCCTACGGCCACCCTGTGTCGCTCGACTTCCGGCGCAGGCGGCCGGAGGCCATGGCGGACCTGCTGTCGGCGGCCGGCTTCGCCCTCGTCTCACGGACGGTGCGCGAGGCGGAGGCCGACCTGGGGGAGACGGCCCCGCAGGCGTTCCTGATCGCGAAGAAGCCCACCCAGATCCACCGGAACCGACCAGAACCCGTCTAGACCGCTTACCCGGCGAGGTCCAGCGCCGCGATGTACCCGAAGGTCATCGCCGGGCCGATCGTCGAGCCCGCGCCCGCGTAGCTGTGGCCCATCACGGCGGCGCTGGCGTTCCCGGCCGCGTACAGGCCGGGAATGACCGAGCCGTCGGGGCGCAGGACGCGGGCCCGGGCGTCGGTGCGCAGGCCACCCTTGGTGCCGAGGTCTCCGGGGACGATGCGGAAGGCGTGATACGGGGGCAGCCACAGCGGTGCGAGGCAGGAGTTCGGGAGAACGGCGGGGTCCGTGTAGTAGTGGTCGTACGCGCTGTCGCCGCGGCCGAAGTCGGTGTCGTCACCGTTCGCCGCGAGAGTGTTGAAGCGGCCGACGGTGGCCCGCAGGGCGGGCCCGGGGACGCCGATGGCGGCGGCCAGGGCGTCCAGGGTCCAGGCCTTGTGGGCGGCGCCGGAGGTGTACCAGTCGTCCGGGAACGGGAAGGTCGGCGCCACGTCCCGGAAGAGGTACCGGTTGCGGTAGTTCTGGTCGGTGATCAGCCAGGCCGGGATGTCGGGGTCGGTCGGGTGCCGCTCGTACATGGTGTGGACGACGTCGCTGTAGGGCCCGGCCTCGTTGACGAACCTGCGGCCGGCGGCGTTGACCAGGAGGCCGCCGGGGAGGGTGCGTTCGGCGAGGCAGAAGTACGGCTGGCCGGGGAGCGGGATGGCCGGCCCCCACCAGGCGTCGTCCATGAGGGCGAGATCGGCGCCGAGCCGCTGCCCCGCACGGATGCCGTCGCCGGTGTTCTCCTTGGCGCCGACGGTCCAGTCGGTACCGATGGGCTGCCGCTGGTACTGCGCACGCATCGCCGCGTTGTGCTCGAAGCCGCCGGAGCCGACGACGACTCCGCGGCGGGCGCGGACGAGTCCTGGAGCGCCGCCCCGGGTGACCACCGCACCGGCCGTCACCCCGCCCTCGACGTACAGCTCGGTCAACGGTGTCCCGAGCCACACCGGCACCCCGGCCGCCCGCAGCCCCAGGCGCAGTCCCGCCGCCAGCGACTGCCCCATGGTGAGCGGCCGCTGTCCCAGCACGGCGGCCTTGGTGCCCCGGGCCAGACACTCGGCGGCCACGGCGGCGCCCCGCGCGCTCACGGCGGTCAGCGCCAGCCACTTGTAGTCGGCGCTGAAGACGACCATTCCGGCGGGGACTTCGAGGTACGACGGGTTGAGGTGGGCGAGGTCGGCGCCGAGGAGGTTGCCGTCGAGTTGGTCGGGCTCGATGGAGCGGCCGTTCGGGAGACCGCCGGGAAACTCCGGGTAGTAGTCGCTGTATCCCTCCATCCAGCGGAAACGCAGCGGGCTGTTGGCCATGACGAAGGAGATCATGGCGGGCCCGTGGGCGAGGAAGGCGCGCTGGCGGTCGACGGGGACGTCCGGGCCGACGACGGCGGCGAGGTAGGCGGCGGCCTTGGCGGGCGTGTCCGGGACGCCGGCCGCCAGGATCACCGGATTGTTCGGGATCCAGATCCCGGCACCGGAGCGGGCGGCCGACCCCCCGAAGGTGGCCGCCTTCTCGACCACCACACAGCTCAGCCCCCGTCTGGCAGCCGTGAGCGCGGCGGTCATCCCGGCCGCGCCGGACCCGATGACCACGACGTCGTACGTGCCGAGAAGGGGCAGGTCGGCGGCCCGGGCCCTCTGCTGGACCCCGGCCGTGACGGCGAGCCCGGCCCCGGCGGCACCGGCGAGCAGGTGCCTTCGGGAAGGGCCTCCGGCACGTCTTTGAGGGTCTTCTGCTTGTCTGTCGGTGCCTGCGGTGGACCGAGTGCTCCCCGCGCCTCCCGTAACTCGCGTTCCTCCGGTGCCTCCGGTGCCTCCGGTGCCTCCGGTGCGTCTCGCAGGGTTCGCGCTCGTGGTCATGGCCACTCCAGCCCGCCGGGAACGAATGAAACAGGTGAGGGACGGGAATGTCGCGCGAGGGTCTTGGGAAGTCAAGAGGCGTGCTCTGGGCACAACAGGCTTGGAAACAAGGGGAGTTGAAGCTTCCCTACGAGTACAGCCCTTCCACCTCCTCGCTGAAGTCCCGCATGACGATGTCGCGGCGCAGCTTCATCGACGGGGTCAGGTGGCCCGCTTCTTCTGTGAAGTCGACCGGGAGGATCGTGAAGCGGCGGATGGACTCCGGGCGGGAGACGAGTTTGTTCGCCTCGTCGACCGCCCGCTGGAGCACGGCCCTCAGCTCCTCGTCGTCGACCAGGAGTTCCGCCGGGACCGGGTGTTTGCCGTTCATGCGGCGCCAGTGGGAGACGCCCGCCATGTCAAGGGTGATCAGGGCGGAGATGTAGGGGCGGCGGTCGCCCAGGACGAGGCACTGGGAGATCAGTGGGTGGGAGCGGAGGTAGTTCTCCAGCGGTGCCGGGGCCACGTTCTTGCCGCCCGCCGTGATGAGGATTTCCTTCTTGCGGCCGGTGATCGTGAGGTAGCCCTCGTTGTCGAGGTGGCCGATGTCGCCGGTGGGGAACCAGCCGTCGGGGGAGGCGGGGATCACTCCGCCGCCGTACGGGTCCCAGTAGCCGCGGAACACCTGGTCCCCCATGAGCAGGATCTCGCCGTCCGCCGCGATGCGGACCTTGGTGCCGGGCAGGGGCCAGCCGACCGTGCCCAGGCGGGGCTTGAGCGGTGGTGTGACCGTGGCCGCGCCGGTCGACTCGGTGAGGCCGTAGCCCTCGTAGATCTCCATGCCCGCGCCGGCGTAGAACGCGGCGAGGCGGCTGCCGAGGGGTGAGCCGCCGCAGATGATGTGGCGGACTCTGCCGCCCATGGCGTTGCGGATGCGGCGGTAGACGAGGGAGTCGTAGAAGGCACGGGACGTCTTGAGGGCGGTGCTGGGGCCGGGGCCGGTGCCGGCCTTGCGGGCCTCCAGCGCCTCGCCGTAGCGGACGGCGACGTTCGTCGCGCGGTCGAAGGCGGTCGCCCGGCCGCCGCTCTCCGCCTTGGCGCGCGCGCTGTTGAAGACCTTCTCCAGCATGTAGGGGATGCAGAGGAGGAAGGTCGGGCGGAAGGTGCTGAGTTCGGACACCAGGTCTTCTGCCTTGAGGCTGGGCGCATGGCCCAGCCGGACGCGGGCGCGGACGCAGGCGACCGCCACCATGCGGCCGAAGACGTGGGACATGGGGAGGAAGAGCAGGGTGGCGAGTTCCTCCGACGACTTCGACTTGAAGACGGGGTGAAGGAGCTCGATCGCGTTGTCCACCTCGGCGAGGAAGTTGCCGTGGGTGAGCACGCAGCCCTTGGGGCGGCCGGTGGTGCCGGAGGTGTAGACGACGGTGGCGAGGGTGTCCGGGACCAGCATCCCGCGCCGTACGGCGACCTCCTGGTCGGGCACCTGGTCACCGAGTTCCGCCAGACGGTCCAGGTGGTCCTTCTCGATGATCCACATGTGGCGGAGGTCGGGCATCCGGCTGAGTTCCGGGCCCAGCGCCGACGCCTGGCCGACGTGCTCCGTCACCAGGGCCACCGCGCCGGAGTCCTGGAGGATCCAGCGGGTCTGGAAGACGGAGGAGGTCGGGTAGATCGGCACGGTGACCAGGCCGGCGGCCCACGCGGCGAAGTCGAGGAGGGTCCACTCGTAGATCGTCCGGGCCATGACGGCGATACGGTCGCCGGGCACGAGGCCCTCCGCGATCATGCCTTTCGCCAACGCCAGTACCTGCGCGGCGAACTGGGCCGCCGTCACGTGCTCCCACGTGCCGTCGTCCCTGCGGCGGCTGAGCACCCGGTCCTCGGGGGCCGCGTCCGCGTTGTCGAAGGGCAGGTCGGCCAGCGAGCCGTGAGTCGCCGGCGGGGCGAACGGAGGCACGGACACCTCCCGGACCTCTCCGTCCAGCCGCCGAATCTCCGGTTCCACCAACACGGGCGCGCCGTCGTAGTCGTGGCCGGACGGATAGGAGAGGGACATGGGGCAGCTCCTGAGGCGTGCAGCTCGGTTCCGCTCTGCTGCAAGTGGTACGTGCGGTACGTACCGGGACGTTCACCGGCGGTCGCGACTTACCGGGTTACCGGGGGTTAGGACGGTGATCGTACGGGGCCCTCGTGGAAGGTTCGTGCGGGTTCGGGGGTGGTACGGAGTCAGGCGTGTGCAACCTCGGGGGTTACGTGAGGGATGCTCACGTCGGCCCTGGTCAGGGGCGGATCCGGAGCGACTCACAAGCGCATGGGCATCGCATCGCAAGCGCGTCGGAAGCGCGTCCGCATCGGCTCAGTCCCGTTCCAGGATCGCCGTGACGCGCAAGTCGTCGTTGACGCCCAGCGGCGCGTCTGGGACGCGGGCGCCGGCGACGATCGCCACGCGCCGGGCCACCGGCGGCTTCAGGGGGCTCATCTCGACCTGCTCCTCACCTCTGACGTAACCTCTGACGTAGCATTACCTACGGTAACCTTACTCGTGAGTAAGGGCCGGGGTAAGGACGACTCACCGGGCTGGGAGATGACATGGCCGACCGCTGTCTGAGCTTCACCGGCACCGCGCCCGGCCGTTTCCTCGCCCGGCGTCTCGGGCTGCCGCAACCCGCTCCCCTGCGCCGTTGGTCGCCCGGGCATCCCACCCTCGGCGGGGACCTGCTGCACCTCACCGCGGGCAAGTCCGACCTGGACCTGGCCGCCACCGGCCTCGCGCTGACCCGTTCCGCCGAGCGCCCCGCCGCCGTGCTCCTCGACGCCACCGGCGTCCGGGACGTCGAGGGCCTCGCCGACGTGCACGCGGCCCTGCACCCCGTCGTACGGTCGGTCGCCGCGGGCGGCCGGGTGGTCGTACTGGGCGCCCCGCTGGATCCCGCCGACCATCACCAGTCCGCCGCCCAGCAGGCACTGGAGGGCTTCACCCGCTCGCTGGGCAAGGAGATCGGCCGGGGCAGGACCGTGAACCTCGTCAGGCCGGCCGACGCGCTCTCCGCCGAGTCGACCCTGCGCTTCCTGCTCTCCCCCAAGTCGGCGTACGTCAGCGGCCAGGTGATCGAGGTGGGCGCCCGGCAGGTCACCGCGCCGGACGACTGGGACCGCCCCCTGGCCGGGCGTACCGCGCTGGTCACCGGGGCCGCGCGCGGGATCGGCGAGGCGGTCGCCGAGACGCTGGCGAGGGACGGGGCGCGGGTCGTCGTACTGGACGTACCACAGGCAGAGGAGCAGGCCCGGCAGGTCGCCGAGCGGCTCGACGGGACCGCGCTCGCCCTCGACATCACGACGCCGGACGCCGGCGGACGGATCGCCGCGGCCCTCCCCGACGGCCTGGACGTGCTGGTCCACAACGCGGGCATCACAGGCGACCGCCGGCTGGTCAACATGCCCGCCGAGCGCTGGAGTTCCGTGCTGGAGGTGAACCTGGCGAGCGTGCTGCGGACGACGGACGCGCTGCTGGCGAGCGGGACGATCAGGACCGGCGGACGGATCGTGGCCACCGCCTCCATCGCCGGACTCGCGGGCAACGCGGGTCAGACGAACTACGGGGCGAGCAAGGCGGGCGTGGCCGGCCTGGTCCGCTCCCTCGCACCGCGTGCCCTCGCCGAGCACGAGGTGACGGTGAACGCGGTCGCGCCCGGCTTCATCGAGACGAAGATGACGGCCGCCGTCCCCTTTTTCATCCGGGAGGCGGGCCGCCGGATGAACTCCCTCGCCCAGGGCGGCCTGCCCGTCGACGTCGCCGAGACCATCGCCTGGCTCGCCCACCCGGCCTCCGGCGCGGTCAACGGGCAGGTCGTGCGGGTGTGCGGCCAGAGCCTGCTGGGGGCGTAGTGACGACCACGCCGACCACCACCCTGACCGCCTCACCCGCACTCGCGCCCCTGCTCGCCCGGGGCGCCCTGCTCTCCCCCTTCAAACGGCCCCGCCCGGACGCCGGCTTCCCACGCACCCGGCTCGTACTGCCCGGCCTGCGTGTCGACCTGGCCCGACTGGCCGCGTACGAGCGGGTGTGCGGGTTCGCGACCGGTGACGACGCGCTGCCGCCGACCTATCCGCACGTCCTCGGCTTCCCCCTGGCCATGCGGCTGATGAGCGGACGGGACTTCCCGCTGCCGCTGCTCGGACTGGTGCACACGTCGGTCGAGATCACCCGGCGGCGGGCGCTGACCGCGACCGGGGAGTACGAACTCGTGGTCTACGTCGATGAGTTGGCGCCGCATCGGAAGGGCACCGAGGCCGCGGTGGTGACCGAGTTGCGGTCCGGGGACGAGGTGGTGTGGGAGTCGAGGAGCACGTATCTGGCCCGGCACCGCACGGACGGCCGTACAGCCAAAGGCGGTACGGCCAGCACGGCCGCGGACAGCACGACTGCGGGCAGTACGGCCGCGGGCCGCTCGACCGCGGCACCCGTGCCGGAGCGCGAGCCGTTGCCCGCCGTCGCCGAGTGGCGGCTGGCCGGGGACGTGGGGCGGCGGTACGGCGCGGCCTCCGGTGACCGCAACCCGATCCACCTGTCCCCGCTCACCGCCCGCCTGTTCGGCTTCCGCCGGGCCATCGCACACGGCATGTGGACGGTGGCCCGCTGCCTGGCCGCGCACGGCACCCCGGCGGCCGTCCTGGTACGAGCCGACTTCCGGGCGCCGGTGCTGCTGCCGGGGGCGGTGACGTACGCGGCACGGGACGGGCTGTTCGAACTGCGCGGCGCAGACGGCCGTACGCATCTGACCGGGGGCGTCTACCCGCTTGTCTCCTGAACCGCGGAGTCGGACGGAGATCCTTGAGTCGCGGCGTCGGGCGCCGATCCGTGAGCCGCGGGCTCGGGCGGTGACCA
The DNA here is from genome assembly GCF_044459385.1 of Streptomyces sp. NPDC050287. Taxonomy (NCBI): domain Bacteria; kingdom Bacillati; phylum Actinomycetota; class Actinomycetes; order Kitasatosporales; family Streptomycetaceae; genus Streptomyces; species Streptomyces sp. NPDC050287. The sequence goes on along the minus strand of NZ_JBITIY010000002.1, from coordinate 94,181 downwards.
GGGGGTGCCCGCCATCAGGTTGCCCAGGCCCGCCCAGGCGAAGTTCATCAGGGTCGCCGCCGCCTGTCTCGCGGTGATGCCGGGTGTCGCGTTGGCCCAGGCGGCCAGCGACTCGGCGGCGCCGACCAGGGCTTCGGCGAGGCCGGCGACCTCACGTTCGGGCAGGTCGGGGTCCCGGTGCGCCTCCCGGGCGGCGACGACGATCAGCTCGGTCACGAACGTGACGATCTCCTCGCGCATCCCGGTGACCTCGGCGGCGAACGGCTCGCCGTGGGTGCGAGCCTGGAGGTGCAGGACCGACCAGGCGTCCGGGTGGTCCGCGGTGTGCTCGAAGAAGGCCCGCAGGCCGTCCCAGAGTTGACGGTCGGCCGGCACGTCGGTGACCACCCCGGCCCGGATCGCGTCGGTGAGCGCCCGCGCCTCGCGGCGGATGCAGGCGGTGAAGAGGTCTTCCTTGGAGTTCAGGTACAGGTAGACCAACGGTTTGGACACGCCCGCCAGTTCGGCGATCTCGTCCATCGACGCGGCCATGTACCCGCGCTGTCCGAAGGTCCGTACGGCAGCGTCCATCATCTGCTGTTCCCGGACCGCCCGCGGCATCCGCTTGCTCTTCACGGCACCCATGCCCGAAGCCTAGTTGGGGAGGGTGCCGGAGCGCGCCGGTGCGCCGCCCACGAGGTCTGTGCCTTCGAAGGCTGTGCCTACGAGGGCTGTGCCTACGAGGTCTGCGGGGCCTGGCCCTGGGCGCCCTGGGCGCGGGCCGTGTCGTCGGCGACGTCCTCCTGGCTGCGGTTCTCCTCCAGGTTGGCCTTCATCCGGTCGACCCTCTGCACGACCTTCACGGAGGCGCGGTCGCGCTCCTTGCGCAGGACGACGAAGCTGATCGGGGCGGAGATCACCATGGCCAGCAGGACGACCCACATGCCGTTGGAGTCGCCGAGGCCGCGCGGGACGAGACCGGAGTAGACGAGGCCCCAGACGACCAAGAGACAAGCCGCGAAGACTCCGAGGCGCATCAGCGTGTAGCGGAGCATCTCAATCCACTCTTCCGGTTGGAACGGTCCTAACATCCCCAAAGGGGCACCGTCCAGTGAAGCACGCCGGACAGTCGATCTTGCACGGGGGTGTGCCGCCGTGCTGGGGAGGTTGCGCGCCCCGGCTCAGGTCAGGGGCAGCAGCATGACGATGTCGTCACGGTCGTCGCCCTCGGCGACACGTATGGCGCCCGGTATCCGGCCGACCTCCTTGTAGCCGCAGGAGCCGTAGAAGTGCTCCAGGCCCAGGCCCCCGCGGCAGGTGAGCCGGATCGCCTCGATGCCGTCGAGGGTGCGGGCCGCGTCCGCGGCGGCGGCCAGCAGGTCGCGGCCGTACCCCTTGCCCTGGTGGCGCGGGTGCACCATCACCGTGTAGAGCCACAGCCAGTGGGTCATCAGCCGGTGTGTGTTGAAGGTGAGGAAGGCGGTCGCGGCCACCCGCCCCTCCTCGTCGAAACCGACGAGGAGCCGGGCTCGTCCCTCGCTCATCGCCGCGAAGTGTTTCACCAGTTCCGGCCGGATCGCGTCCCGCGTCACCGGCGCCACGAAACCGACCGCGCCGCCCGCGTTGGTGACGTCGGTCCACAGGTCGAGGAGACCGTCACGCAGTTCGGGGGTCACGGCCGGGTCGAGACTGAAGGTAAGGGGCATGAGGGGAGAGTAGTTATTACGTCGTTTTCCCCTCAAGTGGGAATCGGCGTCATGTACGTCACCCCAGCGCCTGTGCCCGTCACCCCAGTGCCCGTGCCGCCACCTTCAGGTCGGCGACCAGGCCCTGATAGGCGCCCTCACGGTCGTCGGCGCGCAGGACGGCCGACGGATGCACGGTCGGCACCAGCCGTTCCGGGCGCCCGTGGATCTCCTCCTCCAGCACCGTCCCGCGTACCTGGCTGACCCGGAACGACGATCCGAGGAGCGCCTTCCCGGCGGTGGCGCCCAGCACCACGATCAGCTCGGGTTCGACGGCGGCCAGCTCGGCGGCGAGCCACGGCCCGCACGCGGTCATCTCGCGCAGGCTCGGCGCCTTGTGGATCCGGCGCTTGCGGGGCTCGGCCTGGGTGAACTTGAAGTGCTTGACCGCGTTGGTGACGTACGCGTCCGCCGGGTCGAGGCCGGCCTCCTCCAGGGCTCGGTCCAGGAGCTTGCCGGCCGGGCCGACGAACGGCTTGCCCTGCCGGTCCTCCTGGTCACCGGGCTGCTCCCCGACGAGCATCACCCGGGCGTCCGCCGCTCCCGCCCCGAACACGGTCTGGGTGGCGTCCCGGTGCAGGGGGCAGCCCCGGCAGTCGGCGGCGGCCTTCCGCAGGGCGGTCAGGCCACCGCGGTCCGGGACGAAGGGCTGCGCGGTGTAGGCGTCCTCGGGCGCCTTGGTGACGGCCATGCCGGACGGGTACCCGCCCGGCGCTCGGCCTCACGTCACACGCGGACGTCGCACTTCACCTGCCTCAGGTCCGTGCCTCAGGTCCCGTGTCTCATGCCCCATGCCGCAAGTCACACGCGCATCGGCTGCGGGGTCTCCCGGCGCGCCGGGTCCGGGCCGTCGTACTCGCGGATGATCTCGTACCGCGTGTTCCGCTCGACCGGGCGGAAGCCGGCGTCGCGGATGAGGTCGAGGAGGTCCTCGCGGGTGAGCTTGTTCGGGGTGCCGTAGTTGTCGGCGTCGTGCGTGATCTTGTACTCGACGACCGAGCCGTCCATGTCGTCGGCGCCGTGCTGGAGGGCCAGCTGGGCCGTCTGGACGCCGTGCATGACCCAGAAGACCTTGACGTGCGGGACGTTGTCGAAGAGCAGCCGGGAGACCGCGAAGGTCTTCAGGGCCTCGGCGCCGGTCGCCATCTGCGTACGCGCCTGAAGGCGGTTGCGCACCTTGCCGTCCTTCATGTCCACGAAGTCGTGCTGGTAGCGCAGCGGGATGAAGACCTGGAAGCCGCCGGTCTCGTCCTGGAGCTCACGCAGCCGCAGCACGTGGTCCACGCGGTGCCGGGGCTCCTCGATGTGGCCGTAGAGCATGGTGGCCGGGGTCTTCAGACCCTTCTCGTGCGCCAGCCGGTGGATCCGCGACCAGTCCTCCCAGTGGGTGCGGTGGTCCACGATGTGCTGGCGGACCTCCCAGTCGAAGATCTCCGCGCCGCCGCCGGTGAGGGACTCCAGGCCGGCGTCGATCAGCTCGTCGAGGATCTCGGAGGCGGACAGACCGCTGATCGTCTCGAAGTGGTGGATCTCCGTCGCCGTGAACGCCTTCAGGGACACGTTCGGCAGCGCGGCCTTCAACTCCCGCAGCGAGCGCGGGTAGTAGCGCCACGGCAGGTTCGGGTGCAGCCCGTTGACGATGTGCAGCTCGGTGAGGTTGTCGCCCTCCATCGCCTTGGCGAGCTTCACGGCCTCCTCGATGCGCATCGTGTACGCGTCCTTCTCCCCCGGCTTGCGCTGGAAGGAGCAGTAGGCGCAGGAGGCCGTGCACACGTTGGTCATGTTGAGGTGCCGGTTGACGTTGAAGTGGACGACGTCACCGTTCTTCCGGGTCCGCACCTCGTGCGCGAGTCCGCCCAGCCAGGCCAGGTCGTCCGACTCGTACAGCGCGATGCCGTCCTCGCGGGTCAGGCGGACGCCCGCCCGCACCTTCTCCTCCAGCTCGCGCTTGAGCCCGACGTCCATGCTCATCCCTCTCCTAGACAGACTCCGACAACCGTACGCCCCACCCTTCGGGCGGGAGGTGCCCCCATACCGCGCTGAAAAGCGCCTACGCCTCCTCGGGCAGCTCCCCGACCCGGTTCTCCCACTTCGTGGAGAGCACGATGGTGGTACGGGTCCGGGACACGCCCTTGGTCCCGCTGAGCCGCCGGATGATCTTCTCCAGGCCGTCCACGTTCGTCGCCCGCACCTTGAGCATGAACGAGTCGTCGCCCGCGATGAACCAGCAGTCCTCGATCTCGGTGAGGTCCTTCAGCCGGCGGGCCACGTCCTCGTGGTCGGCCGCGTCGGAGAGCGAGATGCCGATCAGCGCGATCACGCCGAGGCCGAGCGAGGCCGCGTCGACGGTGGCGCGGTAACCGGTGATGACACCGGCCGCCTCCAGCCGGTTGATGCGGTCGGTGACGCTGGGTCCCGACAGACCGACGAGGCGTCCCAGCTCCGCGTAGGAGGCCCGGCCGTTCTCCCTCAGGGCCTGGATGAGCTGCCTGTCCACCGCGTCCATGCGATCGAAGCCTTCCGATGAAGAGTTCCAGAAGTGATGAGAGGTACTGCGGGTACTGCCACGTACTGCCGCTCTTGCTCCGGGCGACCCGTCCTGCTCTAGGCGCCCGGTGTGCCGCCGCCCAGTTCGCCCTTCCACCGCCGGTACAGGCCGTGCTCGACGCCCGCCGCGTCGAGGACCCGTCCGGCGACGAAGTCCACCAGGTCCTGGATGTGCGTGGCCCCCGCGTAGAAGCCGGGCGAGGCGGGTACGACGCTCGCGCCCGCGTCGTCCAGGGCGACCAGGTGCCGCAGCGTCTGCCCGTTCAGCGGGGCCTCGCGTACGGCCACGACCAGCGGACGGCGTTCCTTGAGCGTGACACTCGCGGCCCGTTGCAGCAGGTCCTTCGACAGCCCCAGCGCGACCCCGGCGACGCAGGCGGTCGAGGCGGGGACGATCAGCATCCCCTTGGTCCGGTACGACCCGGAGGACGGCCCGGCCGCGAGGTCCCCCGCGCTCCAGTGCCGTACGCCCGAGATGTCGGCCTGGAAGGTCCCCGGCTTGCCGTCGGCCCCCCTGGCCAGCCATTCCCGCAGGTCGTCCTGCCAGTGGGCGTCCCGGAACGCGATCTGGGCCTCGTCGAGCAGGGTGAGCCGCGAGGCCCGGGACACGACGAGATCGACCGTCTCCCCCGCGTCCAGCAGCGCCCGCAGCACCGCGGCGGCATACGGCGTACCGGACGCCCCGGACACCCCCACGATCCAAGGCACGCGCTGCGTTTCTCCTGCGTTCACATCTTGAGCGTACCGGCGAACGACGAGGTGCTCAGGACCGGACTACACCGTCAGACCCCGGACCAGGAGATCGAGCAGCGCGCACACGAACAGGGCAATCCCGATGAACCCGTTGACACTGAAGAACGCCCTGTTCAGACGGGACAGGTCGTGGGGGCGGACGATCGAGTGCTCGTAGACGAAGGCGGCCGCGACGATCAGCAGGCCCAGCCAGAAGAACGCGCCCGCCCCCGTCACCGCCGCGTACCAGACGAACAGCCCGGTGGTCAGGGCGTGGCACACCCGCGCGCCCCAGATCGCCGCCGGGATCCCGAAGCGGGCCGGGACGGACAGGACCCCTGTCTCGCGATCGGTCTCGACGTCCTGGCAGGCGTAGATCAGGTCGAAGCCGCCGATCCAGACGCCGACGGCGAGACCCAGGATCACCGCGTCCCAGGACCACTCGCCGGAGATCGCGAGCCAGCCGCCGATCGGGCCCATGGCCTGGGCGAGACCGAGGATGACCTGCGGGAAGTTCGTGAACCGCTTGCCGTACGGGTAGACCACCATCGGGATCACGGCTATGGGAGCCAACGCCAGGCAGAGGGGGTTCAGGAGGGCCGCCGCGCCGAGGAAGATCACCACGGCGATCAGCGCGCCCGTCCAGGCGTGCTTCACCGACATCGCGCCGGTGACCAGTTCCCGGTGCGCGGTGCGCGGGTTACGGGCGTCGATCTCGCGGTCGATGATCCGGTTGACCGCCATCGCGAAGGTCCGCAGGCCCACCATGCAGATGGTGACCAGCAGCAGCCGGCCCCAGTGGATGTTCCTGTCCCACTCGAACATCGCCGTCAGTGCCGCGATGTAGGCGAAGGGCAGGGCGAAGACGGAGTGCTCGATCATCACCAGGCGCAGGAAGGCCTTGGTGCGTCCCGGTTGCGGGAGAGCGGCTGACGCGCTGCTCACAGTCCGTACTCCTTCCAGCGGCGGTCGACCTTCGCCGCCGTATCCGGGTCCGACTCCACCATGTCCGGCCAGCCGCCGTCACGGGTGTAGCCCTCCTCGGGCCACTTCCTCGTCGCGTCGATGCCGGCCTTGCCGCCCCAGAACTGCTGGTAGGAGGCGTGGTCGAGGTGGTCGACGGGGCCCTCGACGAGGGAGAGGTCACGGGCGTAGTCGGTGTTGCCGAGGGCCCGCCACGCGACCTCGTGCAGGTCGTGGACGTCGCAGTCCGCGTCGACGACCACGATCAGCTTGGTGAGGGACATCATGTGGGCCCCCCAGACCGCGTGCATCACCTTCTGCGCGTGCTTGGGGTACTTCTTGTCGATCGAGACGATCGCACAGTTGTGGAAGCCCCCGGCCTCGGGCAGGTGGTAGTCCACGATGTCCGGGATGATGATCTTGAGGAGCGGGAGGAAGAACCGCTCCGTCGCACGGCCCAGCGGTCCGTCCTCCGTCGGGGGGCGTCCTACGACGATCGACTGGAGCAGCGGCCGCCTGCGCATCGTCACGCAGTCGATCGTCAGCGCCGGGAAGGGCTCCTGCGGGGTGTAGAACCCGGTGTGGTCGCCGAAGGGACCCTCCGGCAGCATCTCGCCGGGCTCCAGCCAGCCCTCGATCACGACTTCCGCCTGCGCCGGGACCTGCAGCGGAACGGTCTTGCAGTCGACCATCTCGATCCGCTTGCCGGCGATGAACCCGGCGAAGAGGTACTCGTCGATGTCGCCGGGGAGCGGGGCGGTGGAGGCGTAGGTGACGGCGGGGGGACAGCCGAAGGCGATGGCGACCGGGAGGCGCTCACCCCGGCGTGCCGCCACCTGGTAGTGGTTGCGGCTGTCCTTGTGGATCTGCCAGTGCATGCCGATCGTGCGCTTGTCGTGCCGCTGGAGGCGGTAGAGCCCGAGGTTGCGGATCCCGCTCTCCGGGTCCTTGGTGTGGGTGAGCCCCAGGTTGAAGAAGGAGCCGCCGTCCTTGGGCCAGGTGAAGAGGGCGGGGAGCCGGTCGAGGTCGACGTCGTCGCCGCGCAGGACGACCTCCTGCACGGGTGCGTCCCCGGGCTTCACCTTCTTCGGCGGTACGTGCGTCATCGCGCCGAGCTTGCCGAAGGCCTCGCGCACGCCGACGAACCCCTGCGGCAGTTCGGGCCGCAGCAGGCCGCCGATCTTCTCCGAGATCTCGCCGTACGACTTCAGGCCCAGCGCCTTCAGCAGGCGCCGGTCGGTCCCGAAGACGTTCATCGCGAGGGGCATGTCGGAGCCCTTCACGTTCTCGAAGAGCAGCGCGGGGCCGCCGGACTTCTGCACCCGGTCGACGATCTCCCCGACCTCCAGATACGGGTCGACCTCGGCCTTGATCCGCTTGAGGTCGCCCTCGCGCTCCAGTGCCCGGAGCAGGGAACGAAGATCGTCGTAAGCCATGCGGCCAAGTATCCCCGAGCCGCTACTCTGGCCCGGTACCTGGGGTCCGCGCTCGTGGCCCCGACGACCCTTCCACTGAGAGGCCCCATGCTCCGGGTACTGATGTTCCTCGTGCCACTGGCGTTGAGCGTGTACGCGTTCATCGACTGCATCAGCACGAAGGACGACGACGTCCGTCACATGCCCAAGCCGCTGTGGGCCATCGTCGTCCTGGTGTTCCCGCTCGCCGGCTCCATCTCCTGGTTCATCGCGGGCAAGAGGCGGCAACCGGCCGGCGCGGGCGGCCGCACAGGCATCGATGGTTCCGCCGGTTCACCCTGGAGCCGCGGCGGCGGACAGCGGTGGGTGGCGCCCGACGACAACCCCGAGTTCCTCAAGTCCTTGGAGGACGAGAACGGCGACATCGGCGACAACGGCGACGGGGACAGGAAACGACCGGGCGACGACCCCCGGGGCGACTGAGGTCCCCGGGTTCGTTCCCTACGGTCCCGTACCTACAGGTTGTACGCCGACGAGCCCGCCGAAGCGGACAATGCGCCCCTGGGCCACAACCCGTCCGGACCGGACACTTACCTCGCATGACGACTGCTCCCGCCGACTCCTCCGGCACCCTCGCTCCCGCATACGGTGACAAGGTCATCGCCGTCGAGACGGCGGGCTCGGACCCGATCCCCGACGCCGAACGCCACGGCTCCCCGCTCCAGCTCCTGTGGACCTGGGCGTCTCCCAACATCGAGTTCGCGACCGTCTACATCGGCGTGATCTCGGTCCTCTTCTTCGGTCTGAGCTTCTGGCAGGCGACGGCCGCCATTCTCCTCGGCACCGCGGTCGGGGCGATCGCCCAGGGCGTGCTGTCCCTGGACGGGCCCCGGTTCGGGGTACCGCAGATGGTGATCGGCCGTTTCTCCTTCGGCCACAAGGGCAACGTGCTGCCGTCCGGCGTCAACGCGGTGGTCGCGGGCGTGGGCTGGTTCGCGGTCAACAGCGTCAGCGCGGCCTTCGCGCTGAACACACTGACGGGACTGCGTCCGCTGCCCTCGCTGCTGCTCGTGGTGGCGGCGGAGATCCTGATCGGCTTCATCGGCCACAATTTCGTGCACGTCTTCGAGAAGTACGCGTTCCCGGCACTCGCGGTGATCTTCCTGACGGCCGGGGTGTGGACCTTCAAGGACGCCCATCTGGGCGGGGGCGGCGCGGGCGGCGGCATCGGCGGCTTCCTGCTGGCGTTCAGCGCGGCCTGGGGGTACGCGGCCGGCTGGAACCCGTACGCCACGGACTACTCGCGCTATCTGCCGCGTACGGCGAGCAAGTTCAAGACGGTCCTGTACCCGGCGGTCGGCCTTTTCGTGTCGGTCGCCGTGGTGGCCGTCATCGGCGCGGCCTCCGCGACGATCGTGGCCCCGAAGAACGCCACCCCGACCGCCGCCTTCACCGGTCATCTCCCCGGCTGGCTGGGCGACCTGGTGCTGCTCGCCATCATTCTCGGCGCGGTCTCCGCGAACGCTCTGAACGTGTACTCCTCCGCCATCTCGATCACGTCCCTCGGCCTGAAGCTCCCGTCCTGGCTGGGCCGCGGCACGCTGGTCGTGCTGTCCGGCGTCGTCGGTACGGCGGCCGCGTGGGCGTCCCTGTCGGACGCGGGGTCGGCGTACGAGGCGTTCCTGCTCGTCATCGCGTACTGGGTGGGGCCGTGGCTCGGGGTCGTCCTGGTCGAGCGGTGGCTCCAGGGCCGTACGACCACGGACGAGATGCTGGCGGCCCGACTCGGCGACCGCACCTTCACCAACTGGCCTGGTCTCGCTGCCCTGTTGATCGGCGTGGCGGTGTCCGTCCCGCTCTTCTCCAACCAGGAGAAGTACGTCGGCTGGGTACCCGAGCACTGGCCGTCCTTCGGGGACAGCACCCCGCTGGTCGGGTTCGCGGTGAGCGCGGGGTTGTACGCGGCACTGCGGGGGCGGCTCGGTTCCAGGACCTGAACGACCCTGGTGTCACCGGCTCTCCTCGATCGCCTCCCGGAGGTGGCGGACGGCTTCGCTCACCGCGTTGTCCGCGAGGTTGCCGTACCCCAGGACCAGGCCGTGATCGTTGTGGTCGTCGGTGGCGTGATAGGCGGCGAGGCCGGCGACGCGCAGCGACCGGGTGGCTGCCGCCGTGATCACGGCCTGGGTGTCCACGGTGGCGGGCAGGCGGAGGATGAGATGGAGACCGGCTGCGATGCCGGAGACCGGGGCGCCGGGGAGCTGCTGGGCGAGGGCCTGGACGAGTGTGTCGCGACGGTTGCGGTATCGCTTGCGGGAGGCCCGGAGATGACGGTCGTAGGCCCCCGATTCCAGCAGCGTGGCAAAGGCCAGTTGGTCGAGAGTCGAGGGCTGGGTCGCCACTTGGTCGGTCTGGTGCAGGTGATGGGTCCAGCGTGGTGGTGCCACGATCCACCCGATACCGAGCGCGGGGGAGAGGATCTTGCTGAGTGACTTGAACAGGATGACGCGGGTGGGGTCCATGCCCTGGATGGCCGCGACCGGGCGACGGTCGTAGCGGAACTCCGCGTCGTAGTCGTCCTCGAGTACGACTCCGTCCACCCGGCGAGCCCAGCGCAGCAGGGCCGCGCGTCGCTCGGGGACGAGCACGGTGCCCAGGGGGAACTGGTGTGCCGGGGCGGTCAGTACGGCCCGAAGGCCGGTGTGCCCGGCGAGGTCGTCGGTGCGCAGGCCGCCGCTGTCGGTGCGGATGGGGACCGGGTCCAGGCCCGCGGCGCGGACCACCTCGCGCAGCCGTGTCCAGCCCGGCTCCTCACAGCCGACCGCGGTGATGCCGTCGGCGCGCAGGGCGTGGCAGACCCGCCGTACGCCGTCGGTCACGCTGGTGCACACCGTCACGTCCTGGGGCGTTGCCGCGACGCCGCGGGAACGGCCCAGATAGTCGGCGAGCAGTTGTCTGAGCCGGATGTGGCCGCCGGGCGGCGGGTAGCCGAACTCCGTGAACGCCGCGGTGGTCACCTGCGTGCGGACGGCCTCGGCCCACCGGCGGCGCGGAAACGCCCGCAGGTCCGGCAGACCCGGTGCGAGGTCGAAGAGGGCCGCAGGAGTGTGGCGTGCGGCGGGGCGCAGGGAGTCGGCGTCGGGGTTGTCCGACCAGCGCACCCGGGTCGCGGAGCCGGTCTGGGCCTCCAGGTATCCCTCGGCGATGAGCTGGCTGTAGGCCTCGGTCACCGCCCAGCGGGAGCAGCTGAGGTCGGCGGCGAGCTGCCGGCTGGGCGGCAGGGCGGTGCCGACCTCGATACGCCCGTTTCTGATCGCCGTGCGCAGCGCTCGCTTGACGCGCTCGTGCAGCGGTCCGTCGCTGGGCTGTCCCAGATGGAGCAGGAGATCCCCTGCCAGATTGGTCTGTGATACCCGCATGCCATTGGACAGTAGCAGCGAGCCATTTCTCGGTAGCTTCGAATCTGCCGGCACAGCGGACCGCTGGCCGGCCCCGCCGAACGCATGGAGGAGGATGTCGTGGTTCTCGTACGGAACTCGCTGCCTGCCCGGCCCCACCAGCTGTTTCAGGGCGTGTTCGCCCACTGGCAGACCGAGGCCGGCGCCCTGTCGGCGCTGCCGGACGCTCCAGTGGTGCTGGACGATGCCCGTCAGCCCGGGCCCGCGTGGCGCTGGCTGCAGTCCCGCCTCGGCCGGTGCATCGACTGGCCGTAGCCACCACACTTTGACGCCCGCGGTCGCCGTCCGCTCTTCGGAAGAGCGAAGACAACTGCCGTCGGGCATGGCCTCCCCGAACCCGCCCCAGTTCTTCCTGGGGCGGGTTTCTCTGTCCGGTCGCCGCACGGTCGCGCGGGAGGCGGCCTCTTTTACGGACCAGCGGACCAGCGGACCGGTGTCGGGGGCAAGGGACCTCAACGGGCGCCCAGCGCGGAACGCTCGGCTGAAGGTCTTCAGCCGAGCGTTCCGCGCGATCCGGTCGCGGCCTGGTCAACGCGACCGTGCGGCCTTGCCGATGCGACCATGCGGCCTGGTCAACGCGGCCATGTGGTGGGACCGCCCCCGAAGGCACCCAGGCTGTCAGCCGGCCCCGAGCAGCGCATCGATCTCACGCATCTGGCCCGCTGTGAGCGGCCCGTGTTCCATGGCGGCGGCGTTCTCCCGTACCTGAGCGACCGTCCGGGCACCCGGGATGGGGATCAGAGAGGGCGACCGCGCCCACAACCAGGCGAGTGCGCCCTGGGCGAGGGTGCGGCCCTCGGAGGTCAGGATGTGCCGGACGGACTCCAGCGCCTCGGCGAGTTCCTTCACGGGACTGCCGTCCTGGAAGTAGTTGAGCCAGTCCGGGGAACGGCGGCGGAAGTCCTGCTCGTCCGTGATACGGGAGCCCAGCGGATGAGCGCCGGTCAACAGGCCGGTACCCAGCGGGCCCCGGGCGAGGCCTGGGAGGTGGTGCGTCTCGCAGAGCTCGACGAGCAAGGGCGCGTCGTGAACCACGTTGATCTCGAACTCCAGGCCCGCGAAACCCGGCTGGCCCAGCCAGGCCGCGGCGAGTTCCGGGTCGTCCGTGGACCAGCCGTACGCGCGGATGCCGCCTTCCGCCACGAGGTCCTGGAGGGTACCCAGCAACTGATCGGCCTCGGCCGCGGGCAGCCCGGACAGATGGAGCAGGTACAGATCGAGGTGGTCGGTGCGCAGCCTGCGCAGCGAGGCCTCCAACGCCTGCCGGATGTACCCGGGGGTGGCGTTCTGGCCGGTGAGCTCGCGGGAGTCCTCGTCGATGGTGTTGCCCCACTTGGAGACGAGCGTGATCTGGTCGCGCTTGCCCGAGAGGGTCTCGCCGATCAGTCGCTCGGCGGTGCCCGTGCCGTAGGCGTCGGCCGTGTCGTAGAGCGTGATGCCGCTGTCGAACGCGGCCCGGAACACGTCCGCGGCTTCGGCCCGGTCGAACCGGGCGCCCCAGCCGAGGGGCTGCGCTCCGGCGGCCGAGGGCCCGCCGAGCGCCCAGGTGCCGAGCCCGAGAGCCGATACCTCCGGTCCGCCCGCGACAAGGGTCCGTTGCTGGTTGGTCATGTCCGCTCCTTCGTGCTCACGGCGCCGCTTTCAACAGCGTCCGATGGGTTTTCTGATCACCGGTCAGCAGCAACACCCCGCCCGCGCCGAGGAGTTCGGCGAGGGTGCAGCACACCCGGCTGGCCAGCGCGGCCGCTCCCGCCTGGGCCCACGGCAGTACGGCGGACAGCGCGCCCAGCAGCACCAGTTCGCGGGTGCCGGCGCCGTCGGGCACCACGAGGGTCAGCGCCCCGGCGACGGTGGCCAGGGCAAAGGCCCCCACACAGATCGGCAGTGCGCGGCCGGCGGGCGCGCCGAGCAGGACGGCGATGAGCCACAGGTGCAGTCCCGAGACCGCCCAGCACAGCGTCTCCAGGCCGAGCGCGCCGCGCACGCCGCGGTCGGTGAACTCCCCCCCGGGCGGCTCGCGCCTCAGCAGCCGGGCCGCTCCCGCCACCAGGTGCAGGAGCAGCCGCGGCCGCCACAGCAGGGCGAGGGCGAGCGGCGTCGCAGCCAGCAGCCACAGGCCCCCGGCGCCCAGTCCTTGGACGCACAGCAGACCCACGACGGCGGCGGTGAGCAGCACCACGACCGTGTTGAGCAGATAGGCCGTCACCATCCGTCCGGCCGCGATGCCCACCGCGCCGCCGAGGCGTACGTACGCCAGCACCCCCCAGACCGGGCCCGGGATGTACTTGCCGAGCAGCGCCAGGAAGTAGATGCGGGCGCTCGGCCGGGCGGGCAGCGGCGAGCCGAGCCCTGTCAGCCCGGCCCTCCAGGAGGCCCAGCCCGCCAGTTGGCCGGCCGTCTTCACCAGCAGCGCTCCGACGAGCAGCGCCGTGGCCCGGGGCCCCGAGAACATCGCCAGGAGGTCGTCGCCGTGACCCCACAGCACACCGCCCATGCCGGCCGCCGCGGCGGCGAGGAACACCGCCGCCGCGGCTGCCCGGACGAAGCGCCCGGTCACCGGGGCGCCCGTACGGAGACGACGCTCTCCTGGAGGCGGTGGTCGGAGACCTCCGGCAGCGCGGTGAGCGCGTACCTGCGCACGTCCAGGCCCGCCGAGGTGAACGTCCAGTCCAGCCGCCACAGCTTCAGCCGTCCCTGCTCGTTCCAGGACAGGGGCCACAGTGAGCCACCGTGGTCGGCCGCGTCGTCGAGCTTCGAGCGCAGCGGCCGCAGATCGCCCATCGCGGCGGTCGTGTTGAAGTCGCCGGCGACCAGCAGTGGGTTGCGGTTGGCGCGGACGTCGTCGAGCAGTCCCCGGTACTGCGCGCGGCGGGCCGCCTCACGGTCGTGGATCGTCCGGTAGAAGGCCGGGGACAGCAGGCTCTCGCGCATGTCCACCTGGACCGGGATGTGCACGTTGTACAGCGAGACCAGGTGCCCGCGGACGCGGATGTCGCTCCGCAGCACCTTGCCCGTGCGGTAGACCTGGTACCAGTCGGGTGAGGCCTCACGGGCGGTGGCCCGGTACGGTCCTATCGCGGGGCGGGAGACGATCGGGTACCGCGAGAGGGTGACGAGTTCGCCCTGGACGGCCACGTGGTAGCCGGGGAACTCCTTGCGTATCCGGGCCATGTCGTCGATCTGCCGCTCGTTGGCGTCGTCCTGGTCGCTCCAGACGTACTCCTGCAGCAGATAGACATCGGCGTTCCGCTTCTTCAGTGCCTGGTAGAAGCGGTCCGGGGTGGTGCTCTTGCCCCAGGCGAGGGTGTTGAAGGAGACCACCTTCAGCGCGCCGGGCGGTGCCGTGCCGCCGCCCTCCCACAGGGCCGCGGGGTTCAGCCCGGACCACGGGTAGCCCAGCAGCAGTCCGGTCAGGGCGAGGATGCCGGCGGCCAGGGCGGGCTTGCGGGGCACCCGGCGGCGGGCGAGCCGTGCGGCGGGGATGCCGGCCAGGAGCAGCAGGGGCACGGCGACGAAGGTCACCGGCGGTTCCAGGTTGAGCACCATCATGGCCCACCAGCGGCCGCTGAGCAGGTACTGCAGGAGGACCAGGACCAGCCATCCGGTGCCGGCCGCCAGCAGCAGGCGGGTGTAGAGGCACCAGCGGGGCCTGGCGAGCGCGGGTTCCTCGGGCACGCCTACGGGCGTGGGCGGCACGGCCGCCTGCCGGGTCGTTTCCATGGAGGTCACCGTTCCTCAGCGGGCGGGCAGCACGGCTGCGGGCGCGGCGTCGCGGTCGTAGAGGGTCCTGAACCTGCCGGACAGGAGCCAGTGCAGAGCCCCCGTCACCACCCCGGAGGCGACCGCCAGGTTGAAGACGAACTGGACGGCGGCGAAGACCAGCAGGAAGCCGAAGCCGCGGGTCCTGCGCACATAGCCGTACATGCCGAGGTCGCAGCCGAGGGAGAGGGCCAGCAGCGCCGCGGGCACCAGCCAGCCGGCCGGTCCCAGGAACAGGGGCAACAGCAGCGCCGGTACGGCGAGCAGCGCGGCGAGGCTTCCCCAGGCCCGGGAGGCGGTCTCGAACCCCTTGGCGAACCTGCGCCGGCGGGCGTACAGCGGCACGCGCAGCCGGCCCCGCGTGAAGATCTTGCGGGCCAGGGGCCACAGTTCGTGGTCGTCGTCGTGCGTGCCGCGGACGGTGGAGGTGAGGATGAGGTCGTAGCGCTGCGAGAGCCGCAGACCGTAGTCCACCTCCTCCGTCTGCCGCAGGCGGGCGTCGAACGGTCCGACGTCGTCGTAGACGCGCCGCCACATGGCGCAGATGGAGGGAAACAGGAAGGTGACGGTGCCCTCCGCCGTCTGCCGCCAGTAGTAGGCCTGCAGCGAGCGGCACTCCTCGACCAGGCTGTCCCTGATCAGCGGCACGGGTTCGTAGATACCGCACACCGCACCGGCTTTCGGCTCGGCGAGCAGTCGGTTGACGGCCTTGTGCACGGCGTCCGGGGCGAGTGCCACGTCGGAGTCGAGGAAGAGCAGCACCTCGCCGCGGGAGTGGCGGACGCCGACGTTGCGGGTGGCCGCGACACCGCTGTTGGTGCCGGTGCTGAGCACGGTGACACCGGCCTCGCGGGCGATGCGCGCGGAGTCGTCGGTGCTGCAGTCGTCCACGACGATGACCTCGACGCGCGGATACGTCTGCCGGCTCACCGAGTCCAGGCACATGCCGATCGTGCGGGCGTAGTTGTAGTTGGGGATGATGACCGAGACGAGGGGGAATTCGTCGTGTTCATACATGGTGTGACGTTCCTTCAGGCGGAGTGGGGGGCGGCGGTTCAGTGCAGGGCCGCGAGGCACACGGCGGTCAGGGCGCCCCACAGCACACCGCTGCCGAGGAGCAGGCGGTCACCGGAGAGGGTGCGGACCGGGTCGGCCCCGCCGTGTCCGACGACCAGCAGTTGCAGGTAGCGGAAGACGGCGAAGAACGCGCAGGGAGCGGTGAGCAGGACCAGCGTCGCGGTGCCGTGCCGGAGGGTCACGTCGCTGCGGATGCAGAGCAGATAGCCGACGGTGGCCAGGGTGGCGCTGATCACGGTCAGATGGTCCAGGTAGGGGATGGTGTAGCCGCGCAGCGCGGGCCGGTGGGCGGAACTCCCGCGGGCCAGTTCGTGCCGCCGCTTGCCGAAGACGAGGAGCAGGCAGACCGCGAAGACGCTCAACAGCAGCCAGCCGGACGCGGGTTGGCCGGTGGCGGTGTAGCCCTGGAGGGTGCGCAGGACGAAACCGAGGGCCACGCAGAAGGCGTCGACGAGCGGGATGTGCTTGAGCCGCAGGCTGTAGGCGAGGTTCAGTCCGAGATAGACGAGCACGGGCCAGCAGCGGGCCGGGGAAGCGAGTACGACGCCGGCGGCGAAGAGCGCGCAGACGGCCGCCAGGAAGACCAGGGCTGTACCGACCCGCAACCGGCCGGAGGCCAGCGGGCGCCTGCGTTTGACGGGATGCAGGCCGTCGCGGTGCCGGTCGAGGACGTCGTTGAGGACGTAGACGGCCACGGAGGCGAGGACGAACAACCCGGTGGACCAGGCGATGCCCGACAGGGTGGCGAGGTCCCAGACCGGCATCGTGAGCAGGGCGAGTGCCACGGCCACGGGGTTCTTGAGCCATTGGTAGGGGCGGGAGAGGGCCAGCAGGTCGGGCAGGGGATTGCGGCGGGCAGTGGAGTGCGCGGTGGCAGCGGTTTCGGGCACGCTGCGGGGCAGGTGCGCGGTGGGGGTTTCGACGGCGGCCATGGTGGGTCTCCTCGTGCCAGAAGTCGAGGGAGAACGGGAAGGGAGTGCGTGGGGGGTGCGGATCAGAAGAGGACCTTGGCCAGACCGAGGGCGCCCTGGCGCCACGGATCCCGGCTGGTACGGCCGGCCCGGGCGGCCTTGTTCCCGCGGGGCTGTTCGCGCCACCAGCGGTACGTGGCGAGGATGGCGTCCCGGTTGGAGCTGCGGGGGACGAAGCCCAGCGTCTCGCGGATGTGGTCGGTGCTGACGTACGAGTCCGCGCGCAGCTTGTGCAGCAACCGGCCGTAGACCGGGGACAGTTTGGCCCGCTCCAGGAGCTTCAGGGCGGCGAGCGCGGGGCCGGCCGGGACGGAGACGATGCGCTTGCCGTGTCCGGCCTCGTCCAGGACGGCCTGGAAGTCCTGGCGGAGGGTGCCGAATTCGGCGGCGGCGACGTTGAACGTGTCGTTCGCCACCGCGGCGGGCCCGGTGGCGGCCAGCACGACGGCGTCGACCAGGTCGTCGATGGCGAGCATCTGGATGCGTACGTCACCGCGACCGAGCACGGGGAAGTTGCGTCCTTCCTCGGCCCATTCGAACAGCATCGAGAACAGTCCCATGCGGCCCGGCCCCACGAAGGTCTTGGGCCGCAGCACCGGCAGCACCATGCCCTCCTGGCGGAAGCGCAGCGCGAGGGCCTCGGCCTCGGCCTTGGCGCCGCTGTAGGCGTCCACGGGGGCGTACGGGTGGGATTCGGGGGTGGGGACGATGTCCGGGAGGCCGTAGACGGCGGTGGAGGAGATGTAGACGGTGCGGGGCACCTGAAGCCGGCGGGCCGCGGAGAGCAGGGTGCGGGTCCCCCCGACGACGATGGACCGGATCTCCTCGGCCGGGTAGCTGGGCAGGGCCGCCGCGCAGTGCACCACCAGATCGGCGCCCTGGATCGCGCGGCCCACCGCCTCCGCGTCGCGGATGTCGGCGGTGATCTCCCGTACGCCGGCAGGCTGCGGGCCGGGCGCGATGTCGAGTCCGGTCACGGACCAGCCGTCGGCGGCGAAGCGCGCGACGAGGTTACGGCCCAGCATGCCGCTGCTGCCCGTGATCACCACGCGGCTCACCATCGGGCCAGCATCCGGTCACGGACGAACTTGGTGAGCAGGCCCGGCAGCCCCTTGGAGAGGGTCGCTTCCAGACTCTGCAGGAAGTAGTCCACCTCGCCCGGTTCCATGACCAGGGAGGGCGCCACCACCAGCGGGTTGTCCCCGTTGGGGCTGAGGTAGGTGAGAATGCCGTGCTCCCGGTAGAGCTCGGCGATCACCGCGCTGGTGATGAGTTTGGTGCGGAACTTCGGATCGGACGCCAGGCCGGAGGGGGCCAGCTTGCCTGCCAGGTCGAGCAGTTTGGCACCGCCCCCGAGGAAGACACCGTGGATGGCGCCGACACCGGCGGTGGCCCGCACGGTGTCGGGATGCTTGCGCTGGATCTCCCGCAGCCCGTGACCGAGCATCTCCTCGATCTTGCGGGCCCGGGCCGGGTAGTCCTCCTCCACGATGATGTTGACGGCCTCGATCGCGGTGGCGGTCTCCTCCCCGAAGCCGTAGTACGTGGTGGAGTGCAGGATCACCTCGCTGAGCCGGTCGTACGCCTTGCGGAAGACCGGCTCGCGGGTGGTGTAGCCGGAGATGGACGCCTTGCCGCCGCCGAACGACTTGGAGTACGTGACGATGTCCGGTATCAGGCCGTCGTAGCGCATGAAGTAGAACAGGCTGCCCGACTTCCCCCACCCGGTGTAGATCTCGTCGAAGATCAGGACGATGTCCTCCTGGGTGCACAGCTCCCGCAGCTCCCGCAGTGCGGCCTCGCTCCAGCTGTTCATCGTGGACGCGCTGAACGGCTCCACCAGGATGGCGTAGACGTCGCAGGAGCCGTCGGCGGTGCGGTGCTTGGCCACCAGGTCGCGGACGGCGGCCACGTCGCCGTACGGATGGGTGACGTTGGGGATGCCGGGGAAGCGGAAACTGTTCTCCAGGGAGCCGGTGAGGCTGCCCGTGGCCAGAAGCTTTCCGTGGAAGCTGATGTCGGAGCGCAGGATCGTCTGCCGCTTGCCCTCGTGGTACTTGTACGCCAGCTTGATGGCGCCCTCGTTCGCCTCGGCGCCCGAGTTGGGGAAGTACGAGATGCTGAGGTCTCCGGGCAGTAGCCGGCCGACGTTGTGGCTGAGTGCGGCGACGTAGGGCGAGAGGAACGCCTTGTGGACTTCCATCCGGTGGCGTTCGGCGAAGCGCTTGCGGGCCTCGAGGATGCGCGGGTGGTTGTGCCCGTGGTTCAGGACGCCGACGGCTCCGGTGAAGTCGAGGATCTTCTGGCCGTCCCGGGTGTGCAGCCAGACCCCCTCGGCCTTCTCGATCGTCTGCTTGCCGAAGCCGAACGTGGTGGTGAGGGAGACGTGGCTGCGGCTCACGTAGTCCCGGTAGAGGGCTTGTACCTGCTTGGCACTGAGCTGTTCGCACTGCTCGATTCCGATGAGCTCGGGCATGAGTTGCTTCCCTTTCTCACTGCTGAGTGGTTTCGGGGCAGGAGCCGGTCCCGGTGGGTGTGCTGGGTGTGCCGGGAGGGGCATGCGTTCGCCGTTGCCAAACGAACGTAACAGTGCTTGCCAGACGTTGGCAAGGACTTGCCAAAGCTGCCGGTAACTCCGCCGTACCTCGCTGTATCCAGCCTGAGCCCTTTGACCTGGCCTGGCTTGCACGGAAACGGCGCGCCACAGACCGCACCGACAGACAGCGATCACCCGCCCCGGGCGGACCGTCCCACAGCTCCTGGCATATGCTTCCAAGAAGTGACACCCGAGCGGGGCCCGCGACCCTTGGCAATCACTTGCCAAATCTTGTGCAAACAACTAGCGTAGGGACGGGTTCGGGGGTCACACTGCCCATCCGAGCGAGGTGGCGTATGTCCTGTCGGATGCGGCCACCCTCAGAATCAACTGGTGGACGCACATGCTGGAGCAGCCTGCCTTCGGACGACGCCTCAGGGAACTGCGCAAGGAAAGAGGGCTGTCACAGGCCGACGTCGTCGGTGGCAACATGTCGACCGGCTACCTGTCACGGCTGGAATCGGGAGCACGGCAGCCGACGGCGCGAGCCGTCGCCTACCTGGCCGAGCGGCTCCAGGTGGACCCCTCCGAGTTCGACGAACCGAGCGTCGGCTCGGTCGCCGAGGCCCTGGCGCTGGCCACCTCGGCCCAGGACGACGAGGCACTGCAGAAGCTGGCCGCAGCCCTGAGGCAGGCCCCCGGGGCCGACGCGACGCTCCGCTGGCAGGCACTGTGGCTGCTCGCCGGTGCGGCGGCCGGACGCGGCGCCCGCTCGGAGGAGGCCGCACTGCGCGAGGAGCTGGTGCGGACCTCGGAGGAGCTGATGCTTCCCGAGCTGAAATGCCGGGCACGTTCCCAACTCGCTCGATGTCTGCGTTCGCTCGGTGAGATCCCCCGTGCGCTCACGGCCGCGCAGGAGGCGTGTCGACTGGCCTACGACCACAAGCTGTCCGTCCAGGACACGGGCGCCGCCCTGCTGACGCTGGTCTCGGTGGAGGCGGAGGCCGGCCGGCTCTTCGACGCCAAGGCCCACGCCGACGACCTCCTGGCTCTGGTGGCGGAGCGTACCGACACGCTTCGGACCGAAGCCCTGTGGGCCGCCGCCACGGTGAGCTTCCGCCAGGGCGATCCGGCCGCCGCCCGGCAACTGCTGGAGCAGGCCATAACGGAGTTCGACAGCCGCCTCGACCTGGTGCTGTGGATGAGACTGCGCCTGGCCGCGGCCTCGCTGTACCTCCAGATCTCGCCCCGGCAGCTCGGCGAATGCCGCCGCCGCCTGGACGAGGCCGAGCCCGCCCTCGACCTCGTCGGCACCCCGGTGCTGCGTCAGGAGATGCTGACCCTGCGGGTGCATCTCGCCTTCGAGGAGGGCAGGTACGAAGACGCGCGAGCCGCCCACGACGAACTCGTGCTCGACGAGCTGCGGCTCACCTACCGCGACCGCATCAGGCTCGACATGCTCCACAACCGGCTGCTGATCCACGAGGGCCACGCGCAACAGGGCATCCAGCAACTGCGGGAGCTGGCTGAACGGGCACAGCAGACGTCGAACATCGACCTGGCCGCCGACATCTGGCGAGCACTCGCGGAAACGCACCCGGCAGCGGTGCCCGCCCGTTCCGACGAGTCCTGACCTCAGCGCAGAGCTGAGGCGAAGGCGGCCCAGGCGGAACGGGAGACCAGCAGGACGGCCCCGTCGGATGCGCGCGGCGCCTGCCGGCGAACGACCCTGGGCCGACAGCCCGCGGAGCGCGGTCAGTTGCCGGACGGCCGGCCGTAGAGCTGCGCCGGGTCGCCGGCGAGGGCGGACTTCACGAAGCGGCTGGGGCCGTCGACCAGCACCTCCATGGCACCTGCCTGTACGCCGTCGAGCGCGGCGCGTGCGACCTCCACCGGGTCGATCTTCGGTGCGTCGCGGCCGGCCATCATGTCGGTGTCCGCAGCCCCCAGGTGTACGCCCTGGACGAGGGTCTTCTGGCCGGCGAGTTCGACGCGTACGCCGTTGGTCATGTTCCACTCCGCGGCCTTGGCCACCGAGTACGACCCGGACCCTTCAGCGGTGGCCACCCATGACAGCACGGAGAGGATGTTGACGATCGCGCCCCCGCCGTTGGACGCCAGGGCCGGGGCGAAGGCGCGGATGACCCTCAGGGTGCCGAAAAGGTGTGTCTCCAGGTCCTGCCGGACCATGTCCAGGTCGTCGGTCAGGAGGTGCGCGCCGGTGCTGATACCGGCGTTGTTGACCAGCAGCGTGACGTCCTTCGCCGCTACGGCCGCCGCGGCGATCGACTCCTCGTCCAGCAGGTCCAGGTGCAGCGGCGTGATCCGTGGGTCCGGAATGCCGATGGACTCCGGTCGGCGAGCGGTCGCGTAGACCCTCTCGGCTCCGCGCTCCAGCAACTGCTCGACGAAGCGCCGACCGATCCCTCGGTTGGCTCCGGTCACGAGTGCGGTGGAACCGGCGATGTCCATGGTCGTTCCCTTTCTCGGGCGGGCGGACGGTGCGGTCCCGCTCCGGGTTGCCTACGCTAAAACTTGACGTCGGCGTGAAGTGCAAGTCGACGGGCGGCGACAGGACGAGCAGAAGGAGTCGCGATGCGTATCGGCGAACTGGCCGATCGGGCTGGAGTCAGCACGCGGGCCCTGCGCTACTACGAGGAGCAACTCCTGCTCAGCCCCCAGCGCACCTCCGGCGGCCAGCGCTGCTACCCCGAGGCGGCCGTCGACCGGGTGAAGCTCATCCAGGAGCTCTATTCCGCCGGTCTCGGCAGCCCGTTGATAGCCGCACTCCTGCCCGCCATCGACCGCCGTTCGATGGACCCCGAGCTACTGGACCGCTTGCACCACGAGCGCGCCCGCATCGAAGCGAGGACCGCCGAGCTCCAGGCCGCGGGCCGAAGGCTCGACGTTCTGATCGAACTCGCCACGCATCCTGACACCGGATCATGCCGGGCCTCACTCGACCCCGAGCCGAACGGCGCGCGGCGGGACAGGACACCTGTGGGAGGTGCCTGCAACCACTCGAGCCGTGTGCGTCCTGGGAGTGGACCGAGTGGACCGTGACCGCCACGAAAGGGCTGACGAGAGTCGGTCACCTGACCGCCGCCAAAGATTGGCCGTTTGCTGGTCTGCCGCTGTCCGTTCTCTGGGCTTGCTCTCGACGACGGGTTTCTAGGGTCGTTGACGTTCCTCCGGAAGTCCGGCCCCCGGGCTCCGGGTCCGTTCTGCCCGACCTCCCTGGAGAAGCCTCATGCGTGCAATGCCCCGTCGTGCCCTGACCGCCGCCGTTCCCGCCGCCGTGCTGCTGTTCGCCCTGACCGCCTGCGGCGGCGGATCCGACTCCGGTGACTCCGCCGCGAGCGACACTCAGGCGGCCGCTCCCGCCGAGGGCGGCGCCGCGAACGAGGCGGCGGAGGGCGGGGACGCCGTGGAGAAGCCGCTCACCGGCGAGGCCAAGCAGAAGGCCGAGGCGGCTGCGCTGGCGGCCCATCCCGGAACGGTGATCAAGTCCGAGGAGGACGCGGAGAATCCCGGGATGTACGCGGTCGAGGTCAAGAAGGCGGACGGCAGCGAGGTTGAGGTCTATCTCGACCCCGCGACCTTCAAGGTCGTCAAGACCAAGGAGGAGGGGACGGAGGAAGCGGGAGAGGCCGCAGAGGCCGGCAGCTGATACCTGGTCGGACCGGGCGGCTTCTGGTGAACACCCCGACTGCCGTGACACCGCTGTGCGAGCCTGTCGCCATGCGGCTGCTGTTGATCGAAGACGACGACCGGATCGCCCAACCGCTCGCCGAGGGGCTGGGCCGGTACGGGTTCACCGTGGACCGGGTCCGCACCGGTGCCGCCGGGCTCACGGCCGACAGCTCGCCCGACCTGGTGCTGCTCGACCTCGGCCTGCCGGACATGGACGGCCTGGACGTGTGCCGCAGTCTGCGGGCCCGCTCGCCGATCCCGATCATCATGATCACCGCCCGGGGCGAGGAGGCCGACCGGGTGGCGGGCCTGGAGCTCGGCGCGGACGACTACATGGCCAAGCCCTTCGGCGTACGGGAGTTGGTAGCCCGTATCCGCGCGGTCACGCGCCGCACCGGCGCCCTCCCGGCCGGGCCGCAGGGGCCGGACGCGCCCGCCATGGTTCCTTCGGCTCCCGCCCCGCAGCAGCTCGGGCCGCTGCGGATCGACCGGCGTACCCGGCAGGTCCATGTCGTCGGCCTCGAAGTCGCCCTTTCTCCGAGGGAGTTCGATCTGCTCGCCTTCCTCGCCCAGGACCCAGGAGCCGTGCACTCCCGGCAGCAGATCATGGACGCGGTGTGGGACCCGCACTTCTTCGGTCCCACCAAGACCCTCGACGCCCATGTCGCCGCCCTGCGCCGCAAGCTGGGCGAGCCGGGCTGGATCACGACCGCGCGCGGCGTCGGCTTCCGGCTGACCGTGCCCGGGGAGCCATCGGCGGAGGCTGTCCGATGACCCGGCGCCTGCTGTACAGCTATCTCGGCCTGGCCCTGCTCGTACTGGCCGGGCTGGAGATCCCGCTCGGCTACCTCTACGCCCGCGGCGAGACGTCCCGCTTCGCCCAGACCGTCGAGCGGGACGCCACGATGCTCGCCGAGGTCACCGAGGAGAACATAGAGGAGGGAAACACCGGTGAACTGCCCGACGCGATCGGCGACTACACCGCCCGTACCGGCGGCCGGGTCGTCGTGGTCGACCGGACGGGCGTGGTGCTGGCCGCCTCCGGCTCCGCTGTCCGCACCGGTACGAACCTGTCCGCCGAGCCGGACATCGCCGCCGCGCTGGACAACCGGCCCACCACCGGCACCGGGGCCGACAGGGACGGCGGCGGCGATGTCCTGTACTCCACCCAGCCCGGCGCCTCCGGCACCACGATCCGCGGGGCGCTGCGGCTGACGTACCCGATGACGACGGTCACCGGGCGGGTACACCGGATCTGGCTCGCCCTCGCCCTGGTCGGGGCGTGCATCCTGGCGGCGGTCGCGCTGGTCGCCTTCACGCTGGCCCGTTGGATCACGCGCCCGCTGCGCACCCTGCACCGCGCCACCGCCCAACTGGCCGACGGCCGCCTGACCAACCCGCCCGACGCCACCCGCGGCCCGCCCGAACTGCGCGAGCTGGCCGCGTCGTTCACCCACACGGCCACCCGGCTGCGGCACCTGCTCGACGCCCAGCAGGCGTTCGCAGGAGAGGCCTCCCACCAGCTCAAGACCCCGCTGACCGCGCTGCGGCTGCGGCTGGAGAACTTCGAGCCCTATCTCGACCCGCGCGCCCTGGACAGCCTGGACGAGGCCGTCGGCGAGGTCGAGCGGCTGGGCCGTATGGTGCACGGACTGCTCGCCCTGGCCCGCCTGGAGAACACGGCCACCACCGCGGAGCCCACCGACCTGGACGCCGTACTCGCCGACCGCGCGGCGATGTGGGAGCCGCTCGCCGCGGAACAGCACGTCAGACTCACCGTCACCGGGACGAGGGCGGGCCGGGTCTGGGCCATTCCAGGGGCGTTGGAGCAGGTGGTGGACAACCTGGTCGCCAACGCGCTGCGGGTCTCCCCGCCTGGCACGACCCTCACCCTCACCCGCGCTCCCGGCGCCGAGCTGCACGTCGTCGACCAGGGCCCGGGCCTGCCGCCGGCCGACCGGGAACGGGCCTTCGACCGGTTCTGGCGGGCCTCCGACTCCCACCACGACGGCACCGGCCTCGGCCTGCCCATCGTGCGCCACCTGGTCCGCGCCTCCGGCGGCGAGATCACCCTGCACTCCGCTCCGGGCGGCGGCCTCGACGCCTGCGTACGCCTCCGGCCCGCGCCGCCGGACGCCGGGTTCCTCGGGGGCGGGGGCGGAGGCGGGAGGAGGCGTGCGGCGAGCGGCTCGTCAAAGCTTCTGGACATTTCCGGGGAGATTTTGGCACGGTGAGGCGCACCGGCCCATATTCGAACATGTGGTCGATGACACCTTCGGAGGCCGACCGTGCCCCTCGACTTCTACGCCACCCAGAGCCCCTTCTCCGACCCGGGTGATCTCGCCCACCGCTACCGCGACCTGCCCGGCGACCCCGCCCACCTGGCCCGCCTGGTCCGCGATCTGCTCATCCACCGCCTGGAGGGCGAGCTCTTCGGATACGCCATCCCCGCCGACCGGCTCCACAACGACGCCGAGACCCGCTACACCGACGACATCCTCAGGATCATCGTCGCCCGCGACGACGCCCCGCTGACCCGGCGGCGCGAGGTGGGCGACCGGTTCGTCGGGGTGTGCCGGGACTTCACGTTGCTGCACTGTTCGTTCCTGCGCCATGCGGGCGTCCCGGCCCGGTTGCGGTCCGGCTTCGCGGACTACTTCGGTACGGACGGCTTCCACGGCGATCACGTGGTCACCGAGTACTGGGACGCGGAACGCGGCTGGCTGCTCGCCGACGCCCAGCTCGCCGACCCGGACGTCACCCGGCACTGGAACGCCGACTTCGACCCCATGGACGTACCCCGCGACCGCTTCCTCGTCGCGGGCAGCGCCTGGCGGGCCATCCGCGAGGGCGGGGCCGACCCGAGGACCTTCGGCCTCCATCCGCCGCAGGAGGGGCCGCTGTGGGGGGAGCGGTTCGTCGCGGGCAACATCCGGCTCGACCTCGCCGCCCTGAACAAGGTGGAGACGCTGCTGTGGGACGTGTGGGGAGAGGACGGCGAGTTCGGCGAGCCCCTGTCCGAGGCGTCCCGCGAGCTCTACGACCGCGTCTCCCTGACCGTGGCCGACGACGTGCCCTTCGACGCGGCGCGCACGCTGTTCGCCGAGGAGGATGCCCTGCGCACCCCGAAGACGGTGCTGTGCATGGCGCCGTACAACGGGACGAGCCGCGTCACCCTGCGCTGAGCCCGCAACCCCGCGCCGAGCCAGTCAGGCGACGGTCCGCAGTCCGCCCCGGACCGTCGCGCCCGTCCCCCGCACCACCCGATGCGCACACGCCGCCGCCAGCAGCTCCCCCAGCAGGTCGGGGTCGTCGATCTCCAGGCCGAGGAGGGACTCGATGCGTTCCAGGCGCTGGTAGAGGGACTGGCGGCCGATGTGGAGGAGGGCGGCCGTGCGGGTGGGAGAGCAGCCGTTGCGGAGGTGGACCTCCAGGGTGCGGACAAGGTCGCTGGGGTGGGCCGCCTCCCAGGCCAGCAGCGGGCCCAGGGCGTGCTGGACCAGCCCCGCCAGGCGCTCCCGGTTGGCGTCCACCCCGCCCCGGGTCAGCTCCCGCTCCAGGGCGAGGGCTCGGGACGAGGTCACCAAGGGGCCGTCCGGAATGCCCGGTTCGGCGGCGGGGACGGTCAGGGCCAACTCCAGCGTCGTACGGGCCGCCCGCAGCGTGTCGCTCCAGCGCAGCCAGCCGCCGTCGGCGGTGACGGCGTGGCCGACGGCGACGGTGAGTCCGGGGTCGGCGGCGGTGCGGAATGCCTCCTGGACGGTGCGGATGGGGTCGCCGGGACGGTGGCTGCCGTTGAGCGCGAGCAAGGCCAGGACGTCGCCTGGGAAGGCCGCACGGAGGACGCCCGCCCCGCCGAGCAGCCGTACCGCCCGGTCGACCGTGCTCACGTCCCGGGTGCCGTGCAGGGACACCCCGACCAGGCGGGCGCCGGGGCCGGGGTGGAACCCGGCCAGCGCCGACCTCGCCTCCACCTCCGGCTGGTTGAGCGCGGCCCGGTCCGCCAGGTCCGCCAGCAGGGCGGCCGTATGGTCGTCGCCCCAGGGGCGGACCACGGAGCGGCCCGACAGGCCCCGGGCCACGATCGCCCGGTTCGCGGCCTCGGTGATGCGTACGAAGGGCACGACCCGGAGCAGGGCGAGCAGCGGCAGGCCGAGCCGGCGGGCCTCGTCGGTCACCTCGGCCGGCATGCTCGGCAGGGCACGGCCCACCTCCACCGCGAGCCCGGCCGCGCCCCGGGCCGCCAGCTCGCGGACATAGCGGCGGCGGACCTCCTCGTCGGCGTCGGTCAGGCCGAAGCCGTTGGTGAGGAGCAGTTCGCCGCCGTCGAGGAAGTTGGCGCCCTCGTACACCTCGCTGGAGTGGACCCAGCGCACGGGGCGGTCCAGGGCGCCCTCTCCGGCGAGGAGTTCGGGCTCGGCGGCCCGTACCGGGTCGAGGGCCAGGACTTCACGGAGGGTGAGTGCGGGCACGGGCACCTCCAGGGGCGCTGACAGTTCGTCCGGCTGCGGGATGCCGGGAGAGTACTTTCCGCACGTTGCCCTCGTGTTTCGGCCACAGGAGAGTGAACGTATGGACCCCATGGATCAGGCGACGGCACGCATCTGGCTCGCCACCGCCGTAGCGGAGGCCCGCGCCGGTCTCGCCGAGGGCGGCATCCCGATCGGCGCCGCCCTCTACTCCCCCGACGGCTCGCTCCTCGGCCGCGGCCACAACCGGCGCGTCCAGGACGACGACCCGTCCATGCACGCGGAGACGGCCGCCTTCCGGGCGGCGGGACGGCAGACGTCGTATCGCGGTACGACGATGGTCACGACCCTCTCGCCGTGCTGGTACTGCTCCGGTCTGGTCCGGCAGTTCGGGATCTCGCGGGTGGTGGTCGGCGAGGCGGCCACCTTTCACGGCGGGCACGACTGGCTGGCGGAGGCGGGCGTGGAGATCGTCCTGCTCGACGATCCCGAGTGCGTCGCGATGATGCGCGACTTCATCAAGAACCATCCGGCACTGTGGAACGAGGACATCGGTGAGTAATCCCCGCATTCCCACCATCGATCTGAAGCCGTGGCTCAGTGGCGACCCCGGCGTCCGCGCCGACATCGCCCGGACCGTCGACGAAGCCCTCCAGACGGCCGGGTTCCTGCTGGTCACCGGGCACGGGGTGGACCCGGCTCTGCGCTCCGGGATCCGGGAGGCCGCGCGGACGTTCTTCCGGCTGCCCGTCGAGGCGAAACAGCCGTACACGGCGAAGGTCGGCGGGCGCGGCTGGCTCGGGCCGGGGGCGGAGGCGAACGGCTACTCGGAGGGCACGCGGACACCGCCCGACATGAAGGAGTCGCTGACCTTCGCGACGCACGAGCCGTTCGACGATCCGGAGGTGAACGCCGAGTGGTACGCGCCGAACGTGTGGCCCGCCCAGGTGCCTGAGCTGCGGGTGCTGTGCGAGGAGTACCTGGCACGGATGGCGGACCTGGAGAAGGAACTGCTGTCCCTGCTCGGCGAGGCCCTCGGGCTCGGAGCCGACTTCTTCGCCCGGCACATGGACCATCCGACGTACGGCTTCAACATCAACTGGTATCCGGGGACGGAGGTCGTCGGGGAGCCGGAGCCCGGCCAGTTCCGCATCGGCCCGCACACCGACTTCGGCACGGTGACGATCCTCGACCGGCAGGCCGGCAAGGGGGGCCTGCAGGTGTACACGGACGAGGGCGGCTGGGAGGACGCCCCCCACGACCCGGACGCCTTCACGATCAACGTCGGTGACCTGTTGGCCCGCTGGACCGGCGACCGGTGGCGGTCGGGACGGCACCGGGTGCTGCCGCCGCCGGCCGACGCGCCCGCCGAGGAGCTGATGTCCCTCGTCTACTTCGGCGAGTGCACCCCGGGAACCCGCGTGGAGTCCATCCCGGCGCCGGTGGGACGGGTGGCGTACGAACCCGTCGACTCGCACACCTATCTGCGGGCGAAGCTGGACTCCATCACGGTGGGCTGACGGGCCGTAAGGGCTCACACGGCGAAGGCCGGTTCCCGTGACCCGGGTGGGTCACGGGAACCGGCCTTCGCCGCGCGGGCGGGAACTCAGACTCCGGCGTACGAGTGCATGCCGCCGACGAAGATGTTGACGCCGTAGTAGTTGAACAGCCAGCAGGCGAACGCGGTCAGGGCCAGGTAGGCGGCCTTGCGGCCCTTCCAGCCGGCCGTGGCGCGGGCGTGCAGGTAGCAGGCGTAGGCGACCCAGGTGATGAACGCCCAGGTCTCCTTGGGGTCCCAGCCCCAGTAGCGGCCCCAGGCGTCGCCCGCCCAGATCGCGCCCGCGATGATCGTGAACGTCCACAGCGGGAAGACGGCCGCGTTGACGCGGTAGGAGAACTTGTCCAGGGACGCCGAGGACGGCAGCCGCTCCAGGAACGACGTGGCGAAGCTGCCTGGGATGCCGCCGTTCGCGAGCTTGTTCTCGTACGAGTCCTTGAACAGGTAGAGGATCGTTGCGACCGCGCCCACATAGAAGACCGCGCCGCACAGGATCGCGGTCGAGACGTGGATGTACAGCCAGTACGAGTGAAGGGCGGGAACCAACTGGTCGCTGGCGGTGTACAGGACAGTGACGGCGATGCCGAGATCGAGGAGGACCGTCGTGATCAGGAACAGCCCGAGCCAGCGCACGTTCTTCCGCAGCGCGAGCAGCGTCAGGTACACCCCGACGGCCACGGTGGAGAAGGTGATGTTGAACTCGTACATGTTGCCCCACGGCGCCCGCTGCACCGACAGAGCCCGCGCGAGCACCCCGCCGACCTGGACGAGGAACGCGAGCACGGTGAGCGAGATGGCGATACGCCCGTAGAGGTCGCCCTGCTCGTCCCCGCCGTGCGCCCCGGGCCCGTCGGGCACGTCCCGCGCACCCGCCGCGGCCCGTACGACGACCTTGGGACGTTCCAGTACTGCGGTGCCGCCGGCCTTCTTCACCGTCACGGCCGGCGCCTGCCCCTTCGAGGCCGCGTCGCCGGTGAGCGCCGCCGCGGTGCGGCCGATCTTGCTGCGGCTGCCGAAGATCCATTCGGCGATGTAGGCGAAGAAGGCGAGCGTGTAGACGGCCATCGCGGAGTAGATCAGCGTGTTGCTGAGGTGCGCGAGGTTTTCGTTGGTTGCGGCGGCGAGAGTCATTTCGTCTCAGCCCCTTCAGCAGGTACGGCGTCGGAGTCGGGGGTGGAGGTGTCGTGGGAGGTGTCGGCGGAGGTGTCTTCCGCGTCGGGGGCGCCCGGTGCCTGGTCGTACAGGATCCCGGCGAGGGTGCCGAGTTCCTCGGGCACCTTGGCGGACTCGCTGCGGCCGAGGCCCGCCATCTCGACGACGGTGACGCCGTCGGCGCCCTTCGCCGCCCGCACCCACACGCGGCGGCGCTGGATGAACAGGGAGCCGGCGAGGCCGAAGATGGCGACAAGGGAACCGCCGAGGGCCCAGCCTGCGCCGGGCTGGCGGGTGACCTGGAAGTTCGCCCACTCCTTGATCCCCTTCTCGAAGGTGACCGAGCCGGCGCCGTTCGGGAGCTGCATGGTCTGCCCGGGCCGCAGGTTCTTCCGCAACTGCCGGCCCTTGGAGTCCTTGAACCCCTTCAGGTTGGTCTTGTCCAGCTGGTACACACTCTGCGGGATGCCCGCGTCGACCCCGAGGTCTCCGTGGTAGGCCTCCAGGTTGAGCACCGGATTTGTCAGCGCGGGGAACTGCGAGACCACCGAGGTGCCGCCGCCGTAGGTCGGCAGGAACGCGGCCTGGAAGCCGAGCTGTTCCTTCTGTCCCTTGGCGTCGCGGTAGCCGTCCATGACCTTGATCGCACCGGTGGAGGTGACATTGGAGTCGAGCGGCAGCAGCGGCACGGCGTCACTGAAGACGACGTTGCCCTTGCCGTCGCGGACGGTGATGACGGGGGCGTAGCCATGGGCGGTGAGGTAGACCTTCGAGTCGCCGATCACGAGCGGCTCGTTGACCTTGATGGTGGTCTTCTTGTCCTTGCCGTAGGCGCCGACGCTGTAGTCGACGGCCGCCTGGTAGGTGCGCGGGGTGCCCCGGTTCGGGCCGGACGTCTCGTAGGTGCCCGTGAACTTGTTCAGGGTGAAGCTGAACGGGTCCAGGTCGTCCTGCGTGAAGAGGTTGCCGGACTTGAAGTCGTCGTACTGCGTGAGGGTGTTGGAGAACCCGTCGCCCTCGACGATCAGCTTGTTGCCCTCGGACCTGAACAACTGGCCCCAGGCGAAGGCGACCAGCATCACGACCAGTGCGATGTGGAAGGCGAGGTTGCCGAACTCCCGGAGGTAGCCCTTCTCGGCGGCGACGGCGTCCTGGGCGACATGGGCCCGGAAGCGGCGCTTCTTCAGCAGGGCCAGCGCGGCCTCACGGACCTGCTCCGGCTCTGCCTCCGTGCGCCAGGTGGTGTAGGCGGGCAGCCGGGTCAGGCGCCGGGGCGCACCCGGCGGGCGGCCGCGCAGCTGACCCACGAACTGCCAGCTGCGGGGCACGATGCAGCCGATGAGGGAGACGAACAGCAGGATGTAGATGGCCGAGAACCACACCGAGCTGTAGACGTGGAAGAGCCCGAGCTTGTCGTAGACCGGCCCGAGGACGCTGTGGTTCTTCTGGAAGTCGGCGACCTTCGTCGCGTCGGTCCCGGACTGCGGGATCAGCGAGCCGGGGATGGCGCCGAGCGACAGCAGCAGAAGCAGCAGCAGCGCGACCCGCATCGAGGTGAGCTGACGCCAGAACCAGCGGAACCAGCCGATGACGCCGAGGGCCGGCAGGTTGGGAGCGTCCTCCTGGGGGGCGGTGGAGAGCTGGGAGCCGGCCGCGCCGAGGTCCTTGTCCTCGGCCCGCTGGGAGGCGGTGTCGGGCGGTGTGGTCTTGCTCATCGATCAGATCCCCACAGTGAAGCCGTTGGACCAGGTCTGCATCTCCTGCACCATGCTGTCCCACGCCCCGGTCAGCAGCAGCAGGCCGGTCGCGATCATCATGCCGCCGCCGATCCGCATGACCCAGACGTAGTGGCGCTTGACCCAGCCGAAGGCTCCGAGGGCCCTGCGGAAGGCGACCGCGGCCAGCACGAACGGTATGCCCAGACCGAGGCAGTACGCGACGGTCAGTATGGCCCCCCGGCCCGCGCTCCCCTGATCCTGGGACAGGATCAGCACGGAGGACAGGGTCGGACCGATGCACGGCGTCCAGCCGATGCCGAACATCGCGCCGAGGAACGGGGCGCCGACCAGTCCGGTCGTGGGCCGCTTGTGGAGACGGAACTCCCGCTGGCTCATCCAGGGCATCAGCCCCATGAAGAAGACACCCATGAGGATCATGAGCACGCCCAGCACCTTGGACATGACGTCCTTCTGGCCCTGGAGCGTGTCGCCGAAGTACCCGAACAGGGCCCCGCTGGAGACGAAGACGGCGGTGAACCCGAGCACGAAGAGCGAGGCGCCCGCGACCATCCGCCCGCGCCGGGCCTCGGCCAGGTCGGTGCCGGCGACACCGGTGACGTACGACAGATAGCCTGGGACGAGCGGCAGGACGCACGGGGAGAAGAAGGACACGAGACCGCCGAGCAGCGCGATCGGCAGAGCCACCAGCAGGGCTCCGTTGAGGACCGTGCCGTTGTAGCCCGTGGCGGCGAGCGTGGACGCCGTGGTCACGTCACTTCTCCGCGAGGACCGGCTTGAGCATGGCCCGCAGCTTCTCCTCGCTGAGTGCCTGCAGGGTGCGCGCGGCGATCTTGCCTTCCCGGTCGATGATCAGCGTCGACGGGATGGCCTGCGGATTGAGCGTGCCCTTCTTGAAGCGGAGCATCAGCTTGCCCGTCGGGTCGTACAGGCTCGGGTAGCTGACGCCGAACTCCTTCTCGAAGGCCTTGGCCAGACTGGGCTTGGGATCGCGGGTGTTGATGCCGACGAACTCGACGCCCTGGTCCTTGACGTCCCGGTAGACCGTCTCCAGGTTCTTCGCCTCGGCACGGCAGGGCGGACACCAGGAGCCCCACACGTTGAGGACGACGACCTTGCCCTTGTAGTCGGCGACGTTCACCTGACCGCCGTCGACGGTCGTGCCGGACAGCTCGGGAACGTCTGCCCGCTCGCCCTTCGCCACGGTCGCGACGCCGTCGGTACCGGTGACGAAGTTGGTGTTGCCGCCCCCGCCCGAGGTGCCGCCCGAGCTGCAGGAGGACAGGGTCAGCGCGGCGGCGGCCACGGCACCGGCGGTGAGCAGGGTGGCGCGGACACGGGTGCGACTAGGGCTGGCGGCACTCATGTGAAAAGTTTCGCATGTCCGTTCCGGGGATCTTGCGCACCCCCCTCACGGACGGAAACCCGCATTTCAGGCGGCGTTTGCGGCGGTATCTCCGACGGTCTGTCCAGCGGTCGCTCCAGCGGTCTGTCCAGCGGTCGCTCCGGCGGCACTCCCGTCAGGCCTTCTGGTCAGGCCTTTCCGTCGGCCTTCCCGGAAGCCGTCGAGCCGCTCGGCGGCGTGGCCCTCAGGAACTCCTTCCAGCCCCCGGCGGGCTGCTGGCCCACGTCGAGCGTACGGAGCTTGGCGAGCACCTCGGGCTTCTGTACGTCCATCCAGTCCACGAACTGCCGGAAGGAGACCAGGCGTACGTCCTGGCCCTTCTCCTTCTCCCGCGCGATGTACTTGAAGGCCTCCTCGACGGCGTCCATGTATATGCCGCCGTTCCAGTGCTCGAAGTGGTTGCCGACGAAGAAGGGTGCGCGGTTTGTCTCGTATGCCCGCTTGAATCCCTGTATGTACGCCTGCGAGGACTGCTGCCGCCAGGCCGGGTAGTTGTAGGCGGGCGCCTGGGTGGAGTTGACCGACTGGTTGGCGAGCATGTTGTAGTCCATCGAGAGAACCTCGAAGCTGCGGCCGGGGAAAGGTATCTGCTGCAGGGGCAGATCCCAGATCCCCTGCTTCTTGTCCGGCCATACCTGACGGCCGCCCGGCGAGGAGGCGTCGTAGCGCCAGCCGAGCGCGCGGGCCATGGGCAGCAGGTTGTCCTGGCCGAGCAGACAGGGCGTACGGGCGCCGACGAGTTCCTTGTCGTAGTCGAAGGGCAACGACGGCAGGTCGGTCCAGCCGGTGTTGGTCCGCCACTCCTTCACGAAGGACTTCGCCTGGTCTATCTCGCTGCGCCACTGCTGGGGCGTCCAGTTGCCGACCGTGCCGTGGCCGGAACAGAAGTGCCCGTTGAAGTGGGTGCCTATCTCGTGCCCTTCGAGCCAGGCGCGCCGGATGTTGGTCAGGGTCGCCTTGACGTGCTCGTCGGTGAGGTAGCCGATGTCGGATGCGCCGCGCGGGTTGTTCGGCGGGTTGTAGAGCCGCTTCTTCGACTCGGGCAACAGATACAGCCCGGACAGGAAGAAGGTCATGCCCGCCTCGTGCTCCTTGGCGAGGTCCAGGAAGCGCGGGAAGAGACCGTTGCCGACCTCGCCGGCCCCGTCCCAGGAGAAGATCACGAACTGCGGCGGGGTCTGCCCCGGCTCCAACGGCTCGGGCTTTCCCGGCTGCCGGGGCTGCTTGCCGGTGAGGGAGGTGGAGCCGTCACCTATGGGGCGGGCGGTGGGCTTGGGCTTGCCACTGGGACGGTCGCTCCCCTTACCGGAACCGGAACCTCCGTCATGGCTCGTTCCGCCGGAGGATGTGAGGCTCCCGCAACCGCCCACTCCTACGGCGGCCGCGGCGCCCGCGCCGAGGCCGAGCATTCCCCTGCGGGAGAGAGTGCGCATGGCATCCCCGTTCGTCATGTTCTCCGGTGGTGGTCACCCAGTGAGAGGAGGTGACGAACGGGGAGGTTCCTGTGATTCTTACGGATCTCGTAACAGAGGCATCCAGAAAGGGCTTGCGCCCGCCCCTAGGAGGAGGTCCTCCTAGGCTCCGGAACTTACCCCCTGACGTTACGCTCCGAAAGCCTTGTCCTGCCCCTTCGCCGGCCTGGCTCCGGCGAGGAGATGTGCGGGGACGAGATCCCGGGCCGGCTCGCTGTAGCCGACGGAGACGATCTTGTCCCCCTGGTACGTGAAGCTGGTGAGGGAGGCGAGGGTGCACTGCCGCTTGCGCGGGTCGTGCCACAGCCGCCGCTTCTCGACGTAGGACCGCACGATCCAGATCGGCAGCTGGTGACTGACCAGTACGGCCTCGTGCCCGCGCGCCTGGTCCTTCGCCGCGTTCAGCGCGCCCATCATCCGCACCACCTGGTCGACGTACGGCTCGCCCCAGGACGGCTTGAACGGGTTGACCAGGTGCTTCCAGTTCTCCGGCCGCCGCAGTGCCCCGTCGCCGACGCCGAAGGCCTTGCCCTGGAAGACGTTCTCGGCCTCGATGAGCCGCTCGTCGGTGGCGACGTCCAGCCCGTGCGCCTTGGCGATCGGAGTGGCCGTCTCCTGCGCCCGCTCCAGCGGGGAGGCGCAGACGTAGGTGATGTCGCGGGGGGCGAGATGCTCGGCGACCCGGTCGGCCATCTGCCGGCCCAGCTCGGAGAGGTGGTAGCCCGCCAGACGGCCGTAGAGCACGCCGTCCGGATTGGCGACCTCGCCGTGCCGCATGACGTGGACGACGGTGATGTCGCTGGTGCCGCTGCTGCTGTCGCTCATGCTGCGGTGGCCTCCGCTGCCGCTCGGGCCGCCGCCGGAAGGGCGTCGGCGATCCGCTGGATGGCCCGCTCGTCGTGGGCCGTGGACACGAACCAGGACTCGAAGGACGAGGGCGGCAGATAGACGCCGTTCGCCAGCATCGAGTGGAAGAAGGCGGTGAAGCGGTACGACTCCTGCGCCTTGGCGTCCTCGTAGTCGCGCACCGGCCGGTCCGTGAAGAAGACGCTGAACATGTTGGAGGCGTTCTGCACGGTGTGCGCGACCCCCTCCTTGGCGAGCGCGTCCGAGACCAGCGCCTGGATCCGCGCGGACACGGTGTCGACCGTGTCGTACGCCGCGTCGTCGAGGAGCCGCAGCTGGGCGAGACCGGCGGCGGTGGCGACCGGGTTCCCGGAGAGGGTGCCGGCCTGGTAGACGGGCCCGGCGGGAGCGAGGTGCTCCATCACGTCGGCACGTCCACCGAAGGCGGCGGCGGGGAAGCCACCGCCCATGACCTTGCCGAAGGTCATCAGGTCGGGTTCGACCCCGTCGATGCCGTACCAGCCGGCGCGGCTGGTACGGAAGCCGGTCATGACCTCGTCGGAGATGTACAGGGCGCCGTTCTCGGCGCAGACGTCCTTCAGCCCCTGGTTGAAGCCGGGCAGCGGCGGTACGACGCCCATGTTGCCCGGGGAGGCCTCGGTGATCACGCAGGCGATCTCACCGGGGTGGGCCCGGAAGGCGGCGTGCACGGCGTCGAGGTCGTTGTACGGCAGGACGATCGTGTCGCCGGCCTGGGCACCGGTGACGCCGGGGGTGTCCGGCAGCGCGAACGTCGCCACACCGCTCCCCGCCGCCGCGAGCAGCGAGTCGACGTGACCGTGATAACACCCGGCGAACTTGATCACCTTGCTGCGCCGGGTGAACCCGCGGGCGAGCCGGATGGCCGACATGGTGGCCTCGGTGCCGCTGGACACCAGCCGCACCTGCTCCAGGGGCCCGATCCGGGCGACCATCTCCTCGGCGAGCGCGACCTCGCCCTCACCGGGCGTACCGAAGGAGGTGCCGCGCACGACGGCGTCCTGCACGGCGGCGATCACGTCCGGGTGCGCGTGCCCGAGGATCATCGGTCCCCAGGAGCAGACCAGGTCGACGTACTCCCGCCCGTCCGCGTCCGTCAGGTACGGACCGGTGCCGGACACCATGAAACGGGGTGTTCCGCCCACCGCGCGGAAGGCACGCACCGGGGAGTTCACACCGCCCGGCGTGACGGCGGCCGCACGGTCGAACAGCGCCTGCGAGACCGGCGCATCGTATGCATAGGGATATTCGCTCATGACCTGCGGCTTCTCCGACCTTCCCCGACTTCTCGGACTCCGGTTGTCTGTGACTACCTCAGGGTAGGCCAGTGGCCGACGACGACACCGAGGCCGCTGCCGGAGCCGCGGACAGCCTCGATCACCCCCGGCCCCGATGTGATCTGCGAAACTGTCCCCTGGTACACACAGCTCATAGGCCCCTGGCGTACGTATAGGTGTACGGATACGTGACGGATACGTGTACGGACAGGTCTACGGAGGCTTGTCCAGGGGCTGCGAAGATCCTGCGGACAGGTGTTTCAACGCACGTTTCGGCGAGCGGCCGTGGGGGAGGTCACTGACACGATGATCGGGTTGCGCGGCGGGGGCCACGCGTCCTAGAAAAGCAGTCGGGTGGAGATATGCATCGCGGTGGCGGACTGGGCGAGGGGACTGACGACCTGGGTCCTCGACGTGCCCGGCGGGGAAGGCACCGACGCGAGGCGGAGGAATCGAACGAACCACGTCAGGGACGCGTCGTACCGGGTGGCCTGGGTGGACCGGGCGGGCCGGTTGGATCGAGTGAGCAGCAGGAGCGGGCCGATCGACGGGTCGACCGGCTGAGGGCGGGGAGCAGGAATGGTGGTCGGGTGGGGGTGACGTACAAGTACTTCGGCGCGCCGGACGGCGCGACCGCGGCCCGCGTCCCGATCTCGATGCGCCCCGAGGAACTCGGCGGCGACGAGCTCGGGATGAACGGCATGTTCACCAAGATCAAGCCGGAGACGATGGCGGCGATGGTCCTCACCGGCATCGAGGGCGTCCCCCTGCACAAGGTCCCGCCCCTGGAACTGGTGGTCCTGCACCCCGACTACGCGGTCGTCAAGCTCCCCATGACGGTCGTCGACCCCCTCCGCGGTATCGGCGAGGAAGCGGTCGGCGCCGCGGCCTTCATCTGGTCGACGGTCCCGGACCGGGGCGGCCCCCGGGACGCGTTCAACGTGTACCAACTGCTGCACGAGTGGCAGGACTTCAGCCACCGGCTGCACGAGGCGGGGCATCAGCCCTATTGCCTTGTCTGGCCCTGAGCTGGGGCTTCGCTGGTAGCGGGCGGGGTCTTCGGGCCTCGCCCTTTTCAGTGGCGGAGAAAGGCCGTAATGGCGGCCGGGGGCCGTAATGGCGGCGAGATTTCCTGACGGGTCGTGCCGTTGGGCGGGTCAGTGGGTGAAGGCGACAGATTCAGCGAGATCCTTCTGAGTCTCGAGCGCGGTGAGACGTTCGGTGAGTGCCGCGTGGATCGCGCTGTAGGTGTCGGAGCCGAGAGTCAGGCGCAGTGGCGGGCTCGGGTGGCGGGTGGTGTCGTAAATGGCGGCGGCGAGCTTGGCCGGGTCGCCGGTGAAGACGCTCTCGTCTGCTGTTTCCAGGTAGTGCCGGGTCTGGCCGACGGCATTGTCGCGGTAGACGGTCGTTTCGGTGGTGTATTGCAGGGCCGAAGCGAAGCCTGTGCGGGTGGCGCCGGGCTCGACCAGAGTGAGGTGAATGTTGAAGTCGCAGACCTCGCGGCTGACGCTCTCGGTGAAGCCCTCCAGCCCCCATTTGCCCGCGTGATAGGAGCTGTGCGTGGGGATACCGACCTGGCCGCCCACGCTGGAGATCTGGATGATCCGGCCACCGCCCTGCTCACGCATCGGCTGCAGGAAGGCGCGGGTGATCACCATCGGCGCGAGCAGGAGGACCTCGATCTGGTCACGAATCTGCTCGACGGTCATTTCCTCGGCGGCGCCCACAACCGCGTATCCGGCATTGTTGACCACGATGTCCACCGGCCCGGACCGGAGAGTCCTGCCGACCACCTTGTCCACATCGGCGGGCCGCGTGAGGTCGAGGATCTCGACAGTCAGCCGGTCGCCGTACGTCTCGCGCAGGTCTTCCAGAGCTGCCTGGCGGCGGGCCGTCGCCGTAACGCGGTCGCCGTTCCGGAGGGCGTGCTCGGTGAGATGGCGGCCCAGCCCACCAGAGGCTCCGGTGACGAACCAGTGACGTGAGGCCTTGCCGGAGGGAGCGGGCATGGGGGTCTCCTGAAGTAGAGTGATACCGGAACATGTTCCGTTTAGAGTTAAGCGGAACAGATTCCGGAAAGCAACTGGAGACCGACACCGAAGGAACCCGCATGCCCGCCACGCCCCGCCGCACCAGGAGTGACGCGCTGCAGAACCGCGAGCGCCTGCTGGAGGTCGCCGCGCAGGCCTTCGCCGAGCAGGGGCTGGACACCGCGCCTGCCGCCATCGCCAAGCAGGCGGGCGTCGGTGTCGGCACGCTCTACCGGCACTTCCCGACTCGGGAAGTCCTCATCGACGCCGCCTACCGGCGCCAACTCACCCAGGTGTGCGAGAAGGTGAACGACCTTCTCACCCAGCACCCGGCCGCCGAGGCCACCCGGATGTGGATGGAACACTTCATCCACTACGCCACGGCAAAGAGCGGAATGTCCGAAGCCCTCAACGCGGTCATCGCCTCCGGCATCGATCCATACTCCGACAGCCGCGCACTCCTTACCGACGCCGTCGCCGCCCTCCTCACGGCCGGCGCCCGAGACGGAAGCCTGCGAACGGACGTCGCCCCGGACAATGTCCTGCTCCTCATGGGTGGCATCGCCTATTCCGTGCAGCACGGCACCAAGGAGCAAGCCCGTCCGCTCGTCGACCTCTTCATGGACGCGCTGACCAAGGACTCGACCGCGAGCTGAACCCGAGCGAGATCGTGGCTGCGCAGGCCGGCCAATCACAGCCGAGCAGGGGCGCGGGTTGTGACTCATCCGCCGGCGTTTCCGGACGACGTGTCCTCGTGGAACTGCGCGTTGCACTTGCGGGCTCCGCCCGTCCGTAAGCCGGACGGGCGGAGCCCACTGCTCACATCGCCGTCCTCGCCCTGGTGACGAGAGAGTCAGCAACGTCAGCGGCCAGGAGGAAGGGGAGGTGGCGATTGACTGGGTCCTCATGGTCGCGATAGCGGGCGAAGGGAAGCAGGGATGCAAGCAAGGCCCACTGGTATTCCAGATCGTTAATGGGCCAGTTCCTTTGTTCGCAGCCCTTGAGGATGGTACGTAGCTTCGTGACGCAGTTAAGCACTCGCTGGACCTCCGGATCGACGTCACCCGGAATTTGCGCTGTCCACAGTGCCTCACCATTCAGGGCATTGCTGAACCAGGCGCGGATCTGGCTGAGTTGATCGGGCTTCCAGACGAACGTCCGTGACCACAAGGCGGATTCGAGGCGGGCGAAGTCCTTGCAGATGTGGCCGCGGTGCGTCGTCTCGAAGTCGATGATGTAAAGGGCGGGCGGCCGTCCGTCGGGGCCGCTGACCAGGACGTTCTCGCCATGCAGGTCGCCGTGGGATACGCAGGTGAGGTAGGAGCGCGTGGTCAGGCCGTACTGCCGGTCGTAGAGCAGCCAGTCGAAGAGTGCCGCCTCCTCGCTGCCGCCCGGCTTGGCGACGTCCGCGATGTGCGCCACCAGCCACAGCGGGTTGGTCACCGCGGCGTCGTCGACCAGCGGGCTGCGGCCGAGCGCGCTGCCGTGGAGCAGCGGCTCAAGGGTGGGGGACCGCCAGGACAGGCCGCCGTCGCTGCCGAAGGTCCGGGCGACCTCGTCACTGGTGAAGTGGGCCAGCTCGGACTCGGCGTCCTTGCCAGGGGCGTAGCTGGTCCGCTCGAAGGTGGCCGGGCGCAGCGCCGGGTACTCACCGCGCAGGTCGCCCATGCTGCGGCTGGCGTTGCTCAGCCAGGGCCCGAGGGCGTCGAGGAACAGCTCCTCGACGACGTCCCGCAGCACGTTCGGATCCACCACCTCCCGGCCCTGCTCGTCCAGCACCTTGTTCCCCGTGTCGTCCCGCTTCGCGCCGGCCGTGCGCAGCCAGTCGCGCAGCGTCGTCGGCTCATCGCGGTCGCGGAAGACGTACGAAGTCAGAATCGCCTGGTAGCGACGGCCGTTGGTGCTGTTGGCGATGGTCGTGCTGCCGACCACACACTTGCTGGAGCGGTAGAAGGGGTGCAGGAGTTCACCGAACTCGTCGAAGTTCTCCTTCTCTCGCTGCACCTTGGCCGCTTCGTCGATCTTCAGCACACCGAC
Organism: Streptomyces sp. NPDC050287; assembly: GCF_044459385.1. Classification (NCBI taxonomy): domain Bacteria; kingdom Bacillati; phylum Actinomycetota; class Actinomycetes; order Kitasatosporales; family Streptomycetaceae; genus Streptomyces; species Streptomyces sp. NPDC050287. The sequence continues at coordinate 53,285 of NZ_JBITIY010000002.1, read as the reverse complement.
GGGCCCGAAGTTGTTGAAGGTCAGATACGTCGGTACCGGCCGCCCGGAGAAGAGGGCGCCCTGCACCATGGTGCCGTGCGCGCGGGGTGCCAGCTCCGCAGCCATGCCCTGGAGCAGACGATTGGACAGCTGCACGAAGTCGTCCTGGTCACGCGTCGACAGCGAACTGGAGGCGCCCACAACGCCGGGCTCCCAGGCGTTCTTGACCACGCGCACGGTACGCGTGGTGGCCAGCGCCTTCATCGCCAGCTCGTGCCAGAAGTCGCGGACCCGCCGCGCCTCGTCGCTCACGGGCACGCCCGGCGGGGTGCGGTACAGCCCGTCGAGCAGGCCCTCCAGCCGGTCGGCCTTCCAGCCTGCGAGATTGAGCAGGATGAAGGCGACGCTGTACCAGTGCTCCTCCTCATGGACCCACTGGCTGAGCAGGTGCACCGCCCACGTCTCGGGATGGAGGTGGCGGCCGGGCTCGTTGGGGTTCTGCACGCGCGCATGGGAGGTGCTGTCCTCCGGCGCCACCGGATCCGGTCCGCCCACGTGCAGCTGGACACCGACGGCGTGCCGTAGCCAGGTGAACACGTGCCGCACCTTTTCCCGCCTGCTGTCCTTCAGCTCGCCGATGGCGATCTGCGCCGCCGACTCACTGACAGCAAGCAGCAGTTCCCGCTGGTCGGGGCGGTATCGGTTCTCGATCTGGATCATCTGGAGGTAGCCGAGGATGTCGGCGACGGTCTGGTAGCCGTTGGAGGGCCAGTGGCGGCACAGGGCGTGATTCCACAGGGCGGACGTCAGCCACTGGGCGCGCACCTGCCGGAGTTCGGCGGGGGTTCCGCCCCTGGAGTGCTTGGACGAGGCCATCTGGGAGACCGAGCGGGCGATGATCGCCCGCTGGTGCAGGGCCAGGTGACCCTCGACGTCGACGGTGACGCCGGCCAGTTCCTCGGCAAGCACCCGCAGGTCGTCGGCGATGACGGCGGCGAGACGGTCGGCGGAGGCGGGCGCATTGCGGGTGACCAGGTCGGAGATCAGCTCACCGAGGCCATCGAACAGGTGCTCCACGAGTGTCTCGCCGTCCAGGCCGGACCGCCAGTCCCTGAGCAGTTGCTCCCAGTTGGGCGGGGCGTCCGCATTCGGCTCCCGTACGTCGGCGCCGTCGGCGTCACCGGAGTGGCGCCGGGTGGACGGCGTGGACGGAGGCGGAGCGGCAGGCGACGGAATGGCGGGAAGCGTCGGCGCGTGAGCGGTCGCGACAGCCGCCTGCTGCGGCACCTGGGACTGCGGCACAGACGGGGACCGCGGCGCCGGCTGGGCCCGCGCCTCGGCCGCCGCGTCCGGGGTGACGGCGGGCTGGACGGAGACGGAGCCGAGCGCCAAGAGGTTCTCCCGGCAGCGGTCGATCGACTGGGTGTAGCGTCCGTCGTCGTTGCGGAACTCGTATAAGCGCACGGCCAGTTCGAGCAGCTCGCGCGCCCGGTCGGGGTCCTCTCGCAGGTAGAAGTCGCCGGCGATGTCCTTCGCCGCGTTGGCGATCATGTACGCGGGTCCGCCGAGCTTGTTGGCTGCGAGCTCCTCCTGGGCGCGGTCCAGGCCGGAACCGGCTTTGGGAAACCGTTTGTCGAAACCGGGGTCGGCCCGGACGACGTCCTGGTACGCGGCTCTCGTAATGGCCAGCGCCCGCTGGAATCCGTCGGGAGTGATCGCGGCAGTCATCGGCTGTTCCCTTCGCCCGTCGGGCAGGCATGCCTTTTGGGCGCCTTGCGGCGCTTCGTTCATATTGCAAGGCGCCATTCCAGCAGAGCGGAGGCGGTCGGCACCAGCACTCCTGCACCAACTGCCCGGCAGATGCGGGAAGTTCGCGTGACTGGCCGAGTTCAGGACACGGGTTCGATGTCCTCGCGCCGACGCCGGTCGCCGATCAGGAAGGCGGACTGCGGCAGTACGACACATGTCTCCGCCCGGCCTCGGACGATCTCCCGCCGGCTCGCGCCGATGACCAGCCCCTCGGCCGGATCGGCGGCCAGCCCGAGCAGGGCCGTACGCAGCTTGGCAGCGTACGGCCTGTCGAGGACGAGGTCGTACACCTCGAAGAAGCGGATCTGCCGGTAGCTCTCGCCCGGCACCTTCAGCGGGCCGTCGATGACCCGGCGCACGAAGTGGAAGCCGACCTCCCGGGCCTCCGGCCCGAGTGCCTCGTGGCCGATCTCACCAAGCTCCTCCACCAGTTCGCGGCGCAGGCACTCGGTCGCCGGTTCCCGGTCGGTGCCGCGCTGGAGCCAGCGGGCGAAGCCGAGGGCATGGTAGGCGGGCAGGAAACCGCGCAGGTCGTGCCGCATCACGTCGCGGGCGCGGCTCTCGGGGGCGAAGTCAAGCCGTTCCAGCAGCGGCTTCGCGGAGTCCTGGTACTTCACCACGCCGCCGGGCGGCCCGAACGCCCCGGGCCGGGTGACGGAGCCGAACAGGACGTAGTGGTCCTCCTCGTGCAGGCGAAGCAGGACGGCGACAGAGACCCTCACCCGGGTGCGCGGCATGAGCAGCACCCGCAGCAGCGTCAGATGCCGTCTGTTCTGCCACAGCATCCGCCCGATGGCCGTGAGCAGCGCCACCGCGATACCGCCGACGATCTTCTCGACCACTGGGCCGCCCCCCTGTCGCTCACGACAACCTTCGCCCCGGCTCCTTCAATCTACCTGCGCCGCATGCAACTTGGCTTGCCCATCACACTGCCGAGCGACTCTTCCGATGAGCCCTTGGAAGTTGATCGGTGCGACCTGGGCAATTCGCCAGCCGCAAGGGCGGCGTGACGCGGAGTGTGGGGTCGGTGGGTGGGTTCGGAGTAGCCGGCCCACCGCGGTCAGGCGTCAGCCCTGCCGTCGTACGCCCGCTGGCAGTTCTGGATCTCTTTGCTGTGCTCAACCTACGGAGCCCTTCATGACGAACGATGCCCACTCCACCCTGCGGGTGAGCAGCGAACACGGCGTCGCACGGATCGTCCTCGACAATCCCCCGGTGAACGTGCTCGGCGCGACGATGATGGGCGAGCTGCGCACCGTGCTGACCACGCTCGCGGACGATTCATCGGTCCGGGTGATCGTCTTCTCGAGCGCCGACCCGGAATTCTTCCTCGCTCACGTGGACATGCGGATCGGGGAGAAGATGGACGCCCTTGAGGAACTCGCCGCGTCGGCGCCGGCGGACGTCAACGTGTTCCAGTCACTCGGCGAGCTCATCCGCCACCAGCCCCAGGTGACCATCGTCAAGCTGGCCGGGAAGGCCCGCGGCGTCCTACGGCTGGATCAACCGGGCCCTGCCTCTCGACGAGCTCGACGAGTACGTCGACCGTGTCGCTCGCAATATCGCCGCGCTGCCCGACGGCGTCATCGAAGCAGCCAAGCGCTCGCTGCCCGCCGATGACATCAAGGAAGGACTCCTGCGGGAGAACGGCGCCTGGGCTGCTGCGTTCGGCCTGCCGGCCGCCCAACGGCTGATCAGCGGGGGCCTGCGGGACGGGGCACAGACACCGGCCGGCGAACGCGACCTCTAGGGACTGATGCGCGGCGTCGCGCGCTGACAGCCGGGCGACCACGCAGCCCGGCCGGGCGGAGGGTCTCCACCACGGCCCATTGCCGGAAGGCCACGCTCCGAAGGCGTCCGCCGGGCCGTACTCGGCGTCGAGCCCCGGAAGTCGGTTCCGTCGACGCCCCGTCCACAATGCGGCATGTTCTGGTCAAAGACTGTACAAGCGCCGGACAGTCCGCCTCCCGCTCGTGGTCGGGTCCCTGCGACGGCTGAATCAACGCCCTTTCGGAGGACCCGATGTCAGCACCCCCCCGTACCCGTAGAAGACGATGGCTCACGATCTGCACCCTGACCGCTTCCGCCGCCCTCGTGGCGGTGCCCGCGAGCGGCGCGTCCGGCGGGGGCGGGAGTCCGTTCGGCGCCCGTACGCTCGCTCAACTCGCCGCCGGGCGCGCGGACTCGGTGGGCGCGTTCACGCCCAAGCTGAAGGGCGAGGACGGCGACGACGGCAACGAGGCGGACGAGATCGCCGAAGGGGCGGACCAGTACGCCGAGGCCCGCACCTCGCCCGGGATCGTCGCGCCGGGAGCGTACGGGGCCGCCTGGAGCAGTCTGACCAAGTTGCCGGGCACCGGCGGGAGGTGGCGGAACGTCACCGACCTGCCGTACGACTCGGACGATTCGCGCTACCGGGACATCGACTCCAACTCCAGTGGCGGCTCGGGCAATGTGACGGGCCGTATGGCGGCGGTGGCCGCCGACGACGACGGGTACGTGTACGCCGGCAGCGCGGGTGGCGGCGTGTGGCGGTCGCGGACCGGCGGGGGGCACTGGCAGGCCATCAGTGACGGGCTGTCCTCGCAGTCCACGGGCGCGCTCGCTCTCGACGGGGGCGGGCGGCTGTGGCTGGGCACCGGTGAGGCGACGACCAACGCGGACGCCTACCTCGGCAGCGGTGTCTACGTCCTGACCGATCCGCACCACGGTACGTTCTCCTCCCGCAGCCGCGTCGGCGGCGACGAGCTGGAGAGCACCACCGTCCACCAGCTGCGCTTCGGCGGCGGCAAGGTGTGGGCGGCGACCGGCAGGGGTGTGTGGAGCCACTCCACGAAGACGCTGAAGGGCGCCTGGAAGCTGGAGTTCGCGCCCAACCCGGACTATCTGCCGGGCGGTTCGCAGGCGAAGGACCCGAGCGCGCCGTACAAGAACATCGCGAACGACATCGCCATCGATCCCAAGGACCCGAGCAAGGTCGTCCTCGCGGTCGGCTGGCGCAGCGGTGACGACTACAACGGCTTCTACACCAAGGGCGCGGGCGGGGCCTGGACCCGGATCACCAGCGGCCTGGGCGATCTGCCCGCCGACCCGGACGGCATCGGCAACGTCACCTTCGCCCGCTCCGCCGACGGCTCGCGCTACTACGCCATCGACCAGTCCCCGGAACAGCTGAACACCAACCCGGACAGCGGCCTGGAGGGCTTCTACGTCTCCAAGTCCGGTTCGCCGACCGGGCCGTGGACGAAGATCGCCGACTACCAGGGGCTGGCCGCGTCCGGCTCCGCGCTGACCTCCAGCGGCTACATGCCCGGCGTCCAGGCCTGGTACAACCAGTTCCTCACCGTCGACCCCGCCGACCCCGAGCACGTCTACGCCGGGCTGGAGGAGGTCTACGAGACCAAGGACGGCGGCGGCACCTGGTCGACCGTCGGCCCGTACTGGAACTTCAACTTCCCCTGCTGGAGCATCGACCCCGCCAAGCAGACCGGCGACTGCAACGCGACCACCCACTCCGACCAGCACGGCGTCGCCATCGGCCGCTACCACGGCAAGAGCTTCGTGTACGTCGGCAACGACGGCGGTGTCTACAAGCGCCCCCTCCACGGCTCCCAGGACACCTCCGGCCACGCCACCGACTGGACCTCCCTCAACGACGGCACCATCGACACCCTCCAGTACTACTCGGTGGGCATCGGCAAGGACCTGACGTACGGCGGGGTCTTGGTGACCGGCGGCCTGCAGGACAACGGCCAGTCCGTGCTGCGGAGCAACGACCGGGTGATGGGCTCCAACTTCGGCGGCGACGGCGGCGACACCCTCACCAACCCGGCCAACGGGTGCGACATCGCGGAGGAGTACGTCTACCTCTCCATCCAGGTGACGCAGAACTGCGCGGTGAACGACGGCAGTTGGATGACCGACCCGAGCAAGGCCACGTCGTACAACGTCGCCCCCGCCGACAACGCCACCGGCGAGGCCCGCTTCATCGCCCCGCTCGCGGCCGACGCCAAGAACCCCTCGACCTGGATCGCCGGCGGCCGTCATGTCTGGGTGCAGACCCACGGCTACGCCATCCGCAGCGGCAGCGAGTGGACCAGCCTGTACGACCTCGGCGCAGGCCACACCGCGACCGCCGTCGCCACCTCCGGCGGCAAGGTGTACGCGGCCTGGTGCGGGCCCTGCAACAACCAGGGCTTCACCCGCGGGATCTCCGTCGGGAACATGGACGGCACCGGCTGGCACGACATCGCCCTGCCCGTGGACGGGACCGTACCCAACCGGTACCTCAGCGGCTTCGCCGTCGACCCGAAGAACGCCGACCACGTCTACCTCACCGTCAACGGCTTCTCGCGGCAGTGGACCGAGGGCCCGGGTGCCGGTGTCGGCCACGTCTTCGAGTCCAAGGACGGCGGCACCACCTGGAAGGACATCTCGAAGAACCTCCCCGACGTGCCGGCCGACTCCGCGGTCGTCACACCGGACGGCGGCCTCGCCGTCGGCACCGACCTGGGTGTCGTCTACCGGGCCCCGGGCCGTACGACCTGGCAGCGCGTCGGCGACCTCCCGGCCGTCGCCGTGCTCCAGCTGAAGCTGAGCCCTGACGGTCGCACGCTGTACGCGGCCACCCACGGCCGCGGCATCTACAGCATCAAGGTGCGGGACTGCGGCTGACCGAAACAGGGAGAAGCATGGAGGGGTGCCCCGGTTCCGGGGTCACCCCTCCTTCCGGTACGGCACCACGCTCACGTCCAGCGTGAAGGCGACGCGGGCCGCACCCGCCACGTCCGGTGCCTTCGCGAGCGCGGTGATCCCGGCGGTGCCCGCCCGCGTGCCCGCGCACCGCAACGAGGCGCGGGCCGTACCGTCCGCGCCCACCTGCCATCCGGACACCAGGACGAACACCGGGGCGGAACTGCGTACGGCCGTCCACCGCTTGTCGTCCAGGCGTGGCCGCAGGACCAGCTCCACCACCGTTCCGGGCCGTACGCACAGCCGCTGGCGGGGTGCGTCACCCGGGGCGACGGTGACCTTGGTGCGGCCGGCGGCGCAGCGGCCTGGCGCGGGGGCGGAGGGCGGCACCGTGGCCGACGTGGCCGGGCCGCTCGGGGACGGGAACGGAGACGCGGGCTCGCTCGCGGACGGGGGCGCCGAGGTGTGCGTCGGCACGGCGGTCGGCCCGGTGCCGGTGCCGGCGCTCGTACTCGGGCTCGTGCTCGGGCTCGGGCTGCCGGACGTCGCTCCCGCCGATCCGCCGTCCGACGACCCGCCGCAGGCCGCCAGGACGGCCATCCCGGTCACCAGTCCCCCGATTCCCACGATTCTCGCCATCCCGCCTCCGGGCCACCGTCGCATCCCGCACCTCCCGGCCCGCGCGCGTATCGCCTACCAGCATGCTCCCCCCGCGCGGACGGCGACGGGACCCGTATGCCGGAAAGGACCGGGTGAGAAGTCAGCGGCGAGGAGCCGGCAACCGCCTCAGCAGCCGGAGGATGCCGGAGTCCCGAGGCCGATCCGCAGGGTCGTGGTCGTCGGCGCCGCGCAGCAGCCGCCTCCGGACTGTTCGGTGTTCCCCGGCTCGTCGGGCTCGTCGGGCTCGTCGAGGAGACCGGCTCCGCCGCACACCCCGGTCTCCGGGAGGTTGAGTTCGACGTGTTCGGCCGCTTCCCGGTCTCCGGCGAGGGCGGCGGCGACGGAGCGGACCTGCTCGTAGCCGGTCATCGCGAGGAAGGTGGGCGCGCGGCCGTAGGACTTCATGCCGACCAGGTAGAAGTCCTGCTCCGGGTGCGAGAGCTCGTTCACGCCGTGCGGATACACCGTGCCGCAGGAGTGGACGTTGGGATCGATGAGCGGAGCGAGTGCCGTCGGGGCCTGGAGGCGCTCGTCGAGGCGCAGGCGGACCTCGGAGACGAAGGACACGTCGGGGCGGAAGCCGGTGAGGACGATCACCTCGTCCACCGGGTCGAGGCGGCGGCCGTCCCGCGCGACCAGGACGAGCCGGTCGCCGTCCCGCTCGACGGCCTCCGTACGGAAGCCGGTGACAGCAGAGGCGCGTCCGCTCTCCACGGCCGACCTGGCGCGCAGGCCGAGAGCGCCCCGGGCGGGGAGCTGGTCGGCCTCGCCGCCGCCGTAGGTGCCGGTGCCGATCCCGCGGCGCAGGATCCACACCGCGTGGGTGCCGTCCGCCTGCTCGGCCAGGTCGGCGAGGTACGCGAGGGCGGTGAACGCGGAGGCGCCGGAGCCGACGACCGCGGTGCGCCGGCCCGCGTGACGGGCGCGGACGGCCGGGTCCGTCAGGTCCGGGACGCGGTAGGAGATACGGTCGGCCGCCGCCTCCCCCAGCGCGGGCAGGCCGTCGGCGCCCAGCGGACCGGGGCTCGACCAGGTACCGGAGGCGTCTACGACCGCGCGGGCGGCGATGCGCTCCTCACGGCCGTCCGCGGTACGCAGATGCACCGTGAAGGGCTGCTCCTCGCGGCCGGAGTCGACGACACGGTCGCGGCCGGCGCGGGCGACGCCGGTCACCCGGGCGCCGTAGCGGACCCTGTGGCCGAGGGCGTCGGCGAGCGGCTGGAGGTAGCGCTCGGCCCAGTCGCCGCCGGTCGGGTACGTCGTGCCGTCGGGGCGGCTCCAGCCGGCCGGCGCCAGGAGCTTCTCGGCGGCCGGGTCGACGAGCTCGTCCCACGTCGAGAACAGCCGCACATGGGACCACTCCCGCACGGCACTGCCCGCGACCGGGCCGGCCTCCAGGACCAGCGGTTCCAGGCCCCGGTCGACGAGGTGGGCGGCTGCGGCCAGCCCGATCGGGCCGGCTCCGACGACCACGACGGGCACGTGGTCGGTGGTGGACACGCTCACGGCGGCTCCCCTTTGTTTCGACATGCGTCGATCTCTTACGGGGCCAGGGTCGCACTTGATTCGACGAGCGTCAACATAGATAGGTGTCTAATCAGCCGAGCGGCGGAAGCCGATGGAAGTCGGAGCCTTTGATTCGACGTGTGTCAACATAGACGTATGCCGAATGCTGTCGAGGCCCCCGAGCCGGCCGTCGTGGCGCCCTGCTGCCCGCCGCTGACCGAGCGCCCGCTGACCGCCGCCGAGGCGGAGCGGACGGCCCGGATGTTCAAGGCGCTCGGCGACCCGGTGCGGCTACGGCTGTTCTCACTGGTCGCCTCGCACGAGGGCGGCGAGGCGTGCGTGTGCGACATCTCCGACGTCGGCGTCTCCCAGCCGACCGTCTCCCACCACTTGAAGAAGCTCAGGGAGGCCGGGCTGCTCACCTCCGAGCGGCGCGGGACCTGGGTGTACTACCGGGTGGAACCGTCCGTGGTCACCGCGATGGGGCAGATGCTCGGAAGATGACCGCCACCAGCGCCAGCCCGACCACCGCGCCCACGAGTTGCATGCCGACGAACCCCGCGACCGAGCCGGGCGCGATGCCCGCGAAGGTGTCGCTGAAGGCGCGGCCGACGGTCACGGCGGGGTTGGCGAAGGACGTGGACGAGGTGAACCAGTAGGCCGCGCCGATGTACGAGGCCACCGCCACCGGCGCGAACCGCAGCCGGTCCGTACGGGCCAGGCCGAAGATCAGCAGGATCAGCCCGGCCGTCGCGACGACCTCCCCGAGGAGCAGGTGCCCGGCGGAACGGTCGTGCGTCGACCACTTCACCAGCGGCTCGCCGAACATCGCGTCCGCCAGGATCGCGCCGGCGATCGCGCCCACGACCTGGGCGGGGACGTAGGCGGCCGTCTCGCGGAGCGTGACACCGGGGCCGCCGCGGCGGGCGGTCCACCACTCGGCCAGGGTGACGACCGGGTTGAAGTGGGCTCCGGAGACCGGTCCGAGCAAGGTGATCAGGACGCCGAGACCGAAGACGGTGGCAAGGGAGTTGGCCAGCAGTTGCAGTCCGACGTCCCGGGTCAGCTCGGTGGCCTGGATCCCGGACCCGACGACGACCGCGACCAGGCCCGCCGTGCCGACCAACTCGGCCGCAGCCCTGGCGATCAGCGGAGGGGTTTGCGGCGGGGTGGCGCCCGGAGCGGGCCGCGGCTCGATGCGGGGCGCGACGACCTCGGTGGGCTCCCCGGGCGTGGCGGACTCCCCGGGTGGGTCATGCTCGGTGGCCTCGGTGGCGGTCAACAGGACTCCTTGGGCAGCCGCCGTGGCGGCGGGACACGGGGGTGGCGGGGGTAGGGGGCGGCGAGGACACCGGAGATCAGGGACAGGACCGCTTGACGTTGTTCTCGGCGGTGTCGCGCGCGGTCTCCGCGAGGTCGGCGAACTGACCGGCGAGGGTGGCGATGGCATCGGGCTTGAGCCGGTAGTAGGTGAACCGGCCGCATGGTTCGGTCTCCACGACCCCGGCCTCCCGCAGCACCTTCAGATGGTTGGAGAGGTTGGTCTGTCTGGCCCCCGTCTCCTCGATCAGGTGAGTGGTGCAGAGCGTCTCCCGGGCCAGCAGGGTGACGATCCGCAGGCGCAGCGGGTCGGCCAGAACCCGCAACAGATCAGTGTCGACTGACGTCAGCATGGACTGATACTGTCACATCAGCTTGAGCTGATACCAGCTCAGCCTGATCCCTGGCTGCTACGGGATCCGCACCCACCCCGCGCCAAGGAAGAGCCGATGCCCTCCACCCCGCTCGCCTCCGTGCTGTTCGTGTGTGTCCACAACGCCGGGCGTTCGCAGATGGCCGCCGGATTCCTGCGGCACCTCGCGGGCGACCGGGTCGAGGTCCGGTCCGCCGGTTCGCTGCCGGGAGAGCAGGTCAACCCGGCCGCGGTCGAGGCGATGCGGGAGGCCGGCGTCGACATCGCCGGCGCCCAGCCGAAGGTCCTCACCACGGAGGCCGTCCAGGCGTCGGACTACGTCATCACCATGGGCTGCGGCGACGCCTGCCCCGTCTTCCCCGGCAAGAAGTACCTCGACTGGGCCCTGGACGACCCGGCCGGCAAGGGCGTCGAGGCAGTCCGGCCCATCCGGGACGAGATCAGGACCCGCGTCGAGGCACTGATCGCAGAGATCGACGGTTAGGACAGCCCGGGTCCCGGCCCCGGTCCCGGCCCCGCTCCCGTTTCCTGGCGCGGCGGAGTCGTCTCCAGGAGGCGGTGGGCCATTCGGTCCGCGGGTCGCTCGGTCTGTGCGGCGACGCGGCGGAAGGTTTCCTGCGCGGGGCGGGCCGGCCACTCCGGGGGCAGGTGACGGGCGGGGAGTCTGGGGTCCGTTCGGATGGTCCAGAGCCACTCGCTGACCAGCCGCAGCCGGGTGCCGATCGGGTCGTCCCCGGAACCGGCGTTCAGGTGGGCTGTCCAGCGCTTGTCGAAGGAGACGTACCGGGCGGCGACGCTCTCCAGGTCCCAGGTGTCGCGGATCATGAGCCCGATGTCGGTGGCCTCGTCGGCCCGGGCGTGGAAGATCTTGACGTGGTCGGCGAGGCCGAGCTCGGCGACCAGGCCCGCGACGTCGACCTTCCCCGGGGCGACCCACAGCCCGCTGTACAGCGCGCCGAACCCGGACCAGGTGAGCCGGGAACGCAGGTCGTGGCGCTGGCGCTGCCAGGACTCGGGGAGCGAGAAGCCGAGCAGGGTCCAGGCGCCGTCCCAGTCGTCGTTGACGGCGCCCTTCCGCCAGATCCGGATCCGGCCGTCCTCCAGGACACGGGTCGCCTGCGGGGTGAGCCCGAAGTACATCCGGCGGCCCTCCCGCTGCCGCCGCAGCAGGCCCCGGTTGACCATGCGGGTGAGCGTGGAGCGTACGGCCTGCTCGCCGACGCCGACGCGGCCGAGTACGTCGATGATGCTGCCGGAGTAGACACACAGGTCGCCCTCGTCCAGGACGTGGTTGCCGAAGAAGGCGAGCATCAGGGACTGGGGGCGCAGCGGCGGGCCGTCCGAAGGGTCGCTGCCCGCCTCGCCGCTGTCCGGTGCGCCGCCGGTGTCACTGTGCGAGCTGCCGCTGTCCGAGGTGTCCAGGATGTCGTCGTCCGCCACGGTGGCAAGCGTACGACCGCCCACCGACGGCTCGGCGGGCGGTCGTACGGAATCACCGCCGGTCGGCGGGGTGCGCAAGGTCGTACGGCCGCAGGTACGGCGTCGGACGGTAGGCGATGTAACGAGCGGGGGTCGTGGGATCGGCCGCGGCGGCCTTGGTGTTGAGGGACTTCGGGTCGGTGGCGTGCCAGGTGCCGGTCGTGACGCGGTCCCCCAGGGTGTGCAGGGCGGCGAGCTGCTCGGCAGGGCTGAAGGTGCAGTGGCCGGCGTTGTCGACATACGCCTGCCGCAGGAGAGGGGCCGCCCCGGCGGCGGTGACGGCGCGGCGCAGGGCGCTCTCGGTCTGGACGGGGACGAGGGCGTCGCCGGTGGTGTGGACGGAGAGCTGCGGCTTGGTCAGCCTGCCGGTGAAGGAGCTGGTGCGGCTCATCCACGCGACGGCGGACGGGTCGGCGCTGACGCGCGGGGCGCGGTCGAGGGTGGCGAGGTCGGCGCGCAGGGACAGTCCGGCCTTCTTGTACAGCTCGGTGACCTCCTTGCGGACGGAGGACCGGCCGAGCAGCCTGGCGTAGTCGACGCCGGTGTTCCAGGACATGTTGCCGCCGGCGCGCACCTCGGCCTCCTGCCGCCGGTTGAAGGCGGCGATCTGCAGCAGGCCCTTGACGGCCTGGTACTGGTTGGCCTGCTGTCCGTCCCAGTCGGTCGGGGCGGGGCGGGTCTGCGTCGGCTGGTTCCAGACCGGGATGTTGTGCAGGGCGGCGGCCAGGGCGATGCGGGCCCGTCCGGCGGCTGTCGACTGTGCCGAGTCGACGGCGCTGGTGAGGGAGTTCGCCGCGTCGGTGGCGGCTGTCTGGTCGGGCAGGCCGGCCAGACGGACGCCGGAGTCCGGCGCGAGGAGCGTCTTGAGGGCGAAGGCGGGGTCGAGGGTGTTGTTCCAGTTGGCCACCCCGCCCTGAACCAGTCCGCACAGGGAGAGGGAGCCGTCGATCCGGTCGGGGTGACGCTCGGCGAGCGCGGTGGTGACGAGGCCGCCGTACGACCTGCCCCAGGCGAGGGTGCGGCGGGCGGTGCCGAAGCGGTAGGTGAAGGCGGAGAGGGTGGCGAGCTGGTCGGGGACCGCGTCGGTCACCGCCCAGCCCGTGGAGGCGTACGACGAGCCGGCGAGTGCGTAGCCCTCCTTGAGCAGCAGGGCCTTCGTGGCGTCGTCGGGGGCGTCCTGCGCGGGGTTGGGGCGGCCGGCCTCGGTGTACCCGTGGCTGAAGAGCAGGACGGTGCCGTTCCAGCCGGTGGGGACGTCCATCATGTACGTCGCACCCGACGGGAGTTGACCCTCGATGTGGCTCGTGGCGGCGGGGGCCGCCGCCGCCGTGGTGGGCAGGGCGGTGACGGCGAGCAGGAGGGCCGCCGCGCAGGCGGTACGGCGAGCGGTACGGCGAGCAGTGGGGTTGCGGGTCGCCATGCTCATGCAGAGATCTCCTGGGTGTGGGGGGTGGCGGGGCTTTCGGCGGCCCCGGTGAGGGAGGTCCGGCTGGTCTCGCGCAGGAAGGTGACGGTCAGCGCGGTGACGAGGGCGCCGCCGCACAGCAGCAGCGCGACGGGCGTACCGCTGCCGCCGTTCCCGGCCACCAGGCTGCCGGCGATCATCGGGGAGAAGCCGGCGCCGATGAGAGTGGCGCCCTGGTAGCCGAGGGAGGCGCCGGTGTAGCGGACCCGGGTGCCGAACATCTCGGTGAGCAGGGCGCCCAGCGGGCCGTACATCGCGGACTGGGCGATGCCGTGGCCGAGGACGACGGCGAGGATCAGCAGTCCCGGCGACTTCGAGTCGACCAGCGCCATGACGGGGAAGGCGAGCGCGGCCGAGGCGAGGGCTCCGGCGAGGACGACCGGGCGGCGGCCGATCCGGTCGGAGAGCGCGGAGGCGCAGGGCAGGACGACGAGGGCGACCGAGGCGGACACCGTGAGCGCGGTGAGCACCTGCGGGCGGGCGTATCCGATGCCGGTGGCGTACGCGATCAGGTAACTGGTCAGCAGGGACTGGGCGGTGAAGGCGCCGATGCCGACACAGCAGGCCAGCACCAGGGGGCGCGGGCGGCGCAGCACGTCGAGGATCGGCAGCCTCGACTCGACGCGGTCCTTCTTCACCTCGGCGAACAGCGGACTCTCGACGACCTTGAGGCGGACGAAGAGCCCGACGCCGAGCAGCACCACGCTCAGCAGGAACGGCACGCGCCAGCCCCAGGCCGCGAACTCGTCCCTGGGGAGGGCGACGACGAGCGCGACGACGGCGGTGGACAGCAGGGAGCCGAGCGGGGCTCCCATCTGTGTGGCGCTGGACCACAGTCCGCGCCGCCGCCCTCCCGCGTGCTCGACGACCATCAGGGTGGCGCCGCCCCACTCACCGCCGATGGCGACGCCCTGCACCACGCGCAGGGTGATCAGCAGGACCGGCGCCCAGACCCCGATGGTGTCGTACGTCGGCAGCAGCCCGACGAGGAAACTGGCGCCGCCCATCAGGCCCATGGTGAGCAGCAGCATCGACTTGCGGCCGAGCCGGTCGCCGAAGTGCCCGAAGAGGATGCCGCCGAGCGGCCGGGCGACGTAACCGGCGGCGAAGGTCCCGAACGCGGCGATCGTGCCGACGGCGGGATCGGCCCCGGGGAAGAACAGTTCGCCGAAGACGAGCGCGGCGACCGTTCCGTAGACGAGGAAGTCGTAGAACTCCACGGCGGTCCCGAGCAGCCCGGACAGGGCGACCCGGCGCAGTTGGCGGGTGCGTTCGGGGGTGCGCTCAGGGGTGCTTTCCGGGTTGAAGGAAGGGGTGGGGGACGGGGGCATCGCGGTCTCCCTTGACCGGGGGAAGGACACCGTGAAGTTAGGCTCTCAAGTTACCTCCGTCAAGAAAGTGCACAACATTAGCTCGACGGATACGGCAGATGACGGCAGATACCTCCCGGAGAGCACCCCCGCCCTCAGATCCCCCCCACCGTGAACCCGATCACCGACCCGCCCCCCTCCCGCCGGATCGCGAACGGCGCTCCCCCGTGGGCGAGGGCCACCTCCCGCACGATGGACAGGCCGAGGCCGGAGCCGGGCAGGGAGCGGGCGTCGGCGGCGCGGTAGAAGCGGTCGAAGACGCGGATCAGGTCGGCGTCGGCCACGCCCGGGCCGCGGTCCAGGACCTCGACGCGGACCGCGCCCGGCCGGGCGGGACCGGCGATGTCGATCTCGATGGGCGCGGTGCCGTCGCGGTCGAACTTGGCCGCGTTCTCGACGAGGTTGGAGATGGCGCGGGTCAGCATGCCGGGGCGGCCGTCGGTCGTCGTGTCGCCGCTCGCGCGGACCACGATCTCCCGTCCGGAACGGCGGCGGGCGAGCCCGGCGACCTCCTCGGCCAAGTCGGCGAGGTCGACGCGCTGGGCCGGCTCGCTGTCCGACTGTCCGGCCGCGAGATCGACCAACTCGTTGACCAGGTCGGTGAGTTCGCGCGCCTCCTGGCCGAGGTCCGCCACCAGTTCCTCCCGGGTGCCGGGGGGCAGTTCGTCGATCCGGCGGAGCAGCGAGATGTTCGTGCGCAGGGAGGTCAGCGGGGTGCGCAGCTCATGCCCTGCGTCCTGGACCAGCCGCCGCTGGTCCTCCTCGGACTGGGCGAGGCGGCCGAGCATGCGGTCGAAGGCGCGGCCGAGGCGGCCGACCTCGTCGTAGCCGGTGACGGGCACCTGGATACCGAGACGGCGGGTGCGGGCGACATCCTCGGCGGCCGAGGTGAGGATCACCAGGCGGCGGGTGATGCGCCGGGCCAGCCACCAGCCGAACAGGCCGGCCGCGACCACGACGGCGGCCATCAGGATCAGCGTCCGCTGCTGGAGCGCGCGCAGCAGGTCCTCGGTGTCGCTGAACTCCTGCGCCACCTGCACCGCGCCCCGGCCGCCGCCGAGCGAGACGGTGGCGATGCGATAGACGTCGCTGCCGACACCGACGTCCTTGTGCACGATCATCCGCCCGGCCACGTCGACGGCCGCGACCTCGCGGTCGGCGACGCTCACCGGCAGTCCCGGCCGGCCGGGGTCGACGACCGCCCCGTCCCACGCCAGCACCTGGACGTCGGTACGGGCCGGCCGTACGAGATCGTGCCCGGGCGCCGAGGACGAGAAGTCCTGCGGCGTCATCTCGTGCTGCCGCACCTCGTCCCGCAGATCCTGCACGACCTGGTCGAACACGGACTCCTGGTCCACCCGCACCAGCCGCGCGGCCGCACTGTACGACAGCACACCGACCAGCACGGTGACGGCGGCGGTGACGGTCGCGAAGGACACCGCGAAGGTGGTCCTGAGCGACAGCAGCTTGGGCCGCCGGGAGGACAGCAGCCGCCCGAGGCGGCCCACTCAGTCCTCCCGCAGCACGTAACCCACGCCGCGGACCGTGTGGATCAGCGCGGGGGCGCCCGGCTCGTCGAGTTTGCGGCGCAGGTAGCCGACGTAGACGGCGAGGTTCTTGGAGCCGGGGCCGAAGTCGTAGCCCCAGATGCGGTCGTAGATCGTGGAGTGGTCGAGGACGATCCCCGCGTTGCGGACCAGCAGCTCGAGGAGTTCGAACTCGGTGCGGGTCAGCTCCAGCTCGCGGGTACCGCGCCAGGCGCGGCGGGCCTGTACGTCCATGCGCAGCCCGGCCGCGTCGATCTGCCCCTCGGGGGCGGGCGGCGACGGCTTCGGTACGCCGGTCAGGGCGCCGACCGGGCTGGTGCGGCGCAGCAGGGCACGCAGCCGGGCGAAGACCTCCTCGACGTCGAAGGGCTTGACCACGTAGTCGTCGGCGCCCGCGTCCAGGCCGGCGATCCGGTCCTGGGTCTCCACGAGCGCCGTCAGCATCAGGATGGGCGTCCGGTCGCCCTCGGCGCGCAGCACCCGGCAGACCTGGAGTCCGTCGATCCCGGGCATCATCACGTCCAGGACGAGCACGTCGGGCGGCGTCCGGTGGGCCTGCGCCAGCGCCTCGACACCGTCGGCGACCGCGGTGACCCGATAGCCCTCCAGCGTCAGGGCCCGCTCCAGGGCATGACGGATGGCGCGGTCGTCTTCGGCGAGCAGCACAGTTGGGGACACGCCTTCAGTGTGCCCCGGCCTGCGGCGGTGTGGCCGTGTGAGCGGTCGAGCAGTCCCCCTTCTTACTGGGATCTCACCGTCACACGGCCTCTCCTGCGGGTTCCCCGACAGCCCGCTTCATCCTCAGACGCCGGACGCCCCGGACAGCGCGGCGAGCTGCTGGGCGAACGGTACGACCTCCAGATCGTTCCTGACGGGCTTGGCCGCCGACAGACCGTTCATCAGCCCCGCCAGCTCCCCCGCCGCCCGCTCGATCCGCCCGTCCAGACCCTCCGCACCCCAGTCCTCGGAGGCCGCGTACACCCCGGTCGGGACGACGACTGCCCGCAGGTAGGCGAAGAGCGGACGCAGGGCGTGCTCCAGCACCAGCGAGTGCCGGGCCGTCCCACCGGTCGCCGCGATCAGCACCGGCGTCCCCGCCAGCGCTTCCTTGTCGCTCACGCTGAGCACGTCGAAGAACGACTTGAACAGTCCGCTGTACGAGGCCGAGAACACCGGCGTGACCGCGATCAGCCCGTCCGCCCCGGTCACCGCGTCGATCGCGGCGGACAGCTTCTTCCCCGGGAACCCGTTGGTGAAGTTGTGCGCGATCTCCACGGCGAGGTCGCGCAACTCGACGACCTGCACGTCGACCGGGGTCTGCCGGCCCACGGCGGCGGCCAGCCGGTCGGCCAGCAGCCGGGTGGACGACGGGACGCTCAGCCCCGCCGAGACGACGACGAGCTTCATGCGACGCTCACTCCCTTCGAGTCGTTCGAGTCCTGCGAGTCCTTCACCGGGTTCGAGCCCTTCGCGGCGTCCGCGAGCAGGGACTGGTGGGTGGGGGCCTCCGGCACATCGGCCGGGCGACCGACGGCGAACTCCTTGCGCAGCACCGGTACGACCTCCTCACCGAGCATGTCGAGCTGCTCCAGCACGGTCTTCAGCGGCAGCCCCGCGTGGTCGACCAGGAACAGTTGGCGCTGGTAGTCGCCGGCGTACTCGCGGAAGGCCAGGGTCTTCTCGATGACCTCCTGCGGGGAGCCCACGGTCAGCGGGGTCTGGTCGGTGAAGTCCTCCAGCGAGGGCCCGTGCCCGTAGACCGGCGCGTTGTCGAAGTAGGGCCGGAACTCGCGCACCGCGTCCTGCGAGTTCTTCCGCATGAACACCTGCCCGCCGAGCCCGACGATCGCCTGCTCGGGCGTGCCGTGCCCGTAGTGGGCGTACCGGGCCCGGTACAGCTCGACCATCCGCTTGGTGTGGTCGGCCGGCCAGAAGATGTTGTTGTGGAAGAAGCCGTCGCCGTAGAACGCGGCCTGCTCGGCGATCTCCGGGGACCGGATGGACCCGTGCCAGACGAACGGCGCGACGCCGTCCAGCGGCCGGGGCGTGGAGGTGAAGCCCTGCAGCGGTGTGCGGAACTTCCCTTCCCAGTTCACGACGTCCTCGCGCCACAGCCGGCGCAGCAGGGCGTAGTTCTCGATGGCGAGGTTGATGCCCTCGCGGATGTCCTTGCCGAACCAGGGGTAGACCGGCCCGGTGTTGCCGCGGCCCATCATGAGGTCCACGCGCCCGTCGGCCAGGTGCTGCAGCATCGCGAAGTCCTCGGCGATCTTCACCGGGTCGTTCGTGGTGATGAGCGTGGTGGAGGTGGAGAGGATCAGCTTCTCCGTCTTCGCGGCCACGTATCCGAGCATGGTCGTCGGGGACGACGGCACGAACGGCGGGTTGTGGTGCTCGCCGGTCGCGAAGACGTCGAGCCCGACCTCCTCGGCCTTCAGCGCGATGGCGACCATGGCCTTGATGCGCTCGCGCTCGGTCGGCGTACGGCCCGTGGTCGGGTCCGGCGTGACATCGCCGACGCTGAAGATCCCGAACTGCATGGTCGCTCAACCTCCATGTTGTTGACTGTTCAACTATACCGATGAACGGCCGACCCCGTCCCCTTATTCCGGTTGACCCCGCCCTCACTCCGCTCCGGACCACGACGTGCCCCTTGGCCGGCCCGCCGGGGACTGCACCTCGCCCGCTCGGGCGGGCGGGCGGGCGGGCGGGCGGGCGGGCGGGCGACCAGCTTGCCGCGATGGGAGACCGCGGGGGCGCACCGGAAACTGATCAGAAGCGGCATGCGAACCTGACCCCATGCTCGTACCGCGCTCCGCCGTCCTGTTCGTCGTCGCCGCCCTCTTCGAGATCGGCGGCGCCTGGCTGGTCTGGCAGGGCGTACGCGAACACCGCGGCTGGATCTGGATCGGCGCGGGCGTGCTCGCCCTCGGCGCGTACGGCTTCGTCGCCACACTCCAGCCGGACGCCGCCTTCGGCCGCATCCTCGCCGCGTACGGCGGTGTCTTTGTCGCCGGTTCACTGCTGTGGGGGATGGCCGCGGACGGCTACCGCCCCGACCGCTGGGACATCACGGGCGCGCTGATCTGCCTCGCGGGCATGGCGGTGATCATGTACGCGCCGCGGGGCGACTGAGCGGACGTCACCGGGCACGGCGGCCGGGACGGACGTACGAGCCACGTGGTTCACCGAAAAGCACCCCAGCCCCCTCCTCCTCCCCCAACCGCCCGCCGCCCCCGTCCCCCACCCGCCTATCCTGGCCGAACACGCTTCCGCCCGTCCGTCGGCCCGCCTGTCCGCCCGTCCGCTCAGCCAAGGAGCAGCCCATGGCCACCGCCGCCCCGTCCGCCGCCTCCCGCATCGCCGTCGTCACGGGTGCGAGCAGCGGAATCGGCGCCGCCACGGCCCGACAGCTGGCCGCGGCCGGCTACCGCGTCGTCCTCACCGCGCGCCGCAAGGACCGCATCGAGGCCCTGGCCGAGGAGATCACCGCGGCGGGCCATCAGGCGACGGCCTACCAGCTGGACGTCACCGACCGGGCGGCGGTCGACGAGTTCGCCTCCGCCTTCAAGACGGTCGGCGTGCTGGTCAACAACGCCGGCGGAGCCCTCGGCGCCGACCCGGTGGCCACCGGCGACCCGGCCGACTGGCGCTCGATGTACGAGACGAACGTCATCGGCACCCTCAACCTCACCCAGGCCCTGCTGCCCAAGCTGGACGCGAGCGGCGACGGCACGGTCGTGGTCGTCTCCTCGACGGCCGGCCATGGCACCTATGAGGGCGGCGCGGGCTATGTCGCCGCCAAGCACGGCGCCCACGTCCTGGCGGAGACCCTGCGCCTGGAGATCGTCGGCCGCCCGGTCCGGGTCATCGAGATCGCCCCGGGCATGGTCAGGACGGACGAGTTCGCCCTCACCCGCTTCGGCGGCGACCAGGAGAAGGCCGAGAAGGTCTACGAGGGCGTCGCCGAGCCCCTCACAGCGGACGACGTTGCGGACACGATCACCTGGGCGGTCACCCGCCCCAGCCACGTCAACGTCGACCTCCTCGTCCTCCGCCCCCGCGCCCAGGCCTCCAACACGAAGGTCCACCGGGAGTTGTGATGGCCGACGCCGAGCGGGAGCAGCAGCGCCTCAAGGAGGAGACGCGGAACGAACGCAAGATGTGGTGGTGGCTGGGCTACTTCCTCTTCGGCATCCACATCGTGGCGTTCGTGATGATCTACGCGGTGACCCACGCCCCGAAGTAGAACGCGACGTCAGCCCTTGGCGGAACGGGCCGTCACCCCTTCACGCACACCACCTGCTTCAGCTTCGCCACGACCTCCACCAGGTCCCGCTGCTGGTCGATGACCTGCTCGATCGGCTTGTAGGCGCCGGGAATCTCGTCCACGACACCGGAGTCCTTACGGCACTCCACACCCCGCGTCTGGTCCTCCAGGTCCTTGGTCGAGAACCGGCGCTTCGCCGCGGTGCGGCTCATCCGCCGACCCGCGCCGTGCGAGGCCGAGTTGAAGGACTTCGCGTTGCCGAGGCCCTTCACGATGTACGAGCCCGTGCCCATGGAGCCGGGGATGATCCCGTACTCGCCGGAGCCGGCCCGGATGGCGCCCTTGCGGGTCACGAGCAGGTCCATGCCGTCGTAGCGCTCCTCGGCCACGTAGTTGTGGTGCGCGCTGATCTCCGGCTCGAAGGTCGGCTTGGCCTTCTTGAACTCCTTGCGGATCACGTCCTTGAGGAGCGCCATCATGATCGTGCGGTTGTACTTCGCGTACTCCTGCGCCCAGAACAGGTCGTTGCGGTACGCCGCCATCTGCGGGGTGTCCGCGATGAAGACGGCGAGGTCGCGGTCGACGAGACCCTGGTTGTGCGGGAGCTCCCGGGCCACGCCGATGTGGAACTCGGCCAGTTCCTTGCCGATGTTCCGGGAGCCGGAGTGGAGCATCAGCCAGACAGAATCTGCGGTATCCGTGCAAATTTCGACGAAGTGATTCCCGGATCCGAGCGTTCCCATCTGCTTTCCAGCACGTTCCTGACGGAATTTGACGGCATCGGCAATACCGTCGAACCGCCCCCAGAAGTCGTCCCACCCCGCGGTCGCGAAACCGTGCATCCGCCCCGGATCGACGGGATCGTCATGCATCCCCCGCCCCACCGGAATCGCCTGCTCCACCTTCGACCGCAGCCGCGACAGATCCCCGGGGAGGTCGTTGGCCGTCAGCGACGTCTTCACCGCCGACATCCCGCACCCGATGTCCACCCCCACCGCCGCCGGACACACCGCCCCGCGCATCGCGATGACGGACCCGACCGTGGCGCCCTTCCCGTAGTGGACGTCCGGCATGACCGCCAGGCCCTTGATCCACGGCAGGGTCGCCACGTTGCGCAGTTGCTGGAGGGCTCCCTCCTCGACCGTCGCCGGGTCGGTCCACATGCGGATCGGGACCTTCGCGCCCGGCATTTCCACGTACGACATATCGTCCTCATTCCCCCGGTGACCAACAGAAGTCCTGAATCGCAAAACCGGCGCCAAGGTCGACGAAAGGGACAACGGACCGGCGTCCACGGCCATGCGTGCGATACACATTGTCTCCAGGGTGCGCCCCTGTGCGGCAAGCGAATAACCAGCGGGGACACTGGGACACCCACCCCAGGAAATCCGGGAAGCCACACCGTCGAGAGGAGCCTGACCGTGCAGCGGAAGGCGTACGTACCCGGCGTCGCCGCGCTCCTCGCGGCACTGCTCGCCACGCTCACCGGTTGCACCGGCGGTTCCGGCGACAGCGGCACGACGGACAGCGCCAACCCCGGCAACGCCGGCACCGCCTCCGCGGCCGCCCAGCCCGGCCGGTACCGCACCCTTCCCGAACCCTGCGGCGCGGTCGGCCAGAGCACCCTCGACTCGCTGCTGCCCGGCATCCGGCAGATCACCGACGAGGACCAGCGGGAGAAGGCGTACGCGGGCGAGGCGACCCTCACCTACGACACGGACCGCAAGGTCGGCTGCCGATGGAAGGTGGAGTCCACGGACGCCACCGACCATCTGCTCGTCGACTTCGAGCGGGTGGTGTCGTACGACAGCTCCGTGAGCGACGACAGCCAGGCACAGCAGCTGTTCGCGAAGATGGAGGAGGCGGCCGACCTCCCCGAGGCGGCGAGCGCCAGCGCCACGTCGGACGTCGGCACCGGCGACGAGAGCACCGGCAGCGCCGGAAGCGGTGACAGTCCCACAGCCACCCCCACCCCCACCTTCAGCGACTCCGCCTCGTCCTCGTCTTCGTCCTCGTCTTCGTCTTCGTCCACGGCCTCGTCCTCTTCCACGTCCGCATCCGCGTCCTCCTCGCCCTCGTCGTCACCCACCGACATCCAGCCCCGGCTCCTCGACGGTCTCGGTGACGCGGCATTCCTGGACGACGCGTCGAACAACTCGGGTTCAACGGTCCAGCAGCGCACGGTGACTGTGGCGTTCCGCACGTCGAACGTGATCGTGACGATCGAGTACGCGGAGCAGCCGGCCGCCCTCGGAGTGGTTCCGGACAGCGAGGAAATGCAGGACAAGGCCCGGAAACTGGCCGCACGACTGGCCGATGTCCTGGCCGGCTAGGGCCCCTTCACAGACCTCTCACCCCTCCACACAAAGCAGCCGAAGCAAAGCCGCACCGCTTCCTCACCGCGTACCGTGGCCCCTCGGACCCGATCCGACGGCAGGAACCACAAGCGTCATGAGTGAAGGAACCATGCAGCGACCAGCACAGCGAGACCGGCGGGACGAGCGAGAGCGACGTGATCGGCGGGCGAAGAGCCTCAGTCGCGTCCTTGTCTGCGCGGCAGCGGTCCCCGTGATGCTGATCGTCGCCGGCTGCTCCTCGGACTCCGGCTCCGACGACGCCGGCAGCGGCAGCAACAGTGGCAGCAGCAGCAGTTCGGGCGGTGCGGACGCGTCGGCGTCGGCGTCGGCGAGCCCGTCGCCGACGGTGCAGGCGGCGGCGTACAAGTCGCTCCCTCAGCCGTGTGCGGTGCTGTCGAAGAAGTCCCTGGGCGAACTCGTGCCGGAAGGGACGAAGTCCGGCAAGGAGGGCACGACCGACGACACGGCGGCGCGGGCCAGCTGCTCCTGGAGCAGCCTCGACAACAACGGCGTCAAGGGCTCCCAGTTCCGCTGGCTGAACGTGTCGTTGCTGCGCTTCGAGTCGGACACCTCGCGTGGCTCGGGCGACAAGCAGGCGCAGGCGTACTACGCGAAGCAGATCCAGGACGCCCAGTCGGCGGAGGGCGCGAGGAACGCCAAGTCGTCGCCGCTCGCCGGGGCGGGTGACGAGGCGACGACGGTGTCGTACGACCTGAAGAAGAAGGAAGGCGCCTTCAAGCAGCAGACGGTCGTCGCGCGGGTCGAGAACGTCGTCGTGACCGTCGACTACAACGGCGCCGGCCTCGCCGGTGAGAAGACTCCGAGCGTGGAGAGCCTGAAGAAGCTCGCCGAGAAGGCCGCCAAGGAGTCGGTGGCCGCGGTGTCGGCGGCGAACGGTGAGGGCACGGGGAACAGTGGGGGCACGGCGAAGGGCGGGGGGACGGCGAGCAGCTCGCCGTCGGCGTCGGCGTCGAAGAGCGCCTCCCCGTCCTCCTCAGCGGCCAAGAAGAGCTGACTGTCACACCTGGCGCCAATGTGCAGCTCAGCAGGGCCTTTTGAGGGAGCCCGGTACCCCGCGGGGGCCGGGCTCCTGACGGACCGGCAACGCGTCCGACGCACACATGTGCCACTCTGTTGCGCGCAACAACACGCAAGGGGAGGGGAGTACGGGTGGCCGCGCCACTGAAGCTGACTCGGATGCACCGGATTCTCATCGGCGTGGTCGTGGCCGGTGCCGTGGTCATCGCCGGCATCGGCTTCGCCGGTTCGTACGCCGCCGTCCGCAGACTGGCGCTCCAGAAGGGCTTCGGGAACTTCTCCTACGTCTTCCCGATCGGCATCGACGCGGGCATCTGTGTCCTGCTGGCCCTGGATCTGCTGCTGACCTGGATCCGCATCCCCTTCCCGCTGCTGCGCCAGACGGCCTGGCTGCTGACGGCGGCCACGATCGCCTTCAACGGCGCGGCGGCCTGGCCGGATCCGCTGGGCGTGGGCATGCACGCGGTGATCCCGGTGCTGTTCGTGGTCTCCGTCGAGGCGGCCCGGCACGCGATCGGCCGGATCGCCGACATCACGGCCGACAAGCACATGGAGGGCGTCCGCCTCACCCGCTGGCTGCTCTCCCCGCTGCCCACGTTCCTGCTGTGGCGCCGCATGAAGCTGTGGGAGCTGCGCTCCTACGAGCAGGTCATCAAGCTGGAGCAGGAGCGTCTCGTCTACCAGGCCCGCCTCCGTTCCCGCTTCGGCCGGGCCTGGCGGAGGAAGGCGCCGGTGGAGAGCCTGATGCCGCTTCGCCTGGCGCGGTACGGGGTACCGCTCGCGGAAACGGCCCCGTCGGGCCTGGCGGCGGCGGGCATAGAGCCGGCGCTGCTGCCCCCGGCACCGCCGCAACAGCAGCAGCAACAGCAACACGAGATTCCGGCGGTGGCCGCGGGCAGTCGTGCCGCCGTGACGGCTCCCGCCCCGCGGCACCAGTACCCCGAGCCGGAACCCGAGCCGGAAGTGAACCCGTGGCTGCACGCACGGGATCCGCAGCAGGTCGAGTACCACGGCGGCTACGACCCCACGTACGAGCCGCCGGAACAGGACGAGCAGTGGTACGCGCAACAGCTCCAGGCCGAGCAGTACCAGGAGCAGCGACTGCCCTTTCCGGAGCAGCGACAGCCGTACCGGGGCGGGCAAGAGCAGTACGCCGATGAGTCCCCGGCCGCCGAGCCCTCCGGCGAGGAGACCGGCAGCTTCCCGATCCCGGCGGGCCCGGGCCGTACCCGGGAGCTCGGCGAGGGCGGCGGCACCCCGCTCGTCGAGCCGACCGAGGAGGACTACTACCAGGTCTTCCGCCAGTCGATCAACGGCAGCCTTCCCACGGCCCGCGAGTTCGGCTACAACGCGGAGGCCGAGTTCGGCGTCAACATCCCCGAGCAGGAGGCCAAGCGCCTGGTCACCCGCTTCACCAACCGCTTCAACGCGGAACTGGAAGAGGACCACATCGCTTAGCGGCCGTCGGCCGTTTCCGGTACGAGGAGGGGGCGCCCGGTGCTGGCACCGGGCGCCCCCTCCTCGTGGAAAACCGGCGTACAACCGGCGTGAAACCCGGCCTTACTCGCCGAGCAGGGCCCGCACCCGCTCCTGCCCCACGGCCAGCAGCAGCGTGGGCAGCCGCGGTCCGGTGTCCCGGCCGACCAGCAGGTGGTACAGCAGGGCGAAGAACGACCGCTGGGCGGTCTTGATCTCGGGCGGCAGTTCCTTGGGCGTGGCGTCGGCCGGGAAGCCGGCCTGCACCTTGGGCACGCCGTAGACCAGGTGGGTCAGCCCGTCGAGCGACCAGTTCTCGGCGAGTCCGTCGAGCAGCAGCCGCAGGGACTGCTGGGACGGCTCGTCGAGGGACTTCAGCAGGTCGTGGTCGGGCTCCTCGCGCACGATGGTCCGCTGGTCGGCGGGCACCTGCGTGTTGATCCACGTCTCGGCCTTGTCGAGGCGCGGCCGCACCTCGTCGAGGGAGGCGAGCGGGCGGGCCGGGTCGAGCTCGCTGAGGATGCGCAGCGCCTGGTCCTCGTGACCGGCGGTGATGTCGGCGACGGACGCGAGGGTCCGGTACGGCATCGGGCGGGGGGTGCGCGGCAGCTCACCGTCGGCGGTTCCGACGGCACGCGCGTGGGCGGCGACGTCCCCCGGGAGGGCCGAGCCGTCGGCGACCTTGGCGTCGAGCTTGTCCCACTCGTCGTAGAGGCGCTGGATCTCCTGGTCGAAGGCGATCTTGAAGGACTGGTTGGGGCGGCGGCGGGCGTACAGCCAGCGCAGGATCTGCGGTTCCATGATCTTCAGCGCGTCGGCCGGGGTCGGCACACCGCCCCGTGACGAGGACATCTTCGCCATGCCGCTGATGCCCACGAAGGCGTACATCGGGCCGATCGGCTGCTTCCCGCCGAAGATCCCGACGATCTGTCCGCCGACCTGGAACGAGGACCCCGGGGAGGAGTGGTCGACCCCGGACGGCTCGAAGACGACGCCCTCGTACGCCCACCGCATCGGCCAGTCGACCTTCCAGACCAGCTTGCCGCGGTTGAACTCGTTCAGCCGGACGGTCTCGGCGAAGCCGCAGGCCGTGCAGGTGTACGTCAGCTCGGTGGTGTCGTCGTCGTACGCGGTGACCGTCGTCAGGTCCTTCTCGCAGTTGCCGCAGTACGGCTTGTACGGGAAGTACCCGGCCGCGCCGGAGCTGCCGTCGTCCTCGGCGGCCGCGCCGGAGCCCTCGGCGGCCTCCAGCTCGGCCTCGTCGAGCGGCTTCTGCTGCTGCTTCTTGGCCGGGGCCTTCTTGGTGCGGTACTGGTCGAGGATCGCGTCGATCTCGCCGCGGTGCCTCATGGCGTGCAGGATCTGCTCGCGGTAGACCCCGGAGGTGTACTGCGCGGTCTGGCTGATCCCGTCGAACTCCACGCCCAGCTCGGCCAGCGACTCGATCATCGCGGCCTTGAAGTGCTCGGCCCAGTTGGGGTGGGGCGAGCCCGCGGGGGCGGGGACGGAGGTCAGCGGCTTGCCGATGTGCTGCTGGTAGGACTCCTCGTCGACACCGGCGATGCCCTTGGGCACCTTGCGGTAGCGGTCGTAGTCGTCCCAGGAGATCAGGTGGCGCACCCGGTAGCCCCGCCGGCGGATCTCGTCGGCGACGAGATGCGGGGTCATGACCTCACGCAGGTTCCCCAGGTGGATGGGCCCGGACGGAGACAGCCCGGACGCGACGACGACCACCGGAGCGGCAGCGGGTGATGTCGCTTTGCCCGGGGCCCGACGCTCCGACTCCTCGATGACCTCATCCGCGAAACGGGAGACCCAGTCGGTGGTCTCGGTGCTCTGAGCCACGATCGGCACGTCCTCTTTTTGCTGAAGGCCTTTTGCTGAAGGCTCAAGGCTGCTGAAGGCTTGCTGGTGTTCCCCCATTCTCCCAGACCACCTAGCGCCCAGGAAAACCGCTTTACGCACCGTGGGATACTGGCCGTGCCCATCCATCCCCTCGAGGAGAACGGCTCCCACCCCATGGCCTCGGTCACGTCCCTCAGCGCTTCCGTCCAGCAGCACCTCGCGACGGCTCTCTCGGCTGCCCTGCCGGAGGCCGGTTCCGCCGACCCGCTGCTGCGCCGAAGCGACCGGGCCGACTACCAGGCCAACGGCATCCTGGCGCTGGCCAAGAAGGCCAAGGCGAACCCGCGGGAGCTGGCGACGCAGGTCGTCTCCCAGGTCGTCACCGGCGAGGTGATCAAGGACATCGAGGTCTCCGGGCCGGGCTTCCTGAACATCACGCTCACCGACAAGGCGATCGTCGAGAACCTCGCCGCGCGGTACGCGGACGCCGACCGCCTCGGCGTGCCCTTCGCCGAGAACCCGGGCACGACGGTCGTCGACTACGCCCAGCCGAACGTGGCGAAGGAGATGCACGTCGGCCATCTGCGGTCCGCGGTGATCGGCGACGCGGTGGTCCAGCTGCTGGAGTTCACCGGCGAGAGCGTCGTACGGCGTCACCACATCGGCGACTGGGGCACCCAGTTCGGCATGCTCATCCAGTACCTGGACGAGCATCCGCACGAGCTGGACCACAAGTCCGCCGAGGGCGGCACGGTGTCCGGCGAGGAGGCGATGTCGAACCTCGACCGCCTCTACAAGACCGCGCGCAGGCTCTTCGACTCCGACGAGGAGTTCAAGACGCGGGCCCGGCGCCGGGTGGTGGACCTCCAGGCGGGTGAGCCGCACACGCTGGCCACCTGGCAGAAGTTCGTCGACGAGTCGAAGATCTACTTCTTCTCCGTCTTCGAGAAGCTGGACATGGAGGTCCGGGACCCGGACATCGTCGGCGAGTCCGGCTACAACGACATGCTCGCGGAGACCTGCCGCCTCCTGGAGGAGTCGGGCGTGGCGGTCCGCTCCGAGGGCGCCCTGTGCGTGTTCTTCGACGACGTGAAGGGCCCGGACGGCAACCCGACCCCGCTGATCGTCCAGAAGTCCGACGGCGGCTACGGCTACGCGGCCACCGACCTGTCCGCGATCCGCGACCGCGTGTTCAACCTCAAGGCGAACACGCTGGTGTACGTGGTCGACGCCCGGCAGGCCCTGCACTTCCGGATGGTGTTCGAGACCGCGCGCCGGGCCGGCTGGCTGGGCGACGACGTCACGGCGCACCAGCTGGCCTTCGGCACCGTGCTCGGCAAGGACGGCAAGCCGTTCAAGACCCGTGAGGGCGCGACGGTCAAGCTGGAGGACCTCCTCGACGAAGCCGTCCAGCGGGCCACGGCCGTGGTCCGGGAGAAGGCCGGGAAGGTGGGCCTGACGGAGCAGGAGATCGAGGAGAACGGCCGGTACGTCGGCGTGGGCGCGGTGAAGTACGCCGACCTGTCCACGTCCGCCGTGCGGGACTACAAGTTCGACCTGGACCAGATGGTCTCGCTGAACGGCGACACGTCCGTGTACCTCCAGTACGCGTACGCCCGTATCCAGTCGATCCTCCGCAAGGCCGGCGAGTCCCGCCCGGCCGCCCACCCGGAGCTGGAACTGGCGCCCGCCGAGCGGGCGTTGGGCCTGCACCTGGACCAGTTCGGCGAGACGGTCCTGGAGGTCGCGGCGGCCTACGAGCCGCACAAGCTGGCGTCGTACCTCTACCAGCTGGCCTCGCTGCTGACGACGTTCTACGACCAGTGCCAGGTGCTGTCCGCCGACAACCCGCCCGAGGTCGTCGAGAACCGTCTGTTCCTGGTCGACCTCACGGCCCGCACCCTGCACCGGGGCATGGGCCTGCTGGGGATCCGGACGCCGGAACGGCTCTGAGCCGCACGGAAGCAGAGGCACGTGCGCGGCCCGTCCTCCCCCGAAGGGAGAACGGGCCGCGGCGCGGTCGTGCGGTCGGCCTGCGGCTTTTCGCGGTGACTTCGGCGGGCGACCGTCCGCGTTCCGCCGAGGCCGCCGACGCCGTGGCCGCGGCGGCGTCCGTCTGCATGCCGAGGACCGCCGCCCGCCCGGCACGCTCGCACGGGCCTGCTTCCACCCGGTGAGGGGCGGCGGGCAGGAGTGCTGCGGGGGCTGGTTCCGCGGGGGGCGGGCCGGAGTGCGTCGAGGGCCGCTTCCGCGAGGGGCGGGCCGGCGCCGTTGTCAGTGCGAGCCCCTAAAGTCACCGGCATGGCGACACTTCCGAACCCGCTGCCGAAACTGGCGGCCGACCCGAGCGGCCGCTGCCTCGGGCTCGAACTCCCGCCCGGCACACTGATCGACGCGACCGACGAGGGACCATGGCACGAGCCGCTGCTGTGGTGCGCGGACGAGCGGGGGGTCCCCGGCGGCTGGGCCGCGCTGGAGCCGGCCCGGCGGACGGCGGGCCTGCTCCCCCTCGTCGTCGACGTCGGCGGCGGCCACGGCGGCCCGCGGGACTGGCAGTTGGCGCCGGCGGAGACCTCGTACCCCGGTGATCACGATCCCGATGAGGTGCTGGCCGACTACTGGACCGCATACGCGACGGCGGACGCGGAGCCCTGGCCCGGCCTGGCCGACCAGGCAACCCGCGCCTCCGGTGCCGCCCCCGATCCGGACTCCGTGGCATCCGGCGTCGCGAGCTCCGTCCTCGCGGGCGAAGGCCCGCTCAAGGACCCCCGCCCCGCCCTCGTCTTCGCGCGCCGCAGCGCCGACATCCCCGCCGCGATCGGCTGGACGGGCCCGGCCGACCAGGAGACCGACGTGGCCCGCCTGTGCGCGGTGCTGCGCTCCTGGGAGGACCGTTTCGGCATACGGGTCGTGGCGCTGGGCTTCGACCACCTGCTGCTGTCCGTCGCGTCCCCGCCCACGACCCTCGCCGAGGCGGAGGCCGTCGCCGCCGAGCACTTCGCGTTCTGCCCGGACAACCTGTGGCAGGACGGCGACAGCACGCTGCGCGCCTACGCCGAGCGCCGGCTCCTCGACCAGCCCACGTGGCACTTCTGGTGGGACTGACCGGACACACCCGCCCCGCTCAGCCCTTCTTCCCCACCGCCCCGTACACGTTGATGTCGGCGTCCGTGACGTCGTTGATGTCGGCGTACCGGACCTTCTCGATGGCGTCGAGGGTGGCCAGGTAGGAGGCTTCCGGCTGCTCGGGCACGGGAGCCGCGTTGTCCGCCCGCCAGTGGTGGGCGGGGACGACACCCGGCTCGGCGAGTTCCAGGGAGTTCTCGGTGAAGAACCGCTCGACCTCGGCCCGGGACCGCAGCACGAAGGTGAACCCCCGCTCGGTGTACGTCCGCTGGACCGCGCGGATGTTCTCCGGGTTGAGGTCCTCCGTCAGATGGCTGAGCACGAGCCGGCTGCCGGAGGGCAGCGCGTCGAGGAGTTCGCGCACGATCGGGTACGCCTCCTGGTCCTCGACGAAGTGCAGGAGCGCGACCAGGCACAGCGCCACGGGCTGGTCGAAGTCCAGCGTCTTCGCGGCCTGTTCGAGGATCTGCGCCGGGTCCTTGAAGTCGGCGTCGATGTAGTCCGTACGCCCCTCGGGGCCGCTGGTGAGCAGGGCACGCGCGTGCGCGAGCACGACGGGATCGTTGTCGACGTAGACCACGCGCGCGTCCGGGGCGATGCGCTGGGCGATCTGGTGGACGTTGTCCGCGGTGGGCAGCCCGGTGCCGATGTCAAGGAACTGCCGGATCCCGTCGTCCTGGGTCAGCCGGGTCACGGCCCGGCGCAGGAAGTCGCGGTTGTGGCGTACGTCGAGATAGCCGCGCGGATTGGCGGCGAGCGCGGCGGCGGCCGCGTCCCGGTCGACGGGGTAGTTGTCCTTGCCGCCGAGGAAGACGTCGTAGACGCGGGCCGGGTGCGCCTTGGTGGTGTCGATCCTCCTTCTCAGCTCGGCGGGGTCTTGGCTGAGGGCGTCACCGGACATCGGCGTCTCCAGTCATTCACAGGACAAGCAAGGACAAGCAGTGCCAACAACCTAACTCTCAGCGCCACTTGATGGTGCCCGGAGCCCGCACACCCCTGTCCCGCGTCCCGCGCCGCCCCGCCGGGACACGACATCCCCGCAGGTCACCGCCCGTCCCACCAACCCGATGTCCCGAATCCCCCGCCGACGCTGGCATCGGGGACACCTCACCCACAGGCTGTGGACCATCGATGACTTTCCCGAAGCCCGTGCCCGTCCCTCCCCTCGGAGAGAGCCCATGCCCGCCCACCTCACCCGTCTCCGGCTGCTCACCGCCACCACGGTGGCCCTCGCGGCGCTCACGCTCAGCGCGTGCGAGGACGGAGAGGGCCTGCGCGACGAGGGTCCCTCATCCACGACCCTGACCCCGACCCAGCCCGCCAGGACCCCTACGAGCCCTGCGAGCCCTGCGACTTCTCCGTCGTCCCGGCCTTGACCCACGCCTCGCCGCCGAGCGGGAACTCGTAGGCCGGACGCCCGTTGTTGCCGCTCGTACGGAACGGCCGGCCCCGGTCGTCGATCTGCAGCGTGCCGTGCCGCGAGCCGCTGGACCAGCTCACCTCCAGGACCCAGCTCACGTCGTAGGCGGAGGCGTCGGCCCGGATGTAGTAGACCTCCGGATCCGCCTCGCTCACCTTGTACGGGAAGTCCCGGCTCCCTGCTTCCGGCACCACCGCCGGCCGCTGGGCGTCGAGGGCCACGGTGAACGAACGGGTCGGCACATTCCCGCCGCAGCCGACTCCGGGATAGCCCATGGCGTAGTCGTTCCGGGCGAGCGGCACCCCCCGGTCGACCGTCCGCACCGTCAGACTGTCCACGACCACGGTCTCCGCACCGGTCCCCTGCACGGTCAGCGTCAGGTACTGCTCCCCCGAGGACACGGCCCCAGTGCTCGCCACCCAGGCCGCCGCGTCCTGCTCCAGCGGCGGCGGAGGCACCTCGCCCGGCTCCCGGTCGATCAGATACCGCTGCGAACAGGGACTCTCCCATGTGTACGGCGCCACGGTGACGTCCAGCGGAGCGGCGAGGCCGGCGGCGGCATCCCCGCCACGGCTCGGTGCGGCGGAGGCGGAACGGGAGACCTCGGCCTGCCCGCCACCGCCCTTGCCCTGGCCCGCGCCCTTGCCGGTCTCCTTGCCCTTGCCGGTCGTCGAGGACGGCGAGGCATGCGACGGCGAAGCGGAGACGCGTGGGCTGTCCGTACGCCCGCTGTCGACGGACACGGCCCCCGCCGACCGCCCGCCATCGTCCCCGCCCGCCCCGCCGAAGGGCAGACTCATGGCCAGCGTCACGGCCCCGAGCACGGCCGCGAGGGAGACCCCGGCCACGACAGCGACCCGCGTACGACGACGGCCCCCGCCCGACGGCTCATCGACAGTCAGGCCCTCCAAGGCCTCCCCCGCCGCGGCGACCCCCTCCTCAGCACCCCCCTCGGCAGGCGCCTCCCCACCGGAAACCCCGGAAGAACCGGAAACAACGGAAGTTCCCGAAAACCCGGAAGAACCGGAAGCACCCCCCTTGCGCCCCCGCAACGCATCCGCCCGCACCCACCGCCGGTGCAGCTCGACGAGTTCCTCGGGAGCCGCCTTGCAGAGGCGGGCCAGGCGCTCGACGGGCGCGTAGTCGGTGGGGACGGCGTCCCCGTTGCAGTACCGGTGCAGGGTGGACGTACTCATGTGCAACCGCTTGGCGAGCAGCCCGTAGCTCAGCCCGGAGCGGTCCTTGAGCTCGCGCAGCAGCGCGGCGAACTCATCGGCGGCGGCATCGTCGGACAACGTTCTTCCTCCCCGTATCCCCGTACGCGTCCCGTGAACGCGCCTCCTGTCCCATCCACGCGTTCCAGGGGTGAATCGTTCCCCCAGGTCACAGCCGTTTCGGCGTTCCAGCATCCCCGATCCCCCGCCGGTGGTGGCGGCCGGGACGGATCACCGCACAAGCTCTGGTCATCCAAGCACGCCGCTCCCGACGACCGGTCGAGCGGCCTGCTTCAACCCACTGTTTTCGGAAGAGGACCTGTCATGCGTGCACGACGTATCCGCCTGATCGCCGCCACCGGCGCCACCCTCGCCGCCCTCGCCCTCACGGCGTGCCAGGACGGGACGGGAACGAAGGACGAGGGCGCCTCCCGGCCGACGGCGTCCACCACCACGGGCCGGCCGACGGCGACGCCCACCTCCACCACGGGCACCCCCGGCACCGCCCCGGCCACCACCACACCGGGCAAGCCGGCCACGCCGAACGGCAAGGTCCCCGCCTCCGACAGGAAGCCGAACCCGGACGCGGGCTCGCGAAAGACCTCGAACCCGGACCCGAACGCCCCCGAGAACCGCGTCCTCTGCAACGGCTCGAACACCGCCGTCACCGCCCAGCCGGTCTCCCGGCCCCTCAACCACATGCTGATCACCGTGAAGAACACCGGCTCGAAGGTCTGCGACCTCACGTACTACCCGGTGCTCCGCTTCGACGAGATGCAGTGGGCGCCGCAGCCCTTCGAGGGCTCCAAGCCGCAGGCGGTGACGACCCTCGCCCCCGGCGAGTCGGGCTACGCGGGCGTCCTGCTGGCGTCGGCCGACGGCAGCGGCGACGGCGGCACCACCGGCCGCCGGCTGACGGTCGCCTTCCAGGGCGTGACCCCGAACAGCAGCGGCGGCGCCTCCGCGATTCCGTCGCTGCCGGCCAAGGGCGTGTACTACGACAGCTCGCTGCGGGTGACGTACTGGCAGCGCGAGATGGACGACGCGCTCGCCTACTGACCGCTCAACTGCTGGGCCACCTCGGTGGCCCAGTAGGTGAGGATGTTCTGCGCGCCGGCCCGCTTGATGCCGGTCAGCGTCTCCAGGATGGCCCGGTCCCGGTCGATCCAGCCCTTCTCGGCGGCGGCCTCGATCATCGAGTACTCGCCGGAGATCTGGTAGGCGGCGACCGGCACGTCCACGGCGTCGGCGACGCGCGCGAGAATGTCCAAATAGGGCCCGGCCGGCTTCACCATCACCATGTCGGCCCCCTCCTCCAGATCCAGGGCCAGCTCCCGCAGGGATTCCCGCGCGTTCGCCGGATCCTGCTGGTACGTCTTGCGGTCACCCTTCAGGGACGAGCCGACGGCCTCCCGGAACGGCCCGTAGAAGGCGGACGCGTACTTCGCGGTGTAGGCGAGGATCGCGACGTCCTGGCGCCCGATCTGGTCGAGGGCGTCGCGGATGACCCCGATCTGGCCGTCCATCATCCCGCTCGGCCCGACCACATGGGCACCGGCGTCGGCCTGCACCCGGGCCATCTCGGCGTACCGCTCCAGAGTCGCGTCGTTGTCGACACGCCCCTGAGCGTCCAGCACCCCGCAATGCCCGTGGTCGACCGTCTCGTCGAGACACAGATCGGACATCACCAACAGGTCGTCCCCGACCTCGGCCCGCACATCGCGAAGGGCCACCTGCAGAATCCCGTCCGGATCGGTTCCCGGTGTCCCCACGGCGTCCTTCTTGGACTCCTCCGGCACCCCGAACAGCATGATCCCGGAGATCCCCGCGGCCACCGCTTCGGCGGCGGCCTTCTTCAGACTGTCCCGGGTGTGCTGCACCACGCCGGGCATGGCCGCGATCGGCACCGGCTCGGCGGCACCCTCGCGCACGAACGCGGGGAGGATGAAGTCAGCGGGATGCAGCCGGGTCTCGGCGACCATGCGCCGCATCACAGGAGTGGTCCGCAGTCGCCGCGGCCGCGCACCGGGAAAAGATCCGTACTTCGACATACCACCTACGCTACGCCCGCCCCAACCCGCCCTTTGCCGACGCCCCGTCGGCGCCCCGGCACCCCGATGGCAGCAGGGCGGGGTTCTCCGCCCGCGGCGCGCAGGCGACCACGGGCGGGGGCCGCCCGCCGACCGCGTACGGCGGGAACAGGAAGGGGTCGGGGCGGGGGCGTCCGCACGCAGCGGTTGCCGCGCCGGGCGGGGTTGTCCGCCCGCCGCGATCGCCGCGTCGGCACCAGCCACTGGTGAGCGACCGATTCCACGACGTTCCGAGGGACCGGCACCCCGCCCCGGCCCCGACCCACGGGCTCAGGTGGTCGTACGCCTCCGCCGAGCCCCCGGCCGCCGCTCGCTGGGCCGGGTCACCGGATCCCCGGCCTCCAGCGCCGCGGCCCGCCGCCGCAGTCCGAAGTCGGCGAGAGCCTCGGCCAGCTTGTGCACGGACGGCTCGGGAGCCATCACGTCCACCCGAAGTCCATGCTCTTCCGCGGTCTTCGCCGTGGCGGGCCCGATACACGCGATCACGGTCACGTTGTGCGGCTTCCCGGCGATACCCACCAGGTTCCGCACGGTCGAGGACGACGTGAACAGCACGGCGTCGAACCCACCGCCCTTGATCGCCTCCCGGGTCTCGGCCGGCGGCGGCGAGGCCCGTACGGTCCGATAGGCGGTGACGTCGTCGACCTCCCACCCGAGTTCGATCAGCCCCGCGACCAATGTCTCGGTGGCGATGTCGGCACGCGGCAGGAACACCCGGTCGATCGGATCGAACACCGGGTCGTACGGAGGCCAGTCCTCCAGCAATCCAGCGGCGGACTGCTCCCCGCTGGGCACCAGATCCGGCTTCACACCGAACGCGACCAGCGCCTTGGCGGTCTGCTCCCCCACCGCGGCCACCTTGATCCCGGCGAAGGCCCGCGCGTCGAGCCCGTACTCCTCGAACTTCTCCCGCACGGCCTTGACGGCGTTGACCGAGGTGAACGCGATCCACTCGTAACGCCCCGTCACCAGCCCCTTGACCGCCCGCTCCATCTGCTGCGGCGTCCGCGGCGGCTCGACGGCGATCGTCGGCACCTCGTGCGGCACCGCCCCGTAGGACCGCAACTGGTCGGAGAGCGAGGCCGCCTGCTCCTTCGTACGCGGTACGAGCACCCGCCACCCGAACAGCGGCTTGGACTCGAACCACGAGAGCTGCTCACGCTGAGCCGTGGCGGACCGCTCACCGACCACGGCTATCACCGGCCGCCCGCCCTCCGGCGAGGGCAGCACCTTGGCCTGCTTCAGCGTCTGGGCGATGGTGCCCAACGTCGCGGTCCAGGTCCGCTGCCGCGTGGTCGTACCCGCGACCGTCACCGTCAGCGGTGTGTCGGGCTTGCGCCCGGCGGACACCAGCTCACCGGCGGCGGCACCGACGGAATCCAGGGTCGTCGACACGACAACCGTCCCGTCAGAGGCCCCCACCTCCGTCCAGCACCGGTCGGAAGCGGTCCGCGCGTCCACGAACCGCACGTCCGCGCCCTCGGCGTCGCGCAGCGGAACACCGGCGTACGCGGGCACGCCGACCGCGGCCGCGATCCCGGGAACGACCTCGAAAGGCACCCCCGCGGCGGCACACGCCAGCATCTCCTCGGCGGCGTACGCGTCGAGCCCGGGGTCCCCGGACACCGCACGCACGACCCGCCTGCCGCCCCGCGCGGCCTCCATGACAAGATGTGCCGCATCCCGCACGGCGGGGACGCCAGCGGTCGTTGACACGCCGTCAACAACCGTCAGTTGGGGCACGCCTGTGGCCGGCGCCGGACCGGAAGCGAGATCCGCAGAGGGATCCGCGTCCGTGTTCACGACGGCGACACCGGACCTGGCATGCGTACGTACGACGTCGAGCACCTCGTGCTCGGCGACGAGAACGTCCGCGTTTGCCAGGGCCTCGACGGCGCGCAGAGTCAGTAGTCCCGGATCTCCGGGTCCGGCACCCAGGAAGGTGACGTGCCCGTGTTCAGGACCGGCGGGAAGAGTGGTGGGGCTCACTGTGCTCGCTCCCCCATCAGACCGGCCGCGCCCTGGGCAAGCATCTCGGCAGCGAGTTCGCGACCGAGCGCCATTGCCTGGTCGTACGTCTCGGGCACGGGACCGGTGGTGGACAGCTGCACCATCCGCGTGCCGTCGGTCGTGCCGACGACGCCGCGCAGGCGCATTTCCTTGACAATCTGCCTGTCGGCCTGGGGGTCCCCACGCTCGAGCGGAGCCGAGAGTGGGGGAAGGTCGGCCAGCGCGCCCACAGGTGCGCTGCAACCGGCCTCCAGGGCGGCGAGCAGTGACCGTTCGGCGGTCACGGCGACCCGCGTGAACGGGTCGTCGAGTTCACCGAGCGCGGCGATCAGGTCCGCGTTGTCCGCGGCACACTCGATCGCGAGTGCTCCCTGGCCGGGAGCGGGCAGAACCGTGTCGACCGACAGGAAGTCGGTCACCTCGTCGATCCGGCCGATCCGGGTCAGCCCGGCGGCGGCCAGGACGACGGCGTCCAGCTCACCGTCCCGGACGTACCCGATGCGCGTGTCGACGTTCCCGCGGATCGGCACCGTCTCGATGTCCAGCCCGTGGCCGCGTGCGTACGCGTTGAGCTGGGCCATCCGCCGCGGCGCCCCCGTACCGACGCGCGCGCCGCGCGGCAGGTCGGTGAACTTCAGCGCGTCCCGGGCGACGATGACGTCCCTCGGGTCCTCGCGCTCGGGGACGGCGACCAGCGCCAGCTCGTCGGGCTGCCCGGTCGGGAGGTCCTTCAGCGAATGAACCGCGAAGTCGATCTCGCCCTTGAGCAGCGCCTCGCGCAGCGCGGTCACGAAGACCCCGGTGCCGCCGATCTGTGCGAGCTGCTCGCGGGAGGTGTCACCGTAGGTGGTGATCTCGACCAGCTCGACGGACCGGCCGGTCACCTGGCTCACGGCGTCCGCCACCTGCCGCGACTGGGCCATGGCGAGCTTGCTCCGCCTGGTCCCGAGCCTCAATGCCTTGCTACTCATGCCGGCCCTCGGTTCTTGCGGTTGTTCTCAGTGCTGTCGTCGGCGCTGTCGGCGCTTTCCGTGGTCCGGTCCTCGGCTCCGTCGTCGGCGCGGGAGACGGAGGCCACCGTCTCGGGGTCGAGGTCGAACAGGGTGCGCAGCGCGTCCGCGTACCCGGTGCCGCCGGGCTCGGCCGCGAGTTCCTTGACCCGTACGGTCGGCGCGTGCAGCAGCTTGTCGACCACGCGCTTCACGGTCTGCGTGATCTCGCCGCGCTGCTTGTCGTCCAGCCCGGGCAGCCGCCCGTCGAGCCGGGCGATCTCACCGGCGACGACATCGGCGGCCATGGTGCGCAGGGCGACCACGGTGGGAGTGATGTGCGCGGCACGCTGCGCCGCCCCGAACGCCGCGACCTCGTCTGCGACGATGCGGCGGACCTGGTCGACGTCGGCGGCCATCGGCGCGTCGGCGGACGCTTCCGCCAGCGACTCGATGTCGACCAGCCGTACACCGGTGAGCCGGTGCACGGCCGCGTCGATGTCGCGCGGCATGGCGAGGTCGAGCAGGAAGAGCGCCGGCTCGGGACGCGGGATCTCGGCGACCGGCTCGGGCCTGCGCCGCTCGGGCACCCGGCCGACGGCGGCCGCGGCGGCGGCGAGCGCCGCGATGGTGTCCGCCTCCTCGGCGGGGTCGAGCGTGGTGACGAGGCCGGCGGGGGCGGAGCCCTGCTGACGCGGAGTGCCGTTGTCCACCCAGGCGGCGTGCTGTTCGAGGTCGGCGGCGGCCATCCCGGCCACGGCCGCCTCACCGAGCACGGAGAACCCGGCGGTCGCCTGCACGGCCGACGGCTCCAGCGGACAGCCCTCCTCGGTACCGAGGCCGACGGGCGGTACCCCGGCCGACGCCGCCGAGGCAGTCGTACGACCGGATCCACCGGCCGACTCCCCCGCCCCGCCGAAACCGTCGCTCTCGGCACCGTGACCGCCCGGGGCGTCCCCGCCCGACGCGTGACCACCGATTCCGTCAGCACCGGAGCCGCGTCCCGCCGGAACCGCCACAGCGGCGGCGACCGCCTCGGCCGTCAGCACCAGCCCCGTGGCCCCCGTACAGGAGACGGCGACATCGGCACGTGTCAGCTCGACCGGCACCGATTCCATCGGGACCGCGCGGGCCAGCACGTGCGTGTCGTCGCCCTCGCTGAGTATCTGGGCGAGGCGCTCGGCGCGGTCGGGAGTGCGGTTGGCGACGACGATCTCGGCGACACCGGCCCGCGCGAGCGTGGCCGCGGCCAGCGAGGACATCGAGCCGGCGCCGATGACCAGCGCCTTCTTGCCGCGGGCCCAGGCCTCGACCGGCGTACCGGAGGACAACTGCTCCAGGCCGAAGGTGACCAGGGACTGTCCGGCGCGGTCGATGCCGGTCTCGGAGTGGGCGCGCTTGCCGACCCGCAGGGCCTGCTGGAACAGGTCGTTGAGCAGCCGCCCGGCGGTGTGCAGTTCCTGCGCCTTGGCGAGGGAGTCCTTTATCTGGCCGAGGATCTGCCCCTCGCCGACGACCATGGAGTCCAGCCCGCAGGCCACCGAGAAGAGGTGGTGGACGGCCCGGTCCTCGTAGTGCACGTAGAGATAGGGAGTGAGCTCGTCGAGCCCGACCCCGCTGTGCTGGGCGAGCAGCGTGGACAGTTCGGCGACACCGGCGTGGAACTTGTCCACGTCGGCGTACAGCTCGACGCGGTTGCAGGTGGCGAGGACGGCGGCCTCGGCGGCCGGTTCGGCGGCGACCGTGTCCTGCAGCAGCTTGATCTGGGCGTCCGCGGACAGCGTGGCCCGCTCCAGCACGCTGACCGGGGCGCTGCGGTGGCTCAGCCCGACGACGAGGAGACTCATGCCGGCATCACGGCGGGGACGTCCCCGTCGGGCCCCTGGTCGGCGGACTGCTTGCGGGCGGCGGAGGCCGGCACCCCGTCGACGTCGCCGCCGGCGGCGACGGCGGCAGCCTCCTCGCCGGCCTTGCGCTGCTCGTGGAAGGCGAGGATCTGCAGCTCGATGGAGAGGTCGACCTTGCGCACGTCGACGCCGTCCGGCACGGACAGCACGGTCGGCGCGAAGTTCAGGATGGAGGTGACCCCGGCGGCCACGAGCCGGTCACAGACCGGCTGGGCGGCACCGGCGGGGGTGGCGATGACACCGATCGACACGCCGTTGTCCTCGATGATTTTCTCGAGCTCGTCCGAGTGCTGGACGGGGATCCCGGCGACGGGCTTTCCGGCCATCGCGGGATCGGCGTCGATGAGCGCGGCGACCCGGAAGCCGCGGGAGGCGAACCCGCCGTAGTTGGCCAGGGCGGCGCCGAGGTTGCCGATACCGACGATCACTACCGGCCAGTCCTGGGTGAGCCCCAGTTCACGGGAGATCTGGTAGACGAGATACTCGACGTCGTAGCCCACACCGCGGGTGCCGTAGGAGCCCAGGTACGAGAAGTCCTTGCGCAGCTTCGCGGAGTTGACCCCCGCGGCGGCCGCGAGCTCCTCGGAGGAGACCGTGGGCACCGAGCGCTCCGACAGTGCGGTCAGCGCGCGGAGGTACAGCGGAAGCCGGGCGACGGTGGCCTCGGGAATCCCTCGGCTACGGGTCGCCGGTCGGTGAGTTCGGCCAGTTGCCACGGTGCTCCTGCGGGTAGAGCGGGGCTGCAGGCGGTCACACGTCCCCGGACCGCCCCGTCGACAGCAGGCTATGTCTTTGTGAACGCGTGCACAAAGATGGTGTCCGATTTGCCCGGCGAACGTGACCGGGGTCACGCGCCCCCGGCGCACTGGTGTGGAACCGGCGCGCAGGCGCCACCGTTCCTTCTCTCCTGGGGGCAAAACCGCACACCCTCCTCTACGATCGCGCCCCCGAGACCAGTTCGTCGTCGATCCTAAGCCAAGGCTTTGCGGAGGCGATCCTCGTTCACACGCCAGAAGGTGTGCTGCTCGCCGTCGAGGAGGACGACCGGGATCTGCTCCCAGTACTGGTCATGGAGCTGCGGATCCCGCGTGATGTCCTTCTGTTCCCAGGGAACGCCGAGTTCGGCGCACACCTTCTCCACGATCACCTGTGCGTCGTCACACAAATGGCAGCCGGGCTTCCGGATAAGCGTCACGAGCCGGTCCTGCGGGGCGGGGCCCTTCCGGCCGAAGAGGGGAGTCATGCCGGCCATTCTCCCGCTTGTCCCGCCCGCCGTCCCCACACCTGTTCGGTCGCCGTCCTTCCGCTTGTTCGGCGGCCGTCCTTCCGCTCGTTCGGAGGGGTCCTTCTGCTCGTTCGGAGGGGCGTCCTTCCGCTCGTTCGGTGGCGCGTTCCACCCCTCGTTCGGTGGCGCGTTTCTCCGCTTGTTTAACGGCAGGGTCGCGGAGAGTTCACAGCCTCCAAACCTCTCCACTCCGGAACAGGCGGACAGACTGGCTATGCTCACGCCATGGCCGCTCTCGGATGGCTCACCCCCCGTAGGCGCTCCGCCACGGCGCGCAGCGTGCTCGCCGGCGAGGCCTCGGCGGAGGCAGCACGCAAGTCCACGCAGGACGTCACCGGCGACGAGCCGGAGTTCCCGGTGCACGGCGACGCGCACGCCGCCGCCTTCTTCGACCTCGACAACACCGTGATGCAGGGCGCCGCCCTGTTCCACTTCGGGCGAGGCCTGTACAAGCGGAA
Source organism: Streptomyces sp. NPDC050287 (assembly GCF_044459385.1). NCBI lineage: Bacteria > Bacillati > Actinomycetota > Actinomycetes > Kitasatosporales > Streptomycetaceae > Streptomyces > Streptomyces sp. NPDC050287. The sequence goes on along the minus strand of NZ_JBITIY010000002.1, from coordinate 11,600 downwards.
GTTCTTCGAGACCCGCGACCTCGCGAAGTTCGCCTGGCAGCAGGCGTGGTTCCGGCTGGCCGGCGTCGAGGACCCGGAGCACATGCAGGAGGCCCGGGACTCCGCGCTGTCGATCGTCAAGGGCCACCGCGTCGCCGAGCTGCAGTCGATCGGCGAGGAGATCTACGACGAGTACATGGCCGAGCGCATCTGGCCGGGCACCCGGGCCCTGGCCCAGGCCCATCTGGACGCCGGTCAGAAGGTCTGGCTGGTCACGGCGGCCCCGGTCGAGATCGCCCAGGTGATCGCGCGCCGCCTCGGCCTGACGGGCGCCCTGGGCACGGTCGCCGAGTCGATCGACGGCGTCTACACCGGCAAGCTGGTCGGCGAGCCGCTGCACGGCCCGGCCAAGGCGGAGGCGGTGCGCGCCCTGGCGGCGGCGGAGGGACTGGACCTGACCCGCTGCGCGGCCTACAGCGACTCGCACAACGACATCCCGATGCTCTCGCTGGTCGGCCACCCCTACGCCATCAACCCCGATTCCAAGCTGCGCAAGCACGCCCGCCAACTGGAATGGCGCCTGCGGGACTACCGCACGGGCCGCAAGGCGGCGAAGGTCGGCATCCCGGCGGCGGCCGGCGTCGGCGCGGTGGCGGGCGGCACGGCGGCGGCGATCGCCCTGCACAAACGTCGCCGCTGACCGGCGTCGCCGCCGAACAACGCCACCGTTGACCGGCGGAACAAAGGGCATCGCGGAACAACCGGCATCAGAACAGGTCACGGCCGCCGCATCCCTGCCAATCCACGGCCCGGTCCCGCATATCGCCCTGTCCAGTCACGTTGGCTGCACACGGCCACAACACGCCCCGGACCGGGACGAAACGCGAACTGTTTCGATCAACAATCGATCACCGTCCGGTGCCTGATTGACCATCAATCGGTTACAGAAGCGACGTAATCGATGATTTGAGCAACTGCGTGTAGCAGCGCCTGTACTAAGCGTTATTCTCCTCAGACGCAATCCGGATCCCCTTCCGTCGCTACGACGGGTGAACGGTTCCGCACTGCACGTGATGGAAGCTCTGCCTCTGGGAGTCCCGTGTACCCACACGTCGGGGTTGACGCCTCGGGCCTGGCTACGCTGCGCGCGACGGTCCAAGACCTACTGCGCGGCCTCGTCCCTACCGCGTACGCCGTCCCTGCCCTCGCCGTTGCCACCGCCCCCGTCGGCCCCTGCTACGCGCTCGCCGAGGGCAGCGCCGCCGTCGGCAGACGAGGGCGTTCCACCGGTGCCGCCCCCGCCCGCCGTCCCGCCGCGGACAGCGACAGCGCCCGCATGATGGACCTGGTGGAACGCGCCCAGGCCGGCGAGGCCGACGCTTTCGGCCGTCTCTACGACCAGTACAGCGACACCGTGTACCGGTACATCTACTACCGAGTGGGAGGCAAGGCCACCGCCGAGGACCTGACCAGCGAGACCTTCCTGCGCGCCTTGCGCCGCATCAGCACCTTCACCTGGCAGGGCCGCGACTTCGGCGCCTGGCTGGTGACGATCGCCCGCAATCTGGTCGCCGACCACTTCAAGTCGAGCCGCTTCCGGCTCGAAGTGACCACCGGCGAGATGCTCGACGCCAACGAGGTCGAGCGCTCCCCCGAGGACTCGGTCCTGGAGTCCCTCTCCAACGCCGCGCTCCTGGACGCCGTACGACGGCTCAATCCCCAGCAGCAGGAGTGCGTGACCCTCCGTTTCCTCCAGGGTCTGTCCGTCGCCGAGACCGCCCGGGTGATGGGCAAGAACGAGGGCGCCATCAAGACCCTCCAGTACCGGGCCGTCCGCACCCTCGCCCGGCTCCTCCCGGATGACGCCCGCTGACCGGACACGTTCGGTGACTCCCAACTCGCAGTCGGTGAAAGTAGGTTGACTTCGCGATCGGGCCATCCGCCATCCGTAACCCAAGTGCTGCGCCACTCGTTGTGCGGGATGCAGGCTCCCTGTGGTCACCCCCCTGGCCGACTTCGATCACCCGATCGAGTGCTTGTGGTCAGGGCGTGCGACCCTCAGGACCCCCTGGGGAGCCGACCGTCTTGACGAGAGGAGGTGCCGCCAGTGATCGCGAACGTTTCGGCGCACCGGCGGGCGAACGCCTTCGCCCAGGCCCTGGAGGAGCAGTCCGACCAGGGCACGGCGGCCGAGCAGTCCGAAGGGCCCCCGCCGTCCCCGGCTGCTGCGGAACAGACCGAACAGGGCCGCCTGACGGCCCTCGCGGCAGGTCTCGGCGAGCTGCCCAAGCCACAGCTGGACCCCGAGGTCAAGGTCGTCCAACGGGCCCAGCTGGTGGCCGCGATGGAGGCCATGCTGCTGGAGGGCACCGCACCGTCAGGCGCGGCGAGGGACCCCTCGGTGCCCGAGCAGCGCTCCACCCGGGCGCGGGGCGCTCACCGGGCGAGCCCCTTGGGCAAGCTCCGACCGCGATCCCGCCTGACCAAGTGCCTTGCCGCAGGCGGGCTGAGCGTCGGTGTGGCCGCGGGAGCTTTCGGCGGAGTCGCCGCCGCCAGCTCGGACGCCCTGCCCGGTGACTCGCTCTACGGCCTCAAGCGAGGCATCGAGGACTTCAAGCTCACCTACCTGTCCGAGGGCGACGACGAGCGCGGTGTCGCCTACCTCGACCAGGCCTCAACCCGCCTGAGCGAGGCCCGCCGCCTCATGGAGCGCGGCCGCGACGGCGACCTCGACCACGAGTCCCTCGGTGAGATCCGCCGCACCCTGGCCGGCATGCAGCACGACGCCTTCGAGGGTCACCGCCTGCTCACCGCAGCCTACGAGCGCGACCCGGACTCCCTGGGACCCATCCAGGCCCTCGATGCCTTCTCGCGCTCGCACCGCGACGCCTGGGGCAGCCTGCGCGACAAGCTGCCGGTGCAGCTCGGCGACGTCAGTCAGCAGGTCACCTCGGTCTTCGACGCCATAGACGAAGAAGTCGCCCCGCTGCAGTCCCTCCTCCCGGAGCCCCCGGCCCGGGGCAGCGGCGGCGAGAACCGCCGACAGGGCTCCGGCCCCGCGTCCTCCGACAGCACCTCCGGCTCCAGGCGCTCGTCGACGCCCAGCGCCGGCAGCGGCAAGTCCTCCGACAGCGCCGGCACCGGCAGCCACAGCCCCAGCAGGTCCGCCGGATCCGGCAGCACGGACGACGGCCTGCTCGGCGGCAGCACCGGCGACCTGCTCGACCCGCCGAAGGACACCGGCACCACGCCCTCGTCCACCAGCACCCCACCCGCCACCGAGCCGGACGTCACCCTCCCACCCCTGCTCCCGGGCCTCCTGCCCGGCCTGGGCATCGACGACGAGAAGACGAACTAGCCCCACGCGGTAGTACGACGACGGGGGCGCCCTCTCTCAGGAGGGGCGCCCCCGTCGTCGTACCGCCGTATCGCCGTGCCGCCGCTAGAAGAACACCGACCGCCGCTGCACCAGCAGCTTGTACAGCGTGTGCTGGATCTGCTCCCTGACCTGGTCCGTCAGGTTGAACATGAGCATCGGATCCTCGGCAGCCTCCGGCGGGAACCCGTCCGTCGGGATCGGCTCACCGAACTGGATCGTCCACTTCGTCGGCAACGGAATCGCCCCCAGCGGACCCAGCCACGGAAACGTAGGCGTCAGCGGGAAGTACGGGAAACCCAGGACCCGGGCCAGGGTCTTGGCGTTGCCGATCATCGGGTAGATCTCCTCGGCCCCGACGATCGAGCAGGGGATGATCGGCGCGCCCTGCCGCAGCGCCGTGGAGACGAAGCCGCCCCGGCCGAAGCGCTGGAGTTTGTAGCGCTCGCTGAAGGGCTTGCCGATGCCCTTGAAACCCTCCGGCATCACGCCGACCAGCTCGCCCTGTGCCAGCAGCCGTTCGGCGTCCTCGGCACAGGCCAGGGTGTGCCCGAGCTTGCGGGCCAGTTCGTTGACCACCGGCAGCATGAAGACCAGGTCCGCCGCCAGCAGGCGCAGATGGCGGTCGTCGGGGTGCTGGTCGTGGACGGCGACCTGCATCATCAGGCCGTCCATCGGAAGCGTCCCCGAGTGGTTGGCGACGATCAGCGCCCCGCCGTCGGACGGGATGTTCTCGATGCCCTTCACCTCGACCCGGAAGTACTTCTCGTACACCGGCCGCAGCAGCGACATCAGTACCTGGTCGGTCAGCTCCTCGTCGTAGCCGAAGTCGTCGATCTCGTAGTCCCCGGTGAGGCGGCGGCGCAGAAAGGCGAGACCGCCCGCGATACGCCGCTCCAGCCCGCCGTGGTCGCTCTCGTCCCGCGGCTGCTCCGGCGGCTCTTCCTCATGCGTCACAAGAACATCATCCTGCGCCGGCGGCCTGCCGGGCAGCGGCTGGACCTCACGGACCAGCGGAGATTCCGTGCCCTTGCGCCGGCTCCCCGCGCTCCGGCGTCGCGGCGGCCGCTGCGCGGCGCTCCCGCGGGACCGGTCGTCGTCGAACGGAATGACCTTGGCGTCCGCCATCGTTGATGCGCTCCTCAGTTGGCGCTCTGCGTCGGGGGGTGGCCGCCGCCCGCCAAGGGCAGCGCGGCGATCCGGTCGACGGCCCCGGTCACGGCCTCGGGCGGCAGGAGCCCGGGTCCGCGGCTGCGCGCGAAGTCCGCGAAGGTCTCCGCCGTCGTGTACTTCGGCCGGAAGCCCAGCGTCTCCCGCATCTGCGTCGTGGACACGACCCGGCCGTGGGTGAGCAGCCGGATCTGCTCGGGCGAGAAGTCCGTCATGCCCAGCGTACGCACCAGGGAGCCCGCCCAGGTGACGGCAGGCAGCAGCAGGGGCACGGTGGGCCGGCCGAGCCGCCGCGAACACTGGGACAGCAGGAGTACGCCGTCGCCCGCGATGTTGAAGGTGCCGCTGTTGAGCGTGCCCCGCTCCGGTTCGTGGGAGGCGATCCGCAGCACCTCGATCACGTCGTCCTCGTGCACGAACTGCAGCCGCGGGTCGTAACCGAACACGGTCGGCAGCACCGGCAGCGAGAAGTACGAGGCGAGCGGGGTGTCCGCGGTCGGACCGAGGATGTTGGCGAACCGCAGCACACACACGGCGACATCGGGGCGCCGCCGGGCGAACCCGCGCACGTACCCCTCGACCTCGACGGTGTCCTTGGCGAAGCCGCCGCTGGGCAGCGACTTGGGCGGCGTGGTCTCGGTGAACACGGCGGGATCCCGGGGTGCGGAACCGTAGACGTTCGTACTGGACTTCACCACGAGCCGTTTGACGTTCGGCGACTTCTGACAGGCGCCGAGCAGCTGCATGGTGCCGATGACGTTGGTCTCCTTGACCGAGGTCCGGCTGCCGCTGCCGAGCGCGGTCGCGGTCACGTCCAGGTGGACGACCGTGTCGGCGGCCGTCTCCGCGAGCACCCGCGCGATGGTGGGCTGCCGCAGATCGGCCTGGATGAAGTCGGCACCGCCCAGATGGTGTTCGGGCGGCACCGCGTCCACGGCGATGACCCGCTCCACCTGCGGGTCACGCTGGATCCGTCGTACGAACCGGCCCCCCAGTTGACGGGCCACTCCGGTCACGAGCACGACCTTGCCCAAGATCAGCGCCTTCCTTCCAGCCCTCGTACGCCCCGCACCACCGTGCCGCGTTCCCCGTGTACGGCCAACCTAGCGGGTCGGTGTTGCGCTGTGATGACCGCCCACTGCACGAAGTGACGGCATCCACAGGCGTACGAACGGACCAAGCCATGTGGACGACATGCATACGCACAACGCCCGCTCGTGTGTCCGGACACGCAAGTGGCCCCCCACCGGAGTGATGGGGGGCCACAGGCACGCCAGGCGCGCGGCGCCGCGTACTTCTTGTTGCGGCTACTTCTTGTTGCGACGCTGAACGCGCGTGCGCTTGAGCAGCTTGCGGTGCTTCTTCTTGGCCATCCGCTTGCGCCGCTTCTTGATAACAGAGCCCACGACTACCCTCGCTCACTTCTCATCACTCGGTGCTGGGCGCCATGGGCCCATACGACCTACGAGGGGCTAGCCTACCCGCCCGAGCGCTGAGGTCGTAATCGAGGGACCGGGGTGATCCTTTGCCTAGCCCTGAGGATCCCCCCGGACCGTCGTCGTCAGGCGGTTTCCACCCCCACATAGCTCTCGCGGAGGTACTCGTGAACCGCATTCTCCGGGACACGGAAGGACCGTCCCACCCGGATCGCGGGCAGATGACCGCTGTGCACCAAGCGGTACACGGTCATCTTCGACACTCGCATCACCGAGGCGACTTCCGCCACGGTAAGGAACTGAACCTCGCTCAGAGGCCTCTGCTCAGCAGCCATGACACACCTGAACCTTCCGCACTCGACGGCCACCGGCTTCCCCTTCCGGTGACTCTTCGTCGTTGCGTGCTCACTCCCCAATGTAGGGGCGGGTGATGCAAGTGGGGAAGAGGTGCACCCATCGGCGGCCTACTGTGACAGACACGCTCGATTGAGTACGTAGCGGGTAAGCGGCCGGTAGTAATCAGACCGCACGGCGTCATCAAGTGGAACGACGACGGACACGACCCCTTCCGCCTCCCCCACGAACAACGCGGGGTCATCCGTGTCGGCCAACCCAATGGCCTCAAACCCCAGCTGACCTGCTCCGCAGACCCACCCGTGATCCCCGATGACGAGTTCGGGCACAGGCCCGCCCGCCTCCGCGGCAGCGGCCAGCGCGACCCGAACCGGGAGCGGTGAGTGCGTGTGCGCGCCGGTCGCACGACCGGAGCTCACAGGGCCGTGTTCCCGCACCAGCGCGACTCCTCGTACGTAGTCAAGGTTGTACGTGCGTAGACCGAACCGGGTCGTTATGTCGACACAGAGACCCTGCGCCGGGGTGAGAACAGCACATCCCGCCGCCGACAACGCGTCTGCCAGCTCGGCGTAGAACCCCAGCAGCCGATGCGGGTGTCCGGTACCGAGCAGCACGGGTGCCCGACGTCCGGCCACATCGGCGAGCCGCTCCGCGAAGGCGTCAAGGGCGGCCAGAGTCAGCCCCGGATCAATCACATCGTGACCAGATACATGCCCTGGATCAGCCGAAACCCCACACCTTGCCGCCATCAGCCCGATCAATTCCCGCACTCCCCAGGCCCGTTCAGGATCGATCCCGAGCAGCACCCGAGGATCACGAGCGGCGAACAGCCGATAACTCCGAAGACTCTCCTCCCGAGAGGTAGCCACCACCCCCGCCAACCGAGCCGCAAGAAGATGCGCCCGCAACGCCCCAGCACCCCACACCTTTGCGATGCTGCCGCACACCTCCCACTCCCACCCTCCGAACAGCGAAACACCGCACAGTCGGCGTAATTGGCGTAACGCGGGGCCAGGGCCGGGAGGGCGCGGCCTGGGCGGAGTCAGAGGGGCGCAGCCCCTGGGATGGGTCCGAGAGGCGCAGCCCCTGGGATGGGACGGGTAGGGGCGGCGGGGGCGAGAAACTCCGTACCTCAACCCGAGGAACACCTCAGCCCCCGAAGGGCGCTCAATCCCCCGAACCCTTCAGCCACCCGCCCCGCCACCACTCCCGCCCCTAAGCCAGAAGCCCCCGCAACGGAAACACGGCCCGCCGAGCCGCCAGCACCGCCTGATCCAACCGGTCCGCAGGGTCGTACCCCGTCTCCCACCCCGCCCAGGACACCGGCCACCGCCCATCAGTCATCCGCGCCGGCCCAAGCTGCCGGGTCCGGGCGAAAACCTCCTGCCGCCACCCCTCGGGAATCATCGCCTCCGGCTCCACCGGCCGCCCCGCCGCGATCGCGACCAGATGCGTCCAGGACCGCGGCACCACGTCCACCACCGCGTATCCACCCCCGCCCAGCGCCACCCACCGCCCCTCGGCGTACTCATGCGCGAGGTCGTGACAGGCGACCTGCACAGCCCGCTGCGCATCCAGCGACACCGCCAGATGCGCGAGCGGGTCCTCGAAGTGCGTGTCGGCCCCGTGCTGAGTCACCAACACCTGAGGCCGAAAGTCCGCGATCACCTCGGGCACCACGGCGTGGAACGCCCGCAGCCACCCCGCGTCCCCCGTCCCCGCCGGCAACGCGACGTTCACGGCGGACCCCTCCGCAGACTCCGCCCCGGTCTCCTCCGGCCACCCGGTCTGCGGAAACAACGTACGAGGATGCTCGTGCAGCGAGATCGTCAGAACCCTCGGATCCTCCCAGAACGCCGCCTGTACCCCGTCCCCGTGATGGACGTCGACGTCCACGTAGGCGACCCGTGTGGCCCCCAGCTCCAGCAACCGGGCGATGGCCAACGAAGCGTCGTTGTAGATACAGAACCCCGACGCACCGCCGGGCATCGCATGGTGCAACCCGCCCGAGAAGTTCACCGCGTGCAGCGCGTCCCCCCGCCACACGGCCTCCGCCGCCCCCACCGACTGCCCCGCGATCAACGCGGACACCTCATGCATCCCGGCAAACGCCGGATCGTCGAGAGTCCCCAGCCCGTACGACGAGTCCGCGGCCCGGGGATCCACGGAAGCCGCCTTCACGGCCTCGACGTAGTCCTCCCGGTGAACCAGCCGCAGCGTCGACTCCCCCGCCGACTTGGCCGCGACGACCTCGACCTCCCGATCAAGCCCGAAGGCCTGAACCAGCCTCCAGGTCAGGGCAAGCCGGACCGGATCCATCGGATGGTCCGGACCGAAGTCATAGCCCGTTACTGCCTCGTCCCACATCAGCTGTGTGCGGCCGCTCATGCCCGCCACCGTATCGGTCCGGTTGAGTGGCGAACGACCGGGCGTACACGAGCGTCACCAGCACCAACACCATCGGCACAAGCATCGCCCCCCGATAGGTCCAGGCATCCCCCAACGCCCCCACCAACGGCGAACCGATCAAAAAGCCCACATAGTTGAAAACATTGAGCCGCGCGACCGCAGCATCCGACGCCCCGGGAAACAGCCGCCCAGCCGCCGCGAAGGTCTGCGGCACCAGCACACACAACCCAAGCCCCAACAAGGTGAACCCGAGCATCCCCACCCACGGCCCCGGCGCCGAGGCCACCACCGCGAACCCCAGGGCAGCCAGCACCGCCCCACCCCGCACCACCACCACGGCCCCGAACCGCCGCACCCCGAAGTCCCCGATGGCCCGCCCCAGCAGCGTGGTCACCATGTACACGTTGTACGGCACGGTCGCCAGCTGCTCCGAGCTCCCCAGCACGTCCTGCAGATACTTCGCGCTCCAGTTGGAGACGGTCGAGTCCCCGATGTACGCGAAGGACATCACCAGACACAGCGGCAGCAACAGCTTGAAGACAACGCCCGTGCCTTCCCCACGACCGCCCGCGGCTCGGGCGGGGTCCCCCGCCGCCGCCTGGCCCACCACGCCGCCCGAACCGATCGCGCCGGCCTCTCCGGCCGTCCCGTCGACGTACCACCGGCTCCCCACCAGCGCCACCGGCAACAGCACGACCACCACCGGCAAATACGACGCCCACAGCGCCAGATGCCAGTGCGCCCCCGCCCATGCGAGCGAGGCCCCCAGAATCCCGCCCAGGCTGTAAACGGCATGGAAACTCAACATGATGCTGCGCCCGTACGACCGCTGCAGACTCACCCCGAGCATGTTCATCGAGGCGTCCAGCGCCCCCACGGCCAGCCCGAAAGCGGCGAGCGAGACGCCCAGCTCGACCATGGACTCCCCCGCCCCCACCCCGAGCAGCGCCAGGAGCACCACGGGCTGGGACCACCGCAGCACCCGGCTTGGCGGTATCCGCTTCACCAACTGCTCGGTGCTCACGCTCCCGACCCCGGCAAGGATCGGCACGGCCGCGAGAAACGCGGGCAACAGCGCGTCGGAGACGCCGTACCGGTCCTGGATGGCCGGGATCCGCGTCACCAGCAAAGCGAAGGCGACACCCTGGGCGAAGAAGCTGAACGCCAGCGAGGCCCTGCCGCGCCGCAGCACATCAGTCATGGCGGCGAGCGTAGGGCCCCGGCGTACTCGTGGGTAGATCCAGCCAAAGATGAGTTTCTCTCAGCTTTACCTCGTCACTCGGCGCCGGCGACTCCGACAGCCACCGAACCGGCACCCCAACGCCCGTGCACCTGCCCCCGCTCCCGCTCCTGGTCGCCGCACTTCAACTCGGCCTCCAGCATGGCCGCCATCGGCCCGGCCCCAAGCGCCCCGCTGACGAGGAATCCCAGAGCCATGGCGACGACCATGATGACGGTCCCGAGCCAGACCATCGTGTCCACCGGCAGCGTGTACGCCCCCACAACCCGCACCGCACACTCACCGAGCAGCACCACGCCCCACACGACGGAGAAGACCCGCTCGAACCGCCGAAAGGCAGCGGACCCGTCCAGCAGCCGCGCCCACGCGGCCTCCCGCCGTTCGTCACCCTTCACCAGCCACGGCTTCATACCGGCGGTCATCACCGGCCTGCCCATCGCCACGGACACCAGGATCCCGATTCCCACCACACTGCTGACCCCGCTGTCCTTGGCGAGCATCAGCCGCGGATCACCGGCGACGAACCCGAGCAGTACCCCCGTCACGTTCACGAACACGATGAGCGCCGCAAGCCCGTTGACCGTCCGGTCCTTCACCACGCTCCACCCGGTCCGCACGGCCGGCAGCACACTGCTCCACCCGAGCGCGGCCACGGTACTCATCCCGAATCCGTCCCGGAACAGGTAGTACGACCCGACCGGCACGGCCACGTCCATGATCAGCGGAACCAGGGCGTCCTTCTTCGTCTTCGTCATGCCCTCAGCTTCGCGGGCAGCCCCAGTAGGCCGGTAGAAACGATCGTCCGGACCTCGGCATGACAAATGTCAGACCAGCAGGTCGACCAACTCTCCCATGTCCGAGAAGAGTTGAGTGGCACCCGAAAGCCTGTCGCCAGGTGTCATGGCAGTGAACCCGTACACGTCCATCCCGGCCGCCACAGCCGCCCGTACCCCCAGGGGACTGTCCTCGACCACCACACACCGCGCGGGCTCGACCCCCATCCGCTCGGCGGCATAAAGGAACAGATCCGGCGCCGGCTTCCCCCGCCCCACGTCCTGCGAACTGAAGATCCGCTCGTCGTCGAACCAGCGGTCCAGCCCGGTCTTCCGATGCCCCACCCGGATCCGCTCATGACTTCCGGAGGACGCCACACAGTACGGCACCCCGTCCGCCGCCAGCTTCTCCAGCACCCCCACGGCTCCCGACACCGGCTCCAACTCCCTTTCGAAAGCCGCGAAAACCCGCCGATGGAAGACATCGTCGAAGTCCTCCGGCAACCGCCGCCCGGTCCGCTCCTCCACCAGATCGTGTACGCGGTGCATGGCGGCCCCCATGTAGTCGTGCAGGGAGTCCTCGTACGAGGTCGGATGCCCGAGCTCGGTCAGATAGCCGGCCAGGAGCCTGTTGGAGATGGGCTCACTGTCGACGAGGACGCCGTCGTTGTCGAAGATGACGAGGTCATAGCGCATGCACAGACCTTAAGACGACGAGTAAACGCAGAAAACCCCGCACCAACCGGTGCGGGGTTTCCTTGAATGATTGTTCGGCGGCGTCCTACTCTCCCACAGGGTCCCCCCTGCAGTACCATCGGCGCTGTAAGGCTTAGCTTCCGGGTTCGAAATGTGACCGGGCGTTT